>CAKSOL010000005.1 GCA_934477125.1 uncultured Eubacteriales bacterium | reverse complement strand
AGACTATTGTGTCTTATGACAGTCTCGGAATTGCAAGACTTATTTATCAGCTGCCGACGACCCTTTGCGAAACCTTCTTAAAGGAGGTTTTCAAGCGCGGCTCTATCGAAAGCCTTGATCAGGAAACCCTGTTCACAATTCAGCGTTTCTTTGAAAACAACCTTAATGTTTCCGAGACCTCGCGTAAGCTTTTTGTTCACAGAAATACGCTCGTTTACCGTCTTGAAAAGATTAAGAAGATAACCGGTCTTGACCTGCGCGAGTTTGACCACGCCATAATCTTCAAGATTGCCCTTATGGTTAATAAATATCTCAAGAGCAATCCGGTTAAATACTGATAAGAAAGCAGCTTTTCTAACCTATGGAAAATTCTATTATAAGCGCTGCGGAGACTCCGGTTATAGAGTTCCGCGGCGTGTCTAAAACATATGTTACGGGAACTCACGCTCTTGAGGACGTTAATATCCGTATAAACAGCGGTGAGTTTGTTTTTATCGTCGGCTCCTCCGGCGCCGGAAAAAGCACCTTTATGAAGCTGATTATGCGCGAGGAAAAAGCCAATACCGGTAAAATAACCGTAAACGGCTTTGACCTTATGAAAATGAAGCGTAAGCAGGTGCCGATGCTCAGGAGAACAATGGGAATAGTTTTTCAGGATTTCCGCCTGATACCGACTATGAACGTCTATCAGAATGTCGCCTTTGCGATGCACGTTGTCGGAGCCTCCGGCAATCAGGTGCGCAGAGAGGTAACTAAGGCGCTTTCAAAGGTCGGGCTCGGTCATAAGGCGCGTTCAATGCCTATGGAGCTTTCCGGCGGAGAGCAGCAGAGAGTCGGTCTTGCCCGCGCGCTTGTAAATTCTCCGCATCTTATTATTGCGGACGAGCCTACCGGAAATGTTGACCCGAATATGTCCTATGAAATAGTTTCCCTTTTAACCGAAATAAATAAACGCGGAACAACCGTGCTTATGGTTACTCACGACCATAATCTCGTAAGGGATTTTCACCACCGTGTTATTATGCTTGACGGCGGCAGAATAGTCGCCGATAACGCCGGAGGTGACTTTCAATGAAGCTGGCAAGCGTTCGTTATCTTGCGGGAGAGGGCTTTAAAAACACCTGGGTAAACCGTCTTATGACCTTTGCATCCGTAGGTGTTCTTATGGCGTGTATGATTTTAATAGGCTTAGCCCTTGTATTTTCCGAAAATATAAGCCTTGCTTTGGGCAGACTGGAGCAGCAGAACGTCGTTATGGTCTATATGAAGGATTATAACTGGGCGCTTTATGAGAAAAAGGAAGCTGATAACTCCTCGGCTGAGTCCTCCGCCGAGCCGTCGGCAGACCCGTCTGCCAAACAGAGCGGCGAGGGAGAACAGCCAACTGAAACGCCCGACCAGAACGGTATCGTTTCTTCCGATTATGTTATTCATAATGAGGACGAGGCAAAGGCGCTCTGCGATGAAATTTCCAAGCTGCCGAATGTTGCGTCGGTTGAGTTTGTTTCAAGCGAGGAGGGGCTTAAAGAGGTTACCGACTCTATGCTTGACGGCAAGCAGGATTATTTTTCCTTTTTGAATGAGGATTACGGAAACCCCCTTTCAGCTGCGGCGCGCGTTACTATGAACGATATGTCCGAGTTTAACGCGACCGTTGAAAAAATCAAAAGCATATCCGGCGTTGATATTGTCAGAAGCTATGATAATTTAGCCGAGAAGATAACAAGCCTTAAAAAGGGAATAACCGTTGCCGGATTTTGGATAATTGCGATTTTGCTTGTAATTTCCCTTATGATTGTTTCAAATACCATCCGCGTTACTATGTACAGCCGTAAGCTCCAAATAAGCATTATGAAAGCCGTAGGAGCGACCGACGCATTTATCCGAGTTCCGTTTATGGTAGAAGGAATGGTTATAGGCATAGCATCGGCTTTGCTGTCTGAGGGACTTCTGTATTTCATTTATAGGGTAGGAACCGAGTCGATAGCGGCGATGCTTGGAACAACAACGGTCATTCCGTTCGGCAAAATGGCTCTGCCGTTACTCGGTATATTTATGGCAATCGGCATAGGCGCCGGTATGCTCGGAAGTATCATTATGATAAGTAAATACCTTCGTAAAGAGGGTAGTGAATTTGCGGCAATTTAAGAAAGGCAGTATTCTTATAATGAAACGCTCTAAAAAAATTGTATCAGTTCTTATGGTTTGCATTATTACGGCGCTTTCCGTCTGCACATTCTCGGCGTCCGGAGCTTCTCAGGAGCAGCAGCTGCGCGATAAGATTTCACAGCTTGAATCGAGATCTCAGCAGATAGAAAAGGAAATTAAAGAGCTTAAAGCCAAAAATGCAAGCCAGCAGGCAATAGCAAACGCTATTCAGTCGAAGATTAACAACACCCAGCAGCAGATTGACGCCTGCAATGCGGAAATGAACCGTATAAATGCGCAGATTGCGCAAAATAAGGCGGATATCGATAAGAAAAATCATGAAATAGCCGACACAAAGGAAACCTTCAAGAAACGTCTCCGCGCCATTTATATGAGCAACAGCTCAAGCTCGGCGCAGATTTTGCTCGGCGCTCAGGATTTCTCCGAATATTTGCAGCTTGAGCAGCTTATGGATTCCGTTTCTTCGCACGACAAAGCGATAATAGATGATATCGTTGCTGCGGTTAAAGAGCTTGAAGCAAAGAAAGCGGAAAATGAAAAGCTGCTTAATTCGCAGGTTGAAATAAAAAATACCGTTGTTGCAAAGCAAAAGGAGCTCCAGTCTCAGCAAAATGAGGTCAACGCGGTTATTAACTCAATTTCCGCAGATACAAAACAGCTGACAAATGAAAACAACAGCGTTGAAGCGCAGATAAAATCCGCTCAGAATGCATTAAATGCGCTGTTTGCGAGTATGAGACCTAATTTGAATATTGTTTATGACGGGAACGGCTTTAAATGGCCTGTGCCTTATACACGCAATCTTTCTCAGGGTTATAAGGGCAGCAGCCATTGGGGACTTGATATTTCCGCGGGAGGAATAGCAGGAAAAGAGGTACGCGCCTCCGCAACCGGAGTTGTAAGTGCCGCAAACGGCGGCTGGACTAAAGCAAACGGTACGAGCGGTATGGCGAGCTACGGAAATTACGTTATTTTGGATCACGGAACGGTAAACGGTAAATATATTCAAACGCTCTATGCCCATATGATGCGTATTGCCGTAAGCCCCGGTCAGCAGGTTCAGCAGGGTCAGGTTATCGGTTATGTCGGAAATACCGGACGCGTATTCGGTTCCGGCGGCGGTTATCATCTGCATTTCGAGGTTCGTGAGAATAAGGTTCATACGAACCCATATAAGTATCTTAGCTGATATATGAGGCTTAGGATATTCAGGTTTGTCTCAGCCGGGTTGCTGCTCGGCTGGATGATATTGATTTTTGCTCTTTCCAACGAAACCGCCGCTGTTTCTTCGCAAACAAGCGGCGGCTTTTCAAAGCTGCTGTTTTCGTTTCTGTATCCTCCGTTTAATAATATGAACGATTTGAGTCAGCAGGAAATTGTTTCGGAAGCATCATTTATAATCCGTAAGCTTGCGCATTTTACTATATACGGTCTTTTAGGCGTTTTTGCGCTGCTTTCGGTTATAAGCTACCGCCGCCTGCGCTATTCCGTAAGGTGTGCAATCGCATTTTTTATATGCGCAGCCTATGCCGCCTGCGATGAATGGCATCAGACCTTTATAGCGGGCAGGAGCGGAGAGCTGCGCGATGTTATGATAGATAGCTGCGGCGCACTGCTTTTTATTATAATTTTCAGTATTATTCTTTATTCAGTCAAGCGCCGGCGTAAATCGTCTGAGATTGAAAACCGTTCTGGGAGTGAGAAAATTGACTAACCGTGAGCTTATCGACCGCTGCAATTCGCTGACCGCCCAGCTGCATAGGGTCAACGAGGAAAATAAGAGATTAAAGGAGGAGCTTGAGCGATGCTCCTTTAATGAAAATAAAGTTTCTACCGAAAAGCCTTGTTCCGTCGTTCGGGAATTGCCGGTATCAAAGGCGGAGGAATATTCGGAAAAGCCGTCTGAGGAGCCGAAAGCCGAGACTGTGGGTAACAGCAAACTGCCTGATGAATTAAAAATCGGCGCTGCCGCAATAGGAAAATTAGTGATTAGCTCCGCCGTGTTCGCAAATAAGCTTACTCCCGGCGGAAAAGCCGATAATAAAGAGCTTGTTAATCTCATTCTCGGAAGAACCGAGGCGGCAAAATTGAAGATATTTGAAATAGCCGTGTCGGATTGCGAGCTTTCGGAAAAGAGCGGGGAAATGGAAAAATGCTTTGCCGAAACCGAGGAATATTTCAAGGAAATTGTCCGGCGATACGGTGAATGTGAAAATGAAAATATGTAATATTTTCTCGGCAGGCGAACAGGACTGTACTTCTGCCGATGTCCGCCGCGCAGATATGAATATTGCAGCGGATAAGGGCTTTTTGCTTGCATCCGCTCTCGGAGTGACCCCGGATATCGTCGTAGGAGATTTTGATTCTCTCGGAGAGCCGCCCGAAAATATGCGTATCATCCGACATCCCGTTCAGAAGGACGACACCGATACTATGCTTGCCGTTCGCACCGCACTTTCCTGCGGCTGCGATACGTTTTATCTTTACGGCTGCACCGGCGGTCGCCTTGACCACACTCTTGCCAATCTCCAAACCCTGCATTTTATTGCGGATAACGGTGGCAGGGGTGTAATCGTCGGAAAACAGTGCGCAGCGGTTATTAAAAACGGCAACCTGAGCTTTGCCGAAAATGCCGAAGGGTATATTTCGGTTTTTGCTCTTGCCGGAAAGGCAGAGGGAGTAACCTTGAAGGGCTTGTTCTATCCGCTGGAAAACGCCGAACTGCTTTCCGATTTTCCTCTCGGAACAAGTAATGAATTTATCGGCAAACGGGCGGAAATCAGCGTTAAAAACGGATACTTAACGGTTCTGTGGAACTGCGGAATAAATTGCCTTGAAGTACACTGAAAATAAAATATTTGACAAAATCGAATAACTGTGATATAATGACAATAAATTTTATAGCTTTGTGAGCAATGGCGTTCACTATCGGGATTTTCTATATTCCCGTAGTGGACGCTTTTTTTATTTTAACATAGGGGGAATTGAAAGTGAAAGCAGAAAAGGGCCTTTACCGACAGCAGTTTGAGCATGACGCCTGCGGTATCGGCGCAGTAGTCAGCATTGACGGCATAGCTTCGTCAGCGGTTGTTGATAACGCGCTTTCCATAGTTGAAAAGCTTGAACACCGCGCCGGAAAGGACGCTTCCGGAGAAACCGGAGACGGCGTAGGAATATTGACGCAGATTCCGCATAAATTTATGGTTAAGGCTGCGGCAAAGGATGGTATCCGTCTCGGAGCCGCAAGGGATTACAGCGTCGGAATGTTTTTTCTGCCTCAGGACACCCTGAAACGCAATCAGGCAAAGAAAATGCTTGAGATAATTGCCGGTAAAGAGGGAGTCAAGTTTTTAGGCTGGAGAGAGGTTCCGGTAAACTGCGATATTTTGGGCGAGAGGGCGCGCAGTTGTATGCCGTATATTATGCAGTGCTTTATGGAGCGCCCGCGCGGTGTTAAGAGAGGAATTGAATTTGACCGCAGGCTTTATGTTATCCGCCGCGTATTTGAACAGAGCAACGATAACACCTATGTTGCTTCTCTTTCCTCGCGTACAATAGTTTATAAAGGAATGTTCCTTGTCGGTCAGCTGCGCCGTTTCTATCTCGACCTGCTCGACCCTGATTTTGAAAGCGCAATAGCTATGGTTCATTCCCGCTTTTCAACCAATACTACTCCGAGCTGGGAACGCGCCCACCCCAACCGCTTTATTCTTCATAACGGCGAAATCAATACTATCCGCGGCAATGTGGACAGAATGCTCGCGCGCGAGGAAACTATGGAAAGCCCGGTTATGCAGGAGGATATCGATAAAATTCTCCCTGTCGTCAATGTTACCGGCTCGGATTCCGCAATGCTTGATAATACGTTGGAATTTCTCGTTATGAACGGAATGGAGCTGCCGCTTGCGGTTATGGCGACAATTCCGGAGCCTTGGCGCGGAGCAAAGGAAATCTCACGTGAAAAGCGGGACTTCTACCATTATTATTCAACTATGATGGAGCCTTGGGACGGTCCGGCAGCCATTCTGTTTTCTGACGGCGATACCGTCGGGGCTGTGCTTGACCGCAACGGTCTGAGACCGTCGAGATATTATGTTACGGATAACCGTATGCTCGTACTCTCAAGCGAGGTCGGCGTTTTGGATATTCCGCCGGAGCATATAGTTAAAAAGAGCCGCTTGGAGCCCGGAAAAATGTTGCTTGTCGATACAGTTAAGGGCAGAATTGTTTCGGATGAGGAATGTAAAAATCATTATGCACGCCGCAGCCCCTACGGCGAGTGGTTAGACCAGAATCTTGTTCAGCTTGATGAGCTCGAAATGCCTAATAAACGTCTTGAGCATTATGACCAGAAAACCCGCGACAGACTGTATAAGGCGTTCGGATATACCTATGAGGATATCAACAGCGCGATTTTGCCGATGGCGAAAAACGGCGCTGAGGCAACGGCGGCAATGGGAACCGATATTCCGCTCGCAATGCTTTCCGAAAAGCATCAGCCGCTGTTCAATTATTTCAAGCAGCTGTTCGCTCAGGTAACCAATCCTCCGATTGACGCTATCCGCGAGGAAATCGTAACCGATACGAGCGTTTATATCGGCTCGGACGGAAATCTTCTCCGCGAGCAGGCTTTAAACTGCCGTGTGCTTGAAATTCCAAATCCGATAATAACCAGCGCCGAGCTGATGAAGATAAAGGCTATAAATCGTCCCGGCTTCAAGGTTGAGACCGTTTCGCTGCTCTACTATAAAAATACTCCGCTTGACCGCGCGATAGACAGAATGTTTGTCGATTGCGACCGCGCATGGAGAACCGGCTCGAATATAATAATTCTTTCGGATAGGGGAGTTGACGAAAACCACATCGCAATTCCGTCCCTGCTTGCTGTTTCCGCGCTGGAGCAGTATTTAATCCGCACCAAAAAACGTACTGCCGTTTCGGTTATACTCGAAAGCGCCGAGCCGCGCGATGTTCACCATTTTGCAACCCTTTTGGGCTACGGCGCGCGGGCTATCAATCCGTATCTTGCAGAGGAATGTATAACCGAGCTTATTGACAGCAAGCTGCTTGATAAGGACTACCATACCGCTATTCACGATTATAATTCCGCAATTCTTCACGGCATAGTAAAAATTGCATCAAAGATGGGAATTTCAACCCTGCAATCGTATCAGTCCTCGCAGATATTTGAGGCTATCGGTATCAAACAGTCGGTAATAGATAAGTATTTCACCAATACCGTAAGCCGCGTCGGAGGAATAGGACTTGAGGAAATAGGTGAGGGCGTTGAATACCGTCACAGTCATGCCTTTGACCCTCTCGGACTCGGAGTTGATACAACTCTTGACTCGGTAGGCGCTCATAAGCTGCGTTCGGGAAATGATAAGGAGGATCATCTCTATAATCCCGAAACTATTATAGCCTTGCGCGAAGCAACGCAGCGCGGCTCTTATGAGCGTTTCAAGGAATATACTGCTATGGTGGACGACGAACGCCGTCCCCATACTCTTCGCGGTCTGCTTGATTTCGACCGCAGCGGCGTTACACCTGTTGATATAAGCGAGGTTGAGCCGGCGAGCGAGATTGTTAAAAGATTTAAAACCGGCGCTATGTCATACGGCTCGATTTCTCAGGAAGCGCATGAATGTATGGCAATAGCTATGAACCGTCTCGGCGGAAAATCAAATTCCGGCGAGGGCGGAGAGCGTCCCGAAAGGCTCGGAACCGAACGCGGCAGCGCTATAAAGCAGGTGGCGTCCGGCAGGTTCGGAGTAACCGATGAATATCTGGTTTCCGCCGATGAAATTCAGATAAAAATGGCTCAGGGCGCAAAGCCGGGCGAGGGAGGACATCTTCCGGGCAAAAAGGTTTATCCCTGGATTGCTCAGACTCGCTATTCAACGCCGGGAGTATCGCTTATATCTCCGCCTCCGCATCACGATATCTATTCAATCGAGGATTTGGCGCAGCTTATTTACGACCTTAAAAATGCCAATAAATACGCACGTATTTCAGTAAAGCTGGTAAGCGAGGCGGGGGTCGGAACTATTGCCGCAGGCGTTGCCAAGGCAGGAGCGCAGGTCGTTCTTATATCCGGCTACGACGGCGGCACGGGCGCCGCTCCGCAAAGCTCTATTCATAATGCCGGACTTCCCTGGGAATTGGGTCTTGCCGAGGCGCATCAGACACTTATTCAGAACGGACTGCGTACACGCGTCCGCCTTGAAACGGACGGCAAGCTTATGAGCGGCAGAGATGTCGCAATAGCCGCAATTTTAGGCGCTGAGGAATTTGGATTTGCAACCGCACCGCTTGTAACAATGGGCTGCATTATGATGAGGGTCTGCAATCTTGATACCTGCCCGTGCGGAGTTGCAACGCAAAATCCGGAGCTGAGAAAGCGTTTCTGCGGAAAACCGGAATATGTTATGAATTTTATGCTTTATATTGCCGAGGAGCTGCGCGAAATTATGGCGTCGCTCGGAATAAGAAAGCTGGACGACCTTGTAGGCAGAACCGACCTCATAAAGGTTCGCGAGCATACCGTTACCCGCCGCGCCGCAATGGCGGATTTGTCGCAGATTCTTTTCAGCGAACCGGGTATTCCGCAAAACGAAAAGCATTATAATCCGTCTGCCGCATACGATTTTGAGCTTGAAAAAACGGTTGACGAAACCGAGATAATTCCGGCATTTAAAAGAGCGCTTAAAAACGGCAGCAAAAAAACTGTTTCGGTTGATATTTCAAGCGTCAACCGCACGGTCGGCACGCTGTTCGGCTCTGAAATAACGAGACATTCCCGCGACGGCTTCCCTGAGGATACGTTTACGGTTGAATGTCACGGCGGCGGCGGTCAGTCCTTCGGAGCATTTATTCCCCGCGGTCTTACTCTCCGCCTGACCGGCGACAGCAACGATTATTTCGGAAAAGGACTTTCGGGCGGCAAGCTGATTGTTGTTCCTCCCGAAAAGCGCGGATATAAGGCAGAGGAAAACATTATTATAGGAAATGTTGCGCTGTACGGCGCAACAAGCGGCGAGGCGTATGTAAACGGTATCGCCGGCGAGCGGTTCTGCGTCAGAAACTCCGGAGCAACGGCGGTTGTTGAGGGAGTCGGCGACCATGGCTGCGAATATATGACCGGCGGCAGAGTAGTTGTTCTGGGTAATACCGGAAAGAATTTTGCAGCAGGTATGAGCGGCGGTATCGCATATGTTCTTGACGAGCGCCATAACTTCTATTTAAGGCTTAATAAGGCTCTTGTTACTATGAGCGACGTTACCGAAAAGCACGATATTGAGGAACTGCGCGGTCTTATTGAACGTCACGCCGAGCAGACAGGCTCGGAAAAGGCAAAGCGTATTCTTGCCGATTTTGAGGAGTATCTGCCGCTGTTTAAAAAGATAATGCCTAACGATTATGCAAAAATGCTTGCCGCAATAAGCCGCTTTGAGGAAAAGGGTCTCAGCCGCAGTGAGGCGGAACTTGAGGCTTTTTATGCCGTTCAGAAGGAGTGATTAAAATGGGAAAACCGACAGGATTTATAGAGTTTGACCGGCGGGATAATAATACCTCAAAGCCGGAGGAGCGAATAAAAAGCTTTAATGAATTTCATACCTCTGTAACAAAAAAAGAACGCCGATTGCAGGCGGCAAGATGTATGAACTGCGGCGTCCCTTTTTGCCAGTCGGCAATGAAGCTTTCAGGCGCGGTTTCAGGATGTCCGCTGCATAACCTGATACCCGAATGGAATGACCAGATATATAATGGTAATTGGGAACACGCCCTGTCGAGACTGACGAAAACCTCAAGCTTTCCGGAATTTACCGGGCGCGTCTGTCCGGCTCTCTGCGAGGCGGCTTGCTCCTGCGGACTTTACGGCAGTCCCGTAACGGTTCGGGATAACGAGCTTGCAATTATTGAGCATGGTTTCAGAAACGGACTTGTAAAGCCTCAGCCGCCTGAGGTCAGAACCGGAAAAACGGTTGCAATAGTAGGTTCCGGCCCGGCAGGTCTTGCCTGCGCCGACCGCCTTAACCGCAGAGGTCATTCGGTAACGGTGTTTGAAAAGGATGACCGTCCGGGCGGTCTCCTTATGTACGGTATACCGAATATGAAGCTTGATAAACAGGTGGTATTCCGCCGGGTTGAGCTGATGAAAAAAGAGGGCGTTGAGTTCCGGTGCGGCGTTGAAATCGGAAAGGATATCTCTGCGGAGGAACTGAAAAAACGGTTCGACGCAGTTGTCCTTTGCTGCGGAGCAGGAAAACCTCGTGATTTGAAGCTTGAAAACCGCGAAACCGACGGAGTTTATTTTGCGGTTGATTTTCTTAAATCAACAACCAAGGCGCTGCTTGATAACGGACTTTCCGGAGGATTTATTTCGGCTAAGGGCAAAAACGTCGTTATCGTAGGCGGTGGAGATACCGGCAACGACTGCGTGGGAACCTGTATACGCCACGGCTGTAAATCGGTATTGCAGCTTGAAATGATGCCCAAGCCACCCGAACAGCGGACGGAAAACAATCCCTGGCCGGAATGGCCGCGCGTTTTAAAAACAGACTACGGTCAGCAGGAGGCAATAGCCGTTTTCGGGAAAGAGCCGCGCGAATGGTGTACAACCGTTTCCGGATTGATTTCCGATGAAAACGGCGCTCTAAGGAGCGTTAAGCTCGTCTCTCTCAAGCCTGAAAGGGATAAAAAGACCGGAAGAACCGTTATGAAACCGATTTCCGGCAGCGAACGAGAGGTTCCTTGCGAGCTTTTGCTTATTGCGGCGGGATTTTTAGGTCCGCGCGACCTTGTACCCGATCAATTCGGTGTCGAAAGAGATGCGCGCGGAAACGTTGCGGCGGAAAGCTATGCAACGAGCGTTCCTGGAGTGTTCGCGGCGGGGGATATGCGGCGCGGACAGTCGTTGGTTGTGTGGGCTGTTTCCGAGGGTAGAAACGCCGCCCGTAAGGTCGATGAATATTTAATGGGATATACAAATTTGGTATGAAATTTGGCATAAAAAAGCTGCCGCAGTTGCTTGCGGCAGCTTTTTTTAATAGCTATTATTGCGCATATACCGAGGTTATACCGAAATATTCCTCTAAAGTAAGCCCCGATGCGTGTACCTTCTGTGCAAGCTCAATTCCGACATATCTGTAATGCCACGGCTCGCTCTGATACCCGGTAACGCTTTCCTTGCCCTCCGGATAGCGCAGTATAAACCCGTAATTGTGAGCGTTCTCGGCGAGCCAGCTCCAGCTGCTCAGAGTAGCCGGGTCGCTCGTCATACCCGCCTTAATGATATCAAACGCAAGCCCGGTCTGATGCTCGGAATATCCGGGTCTGGCTGAATAGCGGTCGGCAGCGGCTTGTCCGTCGCGCTTTACGTATCTGTTATACAGCGTGCTTTGAGTTGCGTAGCTGCGATAGCCCGAACTGATGCGCATATTTGTATGTCCCTCATTTGCCGCTGCTGCGAACATTGCGTTGAGCGCGTTCTGCGCTTCGGCGGTTGCCTGAGGATTGGTCTGATTTGTATAGCCCTTTGGCAGAGGATACGATTTGTTGACAATCAGAACTCCGTTTATATATGTGGGCTGAGCTTCTGGAGGCGCCGGGGGCGGAGCGGTTACAGTCAGATTAAAAACCGCGGAAACGCTGCTGTTGTCAGCAGAGGTTACGGTTACATTGCATTGCCCTTCGGCAAGCGCTGTTATATTTCCGTATCGGTTTACCTTTGCTATGTTCGTATTGTCCGAAACCCAGATTTCGCCTTTATCGGTGGCGTTTGATGGCTGCATTGTAACGATAGGCATAAACCTTTGTCCGACATTAAGCGTTTTTTCATATGCGCTTAATGAAATACCGGTTACATGCACCGTCGGCTGAACTTCAGGCGTCTCCGGCTCTGAGGACGGCGTTTCGGAAACGGCAGACGACGGACTTTCGCTGATAACGTCAGAAACAGCGGCTGCGGCAGCCGAGGATGGAGTGCTGCTTTCCGCCGTGTCTTTTGTGCCGTTTTTACAGGCACAGAGCGAAAAGGAAAAAATCAGCGACAATCCGATACAAATAAATTTCTTCATATAAATCACCGCATATATTATACTATATCTTTAATTTAAAGTAAACAGTCGAATTATGCAATTTTTTAAGAGCTTTAAGAAATTTTTATGCTGCTAAACTTAATGTTGATTTTGACATAATAATCCTGTATAATACAATTATGGTATAAATACCAATAATTAAAAACAAGGAGAGGTTATGTAATGAAAGGCTTAAAAAAATTCCCCTTGCGCTTGCTCGGTGCGGTTATCAGCGGATTGCTGATAATAGGAGCGGTATTTCCGGCGTTTGCCGCGGCTGATGTTTCTATTGCCGTCAAGGCGGTAGATGAGGATGAAAACCCGGTTGCCGGCGCATTATTTGAAATGATAGGTACCGGTGACAGCGAGGGAACAAATTTTTCTTCTACTCTCAGCGGACAGGACGGAATATCAACCTTCAGCAATCTCCCCGAAAACGGTACTTTCAAAATTGTTCAGAAAAGCGCGCCCGAAAGATATACGTTTTACCGCGAGAATGAAAGGTATTTTAAAATAGTAAACGGTGTTGTTAAGATTTTGAACTATGGCGATGAAGAAGAAAATTACAGCAATGCCCAGCCTGCGGAATGGATGAACTCGGACTATTATCCTTTAACCTATACAATCCCGGTTGTTATCGAAACAAAGCAGACCGGTGAGAAAGCTCCCGGCAAGCAGACGTTTAAAATTCAGTTTGCGGATTCAAGCATTGTCGAAAATAATTTCATCAGAATAATCAATGATACTGTTGAAACAAACGGAGTCGGAAAATTTACCGGTGAGTTTAAATTTACTATCCCGTCCTCTCATTGGGTCAGATTGTCTGACAGCGGCGCATTTATTTCCCAGGTTGATGAAAAGGCTGACGGCTGGACCTATTCCTCAAGCAAATATCATATTATGCTTTACAGATTTGATATAATTAGCAGCGGCGATAACGACAGTCAGGTATCGGTTGATATACACCCGGTAGTTGAAGGAAACGGAGAAGGCTTTGAATTAGGCGAGCGGGTTGAGGCGGCTGCGTTTGTAAACAGCTATAATAAGGCTAAGGACCCGGATCCCATTGTGACTCCTCCTACAACCAAGACTGAGGAAAATAATCAGACCAAGAGCCCTCAGACCGGATGCAGAACAGCCGAAGTATACTTTGCGGTTCTTTTTGCGGCAGTCGGAGCATTAGGCGCTTTGGCAATCCTTAAAAGAAGAGTAGCATAAGCTTCAGTTAATAAAAATACGGGTGAACACATAGTTCACCCGTATTTTTTTATCCGGCTTATTTCTTCAGAGAAACGTTTATTGCATCGTCGCCTGAAAGTGTAATTTCGGTAATCTCAATGCCTTTCAGCTTAAAGCTCAGAGCTTCGTTATTATGAGATTTAACATATCTTTTTTTAATAACAGCAGTTGCATCCGAAATGCTGTGCTTAGCGGCTATTTTATCAAGCGCTGCGTTTCCGTTTTTTGGATTCAAACCGCCGAGTCGCTTGTTTCCGCTCATAATAATTACCGATTTCCGGCTTAAAAGCAGTATTAAAAGAACAATTACGGCAATAACCGCAATAAACGCGGCTGCTCCCGCGGCGATAATAAGCGGCCAGTTGAGAGTTGTGGTCGAAACGCGCCGGGTATTCTTTTCGATTATCTGCTGTTTCTTTCCATCGCTCTTTTCCGGAGCTTTATCGCCGTCCTTGCCGTCCTCTGAAATGCTGCCGCCCGAATTGTTGCGGTCGGTATTATTTCCGGAGCTTCCGTTGCTGTCGTCACCGCCGTTTGAACGGTCGGTTGACGGAATTTTCTCAAATGTAACGGTGATATCGGTATTATCGTAAATTCCGCTCAGATTTAGAATAGGAGGGATTTCGCTCTGCTTTTCGCCGTTAATGAAAAGGGATTTAACGCGATATCCGCTGTCCGGTGCAAGATTAACCGAAATACTGCCTCCCTGCGCCAGCTCTATAAGTCCTGAGGGAGAAACAGAGCCGCCTTTGCCGTTGACGTAAACTCTCGCCGTCACCGTGTTCTTTCGTGTCAGTCTAAACAGGGCAGTTGAGTTGTTTCCAAGCTCAAAGGTGAAGTAATTGGCATCAAGCGATATCGTTTTGTGATTGAATACATCATAAACCGCGTAATTGTCAGGCAGCATAATTGTGCGTTTTCCGCCGTAACGCGCGTGAACGGATATATATTCGCTGCTTGCCGATAAGATATCGTCGCGGCTGCTGTCGTATATATGAACACCGGCTTTTTTCAGAATATTCGTTAAAAGCGGGGCAGGGAGGTCGGTGACAGCCGAATATATACTTGTCCAATCTCCCATATCCTTTACCGCAAGACTTGCGCCCTTGCCGTCGGAATAGCTTCCGAGAACGGTTGCGTTCGGATCGCCTATTGCAATATTCGGAGCAACGGAATTGAACTCCCTGAAGCCGTAGCTAAGTCCGGAAATGCCGTCGCAGTAGCCTGCTGTGCTGTTTAAAACGCAGTCGCCGGAGCTTTTTCCGCCTATGAGCGTCAGATTTTCAAAGCCGGTCAGCGAGGTGATGCCCGAAACCGAATATGCCGTTGAATCCGAAAATCCGGGTAAATAGTTCCAGATAACTGTTTTTCCGCCGTTCTTCAGGCAGCGTTCAATAGCTGCTCTTTCGGACGAATCCGCTTCAACAGACGCCATTATGAAATATACCTTGTAATTGTCGGGAATTTTTCCGTTTTCCAGGTCAGACATATAGTAAATATCGTAAGGCGCGCCCATTGTCGCGAGCTGCTGTCTTTGCAGACAGAACGATGTATACAGCAGGTTATATGCCGGACCGAAATTATACGGCATATAAGCGTATAAATCCTCGTCCACCAGAACTGCAACCTCAGATACGGATTTGCGGGTGCGGTTTAAGTTGGCGGTCATTTCAGCCTGCATTTCGGCAATAAGGCCGTAAATTTGGTCGTCGTTGAACCAACCGCCCGACATATCGTACCACCAAAGCCCCGAACCCTTTGCTATCTGATTCGAAAACTCGCGTATAAGTGCGGAGCGGGTGTCATTCATAGTGTAAGACTGACCGTGCGCGGATGCCTCAAGCTCGGTATACGGGGTCTGATACGCTACTGTACGAATATCGTTTTCGCAGAGATAAAGCTTGCCGTTGGCGGTAAGACTGTCAATCATCGACTGATAAGCCGAATCCTCGCCCTGCTGACGCTCGTCGTATGCAAGGGGAGCGCAGAAGTAATCAACATCGCTGCTTTTCAGCGCCTTGCTTACCCCAAGACTCAGAGTGCCGTTTGCTTCATAAGAATATGCGTTCCATATGTAGCCGAAGTATCCGCCGACTATCCATTTCCTGCCGGTTTTCTGCTTGACATATGAACAGAATCCGGTAAAGGCGTCCGCAGTAGCGTCGGCTAAAAATTTATGATAATCTATGCTCTGCATCTGCGTTGCGGTGTCAAGCAGGTTTTCATAAACGGCAGCTGTCATTTGCGAGTTTGCGGGTTGCTTTGCGGTTTTAAGCGTTACAGTGCTGTTGTTCCAGGCCCTTTGCAGCGCGGCATCGGTTTTATACTTTTCAGATAACCATTTTCTGAAAGCCTTGTCTGTCGCAGGGGAGCTATCAAGGATGTTATCCGACCATGGCAGCCATTCAAGCGTGCGGCCTGCCGTAACTCTGAAACCGACTATGTATTTGGCATAGCTTTGGGTTGTAATGTGGTCGATAAGGTCGCTTATGACCTGCTTCATATCCTTTTTCCATTGCTCTGATGAGAACGATGCTCCGCTTGTCGAACCGTCCTTGTTAATCGACATTTCGTCAGGATATTTTTTAGCCCACCATTTCGGAACGCTTGCGTCAAAGCTGACAATCAGCTCTGCATTCGGATTGGAGGCGATATAGGAAATGATTTTTTCGTCGTAAACCGAAAAATCGTAAATATTCTTTCCGTTTTTGTCAATTCCCGTCCAGAGCTTTGAGGCGGCATTCATTCCGCTGCCTGTCATAACCGGCATAAGACTGATGCCCGATTCGCCCATTTTCCAGCCGTATTCGCTGAGGAAATTTGCCTGTGTATCAGGTGCGTAATACATCATCGGACTTACTTCCGAGCCGTTGACATAAAGCTTGACGTTTCCGTTGACGGTTTTAACCTCAGAGGAATTCAGAATTCCGGTTTTTGCCTTTTCCTGAGTAACTTTAAAGGATTCTAATTTATTGTTCAGATAAAGGTCGTTCGTAACGGTAAGCTTGGCAGGGTCAAGCTGCAGGGTATACCGTGCCTCCGGAATGAAGTCGGGAACCTCAAATAAAACCTTAACGGTAAAATCCTTTCCGACAGGCCATTCCGTCATCGGAGTGCTGAGAGTAAGCTTAACATCGCATACCTTGTTAAGCGTATTCTGTTTCCAAAGCGCACCCCAGGAAATATATTCGCGGGTAAACGGTTCGCTGATATTAACGGTCATTTCTGCCGTTACAACCTTTCCGCCCTTTGCTTCTTTGGGAATATAAAAATCCTTAATATAGAGCGAATTTGCTGACTGAACCGTGGCGTCATACGGAATTATTCCCCAGGGATTTATTCCGGCGCGCCCCTTTTCCTTTGAATAGAACCAGGTTTCATTCTCGGTATAATCTGTCTTTATCCAATCGGCGGAAGGCTTTACCTTGCTTGTTCGCGTGTTGTGGTCGGAAATAATGAGTCCGAGCGCGTTGCCCGATGCGTCCAGCGGCATTGCCTCATAGAGCAGGCCGCATTCGTAATCGAGATTGATAACGCGGAAAGCAAGAACGTTTTTGCCCTTTTGGAGATAATCGGCAATATCTATGTTTGTAATGCTTTCCCAGTCATCCGCTCCGTCAATCTCAACCTTTTTCCCGTTGACCCAGAAATCCATAACATCGTCAGCAGTCATCTGAATAAAGCATTGCTTCGGCTTTTCGGAAAGCTCAAAGGTATCGCGGAAATAGCGGTAGTTGTTGAGAGAAACCGCGTAATCCTCGCTGTACCATATCCAGAACCCCGACCAGTCCGAGCCAACAACAACATCTGCGGTTGTTGTTTTAAAGGCAAAGTCGTCAAAGCTTACCGTGCCTTTTTCCGCCGCCAGTTCAACAATGGCATAGGTGCAGGACGGAACCTCCAAATCAAAGCTGAATTTTGTCCATTCGTTTTCGGTTGATATATTGACCGTTTCGGTGTGCGATCCGGTCTTGCGGTCACGGTAATCGTACCAGCTGAACCGAATTTCCGCGCGTTCAGCTCCGGAAGCCGAAATCTTTCCGGAAAACGCATAGGTTTTATTGCCGACAAGCTCATCAAACCGACGTCCCCACGCGCCGTTTCCTGAAACTGTCAGACTTTCGCCGTCAGCTGTGAATACGGCATTGCCCGATGTGTACCAGTCGTCCGGTCTGCCTTTTTCGGTTATTGCCGAAAAACGGTCACAATAGTCCGCCTCACTCAGATTGACAATGCGGATATCGTCAATTAAAATGTCAACGCCGCTGTTTTTGCTTACACTGATTTGAGGTATAACATTGGTAACTCCGGCGGCGGGGGTATATTTCATGGAAATTGCCGTCCAGTCGCTGTATTCGTCAGACGCGCTTAAAATCGTTTCCGCACCCTGAACGGTGTCTACCATTGCGCGGTTTTTATCGGCGCCGATAGCCTTTATACTGATTTTCGCTCCGACGCTTTTCCTGCTCTTGACATACGCTGTCAGCCGGTAGCTGCTCTGCTCATCAACCGGAATACCGGCCGTGCAGGTATAGGTCGCGGTGCGCTTGAGACTTGTTCCCGAAAGGGCAACCGACTGTGCTCCGGCATGGCGAGTTTCGGTGTTGATTCCGACGCTTTCAAATCCTGCGGCTTTCCAGTTTTTAACGCTCTCACCGCTCATTTGCTCAAAGCTCAGGTTACATTCGGATATATCGCCGAGATAGTTGTCGCTGTTAATTTCGAGCGAAACATCGTCGAGCAGCATATCTCCTCCCCGGACAATAAACCATAACGAAATATACCGTGCGTCCTCGGCAGTTTGGAAATAAGCCTTGCATTGCCGCAGCTCGCTGTCCTTTCCGGAAACCTCGTATGCCGTAAGCTCATAATAGGGATTTTCAGCGGTATGTGTTATTCCGTTGGACTTATACTGCGGAACGGTTATTTTCATAGCCGAGCTTTCGCTGAGTCCCTTAACATAATAGGTGATAACATAGCTGGTTTTCGGCTTAACGGGAATTTGCGCGTCGTCAGGTGTGCGTATTGAATACTCAACATCCGCAGGGCTTATAATTGCCGCCGTTGAACCGTCTGTTCCGGCGCCGATAACGGAGCCTATCCGACCGGTGCCGCCGTTCGAACCGAATCCCTCCCAGCCTACGGGTATTCCGGATGCGTCCAAACGCTCAAAATGCGGATTGTATATAAGTCCGTCGTTGTTTTCGTATTCTTCAAGCGACATATCATCGAGCAGTACCTCTCCGCCGCCGGCTATCATCCATATCGCGGCAAGATGAGTGTCACTGTCGGTTTTGAACCACACCTCAACCTTTTTCCATTCACCGTTTGTTCCGGTTATTTTATAGTTATTGAGGTCGTACCATGGATTTTTATTTGAATTGGTCGTTGAGTTTTTCATCTGGCGTATTGTCGGATAAACCCAAGAGTCGTCTGACAGGCATTTCACCCAATATGTAAGGATGTATTCTTTGCCGTTTTTGATTTTAAACATATTGTTGTCGCCTATTCGCAGAGAATACTGCGAACCCGGAGCAGGGGAGATGCGCGCGGCGGTTGAGCCGCCCCTGCCTCCTCCGAGAACCGTTCCGACAGAGCCTTTGCCTCCGTTTACCGCAAACGCCTCCCAATCGGCGGGCGTTCCGTCAACGGCAATCCTTTCAAACCGGGGATTTGGAATAAGTCCCTCGTCCTCCATCTCAGCAAGAGAGATATCATCGATAAGTATTTCTCCGCCTGTCGCGATAAGCCATATGTTTCCGTTTGTCGTATTTGAATCCGTGCGGAAATAGCAGCTTACGGTTTTCCATTCTCCGTCTGTCCCCGTTATCTTATAATTTGAAAGCTCATACCAGGGATTGGCGTTTGAATTGTTTGAGCCGCTTAACTGACGGATAGTAGGTACAAGGGAAGCCGTGTCCGACATTGCCTTTACGCTGTAGCTTAAAATGTAATACTTGCTGCTCTTCAGCGTGAGCAGGCTATCTCCGCCGGCGGGACGCAGGGCGTATTGCGAACCGGAATCCGGGGAGATACGCGCGGCGGTTGAGCCGTCCCGGCCTCCTCCGAGAACCGTTCCGACAGAGCCTTTGCCTCCGTTTACCGCAAACGCTTCCCAGTCTGCCGGGGTTCCGTTGGCTGCAATACGTTCAAAATGCGGGTTCGGCAGAGTTCCCTCAGACTCCATAACGGTAAGCGAAATGTTATCAAGCAGTATTTCTCCGCCCTCGGCAATAAGCCATATATTTCCGTTGGTTGTGTCGGTATCCGTGCGGAAATAACAGCTTACCTTTTTCCACTCGCCGTCCGTTCCTGTTATTTTGTATGCGCTCTGCTCATACCAGGGATTTGCGTTGGAATTGTTTTCTTCGTTCATCTGGCGGACGGTAGGCATAAGCGACGCGCTGCTGCTAAGCGCCTTAATCTCATAGCTCAGAACATAATATGTTCCGCTCTTGAGCGCCAGCGCCCCGTCGCCGCCCGCCTGCCGCAGAGCATATTGCTTTCCGGCTGTAGGGACAATTCGGACGGCGGCGGAGCCATCGTTTCCCATTCCGGCGGCTGAGGAGACCGTACCTGCACCGCTGTTGACGGCGAAGCCCTCCCAGTACAGCGGAATGTTATCGGTTCCCACCGACTCGAACCCCGGATTTTTTATAAGATTTTCGTTTTCCGGCGCTGCTCCGGGTTTCAGCATAGTGAAAACACTGAATACCTCAAGCAGCAGCGCTCCGCATAAGAGCCATGCGGAAAGCTTTTTTGTGATTTTTTCGGTCATAATCTAATCCTTTCCAAAATCGGCGGGACTCCGGAGAGATATTATCGGACGAACCTCTCTCCGAGAAGAATTTGGCGCAGAGCCGCTAAATCAGAGGCTGTAACCGCTTTGCTGTTGTCAACATCGCTGTTATAGAACGCGGTAATTTCTGCCGACCGTGCCAGCTGTTTTTTCAGCGTAACAAGATCGCGGATATCAATTCTTCCGTCAACATTTGCGTCTCCGCGCAAAACAACGGTCTGCGGATTGAATGACGGAGTGTCGCAGTATTCCTTGTCAGATGCCTCGCGGGACATAAAATCGGCGTTCTTGACATATTCGTTGCCGTCTGTGTCCTTGATTGAGAAGTTTTTGATGTAAACACATTCCGTGTTCCATTTCAGGTTTGAAGTATAAACATATATATAATTTGTGTCAGCCGACGGAGTAAACTCAAAGGTTATATGCTCCCAGTCATTAAGAGCGCTGAAATTTTCTCTATTATAAAGCCCCTGCCCCTGAAGTTCAATAATAACACGGCTATTTTCAGCTGTTGAGGCTACATCTAAGCTGAGCGTATATTTATTTTCGGCGGTTAAATTATTAAGCTCAATCGATTGCAGGTGCAGGTCCGTACTTTGGGGAGCACCTGTTACGCCGTTAGGTGCAAGCCATAGATATCCCTTGTCGGAGTCCTCGCCTATACCGTTTACAACGCCGCTGAAATTTCCGTCAATGCCGTTTGTATGTGCGGCGCTTGCGCTTGTGCAGAAATTACCGTTGGCTACGTAATTAACGCCGTCTTTTTCAAATCTTACATTATCAAGATAAATCGGGGCATCTCCCCAAAAGTAAAAATAGAGTCTGTCGATATAAGCGCCGTCCGGTACGGTAATCGTTGCTGTTTGCAGCACCCATTTGTTGTTTAATGCCGATTTTTCTTCGGCGGATAAACCGAAAGTAGTATAACTATCTGTAGAAGCTGCCCAAAATGCGTTGTTATTATTTCCGTATGCAGCAACATTAAAATTATAGTTTCCTGTGTCCGCGGTATTTGTCATCATATAATAGCTCAGGGTGTATGTACCTTCGCCTATATATGGCGCAAAACGATAATTAACTTTGCGCCCATCTGATATTTCAGTCCCAAAATATGCCGAATATCCGTCACTGTCTTGAGAGTGCTCAGAATCAAGGGAAATTGTGGGGGAACCGTTATCCGACAACCATCCGGCAAGAGTTCCGCCGTAAGGAGCCTTTGCGTCCGGGATATATTCGGTAACCGAAACATTTCCTATATAAGCATTATAATCACGGTCAAGCGCGCCGCCGGTACTTCCGATAAGAAAACGCACCGCAACGGTATCTTTAAGAGCAGTAAAGTTAAGTGTATAATGCTTCCATTCGTTGTCGGTGTTTCTCCAGCCCGGACCGTAAAGATAATCGGCAGAGGAGGTTTCACCGTACCCGCAGGCATTCCAAATCAGCTCCCGAACATATCCGCTATCCGAATTATCGGTTTTCAGGTCATAGGAAAGAGTGTAGCTTTTTCCTGCGGTGAGTCCGCTGATATCGCGGATAGCGATGCCTACATTTGTCTCTGCTCCGATTCCACGGCGATAGGCGTGAAGAACTTCACCCTTTTCAGCGTCGGTCTCGGTTGAAAATTCGGTGTTTCCGTCGGTTTCGTTCATAAGTGTCCAGCGTTCAGTCTCGGATTTTTTGGCAATTTTAACATCGTCGAAAACCATTGTTTCGCCCGCGTCCGCGCCTGTAAAACCGACGAATATCTTAATTCCGTCGTCCTTTTCCTTAGCGGTAAAGGTAGTGCGGATAACGCCTGCCTCGCGGAACAGCTCACTTGTGTATATTTCGCTGTTTTCATTTTCTATATGCTGTTTTTTATCAATGTTATAGCCGCGAACGCGGATATATATTCTGTCGGTTTCTTTTGTGAATTCGATATCAGTGCTTACCGCGCGGAAAGAAATTTCATATTTTGCTCCCGGAGTTACCTGTATAAATCCGGATTTAACGGCGCAGTCGTTATAGCTGTTTGTTTTTGCAACCGCTTTCATAACCCCGTTCTCAGCAGTCAGCGTGCAGGTGTTTTCGTTTACCTCCCAGCTGCCTGCACCGTCCGTAAAATCGTAAATCAGTCCGCTTTCCGGAATTGTGACATAGTCTACTATTGCAGCATTTGCTGTAATTCCGGTAAGACCGGAAACAAGTATTGCCGTTCCGGCAAAAAGTGCAAGGGATTTTCGCCATAAAAATTTTCTTTTCATAATGAATACTCCTCTTTTAATTTTATCTGAAACGGTCGCGCCGACCGTCGGAAAAACAATCAGCCTTTAACGCCGTCGCTTGCGGAAAAGCCTTCCTGGAGCGGTTTTTGGAAAATTGCATATATTATAAGAATCGGAACAAGCGCTATTGCAAGGCCGGCAAAGGTTCTGCCGTAATTAACGTCGTAGGTCCCGGAATTAGTGAGATAGGAAAGACCTATTGAAATCGTATATTTGCTTGAATCCCTTAAAAACGTAAGAGCGGTCAGATATTCGTTCCAGGTACCCATAACATTCAGCAGACCGACAATAAACAGCGCCGGTTTTACCAGCGGCATAATTATTTTGAAAAACACCGTATACTGTGAAGCGCCGTCAATCGTTGCGGCCTCGATAAGAGAATTGTTTATACCTCGGATAAAGCCTACAAGCATAAATACGGAAAACGGCATACCCTGAATGGCATATATAACCGAAAGCCAGACAAGCGAGTCGGTCATATAAAGCGAATCCGCGAAATAATAGAGCGGAATAAGCATAAGAACCGCCGGAACCATCATACTTATCATATAAAACTTTTCGAGTCCCTTTATAAACCTGCCGCCGAATTTTGCAAGGGCATAAGCCGATGCTCCGACGATAATGAGCGTTATACCGAGCGTCAGCACAACGGTGAACAGACTGTTGAAGAAAAAGCTTCCGAATTTAGCTTTTTCCCATGCCTCCGCGAAATTGCTCCATTGCGGAACAGAGGGCAGCGCCCAGGGCTTTGTCATAAATTCCTCGTTGGTCTTGAGCGAAGTATAAAGCACCCAAAGCACCGGAAAAACGACTATAACGCTCCAAGCAATCAGAAAGAAGCGGATAATGCAGCGGAAAATAACCGTTCCGCGGCTTTCCTTTATTTTTCTTTTCATTCGCTTATTCCTCCTTTGCGGAAAGCAGACGGTTGACAATCAGCGATGAAACGCTTGTTATTATAAGCATAATTATCGCTGCCGCGTAGGAGTAGCCGACCTGCGGAAGTGTGCTGTCAAAGCTGTGCTGATAAACAAAAGCTCCCATAACGACCGAATTGTCGTTTACCGTGCTTCCGAGCATCGCCTGAACAAGAGTGAAATTCGCGCTGAATGACTGATAAAGAATGGTTATAACCATAAATTTTGTCTGCTGCCATACTGCCGGCATTGTTATGTACCGCAGCTGCGCCCATTCTCCCGCACCGTCAATGGTGGCGGACTCGTAAAGCTCGTTGCTTACACTGTTTATAGCGGCAATCATTATAATCATAAACAATCCTATTCCGCACCAGCTCGCAACAAATGAAACAACGCCTATCGGGTGGTCAAACGTCCAGCCGCCCGCCGGAATAAGCCTGCCGAGTCCTATCGCTTTAAGCAGCGGGTTAAGTATTCCGGAATAGGGGTCGAGAACAAAGGACCACATTATGGAAATAACAATAACCGAAAGAACATTAGGCAGAAAGAATATGAACCGGAATATGCTCCTCTCGGCTTTTCTGAAACGCAGCCGCGTAAGAGATACCGCAAAAAGCACCGTGAAAAAACATATAAGTATTTCTTTAATTAAAATTATTTCAAAATCGTTTTTTATCGCCGAAATAAATGATTTATCGGTTATAACCGCCGTGTAATTCCCGAAGCCTACAAATTTATCGGAGGAAAGAGTGCCGTAGCCCGACCATTCAAAAAAGCTTGTATAAAGCGAACTGAATATCGGGTAAATGCAGAACAGTATGTAAAGCAGCAGCGGCGGCAGACAAAGAGTACAGAAAAACGATATCTTCGACTTGTCAAATCGCCGGGAGCGCCTTAAAGCGCCCCCGTTATTATTTTTTGACACAAGCGTTCATCTCCCCGGAGTTGCTTATTTGTTCTTTTTGGCGGCAGCCTCGGCAAGGGTATTGCATACCTGGTCGACAGTCGCATCGCCGTTTACAATCTGATTTATGCAGTTGTTGATTACCGAGTCAACGCTGCCCCATGTGGTAGAACCCTTGGGAATAATAGTAACGCTGTCGGATGAAAGCAGCTGATTGACCTGCTTCGCCGCCGCCGAAATATTCGCTGAGGATGTATCGCTGCGCGTTGCGCTCGGCGAACCGGTCAGCTCGGCAAATTTTATCGCAACCTTATCGGTGTAAAGGAAGCGCAGAAACGCCTTTGCAGCTTCGGTGTTCTTGCCCTTTGCGGCTATGCCGACGCCCGAAGCGGTCGAAATGATGCAGGAGGGCTTTCCGGCATCCTGAAGGATTGAGGGGATATAGCGCATTTCAAAACCGGACGGAATACTGTTTTTCATTTCGTTTTCAAGCCAGAGACCGTTTGGAATAAGGGCCGCCTTGTGATTGAGCCATGCCGACTGACTTGTTATATGGTCGAGCGAAAGACTGCTCTTATCAAAGTATCCGGCTTTAACGAGGCTTTCGAGCTTGCGCAGGGTTGATTTAAAGCGTTCATCCTTGAAAACATCGCCGCTTGTTGCGTTGGCAACATTATAAAAATACTGCTGGTCGCCGGAGGCTAATGCTTCTGACGCTACCGCCGGCATTATAAGTCCCCAGACAAGATAACCTGAATATTTTCCGGGATATATGAACGGAGTTGTTCCGGCTCCCTTGATTTTTGCGCAGAGAGCATTCAGCTCATCATAGTTGGACGGTGCGGTCCAGCCCTTCTGAGTGAACAGCGTTGAATCGTACCACATACCGTATGTACTGAGAATAACCGGCATATTGTATATCTTATTAGTTTGCTTATATGAAGAAGTAAGTCCCTTTTTAAGGTGATCCTTTATCAGAACATCGCTGCCGTAAACCTTGCCCGTTCTGTAAATTTCGCCGAGGTCAAGCAGCTTACCCTCAGCCATCCAGGTTTCGGCAGGAATATCGGTTCCGTCAAGAAAAACAAAGTCGGGCGGATTATCCTTTGCCCAGCGCGTTTTCATCTGAGTATTTACATTGGAATCCAGGTGTGCGGTTATTTTCAGATCCGGATTAAGCTTTTGAAATTCATCAACAGCATATTCCCAGGCCTCGCTGCCGTAGCCGCCGGAGAATATCTGAAGCTCAAAGGTTCCGGTGAGCTTTTTCTCCTTCGAGGAGTCAACCTCGCCGGCATTCTGTGCCTTGTCACTGCCGGGCTGAGCCGCCGAGCCGGCAGAGGACGTCTGACCTCCGGTTTCATTTTCCGGAGTGTCGGCAACGCCGTCGCCGTCGGTATCAACGTATTTTACCGATGTTTCCGTAATATCGGAGGTAGTTGTTTTGGTGAACGAACAGCCCGACATACTTATAGCTAAGCAGAGAGCGAGCGCCGCCGCCGATATTTTTAATAATGGACTTTTCATATTGACTTTCCTTTCGGTTAAATTTTGCACTATAATTATATAACATTATGCACAATGTGTCTCTGCATTTATTTCTTTTTTTAGCGATATTTTTTTACTTTTTAGCGGGATAAACATTTTTCAACAACTTTTTTTGCTTATTTTAACTGCGTTTTTTTACTCTGAATTGACTTTAATATTCAAATATTGTATTCTTAACTTCAGGAGTGAGGATTACATTATGTCTAAATTTAATCCGTTTTTATATAAAATACGCAACAGGTTATCGGTTTTCTTCCTGTTGAGTGCATTGGTTCCTCTGCTTGTTTTCGGAATTGTTCTTCTCGGCTTCTCCAACCGGGAAATGGAAAATGAAATTTCGGAAACCTATGCAACGCTTTCTGAGCAGGTCAACGCGCTTTGCTCGGAATATGTAACTATGGTTGACGGCATTGCCCGCTCTGCCGATGTTACCGATGATATATCAGAGTATCTGAGAATGAGCACAGGGTATTTTGAATGCTCTGCTGAGCAGCTGATTTCAGCCGAAAACGCCGCCCGTCTTTTCCTTCAGCAGCTTGTAAATATGAATCAGGATATTTATACAATAAGCGCAGTTTCGCTGGACGGTAAAATGATAACCTGCTCAAAAAGCGGAGGCGAGCGTCCTCTGTATGACTGGAACGACGAATATTACGACGGTCTTAAAAGCTCCACCGGAAACACGGTGATTATGCCGGTAAGAAGCAGCAATTATGCCTTTTCAAAGCCCGCTGAAATTTTCTCGGTAGCGTTTAAGCATATCGATAGATGGAATAATAATTCTTCCGGGCATCATCTTCAGGATTATACCGGATATATAATTATAGAATGTCCGGTCGGCAGACTTTCGGATTTTTGTAAAAGCATAAACACCGGCAGCGGCGTTTCCAGCTATCTGCTTGATGCAGAACAGAAGCTGCTGTTTTCCAACGACAGATTATTTTCGGAAAACGGCGAAAGCGTTCTTCGGGCGGTTTCAAATGCCGGCAGCAAATCTGTTATTAAGGTCGGAAATGTAAGGTATATGCTTGTTTCCGATGTTTCCGCTCAAACCGAATGGACGGCGCTGACCCTTGTGCCGTACAGCGCAATAACCAAGCGGCTTCTTTCTATCCGGGTTATTTTTATACTTCTCTGCCTGTTTCTGACCGTTTCTATATGCGCCGTTTCGTTTCTGCTTTCAAACAGCTTTACAAAGCCTATAAGAAAAATGCAGAACGCGATGAGCGAGGTTGAGGAGGGAAATCTTTTAATTCATATTGATAATGACCGCTATGATGAATTCGGAGACCTGTATACAGGCTTCAACAACCTTATAGATAAGCTGAATACCTCTATAAACACCATTGCCGACGCCCGGAAAAAGGCGGAAAGCGCCACCTATCATATGCTGATGAGCCAGATAAATCCCCATTTTCTTTATAATACCTTAGACAGTATAAGAATGTTGGCAATAATAAAAAAGCAGTCTGAAATTTCGCAGTCGCTGCTGTCGCTTTCAAAGCTGTTCCGATACTCGATAAACAGCAGCGAGCTGTGGGTAACGGTTGAGGAGGAGCTGAGCCAGGCAAAAAGCTATTTATCGCTTCAAAAGCTTCGGTTTCAGGATGACCTTGAAATAAATTATGAAATAGATGACGGCGCTCTTGAAGAGAAAATGCCGAAAATTCTTTTGCAGCCTATTCTTGAAAATTCATTTGCCCATGCCTTTGAAAATATAAATCATACGGCTGTGATTGTTCTCAGTATCAAACGCGGCTCCGACCGAATTTGCTTTAAAATAAGCGATAACGGATCCGGAATGGGGCAGGAGGAGCTGGAAAGACTGAGACTTTATCTGCTGAGCGACAGTACCCCGTCGGGGAACGGCGTCGGACTTCTTAATATAAATCAGCGTCTGCGGCTTCATTTTCCTCCGGAGCATTGGCTCCATATAGAAAGCCGCAGGGATTTCGGAACTCAAATTACGTTTTCCGTTCCGTTGAACCATAAGGAGGCAGAATAGATTATGCGGAAATCAAAATACTCTGTGTTTATCGTAGACGATGAAAAGCTGATTCGTATGGGACTGCGTCAGCTTATCGACTGGGACGCCTGCGGATTTACGGTCTGCGGCGAGGCGGCAAACGGCAGGGACGCGATACCCGAAATTATGTCAAAGGAGATTGACCTGGTTCTGACCGACATTAAAATGCCGGGAATCAGCGGATTGGAGCTTGCCAAAATCATTGCGAGGGAGCGCCCCGGCTGCTATGTTATAATAATGACCGGTTTCGGAGAGCTTTCGTATGCCAAGGAGGCTATAAAGGCTAATGTCTTTGATTTTCTTCAGAAGCCGGTTGACCCTGAGGAGCTTGAAGCGTCGGTGCGCAGATTATACGGTATTTTACAGTCCCGCTCCATTCCTTACCCGTTTGATGAGGAAAACAAGCTTATTTCCGCAATAGTTAGCAGTAACGGTGATATGGCTATAAGCGCTCTGGATGCTGTTGTTAAAAAGATTTCTGCATCGCATATAACCGAGGATAAACAGGTTATGCTCTATAAAAAGCTTCTTAAATCCGCAGCCGAAAAGTATTCGGAAATATGCCCGGCAAGGCTCTATGTCGAGCCGCCGGTAATATCCGACGACTGTACGGCGGAGCTTGCCGCGGAAATGCTTAAAAAATATTTTATGGATATATTCTACGGTGAAAAATCCGTTTCCGCTAATGTTCTGGTTGAGAAAATTAAGCTTTTTCTTCAAAATAACTATAAAACGGATATAACCCTTTCAACACTTGCCAATGAATTTTACAGCAATCCCACGTATATCAGTCGGATTTTCAAGCAATACACCGGCGTCGGCTATCGGACTTACCTTATAAATATCAGAATAAAATATGCAAAACAGCTGCTTGTAACGACAAACTATTCGGTATTGCAGATAAGCGAAATGATAGGATTCGGGAACTCAACGAATTTCGGCAGAGCATTTAAGGAGGCAACCGGCGTACAGCCGATGGAGTATCGTAATGAAAACAGGAAGTAATATTTTCCGGCTTGCGGCTTTTATAGTCTCGGCCGCACTGCTGCTTTCGTCGGTGTCGGGCTGCCGTCCGAAGGCAGACAGGTATTCTGACGGCAGCGGCGCCGCAAGCTCTGATGTCAGGCTGACAGTATATGCGGACGAGCAATACCGCCTCAGTCTTGAACGGGCAATATACCGGATATCGCGTGCTCATCCCGAATGGAAAATAGCTTTTGCCGATAAAGACGCGGATATTGTTATAACGGACCGTTTTACCGATGAACGCTGCCGAGCCAGCGCTGATTTAAGCCGATTTGCGGAGGAAAGGTCGGAAATCTTTGTTCCGCAGCTTATTTATAAATCCGGTGATTCGGTAAAGGGGCTGCCGCTCTTTTTGAAATTACAATGCCTCTGGTATGATACTCTTTATGCAAAAATGAGAAGCACGGAAATTCCTAATACCTTGCAAGGGCTTTTGGCAATGCAGGGCAGCGATAATAATTTGATTGCTTTGCGGTCGGACGACGTTTCAGCGCTGTTTTGGAGCGTTACGGCGCCGTACTATATAAGCGGCGGCGGAAGCGTCGGTGAGCTTGAAAGCGGCAGACTCGACAGCGAAAAAATCGGATACGCCGCATCAAAAACCCTTGAAATAATAAATAAGACCGTGTTTTGCGCCTCGGAGGAGGCTATGCTTCAATTCAAATCGGAGCAGTCGTTATTCTGTATTGCGGATGCAGCCGATATTTCGGCTGAACGTCATAATATGCCGATAAATTCCTCGCTGTTTTTTTCTCCGTATGTTCTTTTTGACAGCTTTGAAAATATTCCGGTTATTCTCCGCGCGGCATATGTGAGCATAAGCGCAAAAACGGACGCGGAGTATGCAAACGCCTTTTTGGATGAGCTTTATAAAAACGATACCCTCGTAAATATGCTTAAATATACCGAAATACCGCTTGCCTGCCGCATTGATTACGGTGACACATCCATTCCGGAGCTGATTTCCCATATCAATAACATATTGTCGTCTCCGGGTTTGGCGCTTTGTTATGTTAATTGCCGGTGGGACGATTTAAAAACCGAGAATGCAGCAGCGGCGATGAACGGCTTGATTAACGGCAGTATGGGCATTAACGAAATCAAAGAAATTTTCAGTAAATAAGAGAATATACGCCGCACCCGACCGGAAATATATGTCACGGTCGGATACGGCGTATAATTTATAAACACTGTAAAACAAAATCACCCGAATACTTTACCGCCGGTAAAGTATTCGGGTGATTAAAGCTTGGTGCCGCTGACCGGACTTGAACCGGTACGGTATCGCTACCGAGGGATTTTAAGTCCCTTGTGTCTGCCTATTCCACCACAGCGGCATAATACAATAATATATTCTAAAGCGCATTTTGTCAAGTTTTTTTTGACATTCTGCTTTAATTTAAGCCGCGCTCTAAATCAAATTGCAAATTTTTAATGTATCTCGGCTTATTAAATAAGAGCGGCGTGTCGTATTTACTTTTATTCCGAATTATGCTATAATGTTTGCAGACAAAATCGTAAGCTTATGATTTTATGACATAATAATTATAACCTAAATTTAAAAAGGAACGGATAACAGGTGGATAAGTTTGTTTTACATTCAAAATACATGCCGACGGGCGACCAGCCGGAGGCTATTGAAAAGCTGACAAAGGGTATTGAAAACGGCGAAAGGGAACAGGTGCTGCTGGGTGTCACCGGTTCCGGCAAGACCTTTACTATGGCTAATATCATTGCGAATGTTAACCGCCCGACGCTCGTGCTCGCCCACAATAAAACCCTTGCCGCACAACTTTGCAGTGAGTTCAGAGAATTTTTCCCTGAAAATGCGGTGGAGTATTTTGTATCTTACTACGATTATTACCAGCCGGAGGCTTATATTCCCGGAACCGATACCTATATTGAAAAGGATTCGGCGATAAATGATGAAATAGATAAGCTTCGCCATTCTGCAACCTGCGCCCTTTCCGAAAGGCGCGACGTTATAATCGTTGCGAGCGTTTCCTGCATTTATTCTCTCGGCAGCCCGATAGACTACCGGAATATGGTTATTTCGCTGCGGTCGGGAACTGAAAAGAATCGGGACGAGCTTATAGCCAAGCTGGTTGATTTGCAGTACGAAAGAAACGATATCAGCTTTCAGCGCAACAAATTCCGTGTGCGCGGAGATACGGTCGAAGTATTTCCTGCGTATTCAAGCGATACTGCGATACGGATTGAATTTTTCGGCGACGAGATAGACCGTATCTGCGAAATGAATCCGCTGACCGGGGAAATCAAAAGCGTTCTGTCGCATATTGCCATATATCCGGCTTCCCATTATATAGTGCCTCAGGATAAAATGGAGCAGGCGCTCGCGTCGCTCAGGGAGGAAATGGAAGAGCGTGTAAAATTCTTTACCGATGCAGGTAAGCTTATAGAGGCTCAGAGAATACGCCAGCGAACGGAATACGATATAGAAATGCTGAGGGAAATAGGAATATGCAAGGGAATAGAAAACTATTCGCGCGTTCTTTCCGGCAGACCTGCCGGCAGTACGCCGTCAACGCTGCTTGATTATTTTCCGGACGATTTTCTGCTTTTTGTCGATGAGTCTCACGTTACGCTGCCGCAGGTTCGCGGAATGTACGGCGGAGACCGCGCAAGAAAGGAAAATCTGGTTGAATACGGCTTTCGTCTGCCCTCGGCATATGATAACCGTCCGCTTAATTTCGATGAATTTTATTCTCATATAAATCAGGCGGTGTTTGTTTCCGCAACGCCCGGAGAGTTTGAACGCGAGCGCGCGGCGCAGATTGTCGAGCAGGTAATAAGACCTACGGGACTGCTTGATCCGCCGGTATCGGTAAGACCGAGCGAGGGACAGATAGACGACCTTATTTCCGAAATAAATATGCGCGTTTCCCGTAAGGAACGCGTGCTTATTACAACTCTGACCAAAAAAATGGCTGAGGACCTTACCGAGTATCTGGAAAACGTTTCCGTTAAGGTCAGGTATATGCACTTTGATATAGATACCATTGAGCGAATGGAGATAATCCGCGGTCTGAGACTCGGAGAGTTTGACGTTCTTGTCGGCATAAACCTGCTGAGAGAAGGCTTGGATATACCCGAAGTGTCGCTTGTCGCGATACTTGACGCGGACAAGGAGGGCTTTCTGCGCAGTGAAACCTCGCTTGTCCAGACGATAGGCAGAGCCGCGAGAAATGCCAACGGCGAGGTTATTATGTATGCCGACAGCGTAACGCAGTCTATGGAAAACGCCATCCGCGAGACCGAACGCCGCCGCGCAATACAGCAGCGTTATAACGAGGAACACGGAATAACTCCAAAGACGATAGTTAAGGATGTCCGCGATATAATCGAAATCGGCAAAAAGGTTGACAGAGACCGTCCTGTTTCAAGAATGAGCCGCGCCGAGCGCGAGGCGGAAATCAAGAGATTGACCGAGGAAATGAAACAGGCGGCGAAGATACTCGAATTTGAGCATGCAGCCGTTCTGAGAGATAAAATCGAAAAGCTCAGACGCGGAAAATAGATTATAATTTTAAAATATGCTTAAAATTTACGAAAATATCTCCTTGCGGGTCTTGCGAAAAAGATATATTTATAGTATAATAAATTGATTATTTGTAATTAAGGAGAATTTTCTTGTTTGATGCAATAAACCGCAATTCTTTTCCGCCCGAACAGCGGGCATTTGCAAGCCGGGCATCCGCTAAGCTTTATGAGCGTTACGGCAGAGCGCCGCGTGCGCTGGTTATAACCTACGGCTGTCAGCAGAATGTAAGCGATTCCGAACGCATAAAGGGAATACTTTCCGAGATGGGATATACCTTCACCGACACCCCGGAGGATGCCGAGCTTATTCTTTATAATACCTGCGCCGTCCGTGGACATGCTGAGGACAGAGTTTACGGGAATGTCGGAGCTATGAAGCACTATAAGCGCCGCCGTCCCGGTATGATACTTGCCGTATGCGGCTGTATGGCTCAGCAGGACTCGGTTCAGAAACGTCTGCGTTCAAGCTTTCCGTATGTTGACCTTGTTTTCGGAACACAGGTTCAGCACAGACTTCCTGAATTTATATATCGCTGTCTTTTGGGAGAGAGGGTATTTGAATCCGAGCTTTCAAACGGTGAGATAGTTGAGGATGTACCGGTTCGGCGGGACGGCGACATAAAAGGATTTCTGCCGGTTATGCGCGGCTGCAATAATTTCTGTACCTACTGTATTGTACCGTATGTCAGAGGCAGGGAGCGCTCAAGAGCGCCGGAGGATGTTTTGCAGGAAGCAAAGCAGATGGTTGAAGCCGGATATAAGGAAATAATGCTGCTCGGTCAGAATGTCAATTCATACGGCAAGGGCGAGGAACACGGAGTTAATTTTGCCCGGCTGCTCAGAATGATAAATGACATAGACGGCGATTTCCGTATAAAGTTTATGACGTCCCATCCAAAGGACTGTACGGTAGAGCTGCTCGACGCAATACGCGACTGCGAAAAGGCTGCGCGGCATCTTCATCTGCCGTTTCAGAGCGGGAGCGACAGAATTTTAAAGGCTATGAACAGGCATTATGACCGCGCAAAATATCTTGAGCTTATAAGCGCGGCGAGGGAGAGAATACCGGATATTGCTCTGACGACGGATATAATCGTCGGTTTCCCCGGAGAAACCTATGAGGACTTCAAACAGACCCTTGAGCTTGTAGAAAGGGTGAAATTCACTTCGCTTTTCACCTTTATTTATTCTCCGCGCGAGGGAACGCCGGCGGCAGCTATGCCCGACCCCGTTTCGAGAGAGGAAAAGGGACGCTGGTTCACCGAGCTGCTGCGGGTTCAGGAAAAAATAGGGAACGACAATCTTTCTGGAATGGTCGGCAGGGATTACCGCGTTCTCTGCGAGGGGCAGTCTCAGAACGCCGGATATCTGACCGGTCATACCGACGGTAATATAACGGTTGAATTTGAAGGAAGTCCGGAAATGTGCGGAAAGCTGTGCAGAACGCATATAACATCGTATGACGGTGTGCTAAAAGGCACCTTGTTATAAAAATAATTTAAAATTAAGGAGTAAATTATAATGAATATTCTTGACGCAGCGCGCCAGCTCGGCGCAGCAGTCCAGCAGGACGAACGCTTTATCCGTTTCGCAAAGGCACGTATCGCAAATGATAACGATGCCGAGCTTCAGCAGAAAATCGGGGAGTTTAACATTACCCGTATGGAGCTTGACCGTGTTATGGGCGCAGACGAACGGGATGAGGAAAAAATAAGAAAGCTTAACGAAAAGCTCAGAAAGGTATATTCCGAGGTTATGTCCGGATCGGCTATGGCGGAGTATAATGCGGCAAAGGCGGAGCTTGACCATATGCTTAACGATATCAACAGCATTATAATGCAGTGTGTCGAGGGCGCCGATCCGGCAACCTGTGAGCCTGAGGAGCATAGCTGCTCAGGCAGCTGCGAAAGCTGCGGCGGATGCCATTAAAACCCGATACTGCCGGGATTTTTTTACCTTAAACGCATTTGAAAAGTAAAAATAAGGGATGTGTAATTGCTGTGGACGAGTTATCGCCTATGATGAAGCAGTATTTTAAAATAAAACAGGATTATGAGGACTGTATTCTTTTTTACAGGGTCGGGGACTTTTACGAAATGTTCTTTGAGGACGCTAAAAAGGCGTCCGAGGAGCTTGACCTTGTTTTAACAGGAAAGGAATGCGGTCTTTCGGAGCGTGCGCCGATGTGCGGCGTTCCGTTTCATAGCTGCGATAACTATATTGCGCGTCTTGTTGCAAAGGGCTATAAGGTCGCTATATGCGAGCAGACCGAGGATCCCTCAAAGGCAAAAAAGCTTGTTAAACGCGAGGTCGTTCATATTGTAACTCCGGGTACGGTTATAGAGGACAGTATGCTTGATGAATCGCGCAATAACTACCTTGCGGCGCTGTCTCTTAAAAACGGAACCGTAGGACTGTGCTTTACCGACGCTTCAACCGGTGAAAGCCACCTTACCGAAATATCCGGCGATTCGGTTGTTCGCAGAACTGCGGATGAGCTTTCGAGATTTTCTCCGAGCGAGGTGCTCTGCGATTCGTCAGTTAAGGCGGATCCCGGAATGTCAAAGCTGCTTTATGAGGACTTTTCCGGCACGGTTACCGAGCGCAGCCGCGAGGATTTCGATACCTCGGTTACAGAGCCGCTTCTGCTTGAGCATTTCTCGGTTGTCAGCACGGAAAATCTCGGAATAACCTCCGGCAGCGCCGCCGAAAGCGCTCTCGGAGCGGCAATCCGTTACCTTTACGAAACCGGAGTAAGCGGCTCAATTTCGGTAAATCAGGTGGATTTTTATACCGATTCGCAGTATATGCGGCTTGAAATGACGGCGGTCAGAAACCTTGAGCTTTGCGAAACAATGCGCTCAAAATCAAAAAAAGGCTCTTTGCTCTGGGTTCTGGACCGTACAAAAACAGCAATGGGCAAAAGACTTATCCGTTCATGGGTTGAGCATCCGCTGCTGTCGATAAATGAAATAATGCTTCGTCAGAACGCGGTTGAGGAGCTTTGCAGCGGAACTGTTCTGCGCGGTGAGCTTATAAACGGTATGAGCGGAGTAAGGGACATTGAAAGGCTGATGACGCGCGTTGTATACGGCAGCGCCTCGGCACGCGATTTGCTGAGCCTTGCCGATACTGCCGCGCGCTTTTATCCGATAAAAATGCTGCTTCAGAATGTAAACAGCCGTATGCTTAAAACGATATTCGGCGATATTGACCCGCTTGAGGAAATCGTTGAGCTTATAAAGAACGCAATATCCGAGCAGCCCCCGGCAACGGTGCGCGAGGGCGGACTTATAAAGGACGGTTACAGCGAGCAGGTCGATTTGCTGCGCTCAGATATGAATAACGGCACGGGGTATCTCACGGATATCGAAACCCGCGAGCGCGAGCGCACGGGAATAAAGAACCTCAGAGTGCGTTATAACAAGGTTTTCGGATACTATATTGAAGTGACGAATTCAGCTCTCGATAAGGTTCCGGAGGATTATATCCGCAAGCAGACCCTGACAAACTGCGAACGCTTTATAACCGAAGAATTAAAAGAGCTTGAAATGAGGGTTCTGTCGGCTAAGGACCGCGTTGTTCAGCTTGAATACGAGCTTTTCGACGGGGTTCGCCGAAAGGCGGCTGCGGAAATACTGCGTTTCCAGAAAACCGCGTCGGCAATAGCCCGGCTGGACTCGCTCTGCTCATTCGCCGAGGTCGCCGCGAACAACGATTATTGCCGTCCGCTTGTTGATAACAGCGGGGTTATACATATTAAGGACGGTCGTCATCCGGTTGTAGAGCAGATGATTAAAACGCCGTTCGTTTCAAACGACACTATGCTTGATGGCGGCGATAACCGCTGTGCTATAATAACAGGACCGAATATGGCAGGAAAATCAACCTATATGCGGCAGGTCGCGCTGATAACGCTTATGGCGCAGATAGGCTCGTTTGTTCCAGCAAAAATAGCGCAGATAGGCGTTGCCGATGCGATATATACCCGCGTGGGAGCGTCGGACGACCTTGCCTCAGGTCAGTCAACCTTTATGGTCGAAATGAGCGAGGTTGCGGATATTCTTAAAAACGCAACCAAAAACAGCTTGCTTATACTTGACGAGATAGGCAGGGGAACATCAACCTACGACGGAATGTCAATAGCAAGAGCGGTTCTCGAATTTGTAGCCGAAAAGCGTAAATTGGGCGCAAGAGCCTTGTTTGCAACTCATTATCACGAGCTGACCGAAATGGAAAACGAGCTTCAGGGCGTTAAGAATTATAATATCGCCGTAAAAAAACGCGGCGACGATATAATCTTTTTAAGGCGTATCGTTCCGGGCGGTGCGGACGACAGCTACGGTATTGAGGTCGCAAAGCTCAGCGGAATACCGGATTCGGTAATCAAGCGCGCCAAGGATATCTTAAAGCAAACTATTGAGGACGGAGTTATAACATACCGCACAGCCGCCGCTCCTCAGGCTCAGCTGCCCATTGAATTGCAGGGTGCGTCCGAGCTTTTAAAGGAGCTTCAGATGCTGGATGTCAATACACTGACTCCGATAGAGGCAATGGGAATACTTTTTGACCTTGCAACAAAAGCGAAAAGCATTTAATTTGAGAAGGGAGCGGAAAAATGCCGCATATCAAGCTGCTTAAAAAGGAAATAGCCGAGCTGATAGCAGCCGGCGAGGTGGTTGAAAGACCGGCTTCGGTTGCGAAAGAGCTTATAGAAAATTCTATTGACGCCGGAGCAACTCATATAACCGTTGAAATCCGGCGCGGCGGCATTTCGCTGCTCCGAATTACGGATAATGGCTGCGGAATGGCAAACGAGGATGTGCCTATTGCGTTTCTGCGCCATGCGACAAGCAAAATCAGAACTGCCGACGATCTTTATTCAATCGCCTCTCTCGGATTTCGCGGTGAAGCTTTAGCCGCAACCTGCGCGGTTTCGAGGGTTGAGCTTATAACAAGACAGCCGGACAGCGACTGCGGAACTCATTATATGATAGAGGGCGGGGAAGAAACCCTTAATGAGGAAACCGGCTGTGCCGTCGGAACAACTATAATTGTAAACGACCTGTTTTATAATACTCCCGCCAGAATGAAATTCCTTAAAAAGGATGTTTCCGAGGGTAATGCCGTTGCGGCGGTTGTTGACCGCGCCGCTCTTTCGCACCCCGAAATAGCGTTTAAATTCATCCGGGACGGAAAACAGACGCTCTCAACTCCGGGGGACGGTAAGCTTGAAAGCGCGGTTTACAGCGTTCTCGGCAGAGAATTTGCCGGCAGCGTTATTCCGGTTTCCGGAGAAAGCGCCGGAGTGCGTGTCAGCGGTCTTATTTGCAGACCTGTTTCCTGCCGCAGCTCAAGAAGTTTGCAATTCACCTTCTTAAACGGACGTTTTGTTCAGTCCGGAACGGTAACGGCGGCAGTTGAGCAGGCTTACCGCCATAGTATTATGGTAGGAAAATTCCCGGCATTTGTGCTTAACGTCGGACTGCCGTTCGGCGAGGTTGACGTTAATGTTCACCCGGCTAAAACCCAGGTGCGCTTTTCGGATGAACGCAGAGTTTTTGAGGCGGTTTATTCTGCCGTTAAATCGGCGCTTTCCGCAGGAGATACCAGACCTCAGCTTTCTGTCTCGGCTCAGGCGAAAAGAAAGGCTCAAAGCCTTTCTGCGTTTTCAAATATTTCAACCGAATATCGCCAGCAGAAAATGAATATAGACGAAACGCCAGAACGAATTTCTTATAAGGCACCGGAAAATAAGAGCCAGCCGGCTGCGGAAAAAACAGCCGAACCGGAAAAAATAACGGTTGCCGAAAGCTCCCCTGATTCAAGACTTAACGATTTTAATAATGTTTATTTCAATCATCCGGATTTTAAGCGGTTCGCTGAAAAAAATACGTCGGTTGACATTAAAAGAGAGCCTGATGAAAATAAAGCTCCGACGGCGGCTGACGCAGTAATCGCTGCAGAAACAGCGGAGAAAAAACAGGAAGATACACCGCAGGAAAATCAGGATATCAATGATAATATCAGATTTATCGGAGAGGCGTTTTCAACATATATTATCGCCGAAATGGGACAAAGCCTTTATCTGATAGATAAGCACGCGGCGCACGAAAGAATACTTTTTGAACAGCTGCGGAAAAATGGTAAAACCGAGGTTCAGCAGCTGCTCGCTCCTGTCAGATTAACGCTTGCAAAGCGGGAATACAGCGCTGCGATTGAAAATATGGAGCTGCTTGCCGAGGCTGGCTTTGAGGTTGAGGATTTCGGAAACGGAACCGTTCTGGTGCGTTCCGTTCCGGCAGCGCTCAGCCGTGAGGATGTTGCTGCCGTATGCGAGGAGGCAATAAACGGGCTTGTCGGAATAGGTAAGGTGGACGGTTCGCGTATCGACGATCTTTATCATATGATAGCCTGCAAGGCGGCTACCAAGGGCGGATACCATTCAGCTGCGCAGGAATTAAAAACCCTTGCCGAGCGAATACTTTCCTCGCGTGACATTATGTATTGCCCTCACGGCAGACCGGTTGCGTTTGAATTAAAACGCCGCGAGCTTGAAAAGCAGTTCGGGAGGATTCAATGAGTCCTAAAATACCGGTTGCCGCCGTCGTCGGACCTACCGCGTCGGGAAAAACCGCGCTCGGAATTGATATTGCAAGGAGCGAAAACGGCGAAATCGTTTCTGCTGATTCAATGCAGATTTACCGCGGTATCCATATTGCAAGCGCTGCTCCGGACAGCGGCGAAACCGGAGGAATACCGCATCATCTGATTGAATTTCTTGAGCCTTCGGAAAAATTTACGGTTGCCGATTATGTTTCGGCGGCGAAAAATGCAGTTAAAGATATATATTCGCGCGGAAAGCTGCCGATTGTTGTCGGAGGAACGGGACTATATATTGATTCGCTTCTAAACGGTATCAGCTTTACCGATGAGGAAGAAAACAGCGAGGTCAGAGAACGGCTGATAAAGCAGTCGGAGCTTTACGGCAGCGCGGCTATGCTCGAAAAGCTCCGGGAAATTGACCCTGCTGCCGCCGAAAGACTTCACCCGAACGATCTTCGCCGGATTTTGAGAGCCATTGAGGTCTATGAGCTTACCGGGAAAACCTTTTCCGAATGCCTTTCGGATTCACGCAGCGAAAGCGCGCCGTTTAATTCAATTATTATCGGAATAACCTTTAAAAATCGCGATATTCTCTATGACAGAATAAACCGCAGGGTCGATAAAATGCTTGAAAACGGACTTGAACGTGAGGCGCGCGAGACTTTTGCAAAATCGCACGGCGGAGCCGCTCAGGCAATAGGGCATAAAGAGCTGTTTGCTTATTTCAGAGGCGAAAAAAGCCTTGAGGAAGCAGCCGAAGATTTAAAGCGCGCAACGAGAAGATATGCCAAACGGCAGCTTACCTGGTTCAGAAGAAATGAAAATATTAACTGGATATACGCGGACGAGTGCGAAAACGTGTCTTCGGAGGCAATCCGCATTATAAAGGAGTGGGAAAAGAGCTTTGAAAGGTAACACCGCGATTAAGCTTTTGCTTGCGGCAGCAGTTATAATATTTGTCGGTCATCAGCTTTATTCCTCTCTTTATATGCCGGTTTCGGTTGAAAGCGCGGTTTATTATGAGACTGTTGACGGACTGAATATTTCCGGAACCGTAATTCGGAACGAATATTACGTAACAAGTGATACCGGCGGAGTGTATCATTATCTCACAGCGGACGGCGAACGGGTTGCCGCCGGCGGAATTATAGCTGATATTTATGACAGCGAGAGCGCGTCGGTCACTATGAGCAATATAGATACGATTAAAGCGCAGATCGCCGATATAACCGAATTGCAGGGCTATAACAATCAGCAGGCAACGGATATAAAGCTGGTACAGAATCACGTCGATACCGCCCTTAATTCGCTTATAAGGTCATGCGCGGCGGGGAGATATTCAGCGGGGGCATCGGAACAGGAAACACTGCTTTCTGCGATAAACCGTCGGCAGATAATAACCGGAGAACAGACCGATTTTTCCGGGCGGCTGGCTCAGCTGAATGAACAGCTCGGAAAGCTTAATTCTGCGCTGCCTGCGGCAAAGGGCAGCGTCAGAGCTTCGGCGTCAGGTTACTTTACAAAGGCGTCAGACGGATACGAAACCGTTCTTACAACCGAAAATCTCGATTCTGTTACGGCGGATTTTATGAAAGAACTGCAACCCGCCGAGATTCCGGCAAACGTTATCGGAAAGGTTGTTACCGATTACGAATGGTATATTGCCGCAAAGGTTACTATCAACGATTCGATGAAATATAAGACCGGTGATACTCTTACTCTGCGTACATCACTCAAAAGCAGCCCGGAGCTGGATGTAACCGTAAACCGCATAAATCTTTCGCGCTCGTCGGACAGCGCGGTTATAATATTCTCCTGCAATCAGATGAACAGCGAGCTTGCGTCTATGAGAACCGGCGCTATGACGGTTGTAAATAAGCTTTATAAGGGCTTGAAGCTTGCAAAAAGCGCGCTGCGCGTTGTTGATTCAAAAACCGGAGTTTATGTTCTTTCGGGCATAACCTTAAAATTTGTTCCGGTTAATGTTTTATATTCCAATGACGATTATATAATCTGCGAGCAGCAGCAATCAAATGATACCGTTTTGCGGCTGTACGACAGAGTTGTTGTGAAAGGAAAGAAGCTATATGATGGAAAAGTTGTCGGCTGAGGAATTTGACGAAAATTATAAACGCGTAAGGGAACGGATAAATGAGGCGGCATTCCGTTCGGGACGCGCGCCGGAGGATATAACCCTGCTTGCGGCGACCAAAACCGTTGATGTCGATACGGTGAACTATGCCATACGTTCGGGTATAACTCATATAGGCGAAAACCGCGTTCAGGAGCTGCTTTCAAAGGAAGCGGGACTGCTCCCGGTTCACCGCCACCTGATAGGTCATTTGCAGACCAATAAGGTAAAGGATATTATATCCCATGTTGAGCTTATACAGTCGGTTGACTCTCTGCATCTTGCAAAGGAAATAGAAAAGCAGGCGGAACGCCTTGATATTGACGCGGATATTTTGATTGAGGTCAATATCGGGGGAGAGGAAAGCAAGTCGGGATTTGCGCCCGATTCCGTAGAGGAGGCAATATATGAAATAGCGGAGCTTGACCGTGTTCATATCTGCGGTCTTATGTCAATTCCTCCGATTTGCACCGAAAAGGACGGAAACCGAAAATATTTTTCAAAATTAAACAATATGTTTCTTGACATTGGAGCTAAAAAAATAGATAATAGTAGTATGCATATTCTTTCAATGGGAATGTCCGATGATTATGACATTGCCGTTGCCGAGGGAGCAACGCTTGTCCGCGTAGGAACAGCGCTGTTCGGAAAAAGGAATTATAATATATAATAAGGAGTAATTGCTATGAGTCTGTGGGAAAAGGTTAAAAATATTATGAGTATTCCCGAAGAGGATGAATTTGACGAGGAGTTAGAGGAAACCTCAGAGCCGGCAGCCCCTAAGAAGACCGAGACTTACGATAACGATTTTTCATCCAAAAAAAGCGAGAGCCTGCCGCGCGTTCATCAGGGCGGACGCTCCCGCTCCAATACCTATGCCGTACCTCAGAAATCTTCGGTTCAGGTTGTTTTGGTAAAGCCCGAAAGGTTTGACGATGTTCCGGCTATTGCCGACCATCTGAACGATAAAAAAACAGTTGTGCTCAATCTTGAGTCGGCAGACCGCGATACCTCGCGCCGTATAATCGATTTTCTCAGCGGCGTGACCTATGCCAATCACGGCAATATAAGAAAAATTGCCAATTCAACATATATTATCGTTCCGACCGATGTTGACGTTACCGGCGAACTTTTAATGGAAGATTATGAGGACGGTAAGCTTTACCTGTAATGGAAAGCTCCGTTTTTGAAGCGCGTGTTCTTGACACGGCGCGTTTGTGCTATCAATCGGGCGTTCCGAGGTTCTTGGGCTTTCTTTCTCCGGCGGAGGCGGCGCTTGCAGTAAAGGCGCTTGCCGGCGAAAATGTCAGGTATTGCTTTTTCGGCGGCTTTGAGGGAGCGGAGAGAACAATGCTCGGCTGCCTGCCGGATTGGTGCGAAAATCCGGAATTTCCGATAACTGCGGTAACTTTCTGCTTCAGAAAGCAGGATTCCGTTTCTCACAGGGATGTTCTCGGAACGCTTATGGGACTCGGAATAGTCCGCGAGGCTGTCGGAGATATTTTGGTTGAACCCGGACGGGCGGTTGCTTTCGTTAAAAACGATATTGCTGAGTTTATTGTTTCTCAAACAGAAAAAATCGGCAGGGTAGGCGTTTCGGCGGCTAAAGGCTTTTCCGAACCGCTTCCGGCAGCAGGAGAGCTTACGGTCTGCCGGGAAACGGTCGCGTCGCTGCGGCTTGACTGCGTTGTTTCGGCACTTTGCAAAATTTCAAGGGCTAAAGCTGCGGAGCTTATAAGCGACGGTATGGTTTCGGTTAATTCAATTTCGGTTTCAAAGGCTGTTTACAGTATATCGTCAGGGGATCGAGTTACAGTCCGTTCAAAGGGTCGTTTTACGGTTATATCGGCGGACGGTGTTTCGCGCAAAGGCAGGATAATTCTTGAATACGGAAAATTCATATAAAGGGTGAGTTGAATTGTTAAGCTCAAAGGAAATTCGCGAAATAAAATTTTCAAAGGCTGTCGGAGGATATAAGCAGGACGAGGTTGATGTTCTGCTTGATAAGGTTGAGGCGGATTACGAGACATATGAACGTAATATCCGCGAGCTGAATGCGGCTGTCGAAGCCTTAAAAAAGGAAAACGAGGGCTATAAAAGCTCGCAGAACAGTATTCAGAATGTTTTGCTCAGCGCTCAGAAGCTCGCCGACCAGATAGTTGATGAGGCGCGCGCCAAAAGCGAGGCAATACTCAACGACGCCAAGGGTAGCGTTGAACGCATTTCAAAGGAAGAAAAGGAGCTTTCGGCGGCATTTGAGGAAAAAGCAAATTCCCGCCGTATGCAGATAGAACGTGAGCTTGAAACGGCTGTAAAAAATGCCGAGCTTAAGAAAAAATCGGTTGAAGCCGCCTGCGAGGACGCCGTGCGCCGACAGCAAATGCTTTTTGATAAAACAAAACTTGAAATAGTGGCGTTCAAGACCGAAATAAGGCAGAAATATAAAGAGCATTTAGAACTGCTGCAAAAGCTGCCGGACGAGGTTCCCTCCGACCCCAAGCAGATAGCTCAGGCAGTTTCCGCAATTATAGACCAAAAGCCGGATGCAGCGTCATTTGCCGCCGCGGCAACTCCTGAGCCTGTCAAGGCAGAGGAACCCGCTCCGGTTCATATCGAGGATAATAACAGCGGTTTTCAGGTTTCTGTGCCTGAGAGCAAAATAGACGATAAAATTGAGGAGGACGGCATTTGATAAGCTATATACTTGCTGCGGTTGCCGGTCTTGCCGTTTTGGGTATCGACCAGTATACCAAGATTTTTATGGAAAAATTTCTTGCCGATAAGCCGGACGGAACGGGGTTTATTCCCGGATTTATCGATTTGATTTTCGTTCGCAACGGCGGCGGAGCGTGGGGTATGCTCAGCGGTCATACCTGGCTGCTGCTTTCAATAACGATAATAATAATGCTTATATGTATTGCCCTGCTTATGAGGGTCGGCATTAAGAATAAGCTGATGTTTTGGGCGGTGTGCCTGATTCTCGGCGGCGGTCTCGGAAATATGATTGACCGTATTTTCCGCGGCGGTGAGGTTATTGATTTTCTGCATTTCGAGTTTTTGCCGCAGTTTCCTGTGTTCAATGTTGCCGATATAGGCGTTGTTGTCGGCGCCTGCCTGCTGATATTATACTTTTTGCGGGATGCTGTAAATGACAGCCGTAAAAAACGCGGCACATCGGATGACGGACAGCAGCACGACGGTTCAAATGAACAAAATTGAACAGACATTTGAGCTGAGCGCGTCTGCAAGACTTGATGTTTTCGCATCCGAGATATCCGGACTTACGCGCTCTCATACGGCAAAGCTTATTGAATCCGGCTGCGTTCTGATAAACGGACTGCCGGCAGAGAAAAACTGCCGCCTGAAGTCAGGAGACAGGGTGACGGTTGAAATGCCGGAACCGCAGAAATGCGAGGTTCTTCCGCAGAATATACCTCTCGATATAGTTTATGAGGATTCTCAGCTTTTGGTTGTCAATAAGCCCAAGGGAATGGTTGTTCATCCTGCGGCAGGGAACAGGGAAAATACGCTTGTCAACGCCCTGCTTTATCATTGCGGAGACAGCCTTTCGGGAATTAACGGAGTTTTGCGCCCCGGTATTCTTCATAGAATTGATAAGGACACAAGCGGACTTCTGCTTGTCGCTAAAAACGACGAAGCGCATCAGTTTTTAGCTGCGCAAATTGCCGAGCATACCTGCAACAGGGTTTACGAGGCAATGGTTTACGGTAATTTGAAAACCGAAACCGGCATGGTAAATGCGCCGATTGGCAGACATCCTGTTAAGCGAAAGCAGATGGCTGTGACAGCGGGAGGAAGAACCGCGGTTACTCATTATGAGGTGTTGGAGCGTTTCGGTTCGTTTACTCATATCAGACTTCGCCTTGAAACCGGACGGACTCACCAGATACGCGTCCATATGGCTTATATCGGTCATCCTGTTGCAGGTGACGCGGTATACGGACCTAAAAAAGTGATAACCCGCCTTTGCGGACAATGTCTTCACGCGAGGCAGATTGGCTTTGTCCATCCTGGAACACGGGAATATATGGAGTTCACAAGCCCGCTGCCCGAATATTTTATGAAATTCTCCGAGGAGTGTAGGAATGGGATTATTTAGCGGCTGTTTGCTTGCAAGCGATATTGACGGAACTATTGAATCAAACGGAATAATCAGTCCACGCACTATTGAAAAAATAGCGTATTTTATTTCCGAGGGCGGAAAATTCTCACTCTCAACAGGCAGGACTGCCCCGGCTGTTAAGGACGTATTAAGCAGGGTCGATAATATTGCTCCTTCCGTATTGGCAAACGGCGCTGTAATCTATGATTTCTGCGAAAACCGCGTTCTCTGGGAGGCAAGCGTTCCTAAGGAGGATTTGGAGCTTGTTCTTGAGGTCTATAACAGCCTGCCGGAAATGGGTATAGAGCTTCATACTGCGCATCAGGTTTTTAATCTTCGTTCAAATAATGAAATCCGCGACCATGCGTTTTATGAGCATCTTGAACCCCTGCCGATATCTCCGGATGAGCTTTACGGCAAAAGGTTCAACAAGATTCTTTATGCTTCTGATAATCCCGCCGAGCTTAACAAACTGCGTGATTTTGTAAATATCTCGGTTCATAATTCAGTATTTCGCGATACTTCCGCACAGCTCGGAGGAAGAAAACGCAGCTATTTGGAACAGCTTCCGGGCAAAGCATCAAAGGGCAGCGGATGCCGAAAGCTGATTGAATTGCTCGGTATCGAAAAGGGCGGATATTTCGCCATAGGCGACTATTATAATGACCTTGATATGATTCTTGATTCAGATATCGGTTGCTTTACAGCCGACGCACCTGAGGAGCTGCAAAAGCAGGCTGATTTTGTTGCCGGCTTTGCGAGCGAGGGCGCTGTGGCTGATTTTATAGATTATTTGGCAAACCTCCGGAGCTGAGATGGGCTTTGGCTCACCGTTTTCCGGTTTTGCCGAAAAATAAGAAAGGATGCAAACAATGGAAGCAAAAAGAAAAAACGAACTGCAGCAAATTGCCTGCCGGATAAGGCTTGGCATTATCGAGGGTGTGCATGCCGCAAAATCAGGTCATCCGGGAGGCTCGCTTTCAATAGCGGATATCCTCGCTTACCTGTATTTTGAGCATATGAACATCAATCCCGCAGAGCCGAAAGCGCCCGGCAGGGACCGCCTGGTTCTTTCAAAGGGTCACGCGGCGCCGGCGTTATACGCCGCACTTGCCGAACGCGGCTATTTTGACAGGGCAGAGCTGTTAAGACTGCGCCATATAGGCTCAATATTGCAGGGACATCCTGATATGAAGCATATACCGGGCGTTGATATGTCCTCCGGCTCTCTCGGTCAGGGCATTTCCGCTGCCTGTGGCATGGCTCTTTCCGCAAAGCATTTCGGGGATAGCTTCCGTGTTTATACAATTTTGGGCGATGGCGAAATAGAGGAAGGTCAGGTCTGGGAGGCGGCTATGTTTGCCGGCAATAAGGGACTTTCCAATCTTACGGCGTTTGTTGATTTGAACCGGCTTCAGATTGACGGAACGATTGACGAGGTAAACTCGGCTGAGCCGGTCGATAAAAAATTTGAGGCCTTTAAATGGTATGTTATAAAGATAAACGGTCACGATTTTGAACAGATTGAATCGGCGCTCAAAGAGGCGGAAACCGTCGATAAGCCGGTTGCAATTATAGCGGAAACCGTTAAGGGCAAGGGCGTTTCCTATATGGAAAACGCTGTCGGCTGGCACGGCTCCGCGCCGAACGACGAACAGTATGAAATAGCTATGAACGAGCTTAAAGCACAGCTCGCTTCGCTGCAATAAGGGGGCGGAAATATGTCTGAAATTAAAAAGGTTGCAACTCGCGAGGGCTTCGGAAAGGCGCTTGTCGAGTTAGGACACACGAGAAATGATTTTATTGTTATGGATGCGGACCTTGCCGCCGCCACCAAAACCGGTATGTTCAAAAAGGAATTTCCGGATAGATTTTATGACTGCGGAATTGCCGAGCAGAATATGATGGGAATTGCCGCCGGTATTGCAGCAACCGGCAAAAGAGTTATCGTCAGCTCGTTTGCAATGTTTGCTGCCGGACGTGCTTTCGAGCAGGTCAGAAACTCGATTGGATATCCGCATCTTCCGGTTATTATCGGAGCAACCCATGCCGGCATTTCCGTCGGTGAGGACGGTGCAACGCATCAGTGCTGCGAGGATATCGCGCTTATGCGTACAATTCCTGGTATGACTATAATAAACCCGGCAGATGAAACCGAGTCCAAAAAGGCGGTTTTTGCCGCAATGGAGCTTGACGGTCCGGTTTATATTCGTTTCGGCAGACTTGCCGTTCCTGTCATTTTCGATGACGATTATAATTTTGAAGTCGGAAAGGGAGTTGAGCTGCGTGAGGGAAGCGACGTAACCATTATAGCGACAGGACTTATGGTAAACGAGGCGTTGCAGGCTTACGAGCTTTTAAAGGCGGAGGGAATTTCCGCCCGCATTATCAATATGGCGACTATAAAGCCGCTTGATAACGAGATAGTCCTCAAGGCGGCGCGCGAAACAGGCGCCGTTGTAACTGCCGAGGAGCACTCGGTGATAGGCGGTCTCGGCGGCGCGGTTTGCGAACTGCTTTCCGGCGAATGTCCGGTTCCGGTGGTTCGTCTCGGTGTTTACGACACCTTCGGTCACTCCGGACCGGCGGCTGACCTGCTTGATGAATTCGGACTCAGAGCCGCAAATATAGTTGAAAAGGCAAAGCTTGCTGTTTCAATGAAAAAATAATGTAAATATTAAAAACAGCGCGGGCAGGGCTTATTTGTCCGCGCTGTTTTTTTACGCTTTTTATTATAAATTATAAATTGAATTTATTTGGCGGTATTTAACGGGCGAATAACCCGTTGCTTTTTTAAATGCACGGGAAAAATAGAATTTATCCGAAAAGCCGCAAAATATAGATATTTTTTCAACGGAGTATTTTTGTCTGCTGCTTAAAAGAGCCTTTGCGTGTTTGATTCTCAGTGAATTAAGGAATTGCATCGGCGTTGCGCCGAAATCCTCCTTGAAGCATCTGCTCAGATACTCATAGTTATAGCCAAATGCCTCTGATATAACAAATGAGTTTAGCTTTGTATTGCTGAAATTGGAATTTAAATAATCCCGTACAGCCGCTGTGAATGAATATATGCAATTTTCATTTACCGTGTCGGTCAAAAGCGATATCAAAGCATCCGTAAGTGTATATACGGAGCTATTATAGTGATTATTGTTTTTATAGTATGTCCTATATAGAATTTTTGATAATTCTACAAAATCTTCGGTTCCCGGATTTATATGCGTTATACTGTCTGCCGGCAGATTTAACTCTTTGATTCTTATGTATGTATCTTCAAATCCGTTCTTTGAAATGCTTTTATGTAAAACTCCCGGAGGTACGGCGTAAACGCTGTTTTTTTGAAAAATCGATTATATTGTTTTCTGCGTATAACTTTCCGTTGCCGTATGTGACGATTACAATTTCCCACTCATCGTGCTTATGTTCGACGCAGGAAAAAATCAAATCGGCGGTTCTTCCCATAGCAATAACCTTCAATATTTTCACCTCTGAGCGTATTATATATCACTGAGTCTGATTTGTCCATATTTATATAGGGTTTTTCTATTCATTTTTAGGGTTTTATACATTATAATTTTTTCAACAAATTGCAAAGGAGCTATTTTATGAAAAAAATTGTAATGGTTGGACCGAGAAAGAGCAAAATTGTTGAAACGGATATTCCCCGTATCAATGATAATCAGATTCTTGTAAAGGTTAAGTACACGGGAATGTGCCATTCTGAGTGGTATCCCTGGTCTACTGCGCAGGGCGGAGAAGAATTTGGTCATGAAACGATGGGATATGTTGCCGATGTAGGAAAAAATGTTGTCGGATTTAAAACGGGCGACAGAGTAACCGGTCTCGGCGGCGGCGGTTACAGAGAGTATATCGTTATGGAACCCGATAAAACAATGATTATTCCTAAAAATATAGCTGATGAGGATGCAGTTGTTGAACCGATAGGCTGTCTTATGAGTGTGGGCTCAAGAATGATGCCGCGGCTGCTTGATGACGAAATAGTTGTGGTCGGAGCCGGATATATGGGACTTGGTATGATATCTATGTTTAAAACTATGGGATACGGAAAAGTAACCGCAATCGATTTGAGACCGGAAGCAAGGGAAAATGCGCTCAGATACGGTGCCGATGTTGTTCTTCATCCGGATGAGCTGGAAAAATCATTTTATCTGAATTGGAAAACATGGGAAAGTCCCGATTTGAAACGCGACGGACATAAAACGGATATTTTCCATATAGGCTTTCAAAATGTTATGGAATTTGCCGGTACTCCGAGCGGTCTGGAACTTGCGGGCGCGCTTGTGTGTGCACACGGCAGGGTAGGAGTCGGCGGATTTCATAACGACGGAATGCGAACGGTAGACTTTAAGCTTTGGAATATGAAGGCGTTTGAACTTATAAATTGCCACGAAAGACGCATTGAATTTGAAACTGAGCTTTGTAGAAGAGGACTCGATTTAATATCAAAGGGCTTATGGAAATTTACCGGAGCAGCTAATAAAATTTACTCTATGGATGAATTTGACAAGGCAAATTATGATATGGAAAATCATACCGATAATTTTATAAAAGGACTGGTGAAATGCGATGAATAAAACAGCCGTTGTAACGGGGGCAGGTCAGGGTCTCGGATTTTCTCTTGTCAAAGAGGCGCTAAAGCGAAAATATAACGTTCTGGCATTAGAAATTTCAAATTTCACAGAATTAAATAAGTTGCATAACGATAATTTAACTGTTAAAAAATGCGATGTAACCGATTATAACGACTGTGTTGCCGCAGCAAACGCTTTACAGTCAGATACTGTGGATTTGTTGGTTAATAATGCTGGAATATGGCTTGACAGAGACCGTTTGAAATTAGATGATAAAGATTTTGATTTTGAGAAATTTATACCGCAATATGAAGTTAATTCCGTAGGCATGCTAAAAGTAACAAAGGCATTTATGCCGTATGTTGAGGTGTCGAATTTAAAGACCGTCATAAACATATCTTCCGAGGCAGGCTCAATAAAAAACGCAGAACGTGTGTGTGAATATGGATATTGTATGTCAAAAGCGGCACAGAATATGGCGAGTAAACTTCTTCAGAATTCCTATGCTGACAAAGGTGTAAAAGTGTACTCTGTTCATCCGGGCTGGATGATAACTCCTCAGGGATTAGCAGGAAAATCCGGCGAGAATGCGCCGAAGCAGGAGCCGGACAAAACAGCCTTTGTATTATTTAATTTAGCAGAGGGTGAACGGAGAAAAGAAACGTTTATTGAAATTGACGGTGAAAATCTTTCACCGCTGCCGTATTAGTAAGAAGAATAATGTAATATAAGCTGAACCTGCTTCCGTGTATGGAAGCAGGTTCTTTTTGTGCGCTTATTTACCTTGCTTTTTATTAAGCAATTTTATCTTCAAACTGACTGTTATACAGGTCGGCGTAGAAGCCACCGCGCTGCATCAGCTCCTCATGCGTTCCGCTCTCAATTACATCACCGTCGCGCATAACAAGGATGAGGTCGGCGTTTTTGATGGTGGAAAGGCGGTGTGCGATCACAAAGCTGGTGCGACCTTTCGTGAGCTCATCCATGGCGCGCTGAATTAAAAGCTCAGTTCGGGTATCAACAGAGGATGTCGCTTCGTCAAGAATCAGCATAGGGGCATTTTGCAGCATGGCACGGGCAATGGTGAGCAACTGTTTCTGCCCGGCGGAGATGCTGGCACTTTCTGAAAGAACGGTGTCAAAGCCCTGCGGCAGTGTGTGAACGAATTTGTCCAGTCCGCAGGCGCGGCAGACTTCTTCAAGCTGTGCGTCGGTGATACCCTCCATGTTGTAGACGAGATTTTCCCGAACCGTTCCCTCAAAGAGCCAGGTGTCCTGCAAAACCATACTGAACAGCATATGCACATTTTCACGGCTCATTTCGGAAATCGGAACTCCGTCTATCTTAATGGTGCCGCTGTTAATCTCAAAGAAGCGCATCAGCAGGTTGACCATGGTTGTTTTTCCGGCTCCGGTCGGACCGACGATAGCGACCTTCTGACCGGGATGAACCTCGGCGGAAAAGTCTTTAATAATAATCTTATCCGGCATATCGGGATAGCTGAAACGGACATGCTTAAAGCTGACCGTGCCTTGAACATCGGTAAGGGAGGTCGTTTTCTCGCTCTCGTCGGGCATTTCCTCGCTTTCAAGGAAGTCGAAAATGCGGTGCGCAGAGGCGGACACCGTCTGCATATTCGTCATGCCTTGCGCAATCTGCGTCAGCGGCGAGGTAAACAGACGGACATAGAGTATAAAGGAAACAATCACTCCGAACTCGATTGTGCCGTTCATGGCAAGAATCGAGCCGAAAACGCAGACGGCGACATAGGCAATGTTGCCGATAATGTTCATAAGCGGCTGCATGATGCCGGAGAGGAACTGCGACTTCCAGTTTGCGTCGTAGACAGCGGCATTAAGCGTGTCAAACTTTGCGCAGACCTTCCGTTCTGCTCGGCTGATTCGCACAACCTCATGACCGGAATACATTTCCTCAACATATCCGTTAAGTTTACCGAGGCTCTTTTGCCGTGCGGAGAAAAAGCGCTGCGATTTGGACATGATCAGAACCGTCAGAAGCATGCCAACAAGGGTCACGCCAATGGAAATGAGGGCGAGACGCCATTCGGTGACGAACATCATAATCAGGCAGCCGACAAACTGCGTTGCGGCGCTGATAATCGTCGGCATACTGTTTGTCAGCCCCTGCTGCAAGGTGGACACATCGTTTGTAATGCGGCTGAGAATGTCGCCCTGTGAGGTGGTGTTGAAATATTTCTGCGGAACTTTGTTGATCTTCTCAGACAGCTCTCCCCGCATACGGTAGGACATTTTCAGCGTAACGACAGACATCGTGTAGTGCTGAATAAAACTGAAAAGCGCGCTGAGTATATAAATGACGGCAAGAAAAATACCGATTTTTGCGATTGCCGCGAGGTCGATACTGCCGGTCAGTCCGTCCGACATCAGCGTTGCGATTCGGCCTATCTTATCAGGTCCTATAATCGTCATAACGGCGCTGAGGGCGGCAAGAACCAGTGCGGCAATAATGATTCCCATGCTTGAACGCATATATCCGGCAATTCTCGGAATGGCCGAGCTAACGCCGCTTTTTGTATCTTTTCGTTTCATTTTTCTTACCTCCCTTATGCCAGCTCCGCAGCACTGAGCTGTGATGTGGCAATCTCACGGTAGACACGGCAGTTCTTCATCAGTTCTTCGTGCGTTCCCATTCCAACCATCTCTCCGCGGTCAAGAACGATGATTTTGTCTGCGTGGCGGATGGTGCTGATACGCTGGGCAACAATGATTTTTGTCGTGCCGTGAAGCTGTTCGTTCAGACCCTCGCGCAGCTTTGCATCTGTCCGATAGTCAAGCGCCGAGAACGAGTCGTCAAAGATTAGAATTTCGGGCTTTCTTGCCAGTGCACGGGCGATAGAAAGGCGTTGCTTCTGACCGCCGGATACATTGCGGCCGAGCTGCGCGATCTCGTATTCCGTACCTTCAGGCAATTTGTCAACAAATTCCTTAGCCTGCGAAAGTTCTATAGCATCGTTCAGTCTTGCCCCGTCCGCATCGTCGGCACTTTCGCCGAAAAGCACGTTATCCCGTATAGTGCCGGAGAACAGAACCGCTTTCTGCGTGACATATCCCAGTTTATCATACAGTGCGTCAAAGGTATAATCCTTGACGTTGACGCCGTCTATCAATACCTCGCCGCTTGTTGCGTCATAAAAGCGGGGTATCAGGCTGACCAGCGTAGTCTTACCACTGCCGGTTGCACCGATGATTGCAAGGGTTTCGCCCTTGTTCAGCTTGAAATCAACATCAATCAGTTCATCTTCAGAGGCGTGGGGATAGCGGAAGGAAACATTCCGGAACTCAACCGTACCGGTTTCCTTGCCGTTTTGAACGCTGCCTTCGCGGATTGACACATCCCGATTCAGCACCGCGTTGATACGCTCGGCGGATACCTGAGCCTGCGGCAGCAGCATGAAGATCATCGCCAGCATCATAAAAGACATCACGACATAGGTTGCATAGGTGCTGAATACAAGCACCTCACTGAACATAGCTAAACGCGCGCTCATATCGGTGACCGCGATATTGCTCACCAATGCCGCACCGAGCCAATAGATTGCCAGAGCCAGCCCGTTCATACCGAGCGTCATCGTCGGCTGCATAAGCGCAAACAGCTTTTGGTTTTTCATCTGCAGTTCCATCATGCCGCGGCTCGGACCGTCGAATTTTTTGTTCTGAAACTCCTCGGCATTGAAGGCATGTACCACATTGATGCCGGTCAGGTTTTCACGGGCTACACGGTTGATTTTATCTGTCATTTTCTGGACGAGGCGGAAGCGCGGAATGCAGGAACTCATGATAAGCAGGACTGTAACAAACAGCACCACAACGAATGCGGCAGTTACGGCGGAAAGCTCCCAGCTCTTGCCGAGAATTTTGATAACTGCCCAGACTGCCATAATGGGGGCTTTTATCAACATTTGCAGACCCATTGCAACGATCATTTGAATCTGCGTAATATCGTTGGTGGTTCGGGTTATCAGACTGGGGATAGAGAAGTCCTGCATTTCTTCACTGCCGATATCCATAACATGACGAAACAGCTTATCCCGAACAGCAAAGCTAAAACCGGATGCGGTCTTTGCGGCAAGAAAGCCGCAGGCGATGGCAAGCACAGCGCTCGCCGTCGTGCAGCCGAGCATTTTCAGCCCGACATTCACAATATCCGATGTGGTGCCAGAGGTCATGATGAGCGTGGTCAGCTCGGTCATATAATCCGGCAGACGCAGGTCAAAATAAACCTGTGCTACAACGAACACCAAACAAAGAAGCGCCATCAGTTTTTCTTTTCGGCGCATATTTTTCAGTAGCTTGAACATGATTATCTCCTATTCTTTCGTTGAAAATCCGTTTTTGCGAATTTCGTCAATATTGTCGCCGAGAACCGTCAGACAGTGATGAAACACGTCGATATCCGTGCCTGACATTCCTGCAAGCAGCCTTTGTGCAAAGCATTTTTGCAGTTCGCGGCCTTTTTCAATAATGCCGCTTGCAGCTTCCGTGCAGACGAGCCGTGTTTTTCTTCGGTCACCGGGAACCGCCTGCCGCGAGAGCAGTCCCTCGTTGACAAGTCGGTCGATATGAACGGACACAATACCGGTTTTAAGTCCTCTGCACCGACAAATGTCTCCTGCCGTATTGCTGTCCGGATTGTTTGCAAGAAACATCAGAATGTCAACAGCCATCGGCGGCAACCCTGTATCCTTGCAAATCGGCTGCAATACGGCATGATACGCCTCGATAAATCGGTTTGCGTTGTTGAATATCTTCGATGCCGTGTAATTCCAATTATTCATATTTATTCTCCAATCGTAGAAACTCTAAAATTAGAATATCTGTTATTATAGTGAGGCTGTCGGCGATTGTCAATAGGTTTACAAAAAATTTTTGCATTTTCTGCATTTTTAAAGTAAGGAAATAAAAATATGGCGCAAGCAGTGCTGCACCATATTTTTATCACATAAGATTATTATAAAAAGTTGATATGCGAGTATACGGCTATCCTTAAAAACGCTCTCAGCATTTATGCCTTTGCAATATCCGCCTTTTGGCGTTCTTTCATTTTCCGCCAGTTCAGAAATCCGTATATGTCATTGACGAGGAATGCGGCAAAGCAGACGACGACCGAAATATAGCGTGTGTCCGCAATACTTGCCAAAACCCATAAAACGATTAAAACCACATCGTTTGCGGCATACCCGAGTGCAAAAAACGGACTTCTCCGGAAGGTCAGGTAAACGGCGACAAAGCTTGTTGTGACAGAAATTGTACTCGGCACGATGTTTGCGGTATTGAAAGCGTCCAAAACGAAATAAAAGGCGACGATCACTATGGCAGCCAGTATCCACATAAACACGATTTCCTTTTTGCCGTGGCTGTTGACCTTTACCTCCGCTTTGTTGCCGTTGTGCGGATTTTTCAGCCACGAGATAAGAGCGAATATTGCCATAGGCATCGTCATTCCGAGATAGGTGAGCATTTCGCCGTAATAAGAGAATGTAAACGAAATAATCCCGTAAAGCAGACTGAATATTACCATCAGAAATTGCCCGAACGGATTTCCTTTGGCATTAAAGATAAGAGACGTAACGCCGATAATAGAAGCCGCCAAGGTAAGAAAGTTCTCGCGGTCGAATACACAGAACGATACCGCGATAAGGATTACGGACGAACACCAAAGCACGAGTTCACCCTTTGAAAAATAGCTTATAAGTCTTTTTACGCTTTTCATCAGAAAACCTCCAAAAAAACAAGCATCCGCATACACATCTTCTAAGACCTGACGATGTGTAAACGAATGCTTTGCATTCCACTACCCGGTGGCAGTAATAACCATATTAAATTATGCCCGAACCTCTTGTTCCGGGCAAGAAGTGTATATTAGTAAACGCTGTTTCAATCGTTTTGTCAAGAGATTTTCGTAATAATCCGTATATTATCCGGTAAACAGGATTTACTTTTCCTGCACTTCCTTGCCGCTGAGATGCTCAATCTCGATTTCAAACATCTGCGCCGCTTTGCCGGCGCGGGCGATTTCCTTATCGGCAAGCTGCTCATCAGGGTAATATTTCATTGCTAATTTCTTTAGCAGTGCAATAGCGTTTTCGCCGGGTTCAACCAGGCGGCATCTGCCGAATACGACCACACTCTGCATAAATGGCGCCCACGTTTCCTCCTTTACGGTTTCGTTTCCGTAAACCGTAAAGCACACCTTGTCACAGGCGCGCAGAGCGTCAACCTTATGACCTACCTTTGCACCGTGGAAATATATCTTCCCGGCGTCCGCGTCATAGACATAATTTATCGGTATCGCATAAGGATAGCCGTCGTCGCCGTTTACGGCAAGCACACCGCGCCGGCAGGACAGCAAAAGCACTTTTGCCGCGTCAATATTGATTTCATTCTTTTTCCTGCGAATGTCTCTGAACATTGTATTTATCTCCCTTTGTACTTTTTATATCTGCTCTTAACCGTTTCCGTCGCCGCCGGGGTGTGACTGTCGCTTTCTCCGCATTTGAATATGCGGGATTCCGTCCTCCGAAAATTCTTCGGAGGTTTGCCGGAAGCCTAACTTTTCATACAGCGAGCGTGCATAGACCTGTGCCTCGATGGTGATTTCATCTGCATTGAGTTCGGTTTCGGCTGTACGGATTGCCGCTGAAACGATTTTGCTGCCGAGTCCGCAGCGGCGCTTGACCGCAATAACGCGACCTATCGACGCGGTCGGGAATGTTATGCCAGCCGGGAGTACCCTTGCATAGGCTTTAATGCCGTCCTCACCTTTGAGCCAAATATGGTAGGCGACTCTATCTGCGTCGTCCACCTCCTGATAGGGACATTTTTGCTCCACTACAAAGACCGAAACACGCAGTTTATATATTTCAAACAGTTCTTGCGCGCTTAATTCCGAAAACTGTTTTACAATCAGCTCCATTGCGACCTCCGTTAATACTAATTTACTGCTATTATACCATAAAATCCGAAGCCAACGGCTTCGGAGCGGCATTAGCCGCTTTTTATCGACAGTGGCGATAAAAAATTTTAGCCGTTCAATGTTTTTGCGCGAAAATCTTTGATTTTCAAACGCAGTATGCGTTTCGGCGGCGTTCCGCAGCCTGCATAAAGTCATTATACCACGAATACATCGATGTTTCAACTGAACAAAATGCCTTTTAGAAAAATCTATAAATGCTCTTGCATATCAGAGATGAATATGATATAATAATTATACATTAAATATGGGTGAGCACCTACCGACAGTCAGGCTGAAAAGTCTGGCTGTCTTTTTTGCTTTATAGGAGGATGAATGTGTCTGTGTCTATGATTTGGACGATTGCGCTTGTGGTGCTGTCGAACATTATCTATCAGGTTTGCGCCAAAAGCGTTCCTAAGGGAATGAATACAATGGCGACAATGACGATTACTTACCTTGTCGGCGCTGCCTGCTCGGCATCGGCTGCGGCAGTATACCAGTACTGTCTGTGGCTTTAACTGCTTTGTCTGCCTATTCGGAATGGGTTTTGTATCTGCTGATGTTTTCTGTCGGCATCAGCGTCGGCAAGCAAAAAGGAATTCTGTCAAAGCTGGTTAAATTTAATGTAAAAATTCTGATTGTACCGCTTGGTATTATTGTCTGTTCGCTGATCGGCGGTGTTGTGTGCGGCTTGATTTTGAATTATCCAATTTATGCAGCAATTTCAATCAGCGGCGGACTTGGTTGGTACAGCCTTGCAGGAGTGACGATCGGAAATCTGGCGGGGGCATCTATCGGAAGTGTCGCATTTTTAAGTAATCTTATGCGTGAAATCGCGTCGTTTATCCTGATCACGTTTGTCGCAAAGCATTGTAACTCATACACTTGCATTGCGATTGCGGGCGCAACCAGTGAGGTTACAACTTTGCCGATGATTATGCGCAATACCGACGCGCAGACAGCGGTTTTCTCCGTTGTCAACGGCGTGATCTGCTCGACCTTTGTGCCGATACTGTTCTCGATTTGCTATTGACTGATAAAATCAATAAACAAACACAATTCCTTTTATCTCCTGCAAATCTTTATGGTACTTGATAACCATTTTGTATGTGATAAACTATTTGTGCTGTTAGCCATTAAAATTTTCCTTTCGTAGTTCTCTAAGACTTGAACACCTTATTGTACTGCTTTGGAGAATTTTTTGTATAACAGCTGACGCGCACCCGCTTAGCGGTTGGTTCTTTGTTTCGGACGTTATGTCCTTAATGGGTTAAAGCCATAAATATAACTGAAAAAGCACTTGCAGAAAGCAAGCGCTTTTTCATGTGGCAGGACTACGAAAAAAGATTTTTGCATTTTTTGCACGAATTTAAACACTCGCATAAATATAGCGTCAAGTGATATTGTAGTTAAGAGGTAAAGATTAAAAATCCCCATTCTTACGAATGAGGATTTTTGGTGCGGCTGAAGGGACTTGAACCCCCACGTCGAAGACACCAGATCCTAAGTCTGGCGCGTCTGCCAGTTCCGCCACAGCCGCAGACAGTACAAATATTTTACAACAGAAAAGGCAAAATGTCAAGGAATTTTAAAAAAGACTGCTTACCGCATTGTTTGCGGCAGGCAGTCATTCAATTATTCGTTCACATACGGCAGCAGAGCCATCTGACGTGCGCGCTTAATTGCGTTAGTCAGCTCGCGCTGATGCTTTGTGCAAGTGCCGGTTGCGCGGCGAGGCAAAATTTTTGCACGCTCGGAAATGAACTTACGGAGTCTTGCAACATCCTTGTAATCTATTTCCTCAACGCGGTCAGCACAGAAGTGGCATACTTTTTTACGTGCCTTTTTGCGCATGGGGCGCTCTATCTTTTCCTTCTCCTTATCCATGGAAAAGCTCCTCCTTATAAATAGTGTAACTAAATCAGAACGGCAGATCGTCGTCCGCACCGCCGATTTCGGAGAAATCACCGGAATCCGCGTTACTGAAAGAGGCAGGCTCTGACGGAGCAGGCGCTGAGCCTACGGAATCACGCTTTGCCTCTACGAATTGAGCGTTATTTGCAACAACCTCAAAAGCAGTACGGTTATTGCCGTTGCGGTCGGTATACTTGCGGGTCTGAATAGAACCCTCAATACCGATCATAGAGCCCTTTTTGAAATACTTGCAGATAAACTCGGCTGTCTGACGCCAAGCAACTATATTGATAAAATCGGTTTGCTCCTCGCCCGCGCGATAGCGGCGGTTTACGGCTATGGAGAACGAAGTTACCGAAATATTGCTCGGTGTTGTCTTTAATTCCGGATCTGCGGTAAGGCGACCGGTTAAAATAACAATATTAAACATTATCGGACACTCCTTACTTCTTAATTACCATTGCGCGAAGCACACCGTCGGTAATGCCGGCAACACGTTCAAGCTCAGCAGGGAAAGAAGGCTCACTTGTGAATGTTGTGAAAACATAGTAGCCCTCAGCCTCGTCGTTGATAAGGTAAGCGAGACGGCGCTTGCCCCAGTCGTCAACATTTTCAACATGGCCGTGCTTTGCGATAAGCTCGGCAAACTTTTCCTTCAGCGCGTTTACGGAATCATCACCGTTTGCGACTGAAAAGATCATTGCAGCTTCATACTTATTGACCATTTTCTGCACCTCCTTCTGGACATTTGACTCCGTTTTTAAAACGGAGTAAGGAGCTAAAGCCGGAAACCGCTTCCGGTCAGCATCTTGCATTATACCAGTTATTCAGCCTAAAGTCAACATTTTTTTACTGTTTTTTGTGCTTCCCGGCTGTATTGCGCTTAATTTGCTTTTATAATCCCGCTTATATCATCTGCGGAGCAAAGATTGTGGTAATATACTTTATTTAATTTATCACTCGTACAAAGTAAATACGATTTTTTTGAGTGATTTATCATTTTAAGTCTTATTGAATTTTCAGACTGCGAAATATCTGTGAGCCTACCGTCCTCGGACAGACCTCTGCAAGAGAAAAAGCAAAAATCCGCATTGTAGCGTTCAATCGTTCGGAATGCGTCCTCTCCGACAAGCGCAAGGCAGGAATTTATAACGCTGCCGCCCGTGCCGATACAGGTGATATTGTTTTCGCTCAGAGCGGTAAGCGCTTTAATTCCGTTTGTTATAACAATAAGGTTTCTTTTTTCTGCTAAAAACGGAATCATTGAATATGCGCTGGTTGAAGCGTCAAGAAAAATAACGCTGCCGTCAGGCACCAATTCTGCCGCCATTCGTGCGATTTTGATTTTTTCATCGCTTTTTTCAAGCTCTCTTATTAAAAACGGGATTTTAATTTCGGAAAGTGCGTTTTCATCAAGCACTGCGCCGCCGTGGGTTCGCCTCAGCAGCTTTTGCTTTTCCAGGCTGCATAAATCACGCCTTATTGAAGGCTCGCTTGAATAGAGCCTTTGCGCCAAATCTCTTACCGTAACGCTTTTTTCCTTAATTGCGATCTCAAGTATATTTTTTCTCTTTCCTTGTTCATATAAACCTCCAAACGCTCAATATTCTGAGCGTTTTTTCATTTTATGCGGCGGCAGTTGATTATTTGATTTAATAAGTATATTATATTTGTATAATTTGTTTTGTCAATAAGGGAATGACGAATATGCTTTTTAAAAATATTTTCGATTGCCACACGCATACGCATTTTTCCCACGATTCCGAATGTAATCCGTATGACAGCCTAAAGGCGGCAAAGGAAAAAGGAATTGCGGGATTTGCGATTACCGACCACTGCGATATTGAATTTTGCGGCGACAGGGATGTAAAAACGCCCATAAAAAAGTCAGTCGTTTGCGCGCACGAAATGGGAAACAGAGTGCTTGCGGGGGTTGAAATAGGCGAGGGAATGTGGCATAAAAAGGACGCTGAAGAGGTGATAGCAAGCAGCGATTTTGATATCGTGTTAGGCTCGGTTCACGCGGTGAGATACAGGAATTATACACAGCCATATTCCGGAATAAATTTTTCTTTTCTTTCACGAAATGAAATAGATGAATACATTTCCGTATATTTTGACGATATGCTTGAAATGATTAAAACGACAGATTTTGACGTGCTTTCACATATGACCTGCCCGTTAAGATACATAAACGGAAAATACGGCACAGCGGTTGATTTGAAAGAATTTGCCGATAAAACGGATATAATACTGAAAGAGATAATAAGCCGAGGTATTGCATTGGAAATAAATACATCCTGCATTGATACGGATTATAATGTTCTTATGCCGGATATACCGATAATAAAACGCTACAAAGAGCTTGGCGGCTATCTTTTGACCTTGGGTTCTGACGCGCATATAGCGGAACGCATAGCGCACGGCTTTGATTATGCCTTAAGCGAGCTTTCAAGGCTCGGCTTTAAAAATCTTTATTATTACAAAAACCGAAAACCCATACCGCAGGAGATAAAATTATGAAGTACGATATAACGGCTTTAGGCGAAATACTTATAGATTTTACGCCGTCCGGCAAGGATGCGGCGGGCGACCTTATTTTCGCAAGAAAGGCTGGCGGCGCGCCTGTCAATCTGCTGGCGACCGTTTCAAGATTCGGCGGAAAAACGGCGCTTATAGGCAAGGTCGGGAACGATATGTTCGGCAGCTTTCTGCGCGAAACGCTTAAAAACGCGGGTGTTTCGGACGAGGGACTTATAACCGATAATTTGCACAACACGACACTTGCATTCGTGGCGCTTAACAGTGATGGCGACCGTGATTTCAGCTTTTACCGCAATTTCGGCGCGGATGTTTTTCTTGAAAAAGAGGATATAAAGGCAGATATTATCAAAAATTCGCAGATATTCCATTTCGGTTCTTTATCGCTTACAGCAGAGCCTGCGCGCAGCACTACCGAATATGCGCTTGATATTGCGAAAAAGGCAGGATGCACCGTAACCTACGACCCGAATTACAGGGAGCTACTGTGGGAAGACAAAGCAACCGCAATAAAGATGATGAAGCTGCACCTTGACAAGGTGGATATTCTGAGCTTTACCTGCCGAAAAGGTTAAAACGGTTGATACAACTGGCGCAGGCGATATATTCTTCGGAACATTTTTAAGCGAATGGATAAATAATAAAAGCACGGTTGACAATATAACGCCCGAAACGGCGGAAAAATATCTTAAAAAAGCAATTTATGTTGCAGGGAAAAGCACCGAAAAACACGGCGCAATAGCCGCATTAAAGGAGATATGACAAAATGAAAGCAGCGGTATTTTACGGAAAAAAACGATTTAAGAGTTGAAGAAAGAAACATACCCGAAACAATCGAACAGGCAATAGCCCTTGCGGGCAAGTATTCAACCGTTATGATGTTCGGGCTTACAAAGCCCGACGCTGAAATAAGCGTAAAGCCGTTTGAAATATTTAAAAAGGAAATAACCTTAAAATCGTCCTACATAAACCCCTATACATTTCCTGCGGCAATCAAGCTTATTGAAAGCGGAAAGTTAGATGTATCATCAATGATCTACAAAACAGAGCCGCTTACAGAATTGCCGAGTATTTTGTCGGACGGCAAACGGCGCGGCGCAGGCAAATATATTATAACTATGTGAAGGGTTTTGTAAGTGAAAAAGAAAATGGCTCAGCCACAAAAGCGCGTGGATGAGCCATTTTTGGCGTTCCCGAGAGGATTCGAACCTCCGACCTACCGCTTAGGAGGCGGTCGCTCTATCCAACTGAGCTACGGAAACATAAATGAGTATATTTCAGCGCCTTTATGCGTGAATCAAACGCTGAAATTCTTGAAGAGACATATGTTATATTACAACAGAAAATGCCGAATGTCAATATTAAACTTGTTTTTTTGACCTGCGTTTGATATAATGTTGCTATCCTGCGAATAAGGAGGCAGCCGTATGCGGGATTTTATCAGAAAGCTTTGCGGGCTCTTTTTTAACCGCGAGTTCTTATCATTTTGTCTGTTCGGCACTGTCAACACGTTTAATACCGCATGGATATCTACCGCCGCAGATATTATAATACCGAACCGCAATGCGGCGGCTGTTATTGGATATATAGGTTCACTTTCACTTGCTTATTTGATTGACTCTTATTTTGTTTTTAAAAAGAAACCTACCGGTCGGAGCTATGTAAGATTTATAATTTCTTATGTCCCGAATTTTATTATTTATTTTCTTGTTACCTTTATAACAATAAACACATGGCATTTGCCGCAGTTTTGGGCAACAGCGCTCGCAACAATGATAGGCGGACCTGTTACCTATATTATCATACATTTCTATGCTTTCAGAAAAAAATAATTTTATGAAACGGGTTTGAGAAATTGGATAAAAATGATTTACGCGGTTTTGCGGCGTTAGCGCCGATGGCAGGCGTTGCTGACCGCGCTATGCGTGAAATATGCGTCCGCTATGGGGCGGCTTATACAGTTGGCGAGCTTACAAGCGCCAGAGGGGTTTCTCTTTCGGATAGAAAATCGCAGGGATACCTTGAGGTTTCGGATAATTGCCGGCCGTTCGGTTCTCAGCTGTTTGGCTGTGAGCCTGAAATAATGGCTGAGGCGGCAAAGGCGGCGGAGCAGTATTCTCCGGATTTTATAGACATAAATATGGGCTGTCCTGCGCCGAAGGTAGCCGGTAACGGCGGCGGGAGCGCGCTTATGCGTAATCCGGATTTGGCAGCGAGGATAGTTGAGGCGGTTGTCAGAGCGGTAAATGTTCCGGTTACGGTTAAGATGCGAACCGGGTGGGACTTCGACAGCATAAACGCGCCGGAGCTTGCCTGCCGCTGCGAGTCCGCCGGAGCTGCGGCGATTACCGTTCACGGACGGACACGTGCGCAGATGTATGCTCCGGAAATCGACTTTGAAACTATACGCCGTGTAAAGCAAAGTGTTAAAATTCCGGTTATAGCAAACGGCGATATACGAAATGGGGCGGATGCCGCCGAAATGCTCGAAAAAACCGGATGTGACTTTGTTATGGTCGGCAGGGCGGCTATGGGAAATCCGTTTGTATTTGAAGAAATAAATGCGTATTTTAAAGGAATACCTTACATTCCTCCGACACTTGAACAGCGTCTTCATGTACTTACAGAGCAGGTTGAGCTTATGATTAAGTATAAAGATATTCATAATGCGATACTCGAAAGCCGCAAGCACGCGGCTTGGTATATGACGGGATTGCGCGGCGCCGCAGGGCTCAGGAGAATGTGCGGCGGAATATCTTCTTTGGACGACCTGCGCGCCGTATGTGAAAAAGCTCTTGAACTTGAAGCCGAATCGTGATAAAATATCTATAATTTATTACTTTCCGAAAGGACGAATTATATGTCAGGACATTCTAAATGGAATAATATTAAAAGGAAGAAGGAAAAGACCGACGCTGCCAAAGCAAAGATATTTACTAAAATAGGCCGCGAAATTGCCGTTGTTGTTAAGACCGGAGGGCCTAATCCTAATGAAAACAGCAAGCTTAAGGACGTTATAGCCAAGGCAAAGGCTGCTAACGTTCCGAATGACAATATCGAACGTATAATTAAAAAGGCGGCAGGCGACGGCGATGCCAATAATTACGAAGAACTGGTATACGAGGGTTACGGTCCCTGCGGAGTGGCTGTTGTTGTCGAAACACTTACCGATAACCGCAACCGCACGGCAGGGGACATAAGGCATTATTTTGATAAATTCGGCGGAAATCTCGGTCAGTCAGGCTCGGTTATGTTTATATTTGACCGCAAGGGTGTTATAACGGTTGAGGCCGAGGGTCACGGCGAGGATGACGTTATGGAGGCTGCTCTTGAGGCAGGTGCTGAGGATTTCAATTCCGACGGGGATGTTTATGAAATAACTACCGACCCGAATGAGCTGGGTGCCGTCAGAGACGCACTTGAGGAAAAGGGCTTTGCTTTCCTTTCTGCTGAGGTTGAATATATTCCGCAGACTATGACTCATATTGAAGACCCGGCAGCTGCTGAGAAAATGGAAAAGCTTATAGATGCTCTTGAGGAAAACGATGATGTTCAGGCAATCTGGCACAACTGGGAACCGGACGAAGAAGAATGACTTTGAATGTTCCCGAGCCTGTTTCAAAACTGCTTCAAAGATTTGAAGCAGCAGGCTTTGAGGCATGTCTGGTGGGCGGCTGTGTGCGCGATTCCCTGCGCGGCGTTCAGCCTCAGGATTACGATGTCGCAACAGCGGCGCTGCCTGAGCAAACCGAAATGATTTCGGACGGGTATCGGGTTATTGAAACCGGTCTGAAGCATGGAACGGTTACGGTCATTGCCGGCGATTATCCGGTTGAGATAACGACCTACCGCACGGAAAGCGGATATTCCGATCATCGCCATCCCGACTCCGTTTCCTACACCCCTTTGCTTACCGAGGATCTCGCCCGGCGTGATTTTACTGTTAATGCTATGGCGTATATTCCCGGGAAAGGGCTTATAGACCCGTTCGGCGGAGAAAATGATTTGAATAATAAGCTGCTGAGATGCGTCGGCGTTCCGGAAAACCGTTTCTCGGAGGACGCATTACGCATTTTGCGGGCGGTGCGTTTTTCCTCAACGCTCGGCTTTTCTGTTGAAGAAAATACTGCCGCTGCGGCGTTTTCGGCGCGGAAAGAATTGCGGTTTGTTTCGTCAGAACGGATATCTGCGGAATTTTCAAAGCTTATCTGCGGCGATTTTGCCGTGAGAGCCATAACCGACTTCGGGGATATTATCCGTGAATTTATATCGGTTCCGGAAACTGCCTCAGACAGCGCAGTCCTTTCCTTAAACAAGCTTAAAAAAAGCGTACCGCTGAGACTTGCCGCCCTGCTTTCGTGTTTGCCTGCCGAGCAGGCAGGCGGTCAGCTGCGGCGGCTGAGATATTCAAATTTCATAAGGGAACGGGCAGTTAAGCTGATAGCGGCTCATAGGGACGGAATACCGTCGGAATATGCGGATATATGCTCTGCTTTGGATAAGCTGACACCGGAGCTGTTTTTTGAATATATTGAGCTTGAAAGGGCGCTTTGGGCTGTCAGCGAAGATTTTGATAGCCTTTGCGCCGCAGAAACGGCGGAAAAAACGGCTTGCCGTATACTCGAAAATAATGAATGCTATTCGCTGAAACAGCTTGACGTTTCCGGCAGCGATATTGCAGCTGCCGGTATAAGCAGCGGCAGGGAAATCGGTGCCGCCCTAAACAATTTGCTTTCGGCTGTTATTGCAGGCAAAGTTGCCAATAAAAAGCAGCTGCTGATGGAATATTTAACAAAAAAATTAAGCTGTGCGGACGAATAAAACGCCTGCACGGCAAAATTAACAAAACTATTGCTTGACATAGCGATATGGCTTGTAGTATAATAATCTTTGCAATTAACCCCTGCAATTCTGCGGAGGGAGGGAATATAATGAGTCAGGTTAAGGTAAAAGAGAACGAATCGCTCGATAACGCGCTGCGCCGTTTTAAAAGGCAAACTGCGAAGGATGGTGTTATTCAGGAGGTTCGCAAGAGAGAGCATTACGAGAAGCCCTCTGTAAAGCGTAAAAAGAAGTCGGAAGCCGCTCGCAAGAGAAAGTTCCGCTGATAACTTTTTTGAAATCAAGGAGCTGCCGCAAGCGATTTATCTCACTTGCGGCAGCTTTTCCATTTAAATAACGGAGTACTTTATGATATTTAAACCCGATATCCGGCTTGACCGGATAACCGAAATAACGCCGGATATGCTTCGCCGCAGAGGTATTTCCGCTCTTATACTGGATGTTGACAACACTCTTTCGACTCACCATGGTCAGCAGCTTACGGAGGGTCTTTCCGATTGGCTTACCCTTATGAGGGAAAACGGAATTTTGCTTACCGTTCTTTCAAATTCAACCGACAAAAGATTAAAGCCTTTTGCAGAAAAAATCGGATTGAGCTATATTTCTATGGGACTGAAACCCCTGCCGTTCGGATATTTCCGCGCGCTTAAAAGTCTCGGAGCAGAGAAAAAAGCGGCTGCAATAGTCGGCGACCAGATTTTTACGGATGTTCTCGGAGGTAAGCTTTCCGGCGTCAGAACTGTGCTGCTGACCCCGATAAAGCCTGAAAGCTCGCTGCGTTTTCGGATTAAGCGGAGAGTGGAGCGTTGGCTGTTAAAAAGAATGAAGCTTGAGAAAACAAAGGAGTGAATGTAAATGAGTGCAAAATTCGGACCGGCAGGCGCGGGCGAAAGCTTTAAAGCCGCAGGATATAAGCATAGCCTTCAAATTCCGCAGTATCTTTCCGAAATGGGACTTGACCATTTTGAATATCAATGCGGCAGAGGGGTAAATATAGGCGAGGAAAAAGCGAAACAGCTCGGAGATATGCTGTCAGAAAAGGGAATAACCGTTTCGCTGCACGCTCCTTACTATATATCAATGTCATCGGTTGAGGAGGAAAAGCGATTAAACTCCGTAAATTATATTCTTGCGTCCGCGCGTGCGGTTAAGGCAATGGGCGGAAACCGGATTGTGGTTCACACCGGCTCATGCGGCAAATTGGACCGTGATACAGCTCTGAGACTTGCCTGCGACACAATGCGTCTGGCGCTCGATGCACTTGACAGCGAAAACCTCGGAGATGTTCATATTTGCCCCGAAACTATGGGAAAGGTTAATCAGCTCGGAACCCTTAATGAGGTTTTGGAACTGTGCAAGCTTGATGAGCGGCTTATTCCGTGTATTGATTTCGGTCATTTGAACGCACGCGAACAGGGATATTTTAAGAGTGCGGCTGAGTATAAATCCGTGTTCGATGCCATAGAAAACGAGCTCGGAGCAGAAAGTCTCAAATGTTTTCACTCGCATTTTTCAAAAATTGAATATACGACCGGCGGCGAAAAGCGCCACCTTACATTTGAGGATACGATATACGGTCCTGATTTTGAACCGGTGCTTGATATAGTTGTTCAGCGCGGCTGTTTGCCGATTTTTGTCTGCGAATCGGCGGGAACTCAGGCGGAGGACGCATTAACCATGAAAAAATACTATCAGAGTATAACCGGAGGCGTAAAATGATAAAGCTGCTTGCCTGCGATATTGACGGAACATTGCTGCCGCTTGGTGCAGACGCGCTTTCTGAACGCGTAATTGAGCTGCTCAATACGATAACGGAAAAAGGCGTTAAGCTTGCCATCGCGTCCGGACGTTCACTTTATGACATAAAGCGTCTTTTTTCCGGACTTGAACGTAAGCCTTGTATAATAGCGGATGACGGCGCACTTGCCGTAGGTGAGGGTAAAGTTATTTATTCCCGTCCTCTGCCGCTCGGCGATATGAGTGAGCTGCTCAGAGTATATAAAAACAACGGAACGCCGATTATTTTCAGTACATCCGCCGAACGTCTCATTATGGAAAACGGTGCCGACAGAGACCGTCTTGCAAAATGTGAGCTTTACGGAAAGATTGCCAGAATTGAAGAGCTTTCTCAGCTGAAAAATGAGGCAGTATATAAAATGTCATTTTTATGGGACGGAGAAATACCTGCCCGTCCGCCCGTTCCGCAAAACAGCCGGATTTATTACCGCAAGGACGGCTGGCTTGAATATGTTCCGAAATTTGCCGATAAGGGCTTGGCTCTTTCAGCCCTCCAGAGCCTTTATTATGCGGACTCATTTAACACGCTGGTTCTCGGCAACGAGACCAACGATATAGGTATGGCGAAAAAAGCGCGGTATTCGGTTTGCATCGGCAATAGCTGTCCGCAGCTTGCCTCCGTTTCAACAGTTGTTTCCGACAACGTGCTGCCGATACTTGAAAAGCTTGCGTTTTCGCCGGAAAAATTTTCTTTGCCGCGGTACTGACAGAAAAACAAACTTATCACTAATCTAAATCACAAAAACAACATAAAACAACACAAATTCATCTATAAAATGGGTGAATTTGTGTTTTTTTATACGTGATTTCTATTGACAAAATGACAGCAAGGTTATATAATATCAGCATAGGCTTAAATGGAGGAAATATAACTATGGATAGATTTCACGTGGAAACTCCTGAAAAAACGGCGCGAATTAACTTGTTAAAGGAAGAGCTTTTCCGTAAGCTTCCCGAAATAGAGGCAGACCGTGCGGTTTTGCTTACCGAATCGTATATGGAAACCGAGGGTGAGCCTATTATAACCCGCCGTGCAAAGGCATTTATGAATATCTGTAAAAAAATTCCGATAACGATAAGGGAAAACGAACTTATTGTCGGAAGTGCAACAAAATCTCCGCGCGGATGTCAGGTTTTCCCCGAATTTTCATATGAATGGCTTCGTGAGGAATTCGATACTGTTTCATCCCGCAGTGCCGACCCGTTTTATATTTCGGATGAAACCAAGAAAACGCTGGACGCTGTTTATACATATTGGAAAGGCAAAACAACAAGCGAGCTGGCGCTTTCCTATACGGCTCCTGCCGCAAGAAAGGCAATGGAGCATAATATTTTTACGCCCGGAAATTATTTTTATAACGGCGTGGGACATGTATGTGTGCATTATGACCGCGTTCTCGCCATAGGCTATAAAGGAATAATCGAGGAAACGCAGAAGGCGCTTGATAAGCTTAATGTCGGCGACGCGGACTATGCCGAGCGCAGCGCTTTTCTTGAGGCGGTAATTATCAGCTGCGAGGCGGCAATTCTTTATTCAAAGCGTTATGCTGCTTTGGCTGCCGAAATGGCAAAAAATACGGCTGATGCCGCGCGTAAAGCAGAGCTTATAACGATAGCTGAAAACTGTCTGCGTGTTCCCGAAAACGGTGCATCGTCCTTTTATGAGGCTTGCCAGACATTTTGGTTTATTCAGATGCTGCTGCAAACCGAGTCGAGCGGACATTCGATTTCTCCCGGACGTTTTGACCAGTATATGTATCCTTATTATAAAAAGGATATTGAAAGCGGAAGGATAACCCGTGATTTTGCGCAGGAGCTTATGGACTGCATATGGATAAAGCTGAATGACCTGAATAAGGTCCGCGACTGCGTATCGGCGGAGGGCTTTGCAGGTTACAGTCTGTTTCAGAATCTTATTGCCGGGGGTCAGACTACGGACGGTCAGGACGCCACGAACGACCTTTCGTTTATGTGTATTGCCGCAACACGGCACGTTATGCTGCCGCAGCCGTCGTTTTCGGTCAGGCTTTGGAATAAAACGCCGTATGAGTTTCTGGTTAAGGCTGCCGAGCTTACCCGAACCGGCGTTGGCCTCCCGGCTTATTATAACGACGAGGTCATTATTCCCTCGTTGCTCAGCCGCGGAGTAGCTATGGAGGACGCCCGGAATTACTGCATTATAGGCTGCGTTGAACCGCAGGCTCCCGGCAAAACCTGGGGGTGGCACGACGCCGCGTTCTTTAATATGTGCCGTCCGCTTGAGCTTGTATTTTCAAACGGTATGGACGGCGGAGAGCAGATTTCGGTAAAAACCGGCGAGCTTTCCGAGCTTGATACATTCGAGAAATTTTTTGAGGCATATAACAAGCAGATGGAGTATAATATTTCGCTGCTCGTAAATGCGGATAACGCGATAGATTTGGCGCATGCCGAACGCTGCCCTCTGCCTTACCTTTCCTCTATGGTTGACGACTGCATATTCCGCGGGAAAACCCCGGAGCAGGGCGGAGCGGTTTATAATTTCACAGGTCCTCAGGGCTTTGGAATTGCCAATATAGCCGATTCGCTTTATGCGGTTAAAACTCTTGTATATGAACAAAAAAAGCTTACTCTTGCAGAGCTGAACGACGCTTTAACGCATGATTTCGGCGAGGACTCCGCCGAGGTTTCCGCTATAACCGAGCAGGTCGCGTCAAAGCTGCGCGAACAGGGGATAGCAGTAGATTCGAGAACGGTTGAAAAGGCATACGATGAGCTTGCAGCTGTGTCCGAGGAGGACAAGCGCCGCCGCGAGATAAGGAAAATGCTGCAAAGCGCCGATAAATACGGAAACGATATCGCTGATGTTGACTCTCTTGCCCGACGTGCGGCTTATACATATACAAAAACTCTTGAAAAGTTCAGAAATCCGCGCGGAGGAATTTTTCAGGCAGGTCTTTATCCGGTTTCCGCAAATGTTCCGCTTGGAGCTCAGACCGGTGCTACTCCGGACGGACGTCTTGCGGGACGCCCCGTTGCGGACGGCGTTTCTCCCTCTGCCGGCTGTGATGTTCACGGTCCTACGGCTGCGGCAAACTCCGTTTCAAAGCTTGACCATTCAATAGCATCCAACGGAACGCTGTTTAATATGAAGTTCCACCCCTCTGCGCTCCAGGGACAGTCGGGAATAGACAGCTTTATTGCGCTTGTCCGCGGATATTTCGACCAAAAGGGCAGCCATATGCAGTTTAATGTCGTAAGCCGCGAAACCCTCAGGGACGCTCAGGCGCATCCTGAAAAATACCGCAGTCTTGTTGTTCGGGTTGCAGGATACAGCGCGTTGTTTACCACTCTTTCAAAATCTCTTCAGGACGATATAATAAACCGTACCGAGCAGATGGGGTTTTAAGCTATGACCGACAGAGAAACAAGGGGAAGAATTTTTGATATTCAGCGCTTTTCAACGCACGATGGTCCGGGCGTAAGAACTATTGTGTTCCTCAAGGGCTGCGTTTTGCGCTGCCGATGGTGCTGTAATCCCGAATCCCAGAGCTTTCATATTGAAAAAATGCTGCAAAACGGCGTTTTAAAAACAGTAGGCAGAGACGTTACTGTCGGCGAGGTTATGGAGGACGTTTTGCGCGATATGCCGTATTACCGGCGCAGCGGCGGAGGAATAACCCTTTCCGGCGGCGAAGCACTTTGCAGTCCGGACTTTGCAACAGCTCTGCTGCGCGAGGCTAAAAGCTACGGTCTCAGTACTGCGGTGGAAACAGCCTGCTCTATGCCGTATGATGTTATCGAAAGGTTTATTCCTTTGGTTGATACCTTTCTTACGGATGTCAAGCATATGAACAGCGCAAAGCACGAGCAGTTTACCGGTATGAAAAATGAGCTTATAATTTCAAATATTTCGCGGCTTGCGTCGCAGGCGAAACAGCTTATAGTAAGAGTTCCGGTTATTCCAACATTTAATGACACGGTAAGCGAAATATCGGATATTGCGCGCTTTGCTGCCGGTTTGCCGGGAGTGCGGGAGCTGCATTTGCTGCCGTATCACAGACTTGGCTATGACAAATATATCGGACTCGGCAGAGAATATTCAATGGGCGATATTCCTCTGCTTACTCCGGAAAAAATCGAAGAATTGAAAAAAGCGGCGCAGAACAGCGGACTTAATATAGTAATAGGAGGTTAGCAGCAATATGGATTTTGAAAATAAACAGCGCATAATTCAGGAAATTGTTCCCGGAAAGCAAATAACGCTCGCGCATATTGTTGCTAAGCCTGACGCCGTGCTTTACCGTAAGCTCGGTCTTGACCCGGCGGTTGATTATTCGGCGGCGGCAATAGGAATTTTAACAATGTCACCTGCGGAGTATGCTATAATTGCCGCGGACCTTGCTATAAAAAGCTCCGGCGCAGAACTCGGTTTTGTTGACCGTTTCAGCGGAACACTTATCATTACCGGAACGATTTCTCAGGTAGAGGCGGCGCTTAACGCAATATTGGCTCACGCCGGCGAAAAGCTCGGCTTTACCGTGTGCGAAGTTACAAGAACGTGAAACGGCTTATACTGATAGGCAGAAGCGAGGCAGGGAAAAGCACCCTTATCCGCGCTCTGTGCGGCAGAGAGCTTTCGTATGAAAAAACGCAGGCGGTGAAGTTCGATAACTGGGTTATAGATACCCCCGGAGAATATGCCGAGACTCAAAGGCTCGGCGGAGCGCTTGCCGTATATTCCTGCGAGGCGGACGTTATAGGGCTTGTATGCTCGGCGGTCGAACCTTATTCGCTTTTTCCGCCGAATGTAGTCGGTATGGCGACGCGTCCGGTTATCGGGATAATAACCAAGTGCGCGAGAACGGACGCCCGTCCGGAGCTTGCCCGGCTTTGGCTTGAAAATACCGGTTGCACCGATATTTTCAGAACTGACAGCCTGACCGGCTTCGGAATAGATAAATTAAGGCATTATTTGTCTCAAAACTGCCAAATACAACAACAAACAACATAATTCTTGCAAAAAGCAACATTTTTTTGCTTAAAAGCATTGACAAAACAAAATAAAAGTGATATTATGATACCGTAAAAGGTATTTTAGTATATCTTGTATTGCAGCCGTCGGAAAAAATCAACTCCGCCGGAAGCGATACTTATAAAAAAGGAGTAGAAAAAATGGCTTCCGAGTACGAAATCAAAAAACAAATCTGCGAAATCGGAAAACGTATCTACGGCAGAGGAATGGTCGCTTCCAACGACGGAAATATTTCCGTTAAAATCAGCGATAATGAGTTTCTCTGCACGCCGACCGGCGTAAGCAAGGGCTTTATGACCCCTGAGTACATATGCAAGGTCGACCGCAACGGAAACGTTCTCCAGGCAAATGAGGGCTTTAAGCCGTCCTCCGAAATCAAGATGCACATGCGCGTTTACAAGGAGCGCCCGGATGTTAAGTCGGTTGTACACGCACATCCGCTGTACGCAACCTCCTTTGCGATTGCCGGTATTCCGCTTACCGAGCCGATTATGCCGGAGGCTGTTATCGCTCTCGGCTGCGTTCCGATAGCTGAATACGGAACTCCCTCGACCGAGGAAATTCCGGACGCGGTTTCAAAATATCTTCAGTATTTTGATGCGGTTCTGCTTGCAAACCACGGTGCGCTTTCATATTCCGATTCGCTGCTCAACGCTTATCATAAGATGGAGTCGGTTGAATTTTATGCCCGCCTGCTTTATCAGTCGAAGATGCTCGGCGGACCTAAGAAGCTTTCGGATGAACAGGTTCAGCGCCTTTATGAAATTCGCCGCAAGTTCGGTATGACCGGTAAGCATCCGGCAGACCTTTGCCCGAATGCCAAAGCAGGACTTCCGAGCTGCCACAGCTGCATCGGTAATTGCTCCGGAAACTGCAGCGGCGGTCATTCCGCTCCGGTTGCCGATGCAAGCCTTATCGAGGAAATAACCCGCAAGGTTATGCAGCAGCTCGGCAAGTAAGCGGTGGATTTACAGCTTGAGAATATCATAGCGGATACGGTAAAAAACGTTTTGAACGAAAGAAACGGCAAAAATGCCGGACGTCCGGAGCTGACACTCGGCTTTGCGAGAACGCTTATTGCGGCAGTTGAGAAAAAAGCCGCAGAAATGGGCGTAAACGCAGTTGTCGCGGTTTCCTCGCGAGAGGGCAGCCCGATTGCGGTTGAATGTATGGACGATTCCTTTATCGCAAGCTATGATATCGCGGTTAATAAGGCGTATACTTCGGCAGCCCTCAAAATGCCGACAAAGCAGCTGAGCGTTCTTGCCGCTCCCGGCGGTTCGCTTTACGGAATACAGTTTACCAATCAGGGTAAAATTGTTATTTTCGGCGGCGGCGAACCCCTCAAAACAGCTGACGGTAAAGTAATCGGCGGCTTGGGAGTAAGCGGGGGAACCAAGGAACAGGATACCGCTCTCGGCGAATACGGGAGAAGGTTTTTTGAACAGAACTTTTAAACGGGGAAACGCAAATCGCTGTTACCGTTTGAAGCAGTTTAAGTGCGAGGGTTTTCGCACGGAATGGAGCAAAAATGCAGTACGATAATATTGAAGCCATTGTGCGGCAGGTTATCGCGGATATGAAGGGCGCTCAGACGTCCACAGCAGCCGCAACGCCCGCTGTAAACGGCAAGATACCGAAAACTGCGCGCGTTGCAATGCTGACAAGCCTTGAGCATTTTGACGTTAAGGAATATCCGCTTCCGCCGCTCGGCGATGATGATATTCTTGTTAAAGTCGAGGGCTGCGGCGTTTGCGGAACAGACGCGCATGAGTTTAAGCGCGATCCTTTCTCGCTTATTCCTGTGGCATTAGGTCACGAGGGAACGGGAACTATCGTGCATATGGGCAAAAATGTCAGCAAGGACAGCGCCGGAAAGGATTTGCATATAGGCGATAAGGTTGTCACTTGTATGATTTTTAAGGACAATCCGGATATAACGATGTTTGACCTTAATAAGCAGAATGTCGGCGGTGCAGATGTTTACGGACTTCTGCCCGACGATGAAAACAACCATTTTCAGGGTTGGTTTGCCGATTACCTTGTTGTTAAGGGCGGCTCTACGATTTTCAATGTCAGCGACCTTGACCTTGATTCGCGTATTCTTATCGAACCCTGCGCCGTTCTGGTGCATGCGGTTGAAAGAGCAAAAACAACCGGAATACTGCGGTTTAATTCCCGCGTTGCAGTTCAGGGCTGCGGTCCGATAGGACTTATTTGTATAGCAGTTCTCAGAACGATGGGCATTGAGCATATCGTAGCTGTTGACGGCAACGAAAAGCGGCTTGCCTTTGCAAGGGAAATGGGAGCGGACAGCACCGTTAATTTCAAGGATTATAACGGCATCGAGGCTCTTACCGACGGAGTTAAAAACGCATTCGGCGGTTATCTTGCGGACTTTGCTTTTCAGTGTACCGGTTCTCCGGCGGCTCACAGCAATATTTATAAGTTCATCCGCAACGGCGGCGGACTTTGCGAGCTGGGCTTCTTCATAAACGGAGGAGACGCGACAATAAATCCGCATTTTGACATCTGCGCAAAGGAAATAACGACTGTAGGCTCATGGGTATATACTCTCAGAGATTATGCTACAACCTTTGATTTCCTTAAACGTGCTAAGGCAATCGGCTTGCCGATGCAGAAGCTTATAACCCATAAGTTCCCGCTCGATAAGATAAATGAAGCTCTTCAGACCAACCTTAGTATGCAGGGTCTCAAGATTGCAATAGTGAATGAATGATGAACGGTGAGGCTGTCGGAATTATCGAGGTTTACGGACTGACTGCTGCGTTCGCCGCCTGTGATGCAGGCTGTAAGGCAGCAAATGTTACTGTTGAACCGTTCGATAAAAACAAACCCGGTAATCCGGATTCTCTCAAGGTTCCGCTTATAGTTTGCGTTAAATTCCGCGGAAGCGTTGAGAATGTAACGTCTGCAGTTGAAGCTGCTGACGCCGCCGCTCGCAGAGTGTCAGACGTTGTTACTAAGCACATCATCGCCTCTGTTTCGGACGGCGCTGAGCCTATGATGAAGCTGACAGGGCTTGACAAGGCTAAAAAAGGTTAAAATTTTTAAAAAATATATTTTATTACGGAGGTTTTTAAAATGTCACAGGAAGCTTTAGGTATGATTGAAACAAGAGGTCTCGTAGCCGCTATTGAGGCTGCCGATGCTATGGTTAAGTCCGCTGAGGTAACTCTCATCGGTACGGAGAAGATCGGTTCCGGTCTCGTATCCGTTATGGTCCGCGGCGATGTCGGAGCTGTCAACGCTGCTGTTGAGTCCGGCACAGCTGCCGCCGCTAAGCTCGGCGAGGTTATCGCTACTCACGTTATTCCGCGTCCTCATAACGACGTTGAGAAAATTCTTCCGAAGCTTTAATTCGGTGAATCACGGATGAAGTCTTTAGGTTTTATTGAAGTCTCCGGGGTGGTTGCCGCGGTCGATGCGCTCGATATTATGTGCAAGACCTCGTCCGTCAGCTTTGTGGCGTGGGAACGCAGATTAGGCGGAAGGCTGGTTACGGTTATCGTCGAGGGCTCCGTTTCGGATGTAACCGAGGCGATTGAGACAGCCGCCCGCCGCTGCTGCGGCATCGTTGCCGCGAAAAATGTTATTGCAAGCCCTTGCGAGCAAACGGTTCAGATGATCGAATATTGCAAGGCATTGCTTGAATAAGGAGTAAGTTTATGGCAACCGAAAAGAAAAATTCCGCCGCCGCAAAACCGGCTGCCGGCGGAAAATCCGGAAAGACTGCCGCCGCCGCTAAGGCTGCTGCGGTTCAGCCCGCCAAGGAAGTAACGGCTACTAATACCCGAAAGGAAAATGTTTTTATGGTACAACAGGCAATAGGTATGATTGAAACCCGCGGTCTTGTTGCTTCTATCGAGGCAGCGGACGCTATGCTTAAGGCGGCTCATGTTGAGCTTGTCGGAACAGAAAAAATCGGTTCGGGACTCGTATCCGTTATGGTCTGCGGCGATGTCGGCGCAGTTAAGGCGGCTGTTGAGGCTGGTTCCGCCCGTGCGGCAGCGCTCGGAGAGATTATCGCGACTCACGTTATTCCGCGTCCTCACAGCGATGTTGAAAAGATTTTACCGAGGCTCTAAGCTTCGGGCTTACTGCACGCGGGGATGCTTTCGTCCCTGCGTGCGGCATAATAACTGCAAAGGATAACTGTTATGATTATTGCAAAGGTAGTCGGCAGCGTTGTTGCCACCCGAAAAAATGATAATCTCGTCGGTCATAAGCTGATGATTGTTGAACCGATTGATAAATCCTTCGGCGATTCGGGACGTTTTGTTTCGATTGATAATGTCGGCGCAGGTATCGGCGAAACGGTGCTTGTTGCTTTAGGCAGAGGTGCCGCAATCGGCTGTGATTTTTCCGACGCCCCGGTTGATGCGGCTATCGTCGGAATAGTAGACAGTATAAACGAGACCTGAACAGCTTGAAAAAGCTTAGAATTTTGCTCAGGCAGAATTGGAGTAACCCTGAATGGAACTTTCCAAATTAAAAGAAGTGTTGCGTAACAGCGGAATTGTCGGGGCAGGCGGAGCCGGATTTCCGTCATACGGCAAGCTTGACAGCCGTGCCGATACAATTATATTAAACTGTGCCGAGTGCGAACCGCTGCTCAAGCTGCACAGACAGGTATTACAAAAATATGCGGCTGAAATTCTTACAGCCCTTAACGAAGTAGCCGCAGCTGTTTCTGCGGAACGTATAATAATAGCGATTAAACCGGGATATAAGGAAGCGGTAGAGGCTGTTAAGGCTCAGCTGCCGTCCTTCCCGAAGGCTCAAATCGGACTTTTGCCGGAAATATATCCGGCAGGAGACGAAGTTGTAACAATTTACGAAACTACAGGTCGTTTAGTAGCTCCGGGTGCTCTGCCTATAACGGTAGGGGTTACGGTGTTCAATGTTGAAACGGCTTACAATATTTACCGCGCGCTTTTTGAAAATGCGCCGGTAACGCATAAATATATAACCATCGCCGGAGCGGTTGCAAACCCGATAACTCTTCTTGCTCCTCTCGGCGTTACATACGGCTCCCTTATAGAACAGGCGGGCGGAGCAACTGTTTCCGCGCCGGTTCTGATAGGCGGAGGTCCTATGACCGGACGTATAGTGTCGCGTGATGATGTCGTTACCAAGACCTCAAACGCCGTACTCGTTATGCCACAAAGCGCTTATATCGTCCTTAAACGTACTACGCCCGTTAAAATTGACCTCAAGCGCATTATGGCGGCTTGCTGTCAATGTCATATGTGTACCGACCTTTGTTCGCGTAACCTGCTCGGTATGCCTATTGAGCCACATAAGATTATGCGGTCGGTCTCGGTTGGTTCACCTAACGACTCAGCCGCTTGTCTTGACAGCTTTTTCTGTTCTTCCTGCGGACTTTGCGAAATGTATTCCTGCGGACAGGGACTTAATCCCAGAACCGTTATTGGAGAGATTAAGGGCGGATTGCGGGCAAACGGTATAAAACCGCCTGCCGCTCAAAGCGCTCCTGTCAACAGTATGCGTTCGGCTCGCCGCGTTCCGATGTCCCGCCTTACGGCAAGATTAGGTCTTTCCAAATATGACGTTCCCGCTCCGCTTGACGAAAAGGAGCTGCCGGCTGAAAGCGTGAAAATTATGCTTTCTCAGCATATCGGCGCTCCCGCAGCTGCGGCGGTAAAACAGGGCGATATCGTGTCAGCCGGCGATGTAATAGGCAATGCGCCGGAGGATAAGCTGTCGGTTTCTGTTCATACTCCGATATCCGGCAAAATAGCCGCCGTTACAGAGCGTTATGTTATCATAAGCAAGAAAGCGTAAGAGGTAAGAAAAATGAGTAAAGCAATAGGAATGGTTGAATATAAAACCGTATCTGCCGGTATAACTGCTGCGGATATGATGGTAAAAACCTCTGATATTAAAATTCTTTCCTCCTCGGCTATTTGTCCCGGTCATTATTATGTTCTCGTAACCGGTCAGCTCAGCGCGGTGGATGCCGCGGTGGACGCTGTTAAAATAAGGCTCGGAGAGCAGCTTATAGACAGCTTTGTTCTCGGAAATCCGGCTGAGGAAATTTTTTCCGCTATGTACGGCGGTTCTCCGGTTGAGAATGCGCGGTCGCTCGGTATTCTTGAAACATTCTCGATGCCGTCGATTATAGTCGCGGCGGATACCGCTGCAAAAACTGCGGACGTAACGCTTATAGAGCTGAGACTGGCACGCGGAATGTGCGGTAAATCTTATATGCTGATAACCGGCGAGGTTGCAGCGGTAACAGCCGCTATTGAACATGCAAAGGATGTTGTCGGAGACGGCGGAATGCTGCTCGACAGCTCGGTTATAGCCAATCCCGACCGCGGAATTTGGGATTCCATACTGTAAAAAAATAGGAGTTGATTGAGTGTTACCGGCTGAAAGAAAAAACGAAATTCTGGCGCGTCTTACCTTTGAAGGAAAGGTTATTGTCAGCGATTTAAGCCGGCAGTACGGAGTTACCGAAGAAACAATCCGCCGCGACCTTGAAAAACTCGAAAAAGAAGGCTTTGCCAAAAAAATTTACGGCGGAGCTATAAAAAACGAAAACGTAAATACCGAGCTGCCCTATATGGTCAGAAAACAGACAAACGTCGATAAAAAGAAATATATCGCCTCAATTATCGGAAGTATGATAAAGGACGGCGACTATATACTTCTTGACGCCAGCACTACAACGCTGTTTACGGTTAAGAATATTTCTCATTTGCAGAATATAACTTTAATTACCAATTCGGTTGAGGTTTTGCTGGAGGTTCCGCAGAATAATAACTGGCGCGTTTTTTGCACAGGCGGCAGCTTTGCTCCCGAATCCCTTTCTTTCGTCGGTCATCAGGCAGAGGAAATTATATCGTCCTATAATGTAAATCTCGCCGTTATGTCCTGCAAGGGAATAGATATGGAACGCGGAATAACCGATACGCGCGAGGGCAATGCTCAGATAAAAAAGCTGTTTATAAAAGCGGCTGATAAGGTTATACTCGCTGCGGACAGTTCAAAGTTTGATAAGGTATCGTTTGTTCACTTCGCCGATGTTCAGGATATGAGTACGGTTGTAACCGATACAAGACCTAACGACGAATGGATGCGTTATTTCGCCGCACGCGGAACACAGGTTGTATACGAATTTTAGTTTATATCGCGGCAGCTTTTCTGCCGCATTTTAGCAGAGGTATATATGCAGAAATTTAAGCTGAAACCGACTATTTATTTCGGAGAAAACTCTCTCAGCGCTTTAAGTAAGCTTAAAGCGGACAATGTTGTTATAATAACCGATGCTTTTATGGAAAGCTCCGGTACCGCAAGGCATATTGCCGAACGGCTGACCGGCTGCGGAACGGTTCATATTTTTTCGGAAATCCGTCCAGACCCGCCGATTGAGCTTATTGTTCATTCGCTGCGTTTCCTGCTTGATAATAAAGCCGATGCTGTTATAGCTCTCGGCGGCGGTTCTTCTATTGACGCTGCAAAATCTACGGTTATGATGGCTCGCCGAAGCACGGGAAAGAACATTCTTTTTGTCGCTGTTCCGACAACGAGCGGAACCGGCTCTGAGGTCACAAGCTTTGCTGTTATAACCGACCCGAACGCCGAAGCCAAATATCCGCTGGTATCGGATGAGCTTTTGCCGGATGTTTCGGTTTTGGCGCCGGAGCTTGTAGTGAGTGCTCCGCCGGCTGTAACAGCTGACACCGGAATGGACGTTATAACTCACGGTCTTGAGGCTTATATTTCCACTAAGGCTAATGATTTTTCCGATGCCCTTGCCGAAAAAGCACTTTCCCTTGCGTTTGAATATCTGCCGAAAGCGTTTGATAACGGAAGCGACCTTGTTGCGAGAGAAAAGATGCACAGCGCGTCCTGCCTTGCCGGAATGGCATTTAACGATGTGGGACTTGGTATAAATCACGGTATTGCTCACGCTCTCGGAGCGGTTTTCCATATTCCTCACGGAAGAGCGAACGCTATGATACTTCCGGACGTTATGGAATTTAATTCTTCGTGCCGTCTGCGCGGAGATCAGGATACTTTGCCTGCACGCAAAATGTCTCATATCGCTCGCAGACTCGGAATGGCTATTCCGTCTCCGAAGCTCGGAGCGAGAAACCTTGTGTCATACCTCAGAGCTCTCAGAACAAGGGTTGGAATACCGACCACCCTTGCGCAGTGCGGAGTAACAAAAGAAATGTTCGAGGCGGAAAAGGAGCATATAATCGAATGTGCTTTGGCTGACGCCTGCACGGCTACAAATCCCCGAAAAGCAACTGCGGAGGATGTTGAAAAAATTCTTTCCGGCATAGCAAAATTCAGATAAAATATATTAGAGGTGGCAAATTTGAAGGTTCTTGTTATCAATTCCGGCAGTTCATCGCTCAAATATCAGCTCATTGATATGGAAAACGAAAATGTGCTTGCAAAGGGCAACTGCGAATGTATCGGAGGTCGGGACGGCGGCAAGGTAACGCATAAGGTTCCGGGCAGAGAAAACTATAAAGCGGAAATACCGCTTCCGGGTCACGCTCAGGCGATAGCGTTGGTTTTGCAGCTGATAACAGGAGATGATACCGGAGTTATCGGTGACATAGGCGAAATAGGAGCTGTCGGTCACAGAATTGCTCACGGCGGAGAAAAATACAAGAAATCCGCCCTTATTGATGACGAAATGCTCAGCTATCTTGAGGGAATTGTGCCGATAAATCCGCTTCACGGACCTCCGGCAATACTCGGAATACGCGCTTGCTTAGAGCAGATGCCCGGCGTTCCTCAGATTGGTGTTTTCGATACCTCTTTTTACTCCGGAATAGAGGAATTCCGCTATATTTATCCGCTTCCTCTCGAATATTATGAACAGAAGAAAATACGCCGTTACGGTTTCCACGGAACCTCTCACCGTTATGTTGCTGCCCGCGCAGCACAACTTGCCGGCAGACCAATAGAGGAACTGAAGATTATAACCTGTCACCTCGGAAACGGTTCTTCGCTTACCGCGGTTAAAAATGGCGTTGCTATTGACACTTCAATGGGCTTTACTCCTCAGGACGGCGTTATGATGGGAACGAGGACGGGCTGTATCGACCCTACGGTTCTTACATATATAATGAAAACAGAGAATATGAGCGCTGACGAGCTGGACGAGCTTATAAACAAAAAATCCGGATTGCTCGGAATAAGCGGCATTTCAAATGACGCACGCAGCGTTGCCGATGCGGCTCACGACGGAAATTCCCGTGCTCAGCTTGCTCAAAAAATGACGGCTAACAGCGTAAAACGCCTTATCGGCGCATATTTCGCTGAGCTTGACGGTCTTGACGTACTTGTTTTTACAGCCGGTATCGGCGAAAACGATGATGATATCCGCGCGCTTGTATGCGAGGATATGGAGGCTCTCGGAATTAAAATTAACGATGAAAAGAACCGTAGCGCGCCGCGCGGCGAGGAATATGAAATTACTGCCGACGGTATGCCGGTTCAGGTATTTATTATTCCTACCGACGAGGAGCTTATGATAGCGCGTGATGCGGCTGCGATTGCAGAAATGAATATGGAGTGAGACGGATGGCTGAAATAAGTAAAGAACAGGTTGCTAAAATAGTTGAGCAGGTTTTAAGCAGTATGGCAAAGGAAACTGCCGCTGTTCAAAAGCAGTATACCAGCACAGAATATAACGGACGCAGACTTATAGGAATTTATTCTGATATGAATAAGGCAATAGAAGCGGCGTCCGAGGGTTATCGTGCTGTCAGAGCTATGAGTGTTGAAAACCGTGAAAAGATAATATCTGCAATAAGAAAGCTTACGCGCGAGGAAGCGGCTGTTATGGCGCAGCTCGGCGTTGAAGAAACCGGAATGGGTAAGGTTGAGCATAAGCGCTTAAAGCACATTCTTGTTGCGGATAAAACTCCCGGAACAGAGGATATTGTCAGCGAGGCTAAAACCGGTGACCACGGCTTAACACTTGTAGAAATGGCTCCGTTCGGAGTTGTCGGTGCGATAACTCCGAGCACCAATCCGAGCGAAACAGTTATCTGCAACAGTATCGGAATGATAGCGGCAGGGAACGGAGTTGTTTTTAATCCGCATCCCGGCGCTATCTGCACATCCAACTATGCGGTTGACCTTGTAAACCGCGCATCCCGTATGGCAGGCGGTCCGCAGGTGCTTGTCGCTTCAATGGATAAGCCTACTATGGACTCTGCTAAAATAATGCAGACTCATCCCGCTATAAGACTTTTGGTCTGCACAGGCGGACCGGGTGTTGTGCGCTCGGTTCTGTCATCCGGTAAAAAGGCGATAGGCGCCGGAGCCGGAAATCCGCCGGTTATTGTTGATGATACTGCGGATATTGCAAAATCGGGAAAGGACATTATCGACGGATGTACGTTTGATAACAACCTGCCCTGTATCGCTGAAAAGGAAGTATTTGTTTTCAATAACGTTAAACGCGCTCTTATTGACGAAATGCTTAAAAACGGCGCTTATATGATAAACGCCGAGCAGGCTGACCGCCTTGCAGGCATAGTGTTGGTTGATGTTAAGGATAAAAAAACAGGCGCGCTTAAAAAGACGGTCAACCGTAAATGCGTCGGTCGCGACGCAGCTGTGCTGCTGAAAATGATAGATGTCAATGTCGGCGACGAGGTTCGCTGCATAATCTGCGAAACTGATTTTAACCACCCATTTGTTCAGCATGAGCTGATGATGCCGATACTTCCGATAGTCGGCGTTTCCGATATTGAACAGGCTATTGATTACGGTGTTCGAGCTGAACATGGGAATCGCCATACCGCGCATATGCACTCTAAGAATATAGACCATCTTTCGCGCTTTGCCGCTGCGGTTGAAACAACGATATTTGTTAAAAATGCTCCGTCGTATGCGGGAATAGGCTTTGGCGGCGAGGGCCATACAACATTTACTATCGCCGGACCGACAGGCGAGGGTCTTACCTCAGCGCGCAGCTTTACGCGCCGCCGCCGCTGCGTTATGGCTGATAGCTTCCGAATTATCTGATAAACTTTTAAAGGAGAATTAAAATGGAGATTGACGCTTCGGTAATTGCCGCCGCTGTTGCTCTTGCAATTAAAAATACTCAGACAGATAATAACGGAATTCCGGTCGGAATTTCAAATCGGCATATTCATCTTACCCGTGAGCATGTTGAAACCCTGTTTGGCAAGGGATATCAGCTTCAGCCTCTTAAAGAGCTTTCGCAGCCCGGTCAGTACGCCTGCAAGGAAACTCTTACAATCGTCGGTCCGTCGCTCAGACCTATCGAAAAGGTGCGCGTTTTAGGTCCTGAACGTTCGGCTTCGCAGGTTGAAATATCGAGAACCGATTCATACCTTTTAAAGGTTAAACCGCCGGTTCGCGAGAGCGGCGATATAAAGGATTCCGCTCCGATAATCATTATAGGTCCGTGCGGAATTGTTGAGCTTAAAGAGGGCTGCATAATTGCCAACCGTCATATACATATGAGCGAGGAGGAAGGAAAGCGCTTCGGAGTAAAGGACGGGGATTATGTTACGATTGATGCTAACGGCGAACGCCGTACCCGCTTTTTTGACGTTCAGGTCAGGGTAAGCAAAAATTTCCGTCTTGAAATGCACCTTGATACCGACGACGCAAACGCTGCCGCATTAAAAAACGGCGACAGGGTTGTTATTTCAGATAAATAATATACCGTTAAACAGCGTATACTAAATTCGCAGGGGTTGACAAAAACGCCGCGATGAAGTATAATTTATATGGAACTCAGTTGCTCCGCAATATATTATGCGGAGCTTCTTTTTTTAGGAGGGATCGTTTTGGAAGAGAAAATTCTGGAGCTTGTCGGTGAAAAGAAATATGGGTTAGTCAAGCAGCTGCTCTCTGAAATGAACCCTGCCGATGTTGCCGCCGTATTTGAAGAAATACCGGAAAACGAACAGCCGGTAATATTCCGCATTATGCCTAAGGAGCTTGCCGCAGAGGTCTTTGTTGAAATGGACAGCGATATGCAGCAGCGGCTTATCGAAGGCTTCAGCGATGCCGAGCTGCGGGACGTTATGAACGAGCTGTTTATGGATGATACGGTTGATATTATCGATGAAATGCCGGCTAATGTCGCAAAACGTATTCTTCAGCAGACCGACGCCAAGACCCGAAAAATGATAAACCAGCTGCTTGCCTATCCTGATGACAGCGCCGGCAGCATAATGACAACCGAATATATCGACCTGAAAAAGGATATGACGGTTGCTGACGCCTTTGAGCGTATACGCCGTATCGGTGTGGATTCAGAAACGATATATACCTGCTATGTCACAGATGCACAGCGCAGATTGCTCGGAATAGTTTCGGCAAAAGACCTGATGCTCAATGAGCGCAGCTGCATTATCGGCGATATAATGGATGAAAATATTATTCACGCTCATACGCTTGACGACCAGGAGCAGGTCGCCTCACTGTTTGAAAAATACGATATGCTTACCTTGCCTGTCGTCGATAAAGAAGAAAGGCTTGTCGGAATAATCACGGTTGACGATGCTATCGATGTTATGCAGGACGAGGCAACCGAGGATATCGAAAAGATGGCGGCTATTTTGCCGAGCGAACATTCTTATTTTAAAACAGGCGTTTTTGAGACATTCAGAGCGAGAATACCCTGGCTGCTGCTGCTTATGATTTCCGCAACCTTTACCGGTGCGATAATTTCCGGCTTTGAGGCTAAGCTGACAGTTCTTCCGGCACTTATCGCCTTTATACCCATGCTTATGGATACCGGCGGAAATTCAGGAAGTCAGTCGTCTGTAACGGTTATTCGTTCGATATCGCTCGGAGATATCGAATTCCGTGATATCGGCAAGGTGCTTTGGAAAGAACTGCGGGTATCGTTGGTTTGCAGCGCGGTGCTTGTTGCGGTAAATTTCATTAAGCTCCTGCTTGTCGACCATTTATTGCTTCATAATTTCGATGCCGGACGTGTGCTGCCTGAGGTTATAACCGTCAGCTTAACTCTTTTTGCAACTGTTATTGTCGCGAAAATAATCGGTTGTTCGCTGCCCATACTCGCTAAAAAAATCGGCTTTGACCCGGCTGTGATGGCAAGTCCGTTTATAACAACGATTGTTGACGCAATATCCCTTTTGATATATTTCAGTATGGCAGGCTTGCTGCTCGGAATATAAATTTATCAAAACCCCGTTTGATTATCAAACGGGGAAATTTTATATAATAAAGCGGTTTGAAAGCATTTATATGCTTTTCGGGCTGCTCTTTTTTTGAATTTCACGCATTTTTGAGGGAGCAATGTTATAAAACTTTTTATAACAGTTAGCAAAATACGCCATATCCGAAAAACCGCAGGCAATAGAAATATCACGTATGGACAGAGCAGATTTTGAGAGAAGAGTATTTGCCTTTTCAAGCCTTAGAATTTGAATATATTTCATAACGGTAAGTCCGGTTTTGTTTTTGAATTTTCTGCAAAAATATGCTTCATCGTAACCGAATTTTTCGCTGAGAGACGATGAAGAAATATCATCGGCAAAATTTTCGTTGACGTAGTTTACTATCTTATCAAACTTTTTCTCAACAAGCGTCGAAGGGTTTTCAATTATTTGACAATGGGTATATAGCAGACCTATAAGATTATAAATATAACCCAAAATGATAAGCGGATTATACTTTTCTCGGTTTTTATATGCTTTAACGATAGCTTCAATCTGAGCTGCAATTTCGGAATTTGAGGTTTTATGTTCAAAAATGCAGGTGTTATTGCATATCGGCTTTATGAAAACGTCTGAAGCAGAGGTATTATTCAGAAAATGGTCGGCGTCAAATGCCAAAACATCGTATATAACGCCATCCTTTCCGGAAAATCCGCTATGCAGCAGCTTTGGAGAAATAATTGCAACGTCTCCGGCTGTAAGGGTCATATGCTCGTTAGCGCAATAAAGCTCAAGTGAACCGCTCTTTATCAGCAGTAATTCAAACCGCTCGTGCCAATGCAGCCGTATAGCCATAGCATTTGCCGTAAAACCGTAATCAGGAATAATGTACACCGGGAAATCGTTGTAAAAAACAGGAAGAATTTCCCGGTTATTTAAAAATTGCATTTAAAACATCCCCTTAAAAATCAAAATTTTACAAATCGCATGTCAAAATGGTTATTGCAACAATCTATCAAAAATGATACCATATCTTTGGAAAAATTTCAACAGATAAACTTAAATATCCTTAAAATGTTAATATTTATGCCGAATTTTTCCTTAAACTCCCAACCGGGAAAGCGTGAATATTCAAGTTCTGAAAAAGTCAATAGTTTTTACATGGTTCTTACACAGTCTTTACATAACCTTTTCTGAAAAAGCTGCTTAATGCAGACTCAGGACGCTTATAATCAGCCTGCCAACGCACTTATTTGCGGTAAAACATAAAATAAAAGGAGTAATGATCATGAAAACGAAAAAAATTCTCGCATTATTGTTAACGCTTGCATTATTAACAACGTCTGCAGTTTTCGCTGCAGCTCCCTCAGTCATCGCCGAAGCGGAAGTGCCGGACGTATGGGACGGAACTTCAACCACCGTTTTCGACGGCGGCGACGGCAGCGCGGTATACCCTTATCTTATCTCAACCGCCGAACAGCTTGCCGGTATGATTGTTTCTCAGAATAATACAGATAATAACCATTATAAGCTTACAAAGGATATCTACATTAACGATACAACCAATCCCGATTGGAAGACGAAAAGTCCTAAAAGCTGGTCTTATCAAACGGATTTTTACGGTTCGTTCGATGGTGACGGTCATACCGTAAGAGGATTGTATTACAATGGCACCGCAAATAGCAAATGGATAGGACTTTTTCCGTATATAAGAGGCAAAAATGTTTCGATTAAAAATGTAATAATTGCAGATTCCGAAATCATCAATAACGGTACTAGCAACTGCGGAACTGCCGCCTTTGCGGGATATAGTTACGGTTCTGCTCAAGCTGAATTTATAAATTGTTATATTGATGATACTGTTTCTCTAATATCGGCAGGAGCAGGCTGTGCCGGATTTATCGGCAGCGGCGGATTAGATAAAGTTTCGTTTTACCGCTGTGCGAGCTTTGCTGAAATTGATGATAATGCTGCTGCTGCGGATAAAAAGCGGCACGGAAGCTTTGTTGGAAATTTATACGAAGGAAACATACATGTCTACTACAATAACTGCATTGGTCGCGGTGTATATACAAACTATGCTATGACTCCGACATTTGTCGCGTCATACTGTACGGAGACTGGCACTGTCGGTGAAACATCAGACCTCGGAATTATTAGCTCCGATAATATGAAAGGCGCAGCGGCAAAAAACAATATGCCCCTGCTCGATTGGAGTATCTGGGAAACGACCGAGGGCTATCCGGTTATAGGCAACAGCTCTATGGAAAACCGCAATTATTCGTTTGAAAATTGGGCTGCAGATTCAGCTTATTGCATATCGCAATCCGGTATAAGTTTTTCCGATGTTGCCAGAACGGGAAATAAATCTCTTTGCTATAAGCTGGCGGAGGGAACGTCGAATTTCCTTACTCCGCGCCTTGTATTGCTTGAGGACAGCCGTATAGTCAGGACGGTTGAACCCGGAAAGACCTATGAGCTCAGCTTTTGGTATAAGGTTGACGGCACACCGACAAACAGCGGAAAGTTTTTACTTTTTACCTCTTATGAGTACGGAGTCACATCGCCCGGAAACAGAAAAGAACAAACGCTTAATAAAACCATTGCTTTTGACCGCGATACCTCTGAACTCGGAAACGGCGGCTGGGTAAACGCAAGAGTTAAATTCACCGCCGAGCTGTTAAATAATAATTATAACTGTCTGGCAATAGGCTTTGTGGGAACGGGCAGCGCTCCGGTCGATGTTAATATATATGTTGACGATGTTACCGTTAATGAAGTGATCGCCGGCGATACAAAGCCCGGCGAAGTCTGGAACGGGGCAATATCCGCAAGCTTTTCGAGCGGCGACGGCAGCCACGCAGCTCCCTATATTATTGAAACGGCAGCCCAGTTTGCAAAGGCTGTTACCAATACCGCCGAGCCGGGAAAATATTATAAGCTGACTCGCGATATTTATCTTAATGATGTTTCAGTCGAAAATTGGACGGAGAATGCCGCAAACGAATGGTTTGACTGGACATACGGTATGAATAAAAAATCGTTCTCCGGAACATTTGACGGCGCGGGACACACGGTATACGGCTTATACTATAACGGAAACGACTATACCGGACTTTTCCCCACCGCAGAAAATGCAGAAATCAAAAATCTGCGTATAAGCAAAGCTTATCTTAAAACAACTAACGGTTCAATAGGCGCCATGGTAGGTACGGGAATCGGTATACTCTCCTTTAGCTGCTGCGTTGTTGACGAGAGCGTTACGGTTATGGCAAACGACGGTGTTTCGGGATTTATCGGCTACGGCGAGCCATCCGCCGCTATAGAACGCTGCTACTCGGCCGCTTCACTTTCAGGCGACAAATCCGGTGCGTTTTTTGGAAAGGTATGGCAGGGAGAAAGCGGCAACACAAGGGAGCTTTCAAACTGTTTTGCAACAGGCGTTCCTCTTATATGGGACGGCAGCGGCGAGGATCCGGTATCGGCTGTAAATTGCTACGGAACGGTAGCGGAAACCGAAGTTATAACAGGGGACGGCATAATAACTGTTATAGCGGAAAATGCTATGAAGGGCGCCGATGCGCTTATCGCTATGAATAAGCTTGAGGGTTTCTATGCTACCGAAGGCTATCCTGCAATTTGCTCAATAGGTGAGCTTTTAGGTGACGTCAACGGAGATTGGAACGGCGATTCCGATGATATCGCCGCTGTCAGAAAACATCTTTTAGGTATAACAAGTCTCGGCTTATTTGATGTTAATGTCGATGGCGATGAGGACATAAGAGATCTCGTAAACCTTAAAAGGCGCTTTTCAACAGGTGAGGTTAATTCAAATTCGTATCAGCTTGTGTGGTCTGATGATTTTGCCGGAGCCGCATTGAACGGCAGCAAATGGTCAAAGACACCTATGGTAAGCTATGCAGACGGCATATTTTATACATACGATGAGGCTAATCTGAGACAAATCAACGGCAATCTTAAGCTTAAAGCATTAGTAAATCCTTATTATGATCCGAGCGGCGATACGCTTTATAAAAAATCAAAGTATCTTGTTTCCGGTTCTGTACATACCGGCCGCGATTCCAAAGATACAGCGGATAAGATGAGCTATAAATACGGTTATCTTGAGGCGCGTATCCGCGCTCCGTATAAAAAAGGCTGCGCGCCCGGATTTTGGCTCAGAAGTGCAGGGGCAACAGGCTCAAACCAAAATGCTGCATATGACATTGAAGTAGATATTATGGAGGTTTTTGCCTCCGAAAACACGATGCATTCAAATATACACCAGCATATGAGAGCAGACGGCAATGATGTTCAGACAACCTCTGCCGAAATTCAGGAGCAGGAAAAGTACACTTTTGAAAATTACGAAAATCTTTCTAATGAATTTCATATTTACGGCTTTGAATGGACTAAGGACAGAATGGCTGTTTACATCGACGGTAAGCTGAGCTGCGAATGGCTTATAACCCCCGAAAGCCTTGCCTCATACGGACTTGATCCGGATACTTCCGGTTTTGATACCGCTATGAATATAATTTTAGGAAATAACCTTTATAATAAAAACAGTGTACTGAAGGTTGACGATGTTATAGAAGATAATCCCCAAAGTCTGCCGAGTGAGCTTGATATAGATTATATCCGTCTGTATCAGAAAAACGACGGCTTATCTGAGCTCCATCTGAACAAATAATTGCAAAACATACTATCACACATTGCCTTTTGTTATCGCTTTCCGGCTGAATGCCGAAAATAATTTACGGGAGCGCTGAGGTTTATAACCGATAGTGCTCCCTATAATGGCGTTTTGGGATATTATTTGCAGACTTGCAGCTTTCCGCAGAGCTGCGGGCTCGTTACCTTAATATTTGCGGAGAAACGGAATGGCTTATGAGTAATGTAGTTAAAAGCATAGCTTCGATTGTGGCAGCCGCAGGTGTGGTCTGTTCGATGATTGCCGGATTTTCTGCCGGTGCTGCCGAAAGTCCGGTCGAAGAGAATGCCAATGTCGCGGAAATAAAAACGGTTTCTGCCGGTGAACTTCAGTCCTACACAGAATACAGAGCAGTAAATTCCGAAATTTTACCTGCCGCCGAAAGTGTATATTTAAAAGGCGCGGATTACTCCTTTGAAAATGACAGCGGCACCGAAAAGCTTGAAAGCTATGAGGGCAAAAGCAGCGTTCTTAAATGGGACAGCGAATGCGGAAGTGTGACATATGATTTTATGTTGCCGGAAAGCGGATTGTATAACATTACTCTTACATATATGCAGCTTTTATGTCACGGCAACGATATCAGGCTTAGCGTCAGAATAGACGGCGATTATCCGTTTGAGGATGCCAAGGATATAACGCTGCCGAGACTATGGACCAATAAAGGCGGAGTGCGGACCGATAACAATGGCGACCAGATATCGCCGGAGCAAACTGAACTGTTTGAGTATACTGCACAGTCATTGAGAGACAGCGACGGCGTTGCCGTTCTTCCGTTTGAATTCGCGCTGAGTGAGGGACGGCATACGGTTACGCTTGAGATGAAAGAGGAAGCTTTTGCTCTTGCGGAAATAGCAATTTGCACCCCGGAGAAAACCGAGGATTATAAAACTGTTTCTGCGGGATATTCAAAATCTGATTTTTATTCGGGCGCTCCGGTTATTATAGAGGGCGAGGACGCGGCAGTTAAAACCTCAAATTCGCTTATACCTAAGTCTGATAACAGTGCATTCCTGACCCCGGCTAATCCCCGCAATCTGATGATAAACTATATCGGCTCCGGAAACTGGAGCTCTCCGGGTCAGGTTTTAACATGGAAATTCAAGGCGCCGAGAACCGGGCTGTATAAATTAGGATTTAAATACAAGCAAAGCCAGCTCGTCAATGGCGTATCGTACAGATATTTAAAGATTGACGGCAAAACTCCTTTTACCGAAGCACAGGCTATCGCTTTTCCTTACGATACCGGATGGCAGATAAGTGAATATGCCGACAACGGCAGCGCGTATCTGTTCTATATAACAGAGGGCGAGCATGAGCTTTCTCTGGATGTTACTATGGCTGACACAGCTGAGCTTTACAGCAGACTCAAGGATGCCGTAACAACAATAGGCGATCTTTATATACAAATAAATATGATAACGGGTGAAACCCCGGATGCTAACCGCAATTACGACCTTTTTAAGCAAATTCCCGGTTTTAACGATACACTTAAAGAGCTTTACGGTGCATTGGACAAAATTTCAACGGATATGAAGGAACAGTCCGGAAAGCGGAGCAGTTCTATTATAGCTGCCGTTGAAAATATGTCGCGTGTGCTGAAATCTATGTACGATAATCCGTATACCTCTCAGGCATATAAATCGGATTACTATACCAATTACAGCAGCTTAAGTTCGTGGCTTTATGAGATGAAATCAATGCCGCTGAATATTGACGAAATATTGTTTACATCTCCCGATTATGAGTTAAAAAATGAAAAAATCGGCATCTTAAAATCAGTAGGATTTTCGTTTGTGAGATTTATTTACTCTTTTTCTCTTGATTATGCAGAAATTTCTTCATCGGGCAATAGTAAAGAATTAAAGATTTGGTCTAATGTCGGTAGAGACCAGGGTCAGATAATACAAACTTTGATACGTGACCGTTTTACGCCTGAAACCGGTATAAAGGTGAATTTTCAAGCGGTTAATGCAACGGTAGTCAAAGGCATTCTTTCCGGAAATCCTCCCGATATTGAGCTTAGAATGGCAAGAACGGAACCGGTCAATCTCGCAATGCGCGGTGTTTTATACGATATTTCGCAATTTGATGATTACAGCGAGGTTATAAAGCGTTTCCAGCCAACGGCGACCATTCCTTATGAATATGACGGCGGATGCTATGCTTTGCCGGATACACAGTCGTTCTACCTTATGTATTACAGAACCGATATCTTTGAAAAGCTTGGATTGTCGGTGCCTGCTACCTGGGAGGAATTTCTTAATTGCGCAATAACAATTCAGAGAAATAAAATGCAGGTTTGGCTGCCTTATACTCAAATTTCTACTACTACAACCGTCAATACCGGTATCGGAGGATTGAGTATATTTCCGACGCTTATGGCGCAAAACGGTCTTTCGCTGTATAACAGCGAGCTTAACGGCTGTTCACTCAACACATCAGAGGCAATATCGGTTTTTAATCAGTGGACTGATTTTTATACCGAATATAAAATACCCAAAGAGGCAAGCTTTTATAACCGTTTCAGGGTAGGAACTATGCCACTCGGTATTGAAATATATACGCTTTACCAAACTCTCGCGTCTGCAGCTCCGGAAATAAAGGGCAGATGGAAAATAGCGCCGCTGCCCGGAGTTGTCGGAAACGACGGGAATATCTGCAATTTAAGCACGGGTGCCGGAACAGCTGATGTTATAATAGCGGGAACCGGCAGGGAAAAGCAGGCGTGGGAATTTCTTAAATGGTGGACTTCAAAAGATATCCAGCTCAGCTTTTCTGAAAACCTTGAATCTGTTCTCGGAGCTGTCGGCAGGGTTGAAACTGCAAATGTTGAGGCTCTTTCCGGGATGTCTTGGTCAACGGCTGACCGAAATATTATCCTCAGTCAATGGAGTAATGTTGAAGAGGTAAGAGAAATTCCCGGCAGCTATTATCTGACCAGGGCTTTGGATCAGGCGTTTTGGAATGTAACAAACGGCACATCCTCCTCAAAGGATGCCGTGCTGGAATGGAGTCTTGTCGCTGATAATGAGATAAAGCGCAAGATTAACGAATACAGCGTCAAGGAGGCTGAAAAGCGGTGAAAACATCAAAATCGGGATTTTATCATAAGCTGCCGCTGTATATAATGCTTGCGCCTTTTCTTATAGCATTTTTAATTTTTACCGTTATTCCGATATTTTCCTCGGTTTTTCTCAGCTTTTTTTCGTATGATATGGTCGGCAAATTTCAGTTTGTCGGATTGGATAACTTTTTCAGGATGTTTATGGATGACGATGTCTTTCCGACAACCCTGAAAAATACAATACTGTTTGCGATTGTTACAGGACCTCTCGGATTTATGCTTTCGTTTGTCCTCGCTTGGTTTATAAACGAATTTTCTCCTAAGGTCAGAACCGTTCTTTCGTTTTTGTTTTATGCTCCGGCGCTTGTCGGAAACGCATATTTCATTTGGAAAATTGTTTTCTCCGGAGACAGCTACGGTTATATAAACAGTATTCTGCTTTCTTTAGGTCTTATAACCGAGCCTGTTATATGGCTGAAGGATGCTTCTTATATTATGCCTATCATAATAATAGTTCAGCTGTGGCAGAGTATGGGCGTGTCGTTTCTGGCGAATATTTCCGGATTGCAAAATGTAAACGGAGAGCTTTATGAGGCAGGTTCTATCGACGGTATACGCAACCGTTGGCAGGAGCTGTGGTATATAACCTTTCCGACAATGAAAAATATTTTGCTGTTCAGCGCAGTTATGCAAATTCAGGCTAGCTTTGCAGCCGGAACGGTTGCGGTTGAGCTTGCGGGATTTCCGAGCGTCAATCACGCTGCCGACACTATTGTTTCACATATGATGGATGTCGGAACTGTCCGATATGAAATGGGCTATGCCTCCGCAATAGCGGTATTCCTGTTTGCTATTATGGCAATAACGAGAATTTTTATAGGCAAGCTTCTGGATCTTGTCGGTAAGTAAAGGAGAAAATGCCTGTGAAAAGCTCTTTTAAAAAATTTATTAAACAGCTTCGCGGCGAAAGAAGCGGACGGGCAGCCGGAAATGTCAAACGGTATACACGTTCAAAGGCAGGCAATGTATTTTATTTCCTGTTTTTAAGCTGCTGCGGTTTGTTTTCCGTACTTCCTCTTATTTACTGCGTTTCTTCTTCGCTGAAGCCTTTGGATGAAATTCTTATTTTTCCTCCGAGACTTGTGGTTGTTTTGAGACCGACCTTTGAAAATTATCTTTCGCTGCCGGATTTGCTTTCAAACCTGAAAATACCGCTTTCGAGATATGTTTTCAACAGCCTTTTTGTAAGTATTGTAACAACATTCCTTTATGTTTTTATCTCAACGATGGCGGCGTTCGTTCTTGCAAAGGGCGGCTTGAAGGGAAGTAAGGTTATATTTATTATTATACAGTTTGCTCTTCTTTACACATCATACACGCTTGCCGTTCCTCAGTATTTGGTGTTTTCAAAGCTTAATCTTATAGATTCCTACGGTGTTTACATATTTCCTTATCTTGCTTCCACAATGGGCGTTTTCCTTATGAAGCAATATATTGACGGATATGTTCCCAACGCTCTTATGGAAGCGGCTGAGATAGACGGTGCAGGGTATTTCCGTATATTTTTCAGAATAATTGTTCCGATAGTTAAGCCCTGTGTTTTAACCTTGACTCTTTTCGGATTCAGAGATGTGTGGTCGGCAGTTCCTCAAGGGACGATATTCAGCGAGCAGCTTAAAACCCTGCCTCAGATAATGGCGCAGATAACCTCCGGCGGAATAGCGAGAACCGGCAGCACTATGGCTGTTACCGTTATTATGATGATACCGCCGATATTGGTTTATATGATATCGCAAAGCAATGTTGTTGAGGCAATGAGCAGTGCCGGTATAAAGGAGTAGTGAGTAAACAGAGTATGAAACGAAAGCTTATATTGCTGAAAACGGCTCTTGCTTTAGCGGCTGTTTTCATTTTCTTGCCTGTTATTCCTTCTGCCGCAGCAGATTCCGGCGAGATACCTTATCAAAGCTATACATATTGGGAAAACTATTCAGGTGAGGCAAAAAAGGAAGTTTATTCCCGCCCTATGTATCGGGCGCATACGTTGCTGAACGCGGAAGCTCTCGGAGTAAAGACGTTTTCCGGTCTTACGGACATTTGCGTTGACTCAGACCGCAACATTTATATTTTAGACGGCGCCGGCTCTGCAATTTATGTTCTTGACTCCGAATATCGTCTTAAATATTCTTTAAGCGAGGTTAGGAACGGCAGCGAAGCGCTCAGCTTTGCAGGTGCAAAGGGTATTTTTGTTTCCGGAAACGGGGAGTTGTATATTTCTGATACCGATAACGGCAGAGTTCTGAAAACCGACCTTAGCGGTATGCTGTTAAAGGAATTTACAGTTCCGGATTCCGGGCTTATTCCGGATGGATTTGAGTTTCGCCCTATGAAAACAGCTGTTGATAAGAGAGGTTATGTCTATATACTCTGCGACGGTTCGTACTACGGCGCTATTCTTTATTCTCCGGAGAATGAATTTCTCGGCTTTTACGGTTCAAATACAACTTCAGGAGGAATTCTGCAGGCATTTGAGATTATTTTTAACAAACTTTTTATGACTAACAGCAAGCTTTCAAAATCAGAAAGCAAACTGCCGTTTCAGATAACCGATTTGTATATGGACAGTCGGAATTTTGTTTATACCTGTACCGGAAGAACCGAAACCGATACTGTTCAAACCGGACAGATACGCCGGTTCAGTCCCGGTGGTATCATGACAGAGGATACAAGCTCGATAAACTTCGCGGATGCGGATATCGGGACAGTCAAGGGAGAAAAGCTCGGTCAGGATTTGCTAGGTATAGCTCTTGACGATAATGATTTTATCTACGCTCTCGATTCGACCTACGGCAGAGTGTTTTTATACGATAAGGAATACAAGCTTCTTTCCGCTTTCGGTTCAGGTATGGGACGCGGAGAGCAGGTCGGCTCCTTTGTTTTGCCTTGTGCAATCGACATTAACGGGGATGACGTTCTTGTTTGCGACAGCTCTGCGAATACAGTTACGGTATTTAAAATCACCGACTACGGCAGACTTGTTAAGCAGGCGCGTAAAATGACCCTTGACGGCAATTACGAGGAGTCAAAAGAGCTTTGGCAGAACGTACTCTCTCTTGATAAAAACAGTCAGCTTGCCTATAACGGACTTGCAAAGGCTTATTATGTTGAAGAAAACTATGAGAAAGCTATGGAATACGCTAAGCTAGGTATAGATAAGGAGACATATGCTCAAAGCTTCAAATGGGTGCGGAGAGATTATGTTAAAAAGAATTTCGTCTGGATTTTTATTCCGGCAGTAGCAGCGGTCGGAGGAATATGTGCTACTGTTGTGTATGTCACCGGAAAAAAGAGGGTATTGATTAAAAACGAAAAAATCAGAACAGCGCTTTCAAGCCTCGCGCATCCGTTTGATTCTTTTTCAAAGGTTAAATACGGAAACCAAGGTTCGGTTTTGCTTGCTTTTGTGCTTTTAACTTTGTTTTATATAACCTCCGTTATGAAAAGTACCGTAAGCGGATACCTTTACGTTGATTATCCTGCCTTGAATTTCAATTCCTTATACGTTATAGTGCGGACGTTCGGACTGGTTATTTTATGGTCTGCGGTAAACTGGGCTGTCTGCGCACTTATGGGCGGAATAGGAAAGTTTCGTGAAATTTTTACAGTCACCTGTTACAGCCTTATTCCTCTGATATTAGGAAATCTGCTGTATGTTGCGCTTACAAATGTTATGCTGCCTGCTGAGGCGGGATTTTTATCGGTTCTTATGAATGTGGCTGTAATCTACGCAGGGTTTATGCTGATTGTAGGAATAATGAAGGTTCAGGATTATGAATTCGGAAAATTCGTCGGAACTTCAGTTATAACTGTGGTCGGTATGGCGATAGCGCTGTGTCTTATTGCAATAATAATTATATTGGTTCAACAGTTGGGCGCGTTTTTATTAACGGTCATTATGGAAATAGCGTATCGCTGATTATCGGGAGGAAACCATGAATAAGCTTTTTAAAAAAATGCTTGCGTCAGCACTTGGCTTTTCAATGCTTGCCTTATGCTCAGGTTGCCAAACGGCAGCTGTTAAACCGCGCCCGTTTAACGAAAATTTTGAAACACAATCCATTGAAAGTAATACAGTTGCGGAAAATGAATATTTTCGTCTCGGATGGGATTCTGAATATAAAAGAATTTTGCTTGAGGATAAGAGCAACGGTCATGTATGGAGTACAACGCCGTCCTCTGCTCTGACTCCTCAGACGGATGCCTCAGGTAATCCGAAAATCGTTAATCCTCAGGTAATTTCTCCTGTTGTTATCGAATATTCCGATTCCGAATCGCAGGAGCTTGTCGATGTAACGGCATATGCTGCTTCGGTAAGAGAAAACAGCGTTTCCGAGGAAAAAACAGACAACGGACTTCGGGCAACATATTATTTCCCCGATGTTGAAATTTCCGTTCCGGTTGAATATACGCTGCGTGAAAACGGAGTAAATATTGCGATAGATGCTGCCGGCATTACAGAGGGTAAATATAAGCTTTGCAAAATTTCCGTTGCACCTTTTATGTGTTCGATAGAAAACTCTGAGGAAAACGGATATCTGTTTGTTCCGAGCGGCAGCGGCGCACTCATTTATAAAAAAGCCGAAAGCGATATTCCGCTTACATATTCTCAGGAGGTTTACGGTGCAGATAAGGCTCGGCATCTTGAATATGAGGAAAAAGCTACGACGGAAAAGGAAATCAGACTTCCGGTATATGGCGCGAAATCGGGCGACAGCGCACTCTGTGCAATAATTGAGAACGGAGCCGAATCGGCTTCAATAGAAGTATCGGCAGCTGCCGCCAATATAGGCTATTCCGGAGTCTGCGCCGCATTTTCGGTCCGCGGTTATCAATGGGTAAAGATAAAAAATAAATATCAGCGTCTTTATTGCGAAAGTCCGACAAATGAGAAATTTTCGATAACCTTTTGCCCGCTTTACGGCGAACGGGCAAGCTATATCGGAATGGCGGAGACATATCGGGAGTACCTTAATGAAAAATACGGACTTTCGGACTGTGGGAATGAAAATATGCTTTCGCTCGAAATTGTCGGAGGTGCCAATATCCGAACGACATTTCTTGGAATACCGCACAACAAGTTCCTTCCGGTCACAGCGGTAAAAAAAGCCGGAGAAATAATAAACGAGCTTTATGAGCTTACAGGACAAAAAATATCGGTTAAGCTTTACGGCTACGGGCAAAGCGGGATTGACGCAGGGAAACCGGGAGGAGGATTTTCTCTTAATTCTTCACTCGGAAACAGCGCTGATATGATAAAGCTGGCTCAGCTTTGCAAGGAAAAAGACATCGGGCTCTTTAATGATTTCGATATAGTTCGGTTTAATAAGTCCGGCAGCGGAGTCAGTACCGTTTCAGATAAAACTATAACGGTCAACGGTCAGACTGTAAGCTGCTATGATTACAGCCTTTGGTCGGGAACAAGAAATTATAATACGGATAAATATTTTTTGATTTCCCGTTCAAAGCTTGCCGGTCTTACGGAAAGACTCGGAAAAACGGTAAATAAGTACGGTCTTGACGGTATTTCTCTCGATACGCTTTCAAATTACTGCTATTCTGATTATTCATCAGCCGACTTTTTTGTTAAAGGCAATATGGCTAATGATGTTTCATCCGGATTAAAAAATCTTAAAGACAGCGGCGTTAAAATTGCCTGTTCCGACGCTAACGACTACGCTGCCGTATACGCTTCACAGGTTTATAACGCTCCGTTACAGTCATCCGGATTTTATCTTTTTGACGAAGACGTACCGTTCTATGAGATGGTATTTAAAGGCTATGTGCCGCTAAGCTCAGATTCGCTTAATCTCGCTTCAAGCGAAAGAGAAACGCTGTTGAGGGCAATAGAGGGCGGCTGCGGACTTAACTTCCGGGTTTCGGGAAAATTTGATATACGGCTGCTTACTTCTATGACACCGGATTTTTACGGTACTGATTACAGTGATATTAAGGCTCGGATAGAGAGTGCGGTAGCTGAAAACCGAGAATATTACGAAAGTATAAGGGGAGCGAAAATAACCGGTCACAGTATATTAGGCGATGGCTTGCGAAAAACGGTTTTCGATAACGGCTGCACGGTATATGTCAACTATTCTCAGCAGGATAAAACAATAGATAATACTGTCGTCGAAGCTATGAGCTATAAGCTCTTAAAGGGGGAATGAGGAAATGAAAAGGTCGAAACCGGGAGTTGAACGGCTTAAAGCCCGCTACGGTCTGATGTTTGTTTCTCCCTTTATATTCGGACTGCTGGTGTTTTTCGTTTTTCCGCTTATTCGCTCAATACGTTTTATGTTCAGCGATCTTGAGTTTGTCCCCGGCAGCACTAATATCACTTGGACCGGATTGAAAAATATCAAATACGTGCTTTTTGAGGATCCGAATTTCACTAAAAACCTTTTTAAGGGGCTTTCAACATTTCTTTATTCCTTTCCGCTTATTATGGTTATAAGCCTGATTATGGCGCTGATTTTGGCTCAGAATTTTAAAGGCAGGATTATATTCAGAGGCATAAGCTTTATGACGGTTATAATAGCGAGCGGAGTTGTTATTGAATATCTTCTGTATTATCAGGGCGCCGATGTTACCGGCGCAGGGGTAGAGGCTTCCATAATGGAAGAAATGATAAATGTTGACAGTCTACTTAAGGTTTTAGGACTTCCGGCGGAAATTTCAAAGTATTTCCAGGCAGTTCTTAACAGTATAATGACGGTTATCTGGAACAGCGGAATTCAAACGCTTCTGTTCATTTCCGGATTGCAGTCTATACCTGACCAAATGTATGAGGTAACAAAGGTCGAAGGCGCTACCAAATGGGAGGAATTCTGGTTTGTCACATTTCCGATGCTCTCAAAAATATTGGTACTCGTTTCTGTATTTACGGCAGTTGATTTGTTTACTTCAAAAACGGACAGAGTTGTTTCAAACGCTTACAATATGATGCAGTCGCAGAATTATAACGAAAGCACGGCAATGCTTTGGATATACTTCCTTGCGGTCGGCGCGGTTGTTGCGATTATATTTGTTCCGTTCAACAAATACTGCCTGAAACGTTGGGAATAGGAGGCGAAGAAATGAACGGTTCCGGAGAAAAAACCGCCTTCAAAAGAAAGGCTAAAAGACTGAAATCCGTGCTTTACGGCATTTTCCGTTTAATTATACTGCTTGCCATAAGCTATATAATTATATATCCGCTGCTTTATATGCTCAGCTCTGCACTAAAAACCGCGGCAGCATTTCAGGACCCCGGCGTTTTGTGGATTCCTAAGGTTTTAACGGCGGAAAATTTCAAAAATGCTATTGAGGCAATGAATTTTAAAAGTGCTTTATTCTCAACCCTGCAGCTTGAGGTTGTAAGCGCAGTTATAGAAACCGCTACCTGTGCCGTTACGGCATACGGTCTTGCCCGATTTAAGTTTCCCGGAAAAAGACTTGTTATGGTTATGCTCGTTTTCCTGATTGTTGTTCCGTCTCAAATGCTTGTAATTCCTATGACGGTCAATTTTTCTCAGCTCGATTTTCTCGGGATTCTTAAGCTTTTAGGCAGGATTACCGGCAGAGAACTGCGGCCGAATATTCTTGATACCGCATGGTGCTTCTATCTGCCGTCGCTGTTCAGCGTAGGACTTCGTTCGGGTATTCTGATTTATATTTATCATCAGTTCTTTGTCGGACTCCCGAAGGAATTGGAGGAGGCAGCCTGGATAGACGGCTCAGCGCCGCCGCGCACCTTTATACGCATAGCGCTGCCGTCGTCAAGCGTTGCTATTATAACGGTGTTTGTTCTGTCTCTTGTTTGGCATTGGAACGACTACTATCTCGCAGTTATGTATACCAGCGAAAATTTCCCGTTGGCAGTATCGCTGGCATCTCTCCCGCAAAAGCTGTCTTTGCTCGGCATATGGCCGGGAAACATTTTGAATACTACCGGTGTTATGGCCGGATGTGTTATGTTTGTAACGCCTATTCTGTTATTCTATTTGATTTTGCAGCGCAAATTCATAAAGAGTATTGACAGAGTCGGGATTACAGGATAAAAATCATTTAGGAGGATTTACCATGATTACAGCAAAAAAACTGACCGCGATTATTACAGCGCTTGTTATGATGACAGCCGTTATATCCGGTTGCCGTTCAAAATCAGATGAATTATCATATATGAGTTATTACGAAGATGACTCTGCCGTTCAGGGAGGAGCGGGTGATGCTTCCGATACCGGTTCCGGCAAAGATAATGACGCTGCGGAAAACAAGGGCGGTCAGACGTCAAATGGATCCAAAACGAATAATTCTTCATCTGCAAAGCCCTCAACTCTAAGGGGCACAACCGTCAAGTTTGCAACCTGGGAGGATATAAATAAAACGGAATACGGTCCCGTTATTGAAGCTTTTACCAAGAAAACGGGCATTCGCGTTAAAATCGTTTCCGTACCGCAGCATGAATATATAACCAAGCTGACAGGTCTTATTGCTGCAGGAAATTCACCTGACGTTATTAAGGATAACGGCGAGTTCCCGCGTACTGTCGCAATAGCGCAGTCCATAGACACGGCAGGAATAAATCCGACTGAGTCGAGATGGGATCAGACTGTTACGAGTATGTCTACCGTTAAGGGTAAGGTATATCTAATAGCCTCAACGCAGACAAATTTCCAATGCCGTTTCCTTTGCTATTATAATAAACGTCTCTTCACAAATAACGGCATAACCTCTCCCGAAGATTATATCAATCAGAATAATTGGACCTGGGAGACATTTAAAAAGGCGGCGTCTGAAATAAAAACGGCTGCCGGTCTGTCATACGGCGTTTCAATAGACACCGGATATTTTAATCAGGCATACGGAGCAGGCTTTGTCAAGCTGAATAACGGCAAATTCTATAACGGAATAAACGAAAACGCTATGACCGAATGCTGGAGATATCTTCTCGAGGGTTCAAAGGACGGAACGTTCTATTTGCCCGGTAAAGCTCAGCCGTTTATAGACGGTAAGGCAGGTATGATAATTTCAGATACCTACGGTCTAAAAAATGCCGGATATTTCAGCACAATGAAAATTTCTGACGTCGGCGTTACATACCTTCCCAAAAAAGAGGCTTCCGATGCCGCATATCCGAGTTCCGGATTTGTTTCCGCATTCGGAATTGCAAAAGGAGCTAAAAATGCGGCCGGTGCAGGAGAATTCCTTAAATTTTATCTGGATATGAATAATTACGATACCAAGCTTATTTACAGATCAACCGAAAATAAGCAGTTCGCGGACGTTATAGCAAAAACTCCTATAAGCTTTGATACGCTTTACGTTACTCCGGCACTTCAGGAGATAAGCGGTGATACGTTTAATAAATATATGCTTACTTCCGATGTTGCGCAGATAAAAACAAACCTCAATAAGGTAAATAATACTGTCAATTCCGCGGTTTCAAAGGCAAACGGTATGCTTGACGCTGCAAAATAACAACCTATTCTCAAGGTTTAAAACCATTTCAGAAAGGTGAGGGACGATGAAAAATAGATTAAATAAGCTTTTGGCTCTTATCTGTTCGGCTGCAATTTTGCTAACAGCGTTTTCAAGTGTTTTTTTCACGGTTTTTGCCGATAATTCCGACATTTGGGACGGCTCATCCTCTGCCGTCTATGACGGAGGAACAGGAACGGAGGATGACCCTTTTCTGATATCAAACGCGCGTCAGCTTGCCGGAATGATAAATTCACAGAACGAAACAAAGGGTAAATATTATAAGCTGACAGCAGATATTTATATCAATGACACAAGAGACCCGGACTGGAAATCCAAAAACCCTAAAAACTGGTATTTTGAAAAATATTTCTACGGTTCGCTTGACGGAGATTGGCATACTGTCAGAGGATTATACTACAATAACAGCAGTTCTCCTGCCAATAATACGTATGTCGGTCTGCTGCCGTGGATAAACGGCAGTAATGTTTCGGTTAAAAATATAACGGTTTCCGATTCCGAGATTACGAATATGGGCGCGTCAAACTGCGGAACAGCAGTTTTTGCGGGCTTTATCGGTAACGATACTCACGCTACGTTTTCAAACTGCTATATTGATGATACCGTTAAAGTAACGGCAAAGGGTGCAGGCTGCGCCGGATTTATCGGCAGCGGCGGCTGCAATACTGTTTCATTTTACCGCTGTGCAAGCTTTGCCGAAATTTCAAAGACCTCGCGTTACGGAAGCTTTGCTGGAAACCTTTACGGCGGTAATATGAACTTATCGTTCAATAACTGTATAGGTCTCAGCGTTTATACGAATTATCGTATGAATCCGACATTCACCGCCTCTTATTGCGGCGCAGAAGGAACTGTAAACGCCGATTCGTCCCTGATTGTTGTAAGCCCGGAGAATATGAAGGGCGCGGCAGCAAAGCAAAACCTTTCAAGGCTGAATTGGAGCTATTGGAAAACAACCGATTCTTATCCGGTTTTAAACCCGGCGGCAAATCCTGAAAATCAGATATTTTCCTTTGAGGATTGGAACGGTTCATATCTCGCCAAATCTCTCAGCGGCATAAGCTTTGAAAATGTAGCAAAGGATGGTCAGAAATCACTTTGCTATCGCTTGCCGGAAACTCAGGGAAACTATACCGTTCCGCGTCTTGCCATGCTGTGCGAGGGTGAAAATACTTGCAGGGTAAAGAGCGGAAGTACATACGAGCTCAGTTTTTGGTATAAGGTAGACGGGACTCCTGCAAATACAGGTCAGTTTTTAGTTTACGCAACAAGCGCTTCTAACGTTACTTCCGATGACAGCCGAAGATTACAGTCTCTCAATAAGGAGATAATATTTGATAAGGATACTTCGGAGCTTGGCGAAAACGGTTGGGTAAACGCCAAGGTGAGATTCGTTGCAACGCTGCTGAACGGCGACTGTGACTGTATAGCCGTAGGAGTTAAGGGAATAGGCGACGCTCCCGTCGACAGAAATATTTATATAGACGCTGTTACCGTTCGTCAGACGCAGCAGGGCGAGCCTAAACCGGGAGATGTTTGGAGCGGTCTTACTGCAAGTAAATTTGCAGGCGGCGACGGAACGCCCGAAAAACCGTACCTTATAGAAACGGCGGAGCAGCTTGCCCTTATGATGACGCAGAACAATGAATCAAAGGGTAATTCTTATAAGCTTGCCGCCGATATAAAGCTTAATGATATATCCGAGAACTGGTCTTTTGAGGATTGGCAGAATTCGGATAAAACAGACGGACTTAACAAATGGTTTACAGGAAACTGGGGCGGCTCAGGCTTCAGAGGTGACTTTGACGGAGCGGGTTACTCAATAAGCGGAGTTTACATAAACGATACAGGCAGCAGATACGGAGGACTATTTTCATATATCGTTGCCTCGGACACACGCTATTTTAAAAATATAACTCTTAAAAATTCGTATATTTACTGCAATGACGGGTATGCCGGAGGAATTATGGGTGTTTGCCGCGGCTATCCATACGGCGCAAATGTTATATTTGAAAATTGTTATACTGATGAAAGCGTTTATGTATACAGCGGTGCAAAGAACGGTTCCGGCGGCTCAGGACTGTTTGGCTACTCTAACGCTAATGTAACAGCTAAGAACTGCGCATCGGTTTCGCGCAGCGCAGAAAACGGCGGACTGTTGAAATACGGTCTTGCTGTTACGGATTCTGATGCGAAATCATACGATTTTACATTCTATAACTGTTTCGCGTTAAGTTCCGAGAAAATTTACAATATTTATCCGGGAACAAAGCTTACCGAGTTGCGTATTGCGAGCATTGACGAAGATGAAAAAATAATTGGCGAGGCTGCGCGGAAAAATATGCCGCAGCTTAACTGGTCGGTATGGAAAACAACCGAAAAATACCCGATATTAAGCAACAGCGGAGAGCCGAATGATGATATATGCAATATACGCGCTCATTACAACGACTCTGCCGATACGGTAAAAACCATAGAAGTTATCAAGGGAATTTCATTTGAAATACCGGCGTTAAAACGTACCGGTTATCTCTTTGACGGCTGGTTCAGCGATCTTGACTGCAAGCTTCCGTTTGATGATTCTGTTCTTCCTTCCGGTACTATTGATATATATGGGAAGTGGCGGGAAATAAGCGATAATATGTCGGTTTGTGATTTTGAAAATTATCCTTATGCTGCCGGCGACCTCAAAGGTATGAGCTATCTCGGCTATGCGGTTGTCGGAAGCAAAGGAGTAGGCTACAGCAAGGCATTGCGTTTCAGAACCGAATCTTCGCAGTCTAACTGGTGGATTCCGCGGTTAGCGGCTGTAACCGTTGACAGCAAGCCCTATTATCTAAAGGAAAACACTGCCTATAAGGTATCGTTCAGCTATTTTGTTGCTCAAAAGGTCGATACGCCGGTTTATGTTCAGCTGTGGGCAGGAAACCGGAATGATGTAAGAGACGACAGAACAAACAGATTGCAGCAGAATCTTACCGAGGAGTTAAACATCAGCTATAATTCCGAGGTCGGAAAATGGAACAACTTCACAACTTCGTTTACATCGGAATTTTACGACCCTAAATCAGACAGCAAGGCAACGAATGACTCACTCACCGATCTCGACCTGCTGTGTATCGGTTTTCAGACCGGCTTTAAAAGTTCAAAAAGCGTTGAGGTTTATATTGATAATATAATTATTGAGGAAATATCCTCCGAGAGTTCAGGAACAATAACCGGCCATTATAACGACGGTACTGATAAAACACAGGTCTTTACCGGGGCTGCCGGTCAGCCGTTTTCTCAGCCTATTTCTCGGCAGGGATACCTGTTCGAGGGTTGGTATACCGATTCTGCTCTCTTAAATCCGGCTGTCGATATAACCTTCCCCCAAAGCGGAACAACAAATCTTTATGCAAAATGGAAACGCTTTGCCGCAGGGGATTCAATAACTTTAGGATTTGCGGATTATCCTTATAATCCTGAAACTGATTCCGAAATCAGCTCGCTGTTCGCGATTGATAGAACTCAGTCGGCAGATGGCGACTCGGTAAGTCTCAGAGCGGATATGAATTCACGTGATACGGCTACGGCATTGCTTACATATAAGGGATATCCGCTGCTGGTTGAGGATAACGCCAGATATGTTGTCAGCTTTAATTATAAGAATCTGAGTGAAATAGAAAATAAGTGGTCTGTAAGAATTTATACCGCAAGTCCGATTAACAGCGGTATTGGCGAGATTGTTCAGAGCTCTGAGGATACGCAGCAGCGGCTTACGCTTTCAAGCGCCGCAGGATTCGGAATCTGGAAACGTCATAGTTATAACCTTACTATTGATCTCGATTATAAAGGCTATAATGCACTTGCGCTGAATGTTCAGACAAATGCTTTTGACGGTGACACCCTGCGTTCCTGCATAGATAATATAACAATACGCAGAGTTGCCGAGGATGACGTTGTCTGTCTTACCAACACACTCGCCGGTCCGGATGCATTTATAGGCAAAAGCGGAGAAAAAATAAATCTTCCGACTGATTTGCAGCTTATGGGATATAGATTCTGCGGTTGGTTTTTCGACAGCGCATATACTCTGGAGGTTACGGATGCAACATACTATTCCGACACAACCTTTTATGCCAAATGGGCAAAGCTGAAAATAGGTCAGGACTTTGAAAACTACAGCTTTGACGGCTACGGCGTGGGATATGATATTGATGTTGAGCATTATAACAATCTTGTTCCGGGATATAACGCCGGAAATGTTTTCTCAGGCGCCAACTCGATTCACAGGATAGGAAAGTCTCCGTCACCCAAAAAGTTTACCCTTATAACAGATGCTAACAATAAAATAGCAATGGGCGAATATTACAAAATAACATATTATGTCAAGCTTGAAAAAACGGAAAATACCAAACAAAGCATTCATCTTTTGCCGACTGACTCATATTTCTATCCCGGGGCTTCCGATCCCGATTATGCGATAGAGTCCGTTTCCCTCGACAAGCTTTATCCCGGCGTGTGGTATAAAGTTACGAATATAGTTCAGCTTTATTCGCCTTATCTCGCAATAAGAACACCGGGGCTGAGCAGTATTTTCTTTGATGATTTCAGTATAGAGTGTGTTACTGCTGAAACAAGGCTTAATCCGGCTGACGCAGTTGTTCCTATGGGTGCTGTTCCGCAGATAACGGATAATAAAAACAGTCAGAATAACTCCGGCGGCATCATTTCAAATGATCCCGACAATATTTCCGACGGCACGGAGGATGAGGTTACAGATATCGACGGAAACAGCGAAAAAACTAAAACATCGAGAAAAAAGGTACGAGTCGTAATTAAAAAGTCGGGCAATACTGCAGACAATACCGTTATAATAGTTATTGCTGTCACCGCAGCGGCAGTACTTGCTGTTCTTTCTGTATTTATAATTATCAGAAGGAAAAAGAAACGGGAAACCTCAAAATAATTATTTGAGAAAAGGAGAGTTGAAATGAACAAAGGGCTGATAAAATCGGTTGCGATAATGCTGGTTGTCTTGATTTTTCTGACCTCCTGCGGCGATAAAAAGTCTAATACCGGCAAAAAACCATCCAAGAAGCCTCAGCAGGGAATATCATCCTCGGATAATTCCGGCTCCGATGAAAGAAACCCGTACAGCGACGTTGATGACGGCGATGGCGGCGATGACAATTTCGGCGGCTACGATTACGCAAATGATACCGATGCGGACAGTGCGGCTGATATTGATTTTTCTTCATACCCGATAATTTACCCTGCCGGACTTAATGAGACGGCTCAGTACTCAGTAAATCGTCTGGCTACAAGGCTTAATAATAAATATGCGATGATAGATGTTTACGATGATGCATCCGCTCCGAAATCCGGACAAAAAGAATTGCTGATAGGCAATACCAACAGGGCAGAATCAAAAAAAGCATACAATATGCTTACAGCAAATCGCAGTAATAATGCCGCAGATTATATTATAATGGTTAATAACGGGAGCGTTGTTATAAATGCAACAAGCAACTATGCGCTTGAAAAAGCAACAAAATATTTTTATGATGAGCTTTGCAAGAGTGAGTTTGCGGAAATAAAGGAAAACTATGTTCGCTTTTATAAAGCTCCGCTTATTGCCGGAAACGGACAAATCGCCGGAACGGATATAAGAGGATATAAAATAGTAATGCCGAGAGATAAATCGTTTATCTATTCAAGCGAGGCCGAAAGGCTGACAGGAAGGATATGCGAGGCTGTCGGAATTGAAATACCGATTGCCGACGATCGTTCAACTGAACAAAAGTACGAAATAATCATCGGCAAAACGTCGCGGGCAGCAAGCAATATTCAAATCGACACCGGGAAATATACTGTTCGTGATGTTGACGGCAAAATCATTGTTCTCGGAGACAGCGATATTTCAACCGCCGCGGCAGTCAATGAACTTTTCGCGCAGCTAATAGGCAAAACCGAAGTGAAATTATCTGCGGGAATCAATATAAATAAAAGCTATCCTAAAAGCGGAACAGGCTATTATCTCGCGTGGAGCGATGAATTCAACGGTTCATCCATTGATAAAGGAAAATGGATACATCATAATGAGGAGGCTACCGCTTATGATGGTGGGATACTTTATCGAGATGACAGTGAGCAGAATTCATATATTGAAAACGGCAGGCTGGTTATCAAAGGTACGCGATCCGGTGTGAATTATAGATCTGCCAAGCTTTCAACGAGCAATTCGATGAATTTTCAGTATGGTTATTTTGAAATAAGGGCAAAGCTGCCGAAAGGGAAAGGAATGTGGCCCGGATTTTGGACTCAAACGCCTTTTTCAAAAGCGTTCGGCGAAATAGATATAATGGAAATGTTCGGCGAAAGCGATACAATACATTCAACGATTCACCGCTGGTGGATGATGGATGCCGGAAACGGTCATGAGCAGATAAACAGTTATGTTCCCTCCCAAAGATTTTACACGCTGAAAAACGGAGAGATATTTAATGAGTCATTCCATACTATAGGCTGTGAGTGGACCGAGGAATATCTTGCATTCTATTTGGATGGAATTAAATACACAGAGGTAGATATAACATCTGAAAATATGGATGTTTTTCATCAGCCGGCTTTCCTGATAATAAGTATGGCTGTGGGTTTGACCGGCATTGAAAAGCCGGACGAAAACACGCCTTGGCCTGGTCTTTATGAAATCGATTATTGCAGGGTTTATCAAAAGCACGGCGTGGGCAGTATGAATATCAGATAAGGGTGTTTTTGAATGAAACGGCAACAGGCTTTTATCGAAAACGGAAAAAGATTTCTGAAAGGCGGTCTGCATTGCCATACAACCCGTTCCGACGGAAATCTGACTCCTGAGCAGGTTCTTGAGTATGCCGCCGGACAGGGATATGACTTTATGGCGCTCACAGACCATCAGATATATAATTTCAAGAATTTTGCACCTGACACAGGGCTGCTTGTTATTCCGGGAATGGAATACGGTAACGACCTGGTTAAGGGCCACGGTTTCCGCTGCTTTCACACGCTTTGCATAGGTCCCTCCAAGGAGGATGGCAACGGCTTTGAACAGGATCAGAAATTTGAATGGGGTTCAGAGCCTTCATCCGAAAAATATCAGCCTTGGCTTGATGCTGCTCATAAAAAGAAAAATCTTACCATTCTCTGCCATCCTATATGGAGCCAGACAAGTGCGAAATACTTTGAAACCCAAAAAGGAAATTTCGCTATGGAAATATGGAACAGCAGCAGCGCTATAAACTGTGACTGCGATGACGATGCTGCATATTGGGATGAAATATTAGGTCAGGGAAAACGCTGGTATGGTGTCGCAACCGACGACTCACACAGCATCGAGGATCTTTGCCGCGGCTGGGTTATGGTTAAAGCCGAAAAGGATTTGAATTCTATATTAAAAGCTCTCGAAAACGGAGAATTTTATTCGTCCTGCGGTCCTGAAATATATGATTTTTATGTTGATAACGGCAAGGCGGTTATAAATTGCTCGCCCGTTTCGCGAATTCGCCTGCAAAGCGATATGCACCCTAACAGGGCCGTTATCGATGAAAACGGGGCGCTTACGCACGCTGAATTTGATATAGCTGATTTTTGGGCGGGCGCATACGATTATGTCAGAATAAGCATAGTTGATAAGGACGGTAAAAAGGCGTGGACCAATCCTATATTCTTATAATCGGTATGATGAAATTGAGCATATAATGCTGCTGTGAAAAAGCGGTCTGCTAAAAGACCGCTTTTTCTTGTGTTTTTGAGAATATGTGATATAATTACTTCAGGCTTTTAATGTATGCGAATTGGCTTGAAGCAGTTTATTCGAGGAGAAGCTTTATGCGAAAAGAGTTAATAATAAACGATGGTTGGAGATTTCACAAGGGAGATATAGCCGAGCCTATTTCACAGGATAAAGGATTTATATATTGTCAAAGCAAAACCGAGCGCAAGCTTTCCGGTCCTGCGGCATATAATTACTCGGATAGACCCGATCAATTTTATGGTAATTTGATAAATCCCGAAAAATGGGAATGGGTAGGTCTGCCGCACGATTACATTGTGTATCAGGATAACGATGAGAACGAAAACTGTGCCTTAGGTTATCTTCATTACGATAACGCGTGGTACAGAAAGCATTTCAAAATGCCAGAAGGCTGCGAAAACAAGCGTGTGCTTTTAAGGTTTGACGGTATTGCGGGAAAATCCACCATATATTTAAACGGCTGCCTTATGTATCATAACTTTTCCTCATACAATACCTTTGAAATAGATATAAGCGATTATGTTTATTACGATAAGGAAAATGTGATTGCGGTTTATGTTAATACCGATGGCTTTGAGGGCTGGTGGTATCAGGGCGGCGGAATATACCGTGATGTTCATTTGACCGTTACAGAGCCTGTTGCGATAGATTTATGGGGCGTGTACGCACCCTATAAAAAGCTTGATGATAACCGCTGGCAGATAAATTATGAAACTACGGTTGTAAATACGGATTATGAAAGTAAAGCCGTAGCTTTGGAGAGCCGTGTTATCGGCGCGGACGGCTCTGTTTTAGCTGTCGGTATGGGCGAGGGTACGGTGGAATTACGCGATAAGGGCGTTATAAAATACAGTGCTGAAGTCTGCAAACCGCTTTTGTGGGACTGCGACAACCCCAATCTCTATACCGTTAAAACCGTACTTAAACTTAACGGTGAAGAAATTGATGAAAACACTACCCGTATTGGCTTCAGAACGGTAGAAATAAACGCCGAAAACGGCTTGCTTTTAAACGGAAAGTCCACCTTTATAAACGGCGTGTGCGCTCATCAGGATTTCGGGCTTACAGGACTTGCCGTGCCCGAAAACATAGCGAAATATAAGGTGGCTCTTATGAAAGAAATGGGTGCCAACGGCTACCGCACGAGCCATTATCAGCAGACAGAAAGCTATATGGATGCCTTTGACGAGCAGGGCTTTCTTGTAATGGACGAGGCAAGGTGGTTTGAAAGTACGAAAGAGGCTATGGAGCAGCTTGAATCTCTTATAAAGCGCGACCGCAACCGACCGAGCGTTATAATGTGGTCAACAAGCAATGAAGAGCCCTTTCATATAACAAATACTGGAAAACGGCTGCACAAAGCAATAGCCGCACAGATAAGAAAGCTTGATTATACAAGACCTATTACTGCGGCTGAGGATAAGACACCTGATAAATCCACAATCTATGACGAATGTGACATTGTAGGAATAAACTATAATCTTAACATATACGATACTGTTCATAAAATGCGGCCCGATAAACCGATATTCGCATCCGAATGCTGTGCAACCGGAACAACTCGCGATTGGAACTTTGATACGAATACTAACGGCAGAATCAGGGACAAAGACAGGGATACAAACGAATGGTTCTTGGGACGCGAAAAAACCTATAAATTCCTGCGTGAACGGTCGTATGTGTTCGGCTGCTACCAGTGGGTGGCGGTTGAGCATAGGGGAGAGGCTATGTGGCCAAGGGTATGTTCGGCTTCGGGCGCATTGGACTTGTTTTTGCAAAAGAAAGGTGCGTTTTATCAGAACAAATCGCACTGGTCGGCTGAACCTATGGCGCACATTGTCCCGCATTGGAATTTTAAAGGACTTGAAGGGAAAGAATTAACTGTTACCGTTTATACGAACTGTGAGGAACTTGAGTTGTTTTTAAACGGTAAATCGTTTGGTAAACAGCAGATTGAAAAATACGGCCACGGCGAATGGAGCGTTAAATATGCCGTAGGTACGCTTGAAGCAAAGGGATACATAGGCGGTAAAGAGGTATGCTGTGATAAGCGTGTGACAACAGGAAAGCCTGTAGCTTTAAAGCTTACAAGAGATAACGACTTTACGTCAAACGGCAGCGATATAGCGCTGTTTACCTGCGAATGTATGGACGAAAACGGTCTTACCGTGCCGGATGCGGCGGAATATGTCCGATTTTCCGTTACCGCGCCTTCAAAAATTATAGGCACAGGCTCCGATAACTGCGACCATAACAATGTCGCAAATACTGAGCGTAAAATGTATATGGGCAAAATCCGCATTGCCGTAAAGCCGAAGCAGGGGCAGGGGAGCTTTACGCTTACAGCAATGAGCGATAGCTGCGGTATTGCCGCGCTTAATTGTGATTGCAAACTCATTTTTGAATAAAAAAGTACATAAAATGATAAAAAATGCAATATTCGGAGAATTGCCAAAAGAAATTTCCGGATAAAAATGTATGTATTTATGATACTGTATTGTTATAGTTGTCTTTTATAGACTCAAAATCATCGTATGAATCCTTGTTGTGACGAACGGATTTAATGTTCGCCGCAGCAAGGGTTTTGTTTTCTGTCGGGTTTTTGCGGTATTGTGTGGGTGATATTCCGAACTTTCCGCGAAAGGAACGCGAAAAATTTGAAAAATTGCTGAATCCTGACAAAAAGCATATATCCGAAACAGATATATTTGTAGTAACCAAGAGCTTTACGGCAAAATTCAAGCGCAAATCCGTAAGGTATTGTTTAAATGTAACTGACAGCTCTCTGTGAAAAAGAGCGCTGAAATAGGTGGGGGAAAAGCCGGCATACTCCGATACATCATCAAGCGTAATCGGCTTTTTATAATTTGCCTCAATATATTGCAGCGCTTGGCGCAGACTTGTTCCTGACGCCACTTTAAGCGCCGTGTGCTGAGAAATAAAGTAGTTCGCAATATCAATAGTAATATAATTTAAAATATGAGTAATACAACGGCGCGTCAACGGCGTTTCCCGTTCTGCCTCGTTGGAAAGAATATCAAACATATTTGACGGATATTCGTCAATAACGAGACCGCTTGTAAGATAGCGCAGAGTATCTGTATCTATAAGGTTGTTACTGAAGCAAAGCTCCTTAACGATTATTTTATTATTTACGGTTATAAAGCTTTCGTCATTATACGTTATTAAATAAAGCGTTCCGGCAGAAATATGGTGTTCGTTCCCGTTTATTGAAATCTCGCCGTCCCCGCGCAAAACATAACCTATTTTAAAATGCTCGCGCGCCGGTGTGGCGTTGCTTTCGCGTATTTCCAGCATAACAAACGAAAATTCGTTTTCAGTGAGCTTGCTGATCCGGTTTTCTTCTTTGCTCATATTTATCCCTCCGAGTTCTGCGGTAAGCTCGAAAATCTTGGCTTTTATACTCAGTATAAATCAAGAACATAAAAAATGCAATGTTTTTATTAAATAATTGATAGAAATAATTATCCGTTGCTTGTATAATATAATAAAATAATTGTAAAAAAAGAATGCGTTATAAAATGATTTTTTTAGGAAGAAATATCAAAAAACATTTAATGATGATGTTTATTTTTCAATTATACTGCTTCGGCGAAAAAGTTATACAATAAATTTTGCCATTTAAATCCAAGTCGTTTTGCAAATAATCGGTGAGACGTCACCGTTAAGAAAGGAAAGCTTTATATGAAGAAAAAAATCACAAGCGCCGTCAGCCTATGTTTGGCAGCTCTGCTTCTTGCCGGATGCGGAGGAAATAACGGCGGCAGCAACAGCGGCGGCTCGGCAAAGCCGTCGGATTCTGAGCATACGCTTGAGGCAAAGGGCTCAGAGTATGCGGAGGGGATTTATCTGAAGCCGCTTAAAGACCCAACGGTTGTTTATATGACGAACACGACCTGGGAATTTATCTGCGAAGAAAATAGGGAAAAATCTCCGACTCCGATATATCATGCAATGTCAATTTGGAAAGAGACATACGGAAAGGATGTCACCATCGACCTTGTTGACTGGGATTCATATACAGACCATCTGATTACCGCTACTGCATCAGGCAGCGCGCCGGACGTAATGCGGTATTATGAAAATACAAATCATCCTACATGGGCTGTGCGTAATCTTATTTCTCCGATTGATACATACCTTTCGCTCGATGATGAGGATTACGATCTTGATTACAGCCGCCGTTATGCGGTAGGAGATAAAATTTACGCGCTTTTCGGAAAGTCGATGAATATGCCGCTGCTTTCGATAGTGTATAACAAAACGAAAATAGAGCAAAGCGGTCAGAAAACGCCGATTGAGTACGCAAAAGAGGGTCAATGGAACTGGACAAACTTTGTTAAGCTCTGCAAGGCGATGACCAACACTTCTAAAAACGATTACGGCCTTACCGGCTGGAACTACGGAGTCAATATGGCAGTAAGCCTTGCCCATCTTTCAAAGGACGGCAAGGTTGTCAACAATATTGATAACACAGAATACCGCAGTATGTACAGTAAGCTTTACGACATTCTTGTAACCGACCCCGTTGCCCGCCGCGATACAACACGTATGGACGCGAGGACTACTCTTCCGAACGGGCAGGATACAATGGCTTATATAGAAAGTCTTGAATATCCGCAATTCGTTGAGCGTGCCGCAGCAAACGGCGGTGTATATGAAATGGGTCTGGCTCCCGTTCCGACGCTTGACTTCCTGAACGATACACAGCCGCGCGGTTGCGCTACCGCCTGCTATCCCGGCTTTGCTATTTCATCAGCTCCGCAAAATTCCGAGGCAGCTGCTGAATTCGTTCGTCTTGTAACCAAGGTTGCATCCAACATTTCCAGAAAGAGCGGCAAATTCGGAACTGTTACCGATTATTTAACCGACGAGGAAAAGGAAGTTTATTCTAATCTCAAGATCGATAATAAAGAGGATTATGTCCCCATAAACACCGCGCTAGCCGGCTCAACGAAATATCAGTCTACCATTTGGGGCAGCGGTCAGATAACCAAAACCGCATCGCAGCTTATAGAGGCTGATAAAGCGGCGCTTGCGGCTTCAATACAGGAATTTGAAAATTCGATTTCATAAAATATAAATTATATCTGCGGGAGGAAAAGGCTGTGAAATTAAAGAGGTGCTTTTTGCTTTGTCTGGCGTCGCTTTTGCTTGCGGGAGGCAGTATTCCCTATACTTTGCCGGCAAAGGCGGCAGAGGAAAGCAGTACGCTGCCGGATTCTGCAAAAACAGGCTATGACAGCTATATTTCGGGCATCACCGCTGACAGCGGCGAAACACCGGCTGACATTTCGGTTACCGGCGACAATGAATTCACCATTGCTGCCGGCAGCTCGGTATCGCTCGGAATTAAAGCTGAGGTTTCGGCATTTTACAGCCTTCGCTTTTTATACGCCTGTCTCCCGGATGGCAAAAACGACCCGTCATTTTCTCTTAGTATCGACGGCGTAATACCGTTTTCCGGAGCTGAAACGCTCAGTCTCAGACGGTATTGGGAAATATCAGAAATTAAAAAGGATGTATCGGGCAACGATATCAGGGGAGAAATGACCCTTTTTGAGGATTGGATTCAGGGTGTTTTAAGCGACCCGTCCGGAATTGAGGAAAAGCCTTACCGCTTTTACCTAGCCGCAGGCGAACATACTCTTACATTCAAAGGAACCGACGGAATTTGCAAAATCAAAAATTTAACGGCATATTCCTATGCGGAACCGGTAAGCTATGAGGAATTCCTGAGTGCTAATTCCGATACAGAGGTTTTTGTCGGCGATTTATTGAGCTTTGAGGCAGAAAACGCATCACTTGTATCATCGCGCTCGGTAATAGCTAACAGCGATATGACAAGCGTTCTCACAACTCCGAACAGCACATCTGCCTCGCTGCTTAACATTTTGGGCGGCAGCAACTGGAAAAAATGCGGAGACAGCGTTATATGGGAAGTAGATGTTCCTAAAAAGGCGTTTTACCGTATCAGCTTTCGCTTTAAACAGGATTCATATCAGGGCTTTACCTCGTTCCGCGAGCTGGCGGTCAACGGTGAGGTGCAGTACCGCGATGCTCAGGCAATTCCGTTCGGCTACGGAGACGATTGGCAGACATATTCTTCGGATAAGTATATTCTGCTTGAAAAGGGTAAAAACACAATTTCTCTTAAATGCGTATTGGGTGAGTCAGCTGAACTTCTTAAAAAGACTAACTCAGTTATTTCATCCTTAAACTCGCTGTACAGCAGCCTGCTGATGGTAATTGGCAGCAACCCCGACAGCTACCGTGATTATCACCTTGAAAGGGAAATACCTAATCTGACCGAGACGGTAACTCGGCTTGTAGATAAAATAGACGGACTTTGCAAGGATATCACTTCGTTATTCGGCGAGAACAAAGGACAGATTTCGGCGCTTTCCGACAGTTCAAGACAGCTGCGTGACATTGCGGCAAATCTTCGCTCGGTAACAAAGGGAAGCCGTCTGCAAAGACTGAAATCGAACATATCCTCGGTGGCGTCCTTTGCGGCAAAGCTTCAGGGCTGTCCGCTTGCTATTGACAGATTTACTCTCGGCGGCGAGGAAAAGCCGGATTTGCACAGCGTAAGCTTTTTAAAGAAAGCGGGTTACTCATTAAAACGCTTTATTGCCTCATTTACAAGTGAATATAACGCAGCATCCGGAAACGGAAACAGAAAAATTTCAGTGTGGATTGCTACCGGGCGCGATCAGCTTCAGGTTATGCGCGGAATGGTGGAAAGTGATTTTTCGCCGCGTTCCGGTATACAGGTTAATGTCAGATTGGTTACCGGCTCCGTGATACAGGCAACGCTTGCCGGCAAGGGACCTGACGTTGCGCTTGCGAGAAGCGAGACCGATATTATGAATTTTGCGGTAAGAAATGCAATATGCGATTTAAAGAGCTTTGAGGGATTTGATACGCTTTCCGAAAGATTTTCAAAGACTGCGATGCAGCCGTATACATACCGCGGGGCTGTTTATGCGCTGCCGATGACCCAAAGCTTTAATATGATGTTTGTTCGGACTGACATATTGGAAAATCTCGGCGTTGCAATACCCGATACCTGGGAAGATTTAATTACTGTTACTATACCGACGCTTCAAAGGAGCAATTTGTCGGTAGGCTTGGGACTTCTCAATAAATCAGCAAATATAAATGCGTCAAATCAGTTTTACACTCTGCTGTACCAAACCGGCGGCGCTTTGTATAACGACTCGCTTACGGCGTGCGCAATGGATACCGCAGGTGCGCTTGAAGCTTTCGATAAGGCGGTTTCGCTTTACAGAGAATACGGTATTCCTCAGGAATACGATTTTCTGAACCGCTTCCGCACAGGTGAAAACCCCATTATTATTGACGCATACACGAATTATAACAACATAAAAGCGGGCGCACCTGAGCTTGAGGGACTATGGGAGATGCTTCCGATTCCCGGAACCTCGGATGAAAACGGAAATATTAACCGAACACAGCTTATGGCGAGTACAGGGTGCGTAATATTTAAAAACGCAAAGGATAAAAACGCCTGCTTTGAATTTCTTGATTGGTTCACCGGCGATAAAGCTCAAACCGAATACGGAATTGAAATTGAGTCGGTTCTCGGCGCGTCCGGAAGATATGATACCGCCAATATTAACGCTATGGGCGGTTTGGGCTGGAGCAGCAGTCAGTTGTCGCTGCTTGAAAAACAGCGTGCAGAATCGCTTTCGTTTGTTCAGCTGCCGGGCAGCTATTACACCGCAAAGGAAATCAACAACGCGCTTGTTGTTTCGGTAACAAATACGGATACCATACCCCGCGAAAAGCTGCTTGAGGCGGTTGAGCTGATCAACGCTGAGCTTGCCAGAAAGCGCGCGGAATTTGAAAAGGAATAGGAGGACGGCTTGATGATTAAAAAACGCGACTACGCTCTCAGGCGGATATGGGAAAGCCGCTCCTGCTATGTTATGATGCTGCCTTTTATGGTATTTTTCCTGCTTTTTACCGTCATTCCGATTTTGGCGGCAACCGCTTTAAGCTTTACGGATTTTAATATGCTTGAAATTCCGAAATTTATCGGATGGGAAAACTATGTACGTCTTTTTACCGACGATGCGGATTTTTTAAAGGCACTTAAAAACACGCTGATATTGGCGCTTATCAACGGTCCTCTCGGTTATATCGTCGCTTTCTTTATAGCGTGGCTCATAAACGAGCTTAATTCGGTTTTCCGTGTTGCCGTAACGCTTATATTTTATGCGCCCAGTATTTCCGGAAACATCTATTTTATTTGGAAGTTCCTTTTCAGCGGAGACAGCTACGGATATATTAACGGTTTGCTTATGCAGATAGGAATTATCGATGAACCCGTGCTTTGGCTGTCGGACGCCAACACAGCGCTTATAGTGATAATAATTATACAGTTCTGGACCTCCCTCGGCGTCAGCTTTCTGGCTTTTATAGCCGGCTTTCAGTCGGTCGATAAGGCGCAGTATGAGGCAGGCAGCATAGACGGAATTAAAAACCGGTTCCAGGAGCTATGGTTCATAACCGTTCCGAATATGAAAAACCTGCTTTTATTCGGTGCGGTTATGCAAATTGCCAATATGTTCTCTGTCGGTCAGGTTACTCAGGAGCTTACCGGAGGATATCTGAGCATTGAGGGCTCAACACTCACAATCATAAATCATATGACCGATTACGGAACGGTCAGATATGAAATGGGTTATGCCTCTGCTGTGGCGGTTGTACTCTTTTTGCTTGTGCTTTTGACTAAAAAGCTTGTTTTCAGATTGCTTAAATGGTAGGAGAATGAGGAAAATGAAAAAGAAAAAAATCAACCGTTCCCCCGCCGTTACGGTAATTATCTCGCTGTTTCTTATAGCCTTCGGCGTATTTATGGCATTGCCAATGGTTTACATAATAACATCGGCGTTCAAGCCGCTGGAGGAAATATTCCTTTTTCCGCCAAAGCTTTACGCAATGCACCCGACGCTTGAAAACTTTTCTTCAATGACGCGGATAGTTTCAAATCTGTGGGTGCCGTTTTCGCGCTATATGTTTAACAGTATAATTGTGTCTGTTATAGGTACGCTCGGTTACCTTATAATTGCCACTATGGCGGCATATCCGCTTGCCAAGTGCGTTTTTCCCGGAAAAAAGCCGCTTAATTCGCTGATAACAACTGCGCTTATGTTTACCGCCGCGGTGACTGCGCTGCCTAAGTATATTGTTATGTCCGTTCTCGGACTTATTGACAGCTATTACGCGCTTATTCTTCCGACCTTTGCGGGAACTATGGGAGTATTTTTATGCGTTCAGTTCCTTGAAACGCTTCCCGGCTCGCTTATTGAGGCGGGCAAGGTAGACGGAGCAGGGGATTACAGAATATTTTTTCAGCTTGTAATCCCGAATATCCGCCCTGTTATATTCACAATTCTGATTTTTCAGTTCCAAACTGTCTGGAATCAGACTTCGGGCGATTACATTTATTCCGAGGAGCTTAAAACGCTGCCTATGGTTTTAAGTCAGATAGCTACTGCCGGCATATCCCGCGCCGGAGTCGGCTCTGCGGCGGCGCTGCTGCTTATTATACCGCCAATACTTATATTTGTGCTTTCGCAAAGCAACGTTATGGAAACGATGGCACATTCCGGCTTAAAGGAGTAGTGCTTATGAAAAAAAGATTATTTTGCTTTATTGCGTCGGTGCTGGCAGCGGCGGCATTGGCTCCGTCGGCTGCAGCATATGAGTCCGGCTACACATATACCGGGCGTTCCGAGGTTATGGAGTTGCCGGCTCCATATGAAACCGAAACGCTAATCGGTACCAAGGCGCAGCTTAAATCGCCGGTAGACGTTCATTCCTATAACGGGGAAATTTATATTCTTGATTCAGAACGTCAGGATATAACGGTTCTTGACAGTGATTATACCGTTAAAGGCAGTATAAAATTTATTAAAGACGGGGCGGAATATACTGCCGAAAAACTCAGTGCATTTTATATTTATAATGACACGCTCTATGTTGCCGACTACGGCGGAAAGATTTTTACCGCTGATTTAAACGGCAATGTTTTAAAAGAGTGTACTCTCGGAGAAAATGAGCTCGGAACAACGGCTTTTCGTCCTCAATGTATAACCGTGGCGCAAACAGGATATGTGTACGTGCTCTCCGAAAATGAATACCGAGGAATAATAGTGCTTGACAGCGGACTTGTATTTGATTCTTTTTTCGGTGCGTTGGATGTTGACGTAACCGCCGGTCTGCTGCTTGATATGGTTTGGCGGAATTTTATGACCGATAAACAGATTGATAATTCAGTGCAGTATGTTCCGGGCGGATATACCGATATTTCGCTTGATAAAAACGGTTTTATCTATGCCGCACGCGGTGTATCGGAAAGCGCCGACGAGCTGATAAGAAAGCTTAATCCTGCCGGTAAAAACGTATTAAGGTATACCGGTGAATTCGGAGATTTAAGCCTCGGCAGCGCAAGCCCGACTGCATTTATCTCGGTAACGGTTGATAATGACGGATTTATAATCGCACTTGATAAAACAAGACAGCGCATTTTTGAATATTCACCGGACGGCGAGCTTATGTTTGTATTCTCCGGGGCAGGCATTACCGACGGATATTTCAGCAATGCGGTTTGCCTTGAGAGTATAGGAGATAGGCTGCTTGTTATTGATAAGGATACTGCGTCGCTTACAGTATTCCGTCCTACCGATTTCGGAAAGGACGTCCGACAGGCAGTTGCGCTTTACCGCAATGCACGGTTTAAAGAAAGTGAAGAGCTTTGGAACGGTATTCTAAAACAGAGCGGCAATTATGAGTACGCATATACCGGCTTGGGGAAAATCGCGGAAATGAGCGGTGAATACGGAAAGGCAATGGAATATTACCGTTTAGGCGATTCAAGGGTAAATTATTCCTCGGCGATGAAAAAATACCGTTCAGCAGGAATAAAAAAGAGCTTTCCGATTGTTATGACCGTGATTGTAATAGCGATTGCCGCATTGCTTATATTTGCAAAAAAGCGTTCGAACGGTCCGAAAAGGGAACGCACCGCACTTTGCGACAGAGGAAAGATATCGTACATCTTTTATACTCTGCTGCATCCCTCAGACGGATTTTCAGACCTGAGATACAATAAAAAGCACAGTCTTGCTGCGGCAAATATTATTGTATTTCTGTGGTTTTTCATTTCATGTCTTAATTTCAACTATAACGGCTACATTTTTAACGAGAACAATATAAACGATTTTAACGTTTTTGTAATCCTGCTTTCAACAGTCGGTGTAATCTTTTTGTTTACTCTTTCAAATGTTCTCCTGGCTTCGTTTTTTGAGGGCAAAGGAACCTTTAAGGAAATATGGATAACCTTGGCATACTCGCTTATACCGTATACGGCGTGGCTTGCAGCGGAACTCGTTCTCTCAAACGTTCTTATATCCGAAGAGGGAGCTTTTTTAACGGCCTTCCGTGTATTTGCCGCCGCATGGACACTGTTCCTCTGTTTTACGGCGCTTTTGGAGGTTCACCAATACAGCTTCGGCGTCACGTTGGCTTCTTCGGCACTTAGTATTGTCGGGGTTCTTATAGTGGTATTCCTCGTATTTTTGATGTTTAATCTGTCAGCTCAGATTGTTGATTTTGTTTCAACGGTATTTAAAGAGCTTAATTACCGGCGTATTGCGGGTTAGGAGGGAATGATTTGCTTAAAAAATTATCATTAAAACTCGGCGTGGTCATTCTCGTTTCCGCAATTATAAGCGGCTGTTGCCTGATATCGGCTGACGGTGAAAGCAAAACGAAAAACAGACTCTCGGTTGATATAAACGAAAAGAACGGAATAATAAGCGTTACCGATAATGAAAGCGGAACAGTTTGGTATTCAAGTCCTGAAGCCGGCTTGCAGGATGAGGCGGCGGTCGGCATTTCAAAAACAAACCTTATGTCCCAGCTGGTTGTCGTCTATAAATCAACCGGTCTTTCGGAGATGACAACAAACAGCTATTCGGAATGCGTTGTTAAGAAAACCGTTGATTATAAGAGGTCGGCGGATGAAATAACCGCTACATACCGTTTTGAAAAAACAGGTTTTGTCATACCGGTGGTCTATTCGGTTAAGAACGGCAGATTTACGGTTTGCGTCAAAACTAAGGAAATCAAGGAAACCGGCACAAACCGCATTTTGAAAATTTCGGTTCTGCCTTATTTCGGAGCAGCCTCGGCAAACGACAGCGGATATATGATAGTGCCGGACGGCAGCGGAGCTATTATAAATTTCAATAACGGAAAATACAATGCTGCGCCGTATTCAAAGCGTTTTTACGGCGGCGACGGCTCAATTCAGAGTAAAGGCTTAGAGCCGGACGAAAAAAAGCTTATGCTGCCGGTTTTCGGAGCAGTTAAAAATTCAACGGGGTTTTTAGCGGAAATAACATCCGGAGCTGCGGCGGCGGAGCTTAACGCCGCAGTCAGCGGAATGGAAAATTCCTATAATTCAATAGGTACTGCGCTTATTTACCGCACAATGGACCAGATAGACGTTAAGGACAACGCACAGACAACAAAAAGCGTTCTGTTTACCGCCGGTGCTCCTACAAATCTTTCGGAATACAGCGTTGAGTATAGGTTTATGCAGCCCGGCAGCGCCGATTATATTTCAGCGGCTTTAAGCTACAGCGATACGCTTAAAGAACGCGGTTTCAAGGAGAAGGCAAGCGGTAAAGCGGGTATGACCTTAAAGCTTTACGGCGCTGTTAAAAAACCGGCTTCGTTTTTGGGATTTCAGTATACCAAAACCCAAAAGCTTACCGGTATAAATGATGCCGGCGATATACTTTCCGAGGTCCGCGGGTATGCAAACGTGAACGCGGTTTTAAAACAGTTTTCCTCTTCCGAAATAAACGGTAAAGCGGCAACTAAGTTTTCGCTGATTTCGTCACTCGGCAGCGTTAAAAATCTCAAAAAATTAAGCGCGGAGGCTGAGGATAACGACTCGTTTATAGGACTTAGCTTTGATTTTATGAGGTTCACAAAATCGGGCAACGGTTACGGCAGGTTTAAAACCGCTGCTTTCGGACTTGACCTTTCCGCAGTAAAGCTGTACCCGTATGGGCTTAATACTGCCGAGCTTGACAAAACTGCCGACCCGACATATTTAATTCCCGCCGATTTATATTCGAGAGGAATAAGAGACATAAAGAAGTCGGCGAAGAAATATAACGGAGCGGTTTATTTTGAAAATGCCGGCGGACTGTTATACAGCGATTTCAAAAACGGCGGACTGAGAACAGAGGATACGCAGCAGAAAGTAGAAAACGCTTTAAGCGATATATCAAAGGACTGTAAGATTATTTTAAGCGCGCCGAATTTATACGCTCTCTCTGCTGCCGATTATATAACCGATATTCCGAATTCTTCAAGCAGCAGAAATATATTTGACAATGATATTCCGTTTTATCAGGCAGTAATCCGCGGATTTACCGATTATTGCGGCGAGGAGATAAATCTCGGCGGATATACCGTTACCGAGCTGCTGCGCTGTGCTGAATACGGCTCGAATTTATCATTTGCCGTTATGGCAGGCGAGCCTGACTTGCTTTTAAACAGTACTGAAAGCAAGCTCTATTCGGCAAATTATAATTCGCTTAAAGCTACTGTTCGGGATTGGTATTCAAGACTTGAAAATGTGCTTAAAGCGGTGGGCAAAAGTAAAATCATCTCTCACGGCTCGAACGGCAAGCTTTCAAAAACGGAGTATTCAAACGGCGTGAGCGTGTATGTAAATTATACCGACAGCGAAATAACGGCAGACGGCATAAATATAGCGCCTATGGATTTTACGGTACGGGAGGAGTAACGGAATGAAAACAAAAAAGCTTTCTGTTGAACGGCATCAGAGCCGCATCGGTTTCATTTTTCTTATTCCGTATCTGATAGGTCTTGTTTATTTCTTTATAATTCCTTTTGCCAAAACGGTGTTTTACTCATTTAACGATGTTTCCGTGCGGACGGGCGGAGGCTTGCAGTATACGTCAAAAGGCGGCGAAAATTACCGATATATACTGTTTACCGACGCATCATTTATAAAGGAAGTCGGAAACGCAATGTCAAAGCTGCTGTATGTTGTGCCGGTAGTGCTTATATTCAGTATGTTTGTCGCGATACTTCTCAATCAGAAGTTTAAAGGCAGAATGTTGATGCGCGGATTGTTTTTTCTGCCGGTTATAATCGCGTCGGGCGTTGTCATCGTGATTATAAACCGCGATATTTTCGTAAGCGATACGGTTGACCAGGCTTCAACTATATTTCAGAGCGGTGTTATTGAAGATATTCTTATTCGCACCGGACTCCCGACAAAGCTTATTTCAATGGTAAGCCGGGCGAGCAGCCAGATTTTCGATTTAACATGGCAGTCCGGCATACAAATATTGCTTTTTATAAGCGCTTTGCAGGGAATACCGCGCTCATATTACGAGGCGGCTGAGGTAGAAGGCGCATCGGTATGGGACGTTTTCTGGAAAATAACCTTTCCTGTGCTGTCACCGACATCGCTGCTTGTGATTATATACACTATGATAGATTCATTTACCTCTGAAACAAACGGCGTTATGGTAAGTATTTTGTCGCGGTTCGATAATATTCAGTACGGTCTCGCGTCCGCGTCGGCAATAGTCTATTTTATTGTGATAATTGCTGTTATAGGTATAATCTTCGGATTGTTCTCCAAGCGTGTATTTTATAACCAGTAAGGGGGAAACGGTATGAAATTTTTAAAGCTCGGCGCAGAGTCGGCGTATCGCGTTCGGAAACGAACGGGAGACACAGCTATGCGGATACTGAGAACGCTGTTTTTTATCGGAATGTCATACGTTTTGCTGAACCCCATTTTTATAATGGTTTCCCGCGCGTTCCGCTCATCTGCGGATATGCTCAATCCGACAATAGTCTGGATACCTCAGAATGTAACGCTTGATAATTTTAAGCTTGCAATAAAAATTACCGATTTTACAAACACGGCGTGGCTTACCTTCAGAGTTGCAATAATCAGTACTCTCTGCACAATGATTGTAACGGCGATAACCGGATATGCGCTCGCGCGTTACCGTTTCAGGTTTTCAAAGCTGCTTGTGGTATTTATAGTGCTGACTATTGTTATTCCGCCGCAGACGTATCTTATTCCTATATTTTTTCAGTTTAATTATTTTGACTTTTTCGGAATAGGCAGCCTGATAGGCTTGTTTACCGGATCGCCTTTAAATATCAATCTTACAAACAGCGAGATTTCCTACTATCTTCTTTCGATAATGGGAATGGGAATACGTTCGGGGCTTTTCATTCTGATATTTTATCAGTTTTTCAGGCAAATGCCTAAAGAGCTGGAAAGCGCGGCGCGAATTGACGGCTGCGGCGAATTTCAGGCATTCCTGCGCGTAATGCTGCCGAATGCCGGTTCCCCGTTTATAGTAACGCTGATTCTTTCGTTTATATGGTATTGGAACGATACATTTTATTCAAATATCCTTATGCGAAACAAAATGATGCTTGCAAACAAGGTCGCGAATATCCAGGAGCTTATTCGACTTTCGTTCAGCGGGCAGGCGCGCGGCGACGGCGCGGAGGAAACCGTGGTGATTTTTGCGGCTGCGTTGCTGTTTATTATTCCGCCGCTTATTATATATCTTATTGCCCAGCGTTTCTTTATGGAAAGCGTAGAGAGAACGGGCATTGTAGGATAAATTTTTTAAAAGGAGTTAAGGACTATGAAAAAACAACTCAGGCGAACTCTTTCAATTATTGTCAGCATGGTGCTGGCAGTCTCTGCATTTTCATCAGGCTTCGGTGCGTCCGCCGCGATTTACAGCGATAATCCGCTGGATGAATGGATTGAAATGGCTGATGCTCTTAAAGCCGAGGGCAAAGCGTATACCGTAGGTGCGAGTGCCTTTGATGAGGCATACAACAATCTCTTGTACCTCAAAAGCATGGGCGCAACCAACAGCGAAACAATAAACAGCGCGATAGACGCGCTTAAAACGGCTTGGAACGGACTTGCCGTTTCCGAGGTTACAGAGGCAGCGCCGAACGGAGGAGTTGAAAACGATACCGGATTTGCAGGCTTTGGCAAAAATTACATAAACAAAACCGATATAAAGCGTTTTGAAATCAGTTATAATCTCGGAAAACCCGGTGCCGATTATTGGAAAGACGTTAACAGGATTTATGTCTATGCCTATGCTTATAATAATTCCGACGAGATTTCTGAAAGCATAGGCGAAACAAGCTTACCAAAGGGAACTAACAAGCCAAACATCAATTATGTAAGGCTTGTGCTGGACAATAAATCGCTTAATTGGCCGGGGATAAAGCCGCTGACAAACGGAAGTGAAGTCTTCCTGAGCGAAAATACGGTAAACAAATTTGAATTTACAAATGAAAGCATTGTAAGCAAATTTACCGCTGAGGGAAATCTTATTTTTAAGCAGCCGAGCGATTGCAGTGAGAATATAAACGCTTACATCGGTTCTTTGTTTATCGAAAGGCTTGAATATGAAACCGCGCCTGTTTCGTATGAGCTGTTCAACTGGGTAAGGAGAGCCGAAAAGCTGCTTGCCAACGGAAAAACCTATACCGACGGATTGGATAGCTTCAAGTCTGCTGTTTCCGCTGCTAAGGCTGAAACCGATGCGGCAAAGGTTGCAGAGCATATCGAGGCAATAAAGGCGGCGTGGCGTGCGCTTAAATATGAAAATGCCGAGATAATAGCTTATCCGAAAGCGCAGAGCAGCACAGATATAACAAACGAAACAGCGGATATTGAGAGCGGTTGGCTTGCTGTTAAATCAAAAGGCAAAATAATAGAAACTCGCTTTGAGACAATTTCGGGCGCAGCCGGCAAAATAGCTGCCGCCGATAAAGTATATTTTTCAATCCGCGGTTATCAAATTGCTGACACTTCTAAGCGTCCGGAGCTTAACTGGACTACTATAAATTTAAATTCTTCGTCATTATATTACGGCGCCGGACCGAGTGTCGAAACGTATTTAAAGAAGTTTGAATTTGATAAAGATACGCTCAGCAGCAAGCTGAACGGTGCGGAATTATCAACGGTTCTTTTAAAACAAGGAGGGTACAATGCCGAATCTGTATGGATTGTAAGTCCGATATATGCGGTTACATACGGAACTGAGCAGCTCCCGCCGGACAGACTTCTTATATGGGCGGAGCGCGCCGAAGAATTGCTTTCCGATTCTTCAAAAACCTTTACCGCCGGTCTTGATAGCTTCGAGGAGATTATAGCTGAAATATACGCGGCTGACGATACCGCCGACGCCGATGCGCTTATTGCAAGACTAAAAAGCGCATGGAATAACCTTGAGTACGATGAAATATTCGAAATTGCCTATCCGCAGCGCGAGGGCGGTACTCTAAACGAAGAATTTGTTCCCGCCGATGGCGAAAAGGAGCTTTTCGGCGACAGATACGTTCAAATCACCGGCGACAATAAGTTACAAGTGGGATTTTTAAGTTCAAACGATGAATATTGCACAAAAGAATGGTTAAGCGGCGTAAAAGAGATATATTTCTATGCGCGCGGTTATAAGGCAGACTCTCCAGACACAGCTCTCACAAAAAACTGGTCAGGTCTTACAATTTTTGACGATACAAAAAATGAATATCTTTTCTCCGGTCCGAATTTCACAGCCTCGCTGAAAAAATTTGTTGCAAAACAATATCCAAATTCAAGCGGCACTCGTGTTGAAATGACTATGGCGGAAAAGATGAACGAGCTGGGCTTTGACAGCTTTACAAGGATTGTTATGGCGCAGGGGGATAAGGAAACCGGTTCTGTATGGGAGGTTGGCTCTATGTTTGCCGTAAAGAGCAGCAAGGCTCATATTGCCGATTACGGTGACGTAAACGACGACGGAAATACAGATATTCTCGACCTTGTACGCGCCAAGAAGTATTTCGCCGGAGCGGATGTTGCTATTTCTGAATATGCGCTTGATATTAACGATGATAACTATTTGAAGGCGGAGGATTTAGCGTCGGTTCGCAGACTGCTTTTAAACGGCACCGTTTATTCCGATAATCAGGTAAGTGACGGCAGTATATTCTGATGAGCTTTAAGGCATTATTCGCTGTGCTTTTAATCGCCGTATGCTTCTGCTCCTGTAAGGGAGCGGGAGCATACGGCTCCGATGGGAAATCGGAAGCTGTTATTACTTCATCGTCAACAGACAAAGCGCAGAACGAAAACGAGTATAAAAACGATAATTCAGCAGCAGAAAAAGAGATTTTTGACATAGAAACACAGGATAACCCGCCCGGAACAGAAACCGCGGAAACAATTATTGTATCGCAAACAGAGGGAAAAATACCTGAAAAAGAAAATAGCGGTAAAAAAACAGAAAGTACCGCAGCATCAGAATTGCCGGATAACTCCTCAGAGCAGCAAAGTTCGGAGAAATATGATGATACCGGCGGCTACGGAAGCATTATTCCGTAAGGAGGAAAAGTATGAGCAAAATTATTAAAACCGGAGCGGCCTTGCTTGCGGCGACCTCAATACTTGCCGTTGAAATATTCAGCAGCGCGCAGACCGTTATAACGGCGGGAGATTTATCTGTTGAGGGCTGGATAGCTGCCGGCGAAGGTCTTAATATGCAGGATTATGCGCAGGGCGCCGAGGAATTTTATACGGCGCTGTCAGACCTGAAAAGTGCGAAGTTTGATTATGATCATGCTGATAACCCGGAATATTCCGCCATCAGCGCGCTGAAAAAGGCGTGGGACGGCTTAAAATATGAACAACAAAGCGAAAAGCCGCTTTTTAAAGGGAAAACCTTTACAAAACAAAGCACTTTTTCGCTTGAAAAATTTGATTATAAAAACGGTGAAACGCCGTATATCGTTCTTAATGATTACAGTAAATTCAGCTTTACCGTTTCAACCACCGGAACCGGCGAATACGGTAACTCTGTTGACCTGCAGATAATAGATAAGAGCGGTAAAAAATCCGATACCTGGTATGGCGCGGCTTGGGGATCGAACTCAAAGGAAAGCTCCGTTATAAAATATGTTGCCGATATTACGGAAAAAACGAAGCTTAATTCTTTTGCAAGCTGTTCTGCGCTTTACTTCTCGTTAAACAATTACGGCGGAAAAACCTGCACAGTCAGCGATATCTACGGTTATCGCCGACTGACTCCCGCATATCCGGCAGGCTGCGACGGATTTTCGCTTTCGGATTGGATAGCGGCTGCTAAAGCGCTTGATATCTCCGCTTGTACTGAGGGTACGGAGGAATTTAAGAACGCAATAAAAACCGCTGAAATTGCAAGATATGTAATGAACGGCGGAAAGGTGTCGGATTATGAGGCGCTTATAGCCTTGCGCGAGGCTTGGCAGGGACTCGGAAAAGAGCAGCGCGAGGAGGTATCGCTTATAAACGCGACTTCCGGTATACCGACAAACAGCGGATTTGCAATTCCGTTTGTAAAATCGGCAGACCTTAAAAAATACGGCAAATTCGATATAGTTATAAATTGTCAGAACTATAAATCGGATGCATACGGCTACGGTACATCGCTGAATTTTCAGTTTAATAAATCCTCCGGCGGCTATTACGAAGCAAAATATGTTTGGTTTAACGCAAACAAGGAGGAGAGCATTAAAACTCTGACCTCCGAGGCGCTCGCCGGTGAGACTGAAAAAACAGTTATAAGCTCGGTTAAGGTTCAGGGAGCAAAGGAATATCCGCTTGCAATAACCGTAAAAGGAATATACGGTTATTATTATGATTATGCTTCACTTCCCGAAAACAGCGACGGTTTTACACTTTCCGACTGGATAACAGCGGCTAAGGCACTTGATATTTCAGGCTATACCGTCGGAACGGATGAATTTACAAAAGCGCTCAATTCCGCTATTGCTGCTCAAACCGGAATTTCCGAAAAGGAGTCGCAGGCAATAGCTGATTTGCGCGCGGCATGGAATAATATGAAAAAGACCGAACGGCAGGGACTTTTAACCGAATCCAAAACCGAAATTCCGACAACCGGCGGTTTTGCAGTTCCCTTTAAGAAAAAAATAAACCTTGAGGACTACGAAAAATTTGATTTTGCTGCGGATTGCCGCAATTATGCTAATACAACCGGCGGCGTTTCAATAAATATTCAGATGAATAAAGCCGGCGGCGGCTATTATGAAGTTAAATATAAATGGTTCAATGCTAAGAAGGAGGAGTCGGTTATTACCGTACAGACTGACGCGCTTGTAGGAAACGCCGAAAAAACGGTATGCTCATCGGTCAAATTTCAGGGTGCTCAGAAATATTCGCTGCCGATTACCTTGAACGAGGTTTACGGATACAAACGGGTAACACCCGCCGTTCCCGGAAATGCCGATGAAATGAACCTGAAATCCTGGATTGCAGCGTCAAAAGCACTTGATACAGCCGATTACTCAAATACAGATGAATTTTCGGCAGCTGTCACCGCAGCGGAAAAAACGCTTTCCGAGCTTGAGGCTGAACAGCCCGATGAACAGCCGGAGACACCGGTTGATTATTCGGAACGTAAGGCAAAGGCGTATGACGAATTAAAGCTATGTCTTTCGGCATTTAAATCCGCATGGAAGAACTTGCGCGTAAAAGAATATTGGGTGCTGGCAGTTCCTGCCGATGCAGCAGCGAATACCGAAACGGATGATATTCCGGCGGAATTCGGCGATTACGCGGTGTATACCGGAGTCGAAAAAACCTCTAAGTATTATTACAAGCTTATAAACCGGGATATAGTCGGTATTGATAAGCTCGAAATACATCTGCGCGCCGTAAACAAGGACGGCGGCACAGTTAAAAGTCCGACCAAAAATTCATTTATGCTGCAGGTCAGCTCTGAAGAAAACGGCAGAAGCGACGTTTGGAGCTATGTTTCAGGAACGGCTTACACAAAGGTTTATATAACCAATAATGCAAAATCTGATCTTTGGAAATATACAGAAATAGGCTCCGACCCTCTTTCGGGACTTTCCTTTATGAGCGGATATAATGAAAAATCAAGCCTTGTTTGCGACGAACTGACTCTCGGAACAATATACGGAATACGTTATAATAAGGTACCGTATCCGGACGGTGCTGCCGAGGAAAAATCCGGAGCCGACACCTCGGCTTTAAGAGCGCTTACGGCACACGGTAAAAAATTCAGCAGCAACGATTTTTCCGTTGCTTCATGGAAGCCCTTTAAAAAAGCTCTCGCTCAGGCAGATGCGGTTCTGAACGACCTTACGGCATCGCAGGAAACGGTAAACGCCGCAAGAGAAAAGCTGCTTTCGGCGTGGGGTAATCTTATATATTATCAAAGAGTACCGCTGTTTGATGTTGCGGAAAATCTCGAATGGGGACTTGAATACGCCGATAATCTGGTTTATCCGCAGTATGTCAGCGTTTCCGATAAGACACTTCCGGCAGGGCTTACATCGTACGTTAAAATGACTGACGTTCCTGTAAAATGGCATAAATTAGCTTTTAGACAGATGACAAATAAGGACGCATCGCGCTTTGACTATATAGAGTTTTATATGCGCAGCACAGATAAGCTTGTCCGCGGTGAAAAAGGCTGTCTGTATATACAGATAAACAATACCTACGAGCTTTGGACCGGCTTTACGGCAAGTAACGGGAAATGGGGTCAATGCTTGGCACCGCTTAATAAGTTTACAAGCAGACTTGACAAAACCTTAAAATTTATGGAAAAATCGGGTAAGATAGGCTCAGTATCCTTCAGCCTTTCAAGCGGAGCTTACGGCGATATCGATATTACATCGGCAAATCTTATTCGCTGCATAAAGGTTGAGGCCGGTAAAGACCCCGTGACCGAGGAAAGCGGCAGTACCGTAAGTCTGATAGGCGAGGATTACAGCAACGATATTTTCGACTGCCGATACGACCCGGCAGATGACGGAGAGGCGTTTGTCGCAAGAAATATTGTTATAAACAAAACTAAGAACGAAAAGCCGAAATCAAAATTCAGCAGTACGGCGATTATAATAACGGTCTGTGTAATTTTGCTTGCCGGCGGCGCGGCGGCAGGTGTTATCTGTTATACGAAAAAACGGAGGATAAAAAGATGAAAAAACTGATTTCTTTGGCGCTTGCTCTGCTTACCCTTATTGCGGCGGCAGGCTGCAAGGGCAGCGGCAATACAAGCTCCGTTTCTTCCGAAATAACGCCGGCAAAAAATGAAACGGTTTATAAAAGCCTGTCGGAAACTCTGAATTCAGAAAATCCTTTAAAGCATAACGGCAGAATTACCGACGTGGCGTGTCTTACAAAAATGCCGCGTGCCGGTAAAAAATTAGAGCTTGAACTGCATATTTCGGAGCTTACGGGAAATATGTTCGACCCCGATGAAAATGCTGTTGAGCTTGAAATGAAAAGCTCTGACGGTACAACCGTTACCGCACCCGCGTTTTTTTACCGCGCCTACGGCTGGTCAGAGGCGGGGCGCGTAGGCTTGCCTCTTGAAGGCACCGACTCATTCAGACTGCGCGTAACGCCGCCGTCTGCCGGCACATGGGACTATAAAATTACCTTTATAGAGAAAGGGAACACGGTAGATACAGTTTCCGGCAGTATAAACATTTATGAGAGCAAGCCGTCCGAAAAAGACAAAGGCTTCATACGCGTTGATAAGAATAATCCTTATTTCTTTTCGTTTGAAAGCGGAGGAATTTATCAGCCGATAGGGCATAACGTTTGCTGGAATAATACGAGTGCTCCGAGCTATGACTGGATATTTTATTCCGATTCTGTAAAGAAAATTGCAGAAAACGGCGGAAATTATATGCGTATGTGGATGGCGCAGTATGATTTGACTCTTTATTCAAGCGGCGGTAAAACCAATGATTTTACCGAAAACCTTCATAAAGCGGCGGTGCTTGACCGATTGCTTGATACCTGCGCAGAAAACGGCGTTTATATTACAATGACGTTTTATCATCACGGTCAGTTTATGGACAGTGGCAGCGACGCATGCTGGGGCAGTATGCCGTTTAAATACGGCAAAAAATGCGGCTATTTAAAATCTGCGGCGGAATTTTGGACTGACGAACATGCAATATCCGATGCAAAATGCTATATCAGATATATGATTGCCCGTTACGGTTATTCAAAAAATATTCTTAACTGGGAGCTTTGCAATGAAATCAGCTCATGTACAGGGGAAGAAGCCGACATTAGGGCATGGTGTGCTGAAATGTGCGATTACATACGCAAAACAGACGCCAACAGCCATATGATTTCAGTAAGCTCTGCAAAATATGACGACCCGATTATATTTGATAAGCTGTTTGATTTTATAAATGTTCATTGGTATGGATATGCCTCGCTTGACCAGTATTTAACAAAGCTTTCAAGCTACACTATTATGTATAACAAACCGGTGTTTGCTTCAGAGCTTGGAATCAGCTGGGAGGAAGCGGTTGTCAATGAGACTATGATGCACCAGCAGATATGGTCGTGCGCTATGGGACTTTCCTGCGGCGCGGCAGCAAGCTGGTATTGGGAGCAGATAGATGCTATTCCGGAAAACGGCGGATACAGGCAATATAAGCCCTTGAGCAACTTCCTCGGCAGAATGGATTTGCTCGGTAAAAAGTATTATTCTGTACTGAAATCCAGCTCGGAGCTTGTCGGTGAAAGCATTTCTGTTTGCGGATACCGTTCCGAAACCGATGCTTACGTATGGTTTTACGATACAGATTACAACTATCAGTCAACCTCTGCCGAAACTCGTTCCGGGGTTTCCGCCGCGTTAAAGCTGAACGCAGGGAAATATAAAATCGAATGGATTGACCCGTGGACAGGCGACACCGTTAAAGAGGAAAGCGTTAATCATGAGGGCGGTATGCTGAGGGTTAATGCTCCCGATTTTAACCGGGATATAGCCGTGGCGGTAATTCCCGAATAAAGGGTGCTGCCTTATAATTAAACTGAATACCGCGCATTCGGGCTATGCGGCGCTTACTGCGCGGGGCTTAGGAGGAAAAATGGACAGTCAGATTTTAAGGCGTGCAAACGAATTGCTTGCAGAAATGTCGTTAAAGGATAAAATCGGTCAGCTGACTCAAATCGGTTTCAACGTTAAGGATATAGACGGAGTAAAAAAGCTGATACGTGAAAGGCACCCCGGTTCAATGATTGTCGGCAACACGCAGTTTGCCGGTAATGAGGACGGTCAGGGAAGAACAACTCTCAGTCTGCTCAATGAAATTCAGGAGTTTGCGATGCGTGAAATGGGAGTGCCGATGCTTTTCGGCAAAGATGTAATTCACGGGCATAAAACCGTTTATCCCATTCCGCTTGCTATGGCCGCCTCGTTTAACGAGGATTTTATAAAAACGGCGTATGAATACATAAGAATAGAAGCGGTAAACGACGGATTGCATTGGGCTTTCACACCTATGCTCGATGTATCGCATGATCCGCGCTGGGGCAGAATAATCGAAAGTCCGGGAGAAGATCCTTATATCGGAGAAAGATTTTCAAAGGCAGTTGTAAACGGTCTGCAAGGAAACGATATATCCGAAAAAAGAACAATGCTTGCCTGTGCCAAGCATTATATTGCTTACAGTCTTGCGGAGGGCGGCAGAGATTATCACCGTGCAGAGGTTTCGGATTATAACCTGCGCAATTATTATTTAAAGCCCTTCCGAGCAGCAATAAAGGCAGGCGTTAAAACGGTTATGTCATCATTTAACGAGGTGAGCGGGCAGCCTGTAACCTCAAGCCATTATTTGCTGACAGATGTTTTAAGAGGTGAGCTCGGTTTTGAGGGCTTTGTTGTGAGTGATTATGCTTCAATAAAGCAGCTGATAGGTCAGGGCGTTGCAAAGGATAAAAAGGACTGTGCGAGACTTGCGATAAATGCAGGTCTTGATATGGATATGGCGTCATACTATTATTCGGACTATCTTGAAGAGCTTGTTAAGGACGGCTCTGTTGACGAAAGCACTATCGACGATTCCGTTCGCAGAATTTTATGCGTAAAGCTGGAAAAGGGCTTGTTTGAACATCCGAGCGTTACTCCTATTGCCGTTGACCGCCGAGAGCATCAGAGCTTTGCAAGGGAATTTGCCGGAGAATGTATGGTACTGCTCAAAAATAAAAATTCGGTGCTTCCCCTCAAAAAGGAAAGTAATGTTGCGGTTTATGGTCCTTTAAAGGATGAGAAAAGAGCAATTTTAGGCTCTTGGACGATTGATTTTGACATTGAACGTTCGGTTTCGGTTATAGACGGAATACGAAATATCTGCCGCGGAGACGTTGTCACCTCTGCTCTGCCGGAAGAAATGCGTTTCAGAAGTCAGTTCTGCGACGCGGTAATTTTGGTTCTCGGCGAAAGCAACGCTGTAACCGGAGAGGCAAGAAGTCTGAGCAATATCGAAATGAGCGACGCGCAAAAAGAATATGTAAAATCTGCGCATAGGCTAGGAAAGCCGGTTATCGGTGTATTATGCTACGGCAGACCGGTTGCACTTGAAAGCATAGAACCGTATTTCGACGCAATTATATATTCCTGGCATTGCGGCAGCGAAACCGGTAATGCGGTGGCGGACATTCTGTTCGGAGACGTAAATCCGAGCGGAAAGCTTACGGCAACTATGCCGCGTGTTGTCGGTCAGGTGCCTATTTACTATAATTCCGGACGTGTAAGTATGGATGTTAATGGGTATTACGGACTTATGTACGACACAACAACCGTTCGCAATTATGAGGACTGCCGTTCAGACCCTATGTATCCGTTTGGCTACGGATTGAGCTACACCGAATTTGAGTATTCCGAGCCTGCGGCGGAGACGAACGCGATTTCTCTTGAGGCAATCAACCGGGGAGAGCAATTTATTATTTCGGTTAATATCAAAAACACCGGAAAAACAGACGGTAAAGAAACTGCGCAATGCTATATAAGAGATTGCTGCGCGAGTATGTCAAGACCGATACGTGAGCTCAAGGACTTTAAAAAGGTTTTTATAAAAGCCGGTAAAACGGTTACGGTTGAATTTACTCTTGGAAAAGAGGAGCTTGCTTTCTATAACGCAAACGGAGAATTTTGCGTTGAAAAGGGTGATTTTGACGTATTTGTCGGAAAAAACTGTCTTGATGTACAAAAGCTTAAAATTTCTGTTATTTAAAAGGGAGGCTGCGTTGCTGTGCCGGAAAGAACGTCTGTTATTACAGACCTTAAACAAATAACCGATAATCCTGAAATAAACCGTAAAATCGAATTTGAGCTTGTGTGCTGCGGCATAAACGGAGATTACTATAATCCGAAAAGCGTACAAATTGCTTTTGATTATAGCTCAGGTTCGGATAATATCGGTCATTCCGAGGCGTTTTGTGTCGGTGAAAGCCGTTGGCTTCTCAGAATTTCAGTATCGTCGCCCGGAAAATACAGCGGTAAGCTGTCGGTGCTTCTGAACGGCAGCGAAGCCGAAAGCCGACTGCTTGAATTTTGCGTGGCTGATAGTGAAAATCGGCGCGGCGTACTTTCGGTTGAGCCCATAAACCGCAGGGTCTTTGCTTTTGAAAACGGCGAGCTGTTTAACGCCATAGGGCATAATCTCGCCTGGGGAGATAAAACACAGCCGGTTGAATATTATAGAGAAATCTGTGAAAAGCTGCACAGACACGGTGCGAATTGGACGAGGCTTTGGCTTACAACCGAATGGTTTTTGAGTCTGATTGCTAAAAACGCCGCACCTGATGATTTTTCCGCATCACTGACTGAAGCGGAAACACTTGACCGAATTATGGAGATATTTGAGGAATACGGAATATATGTCCAGTTGGTTCTGTTTAACCATTCCAATTTAAAAGAAAAAACAGGACCTATTACCGACCGTAACTGGCACGATTTCAGCTTTAACTCCGCAACAAACGGCGGATATCTCGAAAGCCCGTCTGAATTTTTTACCGATGACCGCGCAAAAAGGGATGTAAAAAAATATCTGCGATATATTGTCTCCCGCTGGGGTTATTCCTGCAATATTTTATGCTATGAGCTTTTTAATGAGGCGGGGGCTGCCGAGGCAAACAGCACCGATATTGCCGACTGGCACGACGAAATGGCCGAATATCTGCGTGGGATAGATTCAAGGAAGCATATGATTACCACAAGCTCCGCAACGCCTGTTTATCCGTTGATTTATGATGATCGGTTTGATTTTATAAACCACCACCGTTACGGCAATATTTCAAATGTGTATCAAATAATATCCGATGTCTCATGGTGTGCTGAATGCTACGGCAAACCGGTTCTGCTTTCAGAGTGCGGCGCTGCATGGACTGCTGATTCCGCTGTTGACAGAACCGTTATACATCAGCACATATGGGCAGGACTGATGTGCGGCAGCGCCGGAACCGGCTGTCAATGGTATTGGGAAAAAATCGACGCTTTGCCAAATGAGGAAGGCTATAAGGATTACCTTTACGCCGCAGAATTTGCAAAAAGAATTCCTTGGAATCGAAGTGGACACAGGTTTGTAACAGGAGAAGAAATATCTCTTAACCCTAAAGACGCAAATGTACTCGGTTATATAAATAACGATTATGCTTATCTGTGGTTTTATGACCCGACGTATACATTTACTTACCGCAACGACGGAACAGCGGGAAATACCTGGATTAAACTGAGTCTTAAAAGCGGTGATTACAGTATCGTATGGTATAATACGGCGAAAGGTATTTTTTCAAAGCCTGAGCTTTATACCGTTACAAACGGTATATTGAGAATTTGTGTACCTGAATTTCATCACGATATTGCATTGAGCATAGAAGGAGTGAAATGATGTTGAACAGGCTTTTGAAAAAGGGACTTGATATATTTCTGTCCTTAATCTTATTGATATCGGTAATTCCGGCGTCAGCCGCCGTTCAGAGCGAGGAAACAAATGCTCTTTCGGAATGGATAGCATTGGCGGATAACCTGCTTAGTGAAAAAAGAAATTATATTTCCGGCAAGACAGAATTTTTAAATGCACTCAACAATGCCAAAAAGGGCAACTCAAATTCTGGCATTCTGATTTCGGAATTAAAAAAATCCTGGGCAAATCTCATCTATACTGTTAGTACGCAGCTGCAAATACCGCTTGACGCTGCTAAAAATAATTTGGGAGTTGCGGCTCTCGGTTCGCATTATTCCCGAAAAAGTGCCTTGCAGCCGCAGTTTGAATGGCAGATAGGAGCCGGAGATGTATCGTATTGGGAGAATGTTGAAAGCGTAAGCTTCTATATGAACGGATACAAAACAGGCAAGCCCAGTACGAGTGTAACGCCAAACTGGGGTACGCTGTCCCTGCGGCTTTCGGACGGAAGTTATGCCGAGCTTGGAAACGGCAATGAAAAATACGATTTTTATAAAATAAACGGTGCTATAACAAGTAAGCTTATGGAGGTTACAGTTCCGGGTGATTATTTTAAATATTGTGCGTCAAGCGCTGAAAAGGGAATAAGCTCCCTGATTTTAAAGCTTGGAGGCGGTGCGTCCGATGAAAATACTTTAACCGTCGGTTCGCTCTTTATTACCCGCAGATATACTGAGCTTGTGCCGGCAGAACCCGCGATTTCAAATATTAAAAGCGGAGCGGTAAGGTACGGAACAGTATGCACGGTAAGCGTTCCCTCCGGAACAGATGCCTATTATACAACCGACGGCACCGTTCCGACTGTATATTCCGAAAAAATCACCGACGGCGAAACGATAATATTGACAAAACCGTCCCTGAAAATATTGTCCTCAGCTGAAGGATATGCAAATGCGGTTGTGTCATATGACTTTGAGCTTTCAGGCGTAAGCCGTTCCGAATTGCTCGAACGCATTTTTGCTATTACCGGTGATATCGGAGTATATGAGAATTTAATCGATATCCGCCTTGCGGCGCGCGCATCGCTTATACCTCAGGGAACACAGAGTGATGAGGACTATTCGGATTTTTGCAATCTTTGCGAGAGCTTTGCCGCAGTCAGCGGAGAGAAAATAAATATATATGACCTTAAAAGCTTTTTATCTTCCGCATCTCCGAAAACAGATTTTTCCCGTTATACCGATACGGAAATAATTAAAATTGTTAAGGAATGGAATGTTTCCGGCTTATCCGATGAGCTTAAAAGGGAACACAGCTTAATTTGCAGATTCGTTTTTTCGGCTCAGTCTGTATCTGAGAAAACTGCCGAACACGGCAAATTATTGATTGAAAACGCGTTTGCAAAGGCAGGAGAAAAAGTCGTAATAGATGTCCGCCCGGATGACGGCTATCGTATAAAAAACGGAACGCTACTGATTTATAAGGACGGTATAGCGACGATTGTACCTCAGCGTGTCGGTTTCAGGAAAAATACGGCGAATTCCGATTCTTTTGAATTTATAATGCCGGAGGACGGAAAAGTTTCGGTAGGCGCAGTTTTTGAAAAAAGCGATGCTTCTCCGTTGGGGCATATAGGCAGGGCTAAACGTGAGCACTATTCCGGCGGAAATGATGCGTTGAGAGTTATAAACCGATGCTATTTAAACGGAAATATTACGGCTTACGGAATTATAATTGCATCGCAGGAGGCGTTTATCAGTTCCGGAGCTGACAGCTTCGATTTAAGCTATCATGGCAAAATGACGCGTATTGACAGCCGCGACAGCGGTTTCGTTTTGTATGACCGATGCCGGGAATATGTTGATTTTTCCGCTGCAGTAGTTTATTCTGAGAATTCGCCCAATAAGAAAAAGAATATTATTTCCCGTGCCTATGCTATCGATAAAAGCGGTGAAATTTACTATTCCGAGCTGCTTATCTGCTCATTTGAAAATCCTGCAAATGCTTGTCTTTCGTCAGACCGTTTGATTTACGGTGACCCGGCAGGAAACGCCGGACATATACTTTCCGTTTCTGCGGCGGAAAGAAATATCATCGCAAATGAAAAGACCGAATTGATACTTGATATAGCAGACACTTTTGAAAATCCGTATGATTCTGAAGCGGTCAGTCTTAATGCCGCTCTGACCGGTCCGAACGGCGAAAAAAGCAATGCTTTAGGCTTTTATTCCGAGGACTACACTCTGCATAACGACGGAAATATAACTTCCGACGGTACATCACATTGGCGTTTCAGACTTTCGCTCCCGTCGGGCGGGCTGTGGCGTTTTGATATAGCGCTTACGGCAGGCGGAAAAGCGCTTGATTCGCTCAGCGGTTATATAGAGGCAGGAGAAAATGCAAACGGGGATAGGTCTGTATGCGTTTCCGAAAACAACAGCACTCGTTTTGCTTTGCGTAACGGCGCGGCCTTCACGCCGATAGGTCTTAATGTCGGCTGGCTGAAAAGCTTTTCAGAATATGCAGGATATGTCAATGAGATTGCGGAAAACGGCGGAAATTATATGCGGATTTGGCTGTCACAGCTGGGACTTTCCTTAATGAAAAAGGAAAACGCGCCGAATGATTTTTCGTCAGGCGCCGAAGATGCTACGGCAATCGACGCCTTGGTTGAGCTTTGCGAGGAACGAGGCGTTTATTTGCAGACAGCGCTTTTCTATCATGGCGCATTTTCTGCCTCCGGAGCTGACGCGGCATGGCGCGATAACCCGTTCAACATTATCAGAAACGGCTATTTGTCATCGCCGCAGCTTTTCTGGACGGACGATAGGGCGCGCACCGATACTAAAAATTACATTCGCTATGTTCTTGCGCGCTGGGGATATTCCCGCAGTATATTTTCAATAGAGCTTTGCAATGAAATTACATCGGCTGCGGGGGAGAGTGCCGATATAAAATTATGGTGCGAGGAAATGGCAGCATATCTCCGTGAAAACGACGCTTACGGACATATGATTTCGGTTAGTGCGGCAAGCATAAACGATACATTGCCGGCAGATGATTGTTTTGATTTTATAAATGTCCACACATACCGGTATTCCTCGGCGGCAGCGCTTGAAAAGCAGGTAAAACAACTTGCAGAGGAGTATAATAAGCCGGTATTTATAACAGAAATCGGCGTAGATTATGCAAGCGAAATCATTAACGCCGATGTATTTAATCAGCAGAATTGGATTGGTGTAATGGCAAGCGCCGGAGCCGGGGCAACTTGGTATTGGAAATCGGTTTATGACGGCGCAATGCTTGACAGGCTTTCTTTCATTAGCAGCTTTGCGGCAAAAATTCCATTTGAAAACGGTGTAAAACCCGTTTCCTGTACTTCAAACAGCAGTACAACAGGAGCTATGGGCTATGCTGCTGATAATAAGGCGTGGATATGGGTATACGACAGCCAAAGTATAATTACTTATACCAACAGAACGCCTTCGGCAGCGAGTAACAGCACAACAAAAATCACAATACCTATTTCTGCCGGTTCGCATACATACAGAGTATACGATTCGGCTAAGGGCAGCCTTTTGGGAACGGGAACGGTTAAATCACAAAACGGCTTTATAACCGTAACCCTGCCCGAATGGAGCAAAAGCATTGCTTTGGAAATAGGATGATACGGAAATGTGTGAAAAAATGAAAGGAATAATATTTTCTAATGTGACTCCGGAGCAGGTCGGAATAATGAGCGAGAGCGTTTCGGATTACATACGAATGCTTGAAGAACACGGACTTTATATGCACAGCATTCTTATTGCCCGTGGCGAAAGGCTATTTTGCGAAGCTTATTATAAGCCGTTTAACCGAATTGTTCAGCATAGAATGTACTCAACCGCAAAGAGCTATGTCGGCATTGCTGTTTGTGAGCTTGCGGCAGAAGGTAAGCTGTCTTTAGATACTCCGATTACGGAATTTTTCGGGGATGTGCTTCCCGAAAATATTCATCCTTATTTAAAGGCACAGACGGTGCGGCATATGCTTAAAATGCAGACCTGTAAAAACGGCGGCTGGTATTTTCAGCCTGAGGATCGTCTGCGGCATTATTTCAGCTTTCCGCCAACGCATTATCCCGGTACGGGTTATGATTATGACAGTAACGGTTCATTTGTTTTAGGCGAGCTTGTGCGGCGAATCAGCGGCAAGGACTTTTTAAGCTATTTGAAAGAGCTTTGTCTTGATGAAATAGGCTTTTCAAAGAACGCACGGTGTCTTACTCTGCCGGGCGGATATGCCTGGGCTGATTCGGCGCTGCTTTGCACACCGCTCGATATGCTGAAATTCGGGCGTCTTATTGCCCGCGGCGGAGAGTGTGACGGAAAACAGCTGCTGCGCCCGGATGCCGTCGCTATGGCAACCGGCAATTATACCGATACAAGTACGCACGGTGTACGCGGATATTCAAACCGAGGCTACGGCTGTCAGATATGGCACAGCTTTGATAACAGCTTTGTATTTAACGGTATGCACGATCAGGTTATGCTTTATGATCCCGCACGGGATATTTCCTTTGTTTGTACCGCAGGAAATCCTCCCGGAGTTTCGAGGGAATTGATTCTGACCGGGCTTTATGAAAAAATAATCCGTTCGGCGCAGGATAATCCGTTTCCTGAAAATGTCGAGGCATTTGACCGTTTGAAAAAGAAAACCGGGATGCTGGAGCTTCGCACGTCGGACGGCGAACCATACTCGGACTTTGAAGAAAAAATCAGCGGTATTCGTTATGCTTTGTCAGATAATCCTATGGGTATATCAGAGTTCACATTGAATTTTTCAAAAAGCGGCGGCAGCTTTTGTTATGTTAATAGGCAGGGTAAAAAGGAACTGCGTTTCGGACGCCGGAAGAATATTATCGGGCAGTTTCCGCAAACCGGATATTCGCGTGAAACCGGCGGGGAAGAGTGTCCCGGAAATACCTATCGCTGCGCTGCTTCCGGAGCATGGAGCGAACCGCAGCGATTTAGCATTACAGTTCAGATTATCGATGATTATATAGGACTTTTAAGTATTATTATAGGCTTTAACGCCAAACACGCATGGCTTGCAATGCGCAAAAGCGCTGAAAATTTTTTGGATGAATATGATGGCTTTGCAGATGCAGTACAAGCAGAATTAAGAAAAGAGGAAAAAATATGAGTATAAAAATAATAGGAAACAGCCTGCCGAATATTCCCTGGGAGGAAAAAAACAGCGCAAATGACGGTCTGCCGTTGTGGCGCTATTCAAAAAATCCGATTGTCGGCTGGAATCCTACTCCCTCAACAGCGCGCATATTCAATAGTGCGGTTTTGCCGTATAAGGATGGCTTTATCGGTGTGTTCCGGGCTGACTCAAAGCATATAAATCCCGCTTTACATGTCGGTCACAGCAAGGATGGTATCAAATGGGAATTTGATGATATGCCGATTGCCTGGGTTGACGAGGACGGCAATCCGTATAATCATGAAATACATTCATACGACCCAAGACTTGTTGAAATAGACGGCAGATATTATATTATCTGGTGCGTTGATTTCGCCGGCTGTCCAACCATAGGATTGGGATATACAGATGATTTCAAGCGTTTCGTAAGACTCGAAAATCCATTTATACCCTTTAATCGAAACGGTGCGCTATTCCCGCGCAGGGTTAATAATAAATATCTTATGCTCAGCCGTCCGAGCGACAGCGGACACACACCGTTCGGCGATATATTTTTAAGCGAAAGCCCAGACCTTAAATATTGGGGAAACCATCGTCTTGTTATGAAATCCGGTCTTAACTGGTGGCAAGGTACAAAAATCGGAGCAGGTCCGGCTCCCATAGAAACAGATAAGGGCTGGCTTATGCTTTACCACGGTGTCATAACTAATTGCAACGGCTATGTTTACAGCATTGGTGCTGCGCTGCTTGATATTGACAATCCGGCTAAGGTGCTTTTAAGAACCGAGAACTATATTCTTACTCCGCAGGAAAATTATGAAACAAACGGCTTTGTGCCGAATGTTTGTTTCCCGTGTGCGGTTCTGACCGACGCTCCTACCGGAAGAATGGCGATTTATTACGGCGCTGCCGATACATATACCGCCTTGGCATTTACAACGGCAGACGAGCTATATGAATATATGCTCGCTCATAATAAATTAGGCAATAAAGACGCTGAGGCAACTAAATAAAAATGAAACCGAATAATCGCAATATATCAGCGTACTTTGCTCATATAATCCGTTCGGTAATTTACGGCAGTACCTTTTTGTTTACGGGAAATCTGGTGCAGACCGTATCGGTTTCAGATGTACTCGCGCTGCGCTTTTTGATAAGTGCAGCGGTATTTTTACTGCTTACCGCCTTTGGTTTTGTGCATATATCGTATAAGGGCAAAAATTTACGCTTACTTGCAGTTACCGCCCTGCTTGAGCCGATATTGTACTTTATATTTGAGACAAAAGGGCTTGAGGGGATAAACACATCTCTTGCAGGAGTTTTGTGCGCGATGACGCCGATTGTAACGGTGATTTTGGAGACGGTTATTTTAAAGGAACGCACAACTGTTTTGCAAAAGCTGTTTTTAATTATAGGTATAAGCGGCGTAACAGCTGCTACGGTCGGTTCTGTTGACGGCAGCGGAAGAAATACGGTTTGGGGAATTTTCTGCATTGCGGTGGCATATATTTCCGGTTCGTTTTTTACAATATGCTCGCGAAAGGTATCGGAACAGTTTTCCGCAATCGATATCACTTTTTTCACAACAATGATAGGTGCTGTTGTATTCGGAAGCTTTTCATTTATCCGTCATCTCGGAAACGGAACACTTTCCGACTATTTTCAGCCACTTGCAAGTCCTGAAAATCTAACAGGATTCTTGTTTTTGGGAATTGTCTCCTCAATTATTGCTACCGTGCTGAATAATTATGCTCTGGCGCGCGTTCAGGCATCAAATTTATCTGCGCTCGGCGGTATTTCGTCGATTGTTTCAATTATTTTGGGACTTACGGTTAATCATGAGCAATGGCGCGTAAATCAGCTGTTCGGGGCGGCAATGATTATTATAGGCGCAGTAGGTGTGAATTATATAACGGTTAAAAAGTCAAAAATCTGAGCTGCGGCTTACTTATAAGAAGTGTAATGCGTTCTAACATACAGTAAAAAAACATATTTTAAACTGTATGGGAGTGATTACGGAATGTTTAAGGGGCGCATTGCAGTTATGCTGGCGGCGATTTTATGCTTGGCTCTTATAAGTACGGTGTTTTTAAAAGAGTATTCTGTTGCGTATGTTTCGTCTGCGGCAAGCAAATATCCGACAGTTATTATAGACGCCGGTCACGGCGGGTTTGACGGGGGCGCTGTAGCATCAGACGGCACGGTTGAAAAGGATATAAATTTAAATATTGCGCTTACAGCAGAAAAACTTTTGCGTTTTAACGGATTTTCTGTTATAATGACACGTACAGAGGATACAGCCACCGAGGACGACAGCTCCGCGGGTATCGCGGTAAGGAAGAAAAGCGACCTCAAAAATCGACTTGCGCTTATGTCAAAATATCCTGACTCAATATACGTCAGCATACATCTTAATAAATTCACAACTTCTGCTGCAAGCGGCTCACAGGTGTTTTATGCCAAAAATCAGGACGATGCCGAAACCCTCGGAAAATGTATTCAAAATCAGATTGTGGCTCTTTTGCAGCCGGAAAATCAAAGAGTTATAAAGCCCGGTACAAACAGCGTTTTTTTACTTGACAGGGCAACTGTGCCGGCTGTTATAGTAGAATGTGGTTTTCTGAGTAATCACAGAGAGCTTGAACTGCTTAAAAATACAGAATACCAGACCAAGCTTGCCTTTGCAATATCGGCTGGAATAACGGATTATTACGGCGAGGAGAAATAGAAATAATGGCATCAAAAAGCAAAAGTATTTATGTCTGTTCGGAATGCGGTTACGAGAGTGTTAAATGGACCGGTCAATGCGCCGGATGCGGAGCTTGGAATACTATGGAGGAAACAATAAAGTCTCCTGCGAAAAGTATTGGCGTGTCGGCAGGCCTTAACACAAACCCGGCCTCTTCGGTTAATGCACGGCAGCTATCTGAAATAACCGCAAGCAGCGAGCAGCGAACTCTTACGGGAATAAATGAACTGGACCGCGTGCTGGGCGGAGGCATAGTCGGAGGCTCAGTAGTTTTGCTCAGCGGAGATCCGGGTATCGGAAAATCAACTATTCTTTTGCAGATATGCGGAGCTTTGCAGAATAAAAAAAGTATTCTTTATGTCTCCGGTGAGGAATCGGCCGTTCAGCTTAAAATGCGCGCTAACAGATTAGGCGTGTCGGGAGACGGAGTATCTGTAATAACCGAAACAGAAACACAGGCAGTTTGCGAGTATATAATGGAGTCAAAGCCTGACATTGTTATGGTTGACTCTATTCAAACCCTGCATATTGCAGAGCTTTCATCGTCCTGCGGCAGTATCGTTCAGGTCAGAGAAAGCTCTAATATGCTTTTAAGATGCGGAAAGAGCCTCGGAATACCTGTTTTTATTGTGGGTCATGTGAATAAGGGCGGTGATATTGCCGGACCCAAGGTTATGGAGCATATAGTCGATACGGTTCTTTATTTTGAAGGCGAGCGCAATCAAAGTTACAGAATTTTGCGCGCTATAAAAAACCGTTTTGGTTCAACGAATGAAATCGGTGTATTTGAAATGGCGGATGACGGACTTCATGAGGTTGAAAATCCGTCTGCAATGCTTTTGTCAGGCAGACTTCCGGATGTTTCCGGTAGCTGCATTACCTGCGTTATTGAGGGTACGCGTCCCATTCTTGCTGAGGTGCAGGGATTGGTCGCTTCAACCGGATTCGGAAATCCGCGGAGAATGTCAACCGGATTTGACTATAACAGGATGAATTTACTGCTTGCTGTGCTTGAAAAAAGAATAGGACTTTATTATTCAAATTTTGATACATACCTTAACATAATCGGCGGAATGAAGCTGGACGAGCCTGCTGCCGATCTTGCGGTCTGTATGGCGCTTGTTTCAGGACTGCGGGATATACCGATTGAAGATAAGCTTATAGCATTCGGTGAGGTAGGATTATCGGGTGAATTGCGGAGTGTTCCGAGAGCAGAGGCGCGTATAAACGAGGCGGCTCGTCTCGGATTTAAAAAATGTATCTTGCCAAAGAGCTGCCTGCATAAGTTATCCGGAAAAATTTCCGGCATAGAGCTTATCGGAGTTAAAAATCTTTCTGAGGCACTGAATTTTATACGTTAAAAACAGAGACGGCTTTGTTCTGAAAAGTCGTCTCTGTTTTTCTAACATAATTTATATTTTATTTCCTGCGGAATATCAATTACAGCGGGTTGTCCCTGACGCAGTATGCAGCGCAGCATCCCGTAAGGTGACGGCATAGATATTTCAGCGCTTTCAAAGCCGAAAAGCTGCGGCGATAAAGAAATTTCCTTGAATCCGGGTTTAATCATTCTGAATCCCAGGAAATTAAGCGGCAGCTGATACGCAGGCGTTCCTCCCCAGGCATGGGAATAATCAAACGGATAACCGGCCGAAGCAATCCAACCTTCTTTAAGCCCGCGATTACATTCCTTTTCCAATTCCTTAAAGCGCTCAAGTATAGGTAGCCCGTACTCCTTGAACATACCGCACTTTCCGATTGCACTAAGAGTATAATGCATAAAATAAGGCTGCATATCCGGCAAGTCGGAAGCGTCAAGCGCGCGAGCCAGCAACTCAGGCGCATTATCACAAACGCCGTATAGCGCGGCAAGCACGTTAGAATGACGGGAAAAATGTTTCCTTTTTTGATTTTCGGGCAGCCAATCGTTCTCGGCAACCTGATTATCTGTCGGCAAACCGTCAAAATAAAGCCCTATGTTTGAATCGTAAAGCAGGCTGTTAATTGATTTTTTCAAACTTTCGGCGCGCTGCCGCAAAACATAGGCGTCAAAGCTCATATCAAGCACATTATAAATCTTTACCGCCGTTTTCAGCGCATTGTAATAAAATGCGCACATTGCGGTCTGTCCGAGATATTTCGGCGGATGATGCAGCGAATAGCTCTCGATATCGAGCCAGTCGATAAACATATAATTCGGCGTCCGCTCAACAAGACCGTTTTCACCGGTATATTCCGAAAAACGCTCAAAAAGCAGCTTTAACGCCGGAAGGCAATAGCGCAGCAGGTCGGTATCGGCTGTAAATTCAAACACAGTATACAGCATTTCTACCCAAAGCAGACTATATGTTGTATGGAATAAAACGCCGTTATTCGCAATCAGAAAATCTGCGGTTCGCTTGACATCAAGCCTTGAAAGCCGCATATCACCGTATGTAAACTCGGTCATTTTTGTTTCAATGAGATAATCTCCGGTACAGGCGAGCATTTCCTGATGAGTAACGCTGTCAAGATGAATACTTTGTCTGCATATACGAAGCGTATGCCTGCAAAGCTCATAAACGCGGTTAAGTCCCTCGTCGGAGCAAGAAAATGAGCCTTGCTCTTCTATCGGAAAATAGCTTTCTCTTGCAGAAAATGTTACGGTTATCGGGCGGTTATCGGTGTTTTCAATCTGAATTTTAACGCCGCCGACGCTTTTAAAACGCAGCGCCTCAAAGCGGGATTTTTCGGAAAACATTAACTGATAGGTATTTGCATCATCGATTTGTTCGGGCTTTTCATACCAAGAAACATTGATTTTTGCCGCGCCGTCCGTTTCAATTATCGGATATGCAGCGTAAACCAGCTTGAAATCGAATTGAGTAACTTTGCTTTCTCCGGGCATTACCTTCACTGTATTTTCGGCACAAGGTTTAATAATACGGGTCGAAATCGGCGGAATTTCCGATTCTTTAAGGCTGCGCTCGGTTGTATCGGGAACGGCATTCAAAAATTCATCCTGCAAGACTGATTCATCATAAGCAAGCGGTGAAGTATATCTGCGGTCAAGTCGGCAAAGCCAGTTCTCGTCCGTTCCGATATGTTCGTGCGAACCGTCGGTAAAAATAACCGTACCTTCTAAATAAAATCCGCCATGTCCGCAGGAATAATCACAGCAGGCGGTAGCCCCTAACTGAACAAGCGCCTCAAATTGCAGCTGATTTCCGCTTTGAGCAACCTCATAGCGCTGAGTGTAGTAATATGGCAGCTTTCCTATGTCAATCCAATCTCCGCCTGCGCACACAGGTCCGTTTTCAATATAATTCCCGTTTAAAAACAGCTTAAATGCCGTGTCGCCGCCTGTATTCAGGCAAACCCTTGAAATTTCTTTTTTAAAACGGTATATGCGGAGAAACTGGGCTACGCAAAAGCTTGCGCAGCCCGTATCTCTCATAAATGAAATTTCGCAGGTTTGATTTTCCGGATACCTTTCATCAGGCAGCCATATCCATTTTGCCAAGTTTGTCATGTCAAAAAGCACTTATTACTTTTTAAACTGTGCGCCGTAATTAGCACAAGCTCTGTAATCCGCGCCCTCTTTATCCATTCCGAAAGCATTCCATGCAGCCGGGCGGAATATATCTTCTTCGGGTACATTGTGCATACAAACCGGAATACGGAGAATGGAGCAGAGCGTTATAAGGTCTGCGCCTATATGCCCATAGGATATAGCGCCGTGGTTTGCGCCCCAGTTGTTCATAACATCGTAAGCCGACTTAAACGCGCCCTTGCCCGTAACGCGCGGAGTAAACCAGGTGCAGGGCCAAGTATAATCGGTGCGTTTCCAGAGAGTATCGCTGACATTTTCGGGAAGTTCAACCGTCCAGCCTTCAACTATCTGGAGTACGGGTCCCAAGCCCTTTATAAGGTTAAGCCTTATCATTGTTGCGGGCATTTCAGCCTTTGTTTCAAAGCGTGAGGAGAAACCGCCGCCGCGGAAGTAACCGAGGTCGGCATAGTTCCAGGTGGTGTTATCCATAATAGCCTTTTGGTCGGCATCCGTTACATCATACCATGGCTTCATAACGGCGTTGTCGTTTTCGTCCTTTGCCGCGCCGCTTGCGTCAAGGCAGCAGGCGCCCGAATTTATAAGGTGAATAAAGCCGTCCGCCTCTTTTGCGTGACCCTCAAGGTCATATCCCGTTACTCTTTTTACCGACTTGCCGTTCCAACAGGTTCTTACATCGGCGAACATCTGCGCGCGGTTGGTGAGCAGTTTCATAAACAGCATACCGAGACCGTTTAAAACATCATTTTCGGTTGCGAGTATGTACGGCTCTCTCGCTCCGTTCCAATCGAACGAGGTATTGAGTAAAGCTTCGGGGAAATCGCAGTTCGGATAGAAGTCCGTCCACTGGCGCTGACCCTGGAAGCCCGCTGCTATCGCGTTGTGTCCTACCGCTTCTTCCTCACAGCCTTTCGGTAGATTTTTATTACCGTTCATAAGGTCTTTTATGATAACGCACATCTTAACGGTAAATTCCCAGTCTTCTTTTTTCTGCTCGTCGGTTCTTTGCAAATTTTCGGGGTTTTTGTCAAAGCCCATCTTGCAATACTTCTTTGACCATTCAAGAGCTTTTTCATACTCTTTCTCATCATAAATGCCCTCGGTCATTCGGCGGATGATTTCCACCTCGTCTACCGATTCGACGCGCATACCGAGGTAATCCTCAATAAAGTGCGGGTCAATTATAGAGCCGCCTATGCCCATTGTGATAGAGCCTATCTGCAAATAGGATTTACCGCGCATTGTGGCCGCCGCTACCGCCGCTCTGCCGAAACGGAGGAGCTTTTCTTTAACATCGTCGGGGATTTCGGTATCGTCTGCGTCGCATACATCGTGGCCGTAAATACCGAACGCGGGCAGACCTTTCTGAACGTGGGTTGCAAGCACAGACGCCAAATACACAGCGCCCGGTCTTTCGGTGCCGTTAAAGCCCCAAACCGCCTTTATTGTGTCCTTTTCCATATCCATAGTCTCGGCACCGTAGCACCAGCAGGGGGTCACGGTTAAGGTTATATCCACGCCCGCCTTGCGGAACTTATCCGCGCAGGCGGCAGCCTCGGCTACTCTGCCTATGGTGGTATCCGCGATAATCACCTTAACAGGCTCGCCGTTTGAGTATTTAATGTTTTCGGTGAAAAGACTTGCGGCGGCTTTCGCCATATTCATGGTCTGGTCTTCCAGTGACTCACGAACACCCAAAACACCGCGCCGTCCGTCGATGGTAGGACGAATTCCTATTACCGGATAATCCTGTATGTATCTGTTGTCAGCCATAATTTTTAACCTCCAAAATTATTTCTTTATTGTATTATAGTTGCTTATGTGATAAAATACTTGTACAATAAGTAAATATATTGTAACAATATTCACTTTGTGAGGTACGTTATGAAAAGCATTGGTCTGTATGAAAAGGTTGAACGCGGTTCTGCCGGTTTTCCGATACAGTATTATTATGTCAGCAAAGAGCATATTTCGTATGAAATGCCGGCGCATTGGCATCGCGAATTTGAAATACTCAGAGTTAAGCGGGGGAGTATGCATTTATATCTGAACGGCGTTGACTATTCGCTTAAAAGAGGGGATATTGCTCTGATTGGCGGCGGCGTTGTTCACAGCGGTAAGCCCGATGACTGCGTATATGAATGTGTAGTATTTGATTTAAATATGCTTTGCCGCAGCGGCGCTGACGCTTTGTTTGCGTATATTCTTCCTCTTATAAACGGAGCAATACCGGCAAATTGTTTGCTCAATGAAGATAACGGAATTGTTTATATAACCGCCTGCTCGCTTTTTGATTCGCTCAGCAAACATTCGGAATATTATGAATTTTCGGTTTATGCCAATCTTTACCGCCTTTTTGGACTGCTGCTTGAAAACGACTTTTTTGAAACAGAACGTCAGTCAAAGCGCAATGAACATCAATCCGAAATTATGACAACCTTACTTAATTGGATAGAAAAGCATTATCCGGAGCATATTTCTCTTGCGGAAATGGCTTCATTATGCGGAATGAATGAAAAATATCTATGCAGACTCTTCAAAAGCTATACGAATAGAACGCCTATGGATTATGTAAACCGGTTTCGCATAGATTGTTCAGCCCGCGAAATTGCTTTAAATAATTGCACGGTAACGGAAGCGGCATTTGAATGCGGATTTAATGATTTAAGTTATTTTTCACGCACATTCCGAAAATATAAAGGAGTAACGCCGAAGCAATATGCCGTTAAATACAAAAATCTGCGCTGAAACGGTTTTTAAAGAGAATTTGAACCGTTCGGAATTATATATTGTTCAAAATTTGTAATAATTTTATATTGATTTTTAAAGCGGAATGACGTATTATTAATGTATTAAATAATTTAAGGGTGTATTTAATGAATAACCGATATGTGAAATTTCTTTTAAGTCTGCTGCTTGATTTTGTGGTGGCAGATATTTCTATGCTCGCGGCAATACAGCTTACCGACGGTTTCTCTGCGGTTAAGGCTGACAGTCTGATTTATTCAATGGTATTTTTTCCAATGTTTTTTATCCTTTTTGCGCACTTTTTCCATGTTTATCATACCCTTTGGCGTTTCGCGGTTTGGCAGGATTTTATGCGAATAGCGGCAGCTGATATCACGGCAATCGCACTGTGTATTATCGTCCACCGCGTATTCGGTCTTATGTTTTCAATAGGTTATTATTGTGTGTTTGCGGTTTTATCTGCGTTTTTACTGTGCAGTATCCGCGTTTTATACAGACAATATCTTAATCATTCCTACTCAAGCAGTCATAACGATGATATGCTGCGCGGAAATATTATGCTGATAGGGGCAGGTTCTGCCGGCAATATTGTTATAGAAGATATAAACGTAAATCACAATTCAAAGAATTGTAAGGTTCGCTGCGTTATAGATGATGACCCTTTAAAGAAAGGTCATTATGTTTCCGGTGTCCTGATTGTCGGCGGCAGAGATGAAATAGTATCGGCGGCGAAGAAATATGACATTGATATGATTGTATTTGCAATACCCGCCTGTTCCAAGGAACAGCGATCGGCAATACTGAGGATTTGTCAGAAAACTCATTGCGAGCTTCGTATAATCCCATCGGTCGTTCAGCTGCTTACCGATTCAAGAGAAGTTGTCAAGTCGGTAAAAAAGGTTGAAATTGAAGATTTACTCGGACGCGAACCGATAAAAATGGATATCGATGTTGTTATGAATTATGTTTCCGGGAAAACGGTTCTCGTAACCGGTGGAGGCGGTTCTATCGGAAGTGAGCTTTGCAGGCAGATTGCGTCCCATAGCCCAAAACTGCTTATAATATTTGATATCTATGAAAATAACGCATATGATATACAAAACGAGCTGAAGCGCGAATATCCGGAGCTGAAGCTTGAAACTCTTATAGGCTCTGTTCGCGATACCCATAGACTTGATGCCGTATTTGCAAGGTACAAGCCCGATATTGTTTATCATGCGGCTGCTCATAAACATGTCCCTCTTATGGAGGACAGTCCGAACGAAACAATCAAAAACAATGTATTCGGTACATATAAGACAGCTCTTTGCGCCGCTAAATACGGTGTTCAGCGATTTATTCTTATCTCAACCGATAAGGCTGTTAATCCGACGAACATTATGGGCGCAAGCAAAAGAATTTGCGAAATGATTATTCAAAGCTTCAATTCTCTTTATGATACAGAATATGTTGCTGTTCGTTTCGGAAATGTTCTCGGAAGCAACGGCAGCGTCATTCCGTTGTTTAAAAAGCAAATAGCCGAAGGTGGACCGGTAACTGTAACCGACCCGAATATAATTCGCTATTTTATGACTATTCCGGAGGCGGTTTCGCTTGTTCTGCAGGCGGGAGCGTCAGCTAAAGGTGGAGAAATATTTGTTCTCGATATGGGCGAGCCGGTAAGAATACTCGATCTTGCCGAAAATCTTATAAGACTTTCCGGGTATGAGCCGTATGTGGATATAAATATTAAATTTACGGGACTGAGACCCGGAGAAAAGCTTTACGAGGAAATGCTTATGTCGGAGGAGGGCTTGCAGCAAACCGACAATCATCTTATCTTTATAGGTCATCCCATTGATTTTGATGAAAACGAGTTCAAAAAAGTCCTGTTTGAAATGAAAGAAAAGATGTATGACGAAAATGCCGATATTCGTGCTTATGTAAAAAAACTCGTTCCGACCTACAACTATACTCCGGCATCCGGTTCTCATACGGATAGCAGCAGAAATAAAATTACGGTTTAATTTTTTAAAAAGGGGTTAAAGCTTTGAAACTATCTCCATCAGTCCTGACCGCCGATTTTCTGGAATTAAAAAACGATATTGCGCGGCTTGAAAACGCCGGGGCAGATATGCTTCATCTTGACGTTATGGATGGGATATTTGTTCCGAATATTTCGTTCGGAGTACCGGTTATCAAATCCATACGCCGTCATACGCAGCTTCCTTTGGATGTTCATTTGATGATTGACCGACCGCATAGGTATATAGAGCAGTTTGCCGAGGTTTCCGATTGGCTCGGCTTTCATTATGAGGCAGGCTCGGATTGTGTGGCATTGCTGAAACGCATACGCGAGCTTGGCTGCAAAGCCTGTATAACAATAAAGCCCTGTACCGAGCCGCAAGAAGTTTTTCATCTTTTGGAACTTTGCGATATGGTGCTTGTTATGTCTGTTGAACCTGGCTTCGGTGGTCAAAAATTTATGCCTTCGGCGCTTGATAAGCTTTCGTGTCTCAGAGATGAAATTCATCGCAGGGGACTTGATATTGAGCTTGAAGTAGACGGCGGTATAAATGCCGAAACTGCACCGCTGGCGGCAAAAGCCGGCGCAACCGTTCTTGTTGCCGGAAGTTATGTTTTTTCGGATGATATGGAACGCAGCGTCAAATTTATTCGTTCACTTTGATAACAGAAAGGATTATTTATGGAATACGGTTTTTTGAAGAGCGGTACTGATGTCCGCGGCATAGCGAGCGATAAGGGCGGCAAGGAAATTCAGCTGACCGAGGAAGCGGTTTATGATATATCTGCGGCTTTTGCGCGCTGGCTTTGTGAAAAAAGCGGAAAAAAGTGTACGGATGTTAAAATAGCTGTCGGTCACGATTCCAGAATAACCGCAAATGAAATTTCGGTTTCGGTTGTCCGCGCTTTAACTGATGCGGGTATTAAAACATTGTTTTGCGGACTGTGCTCAACTCCGGCTATGTTTATGACGACTGTTGACCTAAAGGCGGACGGCGCAATCCAGATAACCGCAAGTCATCATCCGTTTGACCGCAACGGTCTTAAATTCTTTACGCGTGACGGCGGTCTTGAAGGAACTGATATAAGCAAAATTCTCGATATGGCTTCAAATGGAGAACAAATCATTTGTAATAAGCCGGGTGTTATGGAGGCTGTTGACTTTATGCCGCAGTATGCAGCCGGACTAAGAAAAATAATATGTGATTCTCTCGGAAAAACCTCGGAGCAGCAACCGCTCAAGGGGTATCATATTGTTGTAGACGCAGGTAACGGAGTCGGCGGGTTTTATGCCAAAGACGTTTTGGCTCCGCTCGGAGCCGATATTTCCGGCAGCAGATATCTCGAACCGGACGGTTATTTTCCGAATCATATTCCGAATCCGGAAAACGCTCAGGCAATGCAGAGTATTTGCGAGGCGGTTAAAGAAAGCAATGCCGATCTCGGACTTATTTTCGATACAGATGTTGACCGTGCCGGCTGCGTTGCTTCAAACGGCGAGGAAATAAACCGCAATCGGCTGATAGCTTTAGCGTCCTATATTGCTCTCAAAGACAATCCCGGTGCTACGGTTGTTACAGATTCGGTAACCTCTGACGGACTTAAAAGCTTTATTGAAAAAGAGCTTGGCGGCGTTCACTACCGTTACAGGCGCGGTTATAAAAATGTTATCGATAAGGCGCAGGAGCTGTGCGCCGAAGGAATTAACTGCCCTCTGGCAATCGAAACTTCAGGTCATGCCGCCCTCAGAGAAAATTATTTTTTGGATGACGGTGCGTATCTTGTTACCAAAATAGTCGTTGAGCTTGCAAGAGGTACCGACCTTTCTTCAATTATAGGTAAGCTTGAAATGCCGGCAGAGGAAGGAGAGTGCCGGCTCGGTATAACTGTTCCTTATTTTAAAACCTACGGCGAACGGGTTATAGATGAGCTTACTGCTTTTTGCGAGAATAATCCGGAATATAAAATAGCTGACGACAACCGCGAGGGAGTTCGGGTTTCAACACCGGACGGTTGGTTTTTGCTGAGACTCAGCGTTCATGACCCGGTTATGCCAATGAATTTTGAAAGCCGCAATGCAGGCGGCATTGACCGGGATATATCAAAAATTCTCCCGTTTCTTAAAAAATTCGACGGCTTGGATATATCGGCATTGGAGAAGTAGTGGTTAATTTGGAAACGCACCGGTTGCGGCTGCGTTTCTCTTTTGTTCGTTTGCTTTAGTTAAATAAAGCAATAAAGCGACAAATTATTGAATTTTTTTATACAAGTCTACAAATGTATTAAAAAGAGTAAAAAAACACTTTACAACTTTAGCTTGATGAAGTATAATAAGACCATCGAAAGAAACAAAACAAAAAGGAGCGTTTCAAAATGAAAAAGTTATTAGCATTGGCAATGGTTGCTGTTATGGCGTTTTGCTTTACAGCCTGCGGAAAAAAAGGTGACTCAGAAAAGTCTGACAGCGATTATGTAAAAGAAAAAGGTAAGCTCATAGTCGGTATAACCGATTTCAAACCGATGGATTATGAAGAAACCAAGGGCAGCGGCGAATGGATAGGGTTTGATGCTGATATGGCTAAGGCGTTTGCCAAGGAGTTAGGCGTCGATGTAGAGTTTGTTGTTATAGAGTGGGACAACAAAATTATGGAGCTTAAAAATAAGAGCATTGACTGCGTATGGAACGGTATGACAATTACTGATGAGGTTAAAAACGGAATGTCGGTTTCAAACGCATATTGCAAAAACACTCAGGTTGTTGTTGTTAAAAAGGATGTTTCCGACAAATATCAAACAGTAGAGAGCATTAAGGACCTTAAATTCGCCGCAGAGGCAGGCTCGGCAGGCGAGGATGCTCTCAAGGAACTCGGATACAGCGTAACTTCGGTTTCCGCTCAGGCTGACGCGCTTATGGAAGTCAACGCCGGAACTTCTGACGCAGCTGTTATCGACCTTCTTATGGCAGGCGCAATGATAGGCGAGGGAACAAGCTATGCAGATCTTACCTATACGGTTGGTGTAGCCGAGGAAGAGGATTACGGCGTCGGCTTCAGAAAGGGTTCCGACCTTGCCGAAAAGCTTAATGAATTTATGAAAAAGGCTTATTCAGACGGTTCAATGTTAAAGATTGCTAACACCTACGGAGTTCAGGAATCCGTTATAGAACAGAAATAATAAAACATAAAAGCACAACAGGCAGACGGCAAATACCATCTGCCTGATTTGTGCGCTGAAAAGGATATAAAACTTATGCTTCAAACTGTATTGACAACACTATTTTCGGGCTTTGCCAAAACGCTTGAAATATTTGCGCTGACGCTCCTCGGCGCGCTTCCGCTCGGATTGATAATATCATTCGGCTCAATGAGCAAATTTCTGCCGATTAAGGCAGTTGTTAAAACTGTTGTATGGATTGTCCGCGGCACACCGCTTATGTTGCAGCTGTTAGTTATATACTACGGTCCCGGAATATTGTTTGACAATAATATTTGGGGTGTAGGAAACGAAGGCAGGCTAACCGCCGTATTAGTTGCGTTTATAATAAATTATGCCTGCTATTTTTCCGAGATTTACCGCGGCGGAATTGAGAGCATTTCAAAAGGGCAGTTTGAAGCCGGTCAGGTTCTCGGCATGACAAAAAGGCAGATTTTCTTTAAAATTGTTCTGCTGCAGGTTATAAAACGCATTGTTCCTCCTATGAGCAATGAAATAATTACGCTTGTTAAGGATACGTCACTTTCGCGTATCATATCCGTATATGAGCTTATATGGGCAGGACAAAGCTTTATTAAGGGAGCCGGAATAATCTGGCCCTTATTCACAACCGCTATATTTTATCTTGCTTTCAGCGGTATTTTAACACTCCTTTTTGGATTTATTGAGAAAAAGCTTAGCTATTTTAACGCCTGAGGTGATAAGTTTATGTCAATTTTAGAGGTTAAAGACTTAAAAAAGAATTTCGGAAAAACAGAGGTTCTTAAAGGCATCGGCTTTTCACTTGAAAAGGGTGAGGTTCTGTCTATAATCGGATCTTCGGGCAGCGGAAAAACGACGCTGCTGAGATGCCTTAATTTTCTTGAATTTGCCGATGAGGGCACTATTTCCGTTAACGGAAAAATAATCTATGACGGAAACGCTCCTAAGAAGCTTAAAGAAAATGAAATAAGAAACAACAGGCTTCATTTCGGACTCGTTTTCCAGTCCTTTAATTTATTTCCGCAGTATAATATCCTGAAAAACATAACCTTAGCGCCGGTTTTGCTCAACAGAATGACAGCTGAACAGGCGGAAATAAAGGCGCGTTCGCTTATAGAAAGAGTAGGACTTTCAGAGAGAATTAACAGTTACCCCTGCGAGCTTTCGGGCGGTCAGCAGCAGCGCGTTGCCATTGCACGGGCGCTGGCGCTTGAGCCGGATATTCTATGCTTTGACGAGCCTACAAGTGCGCTTGACCCGGAGCTTACAGGAGAGGTTCTAAGAGTTATAAAGGACCTTAAAACTTCCGGCAGCACTATGATAGTAGTTACTCACGAAATGGAATTTGCGAAAAATGTTTCCGATAAGGTGCTGTTTATGGCGGACGGCATTGTTGAAGAATCCGGAACACCGCAGCAGGTGTTTGATAATCCGCGCTCCGAAAAAACACGGGCATTTCTCAACAAATCCTTAGAAAGCATTTAACGGAGGAAATGAATATGACTGAAAAAAAGATAGATACACAAGCAATAGAGGCTTTATATCAGGTGCTGCTTTCTCTCGAAACTCCGGATGATTGCCGGTTGCTGCTTGAAGATCTTTGTACCTCCAAGGAGGTAGAACAGATGGCTCAGCGGGTAAAAGCGGCGAAGCTGCTTATAGACGGTAAAACCTATCATCAGGTAATTGAGCAGACCGATATTTCCTCCGCAACGCTCAGCCGGGTTTCGCGCTGCGTGCAGTACGGTCAGGGATACCGAAAGTTCCTTGACAAAAAATAAAATATTTACATTACTTATTGTCTAAAAGCAGGTTTGAATTTTACCTGCTTTTTTCTATTTACTGTCAAAAAAATATTGTATTTAACTGTATATTGTGGTATTATTAAATATATAAAATATATGGAGGGGCTATTATGGGTTTAATTAAAGCAATTGCAGGCGCTACCGGAGGAGTACTCGGAGATCAATGGCGCGAATATTTCTATTGTGACGCACTTGAAAGCGATGTTCTTGCAGCAAAGGGAGTAAAGCGCACAAGCCGCCGTTCATCCAATAAGCACGGCGAGGATAATATCATTACCAACGGCTCTGTTATCGCTGTTGCCGACGGACAATGTATGATAATTGTTGAGCAGGGCAAGGTTGTCGAGCTTTGCGCGGAACCCGGCGAATTTACATATGACACATCGACCGAACCGTCCATTTTCTACGGCGGTCTCGGCGAGGGAATAAAAAAGAGCTTTGCAACAATAGGAAAGCGTTTTACATTCGGCGGAGATACGGCAAAGGATCAGCGCGTTTATTATTTTAACACCAAGGAAATTATGGGCAATAAATACGGTACTCCGAACGCCGTTCCTTTCCGTGTTGTCGATAATAACGTCGGTCTTGATATAGATATATCTATTAAATGCTTCGGCGAATACTCGTATAAAATTGCAGACCCAATGCTCTTTTACACAAATGTTTGCGGTAATGTTGAGGATGAATACCGCCGCGACCAAATAGACAGCCAGCTTAAGAGCGAGCTTATGACTGCTTTGCAGCCGGCGTTTGCAAAAATTTCAGAAATGGGCATCCGCTACTCTGCGCTTCCGGGTCATACCGAGGAAATAGCGGCGGCTCTCAATGATGTTTTGTCTGAAAAATGGGGCGGACTGCGCGGCATAAAAATCAGTTCGTTCGGAGTTTCCTCAGTTAAGGCAAGCGATGAAGACGAAAAGATGATAAAGGAGCTTCAGCGCAATGCCGCTTTCCGCAATCCGAATATGGCTGCGGCGCATCTTGTCGGAGCGCAGGCTCAGGCAATGCAGGATGCTGCGAAAAACGAGGGCGGAATGGGCGCTATGGGTGCCTTTATGGGTATGAATATGGCAGGAAACGCCTCAGGAGCAAACGCTCAGTCGCTTTTTGCTATGGGCGGTAATACCGGAAGCAATCAGCAAACGGGTAATGACGCAGGCTGGAAATGCAGCTGCGGCGCGGTAAACAAGGGAAAATTCTGCTCGGAGTGCGGCGCTAAGAAACCGGACGATGCTCCGCTTTATCGCTGCGATAAATGCGGCTGGGAACCTGAGGATCCAAAAAACCCGCCGAAATTCTGCCCGGAATGCGGAGATCCTTTTGACTCAAAGGATATAAGGTAATAATATGGAAATAACCAGCTATCAATGTCCGAGCTGCGGTGCTCCTCTCAATTTCAGCGGCGAGGATAATAAACTGCATTGCAGCGGCTGCGGAAATGCATACGAACGCGAGAACATCGAGCAGTTCGGCGACGCTGAGGCAAAGTCAAAGGAAGAAAGCAGCTTTCGCTGGAGTGCGTGTTCAGGGGAGGAAACGCTTGATACCGTTGTGTATACCTGCCCGCAATGTGGAGGTGAGATAACCGGAGATCAAGTTACAGCCGCCGCCCGCTGTCCCTATTGCGATAACAATGTTGTTATGAGCAGCCAGGTTTCCGGCGTTTTAAAGCCTGACCTGATAATTCCTTTCAAGACAACAAAGGAGCAGGCGGTAGAGGCTCTCAAGAATTTCTATAAAAAGAAAAAGCTGCTGCCTGACGCCTTTAAGAGTGAAAACCGCATTAAGGAAATCAAGGGAATATATGTTCCGTTTTGGCTGTTTGATTGCGGGGCAAGCGCAAGCTTTGTTTTTGATTGCACACAGGTAAGCAGCTGGCGTTCCGGAGATTATGAATACACCAAAACCGACCACTACGCCGCCGTTCGTTCCGGTAACGCAGATTTTGACGGTATTCCTGTTGACGCATCCTCAAAAATGGCTGATGATTTTATGGATTCCCTTGAGCCCTTTGATTTAAAAGATGCTATCAGCTTTGACGAGGCTGTTTTGTCGGGATTTCTTGCCGATAAATTTGACGTCAGCTCGGAAAAAAGCCTGCCGCGCGCCAACAGCAGAGTTAAAAACAGCGTTTCGGATTTATTCCGTGATACAGTCAAAGGCTATGCAACTGTTCGTGAAAGATCCGGCTCGGTTCAGGTTGATAACGGCAATATAAGATATGCCCTTTTGCCTGTTTGGGTTTTGAACACGCGTTACAAGGATAAAGTATATACTTTTGCCATGAACGGTCAGACAGGAAAGCTCATCGGCGAGCTTCCGGTTGACCGCGGAAAATATTGGCGCCGTTTTCTTATAACCACCGCCGCTATTGCCGCACCTATCATAGCGTTATTGCTTATGTGGGGAGGAGGATTGTTTTGAAAAGGCTGTTTATACTTTTAAGCGCAGTTATTATTGCACTTATTCCTATGAGCGTTTCGGCGCAGGAGGAATGTTCCGACCTGTTAGCGGTTGTAAGCGACGAGGACAATCTGTTTACTGAGGATGAACGGATATCACTCGAAGAAAATATCAGAACTGTATCGGAAACTCATTGTATTGATTTTGCGATTGTTACGGTTAATGATTTCGGAGAATACACTACGGAGTTTGATTTTGTTGACGCGTGGAAAGAAGCAAACTGCGGCGAGGACGCTCTTATTCTTATGATATATAACGCAAGGGATGTTGATACAAGGACCTTTACGTCATTGGGGTACGGATATTGCTATACTGCTGTCGGAGAATATTTTTTCAACTGCGTTCTTGACGACTCGAATGTTAAGGATAAGCTTTCGGATGGTAAATTCTATGACGCCTGCATCGAATACTCAGCTCTTGCAAACCGTTTTTTGAATCAAGCCGAAAAGGGCAGTCCGTTCAGCGATGACCATATATATTTCCCGATGAAATATGCGGTTATCGGTTCTGTAATTGTATTTTTGGTAACGCTGCTCGGAGTTTTCATTTATATGCAGATACTTCGTTCTAAAATGAAAACTGCCAGATTCGCAACTCAGGCAAGGGACTATCTTGTTCCCGGTTCATTTGCACTTACGCAGTCAAGCGATATTTTCCTTTATTCAAACGTTGTTAAAACCAAAATCGAAACGGAAAACCATTCTTCCGGAGGCGGTGGAGGCGGAGGCTCATCGTCCGGCGGTGGAGGCGGAGGAACCAGCAGATTTTAATATATCACCGTTATGCTGCCGCTTTAATGATAGGCTCACCGAAAAACAGTTAAAAGGAATGTTTGCTGCTTCGGTATTTTGAATGAGAAATATAAGAAACTTTTCGAGGATGGCATCTGTCTGCCGGTTTTTGAAGGCTGTGACATTTAATCATTACGAAGACGGGGTGTAAATTTATGCAGTCACTAATGTACTTGTACAGAATGGGCAGGGGTCCGTCATCCTCTCATACAATGGGACCGGAAGCTGCGGGAAAGCGTTTTCTTTCCGAATTTCCATATGAATATTCTTATAAAGTAATATTGTACGGTTCATTAGCAAAGACCGGTAAGGGGCACATGACTGACAGTATACTGTATGATGTTTTTAAAAACAGAAAAATCTCCGTCGAGTTTGATGAAAAAACACCGACCGAATTTCATCCGAATACGATGGATATAATGGCATTTAATCGACAGAGCGAAATAATTGCCCGAAAAAGATATTACAGTATAGGTGGCGGCGAAATAGCGGAAGAAGGTATAAGTAAACAGGAATACCCAAATGTTTATTCTTTAAGCACATTTACTTCGATTTCGGAATACTGCCGAAAAAAAGAAATCAGATTGTGGCAGTATGTTGAGGAATGTGAGGGAAAGGAAATTTGGATATATCTTGAAAAAATTTGGACTGCAATGCAGCAAGCGATTAAAGAGGGTCTCAATTCCGAAGGAATTTTAAAAGGCGGAATAGGCACTCGAAGAAAAGCAAAATATCTCATAAGTCAAAGACATATTGACGAAACCGAGGAAACAAAGACCAACAGACTTATTTGTGCATATGCCTATGCGGTAAGTGAACAAAATGCCGCCGGAGGTCAAATAGTTACTGCGCCGACCTGCGGTTCTTGCGGTGTTTTGCCCGCTGTACTGAAATTTCTTCAGAGCAAAAAGAATTTTACCGATGAACAAATAATACATTCTCTTGCAACTGCGGGAATTATTGGAAATTTAATAAAAACAAATGCTTCTATAAGCGGCGCGGAATGTGGTTGTCAAGCTGAAATCGGAACTGCTTGTGCAATGGCGGCAGCTGCTGCCGCAGAACTTTTTGAACTCGGTTTAAATCAAATTGAATATGCTGCCGAATTGTCGATTGAACATCATTTGGGACTTACATGCGACCCAATTTTAGGTCTTGTTCAAATACCATGTATAGAAAGAAACGCTGTAGCGGCAATGAGAGCGCTAAATGCTGTAAATCTATCAGATTTCCTTGCAGATTCAAGAATAATAAGCTTTGATATGATAGTTAAAACCATGTATGAAACAGGAAAGGATTTAAAGGTTATATACCGTGAAACTGCCGAGGGCGGAATGGCAAAAAATTATTATAGAGTGTAATAAGAAATTACGTAGAAAATGATATACAATACACCCTTAATTATTTCAATGTGATACTGCCGAAGTCGGCGGATATAGATAATAATGGTATATTTGACAGGGAAGATTTAACGCTGTTAGAGCAGCTGCGTATTGAAGCACCTGATTATTAGTTAAAAATCCTTGACTAATCGGGAATATTGTGGTAATATATTTGAAACAAAAAATTGTTAAAGGCTTTGACCGCGGAAAAGTATCGGTTTTGTTATTCTTCAGAGAGCTGCCGTTTGCTGCGAGGCAGCAGAGACATACCGTGAAGTACTCCGCGCGAGCTTTGCACCGAACGCCGGAAAAGGCTTGTAGGCTGCAACGGGTGCGCCCGTAAAAGCGCGGGAATGTGTCGGCATTCTGTGAGGTCTGCGCTGCGAGGCGCGGATAAATAGAGGTGGTACCGCGAGTAACATCGCCCTCTGTCTGATTTTCAGGCAGGGGGCGTTATTTGTTCCCTGCGAAAGGGGAAGTTTATATGTTTGTTAAAATTCTTATGATTGTGCTGTTTATGGCGCTGTCGCTGAGTGTGGGCTTTTTATGCAGACGGCACACCTCAAACACAGCCGGTTTCGTTCTCGGAGGGCGGTCTGTCGGACCTTGGCTTTCAGCATTTGCATACGGTACAAGTTACTTTTCAGCCGTAATTTTTATCGGCTATGCCGGTCAGTTCGGCTGGAAATACGGTATTGCCTCTACCTGGATAGGTATAGGAAACGCCCTCATAGGCAGTCTCCTTGCCTGGGCTGTGTTAGGCCGCCGGACAAGGGTTATGAGTCAGCATCTTGATGCCGCAACCATGCCTGATTTCTTCGAGAAAAGATTTCAGTCAAAGCCGCTTAAAATAGCGGCGGCTCTGATAATATTTGTTTTCCTTATTCCGTATACGGCGTCTGTCTATAATGGGCTGTCGCGTCTTTTTGAAATGGCATTCGGTATTGATTATTCCTATTGTATACTCGGAATGGCGGTTCTGACCGCTGTTTATGTTATGGTCGGCGGTTATATGGCAACAGCCGTTAATGACTTTATTCAGGGAATTATAATGCTTGGAGGAATTGTTGTTACTATTGCGGCAGTTTTAAAGCTTAACGGCGGATTTTCCGAAAGTATTATTAAGCTTTCGGGTGTTGAAAATTCTGAAAGCTTAATACAGGGTTCCTTTGTTTCGTTCTTCGGTCCCGAACCGCTCAGCCTGCTCGGCGTTGTTATCCTGACCTCCCTCGGAACCTGGGGACTTCCGCAGATGGTTCAGAAATTTTATGCAATTAAAAGCGAAAAGGATGTTCATATCGGAACAATAGTTTCAACCGTTTTTGCGATAGTCGTTGCCGGCGGTTCATACTTTCTCGGCGGCTTCGGCAGGCTTTTTGCTGATAAAATAGAATATACTGCTGCCGGAACTCCTGTTTACGACTCGATTATGACCTCTATGATGGCTCTGCTGCCGGATATATTGGTGGCGGTTGTTATTATGCTTGTGCTTTCGGCATCTATGAGCACACTTTCTTCCTTGGTTCTGACCTCATCCTCAGTCATCACTATTGACCTTGTTGACGAGCTTCGCAGTAAAAAGATGAGCGAAAAGCGCAGATTGCTGACCATGAGAGTATTTCTGGTATTCTTTGTAGCTGTTTCCGCAATAATTGCACTTATTCAGTATAAATCTGCAAGTACATTTATAGCGCAGCTTATGGGTATATCCTGGGGAGCGTTAGCCGGCGCATTTTTAGGTCCGTTTTTATACAGTTTGTATTGGAAAAAGGTGACAAAAGCAGCCGTTTGGTGCAGCTTTATCGTGGGAATAGGCTTTACGACCGGAAATATGATTGCCGGAATGGCAGGACACCCTTTAATTGCCTCTCCGATAAACGCCGGAGCGCTTGCAATGCTTTTATCCCTTGTCTTAGTCCCGATTATCAGTCTGATAACCAAAAAACCAGACAGCGAATATACCGAAAAAATATTTTCCTGCTACGATGAAAAGGTGCTGACATCGCGTAAAAATGCTCTTGAAGATGGCGCGTCACAAGAAAATATATAAAATAATAATATTTTTCTTGCATTTACAGTAGAAAACGTCTAAAATATACTTATAATTAAGGAGGTAATATTATGACTGAAAGCTATAAGATAAGGACAAAGCGTAAAAACCTTTTTCTGCGCATAACTAAAGGTCATTTTGCAACAAGTCACAGCCATATAAATTATTATATAGACGTTACAACGCAAAAGACAAGGTTATCCGAAGCGCGCGCAGTAGCCGAGGAATTGCTGACCTACTATCAGGATAACACGATTGTCGATACAATTCTTTGCCTTGACGGAACTCAGGTTATCGGAACCTGTCTCGCGGATGCGCTGACAAGCGGTAACTTTTCAAATATGAACGCTCATCAGACGATTTATATTGTCACTCCGGAATACACTACCGGTTCGCAGATAATATTCCGTGATAATATTGCTCCTATGATAAAAGGAAAGCATGTTCTTATTTTGGAAGCGTCGGTGTCAACGGGATATACGGCTCAGGCAGCGGTTGAGGCTGTTAAGTATTACGGCGGCAGTATTGCCGGAATTTCCGCAATATTTGCAACTATTGAAAACTGCGCTGGGTATCAGGTGAATGCGGCTTTCAATCCTAATGACCTTCCGGATTACTGGAGCTATCCGGCTCATGAATGTCCGATATGTAAAGAGGGTAAAAAATTAGACGCTCTTGTCAACGGATACGGTTATTCAAAGTTGTAAATCTTTAAAATCAAAATAGGGACGGCTGTCTTTTTGATGCCGTCTCTTATTTTTTAAGTATTTTGTCGAAATAAGTAAATATTGCTTGAAAGGAATGGAAAATGCTGATATAATATCAATGTTGAGCAAAATGCGAAGGGGTTTATTTAATGACTAAAATTGGATTTGATAATGCGGAATATATCAGACTTCAATCCCAGAAAATAAGGGACCGCATCAATATGTTCGGCGGAAAGCTTTATATGGAATTCGGCGGAAAGCTTTTTGACGATTTTCATGCTTCCCGCGTTCTTCCGGGTTTTGCACCGGATTCAAAGGTCAGAATGCTTTTAAAGCTGAAAGAGGACGCAGAAATTGTTATAGTTATAAACGCTGACGCAATAGAAAAGAATAAGCGCCGCGGAGATCTCGGAATAACATACGATCTTGACACCCTGCGGCTTATAGACGCGCTCCGAGGTATCGGTTTATTTGTCGGCAGCGTAGTTATAACGAGATACATCGGTCAGCCATCCGCAGTTGCGTTTGAAAACAGGCTTAAAAGTCTCGGAATTAAGGTTTACAGACATTATCCGATAGCTGATTATCCGGCAAATCTACCGCTCATAGTAAGCGACGAGGGTTTTGGAAAAAACGACTATATTGAAACCGAACGTCAGCTTGTCGTTGTGACCGCTCCGGGACCCGGAAGCGGAAAGATGGCAACCTGCCTTTCTCAGCTTTACCACGAATACAAACGCGGAATCAAGGCAGGATATGCGAAGTTTGAGACCTTTCCGATATGGAATTTATCGCTTAAACACCCGGTCAATATAGCATACGAGGCCGCGACTGCCGACCTTAACGACGTAAATATGATTGATCCGTTCCACTTAGAAACATACGGTGAAACCGTTGTAAATTATAACAGAGATATAGAAATATTTCCGGTTTTAAACGCTATGATGGAACGCATAATGGGAAAATCTCCTTATAACAGCCCGACGGATATGGGAGTCAATATGGCTGGATTTGCTATATCGGATAACGATGCTGTATGTGCAGCGGCAAATCAGGAGATAATCAGAAGATATTATTCTGCACTTTGCGGTGTACGTCAAGGTTTGAGCGAACAGAGCGAGGTTACTAAAATTGAGCTAATAATGAATAGGGCAGGGGTTAGCGCAGAGAACAGACCCGTTGTCAAAGCTGCTCTTGCCAAAGCAGAGGCAACAGGTGCGCCGGCAACTGCTATTGAGCTGCCGGACGGAGCCCTCGTTACAGGGAAAACCTCGTCGCTGCTCGGAGCATCATCCTCAATGCTGCTTAACGCTCTGAAAATTTTAGGCGGTATACCTGATGATATTGAGCTGCTCTCTCCGACCATTATTGAACCTATACAGCGTATGAAAACAGGACTGCTCGGAAATCATAATCCGCGTTTGCATACAGATGAGGTTCTTATCGCACTATCAATCTGCGCAGCAACCAACGGAACTGCAAAAAAGGCGCTTGAACAGGTTCCGCTGCTCAGAGGGCTTGAGGCTCATTCTTCGGTCATTCTTTCAAGAGTTGATGAGCAGACATTCCGCAAGCTCGGAGTTAATTTAACCTGCGAGCCAAAGTATCAGACTAAAAAGCTTTACCACAATCAATAAATCCGCAAAACATAATTTTTCTGAAATCGCATTAAGTAAAATCTCTGCTTAATGCGATTTTATATTATTTACTGGACTTGATACTGTCTTATGATGTATAATTGTCTTGGATGTTAAACATTTCTTAATAACTTATCTGCTTTTATCTTAAAAAAATATATGATAGAATACTTTCGGAGGTTTGAGAAGGATGTATAATATATTGGTTTGCGACGATGAAAAGGATATTGTTTCAGCGCTGAAAATTTATCTTGAAGCCGAGGGGTATACTGTTTTTTGTGCTTATAACGGTGAACAGGCGATAGAGCTTGTTAAAAATAATGAAATTCACCTTATTCTTATGGACATAATGATGCCGGTTACAGACGGTATTTCTGCAATGGTATCAATTCGCGAAAGCAAAAATATTCCCATAATTCTTTTAACTGCTAAAAGTGAAGATACAGATAAGGTGCTGGGACTAAATGTAGGGGCAGACGATTATATAACAAAGCCGTTTAATCCGGTTGAGCTGCTTGCAAGAGTACGCTCGCAGCTTAGGAGATATATGCAGCTCGGCGGCAACAACACCTCAGAAAGCGGCGATTTACTGACTATCGGAGATGTATCGGTTGACGACCGTTCAAAGACGGTGCTGATATGCGATGAGCAGGTCTCGCTGACACCTACCGAATATGAAATACTTAAATTACTTATGCAGCACGCCGGAGAGGTGCTGTCCCCAAAACAGATTTATGAAATGGTATGGCAGGAAAGCGCATACGGTGCCGAAAGCACTGTAGCCGTTCATATCCGGCACCTTAGGGAAAAAATTGAAATTAACCCCGCTGAGCCGCGCTATCTGAAGGTAGTTTGGGCGCACGGTTATAAATTCGAAAAGACGGTGAAATAATTGAAAAATTTCAAATACGGTATGCCGATGAAAACTGCCGCGGCAATTATGTCGTTTATAACTGCGCTTTTTTCAATAGCAGGAGTTTTATGCGCTGTTTTTATGTTTGAGAACAGCTTTTATGCCCGCTCCCGGCATACTGTCAAGGTCAATCTGATGTCTGAAATGCTGAGAAAAGAGGCTTATCGGATAGCGGATAACTATATTGACTTTAACAATATGAAAATGACCGAGGATTTTGACGAACGTTTTTCCGACAGCAATCTTTATTACAATATTAAAATATATCCCCCGGCTTTCTCAGAATACGAATACCCGGTTCTTGAAAGTGCGGATTATCAGTTGATTGCCGATAACCTGAACGAAGATGATTCCTTATGCCTCGAAACCGTTAATTATACCTTTACCAAATACGTAAATACCGACGGAAGCAATTATGATGAAAAATATTCGGATTACAATGAAACAGCAGAATATACAAGCGTTGCAGAGGTAACGCTCGCGGTAAAAAAATCTCTGCCCGCCAACGACAAATATTCGCTTGTATCAAAGCTTATCGACCGCGGTTACTCAATACGTTACAGCATTTTTGTGATAATTCTTATAAGCATTATCTGTACGGTCATTCTCTGGATATATCTGTTATGTTCGGCAGGCAGATGCGACAGCGGAAAACTGAAAATCAGCGTTTTTGACCGTATTCCGTTTGACATTCTGTTTGCGGCAGTCGCTTTTGTTGTATTTTGCACGGCTGTTTTTATATTGAATTTCTATACTTCCGGGCTGTTTGCTATTGATTTGGTTTTGTTATTCTGCGCCGCCGTGATAGTTTATTTTGCTCTTTTCGCCTTGGTGATGAATTTTGCTTCACAGATTAAAAAAAGACTTCTTATCAAAGGGACTGTTATTTACAGAATACTTCGCGGCATTTACAGGATACTGAACCCGGTATTCAAAAGAATCGGGTATACCGTTTCAAATATAAATCTGATACTGAAAACAACCGCTATATGTATTGCGGTTGCGTTGGCGGAGCTTATGATTATATTGGTCTTTTCGGGTGCCGAAACCGATTTAATGGTTTTATGGTGGATGCTCGGCAACGCAGTTTTGATAACGGCGGTACTATTTACGGCAGTATGCCTTGTTAAGCTGAAAAAGGGCGGAGAGGAGATTGCAGGAGGAAATCTCGATTATAAAATTGACACGACAAATATGCTCGGTGATTTTAAACGCTTCGGCGAAAGTCTCAATAATATTAACGAGGGTATGCAGACAGCGGTTAATGAAAAAATGAAAAGCGAACGGATGAAAACCGAGCTGATAACAAATGTTTCTCATGATATAAAAACGCCGCTTACCTCAATAATAAACTATGTTGACCTTATAAGGAAAGAGGAAGTCGATAACGTTAAGGTTCAAGAATATATAGGAGTGCTCGAACGCCAATCAAATCGGTTAAAAAAATTGATTGAGGACCTTGTTGAGGCGTCTAAAGCGTCCAGCGGCGTTCTGAAGGTCTCTCTGGAAAAATGCAACGTATGTGTTTTATTGGCGCAGGCGACCGGAGAATATGAGGAACGCTTTGAGGCGGCAGGTCTTAAAAGTGTTGTTTCCGTGCCTGATGAGCCGATTTATATAATGGCGGACGGCAGATATCTGTGGCGGGTTTTTGATAATCTTATGAATAATATCTGCAAGTATACGCAGCCTGACACACGCGTATATATTAACCTTGAGCAAATAGGCGAACGTGCCGTTATAACCTTTAAGAATGTTTCAAAATATCCGCTCAATATTTCAAGCGACGAGCTTATGGAGCGATTTGTCCGGGGAGATTCTTCGAGAAGCACGGAGGGCAGCGGATTAGGACTCTCAATAGCAAGAAGTCTTACGGAACTGCAAAACGGCAGCTTTAATATAGCGGTAGACGGCGATTTATTCAAGGTTATGGTAAGCTTTCCGATTGTCGGAGTATCCTAAAAGGACAGAGGAGCTTTAAAGGTGAAAGAATATTCAAGAGAAGATATTGCAAAACGGCGTTCTGAGCGCCGCCGAAGAATTCGAAGAGCAAAATTAAAACGTCTTAGCTTTTTTATGAGCCTGTTAATACTGCTGTCGGCAGCCATAATAGGCGGAACTGCCGGTGTAAAATGGATTCGCAATTCATTAAGCAACGGCGCAAACTCGTCAAACGGCAGCGATAACAGCAACAATTCAAACAGCATAAATCTTAAAGAAATAAAACTGCCGGGTTATGTAGACGTTCAGCTTATTCCAAAGGGCGAGGCGCGCGAGGGTAAAAAGCTGAGCAGAGTTAAATACATTGTCGTTCATTATGTCGGCAATCCCGAAACGAGCGCTCAAAACAACCGTGACTTTTTTGCCAAAAGCGATACTCAGGTCTGTTCGCACTTTGTAGTCGGTCTTAACGGCGAAATAATTCAATGTGTTCCGCTAAACGAGCGCTCGGCGGCAAGCAACGAAAGAAATAAGGATTCGATTTCGATTGAGGTTTGCCATCCGGATAAATCCGGCAAATTCAACGACGCAACCTATCAGTCGCTTGTTAAACTGACAGCATTACTGTGTGATGAGCTTGGTTTAAGCGAAGAAAATGTTATCCGTCATTACGATGTGACCGGCAAGCTGTGTCCCTTATATTACGTAAACAACCCCGGAGAATGGGATAAGTTTCGCAATGATATTAAGAATAATCTGCAAGGAGAAAAACAATGATTGAAGCAAAGAATCTATGTAAAATCTACAAGCCTAAAAAAGGAGTCCCGGTTAAGGCGCTGGATAATGTAAGTATCCGATTTCCGCAAACCGGAATGGTTTTTCTGCTCGGCAAGTCCGGCAGCGGTAAATCAACGCTGCTAAATTTACTTGGCGGTCTCGACTCTTATAACAGCGGAGATATACTGATAAAGGGTGAGTCTACCAAAAGCTTTCGCCAAAAGCAGTTCGATTCATACAGAAATACCTATGTAGGATTTATATTTCAGGAATACAACATTTTGGACGAATTTACTGTCGGTGCAAATATTGCTCTTGCTATTGAACTTCAAAACCGTAAGGCAAACGATGATGAAATAAATGATATTCTCGATAAAGTTGATTTAGCAGGATACGGGAACCGCAAGCCTAACGAGCTTTCGGGCGGACAAAAGCAGCGTGTTGCTATTGCGAGAGCGTTGGTCAAAAATCCGGAAATCATAATGGCTGACGAGCCTACCGGAGCGCTTGACTCGGCTACAGGTAAGCAGGTTCTTGACACTCTTAAAAAGCTTTCTGCCGATAAGCTGATTATAATTGTTTCGCATGACCGGGAATTTGCCGAAAAATATGCTGACCGTATTATTGAGCTTGCAGACGGTAAGGTTATAAGCGATATGTCTTTATCGCCGGAAAGTACGGAAAATGCAGAGCAGTCAAGTGCCGGACTCGAATTTAGCGGCAGTAAAATAATTTTGCCCGCACGTTATCAGCTTACCGAGGCTGACCGGGAACAGATAAACGCATACATCAAGTCCTTAAACGGTGACGGCGAAACCGTAATAAGCGTATCTGACGGTAAGGCGTCATCTCATTTCATTGCTACCGATGAAAAAGCAATTAAATCGGATCATACTCAGGGTATGAAGCTTATTAAATCAAAACTTCCGGGAAGAAGTGCCTTTAAAATCGGAGCAAGCGGATTGAAATACAAAAAATTTCGACTGGTTATGACTATATTGCTTTCCTGTATTGCCTTTGGTTTATTTGGACTTTCGGACACCTTCGGAGCGTATAATCATATAAAAACCTGCACCAATTCTATTATTGATACCAAAGTTAAAAATGCTGCAGTAGAAAAATCCAAGAAAACTTACTACAATTATTGGAGCAGCAACGGCTTTACTTTATCAAAAGAGGAAATCAATGATTTTTCAAAGAAAACAGGAGTTGAAATGCGCGGCGTTTATGCACCCGCTTTCTATAATTTCGGTTTCAGTTCACTGCTTGCTCCATCAGATGAAAGCAATGAGTCGCAGTATCAGATTTATCAATCAGATTTATCCGGATTCAGCGAAATAAACCAAGATATACTCGATAAAGAAGGATTGAAACTTTTGGCGGGTAAGCTTCCGGACGGCAGCCGTGATGAAACGGCGGTGAGCGAATATGTATATGAAGTATTCAAAAAATTCGGAACGCTCGATGCTAACGGCAAAAAGGTTGCTGTAAAAGCATATAGCGACATTATCGGGAAAACGCTTGAAATTTCTGACAAAAAATTAACAATAACGGGAATAATTGATACCGGATTTGATATCAGCCGCTATAAATCCTTTGAAACCGAAGAAAAAAGGAATTACAGCAACGCAGAAAATATTATAAGATACGCGCTTTATAACGAATTTTGCACCAGCTCCGCATACAGTTATGCAAAAATTCTTATGGTAGGAGACGGCTATGTTGACCGTCTGATTGCCTCGGCTCCGTCGGTATATCCGATAGTGTCGGGATATATTTACTATAATTCCGATGAGGTATATATTGATTCAAGCAATATGACAACCCTTAGCCGTATTCCCAAACAGGAGATTAAATGGGTGGACGGCGAGAAAAACGTTCTTGCCGAAAATGAAATTATAGTTTCTTCCGATCTCGTTGAGTATTTAAATCAAACGGAAACTAAAAGCAATACAGAAGAATATGCCGCTACAGAGGAAAACGGACAAGATGATATCACTTCACAGCTTGAAAAGATTAAGAAAATTACAAATCTTACCAAATCGGCAGCTCTAATATATACTGATGATGAATCTAAACAGGATATTACAGAAGAAAATCAAAAAATAGTCGGAATAATTCCGATAACAGAGAGTAACAGAGGATACCGCAACACAATAATAGTATCGGAAGATATATTTAATACGTTTTGTCTTGACGGTACTGCTCCGTATAGGTTCGCAGTAGGAAAAATGCCTGACAATAGGGAAGGGATAGAAAAGCTTGTTGAAGCATGTTATGCCGAGAATAACAGAACCCGCCTTCCGCTGCAGAATTCCGTAACCTATGAGCTTGATTCGGTGAACAGTATTCTTAAAGAGCTTTCTAAGATATTCCTGTATATCGGTATAGGATTTGCCTGCTTTGCAGCATTGATGCTTGCCAACTTTATTGCGACGAGTATTTCGCATAAGAAACAGGAAATCGGAATATTGCGTGCGATAGGCTCGCGCAGTAACGATGTTTTCAGAATTTTCTTTTCCGAAAGTATGATTATTGCGGCAATAAATTTCGTTCTATCGGCAATAGGAGTATTTGTTGCAACAATGATTATAAACCAGTTTATAAGAAATAATGTCGGAGTTTTGATAACTGTTCTTTCATTTGGTCCGCGTCAGATTTTGCTGCTGATTGCGGTCAGCGCTCTTGTTGCTGGAATAGCAAGCTATCTTCCTGTAAAGAAAATTGCTTCCAAACGACCGATAGATGCGATAAGAGATAAATAAAGTTAATATAAGTATAAAAAGCGACTGAAGCATTTTGCATATTCGGTCGCTTTTTAATTTTTTAATAAAAAGGAGTTATTTAAATGACAATTACTACAAGCAAAATAAGCTCGAAAATGAGACTAAAGAGCTCCGGGAAATGCTCAGGCTGCACGCTATGGACGACTTAGACATTTATGAGATAATGCGCCATAGAGCGCGTTTGCAGGCTTGGAATGAGTTTGTAGATGAACTGTATAGAATAGTGCTTTACCTGTAATTTTTGACCGCTTACCGCTTAGGGTAGGCGGTATTTTTATAGAATTCTGAATTAGACAAAATGAATGTTTTGTCTAATTCAGGGGAGAGAACAAACGCTTTTCAGCGCTTGTCGTAAAGCGAGTGAAACACGATGTTATAAAGGTCTCGGACGTATTCATCCCATATCTCGACGCGCATTTTATCTCTCAGTATCTCAAACAGTTCCAGGTCGTCAACCGGACGGTTACGCAGCCTGTAATTTAATTCTCGGCGTTCTTCGTCAAGTTTATTCTGTTTATTATAAATGTATATTGTAAGCTTATCCTTAAGAGACATCATTTTTATCACATTCCTAACTTTTCAAGTAACGGTTTCAGCTGGCGCTGCTTTCGCCGTTTTATTTCTTCGTAATTTTTATATTTGTATTCCAGCAGCTCGCCGGTGCGCTCATTCAGCGTTACGGCGCATACGTCGTTATCGTTCAGCACGCACAGAAAATCTGACACGTCCGCCGTTAAATCCTGACTGTTTATGTTGTTCTTGTATGCGCTCATTCCTGCCAACGCTGTCACCATACGCTGCTTCAGGCGTTCCATATCTATGCCGTTGGCGTACTTCCGGAGCAGCTCGCCCTTGAACATCGTATTAACTTTACATTGCCGGATACGCTGCCACCAATTCATATATTCGTTATTTTTTTCACAAAAGGCGACTGTGTCGGAAGTCAGGTAATCTGTAAATATCCGGCTGTTCCGCACTATCTTATATACCGGGACTGCTTCGGGTCTGACGTCCGACAGGCTCTCAAGCGGTATCTGATTGAGGAACTCGGCAGCAGTTTTGAAGAATTTCGATTTAGTCTGGAATTCGACGTTTGTTATTATTGTTACCTCCGGCAGCACGTTCCGAAGAGCTTGTCTGATATATGTATAGTTGTCGCTTTCCTCAAAGCACTTCCGGCGGATTTCCTTTAAGCGCTTTTTCAGCTGCTCATTGTGTCCGTACTCTAAGTACCAGTCTATCCGGGCAATGTTCATCGAAGTGTAGCTTCCTCGTTTATATCCGACCTCGAGACAATACTTATCGTAGGCGGATATCAGTCCCTCGTTGTACCAGCGTTCAATGAAAAATGCCTTATACGACTTCTCTACTACTTCCCTGCTCTTATTGTAGGTTCGGAAGAAGATGTTGTTGCTCTTACGGTTGCCGAGGCAAAGATAATCTACTTCAACGGTATCCGTTATCTTTCCAACCTTTTGGTATATCCTCATTCTGGATTTTAAGTTGTTTTTCAGCACCGTATCATTTAAATAACGGGCGGTATTCTGAATGAGATTATTATGAAAGGCATAATCTATTCGGTTTACCTTAATCATATCTATCTTAATATCAAAGGTATCGAGCAGCTTATACAGAGAACTCAAGGACTCTTCAAGCATTTCCTCTACACCCTTAACCCAAAGACCGTAGCTGCGGAGCTGCACAACTATGCGCGGAGTGTTTTCGTTGGGAAGATACGAGCTTATAAATATGTCGTAAAGGTTTTCAATTCTAAGCAGATGGTCATAATGGCAGAAATGAAAAGGAGCGTATTGCATATCGTAATATGTAATATCCTTGTTTCCGGACATATATTCATCGTGCCAGAATTTCAGGTTATCGAGCATTGGGTCAATCTTTTCGGGGTTCTCTTTAAGGTATACCGTGTAATAAAGAGTGTCTATGTTAAAAATAACCTTATCACGGGTGACGGAAAACCATTTTTTGCGTTCTTCTGAGGAAAATTCCTTAAAGGCTGTGCAGCGTGTTGTAGTTACGAAATATGCCATTAAAATTCCTCCCTGAAAAGTTTGGTCAAACGGCATTTTGACCAAACTTTTTTTATGTATGTTTTCCGCGCGGTTGCGCGGTTTTTGACCGAAAAAAGCCGTTTATGTATGGGGCGTATTACATTATCTGCCCCCGAGACCGTGCCGCGCCGCTTCCGCGGCGGCGGCAAAGCCGTTAATTTTTATCGTTTTCGTCTGCTTTAAAGGCTATATCGTGCCAATTTTCAAGGTTCCAAGTTTTAGGCATTCTATCATCCTGGTACAGGGTTAAGAAATAAGGGTACCAAGGTTTACGCCGAAAATAATAGCGTCCGTCATCCAAAACACAAGGTTCATAGCTTATCTGATGATATCTGCTGTCGATAACATGTGTGTCGAGCTTCTCGACCTTGCGGACGGACTGAATGTCGCACTCGACAACGGTAAGTCCGGGCAGTATGGATTTTTCGACAAACCAGGTCGCGTCAAGATTTCGCTTAACGTTTAAATCAATCATATCGTAATACTGAATAGCCATAAAAACGCGGGTGTTGTTTTTACCGAGGTAATTGAAAAAATCGGTATCGTCCTCAGTCCATTTCCCCCAGCTGCGGTTATTCCATATATTAGACACCTCATCGAGCAGGACAATAGAGTCCTTGAGCAGCGGATTATCGTACAAAAAGCGCTTATCAAGGATTGTCTTTCCGAATTTATCTACTGTTTTCGGCATTTTTATAGTATTATCTATCGGATAATTACTGTACACGGTAAGCCCTGCCTTAACAGCCTGTTGGGCAACCATAGCCAGAATGGTGCTTTTGCCCTGGCGTTTGGGACCGACCAAAAGAACGCTGTAGGACGGCTGCCACATTTTACGCTTAAAACCGAAAAAATGAGGTATTCCGAACATATTATTTTCCCCCAGTCAAAACGTGAATAATATTAAATACCAGGGCGCTGCAAAAAGCAGCTATAAGGAGCATAGCGAGCCATTCCGCAGCCGATACGGTATTTGTGACAATACCAAAGAACGAGCTGAAAAGCGTTTCAATAACTGACATATTAAACCCCCGAAATAAATAAAATTCATTACCGGATAAAGCTCCGGCAATCGATTTTACTTACTTCGGCAGCAGAGCTGAGGAGCTTCCCCTACCCTGCTGCCATATATTAAAAATCTTGGCCGTTAGGAGAAACTAAGATTTTTAACCACGTTTACCGCGAACTCCGAGCTTGCGTACAATCTTAATCGTAAAGAATAAAAGACCGCTGAACAGAGCTAAAAGTACCGGAAGGAAAAGCACCGGATTCGAAGTTATCGTTGCAACAACCTGCGAAAACTGGCTTATTATAAACTTGAAAATCAAGCCCATAGCGGAAATAAGATCGGCCAAAACGTTCACCTCCTAATATTGTTAAACAAAGCGTATGTCCTATGATCAGCGTTTGCCCTTAACACCGAATTTGCGCGTCATCTTAATAACAATCGCAACTGCACCGGCTAAAACTCCGAAAAGAACCGGGAAGGCTATAAGCGGAGTTTCAAGAATCATACCGAGGAAATCTGAAAAAAGCGACCATACAAAGGTAGCTACAGAACCGATAGAGCTTATGATTCCGGTTACACCGGTTACAAAAGTACTTGCATCCATATTTGTTAACTCCTTTCTAAAAATTTCCTTAAACGCCGGATAAGCGTAAAGAACGGTTAATCATCAACTTCAATATCCACGTTGACAGGCTTCTTAGGCTTTGACGGTTTAGGAAGAGGTTTATCATTATTACGACTTCCGGAAGAAGGATTAAAATGTAAAAAAGCTTTAAAAGCAGTAACGTCATCATATTTCGCTTTGGAATCATCATCACGGAACCGATAATACTGTCTGAGATAACGTTTCCTTCGATTTTTCGGATAATATTTAGTCCCGTCTACAGTTACAAGCTCTTCATCGGGCAGCTCTGAATTGTGACGGTACTTCCTGCTATCAACAACTCGCCGCCGGAGAACTCCGGCAAGACCCCACACTTTAACGCCGTCTTTATATCTCGGCTGAAATGAAACAACCAAATTTGCGATAATGGTTATAAGACATCCGGCAAGGCCGAGAACAATAAATGACATCAGCCACCAGCTGGAGGAAACAGCGTTCCACAAATCGTCCCAAACGTCCGAAAGAAAGCCGGATGCATACTTTAAATCAGAAGGGGTATTGCTTATTCCTCCTGTACCAAACGGCTTTTTAACTCCGGTATAATATTTAACGGATTTAACGCCACTATCTAAAGTAGCTCTAAAAATAACAGAATCCATATCATAACAACAATTAAAAGAACCGTGAATTTCAGTTAAACGATAATAATGTGGAGAAAAATTTTCTCTAACATTAAAAATAGTATTATCTAAAGCTTCAACTTCAAGCCGAACAGGCACACCTGCTTCCCAAGAAGAGGAAACAGCAGGAAACAACAAAGCCCAATATTTTGAACTACTATAATCCGAACGCAATACGCAATAGCCGTCATCGTTAACCGTAAGAATATTAGGATATTTATCGGCGTAATACTGCGCTTCAAATTCACCCGCTAAAGTCCAATCATAATCATATTGATTTAACTCGATAACCGGAACCGGTCCTGCCGCAAAAACAGGAACGGCAAGCGAAAGCCCGAATAAAACAGCAGCGCAACAGATACATAATATCCGTTTCATTATTATCCGCCTCTCCTGAAAATACCGCCAATAAGAGCTACAACTGCGCCGACAAGCGGAACGGCAAAGAGCAACAGCAAAAGCGGCTTATCGACAATAAATTCATACGCGCTGCCAAGAAGCGTGAACAGCGTAGTTACAGCCGAGGTAACAGCTTCCATTTAAATCACCACCTATTATTTTTTATGGAAACGGTTTGCGATAAACTCAAACGGCAAATGCGCGATATAAGCTACAACGAACAAACCGAAAACCACCAGCACAAAGGAAAAAACGTATTCGAGGAATTCAAGACCGGCGGGAGCTACGCCGATTAACGACCTGAGTATATCAAGCATTCCAAGCCCTCCCTAAAATGAAGTAAAGGATTAAGCCTATAAGCAGGCATATAATTATAATGTTTTGTTTTTCCGCAAGCGAATATATAAATGCGTTATTCTGCCGGTCTGCGGAGCTGTCGGCAAAATTTATATTTGTATTCTTAATCTCGGTAACAGTAAGCTGCTGCCATTCGTACCGGGTGCCGTAATTCGACTGATACGGTACCGAGATTTCCAAGGTGCCGAAGCTCTGTAAGCGGCAGTCGAGCGAGGACGGCGAGCCGTAAAAGCCGGTTGCGTTTTTAAAGTATATACGTCCGCTTACAGTACTATTGGATACGTTGAGGATATCCGAACCAGTTGACCCGTTAAAGCCAAATATATCAAATATGCAATTCCGGCGAAAAACAATACAAGAATCACCTTGTGCAGTAGAGATTTCCGCCCAGGCGCCGCCATTGACCGGGCAGTATGATGGAAAAGACGTCCCGTATACCGCCGCAAGGCACGTAACAGAGCATAACGCAATTATCATCACCACCGAAACACTTATTATTTTTACAAACTTCTTCATTCTTTACCGCCTTTCAGGAACGAAATCACGAGACCGAGAACGGCGAGACCCATAAACCACCACAGCAGCGATATTCCGAAAAGGTCGTGTCCGGCGAAGAAATCAAAGCCGGCTTTAATTATTTGTACCAGGTTATCCATTTGATTCACGTCCCAACACTTTATATAAAACGCAGATAACGATAAGGGCGGCAGCTCCCACAAGCAGCGGAGTGGGCAGAATGGTTATAATGTTAAGCAATATCCGCATACCCTGAACAAGCAGGTTTACAAGCATTATAATACCTTTAAACACAAAGGTTATAATACCGATAATGGTTGCAAAGAAGTCTTTGATTGCGGTGAAAATGCCTTTCATCTGCCGACCACCTTTCTGAGCACCAAAAACACCATAGCGAATGTGAACAGGTATTGCAGAGCTACCGGGAATATATTAAAAATCTTATGTACTGCCTGTTTAAAAGGCTGGATATCGTCCATAATATGACTGACAGAGGTCGGCAGCTCCTCATTAAAGTCGTCTATCCATTGATTAAGGCTTTCAATAAGGTTTGTGCCGGAGCTGATACCCTGATCGGTCTCGCTGCTGTCCGGCTTTTCATATCCGTAGTCCTCATCAATCTGCTTTTGAGTATTTTTATCCTGGTTATCCTTAATTTCGCTTGCGTTTTTATCTGCGTTGGCTTTTATCTCGTCTTTGGTACTGTTTATTGCTCCGCTGTAATCCTTTCCGGCGATAGATACCTTTAAGGTATTTACAATAACGTACTCCCCTGTTTTTAAGCCGCGGGGAATAATTGTTATATCGGTTGTTGAAAAGCCTGCTGTGACCGTTGCAGAGCCTTGCCAATGCCAAACGCTGACACCGTGAACAGGAACAGTTTCCCATCTGCCGTTGACCGAAGCAATGTAGCTGAAATCAAAGCCGGGCATTACAAGCTGTGAATTTGAATTGAAATTTTCGGGGAAAAACATATCGTATGTAAGTGTATATGTATCGCCTTTACTTATTTCAGTGCCAATATTAAAGTGCATTTCATAATCACCGAAAGTAACGTCCGAGCCGTCAGATTGAACAGGTTTATAGCCAACAGCATTAGAACCAAAGAAATAGGAAAGATCTGAATCAGCCTGTGAGACATTCCAGGTTTGAAACGAATAACGGGTACTGCCAACCTGAACATATGAAAGCTTACTGCAATCTATAACAGACCCCGCTGCGCTTGCCGGAACGGATAAAGCGATACTGCATACAGAAGCGACTACCAACGCAGTCAAAAGTATTTTCTTTAGTTTTAACCTCATTGATAACAGCTCCTTAAAGAGCGCCCCGCACCGGGGAGGAAATACGGGGCGCATATTTTTACTGTGCCGGGTTGACCGCCAGCACACGGCCGCGGGAGTTTCGGTCAAGGGTAACGACGTCGCCGATTTTAATGCCGGTAATCAGCGTTGGATTGCATTTTGCTATTTCAACCGCCGTTCCCTCAACGTCCGGATCGGGATATGATACGTGCAGCTGTCCGTAATTGACAAGCTCGCCCTCCTGATTCGTGAAAGAACCGATTTTCTTACCTAAAACCTTGTATTTCATCTTGCGTATCTCCTTTCTTTTTAATTCTTTATATTAACCGCTACGCGGACGGTTAATCCATTTTAATGAGGGTGCAGCCCTCTAAGTCTACGGTAGATATACCGAGGTGCGGCAGAAATTCCGAGCAGAAATCCGAAAAGCTTTGCCGGGCTTCGTTTATATCTACGTCTTCCTGGCTAAAGCCGATAGTATGGACAATCTTTCCGCCCTGGAGCGAATACGTATCTCCTTTATACGTAAACGACACCGTTTCCGCCGCCAGCTTTTCAAACAGGTTTAATGCTTCTTTCTTTTTCATCATATTTACCCCCACTGTTCAGCCATTGCTTCAGCAATATTCTCAAACGTTTTGGATCTGTTGCGTTGTCTGTATTTTCCGCCCTTATTAAACCAAGCAGCTTTTTTTGCAACTTGTATTTTTTCTTTAGACAATATACATGTCGGATGCATATTGTCTAAACCCTTAAGCCATAAACAAGTAGCTTTACTGAAAGGGTGACCGTACTCATAAGGTTGTATAATTTGATTATATTTTGGTAATTCAAATATTTTAAAAGGTACGGGATTTTCAATACAAATTTTATCGCAATCAGCGTTATAAAACGCCATAAAAAAATCTTTTGCGGCAATTCCTTTTTTAAACCTATCATTGTTTAATTCGCCTTTTGGATATAAACGAGACGCGCCTGCCCTACTTAAATAAGTGCAAGGAGGGTGAGCAATAATCAAGTCCCATTTACAATTCACCCGGTGATATGTACCGTCCATTGTTTCAAATTCGCAATCACCGTTAAGCAGCGGTAAAACATCTTGCTTTATATGCCATTCCGGATGATCGCCGGAGCAATCAACAATATCGCAGCTAAATGACTGATGTCCGCGTTTTCTAAAAGCAAGACATACGCGTTGCGACTCTTCGCAGGCAATCAGAACATTCATTATTCATCCCTCTCCCTTAACGATTCATAAAACCGTGCTGTCGTCAAAATGCTCGGGCAGAAATCATTCATTTTCCGATATGAACAGCTGCTGTTTAAAAGGCACTTCCTGCAGCTCTGCAAAAATATATCTATAGTTGCCGGTTTTAAATTTAGCTGCTTTTGTTTCATCTCTTGTCCTCCTCGGAAGTTTCCTTTTTCTCATCGTCAAAAGCTTCACATCCGTAAGCAACACCGTTGAAAAAATCTAAAACACAAATTACGGAAATATAGCCAAGGCTAAAAGCAATAGGTTTAATTAACGAATTAAAATCTAAACCGTAGCCATAAACATCATTCATCAAAAGCAATAAAGCCATAAATGCACAAAACACAAATAATAAAAATTTAAGAGTTACACTTATAACAAAAGTAACCTTGCGAAATGTTTTTAAAACCTTTTCATTTATTTTCATTGTTTTTCCTCCCGTTTCTTCTTCTCCTCATTGATTGTTTCAGAAATCGTATCTGAAATAATCATTAAAAAAGTGCTAAGTTCGAAAATATGACACTCATAAAAACAGTCGGGATAATCACTTGTAGTTTTTTCAAGTTCCTCTGAAAATTCTTGTGCTTCTTCATAGCTACCGAAAGAATAAATATATTCCACAGGTGGCGAAGCGCTTTCAGGGTCTAAATCAAAATTCCAATACAGAACAAATTCTTTTAATTCCATTTTCTTTGCTCCTAACTTTTATTCCTCTACCCTCTCGGCGGGCTGAATACTTTCAGTAAATTTTTCTACAAATTCCGAAAAAAGACCCTCCAATAAACTACGGTCTAATTTTAAATGTTCTGCAAGAATATAGGTTCGACCATTTAGACTAAGTGACCGTTGACGAATCTTATTGCCGCGCAAAATAAATATAAAACCGTTATACATAAAAACGGCGTCAGCTTTACAACAATCGCGCAGCAACTTCTCAAATGAGGTTTCGCTTAAAAAATTTTTCTCTTTTTCCATTTTCTTTGCTCCTAACTTATATTTAGTCATTTTATGACTACAATAAAAATTATAGTCAATTTTTGACTAAATGTCAATAGACAATTTTGGACTATGTTAGAATACACGCGGTGATAAAAATGTCATTTGGTGAAAAAATTAAAAATTTAAGAGAAGACACCGAACCAAAATTAACACAAGAACAATTAGGAAAAATAATTGGTATAAGCCAACGAAAGATGAGCAGAATTGAAAAGAACTGCACAGAGCCAAATTTGGATGACATAAAAGAACTATGTAAATTCTTTAAAATCTCAGCCGACTATCTACTTGATTTACCACCAATGCCCTATCCTAAAAGATAAAATAAAGGAGGTGAAAATAATGAGAAACATAACAGAATGGAGTATTCCAGCAATGGCAGGGCTTATAACTTTTTTGGGATATATGAAAGACTACCAAAATTTAACTGTAGCTACCATTGCCGGAATATCTTGGGGAATTACTTTTTTAATGCCCATAAAAATTTACAAAATCATAAAAAACAGATAATTCGCCACAAACGAATTTCCGCACGGTTCGCATAGATTACCACTTCCCTAAAAAGGAAACAAGGGGAAAAGCAACAGAGTGCCTTTCCCCCTGCCGACAGGGTTTTTCCGTGAAAGAAATTCAAGGGGTACGGGTTGTATTTTCCGCAGGCGGAAAATCTCCACCCGCAAGTATGCCCCCTTGATTTTCTTTCCGCGCCGGGTGCGGAACGGTCTTTATTTAATATGCACAAAACAAAAGCCGGCTGCAGAACGGATGCAGCTGGCTTTTTAACTCATAATATGCTGGTGAAAGGAATATGAAATGCTTTCGGCTGTGCATAATGCACATTTGCTCAATTCCATCTAATATCTATCATTTTCTTATTATTGGCGCAATCGGCGAGATATAAGTTAATTAAAGTCTGGTAAGGTATTCCGGAATTATCGGATAATGATTTAAAATATTCGATAGTTGAATTATCTATATTTATCGTAATCTGTCGTTTAAGCTTCTTTGCATAAGGATTTTTTGTAGCATTTGAAAAATCATATTGTTCTCTCATATTATCACCTCATATAAAATATTGTTCCGACTCTGTTCTTGTTGCTTTTCGCGCGGATATAATTCGGATAACGGTATCGGAAGCCCGGTAGCAATGACACACAACAAGTAAATTTGCTTTTTGGCTCATTCCCAATATAATAAATCTCTCCTCCTCTTGGGAATGGTCAGGGTCATCAATAAGCAATGCGTTTGTGTCATAAAATACTGTCTTAGCTTCCTCAAAAGATATTTTATGCTTTTTCTTGTTAATATCGTCTTTCGACGAGTCCCATTCAAAATTTATTGTATCCATAATTATATTATAATTATTTTATATGTATTTGTCAAGTCTTTTCTGTATAAAATTTAATGAATGTTTTGTCTAATTTAGGGGAGAGAACAAACGCTTTTCAGCGCTTGTCATAAAGCGAGTAAAACACGATGTTATAAAGGTCTCGGACGTATTCATCCCATATCTCAACACGCATTTTATCCCGAAGTATCTCAAACAGCTCCAGGTCGTCAACCGGACGGTTGCGCAGTCTGTAATTTAATTCGCGGCGTTCTTCGTCGAGTTTATTCTGCTTGTTGTAAATATATATTGTAAGCTTATCCTTAAGAGACATCATTTTAATCACATTCCTAACTTTTCAAGTAACGGTTTAAGCTGGCGCTGCTTTCGCTGTTTTATTTCCTCGTAATTTTTGTATTTGTATTCCAGCAGCTCGCCGGTGCGCTCATTCGGTATTAAAATGCTAATGCCATAATGGACTCGATAAGTATAAATAAGCTTTAAAAGCATCAAATTTTAAGCCAATATAATCATACTAATTGCAGTACTTTCCTATTTTCTTTGCTTTATTGGCGCTATTATCTAATTGTTAAAAAAATAACAATTAGATAATAATAAACAACACCCTTGTTTTGCAAAGGATGTTGTTTATTGTCAAATTTATAATTTTGTTTAAGAAAAATGCCTCTCCGCATCTTCGGTAATACTTTTTTCAAGTAACTCAGCTGAGCTGCGTGATTCAGTGTTGACTGAAATATAAAGCTTCAACTTAGGCTCTGTTCCGGACGGACGCGCAACTAATGAGCAGTTATCCTCAAGTATAAATTTGAGCACATCGGATTTCGGCAAACCGTCTATACCGACATTATAGTCAAGGCATTTTAGGACCTTTTTCCCGCCTATCTCCCCTATATCATTGCGGAAATTCTGCATAATATTCTGCATTTTTTCAAAGCCCTCAGCACCGTCGAATTCATACGAATGAAGCGTGTTAAGGCAGTATCCGTACTTTTTATACAGCTCTGCGAGTTTTTCGGAAAGGCTTATGCGTTTTGACTTATAATAAGCAAACATTTCACAAATAAGAAATGCAGCATCAACAGCGTCTTTATCGCGGACATAAGTACCACTTAAATAGCCGTAGCTTTCTTCAAAGCCGAAAATATAAGAATCCTCAGATCCGCTTTTTTCCAGTAAACCGATTTGTTCTCCGATAAACTTAAAGCCTGTAAGGACGTTTACTGTTTTAACACTGTAATTTGCGGCGATGCGCTCAGCCATATCTATCGTAACTATCGTTTTTACCATAACCGGATTTTTCGGCATTGTTCCGTTTCGGGTACGCATAGAACAAATGTAATCAAGTAAAAGCATGCCAGTTTCATTGCCGGTCAAGAGCTTTAAAACACCGGTTTCATCTCTTACCGCAATTCCTACCCGGTCGCAGTCGGGATCGGTAGCGAGCAGCAGCTCAGCATTATTTTTATCAGCCAGGCGCATACCAAGCTCCATAGCTTCCCGGATTTCAGGATTGGGATACGGACAGGTCGGGAAATTGCCGTTTGGCTGTTCCTGCTCCGGAACAACCGATATATTTGTATATCCGCTTTCTTTAAGCGTTCTTAAAACCGGTTTAAGACCCGTGCCGTTAAGAGGAGAATAAACGATTGCAACATTTTTATCAACACTATCGTTTTCTGTCAGCATTGTCTGAGATTTTACGCAACTGACAAAATCAGTATAAACCTGTGAAGGTATATATTTGATTATTCCTGAATCTAATCCTTTTTCAAAATCCATTACCGTCGTATCTGAAAAAATATCGCAATTTTCAATTTCGGTTAAAATCAGATCTGCTGCCTCTGTGGTTATCTGACAGCCGTCCTCGCCGTACACCTTATAGCCGTTATATTTAGCCGGATTGTGAGATGCTGTTACCATAACTCCAGCGGCACAGCCGAGAGAACGAACAGCGAAGGAAAGGCACGGTGTCGGCATAATCTCCTCGTATATGTATACCTCTATTCCGTTAGCCGCAAAAACTCCGGCGGCAACCTTGGCAAACATATCGGATTTTATTCTTGAGTCGCGGCTTACGGCTATGCGCCTTTTTTCTTTAGGGAACTTTTGGTTTACATAGTTTGCTAAGCCGCGCGAAGCCTTTGCGACGGTGTAATAATTCATTCTGTTCGTTCCTGCTCCGATTACTCCGCGCAGTCCGCCGGTACCGAAAGCAAGATTGCGGTAAAAGGCATCGTCAACAGCGTTCGTGTCGCCCGCTATTTTTTTAAGCTCGGCGATGATGTCGGGATCGGCTGTCGCCTTTTCGCACCAAATTTCATATTGCTTAGCTGTGTCGTTTTTATTTGTCATAAGGGTTTATTCTCCTTGCGTTATTTTTGAATATTATACACTAACGCAAGGAGAAATGCAATATTACCGAACTAAATTTCCATTTCAGTAATCCAGCATAGCAAAAATTATAAATTTACCGCTCCATTAACCACAAGCTATGCGGAGAAAATTCAAATCGGTATTTTCTGTTTTCGCCAATCATATATTTTTTCGGGTATTGTATAATTACGGCTTTTTCATTATATGCAATACCGTTTGCAGGCAGTGCAATAAAAAATTCATCGACAAAAATATCCTCACAATACAATTTTGTTTTAATTATACCGTCCATAACAACGGTATAATTTTTAATTTCAGGGTTGTAACCATTAAAAATATCAATGGTTACGGTAACGCTTTCATTCTCAGTTTTTGAAACCGAACCTGATATTTTTAAGCTATTGAACAGCTCGTTTTTATCATATTCCTCAAAAAACAATTTAAAAGGCAGCTTTTCCAAAGTATCTATATAAGGCTTTTGAATTTTTTCCAATTCAATTTCTTTGTGAATAAAGCCGTCAAAAGCAGATTTTGCCATTGAAAATGCTCGTTTCTCAACGGCTGACTTATTTTGTCTGTTTTCATATTCAATTCTTTCATTTTCGGCTATTGCTTGCGAGGCGGCTATTGCTCCTGCGGCAGGACCGGCGATTCCCTGCACAAAACCTCCTATTACCGCCCAATCGTTTTTAGGCGTTTGTTTTGCAGATGAAGACATTGCGGCAGCGACAGACAGTGTGTTATTATACGCTTTTTTGTAACCTTGAATTTTTTTCTCTATGCTTCTGATTAAAATTTCAAGGTGTAATTTCCGTTTTGCCACATACAATTCATTTCTCAGTGCGAAATGCAAATCGGATATTTCTTTCATTTCATCGGTCAGCTTTGCTTCTTGCGGAGTTATTTTTCTGAGCTTTTCCTCCTCAGCCGCCTTTTTCTTGGCTGCCTGTGCATTTTCTTTTCCGGCTTTGAAATAATATTTAACCTTTTCTTCATCATAATACAAACGGGCATATTCCTGCGGTATTCCCTCGGTATCTATAATATTTTTTGCTATAAGCATCATTTTTTTAAAATTGAGTTCATTTGTTACGGCGGTAGCCTTTTCGCTTACACATTTTTTATAAAATGTATCTATTGGAAATTCCCATTTACCGGAGGAAATTAGTCTTAATTGTGCTTGCATTTGTTCTTTTGAATGATTTTTTTCTGCTATGTTGTAAACAAGAATCCAAATAAGAACTCCCAAAAGACCACCGATTATTGCTCCCAAAACAAACATGCCGACATAAATGTCTGCACCATAATCATAACCAACACTACCAACAAAAATACAAAAAATAATTCCAAAAAGCAAAGCACAACCTATTATTATTGTGGGGAATACTATTGCTATTTTTTTATCATCCATAATAATTTCGCTCCAATGTATCTATATTATTTATTACTTGTCATTAGTATCATCTAATATTGCTTGCGAAAATTCAAAAAAGAATTTTTCCAAAAGCACAGTTGAAAAAGAAATTTTAAATTTATAAATTTCGCTTTTTGGCGGCTTATCGCTAATGATTATTTTAGAGATTTCGTTATTCTTTGCCTCAAATTTTAAATGAAAATGCGCAACGCCGTTTCTGATATGCTTGCATATATTTTTTAAATTTTTTTCTTCGTCATATTCATTTTCAGTATTTGATTTAAGTTCATCAAGTAGTTCCTGTGATATAAAATTATCTGAAATATTTTCGAAAAATTTTTGTTCCGGAAAAACAAATAAGCCTAACGATGAATTTATTAGATTAGTAACTTCGTAATTCCCGGTGTAGGAATAATGATTTTCTCTTGTCCTCTCAATAAAATCTTTCAATAATTTTTTGTACTCCATTTTCAGTTCTCCTCATAGCTTTAAATTTGCCGAAATTAAATTGCCGCGAAATGACAGATGTTTATTTGTTTACTGCTATACTTACATCCCCCTATTCGTTTCAAAAAGTGTACCTTTTGAAATGGGGTGAAAAGTATGAAATTTATTGTATATTTTTCACCAAAAAGGGTAAATTTGGAAAAAACTACTTGAAATATGCGTTTTAATGTGTTAAAATCAACATATAAAAAACGGAGGTCAAAAGGTACACCTTTTGACCTCCGTTTTTTACTTTCTTACAATTTCTAATTCCCGTCTGCGACGGTAGAATGTGCTTTTGCTCATGCCGCATTTTTTAAGCGCTGCTTCGGTGGAAATCTGTCCGATTTTCCACTTTTCAGCTATTCTTATAAAATTCTCAGGCAGCGGTGTTTCCGGTCTGCCGAATTTAAATCCTCTCGCCTTTGCGGCGGCAATACCCTCAGCCTGCCGCTTTTTAATATTTTCTCCCTCGCTCTGAGCAACAAACGAGAGAATCTGCAAAACAAGATCGGCAATGAATGTTCCCATCAGATCCTTTCCGTTTCGAGTATCTAAAAGCGGCATATCGATAACGCATATATCAACGCCGATTTCCTTTGTTAAAATGCGCCATTGAGTCTGAATTTCGCCGTAATTGCGCCCAAGGCGGTCAATGCTCAATATGTAAAGCAAATCTCCGGCTTTCAGTCTTTTAAGCATTTTTCTGTACTGCGGTCGCTCAAAATCCTTGCCGGACTGCTTGTCAGCATAAATGTTTTTAGGCGGAACAGCGTTTTCATCCATAAAAAGCATTTGACGTTCCTCATTCTGGTCTGTACTTGATACTCTTACATATCCGTATGTATTTCCCATATTTTATACCTCCTGTGTTTCTTACTATTCTACAACGCTCGGTCGGTTTTTACATTTTCAGACATTCGGTTGTTAATATTCCGTAAATTATGAAAAAATTTTCATTTGTGTAGTGACAAATGGGGATAAAGATGTTAAAATATAAAAGAATATACACAAGGAGGAATACCCGCTGATGAAATTGCTTGCTATCGACGGCAACAGTATCATTAACCGCGCTTTTTACGGAATAAAGCTGCTTACTACCAAGGACGGACAGTATACAAACGGTGTATACGGATTTATAAATATACTTAACAAATTGCTTGAGGCGGAGTCGCCAGACGCTGTTGCGGTTGCGTTTGACCTTAACACTCCCACATTCCGTCACAAAAAATATGTTCAATATAAGGCGGGCAGACATAAAACGCCGATGGAGCTTGTAAGCCAGTTTCCGATATTAAAGGAATGGCTTAAGCTGGCGGGATATAAATGTGTTGAATGTGAGGGCTATGAGGCGGACGATATTCTCGGAACTCTCGCCCTTTCGGCTGAAAACAGCGGAAACACGTGCGTTATCGCAACCGGAGACCGGGATTCATTGCAGATCGTTTCCGATAAAACACGGGTATTATTAGCCGCAACCAAAATGGGCAAGCCTGAAATAATATCATATGACCCGGCTGCGCTCTTTGAAAAATACGGTCTTACCCCGCCCGAAATGATAGAGCTCAAGGCGCTTATGGGTGATGCGTCCGACCATATTCCCGGAGTTGCGGGAGTCGGAGAAAAAACGGCAACTGACCTTATAACCCGGTATCATGATATAGATTATATCTATAAAAATATTGATAAAATTGATGTTAAAGAAAGCGTTCGCGCCAAGCTCGCCGCAGGAAAGGATTTTGCCTATCTCAGCCGCGAGCTCGGAACGATTTGCCGCTATGCGCCGATAGATACAGATATGTCCGATTACGTTATCAGACCGCGCGATTCACGGCTTGCCCCGTTTATGGCACAGCTTGAGTTTTTTAAGCTGATGGAAAAGATGGGCATATCTGCGGACAGCGCGGCTGTCGCACCGAAAGCGGTCGCTGTTAATCGGAAGCTTACCGTAATTCCGGAAAACAGCTTGGTTGACGGCAGGATTACGGTATGGATTGACGATAACAACGCAGCGGTAGTTTCAAATAACAAATGCTTTAAATGCGATTTGGAATATATTAAAGCTCTGCTCACCGACAAGGTTGTAGAAAAATATGTTTATGATTATAAGTCAATTTCCAAGCGGTACGAAACAGAAAATATAGCCTTTGACGCTATGCTTGCAGGATATTTATGCAATCCTGCGGCAAACTCATATTCGCTTGACAGGCTTGCCGCAGAATACGGAGCGGTATGTCCTGAGTTTGACGGCGAAGCTGACGATGTAATACGCTCCGCCGCCCTGCTTGACGCCGTTTGTCCCGTTCTTTTATCCGCCTTGCGCGAAAGCGGTCAGGAAAAGCTGCTGCATGACATTGAAATCCCGCTTGCAAAGGTTTTAGGCGAAATGGAAAACGCCGGTTTTCTTGTCAATGTAGACGGTTTGCGGAAAATGGGAAATGAGCTTTCCGAAAAAATTTCGGTTATTGAGCAGGAAATTTATAAAATTGTCGGGAATGAGTTTAATCTTAATTCTCCGAAACAGCTTGGCAAGGCACTTTTTGAGGATATGGGAATAACGCCTGCTAAAAAGACAAAAAGCGGTTACAGTACAAGCGCGGATATTCTCGAAAAGCTGCAATACGATTTTCCGGTTGTCAGAAAGATACTTGAATACCGCAAGCTTTCAAAGCTTAAATCGACCTATTGTGACGGTTTGCTTTCCTGCGTTTCTCCGGATGACGGGCGTATACATTCAACCTTTAACCAAACCGAAGCACGAACCGGGAGAATCAGTTCGCTGGAACCGAATTTGCAGAATATACCGGTGCGTACCGAAGAGGGGCGCAAGCTAAGGGAATATTTTATTGCTCCCGACGGTTATGTTTTATGCGATGCGGATTATTCTCAAATTGAATTGAGGGTGCTTGCGTCCGTTGCAAACGATGAAAATATGATAAAAGCGTTTAACAGCGATACCGATATCCATACCGTTACGGCTTCTCAGGTTTTCGGAATGCCGGCGGATATGATAACGCCTGAGCTGCGCCGCAGAGCAAAAGCCGTTAATTTCGGTATAATTTACGGTATAGGCGCTTTTTCGCTTTCTCAGGATATAGGCGTTTCGAGAAAAGAGGCCGAACAATATATTAAAGGCTATCTTGCCGCATATCCCGGAGTCAGCCGATATATGGACGAGGTTATTGAAAACGCTAAATTAAACGGCTATGTTTCAACGGTTTTCGGCAGACGCCGCTATTTGCCTGAGCTTTCCGCTTCAAATCATATGATTCGTTCTTTCGGAGAACGCGCTGCAAGAAACGCCCCGATACAGGGAGCTGCTGCGGATATAATAAAAATTGCTATGATAAATGTTTCTGAAAGACTTCGCCGGGAATTGCCCGATTCACGTCTCATACTTCAGGTTCACGATGAGCTTATAGTGGAATGTCCCAAGGGCGATGCAGCCGCCGCCTCAGAAATACTGCAAAATGAAATGGAAAATGCGGTCAAGCTTTCGGTACGTATGAAAGCGGATGTTCACAGCGGTAAAAACTGGCTGGAAGCAAAGGGATAGAATGACCTTATGAAAGTAATATTTGTATGCACAGGCAATACCTGCAGAAGTCCGATGGCGGCGGCATATCTGAATTCGCTGCTTTTGCCCGGAGTTACCGCAGAAAGCCGCGGTCTTGCCGCCGGCGGAGAGCCTGCAAGCCGTTATAGTGTTTCAGCAATGAAAAATATAGGCATTGACATTTCGTCTCATCGCTCGCAGCAGTTTTGCGCAGCTGATGTTAATGCCGATATTATAATATGTTTAGGTACTTCCCATCTTAATATGTTAGCGTCTGCCGGAGTACCGCGTTCAAAGCTGGTTCTGCTTTCAAACGGGATAAGCGACCCATTCGGAGGAAATGAAGTTGTATATTGCCGCTGCCGAGACGAAATTATTTCCGGTATAAACAATATGGTCGATAACGGAGTGTTTACGCCGTTCAAATCATACATTATGACATACGATGATGTCCCCAACGCCGCTGCGCTTGAACAGGAATGCTTCAGCGAGCCCTGGAGCGAGCGTGCTTTTAAGGACTCCTTGGCTGCCGGAACTGTATTTTTTGCTGTTAAGCATAATGCGGATTTTGCCGGATATGCCGGAATATCGGTTATTCTTGACGAAGGGTATATAACGGATGTTGCAGTCAAAAACGAATTCCGCCGCAAAGGTGCTGCAAGTCAGCTTATCGGCCGCATTATCAGACTGGCAACCGAGAAAAAGCTCAGCTTTATAAGCCTTGAGGTTCGCTGCTCAAATTCGGCAGCTCAAAAGCTTTATGAAAAATTCGGATTTACCGTTGCCGGAAAGCGGCGCGGATTTTACCGTGCGCCTGCTGAGGACGCTTATATAATGACAAAGAGGTTTGATTGGAATAATGAAAATTCTGAGCATTGAGTCATCCTGCGATGAAACAGCCGCCGCCGTTACCGAGGGACGTTCTGTTCTTTCAAATGCGGTTTCAACTCAAATAGAAAGGCATAGGGTATTCGGAGGAGTTGTTCCGGAAATTGCATCCCGCTGCCACACAGAAGCAATAAGCGCAGTTTGCAGAAAGGCTCTTTCGGATGCCGGTGTCGGCTGGAATGATATTGATGCTGTTGCCGTTACTTATGCGCCGGGGCTGATAGGTGCGCTGCTTGTAGGAGTAAATTTTGCCAAGGGACTTTCTCTTGCTCTCGGAGTGCCGCTTATACCCGTACATCATCTGCGCTCGCATATAGCGGCTAATTATCTTGCTCACCCGCAGCTTGAGCCGCCTTTTCTCTGCCTTACTGTTTCCGGCGGCAATTCGCTTATAACCGAGGTTTCTGGTTATACTGATTTTAAGATATTAGGCTCAACACGCGACGATGCGGCAGGCGAATGCTTTGACAAAACAGCAAGAGCAATGGGGCTTCCGTATCCCGGAGGAATTGAGCTTGATAAAATTGCCTCAAAGCCGGATTACAAAAAATACCCTCTTCCCCACCCTCATTTAAGCGGTGAAACGTTTGATTTCAGCTTTTCCGGCTTAAAAACAGCAGTTGTTAATCTTATACACAATGCAAATCAGAAGGGCGCTGAGTTAGATATACCGGTGCTTGCAGCCTGCGTTCGTGAACGGGTCTGCGATTTGCTTATTGAACAGACAATGCGTGCTGCGGAGAAAACCGGTTATAAATCTCTTGCTCTTGCCGGCGGCGTTTCCGCAAACAGCGAGCTGCGGCGCAGAATGGAAACTGAGTGTAAAAAACGCGGAATTGCTTTGTTTGTTCCGCCGTTATGCTATTGCGGTGATAACGCAGCAATGGTAGGAGCGCAAGCATATTATGAATATAAAGCCGGGAATATAGCTGACATATCGCTTAATGCTGCGGCGACAATGCCGATAAATGAACCGGCTATGCTGTTAAACGATTATATGTGAACGGAGGAATTTTTTTGGATAATAATAAACTTTTACTGATTGTAAACCCATGTTCGGGAAAAGCTAAAATGAAAACCTCTCTTATGCAGGTTGTCTCGGAGCTTTCGTCGGGAAGGTATGAGGTAACGGTATATCCGACAAAAGCGCGTGGCGATGCGACTGAATATGTATGCTCTCTGAAGCCTGATAAATACGATATAATAGTTGTTGCTGGCGGTGACGGAACGCTGAACGAGGTTGTTACCGGCTTGCTGAGATCCGGAATTTCCTGCAAGGTAGGCTATATCCCGTCCGGAACGCTTAACGAATGGTCATCAGGGCTTCGTATTTCAAGAAATATCCAAACCGCCGCGCGTGATATAGTGAACGGCAAAGAGGTATGTCTTGACCTCGGTCAGTTTGACGACAGATATTTCTGTTATACCGCTTCATTCGGAGCTTTTACAGCCGCATCGTATTCTGCCCCGCAGGATGTCAAAAATGTTCTCGGTCAGGCGGCGTATTTTTTTGAGGGAATAAAGCTTCTCGGAGATATTAAGCCGTTTCACCTTAAATTTAATTGCGACGGCCGCGAAATTGAGGGTGATTTTCTTTTCGGAGCTGTATCTAATTCTATGTCTGTCGGCGGAATTGTTAAGTTCAGCGATACACTCGTTAAGCTTAACGACGGGGAATTTGAGGTTTTGCTTATTCGCAATCCGGCTAATTTCATTCAGTTTCAAAGCTATATTGACGCTATTCTCAAGCGTGACCTCTCCCGCGAAGGAATAGAATTTTTTCATGCAAAGGAAATAGTCGTTACCGGCGGCGCGGATCTTGCCTGGACTCTGGACGGAGAATATGCCTCAGGAAAAGATACCGTTACCATAAAAAATCTTCCCCATTCTCTCCGTCTTATGCTTTCAGAGCATCCTCTGCCGCATCTTATTGCCGATGATGAAGAAACAGAAATAACGGAATAATAGGTGATTTAAATTATGTTTACAAGAGATATAGGCGTTGACCTCGGAACGGCAAACACTCTCGTTTGCGTTAAAGGTAAAGGCATTATTATGAGAGAACCGTCGGTTGTGGCGTATGATGTAAGAAATGACGCTGTTCGCGCAGTCGGAACAGAAGCCAAGGAAATGATAGGCAGAACCCCCGGTTCTATTGTTGCTGTCCGTCCTTTAAAGGACGGAGTAATAGCGGACTTTGACGTTACAGCCGCAATGCTTAAACGGTTTGTCCGCCAAGCGCTCAAGGGCTCTTTCTTTTCCCGCGTAAGAATGGTTATATGTATTCCCGCAGGCGTTACAGAGGTTGAAAGCCGTGCGGTTTATGATGCCGCAAAGCAGGCTGGTGCTACGGATATAGACCTTGTTGAGGAACCAATGGCAGCGGCAGTCGGCGCCGGGCTTCCTATTTGGGACGCCTCCGGCAGTATGGTGGTAGATATCGGCGGAGGAACAAGCGAGGTTGCTGTTATATCTCTCGGTGATATTGTTACGGCGCAATCAATACGTATTGCAGGTGACGACCTTGACGAGTCGATTATCAATTATATCCGCAAAAAGCACAATCTTCTCATAGGCGAAAGAACGGCTGAAAAAATCAAAATCGATATTGGCTCTGCTAAGCCTTATGATAATGAAACAAGTATTGATATAAAGGGAAGAAATTTGGTTGACGGTCTGCCGAAGAATATAACAATTTCCTCAAGGGAAGTCAGAGATGCAATGTCTGATCCGATTTCTCAGATAATAGACACTATCCGTTCAACTCTTGAAAAAACACCGCCTGAGCTTTCAGCAGATATAATTGACAGCGGAATAACTCTTACGGGCGGCGGGGCTTTGCTCAGAGGACTCGCTGAGCTCATTGCTGAAGAAACCGGTATGCCTGTCAGCGTTGCGGCTAACCCGCTTGATTGCGTTGTTCTCGGAACCGCAAAGCGTCTTGAGGCGGACAGCGGTTTTGAAAATTATGTATTCCGCCGCGGAAAGAGATTCCGTTAAGCTCAAACGAAAGGTATGATAAAAAATGCGATTTTTCTTTCGCAGCCGACAATTTAAGATAATTGTAGGAATATTTGCCGTTATAACGGCGGCTGCGATTGCCGTTGTCTTTATCGGCGGAAGAATAGCGCCGCAGGCTGATATTGCCGGTTCTATTGCTGCTCCGTTCCAGAAGCTGGCAAGCGGGATTTCGGGATTTTTTTCGGATATATCAAAATCTTATAGTGACGGCAACCGGCTTCTTCTGGAAAACGCTGAGCTTCGTTCTGAAATAAACGGTTTGCGGGAAAAGCTTGCGGAATACGATGAGGCTATTGCTCAAAATGACTATTATAAGAACTACCTCGGAATGAAAGAAACAAATCCGGATTTTGTTTTTTCGGATGCGACCGTAATAGCACACGATTCCGACGACCCTTACGGCGGTTTTGTTATAAACCGCGGCTCTCTTAATGATATCAGCTTACACGACCCGGTTATTACAGAGGAAGGGCTTGTGGGCTACATATCGCAGGTCGGACTGACAACATCAAAGGTTACTTCAATTTTAAGTCCGGAGATAACCGCCGGAGCTCTCGATAATCGCAGCCGCGATTCCGGAATAGTCACCGGAACTCTTGAACTTGCAGGTAAAGGTATGTGTCGGCTTACCAATTTGTCCCGTTCCTGTAATGTTGCCATCGGCGATTATATTGTAACATCCGGCGAGGGCGTTTTCCCGGACGGGCTTTTGATAGGTACAATAGAATCTATCGGAAGCGACCCTTATAATACCTCAATTTTTGCTGATATAAAGCCGTTTGCGGATTTAGCAGCTATAAAGCAGGTAATGGTTATAACCTCTTTTGAAGGGCAGATTGAAAGTAAAGGAGCGGCAAAATGAACCGCTTTGCAAGAAGAAGTATATCAGCAGGCGCAGAACTGATAACAGCAATTCTGCTGTTTTTGCTGCACTATACAGATATACTTAATATTTCCGTTTTCGGAGCAAGACCTATGCTGCTGCTCCCATTTTTGGCTGCTCTTTCTATGTACCGTGATGAGCTGCATTCTGCGGTTGTCGGCTCTCTCGTCGGGATATTTACCGACAGCATCGCAAGCGGAACCTCGTGCTTTAACACAATTATTTTCTTTTTGCTATGCTTTTTAACCGCTCTTGCCACGCATTATCTTCTGAACAATAATCTTAAATCCGCCGTTATAATTGCTTTGATTTGGTCTGTAATATACTATTTCCTGCGCTGGCTGTTCTTCTTTGCTTTCAGCGGAACGGGAAACAGCATTGAATATCTTATGCAGTATGCTATTCCGTCTGTAATATATACTTCTGTTTTTATATTCCCTCTGTATTACTGGCAGCGTTTTATTTTTAAATTCAGAACGAAGGGAGATGTTAAATAATGCCGTTTCAAAAGCGAAATCAAATTCAGCTTACGGTGCTTTCCGCAGCGCTCGTATTGATAATGCTTTTATATACAGGCCGTATGTATTCCCTGCAGGTGCGCGCCGGAAAAAGCGAAAACGGCATTATTTCAGGAACAAAAACTCTTACTGCGGTTCTTAAAGCTCCGCGCGGCGAAATTCTTGATTGCTACGGAAGAAAAATAGCCGTAAATCGGGACGGCTATAATATTGTGTTCAACAAAGCTTATGTTAAAAGCGATATGAATGATGTTATTTTATCTCTTATCGGAATGTTATCGGAAAGTAATGTTAAATGGACTGATGATCTTCCCCTTGAGACTGCTGCTCCATATAATTTTATTGCAGACGGCAAAACCGATAAGCTTATATCGAAATTAGGACTTGCTCATTATGCAACCGCCGAAAACTGCTTTGTGAGAATGGTTGAAAAATACGGTCTTGAGAAATATGAGCCGGATGAGCAGCGCTTGATTATGGGTGTGCGGTACAGTATGGATATCGCGGATTTTTCAATATCCTATCCTTACACCTTTGCTGAGGATATACCCACTGAGCTTATGAGAAAGGTTTCTGAAAAAGGTTTTCTTTATTCCGGCGTTACGGTTAGTGTTGTTCCTTTCAGAGAATACCCCGATACATCGCTTGCAGTCAATTTAATCGGAACCGTCGGACCGATATTTGAGGAAGACTGGGATAAGGACGACGGCGAAAATTACAAATCAAAGGGATATTCATACAGCGATAAAGTCGGAAAAAGTGGTATAGAATATTGGGCTGAAAAGTATTTACACGGTACTGACGGTACAATAACCTATACTCTTGACAGCACCGGAAATATTATTTCAAGCAAAGTAACGCGGGAACCGGTTGCTGGAAAGACTGTTATGCTTACTCTTGATAAGAGTATACAAAGAATCGCTCAGAATAAGCTTGAAGAAACCGTTAAAAAATTAAAAAGCGAGGGCGGTCCGGTAACTGCTGGAGCGGCGGTTATGATTGATATTCACAGCGGACATGTCATCTGCGCTGCTAATTATCCAACCTACGATTCCGCAAAAATGAGCGAAAATTATGACGCGCTCTTGAAAGACCCGTCAAAACCGCTTACCGACCGCGCATTTCAGGGTGTATACCCGATTGGTTCAACTATAAAACCGGCTGTTGCGGTTGCGGCAATGGAAAACGGTCTTTACTCGCGCGGCGAGACTATAACCTGCTTGCATACCTACAAATTATTTAAAGATTTTCAGCCCTCATGCCTCGGTTATCACGGAGCCATTCCGCTTAAAACAGCGCTTGCAAAAAGCTGCAACTATTTTTTCTTTGAGCTTGGGCGGCGTATAGGTGCCACAACGCTCACCGATTATTTCAAGCAATTCGGTCTTGGAGTTAAAACAGGCGTTGAGGTTGATGACAGCAAGGGTATTCTTATAGAACCCGAAAATGATAATATGGGCGGAGACACATTGCAGTTTGCAATAGGTCAAAAAAACGCTTTCACTCCCCTGCAGCTTGCAAATTATGCCGCAACCTTATCAAACGGCGGAACACACTACCGCGCTACACTTATAGACCGTGTTGTATCTTATGACCTTACAGAAACCTATGTTTCAAGTGAACCTGAGGTGCTAAATACCGTAAAAATAAGCGCTGATACGCTCAGCGCTGTTAAGGAGGGTATGCTTTCGGTTACAGTCGACGGAACGGGACGCGCTGCCCTCAGCGATTATCCGATAAAGATAGGCGGTAAAACCGGAACCGCCCAGGTTACAAATCAAGCCGACCACAGCACATATATAGTTTTCGCTCCGTTTGATAAACCGGAAATTGCAATATCGGTTATTCTCGAACACGGTGAATCGGGTTATTCTGCCGGTATGCTCGTCAGAACGTTGCTTGACGCCTATTTCTTCGGAGATTCCGGGGCTACTTCTGAAACTGTTCCGAATACTTTGTTGCAATAATACTTTTGCTATGATATCGGGGATTATCGCATAATAATCTGCAAAATCAGCTGGCCGCATACTGCCGGGACTCCGAACAACGCGGCTGTTCCCACCGACCAGCCGTTTATCGGAATATGAACGCCGCTTAAAAAGCCGGTTAAATTTACTGCCGCCAAAACGGCAAGTCCGAGAAGCGCGTGCAAAAACAAACGCGGCAGCGGTCGTCCTCCCCGAATTGCAAAGCCTGTTTTTACCGCAAAGAATATTGCAGCGACACCTAAAAATATGTAACCGATAATACGCATAATAAAACAGCCTCCATATCAAATTTATATGAAGGCTGTTTTATTTTTATTCTTATCTGAATCTGAATTATTGTTTTTTAATAGGATATGTCCAACCGAATTTATCTTCGGTTTTTCCCCACTGTATTCCGGTCAGAGTATCGTAAAGATGCTGCGTAACCGGACCGATTTTACCGTTATTTATTATAAATTTCTTGTCCTTATAGCAAAGCTCGCCAATAGGAGAAACAACCGCCGCTGTTCCGCAGCCCCATGCTTCCTCCAATTTTCCGCTGTTAAGCGCTTCACCAAGCTCATCAACAGAAATCAAACGCTCGCTTACGGTATAACCCTCATCCTTTAAAACCTCAATACAGGATTTACGGGTTATTCCCGGAAGAATTGAACCGGTCAGCTTAGGCGTAACAATTTCACCGGCAATTTTGAACATAACGTTCATAGCGCCGACCTCTTCAATATACTTTCTTTCAACGCCGTCAAGCCAGAGAACCTGGGAATAGCCCTTTTGCTCCGCTTTTTCGCCTGCACGGTTGCTCGCAGCATAGTTTCCCCCGCATTTAGCGTATCCTGTGCCGCCGCGAACTGCCCTGACATCCTCCGATTCAATCATAATCTTAACCGGGTTGATTCCCTCTTTATAATAACTGCCAACCGGCGAGGCAATCAGCATAAACGTTGCGTTATGAACCGCATGTACGCCGAGCGACTCATCGTTTCCGAACATAAACGGACGCAAATACAGCGATGTTCCGAAGTCGAAAGGAGTCCAATCCTGCTCCAATTCAACAAATGTTTCCAAAATCTGAAGCAAATCTTCTTCGGGAATTTGCGGCAGACAAAGTCTTTCGGCTGAATTATTCATACGGCGCACATTTTCAATGGGTCTGAAAAGCTGAACAACACCGTCTGCCCGGCGATACGCTTTCAGCCCCTCGAATATTTCCGAGCCATAATGCAGGACTGTTGATGCAGGATGAATAGAAATTCTTCCAAACGGAACAATTCTTGCGTCATGCCATCCCTTATCGGTATTGTAATCCATTATAAACATATGATCCGTAAACGTTTTACCGAATTCGAGGGTTTTCGGATCGGGTTTTTCTTTTGGATTTTGTACTTTTGTGATTTTAATATCCATTGTTTTCAGCTCCTTGAAATTATGTTCCGAAAAAAGCCGAGGACTCCCGTCTCATACGAGACTGAAGCCCCCATTGGCTGAATCAGCGAAACATCCACGGCATTTAGCGGTTATAAGTCTTAAAGAGATATATACTGCCACGGCCTCTTTAATAATTAAAGTATATCACCGTATTTTTTGCTTGTCAACTGTTTTTTATTCAATCCCCTTGTACTTTCTTCTTGTTGCCATACCGCCTCTGATATGCCGTTCTTCCTTATTCTTTTCAAGCACCTGTTTGACCTGTTTGTACAACTGCGGGTTTTCATTGCGCAACCGTTCAGTTACATCTTTATGTACGGCTGTCATATATTAGAACGCTTTGATTTAAACCAAGCTCGCCGAATAAGCGTAAATATATATCCACATTGCCGTCCTTATCGACCTCGATTTTCTGAATGATTTTTTTCAGCTGAGCGTTTGTCATATTTCTGACGTCTGTTATATCCGCAATTTCCTTAAAAGTATTGTTTAATATGTCCTCCAACTGTTCTTCCTTTGTAAGATGATACGAAACTGCTTTAAGCTCGTTTTGAAGCCTTTCCAGCTCTTTTTTGCTTCCGCCTATTTTTTCATTCATTTCGGCTCTGGTTATAATATCATCAGTATACAAATCTATATATTTTTGCCTTGTGTTTTCAAGCCTCGCAATTTTTGCTTTAAGCTCTTTTTCATAAGAGATATTTTCATCCTTTGCCTTATACACCCGCTGAAATTCATCAACAACATATTTAACAGCATTTTTTCTGTTTGCAAGCAATTCCGCAAAATAATTCTGTAAAACCTCTATAAGCTCATTTTCATCAACAGTTACGGCGTTAGGACAGCTATCAACACCTTTGCCGTTATGACCGGAGCATACCCACTTGATATAAGTATTTTTATATTTACGCACGCTTCTCCGAAATGACCAGCCGCACTCCTTGCATTTTATAAGGGTTGAAAATAAATGCTTATTACTTTGCTTAACATTATCCGTTTTAAAGTGCTTGTTGCGCTCTTTCATAATCTGCTGGGTTTGCTCAAAAAGTTCTGGTTCTATGATTTTAAGCTCCGGCTTTTCGGTTACCATCCATTCGGTCTCATCACGTTCAGCGCGTTTGCCGGTTAAAAAATCTTCAACCTCTTCCTTGCCGTTTATTACCTTTCCGGTATACAGCTCATTTGTAAGTATACGGCATACAGCGTTCTGACTCCAGCGGCAGTTTCTTTTGGTTTTTATGCCGTTGGAGTTAAGCTCATTTGCAATTTTCGCAGCGCCGCAACCGTAATTTACATATAAGTCATATATTTGTTTTATTACCTGAGCTTCCTGCTCGTTTATTTCAAGATTAAAATAGTCTCCCGGTATTTTATCATAGCCGAACACTAAATTCGGGACTTTACCTTTTTCAGCATTGATTTTTTTGCCGAATTTAACACGCTTTGAGGTATTTGCGCTTTCCTCCTGTGCCAACGC
>CAKSOL010000004.1 GCA_934477125.1 uncultured Eubacteriales bacterium | reverse complement strand
GAAACAAAGTTGAAAATTGACGGATACGCCCGAATTTCGGTGGATTTGCAGGAAGACAGCCACGAGAATACAAGTATAGAAAACCAAAAACGAATCATCCGTGACTTTGTGGCAAAGGAGTTCCCCGACGCGGAACTGACGATATATGAGGACAGAGATCGCAGCGGCTACACCTTTTCTCAGCGCGAAAACTATCAGAAAATGCGCAAGGAGCTGATAAGCGGTGAAACGCGTATCTTAATCGTCAAGGATTTCTCCCGTTTCTCACGCCGCAACAGCTTAGGGCTTTTGGAGCTTGAAACGCTGCGCGACGCGGGTATTCGCATTATTTCGATAGGCGACAATATAGATTATCCCACTCGCGACGACTGGATGCTCATTCAGTTCAAATTTCTGATGAACGAAATGCCGGTTACCGACACCTCTAAAAAAATAAAGCAGATGATAGACAACCGACAGAAAAACGGGCAGTGGATTTGTGCCGTGCCCTATGGCTACCGCATTATCAACACCAAAGAAATGACCTACGAGATTGACCCGCCTGCGGCGGAGGTCGTGCGCGAGATTTTCAGACTTTACAACCTCGGTTGGGGGTACAAAAAAATCGCCAATCGCCTGACCGACAGCGGCGTGCCGACCCCGAGGGCAAACGAAATTGCCCAAAAGGAAGCGGAGGGCAAGGCAACCAAGCTTACCGCGCGCAGCGAATGGAGCATTATCACGGTGCAGGCAATTCTCAAAAACGATTTTTACATCGGCACGCTCCGTCAGCGCAAATACACACGCAAGGGCATTAACGGCAAGGATGTAAGGCTCGGCGATGAGGACAATATCGTGATAGAAAACGCCCACGAGCCGATTGTGGACGGCAAGACCTTTGTCTATACAAAAGAACAGCTCCGGCTGCGCTCAAAGGGCAATTATCGCGGCGAAAAGAAGTATGCCACCGATTATTCCGGATTTATGTTCTGCGGCGACTGCGGCAGCCCGATGTTCTCAATGTCCCGCCCCGATCTGTCGCCTGCCTACACCTGCGGTACATACCACAAGCGAGGACTCAAGGGCTGCACCTCGCACCATATCCGCGTGGATGTGCTTGACAGGCTGCTCAAGGAATTTATCCTCCGCGTGCGCGATAACTGCAAAGGAATGATCGACGAGCTGCAAAAAACGATTGACGAGCAGCCCGAGCGTGAGGAACAGCTCGGCGCGACGGTTGAAAGCATTGAAATGCAGCTTAACGAGGCAAAAGCAAAGCTCAAAGCGCTGTATAAAGAAAAAATGCTGATTGACGCGGGACTGTCCGACGCCAAAAGCCGAACCAAGGCGGCGCTTTACGACGAAATGGAGGAAGAGTTGCTCACCCGTATTGAAATGCTCGAAAAGCAATTCGGCGATGTCAACAATCTACGCAACAATATGATTACCGCCAACCGAAAGGCGAAAACGGTTATCGAGGTCTTTGACGGGGTGCTGAAAAAGGAAAAGCTCGACAAGCGCGACATCGGCTTGATTGTTGAGAAAATCACGGTGTTTGAGGACCATTTGAATGTCAGGCTCAAATCCGATGTGGACGAGCTTTTGTCGCTTGAGGATACGGAGCACACCGTAAATTTTAAGTCGGGCAGTAAGGATATCGCAGTTACTCAAAAGTCCGCAAAGCGAGCGGACAAGGTCTTTACTGTCAATGTTATCAGAGAGGGCGACCCGCTGGAAATATACACAAACGCAGGCGGCGAGGTTATTTTCAAAAAGTATTCGCCGGTTGGAGAAATGACCGAGTTTGCCGTTCAGTATGCCGAGTCTCTGGCAAGCGGAACGCGGCTCTCCGTCCTAATCTGCGACCGCGACCGCTGCATTGCCGCCGCCGGAATTTCAAAAAAGGAGACGGTTGACAAGCCGATTTCCGAGGAGCTTGAGAGCATTATGGAGTCGCGCAGGAGCGCTGTTTTCACCGGCGAAAACGCCGCCGAGGCTATCGACGGCTTTGACGGAAAAATGATGGTCGCCGTTCCGATTTTATCGGCAGGAGACGTCGGAGGAGCGGTTGCGCTGCTTGCAAATTCGCAGAAAAGCGTTGCCGACGAGGCGGATATCAGCCTTGCCTCGGTTGCGGCGGACTTTATCGGAAAGCAGATGGAGTAAACAAACCCCCGGAGACTGTGCGGAAATGTACAGTCTCCGGGGGTTTAATATTTTCGTACCCTTTTATCGGCGTTTTATTCTTTCCCTCTGAGCTCCATCGCCTTATATTCCCTGCGCGGCTGAACGCTCATATACGCCGGGCGGATTATCTTTCCTGCGTTGACCAGCTCCTCTATGCGGTGGGCGCTCCAGCCGGCTATACGCGCAACCGCGAAAAGCGGAGTATAAAGCTCGGGCGGCAGACCCAGCATTTCATAAACAAAGCCGCTGTAAAAGTCGATATTCGCGCTGACTCCCTTATACATCTTCCGCTCTCCGGCGATAAGGCGCGGCGCAATCCGCTCAACGGCGGAATAAAGCTTATATTCGCGGTTAAGCCCCTTTTCCTCGGAAAGGCTCTTTACAAAGGAGCGGAAAACCGTCGCGCGGGGGTCGGACACCGAATAAACCGCGTGACCTATACCGTAAACCAAGCCGGCGCGGTCAAACGCCTCCTTATGGAGAATTTTGGTGATATAGCGTTCTATTTCGTCCTCGTCCGCCCAGTCCTTAACGTTCGCCTTTATATCGTCGAACATAGCGCGCACCTTGATATTCGCGCCGCCGTGCTTAGGGCCCTTAAGCGAGCCGAGCGCCGCCGCAACGGCGGAATAGGTGTCGGTTCCGGAGGAGGAGACAACGTGGGTCGTAAAGGTGGAGTTGTTTCCGCCGCCGTGCTCCGCGTGAAGCACAAGCGCGAGGTCTAAAATCTTCGCCTCAAGCGGGGTATACTTACTGTCGAGCCGGAGCATATGCAGCAGATTTTCGGCGGTTGAGAGCTGCGGCAGGGGTTCGTGAATAAAAAAGCTCTTGTTGCCGCAGATGTAATAATTATACGAATTGTAGCCGTAAACCGCGAGCATCGGGAAGGTCGCGATAAGCTGCAGGCATTGCCGCAGAACGTTCGGAATACTCGTATCGTCGGGGTTGTTATCGTAGGAATAAAGCGTTAAAACGCTGCGCGCCAGCGAGTTCATACTGTTTGCCGACGGCGCTTTCATTATAATATCCCTTACGAATGAATCGGGCAGCGAGCGGTAGCTCGAAAGGGTTTCGTCAAAGGCTTTCAGCTCCGCAGCGGACGGCAGAGAGCCGAAAAGCAGCAGGTAGACCGTTTCCTCAAACCCGAAACGGTTATCGCGCATAAAGCCGGAGACCAGGTCCTCGATATCGTAGCCGCGGTAATAAAGCTTACCCTTGCAGGGGACCTCCTCGCCGTTTACGATTTTTTTCGAGACGATTTCGCTTATTTCGGTAAGACCGGTCAGAACGCCCTTACCGTTGAGGTCGCGCAGACCGCGGTTGACCTTATGCTCAACATAGAGCTGCGGTTCTATTCTCCCTCCGCTGACGCATTTATCCGCATAATACCTCACCTGTTCGGTTATTGCGGAATAGTCACGTTCCGTTTGTATGCTTCCGTTCATCGGCTTACCCTCTTTCCCGGCGGAGACACCGCCGAATAAAATTATTTTACCATAAAATCCGAAATCATCGGTTTCGGTGCGGCAAACGCCGCCTTTTATCGCCGACGATAAAAATTTCGGACGTTCAACTGCGCAGGCGCGGCTGAAAGCCGCAAAGCCGCAAGGCTTTGAGTCAGCGCTCTGCGCTGACGCCTGCGAACGATATACCTTATTTTAGCATATTTTCACAGTCAAGTTTTTAACGTTTTGTTAATTTAGATGTTAGACGTTAGACATTAGATGTTAGATTTGCGAAATTAGATTTTAGACATTAGACCGTAGATATTAGATTTGCGTAACAGAAAGATTGTACGCTGACGGGAAGTTTTTGCCTTACCGAAAAACGCCGCCCGGAACAGGTGCGCCGGCAGCGGACAGAAATTCAGCAGCCGGAAAGTCAGATAAAAGCGTTTTTTACCCCTATCCTTTTCCCGGCTGCGCACAGATTTCCGTTTCTCTCTTATACTAATTGCTTAGCCCTTCGGCAACTCCCATAACTATTATTCCGGCAAAAACCGTAAAAATTACGGCATAATGCTTTGCGGACAGCTTTTCCTTTAAGAATATCCTTGAGAGCAGCACCGAGAAAACGCAGTAGGAGGAAATCATCGGAGCGGCAACGGTCGCATTGGAGCCGATTGCAAAAATATAGGCAAACTGACCCGCCGTTTCGCAGAGCGCGCCGGCAAGCTTGGGCTTCGCCGTTTCGGCTGTGAGCGGCTGTTTCTTAATCCATACAACATAGAAATACGCCAGTATCGCCATAAATAAAAAGGTAAATTCATAGGCGATATTCGCCGAGTCCTCGTTTACTATGCCGCTGTCCAGAAGAAGCGCGTCGGCAAAGGTTCCGAGCCCGTCCAGAATACAGTAAAAAATCGGGAAAAACACGGCGATAAAGCCGCTGACATACTTCTTGTTCTCCGCTTTTGCGGAAAGCTCTCTTACCTCGCTGTCGCCCTTTTTCTCAACGAACGCCAGTCCTACAACGCCTACGGTTACAAGCACAATTCCTACCCAGGTAAGCGGATCCGGCATTTGGCGCAGGAATATAAGGCACAGCACGCAGGCGACCGCTCCCGAAGAATTGCAGATAGGCGAGGAGACCGAAAGCATAACGTATCTGAGCCCTACATAGCCGATTATCATCGAGCTGATATAAAGCGCGGTTGCGGGGAAATAGCGGATAAAATCGAGCGGCTCGAATTTCGTTCCGGTTATAAGCTCTATTGTCGCGTGAAGTCCCATAACCGCGCCGACCGCCATAACTATCCGCCAATGGCTGTATTTATCATCGGACGGGGAGCCGATTTTTGAAAAAAGGTCGCTCCCGCCCCAAAAAACTATTGCTGTTAAAGACAGTATAAACCACATATAAAAATTCCTTTGCTCTTTTGTTAATTATTGTCATTTCTAAGATAATTCCCTGCTCCTCTTGAGCCGTCTGAGGGCGGCTCCGAAATTTCTCATTTATTCGATACTGCAAGGGATTTACCGTTTCGCAGATACAGCGTCCTATTGCGGAGGCGGTCTGCGTCGAAAATGAAAAACAAAATCGCGTTGATGATACAGCATATTTTTTCCTTTTTAAATCTTTTTTATTATTCTTCCGAGCCGGCAAGTCTGCGGGCGAAATCAGCCAATTCGTCCTTGCTGTAAAATTCGAGCGTAATCGTTCCGCGTCCGTCCTTTTCCGGGGTTATTTCAACCTTGCGGTGAAGCGTATCGCGCAGAGAAAGCTCAACCTCGCTGAAAAAGCTGTTTTTCTGTACGGTCTTTTTTCTCGGAGCGGCAGCCGTTTTTTTCGATGCCGCCGCCATTCTCTCAAGCTCGCGCACCGACGCGCCGTCGCTCGCGGCAAGCAGCATTCTGCCGCGCAGGTCGGCGTCCTCAACACTCAGCAGCGCGCGTGCGTGTCCCGCAGAAATAATTCCCCGGCGCAGTGCCTCGCGCGAAGCGTCGTCAAGACCGAGCAGCCGCATAGCATTGGTAACTGCCGGGCGCGACTTCCCTACCGTTTCGGCGACCTGCTCCTGAGTAAGCCCATAAGTCTCCATCAGAGTTTTATAGCCCTCCGCCTCTTCAACGGCGTTGAGGTCCTCTCTCTGCAGATTTTCAATAAGCGCAATTTCGGTAAAAGCGCGGTCGTCCAGCTCCTTGATTATAACCGGAACCTCTGTAAGTCCTGCCATCCTGCAGGCTCTCCAGCGTCTTTCTCCGGCAACAATCTGATATCCTCCGCCGGTCATCGGGCGGACGATAATCGGCTGCAAAAGCCCGTGGCGCGAAATGCTGTCCGAAAGCTCGGCAAGCGCCGTTTCGTCAAAATCCTGTCTCGGCTGCGCACGGTTTGGCTCTATTTCTGAGAGCTTTATTTTAACCGCGCCGTCCTGGTCGGAGGAATTTTCGTTGAACAGCGAGTCCAGCCCTCTGCCCAGTCCACCCTTTTTAACTGCCATTTTAACCTCTCCTGTTCCGTTTCAAAAATTCCTTTGCCAAATCGTCGTATGCCGCGGCGCCCTTTGAGCGCTTGTCGTAATACTGAATCGGCATTCCGTAGCTCGGAGCCTCGGAAAGCCTTACGGCGCGCGGAATGACCGTTTTATAAAGCTTTGCGGCAAAATATTTCTTGATTTCGCCGACAACCTGCTGGGTAAGGTTGAGCCGCCCGTCGTACATCGTAAGCACTATTCCCTCAATCTCAAGCGTCGGATTATAAAGCCGCTTGACCTGCCTTACCGACGACATAAGCTGGGAAAGCCCCTCAAGCGCGTAATATTCGCATTGGATAGGCACAAGCACCGTGTCACTCGCATTCAGCGCGTTGATGGTTATAAGTCCGAGCGAGGGCGGACAGTCGATAAAAATATAGTCATACTGCTCTCTGAGCGGCGAAACCGCGAGCTTGAGCTGCGACTCCCTGTGCTCCAGACCGATAAGGTCAACCTCAGCCGCCGCAAGGTCCATCGACGACGGAATTATATCGACATTTTTAAACTGCGTTTTAACAACCGCCTCCGGCGCGCCGTTTTTTCCTATCAGAACCTCATAGGAGGAGCTGTCGGAGGAGCGTTTATTAACGCCGTAGCCGCTGGTTGAGTTGCCCTGCGGGTCGCAGTCGATAAGCAGCACCCTTTTCCCGGCTATACCTATCGCCGAGGCAAGATTAACGGCGGTTGTCGTTTTCCCGACGCCGCCCTTTTGATTAACTATTGAAATAACCTTTCCCATACGCACCTCTGTCTATGTATATCAATATATATTATATAGTATAATATATACTGAACGGATTCCGTTATTGCTGTCCGCGCGGCGGATGTTTCACGTGAAACATCTACATTATATCAGCGCGGCGGCAAAAAGTAAAGCAGGAAATTGCAAATTTAATTCTTACGAATGCAAATCGGTTCCGATAAAGGGAACCTCCTTGAAATCCTGCGGATTGCTGCGGATAATAAAATCAATGTAGGAGGAAATAATACGTGCGGTATAGATATATCCCATCGGATTCATATGTCCGCGCATATACATACAGCGTCTGAACTCGTGAGAGTAAACCGGAGCGTATTTATAAAGGTCGATAACATACGAATTGTCGAATTTCGCCGCAAAATCGTTCAAAAGCTTGGCGTGAGCCTCTTTTTTAGCGGTTATAGTCTCATTGTCCACTCCGCGCGGCATCGTTACAAAAAAGAACTTCGCGCGCGGCTGAATTGCTTTCATTCGCTGAATGATTTTTCCGTAATACCCGGCAAAGGTTTTCGCGTTCTTGTCCCAGTCGTCGTCGCAGATGTCGTCAACTGAGCCGATTTCCTGCCCGGCGTTTAAAATGTCGTTTACTCCGAGAGCGATTATATACGCCTGCGCGGCAAGGTCGGGATTCCAGAATCCGTTATCCTCGGCGTATTCGTTGCAGTACCAGTCGGCTTTCATTCCGCCGCGTGAGAAATTATATACCTTGCTGCCGCACATTCTCGCGATAAACTGACCCCAGGAATACTCAAACATATCGTGGTAGCCGGATTTCCCGTCCCCTGCGTCCGATTCAAACTCTCCGGAGGAAAGGCTGTCGCCTATGCAGCCGATTGTGCGGAAAATAGCGGTATATCCGCCGTTTTCACATATAACGTCCAACGGCTTTTCATTCTCTTTAACAAACTCAAACATATGTATCTCCCCTAAAAATAAAAAATGTCCGCGCGGTTAATGCCGCAGTCTGCGAACATTATACCACCCGGACAGGCATTTATCAAGATATTTTGAAATAAATATTATTTGGACTATTAACGAATTATCAGAGCAAATTTTTTTGCGGCGGTCGCGCCGCGTTACGTTTTTCCGCTGACAGGTGCGGCGGAAAAACACCTTGTAAGCGAAAAAACGCTAAATAAGCGTTTTTTCAAGGACACCGGGGTGGTATTGGCGGGGATGGAGTGCAGTCAAAAATCTTTGATTTTTGCGAGCGGAATTCCCGTCCAAGAGCGTGGCGCTTTTTCGACACGCTCAGTCAGCTCTTGTCCCCCGGCTTGAATATCAGCGCCGCGATATAGCCGAACGTCACCGCCGCGGCTATTCCTGCCGCCGTTGCAGTAAGTCCGCCGCTTAAAGCGCCTATCAGACCGTATTGGTCAACCGCTTTTTTAACTCCCTCGGCAAGACTGAAGCCGAAGCCGGTCAGCGGAACGGTCGCTCCCGCGCCTGCCAGCTTAACAAACGGCTTATAAATCCCGATTGCCGTCAGTATAACTCCGCTGACGACATACGCCACAAGTATCCGCGCCGGGGTAAGCTTGGTATAATCAATCAGCACCTGACCTATTAGACAGAGCAATCCGCCGAAAACGAACGCTGCAAGGCATCTTCCGAATATATCCACAATAACAACACCTCTCCGAATGTTTCACGTGAAACATTACACTTAGATTATGTGCAGTTAAGTGTGATTTATTCCTCAATTTCAAGAAATTTCAAAAGATTGCTTCTCGCCGCCCCGCGGTCGAGGTGCCATATTCTTATTCGGTTTCCGCGCTCCGAGCGCACCGTAAGCCTGACATTGCAGGTTCCGAGCCGCATATCCGCCGGAGTTCGGGTTATTCTTACCGCCCCGATATGCTCGCGCGGTATATACATTTCGCAGAACGCCGTTCCGCGAACCGAACGCCCGTATATAACCTTTTCGCCGAATCTCAGCCTGCCGCGGCGGCAGAGATAATGGAAAAACCAGCAGATAAGCCCCTCGGCAAGCAGCAGGGCAACCGATAAAAGCATAATAAACCGCTCAAAATAAGGCACAGCAAGCATTGCGGCGGCAGTCGCGGCAACCGTTGCGGCAACCGCTATGAGCGGTATTCTCAGGAACCGCGCCATACTTTTCCGGCTCTGCGAGGGTCTTATCTGATGACCGGCAGCCTCGAAAAAGGGCAGTCCGGCAGCGCCCGTATGCAAATCCGCCGCCGTTCCGCAGGGAATAACGACCGCCCGGTTATCGCGCGAGGTCGTAAACCCGGCAACCGAAACGCAGAGCATATACCGGTGCGCTATCCGCATAAGCGGCGTCTGCTCAACGCTTATATCCTGAACCGCGTCCCTTGAAAACGCCGTTCTCCGCCTTACAAACAGTCCCGACTGCACCTCCAGCCTTTCTCTGCCCGAAAAAAGCCGGAATTTAAAGGCGCGGATGAGCGAATAGACAAAGGAAATACCGTATGCGCCGAGAAGAATTAACACAACCGTATTGAAAATCGGGGAAAAATAGGTGTTGAACCTTGAGGAAACGGTGTTAATTTCGTTCAAAAGCGCCTCATTTACGGCATTTCCGAAAACCTTTCCCGTCCGGTTAAAGAGAGGCACTCCGATTAAAAGCCCGGTCAGCGCCGAGGAGGTCAGCGCGGCGCTTGCGGCAAGCCGCCCTGCCGAAAACCTGACCGCGGCATACCTTTCGTCCCCGAAAAGGCTTGTCATAAGCTCTTCGGCGTTCCGCTTTGAGAGCTTGAACTCGAAATCCGAGGCGTTCGGTCTGCCTGCCTCGGTGCAGATAGAAACGGTCGCCGCGCGGAAAATATAATCCGCCGGATTTTGCCTTACCGTAACCGAGGAAATGCAGCTCAGTCGAACCGTGTGCCTTTGCCTGAAGAAAACGCCTGTTTGCAGGGTTATTTCCCGGCTGTCGGCTGAAAGGGAGAATTTTTCCCATCGCATAACCGCTATCAGGAAAATGCAGACAAAAACGGTTATTTCAGCCGCTAAAATACCGCTTATGCGGCGGTGTACGGCATACTGAACGACTCCCTCAAGCAGCGGAATTATCAGAACGAACAGAAAGGGCTTTAAAAACCTGAAAATCATCAGCGGATGCGCCCTGTAAACCTTTTTCATTGCCTGTCCCCCGAAGCCGCCGCAAGAATTTTTTCGGCGTCCTTTTTGGAAAGCTCCGGCAGAACAAGCATACCGCGCGCCGCCCGCAAAGTAACCCCCGAAAGGCGGTATTTCCGCGCAAGCGGCGAGGTGTAGGTTCCGGCGTATATCATTCGCGGCTGCGGCAGAATGTATTCCGCCTTTATAATGAACCCTCTGTATACCGTTATACACTGCCTGTTTACCCTAATCAGATAGCTTGAAAACCGCCTTGGAATATACCAAAACATTAAAACCGCCGCGGCGAGGACGATTATTCCTGCCGGGAGCAGCATCCAGAGGGTCAGCGGCAAAAGCCGGAACAGCGGCAGAGCGATAAAAGCGGCGGCTGCCGCCGTCCTCAGCCGCCACAGCCTGACTGTGCTGCGGGGTACAGTTATTTCCCCGTTCATTTCCTTCCCCCGTTCCGTTTAATGCTGTCCCAATACTCCTTATACCGTTGCTCGGTCTTATTATCCCCGAAATTGTAGTATTTTTTATCCTTAATTTCATCCGGCAGATACTGCTGCGCGACATAATGGTTGGGGTAGCTGTGAGGGTAAAGGTAATTCTGACCCCGCTCAACGTCCCCCTCGCCGTCATAATGCTTGTTCTGGAGCCGGCGCGGAACGTCTCCGCCGACGCCCCTCTCAATATCGCTCATAGCCGCGTCTATCGCACTGTATGCCGAATTGGACTTGGGACTTGTCGCAACCAGAACAACCGCGTCCGCAAGGGGTATTCTTGCCTCCGGCAGACCGACGAAAAGCGCAGAGTCAACCGCCGCCTTAACGATAGGAATTATCTGAGGATAGGCGAGCCCGACGTCCTCGCAGGCGCAGACCAGCAGCCTCCGGCAGGCGCTCGGCAGGTCGCCCGCGGCAAGCAGTCTGCCGAGGTAATATACCGCGGCGTCGGGGTCGGAGCCGCGCATCGACTTCTGATAGGCGGAAATAATGTCGTAATGAGCGTCGCCGGCGCGGTCATACCGAACCGAATTTCCGGCTAAAATCTGCTCAACGGTATCATCGCCGATTATTCTGGCTTTTTCCGCGTCTTCTGCCGTCAGCTCGCAAAGCTCAAGCATATTCAGCGCCCGGCGGACGTCTCCGGCGGCGGCGGCGGCAATCGCTTTTATTCCGTTTTCGCTGATTCGAAGCTCCTTTTCGCCCTCGTCCGATAAAATTCTAATAGCGCGCCTTATAACCGCCGCGATATCCGCCGCCGAAAGCGTTTTGAATTCAAAAACAGTCGAGCGGCTCAGAATGGCGTTATAAACGTAAAAATAGGGGTTTTCGGTGGTGGAGGCGATAAGGGTTATATCGCCGTTTTCTATGTAGGAAAGCAAAATCTGCTGCTGTTTTTTATTGAAATACTGGATTTCGTCGAGATAGAGCAGAATACCGTTCGCGGCGTCAATTCCGCCGATACTTCCGACAATATCCTTGATATCCGAGGTTGAGGCGGTCGTCGCGTTGAGATAGCAGAGCTTTTTGCCGCATTTTTCGGCGATTATACGCGCGACGGTTGTTTTTCCTACGCCGGACGGACCGTAAAAAATAAGGTTGGGCAGCTCGCCTGATTCGATAATCCGCCTTAAAATCATACCCTTGCCCAGAATATGGCTCTGTCCTGCGACCTCGTCTATGCTCCGCGGACGCAGCCTGTCTGCGAGAGGAGTTTTCAATTCAATCTCTCCTATACTATATCTTGATTTTTAAAAGCGCAATATACTATATTTAGTAATCTTAAAATTTTAATATTTCTTAATATGATTTTAACTGTTTTTTCCGCTTTTTTCAAGGGTTAATTAAAAGTCTATCTCTTTCGCGTTTATCATACAATTAAACGGGTGTTGAAATGAAAAAGACTGTTTTTATAAAAAACGCCGCTGTTCTGACCGTTACATCGATTTTAATGCGGCTGATAGGTATATTTTTTAAAATCTGGCTCGGCAGGGCGGTCGGCGCCGAGGGAATAGGGCTTTATCAGCTTATTTTCTCGGTTTATATGCTCGCCTCAACCTTTGCAAGCGCAGGTATAATAACCGCCGTAACGCGGCTTGTTGCCGACGAGCTGGCTCTCGGCTGCCGCGCCGGGATTGTTAAAATCCTACGCCGCTGCCTTGAGCTGACGCTGCTTATCGCCCTGCTTTCAACCGCCGTTCTGTTTTTCGGGGCGGATTTTATAGCCGGTGTTCTTTTAAGCGACGGCAGAGCCGCGCCTGCTGTAAGGGTGCTGTCGCTTGTGCTGCCGTTTATGGGAACAGCCTCGGTTCTCCGTGGCTACTTCATCGCGCGGCGCAATGCCGCTCCATCTGCGCTCTCCCAGCTGCTTGAGCAGACCGTCCGCATAGCGCTGGTCGTTGTTCTTCTTAAAAAATACCTGCCGTTCGGGCTTTCCAAGGCGTGCGCCGCGGTGCTTTTCGCGGATATCGCCGCCCACGCCGCCGCCGTCGCCTACCTCTGGCTGAGGTATACCTGCGACAAAGCGCGGCTGCCCGAAAGCTCCGGCAGAAAATCTCCGCCGTTCGGAGTTGTCAGGGCAATTCTTCATATCAGCGCACCGATAACCGCCGGAAGATACCTCAACACGGCTCTGCGGACAGCCGAAAACCTGCTTGTTCCGCGCGGACTTGAGCAGAACGGCGGCGGAGAAAACGCCCTCTCGCAGTTCGGAATGATAAAGGGAATGGCGCTGCCGGTGCTGTTCTTCCCGTCGTCCCTGCTCGGCGCGATTTCAACAATGCTTATTCCCGAAATTTCTGAGGCGGCGGCAAGAGGGCGGCGCGGACTCGTCCGGGGAGCGACGGAACGCATTATTCAGCTGACCTCGCTTGTCTCCTTTATTTTTGCGGCGATTTTCCTGACCGCCGGGCGGCAGATAGGCGGACTGCTGTTTGAAAGCGAAAGCGTCGGGCGGCTGCTGTGCGCCCTGTCGCCCATTGTTCCGCTGATGTATCTCGACAGCGTATGCGACGGCATTTTAAAGGGTCTTGACCAGCAAAGCTTCTGCTTTAAAACCGGGCTTGCCGACTCCGGACTGCGCATACTGCTGGTTCTCGCCGTTCTGCCGAGGTTCGGTATGACCGGATTTTTAGGAATAATGTATTTTTCCAATATCCTGACCTGCTTCCTGAACGTCGGGCGGCTTTTAAAGGTCAGCGGAGCTAAAATCAAGGCGGTAAGCTGGATTTTACTGCCGCTCGCCGCCGCGCTGTGCATAACTCTTACGGTAAGCCGCGTTCTGCTGCTGCTTGATTTTTCCCCTGTTTTATATGCCGCGCTGCTCTGCCTTATAAGCTGTCCGCTTTACGCCGCCGTGCTTTTCCTTACCGGCTGCGTCTGCCGCGACGATATCGCCGATATAACGGGGAGCAAAAGCAAGGGCAAAAAGCGCGGCGCCGGTCGGGCAGGGCGGACAGTATAATCGGACAAATTTTCCGCTGCGGTAAGTATTGTACCCTGATTTTATTGTCCAAGCAAGCGTAATAAAACGAAACAAAAAACGACCGGTTTTTTCCGGTCGTTTTAATTAAATCCGTATTTATCCGTATTTTCGGGCGGCACCCTGCGCCGCTCTTTAAATCAGTCCGCTTTCCTTAAGCAGGATTTCTATATCCGTTCCCTTAACCTTTTTCAGGGCTATTTTAAGCATTTCCTTTTCGGCAAAGGAGAGAGGAGCGTCCTTAATCGTCTTTTTGTCGATTGCGTAATAGCAGGCGCGCAAAAGCTCGCGGACGTCGTATTTGCTGCCCCATACCTCCGGAACCGCGCGGTCGATATCGAGCAGGGTATAAACCGATTCCATACCGGTGCGCATTGAATATTCGGTGGTGAATATCGTGTCGCGCGGAGTTTCGGCGAACTGACCGATAAACGCGAAGTTTACCGCTCCTTCCGGCACAACCTTAGGTCTGTCGGACTCCTTTCTCGGCTGGAAAAAGGCGTTTATATAGGGCATAAAGCAGGTGGTCGTATTGCAGGCATCGTGAGAAAGGCGGTCGATATCCTCTGTCGGAACGCCGATATGATAGAGCCACTCCCGGCAGACCTCCTCGCCGGTGCAGTCGCGCATCGCCTTTTTGACATAGTTGCCCTCTCTGTCGGTGTTGAGGGAATACAGCCATACCAGCACCATATTCTTATCCTGCGATTTGAACTGCGGCTGGCGGTTGATTGTCCAGGAAAGATACCAGTTGTCGGCGCTGTCCTTTACGGTAACAATTCCGCCGGTCGTAACCCTGCCGGAGCGCGGGTCGCGCTTGCAGATGTTCATAATATGCCGGATAACCTCCTCATCCGAGGTTGCAACCGTGGCGCTCATCCAGTTGGTAGCGTCAACGTCGCCGCAGAAATTTTCGGGATTGCCGTATTCGCCGTTTTCCGCCTGCGCCGCAATCGCTTTCCACATATCCCACGACTCCCCGAAGCCGTTTTTAACCTCCGATAAATCGGGCGCGTGGGTCTGGTCGCCGTAGCAGGAGGTGTCGGTGCAGCAGCCGTTTGTTATGAAAACAAGGTCGTTTTCGGTAAGCTCTATCGACTTCTCCTCTCCGCCTTTCTCGTATACAATGCGCTTTGCCGTTTTCTTTCCGTCCGCGCTTTCGATAATAACGTTTTTAACGTCCATACCGTATTCTATCCGCACTCCGTGCGACTCAAGGTATTTGACAAGCGGCAGAATCATACTCTCATACTGATTGTATTTGGTAAAGCGCAGCGCGCTGAAATCGGGCAGACCGTCGATATGGTGAACATAGCGGCAGAGATAGCGCTTCATCTCCAAAGCGCTCGACCAGCGCTGAAAAGCGAACATTGTCTGCCAATAGAGCCAGAAATTCGTGCTCCAGAAGCTGTCCGGCAGAACGTCGGAAATCTTTTTGTCCTCCAAAGCCTTTTCGGGGGTTATAAAGAGCTTTGAAAGGGCGAGCGCGGAGTCTCTGTCAAGCTCGAATTTCTTGTCGGTGTGAGCGTCCTCTCCGCGGTTTACCGTCGCCCGGCAGAGAGAATAGTTCGGGTCGTGCTTGTTGAGCCAATAGTATTCGTCAAGCACGGAGACGTCCGGCGTTTCGAGGGACGGAACATCGCGGAACGTGTCCCACATAACCTCGAAATGATTGTCCATCTCGCGCCCTCCGCGCATAAAGAAGCCCTTTGTGACGTCCTTTCTGCCGTCGCAGCTGCCGCCGGCAAGCTCCAGCTTTTCGAGCAGATGAATGTTTTCGCCTTTCATCTGTCCGTCGCGGACAAGGTAAAACGCGGCTGTCAGTCCTGCAAGACCGGTGCCGATTATATAGGCGGATTTTTTGTCGACATCCTTCGGTTTTTCCGGACGTGCAAATGCCTCATAAGTTCCTGCTGAATAATACATAACAAAAACCTCCTGTTTTTTTCTTATGTCATCATTATACCCGTTATTTCCGGGAATAAAATAAACAGAAACGGCTCCGTGATAAAATTTTGGTCACAGAGCCGTTTTTGATGTAAATTCAGACAAACAGGAGGAAATGCAAAGCTAACGGGCGGATTTTCCGCAGCCGGGAACCTTTTGCAATACCGAAAGCGCCCCGGCTCCGGGCGGCACAGGGTGCCGCCCGGAAAGAGAAAGCGGCAGCAATATCACTCGCCGGAAAGCCGAATATCACTGCGCAGCAATATCACTCGCCGCAAGGCGAATAAACAAAAAAGCACTCAGCTTTAAGCTAAGTGCTTTTTTCCTGGCGCGCTGAAGAAGATTCGAACTCCCGACCTTCTGGTCCGTAGCCAGACGCTCTATCCAGCTGAGCTATCAGCGCATTGGGCAAAGACTATAATAGCACAGCCGGATAAAAAAATCAATAGTTTTTTGAAAAATTTTTTAATTTGCCGTTTTTTGTCCGCTCCGCGTAATTTTTTGCCAATCCTTAAATTTTCTTAAAAATTGATTTTTCCTCTTGAAAATAAGGATATAAGGTCTTATAATACATAGGTAGCGTTTGGAGGAATTAAAAAATGTTTAAGAAGTTATCAGCGGCAGCGCTTTGTCTCTGCCTTTTGTTTACATCCGGCTGCTCTTTAAAAAAGGACGCCGAAAGCAGCGTTCCCGATACGTCGGTTCAGCCGTCCGAGCCGGAAAAGCCGGCTGCGGTTTACTATAACCCTCTGACCGGTCTTTCGGGAATTTCAGCCGATAAGGTCAAAACCCGCCCGGTCGCGGTTATGGTTAATAACATAAACGTTGCTCAGGGCGTTCAGTGCGGACTTTCGGCGGCGGATATTATTTTTGAAACCGAGGTTGAGGGCGGAATAACCCGTCTTTTGGCGGTTTATCAGGATGTTACCGCAGTTGACCGCATAGGACCGGTGCGCTCGGCGAGATACGCATATATCGACCTTGCGATGGGACTTAACGCGGTTTACTGTCACCACGGTCAGGACCCGACCTACGCAAAGCCGCACCTTAAGGATACCGATGATTTCACGATTGACGAAAACAATTCCGGAAAGCGGATTGCAAACGGCAAGGCCAAGGAGCACACGCTCTATACCTTCGGTTCAACCCTCTGGGAGAAACTTTCCGCGAACAGAACCGTAAGCGGCGGAACGGGAAAGCAGATTTTTAATTTTGCCTCCGAGGAGCAGAACGTAAGCCTTGCGGGCGGCGCGGCGAACGCCGTAACCGTTCCTTTCTCAAAACAGCAGACAACCTCGTTTGAATACGACGCCGCGAGCGGAAAATATATTTGCAAGACCAACGGAACGGCGCGTAAGGACTATGTTTCGGGCGCGGGAGTTTCGGCAAAGAACGTTTTCGTTCTGCTTACCGACATTTCCGATTATCCGGACGGGTATCACCGCCGTGTTGACCTCAATTCCGGCAGCGGATATTATATCACCAACGGAACGTATACCCAGATAAGCTGGTCAAAGGGCGCGGCGAAAAACGCCTTTACCTTTACTGCGGCGGACGGATCGCCCCTTACCGTAAGCGCGGGCAATTCCTATATCTGCATAGCCGACCGCTCCAAATCCCAGCCGAGCATAGGCTGAACGGCAGTACGCCGGATTTCGGGCAACGGATTTCGGATTCATACATTGCGGCGGATAGCCGCCGGGATACAGAGCAGAGCTGAGGCTTCGGGCGGCACCCTGCGCCGCCCGAAAATACGGATAAATACGGATAAATACGGAATAAAAAAGACGACCGATTTTTCGGTCGTCTTTTATTTTTTTGCCGCGGTATTCCGTGGCGGCAAAATTGCCGTGTTCCGCCTGCTCTCCTTATCCGGGCGGCGCAGGGTGCCGCCGGAATTAGACATTAGATGTTAGATTTTAGACCTTAGACCTGCAAAACGTTAAATTCTGCGCAGCCGAAAGGTCAGAAAAATCCTGAAAACCGAGGCATTTATCAAATTCCCCGTCAACGCACAATCTCTCCGTTCTGCAAATCTAATATCTAATGTCTATCATCTACCGTCTAATTCCGGCAGCCCTGCCACCGAGGTAAGCAGGGAGAGCGCTCCGGCGAGAAGCGCGGTTGAAACGACAGCGCGCCAATCGACCGCGCCGAGGACGGTTGCCGAGCCTATTGCCGCGACCGCCGCCTGAGCCACCGTTTTGAGTGCGCGTACTCCTGCCGCCTTAAACCACTTTTTTGTTTTCATCAGCGTCACTCCTTAATAATCTTTATCTGAATTTTGTCTGTCGGCTTGCCGTAAATTCCGGCGTAGCCGTCAGAGCCGTCGCCGCAGCCTGTGACCCATGGCAGATATCCGCCGCCGACCACCGAAACCCGATAACTCACGGTATATCCCGGAAGATTTTCAAGTTTCATCTGAATACCGTCGATTGCGCTGCCGTATATGCCGGCATAGCCGCCCTGCGCCGCGTCAAGGTCTCTGACCCAGGGCAGATAGCTTTTTGCGCCCTTGGTATGAACGCGGTATTCTATATGTCCGGCGGTGAGCCGAGCGCGGATGCCGTCTATCGGCTTTCCGGCAATTCCTGCGTAACCGTCGGCGTTTTGGTCATTGCAGCCGGCAACATCGGGCAGCCATTTTCCGCCGCAGGTATGCGCCGCATAAATAACCTGCGGCGCAGTCCCCGGCTCCGCCTTGCCGCCGTTTTCTCCGCCGTTTTCTCCGCCGTTCAGATAGCGGTCAACAAGCAGCAGAAAATTGTTCCAGCCGTACTCGTCAAGTATTCTTCGCGGGCAATGCTTGCCGCTGTAATCCTGATGTTTCGTGACTTTATCAAGTCCCCAGCCGCGCTCGCTTAAAAGCTGCGCCGTAAGCCGAGCCGCGTTATCGACCGCCGCCGCAAACCTTTCTCCGCCCGACCTTGAATAGCAAATTTCAATCGCTATCCCCTCGCGGTTGCCCTTGCCGTTGCCGTCGCCTGCGTGCCAGGCGTTGCGGTCAAGCGGTATTCCCTGAACGATTTCCTTGTCGTCAACCGCGAAATGAAAGCTGATTTCTCCGGGGCGCGACAGCATATAGCTGATTTCGTTCGCCGCCGGAGCGTCGTTCTCGGTGTTATGGATAACAATGCGTGTCGCCGCCATTTTATAGGGGCATTTAACCCGGTATTTCGCCTTGGGGCAAAGATTTTTCGTTATGGTCATTTTCTCTCCTCCTCGAGATTTTTAAGCCGCCGGTTCGCTGCCCTCATCTGCTCCTCAAGTATCGGAACGCGCTGGGCGAAGTTATTGTGCATCCTTACCTCGCGTGTCAGCTCGGTTATGCGCTCGTTGGCAAGCGCCTGCGCCGTTTCCGCCTCTCCTCTCATACGCTCGTTCGCGCGGTGATTTGTAATCGCAACCCCTGCGAGGGACAGCAGCCCCACGACAACCGCCCCGGCAGCAGAAATAATCGCCTCGGTCATACCGTCCGCCCCTTTTTAAGCGCGCTTAAAATGCTGCGGCGAAGTCCCCGGAACATTTCCCGGAAGCTGCCGCAGCCCGCCGTTCTGATATACCTTACCGCACCGAGCGGCAGAGCGCCGAAGCTGCGGCTGTCGCGGCTGGCTCTGCGGTTGAACCCCAAAAGAAACGCCTTTATTTCGCCGCCGTCCTCCGCTGGGAAAAACTGCTTAACAATCAGCTTTTCGCCGTATTCCGCAACAACTATCGCTCCGGTGTCTGGGATTTCGTCCTTTCTACGGCGGCGCGCCAAAAATACATCCCCATTTTTCAATATCGGGTACATACTGTTGCCCGAAACCCTGAATTTCTTCATATTCATCCTCCGTTATTTCGTTAAGGCACAGTCCGCAGAAAAATCTTTTCTGCCTGCTGTCGAAAGCCATAAAATCACCGCAAACCGGGCAGTCAGGCATCCCCGTCAAAGCTCTCCTGCGCTATTTTTCCGTCAAGCAGCCATTTGCGGCAGATAACCGCGTCCTGCCGGGTTATCGCGCCGTCGTTGTCAAGGTCATAGCTCGAATCAACGGGGGTAAGCCCCGAAATATACCGTTTTATCCGGACAAGCGTTCTTATGTCCGCCTGTTTGTCAGCCGTGTGCCAGCTGTCCCATTTGCCGTAAAAAATATTGTAAAGCGCGTTGTAGTCGGCGGCAGTCAGATATCCGTCGCCGTTTACGTCGTATTCCGGGGAATACCCCCCGGAGCGGATAAGCGCGGCGCAGCTTTCGAGGGTTGAATTATCAACCGTAACAACCCTTACCGCCTTGAGCGAGCGGCTGTTTTTCGGCTGCAATAAAATGTAAAGGGTAGGAATCATATTTCGTCCTCCGTTTCCGCGAAAATTCCGTCAGCCGGGAGAATCCCTGCCGCGAGACTGAGCGCGCAGAGGGATAAAAGATACTCTCTGCGGCTTATTGCGTAAACCGCGCCGGAAAGCCCTGCGCAGGTCTGCGACACTCCCTTAAGCTCCCCTGCCGCGGACAGCTGCTTATAGTATCTTTTCTTCATCAGCTCTCCTCCTCGTAAAGCAGATGGAAAAGCACAAGCCAGGAATAGATATACCCTCCCTGAAGCTTTATGAGCGAGTCGGGGTGAGCGGCATTGTAGGCGGCAAAGCTGAAGGTCAGCGACCATGTGCCGGAGGCGCTGTCAAGCGTCCGCGTTATAACACATTCCTCAACCGCAACGATGTCGCCGGTGTCGGGGAAAACCGCGTGAATACTCGGAACAACAAAGCCCGGAGTATTGGAAACGATGTCCGCCTCGGCAAGCGTTTTCGAGGCGATACCTACCTCAACCGGCTTTTGCGGCAGATTTGAAACCGTAAGCTCAGCCGAGGAAGAAACAAGGGTTATCTGCCCCTCAACGGCATACGGCATATTTTCAATCTCGCCGACCTTTTCGGCAAGCGTCGGGATATGGTCGTTTTCTGCGGCGGTTATGCCCTTTTGCAGAATGTTGGCTTTGAGCGCGCTCTGCGCCGCCGCAACGCTGTCCAGCTTTGCAAGAATTTCATCCTTAAGCATCGTTTTCCCTCCCTAAAATCGCGTAGGCGATGTCAACCGTCCGCCGCAGAGCCGCCTTTCCGGCGGTTTTGTCGCTCTGCTCCCAGAGCCTTTCGGTCATCTCGGCGGCGGTGTCGTTCGGATTTGTCAGAAACAGACCGAACTCCGCCTGAGTCAGCTGCAGTGAGCGCTTGTCGCCCGTTGATGACGAAACATTTTCGAGCAGAACGGTGCCGTCGCCCCGGCAGGTTATAAGATATTTAATCATTTTCTTCACTCTCGCTTTCGATGTGGGCTTTGAATTTGGAAAGGTATCTCGTTAAAACGAAATACCATAACGCCGGATTCGCCGAATAGTCCTTTATTATGTAAAAAAGAGCCTTGTAAAGCGCAGGCTCGGCAATCCCCTCAAGATACCTTGCCGCTTCCCCCGGCTGAACGTATTTTATCGCGTAGGCTGTCGGCTCCTCCTCCGGCGTTCCGGCGGCTGAGGTTATTCCGATAAGCGGCGCCGCCGCCCATTCCGCCGGTACCGCCGCCGCTGCCGCCTCCTCCTCAAACCCGTGAACCGCGGCAATAATAGCCTTGTAATGCGAGCGCAGACAGGCAGTAAAAACCAGCGGATGGGCGTTATAGAGCGCGCAGGCGGAAAGCAGCGCGTCCTTAACCGCCGTATCGACGATAAACGCCGCCGGCAGGTCGCCTTCCCCTTTTGAGGTCACAAGCCACTTTCCTTCGCTTTCCGAAAGCAGGGTCGCCTGCAGGGTGATGTTATATTCCGCCATTTTCAAACCACCCCGTCTAATTTGTCCGAAATTGCCTGCAATGTCGAGCCGAACTCGCCCCTAAGCTCGGTTTTGAGCGCGGATAACGCTTCCGCAACCGCCTTGTTCGCAACCGCCCTTTCCGAGGTCGCGGAAAGAGCACTGTCAACGGTATAGCCGAGATTAACCCACTCGGTAACGCCGTCGCCTATCTTTACCTTTTTGCCGCCGTCGGCGGTCTGCTCAATGCCGATTTCGCCGTTCAGGAGAACCGGATTTGCGCTTTCCCAGTTGGCAGTCGTGTCGCAGCGCAGCTTAAAGCGGGATTTCCCCGAAAATTTTATAACTGACATTCTGAATTCTCCTTTCAGCTTACTCTTTTCCAGATGTATACCGCAAGATAGGGCGGCATATTGTTATGCGCCTGACCGCCGCCGGTTTCCGCTATACCGGAGCCGTTGTTCCAGTTGGCAGCTTTGTCGGGGTACATTCTTATAGGATAATTGCCGGCGGAATCCGTCATTGCCGAGCTTTCGTTAACGCCTGTAAAGCCGTGGCTGTGAGCCGGCATTTCATCAGCCGTCAGAGTATGGTTTTTCTCTCCGCCGGTCGAAAGGGGAGCGAAATCCCCGTCGTAATCCGCGTCGGAGGAAAGCATCGCGCCTATGAGGGTCCTGCCCTTGGCTATGCGCTCCCAAACTCCGCCGAAGGCTGCGGCGGGGGAGGTCTCCGATACCGAAAGATATATGCTGCCGACCGGATGCGCCGCGTCGAGAGCCGCCGTTTTAGCCGAGGAAATTATTCCTTCCTTTGTCGCCTCTATCGCGGCGGAAATCGCCGACGATACCTCCGAGCTGTCCGCCTTTGCGGCAACAGCCGTATCAACCTGCTTGAACCGCGCCGAAATCGCCTTGTTCGCAACCGGATTTCCGCTCGTTTCGGAAAGCGACGGGTCGGTAACGCATTCAACAATCAGGCTTTCGTCCGCGCCGCCGCCGTCAAACAGAAATTCGCTTCCCGATTCTATCGCCGCTCTCGCCGCTGCCGTTTGGGCCTTTGCCTCCTCGGCTGCCGCCTTCGCCTCTGCCGCGCTTGCAGCCGACTCCGCCGCAGCCTCGGCAGACGCCGACGCTTTCTGCTCCAGCGCAGTCATACTCTCGCGGTCGGTTTCCTCCGTGCCGTCCTCGCTCGGGGTAAAATAGAGCCTTGCCGGGTAGCTCATAAGCTCGATTTCGGTGTTTCCTCCCCGCAAAAGGGTTATAATAAGGAACACATTCGCGTTTCCGCCCTCGCCCGACAGCGCCGAGGGAATATTGTAAACAACCGTGTCCCCCGTAAGCTCCTCGGAGCCTGTGCGCACGGCGCCGCCCGCGCCGCCGAATGCATCAAACCGAAAGCGCAGGGAGTCGCCCTCCTTTTTCTGAGCGCAGACGGCAGAGTAAAGCTTTTCGTCAAGCTTGAATTTGAGCTGAACCGCGTTATGCTCGCCCTGAATTCCTGCCGGCTGCCTTGCCGCAGGGTCTATGCTCTCTTTGGTAACGGTGTAATTTATTATTCTTATCATCTTATCCCTCCGAAACTCCCGCAATCGCCATTCGGTTTATCAGCCGCTCTATTTCTTCCTCGTTGCAGCTTTCTTCCGGAATTTTTCCGCGCTGCTCCCTGCAGCCGCATTCCGCACCGTATTTCTTCCGCAGTCCGCCGAGATATTTTTCGTAATCCGTCATTATCCTGCTCCTCCCGTAATTTTATAGCTAAAGGTTATGCTTCTTATTTCCATATTGCCTATCGAGCAAAGCTCCAGCCCGAAGCTGCGGCAGAAGCCCGGCGGCGGCAGCAGGGTAACGCATTCTCCGCCCGTTTCCGCGCACATGTCCCCCGATTCGCAGCTCTCAGAGGGGATAACTATGCAGTTTCCCCTTGCCTCCGGCATATCGGCAAAATAAGAAACCGTTATTTCCCGTCCGTCCGAGCCGAGCATTATTTTAACGGCTGATACCCTCTTTAAGCCGCTCGGAGAGCCGAAGCTGAACAGCTTGGTTTTAAACGCCGAGAGTATCGGAATACTCGTTTCCTCGCTCCAGTCCCCCGTCTCGCCGGGGAAGATTTCGGTGTCCGCCGTTCTTTCCTCGTCCGGACTTACGGTTTTGAGATAATAGGAGCTTGATTTCCGCGTTCCGTCGGGATTTAAATTGAACTGCTCGTAAATATAATTTATTTTAAGAGCGCCGTCCGCCGTAAAAACCGAAACGACCGGCGAAAAAAGCAGCGGTGTGTATTTGTCAACATTCAGCTCCCAGTAAAACCAGGGAATACGCAGGTTCGCGTCGGAAGCCTTGCTTGCAGAGGAGGCGTAAATAAAGCCGTAGCTGTTGTAGTCCATAATAAAGACCTTTCCTCCGCAGAAAAGCATATACCGTCCCTGCCAGTCGGCTGAAAAAACGTTTCCGCTTTTAAGCTCCGGCTGCCCTCTAAGCGCCGCGCCTATCATTCCCGAAACCTCAAAAATGTTCTTTTCGTTGTAGCGGCTGTGGGTCAAAAGGGTGTAGATATGCCCTGAGCTTACCGCCCATATCAGCCTGTTTCTGCATAGCTGTATGCTTTCGGGGCAGTCGCAGCCCGTTGCGGAATTGAGCTGAATCATCGGAAAATAAACCGATTTTAGCGGCACTCCAAGTACGTTTCCCCCGACCGCGAGAGTCTGCGTTTTCAGCTTTGCGCTGCGCGTATAGAAAATTTCGTTGCTCTTGAAAACTATCAGGCCGTCGTTCTGCTTTCCGAAAGCCGTAACCGGCGTGTCCGCATTTCCGACATACGCCCGGCAGCCGCTCGGAAAATAAAGCGGATTGTCGCTCTCGCTCCATAAAACGAGCGACTGCTCGCCCGAAAGCGTGCTTCCGCCCAAAAACAGCCGCGTTCCGCCCGAAAGCCCCGAAACGGTCTCCCCGAACCGCGCCGCGCGGGTCATATAAAGAACCTTTTTTTGGTCGGCTGAGCAGGGAGCGGTTATCTCCAGGTTGTCCGCCGCGTAGTCCGAAAGAGTAACCTTTGCAAGCTCCTCGGTGCCGTCCGTTCGGGTGTGAAAGGTAACGATATCGCCGAAAACCCTCATATAAAGGTTGTCTCCGGGCGCCTGCTCCTCGTAAACCGGAAGCGAGCCGCCGTCGAGCGTTACCGTGTGGGTGTAAACCGAGCCGAGCGAGGTGGTGAGCCGCGCCGTAACGGTTTTCCCGGCGAAATCCGTCCTGCCGCGAACCGATTCGGCGAGATAGTATATCATAAAGTGGTAAGCGCCGCTGTCGCTGCTTTTCAGCTGCTCCTTATCAACCGTTGAATAAATAATCCGATACCTCGGACAAAGCAGGTTGAAATCCTCAACCGCCTCGCCGCCCGTCCGCGCAAGATTGCCCTTTATAACGCTGTCGCCGGGCAGACAATGGGTCATAATCAGCGGCGCGTAAAGGTCGTCCTCGCCGAGTTTCTGCCATTCGCCGCCATCGGGAGAGCAGCGCCATATGCCGCCTGCCCCCAAAAGCGCGTGGATTTTTCCGCCGTACTGAAAACAAAGGCAGCGCGCCGATTTTTCGGCAACGGTTATGTCCGGCAGCTCGAAAACGGAGCTTTCTGAAACGAATCTGAAACCGAACTGCGTTCCGTCACTCTCCGTCGGAAAGGAATACCAGAACAGGCGGTAATCCGAGCCGTTCCGGCTGTAATAAATATCGGTCGCTCCCGAGGCTGTTCCGCCCGAAAGCCTGCCCGAAAGCGAGCCGATTTTCTTTATATCGGAGGCTCTCTCGCAGAAAGCCGGCCGGGTTTTGAGCGCGCCTGAGGTATACCACATATTAACCGAGCGCGTCAGCTGACCGTCCTCGCAGAGCGTCTGACCGTCCCTGAGATTTATTCCGCCGTCGAGCCTTTCGATAACCGCCGTCCGGGCGGTGTTTTTTCCCGCTGCGGGATATTTCATTTCGCGTTCCCTCCTAAATATCGCTTGTAACGGCGGGGAAAACGTCGGTCCGGCGGTCAAGCCTTGTAAGCGCCGCACGCTTGCGGTTGTAAATACTTATCCAAAGCTGCTGGCTGTCGCCGTCCGAAACGCTCTGAGCCAAAAACGCCGCCGTTCCTGCCGGCATAAGCTCGTCCGCCGCCCTTTCGGGCAGTTCGATTTCGCCGTTCAGATTTTTAAGCGGAAGAAACGGCTTTCCGGGCGATACGCAGTAATGCAAATCGGCGTATACCTGATTTACAACCGCCAGCGCTCTCGCTTTAAGCTCCGGCGCGTCGCCGTATCCGAGACGGCTAATCGCCGCCGAATAAGCCTCGTTACCCGTCATTTTCCGTTTCCTCCTTTTCTCTTTTTTCGACATTTTTCGACAAAATATCGCATTCTTCGTCATTTTCCGTCATATTCTGCGCCTGCTCCTGCTCTTTAAGCTCGCTTATAAGACCGTTTATATCCGGGATAAGTCCCTTCGGCATTCTCTCAAGGTATTGCAGAGGTGTTATTATGTTAGACTTGAGCAGTCCGTCCAGCGCTCCGATAACCGCCGCGTCTCCCCAAAGGGTCGCCGCTCCGACGTCTATCCTCGCCGTAAGCGAAAGATTTTTGTATCTCTCGGCATAAAACGGAATGTAGGTTGCTCTGCCGTTTCTTTCGCTTTTGATCATTCGGTCGCCGTAGCAGCAGAGCCACATTTCTCCCCAGATTCTCGCGATATCCTCGATAAAGCTGTAAAAGCGGTTGAGATAAACCTGCATCGGCGCGGTCGCCGCCTCTCTCAGCTGAATAATGGCCGAGGCGTTGTCCATTCTTACGTTTCCGAGCGCTGCGTCGTTGGCTCCGCTGTCCGAGAGGGTGTTGCTCGCAATGTCGTTTACGAGGTTCTCGTATTGCTCGGAAAAAGCCGGCGGAGTAACGAATTTTATCGCCGAGCTTATATCCTCGGCTGTGCCGTAGGCGCGGATTATCTGTCCGGGGTCGTTGCTTATCTCCTCCGGAATAACGTCTCCGTTTACGGTCATAATCGGCATTCCCTGGCTCATAACCCCGTGAACCGCGGAGCTTAAAGCGCGGTTAATCGCTATCTGGTTGGGGATAAGGTAGGTCACCTCGCTGTCGCCGTAGGCGCTCGAACGCCGCCTTTCCCAGCAGAATTTCGCTATCGGATAGCGCGAAATTCCGAGACTCCAGGGCTGCCTTATAACCGCCTTTTCGGTAACTCTTACCGCCCATATTTCGCTGCCGCCGTCCTCAAGGTACTGCCTGTAAAGCTTTGTCAGAACCGTAACCCTCGCGCTGTCCTCCGGCTCTGCTCCCCGGTCGCCCGAAGTGAATCCGAAGCCCGTTTCGCTGCCCGGCAGGATTTCCGCCGTCGGCAGTCCGTTTCGCTCCGCCTCGCGGCGAACCTCGGAAACCTGCCTGCGCTGGGATATGATTATAAAGGGCTGACGCTCAATGTCGTCGCAGTTCGGGTCGCCGAAATTAACGTTTTCAACGTCCAGTATCTCAAACCCGATGTCGCCCTTTATCGGAACGGTGCGCTCGGCGTCGGCGTAAAGCCCGGTCGGACAGTCGGCGTCCCAGTAGGTATAGGCGATACCGGTGCCCGAAATAAAGGCGGCGCGCAGCAGCTCCTCCTTTTTCGCGTCAAACCTGAGCCGCTCGGCAGTAACCCTGAAATAATCGCTCATCGCGTCGCAGATAACCGATATTTCCGCCTCGCGCGGCTTTCCGGGCGGCAGCAGATTGTCGTGCAGACCCTTTTCTATAAGCCGCTTTTCCTCGCTGTCGTCCGCGGGCTGCGAAATGCCGTCCGCCATGAAACTGACGGCAACCGGAGCAGAGGCGACAACCGCCATTTTGTATTCTCCTATGCGCTTTATGATGTTTCTGCGAACCAGCGGACGGGTGTTTCCCGCCCTTACTCCGTGCCATTGGTCGCCGACGAAAAAGCGCTCGTTCATTTTTGTCTGTTCGTATATTCCGTGCGTTCCGATGCCTGCCTTGTAGCTCACTCCCGCGCGGTATTCGCCGAATATTTCCCCCGGCGAAAGCCTTATTTCGTTGTTATTCATATTTCAACCCCGTTTTAGACTTTAGATTTTAGATGTTAGATTTTAGACTTTAGACCTTAGATTTCAGACGTTAGACATACAAGACGTTAAATTCTGCGCAGCCGTAAGCCGGATTTTCCCCCCATAGGCTCCCCTTGTCAGGGGAGCCGCCGCCGAAGGGCGGCTGAGGGGCAGCCGGCTTTATCAAATCTCCGCGTCAACGACAAAATTTTCCGTCCCGCACATCTAACGTCTGCCGTCTAATGTCTGAAATCAGGTATTCTGCGATGCGGTTTCTGCTATTGCGTAAATCTTGTCGAGGTTGGAGCTCTTGACAAGCGCGTCGTAAACTATGCGGTAGTCGAACTTGTAAGCGTCGGCGTCGGGATTGAGATCCGGCTCGAAAATTCTGAGCTTTTCGGTCTTTCTTACAACGCTTGCCGCAGTTTTCGGCATAACAATCGCGTGAACCTGAACCGCGCCGGTCTTTGCCGAGAAGCCGCCGGCTGTTGCGGTTGCTCCGGCGTTGAATTCGTATTCCGACTTCATTCTGCTCTTTGTAACCGGAATGAGGGCTACTCCGTTCAGGGTCTTGACCTTGAAATCGAGATTGCCCTGCGAGAAATCCGAAACAATCAGATTGCGGCTGAACTCGGTGTCGGTCATCAGCGCGCCGTACTGCTCGCTGTCAACAAAGGCGATAAGCTCGTCCTCGTAGCCGGAGGCGTCCTGAACCTCGTTTATAACCTTGAGCAGATTTGAAGCCGCCTTTGCTGCCGCATAGGTCGTAACGTGCGACTTGGAATTTGCTATCGAATAGAGCTTTGAAAGGATGTAGGAATCACATTCGGGGACAACCTGCGTGCGGATGTACTCTCCGAGAACCTGACCGGCAAGGTTTGCGATGCCTGCCTCGTCGAGGTCCATTCGGTCAATCTGAATTGAACGCGCGCGGTCCTTCGAGAGGGTGTAGGAGGCCTGGGAAACGGTCATTTTTCCGCGTGAAAAGCCGCTGTCGCGGTCATAATCCGCAAGACCGACGAACTCAACGCTCGGCAGAACAACCGTCTTTGCGCCTATGAACTTTGCGCCGAAGGTGTTGTCGGTCAGAAAGCCGGTTGCCGCCTTCTGAACAAACAGCCTGTCGAGAGCGTCCGTATACTTTGTAACAGTTGAAATAGAATTGATAGCCATAAATTTTTTACTCCTTTAATTAAATGAATTTTCAAAATTTTTTTACCTGCCGAAAATTCCGCGTATAAACGCGTCGTCCTCGGCGCTTTGGACTGCGCTCTGCGCCGTCCTGAGATTTCCTGCCGACCCCCGGCTCGCCTTTTCGGCGCTCATCTGCGCCTTTCTGAGCTTTTCGTCCCGGCGGTACCTGTAAAGCAGATAGGCGCCCGTAAGCTCTCCTCCTGCCGCAGCCGCGCGCTTTACCTCGTCGGGCAGCTCGGAAAACGCCGGAGCGCCGGGAATTTCGCGCTTGAGCGCGGCATACTCCCCGGCAAGCCTCTGTTCGAGACTTGTCTGCTGCAGGCGGCTGTTTTGCTCGGCAGCGGCGGCTCTGTCCGCCGCAACCTTTTCATACTTCTCGCGGTTTTTCTCCCGCCAGAGCCGCATAAGGTCGCCGAGCAGCTGCTCGTCATCGCCGCACTTTCCGCGCAGCTGTTCGCGCTGTCTGCTCTCCTCGTCGGAATAAAGCCTTTCGATAAAGCCTTCGGGTTCTTCGTCCCGCTGAGCCGCCAGAAAGTCGAGCTTGTGGAAAATCGGCTTCAGCCGGTCGATATCCAGTCCGCTTTTTTCAAGCTTCATCCCCAGCTGCGCATATTTAACCGCCTCGCTGCGGCTTAGGGTCTGCGGCGCGTGGTTGTAGACTATCGGCAGAAAATTCCCGCCGTTTTCGTCTGCGGACGTCTCGTTTTCGGCGATACCGTCCCCGAAAATACCGGTAAATTCGGTATCAACGCCGCCCTCGGCGCCGGGAATTTCAGCCGCGCCGACTGCCTGAGTTTCCGCAGACTCTGCGTTCTCCCCGTTTTCATCCTCCGTGAATACTCCGTTTTCGGCGGCTTCCGCGATTTGCGCGTCGGTTTTCGCCGCGGCCCTTTTGCCCTTTGCGGCTTTGACCGCATTATCGGCGGAGCCGGCATTGCCGGCAGCTCCGGAGACTTCGGGAGCAGCGTCCGCCGCCGCGGATTTTGGTGACTCCGCGGTTGCTGCCGTTCCTTTTTTCTCCTCGCGCGCACCGACTTCGGAAACGGTGTTCTCCGAGGGCGCTTTGGTTTCTTTTTCTTTCATTATTTTTTCTCCTTTCGCTACGTTAGATGTTAGACGTTAGATTTTAGACATTAGATGTGCGAGCCGTTAAATCCTGTGTAATTGAAAGGTCGGATAAAAATTCTGAAAACCGTTGTCTTTATTAAAACCTCCCGGCTGCGACAAGCCTTTCCTCTCCCACATCTAACATCTAATGTCTAATGTCTACTATCTAACGTCGTATTGCGCAATACTGCGGTATTCCTCCTGCGCCTGCCGTACGCGCTCAAGCTCAAGCGGCGTCTGACCGCCTGCGCGGACGCACTTTTTAGCCGACCGGCGTTTTGCCGCCTGCGCGCGGCATAAAATAAACCCCGCCGCCGCGCTGAAAATATGCAGCAGCAGCCCTGCGCAGACAGCCGTAAATATTTCCGCCATTCCCGTCACCCCCCGTTTAGACTTTAGATGTTAGATTTTAGACATTAGATGTGCAAGACGTTAAAATTTCCCCACGTCTAACGTCTGCGGTCTAATATCTAACGTCTAATTTTATTTCCTCTGCGGTCAGCTGACCGCCGCCGTTCCGGCTGTGCATCCGCCGCGCCTCGGCGCTCTGCTTAGGCGATACCGGATGAAACCGCCCGACATCGTAAAACCCGTATCTCAGAGCGTCCATCAGATGGTTGTTTTTGTCCTCCGGCTCGTTTATCGCCCTGCCTGTTCCGGCGTCCTTTTTGAAACAATAGCCCGATAATTCGTTCAGAGTGTTTTTGCAGCTTGGCAGCACAATTATCCTGTATTCCTGCAATTTCGCTATGCCGTTCATAACGCTGTCACGTCCCTTAACGCTCGGCAGCAGTCTCGAAATTCCCAGCCTTCTCAGGTCGTCGTTGGATTTCGGTTCCGCCGCGTCTGCTCTGATGCGCTCCTTGGCATACCCCTTGCCGCGTATCATGGCGGCAATATCGCAGTTCAGCATATGTGTCTCGTAATGCTCGTCGAATATATAAAGCCTTTTGTCAATGGGATTTGCCGCAAAGGCAATAAAGGCGGTGGGGTCGTTTGTGTAGCCGTAGTCAAGACCGAAAAACCGGCGGTATTTCCAGCGCTCGTCCTTTGTTTCTCCGTTCGGCAGAACAGTAAGACCTAAATTTTCCGGGTCAAACTCCGCCGCCTCCCAGTTTTCAAAAACAAGTCCTTCGGAAACACCCCATTCTCCCAGTCCTGCAACCGCGTATTTCCTCGGCAGCTCGCGTTTCATCCTCTCGAAAACCGCGCGGTCGGTGTCGTCCAGCCATTCGTTAATCAGATAATTGGTCGAATAAACCGAAACGCCCTTCTGCGGCTTGTCGAAGAACCGCGCCTTGAGCCAATGCGTCTCGCTCCAGGGGTTGAAGGTGAGGGTAGTCTGCTTGAAAAGCGGCGGCGGCACCTCTCCTCTCGGAACCGAAAGGTCGAGCTTGTCGAAGTCCGCCTCGCTCGCGATTTCATATGCCTCCTCAATCCAAACAAAGTTTAAATACCCCGTGCTTACGGTCGTTGAGGCTAATTTCAGAACATTGTCGAACCCCCTAAACAGGATTTTCTGCCCGGTCGGCAGATAGGTCATTTCCATCGGAGAGACGGTGTTGCGCCATAAATGCGCGACTTTAAGCCGCTGCTGCGCCCAGACAAGCTGAGCATAGGTGCTGTCGCGGTGGGTGTCCATAACCTGCCGGACGACCAGCAGATTGCTACCCCTCAGCTTCATCAGCCGCCAGATAAAGTTAAGCGCCGTCGTTGCCGACTTTTTAGAACCCTTGCCGCCCTTTAAAACGCGGTAGCGCGAACGGTCGCGCCAGTATTTGCCGTAGCCCTTTCCGACTATTTCCGGCAGGTATATTTTTTCAGTCACTCAAATCCTCCTCACCGCTTAAAAAAACAACTCCGCCCGAAGTCTCCGCCGTCTGCCGGAATTTTCCTTTAAGCTCCAATAAAAGCTTTATCGACTGCGAATCTCCGGCGCAGCATTTTTTAATCAGGCTCCGCCATACCTCTGCAAGCCGGCTGTCAGTGTAGCCCTCGCTGAGAAACTCGGCGTATTTTTTAAAGCTTTCGCTTTTTTGCAGGCGGTAGAGGTCGTTTTTTGAAATACCCTCGCGCTCGCAGATTTCTTCAACGCTGCCCTCCGGTTCGGGAGAATAAAGCGCCTCTGCGAGCCGCCTTTGCCGGGGGGTAAGCCCTGCCCATTCGCCGCTGTTCGTTTTTGCCGCCATTTTTTCACCTTTTAGATATTAGATTTTAGATATTAGACTTTAGACCTGCAAACCGATAATTTTATCGCCGCCGAAAAGCCGTTTTTTCCGTTTCCTTATTTTTCCACGATATTATTCTACCGCCCGAAAACGGACAAAACGGACAAACTTAGACTTTAGATGTTAGATTTTAGATATTAGACCTGCAAGACGTTAAATTCTGCGCTATAAATCGCAATAAAAGGCGAAAGCCAATGTATTTATCAAATTCCCCGTCAGCGCACAATCTTTCCGCCCCGCACGTCTAATGTCTACCGTCTAACGTCTAATGTCTATCTTCTTAAAAACCTTGCCGCCGTTTTGCGAACGCCGTCGGCGGAGTTCATTCCTCCTATTGCCTGCGCGACCGCCTCCCAGGACGGCGCAAAGTCGCCCTTTATGTACCTCAGCTCGAAAATCCGCCTGGTTATGCTGTCGTCGATGCCGGCGGCAAAGCTTTCTATACGCTTTTTCTGCCGCCGCAGCGCCGCAATGTGCTCAAGCCGCTGCCGGTTGCGCTCGTCCGGAATTATTCCGCGAACAGTCACACTGTGCTTAATAAAAGGGAACTGCGCGTCCGAGGCAGTAACCGTGTCCGCCGCGGTCTGCCGCTCCAGCTCCTCCTCATTTTCCTCAATTTCCCGGCAAATGCTCCGGTACTGTTTCAATTCTGCTGCCGTCATTTTTCTCCGCCCTTTTTAATAAGATTTTTTTGCGCTGAGGTTTTCCGCCCCGAACGTCTAACGTCTGACATCTAAATTCATAAAATTTTTACGGTCTATAATGCCGTCCCTCAGCGCCTGAACCGCCCTGCCGTAGTTGTAGCGCGTGCCGAAAATGCGGTTGTAGCGTTCGAGCAGACGAATAAATTTCCGCAGGGGAATAACCTCGTATTCCGCCGCCCGGCGTTTCCTTTTTCTTCTGATTTCCGGATTTCCGTTCATTTTTATTTCCTCCTGTTTGCCGTCAATACCGCGACCGCAATGTAAACCGCCGCCGCGCCCGTGAATAGTCCCAATAAAAAATCTGCCATATTACTCCTCTTTCTTGCCACGTAACGTGACATAATAATGTAAAAAATTAAAAGCTTTTTTAAGCTTTGATTGCCGAAAGCCGGCTGAGTGGCAGTTTCTTCTGCCAAACTCCCCGTCAGCGCGCACAGGCTCTCCGCCACGCACATCTAATGTCTAATGTCTAACATCTAACGTCTATTATAGCACCTGTCACGCAATGTGTCAACACTTTTTGTGACTTTTTCTTGCTTTTCACCACATAACGTGTTACAATACATATGAGGTGATTGAAATGACATTCCCGGATATATTGAGAAATTTAAGAAAGAACAGCGGTATGAACCAATCTGAATTAGCTCAGATGATAGGCGTTTCGCGCAGCGCAATAGGGATGTATGAGTCGGGGAAACGCGAGCCGGACTTCGCAACCCTCGAAAAAATATCCGACTGCTTTAACGTTTCTATCGACTTTCTTCACGGCAAGGACCCCCTGCCGAGACGATTTTACGAGCCTACCGTAACCGGCAGCTATACTTCCTTTCCGGTAATCGGAGACATCGCCGCAGGGTATAACCGGCTTGCATTCGAGGATTGGAACAGCGAAACGGTCGATATTCCTAATTCCTACCTGCGCGGCAGAGATAAAAGCGAGTTTTTCGTGCTGCGGGTGGTCGGGAGCAGTATGTACCCGATGTATCAGGAGGGCGACCGCGTTCTGATTCTCCGCCAGGAAACTCTCAACCGTTCGGGAGATATCGGCGCGCTTATTTATAATGATGAATATGCCACTCTTAAAAAAGTCGAATATGCCGATAACGAAAACTGGATGCGCATAGTCCCGATAAACCCGAATTACGAGCCTGAGCTGATAACGGGGGAGCGGCTGGAGCATTGCCGTATTCTCGGCGTTCCCAAGCTGCTGATACGTGAATTTGAGTGAATTTGAGTATGGGAGACGCGAATATGAAAAGCTGTATTACCGAGCCTGAAAGAAAAACACCGGTCTGCGCAGAGTATAAAACCGTTGTTGCAGGCGGCGGAATTGCCGGAATTTCGGCGGCTCTCGCCGCGGCGCGCGGAGGAGCAAAAACGCTGCTTATTGAAAAGCAGTTTATGCTCGGCGGACTTGCCACCGCCGGTCTCGTTACAATTTATCTGCCCTTATGCGACGGCTGCGGCAGACAGGTTTCATTTGGCATTGCCGAGGAGCTGCTGCGGCTTTCTATTGCCGATGGCTGCGAGGGAAAATACCCTGCCGCCTGGCTTGAAAACGGAAGCGCGGAGGAAAGGCGGAAAACGCGGTTTGAGGTGCAGTATAACCCCTATATTTTCTCAATCCGGGCGGAAAAGCTGCTGCTTAGCGCCGGGGTCGATATTCTGTTCGGAACCTCGGTATGCTCGGCGGCGGTTGAGGATAACAGAATAACTCACCTTGTTATTGAAAACAAGAGCGGCAGAACGGCAGTTGCGGCGGAAAATGTTATCGACTGCTCCGGCGACGCCGATATTTGCCGCCTTTCCGGCGAGAAAACGGTTAATTTTTCTCAGGGAAACGTTCCTGCCGCCTGGTATTACTATACCGAAAACGGCGAAAACCGCCTGAAAATGCTCGGCTTCTGCGATATTCCAGACTCCCAGAAAACCGCCGAACAGCTTGAAAGCGCGAAAAAATCGACCCGTTTTTCCGGGCTTGACGCAAAGGAGCTGACCGACCTGACGGTATATTCTCATTCTCTGCTGCTTGAGGATTTTCTGAAAAAGGGTAAAAATTCGGCTGAACACTCCCTTACCTCGATAGCGGCAATTCCGCAGATAAGAATGACCCGCCGGCTGGACGGAGCTTACACTCAGGACGATACCGAAAGCCATAAGGAATACGGCGACAGCGCAGGACTTTTTTCCGACTGGCGGAAGCCCGGTCCTGTTTACGAGCTGCCGTTCGGCACGCTGCACGGCGAAAAAATACAGAATCTTGCGGTTGCCGGAAGATGTATTTCAGTAACCGACGCAATGTGGGACATAACGAGGGTCATACCGGTCTGCGCGGTTTCCGGGCAGGCAGCCGGAACAGCGGCGGCGCTGACCGATAATTTCTGCGAGCTTGAAATACCCCGGCTCCAGGCGGCTCTGCGCCGTTCGGGAGTTATTCTCCACGAATCAGACATTAAACGTTAGATGTTAGACACTATATTTTAGACGGTAGATGCGCAAAACGGTAAATTTTTCTCAGCCGGAATTATTCGCTGTTCAATTTTAAATTTCTATAAAAAAAGCTGTACAGGAAATCCTGCACAGCTTTTAAATTTAAATATTTCTATTCTTTTTTCCTGTCCGGTATTTTAAATACCGGATATTTTTTGCCTGTCCGCGGTTTTCGCGGCTCTGTCCTATTCCTCGGCAGTCTCCTCAGGCTCGTCGTCTCCGGTGTCGGCAGCGTCCGCCTCAGGCGCTTCGGGAGCGTCGTTTACCTGCTCCTCGTCATGCTCCGCCATTCCGACCGACAAAATTCTCCTTACCGTCTCTCCGTCGGAACCGGTTGTCCGCATTACGCGCACTCCCTTTCCCGGCCGCGAAAGCTCGGAAATGCTGTCGGCGAAAATTCTGATTATAATGCCGTCGTCAGCAATCATAATAATGTCGGTGTTCTCCGCAACCGGCAGAACGGCGGCAACCTCGCAGTTGTATTTCGCCGTGCGGTAATTCATAATTCCCTTTCCTCCGCGCGACTGCATTCTGTAATCCGAAACCGGGCTGATTCTACCGTAGCCCGTGTCGGTTATGGTGAGAACGCGCGTGTTTTCGTCGCAGATTGCCATATCAACAACGCTGTCGCCCTCGCGCATGGTTATCGCCTTAACTCCGCGCGCGGTTCTGCCCATCGGGCGGACGTCGGTCTCGCTGAACTGAATTGCGATACCCTTTCTGGTTGCAAGCAGCAGCCTGTCACTTCCGGTCGTCATACGGACGAACTTGAGCGAATCATCATCGTCAATCGAAAGGGCGATTATGCCGTTTTTGCGGGTGTTCTTGAACTCGGAAAGCCGCGTTCTCTTGATAATTCCCTTTTCGGTAACCATACATAAGAACCGCTCCTCGTCGTCCTTAACCGTGCAGGGGAGAATGGTTGTAATCTTTTCTCCCGGCATCAGCTGAACGACGTTTACAACGTTAAGACCCTTGCTCTGGCGGCTGCCGACGGGAATTTCGTATGCCTTAATGCGGTATACCCGTCCGAGGTCGGTAAACATCATAATCGAATCGTGGGACGAGCAGACGAACATATTCTGAACGTTGTCCTCCTCGCGGGTCGTCATTCCCTTGATGCCCTTGCCGCCGCGGTTCTGAACGCTGTATTCGCTGGCGGGAACACGCTTGATGTAGCCGTTCTCGGTCTTGGTTATAACACATTCCTCCTCGGGAATGAGGTCCTCAATGTCAACCTCGCCGGCAACGTCGGAAATTTCGGTGCGGCGGTCGTCCGAGAACTTGTCGCGCAGATTTAACGACTCGGTTTTAACAATATCGAGAATACGGCTGTGACTCGCTAAAATTTCGTCACATTCCTTGATAAATTCAAGCTTTTCCTTCAGCTCGTCGAGTATTTTCTGCTTCTCCATTCCTGCGAGCCGCCCCAGCTGCATCTGAACAATGGCGGTCGTCTGAATGTCGTCCAGCCCGAAACGGTCAGTCAGAGCCTGCTTGCTTTCGGGGATAGTCTTTGAATTGCGGATTATCGCGATAACCTCGTCGATAAAGTCAAGCGCGATTTTAAGACCCTCCAAAATGTGCGCCCTCTCGGCTGCCTTGCGGCGGTCGTATTCGGTTCTGCGGCGGATTATGTCGCATTGGAAATCAATGCAGTTCTGCAGCATTTCCTTGAGGGTCAGTATCTGCGGCTTTCCGTTTACGATTGCCAGCAGAATAGCTCCGACGGTCGATTGCAGAGCGGTGTAGCTGTAAAGCTTGTTTAAAACGACCTGTGGATTGGCGTCGCGCTTTATGTCAACAACAATCCTGATTCCGCCGTCGCGCTTTGAGGAATAGTCAACAACATCGTCGATTCCCTCAATCTTCTTGTCGGCGGCAAGGTCGTAAATATGCTTAACAAGGTCCTTTTTGCGGACCTTATAAGGAATTTCGGTTATAACAATGCGGAATTTTCCGTTTTTAATCTCTTCAATCTCAGCTTTTCCCCGCAGAGTGATTTTTCCCCTGCCGGTAGCATAGGCGGCGCGTATTCCGGCTCTGCCCATAATCGTGCCGCCGGTCGGGAAGTCCGGCCCCTTGATATACTGGCAGATTTCCGGCAAATCCGCGTCCGGATTGTCGATAAGACAGCACATTCCGTCGATAACCTCGCCGAGATTGTGCGGCGGAATTTCGGTCGCCATTCCGACGGCGATACCCGAAGAACCGTTTACCAATAGCTGCGGAAATCTTACCGGCAGAACTGTAGGCTCTTTTAAGCGGTCGTCATAGTTCGGAGTGAAATCAACCGTTTCCTTCTCGATATCGTCGAGCATATGGAGCGAAAGGCGGTTCATTTTCGACTCGGTGTAACGGTAAGCCGCAGGCGGATAACCGTCTATGTTACCGAAGTTTCCGTGACCGTCAATCAAAGGATACCTCAGCGAGAAATCCTGAGCCATACGAACCATGGCGTCGTAAACGCTGGCGTCGCCGTGAGGATGATAGCGTCCGAGAACGGCGCCGACGGTATCGGCGCACTTACGGTAAGCCTTTTCCGGGGTAAGTCCGTTTTCATACATCGTGTAGAGTATTCTGCGGTGAACCGGCTTCAAGCCGTCCCGAACGTCCGGAATAGCGCGGCCTACCAGTACCGACATTGAATACTGAATCATACTGCTTCTTACTTCGTCTACTATTTCAATCGGCTGAATGTTGGTTTCTTCGTCACTCGGCCAGTAAACGTTTTCCTGCTTAGCCATTTTTCCTCACCCCTTTAAATATCCAAATCGGTCGCGAATACCGCGTTTTCCTCGATAAATCTGCGTCTCGGCTCAACCTCTTCGCCCATAAGCATCGTAAAGGTTGCGTCCGCCAAAGCCGCGTCGGACATATTGACCCTCAGCATAGTTCTCGTCTCCGGGTCGAGAGTAGTTTCCCAAAGCTGCTCCGGATTCATTTCTCCGAGACCCTTATACCGCTGAACGTCGGCGTTTCCGCCCAGTCTTTCAATGTATTCCGCCTTTTCCTCGTCGGTAAACGCGTCAAAATGCTGCTTGCCCTTTGAAACGCGGAAAAGCGGCGGCTGCGCCAAGAAAATATGCCCGGTTTCTATCAGCTGCGGCATATAGCGGAAGAAAAACGTCAGCAGCAGCGTTCTGATGTGCGAACCGTCAACATCGGCATCCGCCATAATAACGATTTTGTCGTATCTCAGCTTGGTTATGTCGAAATTATCGCCTATTCCCGTTCCGAGAGCGACTATAACCGGCGTCAGCTTGTCGTTGCCGTAAACCTTGTCAACCCTTGCTTTTTCAACGTTAAGCATTTTACCCCAAAGCGGCAGTATCGCCTGATAGGTGCTGTTTCTTCCCTCAACCGCCGAGCCTCCTGCCGAATCTCCCTCAACGATGAAGATTTCGGTTTTGGTCGGGTCGTTCGAGATGCAGTCGGTCAGCTTTTCGGGCATTCTCGTTTTGCCTCCGATACCCGACTTGTTTCTCTGGGTATCGCGCGCCTTCTGCGCCGCCTCGCGGGCGGTAAAGGAGGCTATCGACTTATCGAGAATTATTTTTGCCTCTGCCGGATGGTCCTCTAAATACTGATACATTTTCTCGGAAACAATGTTGTTTACGAGGGTTCCTATCGCCGTGTTTCCGAGCTTTGCCTTGGTCTGGCTTTCAAACTGCGCGTCGGTCAGCTTAACGCTGACTATCGCGATAACTCCCTCTAAAATATCGTCGCCCTTTAAATTGGCGTCGCTATCCTTTAAGAATTTGAAGGCTCTGCCGTATTTGTTGACAACGCGTGCAAGCGAGGTTTTAAAGGCGCTTTCGTGGGTTCCTCCGTCAACCGTGTGGATAGTGTTGGCAAAGGACATAATCTTGGTGTCGTAGCCGGTGCTCCATATAAGCGCCATTTCGGCGTTTGAATCCTTGCCCGAACCGCTCAGATAAATAACTTCATTATTGAGCCTGTCCTTTTTGCTCTTTTCGAGCAGATATTCAACATATGAGCGAACGCCGCCCTCAAAGCAGAGATCGTCCTCTCTGCCGTTCTGAGAAAGCTCGTCGGTTCTCTCGTCCCTTAAAACAACCCTGATTCCGGCATTTAAAAACGCCTGCTCGCGAAGCCTTTGAAGAAGAATGTCATAGTCGTAACGGGTAGTATCGGTAAAAATAGCGGGGTCGGGCTTAAAGGTAACGACCGTTCCGGTTTTGTCGGTGTCCCCGATTTGCTCGAAATCACCCTTAATCTGACCCTTTTCGTAGCGCTGATGATAAACGTGGCTCCCGTCCGAAACCTCAACCTCAAGCCAGCTTGAAAGCGCGTTTACAACCGACGCTCCGACTCCGTGCAGACCGCCCGAAACCTTGTAGCCGCTGCCGCCGAACTTACCGCCGGCGTGAAGAACCGTGAAAACAACGTTGACCGTCGGAATACCCATTTTCGGGTGAATACCGACCGGTATTCCGCGTCCGTTATCGGTAACGCGGATAACGCCGTCATCCAAAAGCTCAACAAGAATTTTATCGCAGTAACCGGCAAGGGCTTCATCGATTGAGTTATCAACAATTTCATAAACCAAATGGTGAAGTCCTCGCTCGCCGGTCGAGCCGATATACATTCCCGGACGCTTTCTTACCGCCTCAAGTCCCTCAAGCACCTGAATGGAATTTTCATCATAGCTTTCGGTAACAGGCAGCTTCATCTCGTCGCTCATTTTTTCTTGCTCCTTAATTTAGACTTTAGATATTAGACATTAGATATTAGACGTGAAATACGTTAAATTCTCCTGAGCCGCGCAATTTCGTAAACCTCATAAAAAACCGTTTTTTCTGCGCTTTCAGCCCGTTGTCCTGCCGCGCGCGGCACCCTGCGCCGCGCAGAGCCGCCGCTCTTTTGCTCAGCTCTCGGCAAAAAGTTCCGGCAAATTTTCCGTAACCACTTTTATTCGATTATATCAAGCTCCGCGCGCTTAACCAGCGTTGAAACCGATATCTGAGAAATATAAACCCTCTGCCGCTCCTCGTCCGCCGCCTTGCAGACTATAAAGGACTTCGGCAGCTCATAGGAAACCGTAACCGCCTCGCCCTTTTTCGCGGCTTTGTTCAGAAAGCTGCGGCTGTGCTTTGAAACGGTCGTTCCCTCGATATCGAAAATCCCGATTAAGTCCTCGGTTCTTATTATGATTTCATTTCCTAAATGAAGATACATTCCCTATCTCCCCGGAACGCCTGATTCCGCGCGGACAAACCCTTAAAATCCGCATTTTAAAACCGGCTTTTCATTTTTAGGCAAATCTTTTTAAAAAGCGATTTTTGCCGGCGGCTGACGCATTTTTTCCCATAATTTAATTAAACGGCAGAGTTTAGACACCAAATACGAAAAGGATGGTAAGAAACAAACCCCTATGATGATGAAGGTAAGGGAGTTGGAGAATTCCCTAAAGGAGTATAATCTCTACTGCGTTATCGTATCTGATGCCTAAATTCTACCGTTTAATCTTAGAAAACTTTAGAATTTAGTTTTTCTGATACTATTATAACTCACTTTTCCTTATTTTGCAAGAGGAAATTTCATTTTTTTGAAATTTCTTTATTTTGCAATTTTTCCGCTCTTTATTTCAAAGCTTTCGCCCTTTTCAAGACCCTTAAAGTCGTCGGGGTCGCAGCAGGTCAATAAGGTCTGCCTGCTCTTAACCCTGTTCAGAATGTATTCCTGCCGTCCGGGGTCAAGCTCGCTCATAACGTCGTCCAGCAGACAGACGGGATATTCTCCCGCAGCGGAATTTATAACCTCCGCCTGCGCGAGCTTTAAGGTAAGCGCCGCGCTCCTGCGCTGCCCCTGAGAGCCGTAAGCCCGGCAAGCCCTGCCGTCTATCGTCAGAAGAACATCGTCCCTGTGAGGTCCTGCCGAGGTCACTCCGGTTTTCATATCCTCCGCCCGCGATTTAACCAGCTCCTCCTCCAAAGAAGCCCCGGCGGTTTTTTCCTCGTATTCCGCGGAAAATACCTCGCGCCCTCCCGAAATTCCGGAATAAATATCGGGTATATAATTTTTCAGCCTTTCGAGATACCTTTTTCTAAGCGCCGTAATCTTTTCGCCCTTTGTGCTGAGCTCCTTTTCAAATATTTCGAGCATAACCGAAAGCGAGGGGTCAAAGCGGTAGTCCCTCAGGGTCTGATTTCTCTGGGAAAGCGCCTTATTGTAACCGTGGAGCAGGGGTATGTAGCCGGGATAAAGCTGACCTATCGAAAGGTCGAGAAATTTTCTTCTTTCCGCCGGACTTCCGTTTATAAGCGAAATATCGAGCGGCGAAAAAATAACCGCATTGAATTTTCCGGCAAGCTCCGCCGGACTTTTCAGCGCCTTGCCGTTAAGATAAGCCGTCCGCTTTTCGGAAAACTCCATTTTCGCCGTATATTCTGTTCCCCCGGTTTCAAACGTCAGCTCGCAGACGGCTTTTTCCTGCCCAAACCTGACATATGAGCTGTCTCTCGCGCCCCGGAAGCTTTTCGCCCCGGTAAACAGCCAGACAGACTCCAAAATGTTGGTTTTACCCTGCGCGTTTTCGCCGAAAATAACATTCATTCTGTCGCCGAACGAAAGCTCAAGCGAGGAAATGTTCCTGAAATCGGCGCAGCGCAGCTTAACCGCCCGCATTTTCTATTATAAGACCGCCGTTTCCGGTTTCGGCGCGGTCTCCCTTTCTCAGCTTTCTTCCTCTTGCCGTGCAGACCTCGCCGTTAACCTTAACCTCGCCGTTCTGAATAATCATCTTGGCGTGTCCCCCGGTTGAAACAAGTCCCGCAAGCTTTAAGGCGGAATCCAGCCTTATAAACTCCTCCTTAATGGAAATACCCTTAATTTTTTCCATTATTCAACCTCATCGGCATAACTATATATAAGTAGTCCTCGTTTCCGCTGTCGGGCGAGCAGAGAACTATTCCGGCGTTTACTCCGTTGAAGATAATTTTAACGAATTCCTCGTCGATAGCCCTGAGCGCCTCAAGCAGCAGCCGACTGTTAATGCCTATCTCAAACGGCTCTCCCTCAAGAGCAAGCTCCATTTTTTCTGTTGCGTGACCCATAGAGGTGGTGCAGGAGAAAGTAACCTCATTGGTATCGAAATAAGCGCGGACAGGGGAGGTTAAAAAGTCGTTTATCAGCAGGGAAACTCTTTCTATAACGTTTATAAGCTCCCTTGTGTTGACAACTATCGTCTGCTTGTTTTCGGCAGGAATTATTTTCTGGTAATTGACGTATTCGCCCTCCAAAAGCCGGGAAATGAACAGATACCCGTCAATATTAAAGGAAATCAGCCTTTTTCCGACCGTTATCGAAATATTTTCGGTTTCCTCGTCTATCAGCTTAACCGCCTCGGAAATTGCCTTTCCTGCCGCGATAAACTCGATGTTTTCCTCAACCGCAACCCTCTCCCTGCGTATCGCAAGGCGGCAGCCGTCAACCGCGACAAGCTGTAAAATACCGTTGCTGACCGAAACATCAAGCCCCGTCAGTATCGGCCGCGTTCCCTCAACCTGCGCAACCGAGAAAATAGTTCCCGAAACCATTTTGCTGAAAAGCTTGCTGTCGATTTCAATGCGCGTTCCATCGGCAACGGAGGGCATTTCGGGATAATCCGTCGCCGCCATTCCCATAATATCGAAAACCGCGCCGCCTCCGCTGATATGGCAGAGCAGCTTTTCATCAGCGGTTATTTCAACCTGTAAGCTGTTCATCTTCCTCAGAATGTCCGCAAGCAGCCGGGCGTTGATAACGATATCGCCCTCCTTTTCGCACTGCGCATACATTTCCTTTTTCATTCCTATTTCGAGGTTATAGGAGGAAAGAGTTATAAGTCCCTTTTCGGCTGAAATCAGAATACCCTCAAGCACAGGCATCGTGCTTTTTGCTCCTACGGCTCTCTGCAGCTTCTGAACGCCCTCAAGCAGCTTTGCTCTTTCAACGGTAACTGTCATTTTTTAATCTCCTTTGCCGCCGTTCTCCGAAAACCGAAAAACAGCTGAAAACTCAAATTTTCAAAATTTTGCGTATATAATAAATATAAAAATAGTAGTAAATAATAGGGGCGGTTAAAACGGTGGATAACCCCTGCCGCGCCTTTATATAAGATAAATTTCCCTGTGGAAAGAAAGTAAAATAAAAATGTGGATAAAATGAATAACCTTTAATTATCAACCGTCCTGTTAAAAACCGAAATGTTAATTAACATTGATAAGTTGATAACTTTAAGCCGGGATTTCTTCGCTTAAAGGGTATTTTTCCGCCGCGCCTGTCAGCGGAAAAACGAAAGTGCGGCGTTCCGCCGCAAAAAATCGGTTTTTATCGGCGTACTTATTTTCAAGACCCCTGCAAATTCTTTATAATGTCGTCAACAAGCTCCTTTTCGTAGGGCTTGTCCCATAAAAACTTCTCTATCTGCTTTACATTATAAAGCACGGTGGTGTGATCCTTTCCGAAAGCCTCGCCTATTTCCTTATAGGAAAGGTCGGTCGTTTTTCTCGCTATATACATCGCAACCTGCCGCGCAAGCGCAAGCGGCGCCGTTCTGCGGTTGGAAAGAATGTCGTTTTCGGTAACGTTATAGGTTCTCGCAACCTCGGATATTATCTTTTCGGTTTTGATAGGCTCCGGGCGCGTGTCGTTTATAACGTCCCTTATAAAGCCCTGAACAACCGAAAGCGACGGAATTTTGCCCTGAATGGAAATATAAGCGTGCAGCTTTTTGACAACGCCCTCAAGCTGACGCGTGTTGTCCTTGATATGCTCGGCGATGTAGTAAACAAGATTTTCGTCTATATTTATATGTACCTGCTCCGCCTTCTTGTTGATAATTCCGACCCTCGTTTCAAAGTCCGGCGGAGTTATGTCGGCGAAAAGTCCGCTTTCAAAGCGCGAGCGTATACGGTCGTCAAGCAGCTTTATCTCTTTGGGCGGACGGTCCATCGTAACGACAATCTGCTTGTTGTTCTGGTGCAGCGTGTTGAAGGTATTGAAAAACTCCTCCTGAGTAGATTCCTTTCCGGCGATAAACTGAATATCGTCTATCAGCAGAATATCAACTCCGCGGTACTTCGCGTGAAAATCGTCAACCGCCTCTGCGCCCAGAGCTATCGCCTGAATAAGCTGGTTCGTAAAGTCCTCGCTGCGGACATAGGCGATTTTCTTTGAGGGATACTTCTTCTTTATGTGATTTTTGATAGCTAAAATAAGGTGAGTTTTCCCGACTCCCGAATTGCCGTAGATAACGAGCGGATTGTATATTATGTTAGGATTGTCCGCAACCGCAAAGGAAGCCGCCTGGGCAAAACGGTTGGTAGAGCCGACAATAAAATTGTCAAACGTAAAGAAATCCTCAAAGGTAAGCCCCTCGCAGTGCTCCTCGGCATTGCGGATTTTCTCCTCGTCGTCCTCAAGAATGATAACCGGCTCCATAGGAATACCCATAACGACCGTTATCGAGGTCTTGAGCAGGTCGGAATAATTCTTTTCGATAAGGTCTTTTAAGTACTCGTTGTTGATAGAGATTGTAAAGACCCCCGCGTCGATTGAAACGGGCTTTAGGTCCTTTAAAAAGCAGTCGAATGTGATAGAAGATATGTTTTTTTTACATTCCTCGCATACGGCGCTCCAGATGTCGCCGATAGATTGAATAGCCATTTTTTTAACACTCCGCAACAGTCGCTGCGCTCTTTGGCGGGAATTCCGCTCGCAAAAATCAAAGATTTTTGACTGCACTCCATCCCCGCCAATACCACCCCGGCGCCCTTGAAAAACCGCTGAAAAAGCGGTTTTTCGCTTACAAGGTGTTTTTCCGCCGCACCTGTCAGCGGAAAAACGTAAATGCGGCGTGAACGCCGCAAAATAATAAAGGGTTATCAGCAGACTGTATTATATAATATTATTATAAAGCCATTATAACATACGGCGCTTTACTTTTCAACCGGAAATAAAGAAAAAAGTGGATAAATAAAAGCGGAGAATTTATAGGAATTTATAAATCATACGGCAGACGTCGGACGTCTGCCGTATTTCTGCCGCCAACCCCAAAATTCTGTTTCTGCGGCATAAACTCTGTATAACCTCAAACAATCCTCAGCATATTATGCCCCGGCGAGGAGGGGGACGCTCCGCAGACCAGAACCAGCCGGTCGCCGCTCCTTATAAGTCCGAGCCGCTCCGCCGTCTCCGCCGCCCTTTCAAAGGCGCGCGCCGGGTTTTGCTCCGGCTCGGTCAAAAGCGGAATAACTCCCCAGTTCGCGGCAAGCTGATTGAAAACCCTCTCGGAAAATGCGGCGGCAATTATCGGAATTGAGGGACGGTATTTCGCCGCAAGCCGCGCCGTCCGCCCGTTCGCCGTAACCGCGATTATCGCGGCTGCATTTATGCTTTCAGCCGCCGTAACCGCCGCCGCGCATACCGCGTCGGTCGCGTCGCACAGGGGTTCCGGCTGTTCCCGGCGGCAGGCAGTGCAAAAGCTGCCGCAGTCCTCCTGAGCGCGGGAGCATATCCGTGCCATCGCCTCAACAACCGCCGCAGGGTCCTTTCCTATCGCCGTCTCCCCCGAAAGCATAACCGCGCTCGTCATATCGAAAACGGCGTTGGCAACGTCGCTTATTTCGGCGCGGGTCGGGTCGCCCCCGGAAATCATACTTTCAAGCATCTGGGTTGCCGTAACCGCCATTTTTCCGCTTTTGTAGCAAAGGGAAATCATTTTTTTCTGCAAGCCCGGCAGCCGCTCAAACGGCACCTCAACTCCGAGGTCGCCGCGAGCTACCATTATTCCGTCGCTTTCCTTTAATATATCCTCAAACCGTTTTACCGCCGAACGGCTTTCGATTTTCGAGATAATGCGTATATCTCCGCCGCCGTTGTCGCATAAGAACCGCCGCATTTGACGAACGTCCTCCGCCGAGCGCACGAACGACGCGGCAACATAGTCCACCCCCTGCTCGATGCCGAGAAGCAGGTCGGCGCGGTCGCGCTCGGATAAAAAGGGTATGTCGGTGTCGATTCCCGGCAGATTTACTCCGCGCGTGTTTCCGAGTATTCCTCCGCGCAGAATTTCGCAGGAAATCTCGCCGCCGCTTATTTTATCAACGGCTAACTTTATTTTTCCGTCATCTATTAAAATAATGTCGCCGGGATTTAAGGTATCGGCAAGACCCGGAAGGCTTATTCCGATAAGCCGGGCGTTTCCCTCTCCTGCCGCCGCGGATAAAACGGTTTTTTCTCCGGCTTTAAGCTCCGCCGCTCCGCCCTCAAGCAACCCCGTCCGTATTTCGGGACCCTTTGTGTCTAAAATCAGCGCGAGCGGCTTTCCGGTTCTTCGCCGCAGTTCCTTTACCGTTTCGATGTTTTCGCGGTGAAAGGAATGGTTCTGATGTGAAAAATTGAGCCTTGCGGCGTCCATTCCGCCGGCAAGCATTTTTTCGAGAGTGCCGATATCCCGGCAGTTCGGACCGAGAGTGCAGATAATTTTCGTTTTTCTCATAATTCCCTCCTGTGTCAGCAATATTATGCGCGTTTTCCGCGGAAAATAGACATAAATTTAGATGTTAGACGTTAGACGTTAGACATTAGACCTGTGACGTTAAATTATACCGTCTAATTTCCTCTTGACAAATCCGCGCAGAGGGTTTAAAATGTAAATAAATAAAAAATGAAAAAAGAGAGGTGTCGGAGTCCGTTATGAAAAAAGCATTTGCGTTTTCTTATTATTACTTCTTTAACATCGCGGACCTGAACACCCCGTCAGCGGCTCGGTAAAGCCGCAAAAGAGGTATTTCGGAGTCCGCATTTCGCGTTGCCCTTAAAGGGCGGCGCATTTGCGGGCTCTTTTATTTTCGGAGGTAAATTTATGATTTCAGAAAAAATGGCTGAACTCGGCAGAAAAAGCTCGGTTATCCGCGAGATATTCGAGTATGCGAAAAAGCGCCGCGCCGAAATAGGCGATGAAAACGTTTTCGATTTCAGTATCGGCAATCCGAGCATACCGGCACCCCCTGCCGTTGCCGAGGCTATAACACGCCTTGCCGCAGGCGACCCCGTTTCGCTCCACGGCTACACCTCCGCTCCCGGCGACCTCGGTACAAGAGAGGCGATAGCGGAGCATATCCGCCGCTGCTTCGGCGCCGAGGCGGACGCCGCCCATATTTATATGACCTGCGGCGCGGCGGCGTCCCTTACCGTTTCGCTGAATGCAATAGTAAATCCGGGCGACGAGGTTATAGTCCTCGCTCCTTTCTTCCCGGAATACCGCGTTTTCGCCGAAAAGGCAGGAGCGGAACTCCGCGTCGTTAAATGCCGCGAGGGGGATTTCCAGATAGACTTCGACGCTCTCGCCGGGGCGGTAAACGAAAAAACAAAGGCGGTTATAGTAAACTCGCCGAATAACCCGACCGGCGCGGTTTTCTCCCGCGATACGATTGAACGGCTGGCGGCTCTGCTTAAAGAAAAGCAAAAAGAATTCGGCAGCGAGATATTCATTATCGCGGACGAGCCCTACCGCGAGCTGGCATACGATGCCGAGGTGCCGTATATTCCGCTGTTTTATCCGAACACCCTCGTCTGCTACTCATACAGCAAGTCGCTTTCCCTGCCGGGCGAGCGCATAGGCTATATATTTGTTTCGCCGAAAATCGAAAACGCCGCCGACGTCTGGGCGGCGGTCTGCGGAGCAGGCAGAGCGCTCGGCTTTGTCTGCGCGCCGAGCCTTATGCAGTATGTTATACGCGACTGCGTTGACCAAACCGCCGATATTTCGGTATACCGCGAGAACCGCGATATTTTCTACGGTGCTCTGACCGAAATGGGGTATACCGTCGTTAAGCCGGACGGCGCGTTCTACCTGTTTATGAAGTCTCCCGAAAAAAGCGCGGCGGCATTCGCCGAGCGGGCTAAGAAATATGAGCTGCTGCTCGTTCCGAGCGACTCATTCGGCTATGAGGGCTACGTCAGAATAGCCTACTGCCTCGACAGCGATACAATCCGCCGTTCCCTGCCTGCATTCCGCGCGCTTATTGAAGAATACCGGGGGGAGAATAAATGACAGAGCTTGAAAGGGCGCGGAAGGAGATAAACGAGGTTGACGCAAGCCTTGCAAGGCTGTTTGTCAGACGTATGGACGCGGTAAAGCAGGTTGCGGCTTATAAAAAGGAACGCGGCCTGCAGGTGTTCGACCCCTCGCGCGAGCAGGAGGTTATCGCGAAAAACGCGGCGCTTATCGAAAATGAGGAATACCGCTCGTATTTCGTGCGGTTTTTGCAGGCGAATATGGAGATATCCCGCGCCATGCAGCACAGACTGATGGACGGTATGCGCGCCGCCTTCAGCGGAGTTGAGGGAGCGTTCGCGAACGTTGCCGCCTGCCGCATTTTTCCGGACGCCGCCGCCATAGCCTACCCCGATTTCCGCGCCGCCTATAATGCGGTTGTGAACGGAGAGTGCGACTGCGCGGTTCTGCCGGTTGAAAACAGCAGTAACGGGGACGTCGGTCAGGTTATGGACCTTGCCTTTTCCGGCTCGCTGTTTATAAACGGGGTATACGATATTTCGATTGTTCAGAACCTCCTCGGAACCGAGGACGCGGAAATTGACAAAATCAAAACCGTTATAAGCCACCCACAGGCGCTCGGACAGTGCGCAAAGTTTATCAGCGACCGCGGTCTTGAAACGCTTGAGGCTGTCAATACCGCTGTTGCGGCGAAAAGGGTAGCCGAAAGCGGCGACGCGTCCCTTGCGGCGATAGGCAGCGCCGAGGCGGCTGAAAGATACGGTCTGCGCGTTCTGCAAGCCGGGATAAACGAGGAAAACGACAATACGACGCGCTTTGCGGTCTTTTCGAGAACAAAACGCGACGGCGGCGAAAACGACGGCAGATTTATCCTGCTTTTCACGGTCAATAACGTTGCCGGAGCGCTTTCCCGCGCGATATCGGTTATCGGCCGCTGCGGCTTTAACCTGCGCGCGCTCAAAAGCCGCCCCAACCGCGAGCTTATCTGGAGCTATTATTTCTATGCCGAGGGCGAGGGAAACATAAACAGCGCCGAGGGCGAAAAAATGCTTGAAGAACTGAAATACTGCTGCAACAACGTAAAGGTTGTCGGCAGCTACGAAAAAGAATTGGCGAGATGATAAAAAATGATTATTCCTGTTAAAACCCAAAGCGGAGGCTACGATATAATTCTGGAGCGCGGAGCGCTGTCGAGAGCCGGCGAGCTGCTTGACCTTTCCCGCCGCGCGCTTATTGTAACCGACGACGGCGTTCCGGCGGAATATGCCGAAACGGTCGCCTCCTTCTGCCGCGGCAGCCGGACGGTTGTTCTGCCGCAGGGCGAGAAAAGCAAAACCTCCGCGTCGTTTTTGTATGTGCTTAAACAGGCGGTCGAAATGGAGCTTACGCGAACCGACTGCGTAATCGCGGTCGGCGGAGGGGTCGTCGGCGACCTTGCCGGCTTTGTCGCCGCCTGCTATATGCGCGGAATAGATTTTTATAATATTCCGACAACCGTTCTTTCTCAGGTCGATTCCTCGATAGGCGGAAAAACCGCTATCGATTTCGCCGGATATAAGAATATTGTCGGCGCGTTCTGGCAGCCGAAACGGGTTATTATAGATACGGACGTGCTGAAAACCCTGCCCGAAAGACAGATTTCAAACGGTCTTGCCGAGGCGGTCAAAATGTCGCTTACGAGCGACCCGGAGCTGTTCGCCCTGTTTGAAAAGGGCGGCTGTGACGAGCATATGGACGAGATAATCGAGCGTTCGCTTAAAATAAAGCGCGCCGTCGTTGAGAACGATGAGCGCGAGGGCGGACTGCGCAAGATACTCAACTTCGGTCATACCCTGGCTCACGCGATTGAAACGGCTAATAATATGCAGAATTTTTACCACGGCGAGTGCGTCGCGGCGGGAATGGTGCCGATGTGCGCGCCAAAGGTGAGGGAAAGACTTGTCCCGGTGCTTAAAAGCCTTAACCTGCCGGTTTCGTTTTCCGCCGAGCCGGAAAAAATTATCGAGGCTGTGCGCCATGATAAAAAGTGCGCCGGAAATCGCCTTACCGTAATAAGAGTACCCGAAATCGGGAAATATGAAATGAGCGACATAACGACAGACGAGCTTTTTGAGGAGCTGAGAAAGGCGGGAGCTTTATGAGAAACACCCTCGGAACGGCGCTGACCGTAACCCTTTTCGGCGAGAGCCACGGCAGGGCGATAGGCGCCGTTGTTGACGGTCTTGCTCCGGGACTGCCGGTGGACGGGGAGTTTATCGCCTCTCAGCTGACATTGCGCCGCCCGTCGGGAGCGGAATCAACCTCGCGCCGCGAGCAGGACGCCTTTACGCTCGACAGCGGCGTTTATAACGGCTTTACAACCGGCGCGCCGGTCTGTATCAGAATAGAAAATAAGGACGTCCGCTCGGCGGATTATTCCGAAATCGCCGATAAAATGCGTCCGGGTCACGCGGATTACACCGCCTTTGTTAAATACCGCGGCTTTTCCGACCCCCGCGGCGGCGGACATTTCAGCGGAAGAATAACCGCGCCTTTAGTAGCCGCGGCGGCTCTGGTTATCCCGGCTATGCGCAGAAAGGGCATTTTTATCGGAACCCATATCGCCGCCTGTGCCGGAATTGCCGACCGCCCGTTCGGCGACCTTAGCGCGGATATAAACGCCCTTTCGTCTCTCGCTTTCCCGGTTTTAAGCGGAGAAGCGGAGAAAAAAATGAGGGAAAAAATACTTGCGGCAAAGGCTGAGGGCAACAGCGTCGGCGGAATATTGGAAACCGCCGTCTGCGGTCTGCCGGCAGGCTTGGGAGAGCCCTGGTTCGATTCCGCCGAGAGCCTCCTGTCCCACGCGCTGTTTTCAATTCCGGCGGTAAAGGCGGTTGAATTCGGCGAGGGAACCGGCTTTGCCGGAATGTGCGGCTCGGAGGCTAACGACAGCTTTTATTATGATGAAAACGGCGAGGTAAGAACGCGCTCCAACCATAACGGCGGAATAAACGGCGGAATAACCAACGGAATGCCGCTTGTTTTCCGCTGTACGGTAAAGCCTACGCCTACAATCTCCCTGCCTCAGCAGACGGTTAACGTTAAAACGCGCGAAAACGCCGAGCTTGCCGCCGCCGGGAGACACGACCCCTTTATCGCCCACCGCGCGCGGGTTGTTGCCGACAGCCTTACCGCGCTGGTTCTCTGCGATATGCTCGCAATAAAATACGGAACGGATTGGCTGGCGGAATAATGGAATACGGCTGTATCGGAAAAAGACTTGTTCATAGCTTTTCAAAGGAAATTCATTCCTATCTTTTCGATTATGATTATGAGCTTTGCGAGCTTTCGGAAAGCGAGCTGACCGGATTTTTCAAAAAGCGGGATTTTCGGGCGATAAACGTTACAATACCCTATAAACAGGCGGTTATTCCGTTTTTGGACGAAATAGATGCCGCCGCAGAGAAAATAGGCGCGGTCAATACGATTGTAAACCGCTCCGGCAGACTTTACGGCTATAATACCGACTTTTTCGGTATGACCTCGCTTTTAAAGCATAACGGAATTGAGCTTTCGGGCAAAAAGGTGCTTATCGCAGGCGGCGGAGGAACATCAAGAACCGCGGCGGCTGTGGCCTCGGCTCTCGGAGCGCGCGAAATTTACCGCCTTTCCCGGTCAGGAGAAGCGGACTGCATAGCCTACGACGAGGCTTACCGGATCCACAGCGATGCCGGGGTCATAATCAACACTACCCCCTGCGGAATGTTCCCGAACAGAGGGAGCGCCGCGCTGGATATTTCCCGTTTCGGCGGACTTTCCGGCGTTGCGGATGCGGTTTATAATCCCCTGCGCTCCGCGCTGGTCGTCTCGGCTCTTGAACGCGGTATTCCGGCGTCGGGCGGACTTTATATGCTCGTTGCCCAGGCGGTTGCCGCCGCCGAGCTTTTTACCGGGCAGACCCTCCCTGAGGACACCTGCTGCCGCGTCTGGCGGAAAATGGCTGATAAAAAGGAAAACGTCGTGCTTGTAGGTATGCCGGGCTGCGGAAAATCGACCCTCGGAAAACGGCTTGCCGATGATTTGGGCTTTGAATTTCTGGATACCGATGAGGAAATCCTGCGCGATACCGGAAAAACTCCGGCTCAGATAATCTCAGGCGAGGGAGAAAGCCGCTTCCGCGATGCCGAAAGCGCGGTTATCGCCCGGCTTGCCGCCTGCCAGAGCGCGGTTATCTCAACCGGCGGCGGCGCGGTTTTAAGAGAGGAAAATATGCGCGCGCTCAGAGAAAACGGAAAAATAATATTCGTCGACCGCCCTCTTGAGAGCCTTGCCGTAACCGGCGACCGCCCTCTTTCCGACAGCCGCGAAAAGCTCGGAAAGATTTACGCCGCGCGCCGTCCGCTTTATCTTGCGGCAGGCGAAAGAGCGGTCTGCGAGGGCGATTTGGAAGAAAATTTAAATCAGATTAAAAAGGCGGCGGGAAAATGAAAATACTGGTTATAAACGGACCTAATCTCAATATGCTCGGCGTCCGCGAGCCTGAAATCTACGGCAGCGCGACCTATGCCGACCTCTGCCGGAAAATTGAGGACTTCTGCGCCGCGCGCGGAGCAGAGGTGCGCTTTTACCAGTCGAACCATGAGGGCGATTTGGTAGACGAAATTCAGAAAGCCTACGGAAATATCGACGGAATAATAATAAACCCCGGCGCCTATACCCATACGAGCGTGGCTCTGCCGGACGCGGTAAGGGCGGTCGGAATACCGACGGTCGAGGTGCATATAAGCGAGCTTTCAAAAAGGGAAACCTTCCGTCAGATAAGCTATATCCGCGCCGCCTGTGTTGCGACAATTATCGGGCGCGGATTCGACGGCTACTGCGACGCGGTCGATATTCTTCTCGGAAAAAACGGTGATAAAAAATGACTGTCAGAATAGCTCCCCATAAGGCGGCAGGAAAAATAACCGCGCCGCCCTCAAAAAGTATGGCGCACAGACTGCTCATCTGCGCGGCCCTCTCGGAGCGCAGCGAGATTTCGGGGGTCGATTTTTCGGAGGATATAAAGGCTACCCTTTCCTGCCTTTCCCGTCTCGGCGCCGAGGTCGATATATCGGAAAACCGCGTTGTTATCGGCGGTCTTAACCCCTTTGCGCCGCCCCGCCGCCCTTTGCTCGACTGCGGCGAGAGCGGCAGCACCCTGCGCTTTCTGCTGCCGCTGAGCCTTTTGAGCGGCGCGCCTGTCTCCCTTTCGGGCCGCGGCAGACTGATGCAGCGGCCGCTCGGTATTTATGAGGAAATCTGCAAGGAGCAGGGACTGCCTTTCAGCCGGGAAAACGGCTGCGTTACGGTCTGCGGACCGCTGAAAGCCGGAAAATTCGAGATAAACGGCAGCGTTTCGAGCCAGTTTATAAGCGGTATGCTTTTCGCGCTCCCCCGGCTGCCGGCAGAAAGCGTTATTTCGGTTTCCGGAAATATGGAAAGCGCATCCTATATCGGGCTTACTTTAAAAAGCCTTGCGGAATTCGGCGTAAGAGCCTCCCGGCTCGACGGGCGCACCTTCCGCATCCCCGGCGGTCAGACCTTTAGAAGCCGCGAAATGCGTGTTGAGGGCGACTGCTCGAACGCCGCGTTTGCCGAATGCCTTAATCTTTTCGGCGGCTCGGTTGCGGTTGAGGGACTCGACGAAAACACTCTCCAGGGCGACCGGGTCTACCGCGGGCTTTTCCGCGCGCTCTGCCGCCCCGAACCCCCTGTTATCGACCTTTCCGACTGCCCGGACTTAGCGCCGATAATGTTTGCCGTTGCCGCCGCGAAAAACGGCGGAAAATTCGTCGGAACGGCGCGCCTTAAAATAAAGGAAAGCGACCGCGCCGAGGCTATGCGCGAGGAGCTTGCAAAGCTCGGCGTGCCGGTTGAAATCGGGGAAAACAGCGTAACCGTCGCCGGAGGAATGCTGCGCCGCCCGTCCGCGCCGCTGAGCGGTCATAACGACCATCGCATAGTAATGTCTCTTGCGGTTCTCTGCTCGCTTACCGGCGGCGTTATAACCGGCGCGCAGGCAGTCTCGAAAAGCTATCCGCGCTTTTTTGAGGATATGAGAAAACTCGGAATACCCATAGAGGAGGCTGATTGATGTGAATATACACCTGAATAAACAGATGAACATTTTAATAGTCGGTCTCGGTCTGCTCGGAGGCAGCTATGCCGAGGCGCTGTCCGATAAGGGATACAGAATTGCCGCGATAACCCGCAGCCGGGATTCGGTTGATTATGCTCTGGAGCGCGGCTGGATAGCCGAGGGCGCGGATTTTCCCGACCCGCGGCTTATCGGAAACGCCGATTTGATTGTAACGGCGCTTTATCCCCATATTTTTGTAAGCTGGATTGAGGAAAATCAGAAATATTTAAAGCCCGGCGCGGTTATAACCGATGTAACCGGCGTTAAGGAATGTATCGTCGGTAAAATCCAGTCCCTGCTGCGTCCCGATGTTGAATTTATCGCCGCCCACCCGATGGCAGGGCGCGAGGTATACGGCGTCCGCAATGCCGATAAACGCATTTTTGAGGGCGCTAATTATATCGTTGTCCCGACCGAAAAAAATTCTCAGGGCGCGATTGAGCTTTGCGAGGAGCTGGGGCGCGAGCTTGGCTTTGCCGATGTTTCCCGGCTTACCCCTGCGGCTCACGACGAAATGATAGCCTTTCTCTCTCAGCTTACCCATTGTATCGCCGTGTCGCTTATGTGCGCAAACGATACCCCCGGTCTTGAGCATTATACCGGCGATTCCTTCCGCGACCTTACCCGGATTGCCCGTATAAACGACGATATGTGGAGCGAGCTGTTCCTGCTCAACCGCAAGGCGCTGCTGAAAGAAATGGACGCCTTCAAATCGGCGTTCAACTGTCTATACACCTGTATACTCAATGACGACCGCGAGGGTATGCGCAAAATGATGCGCTGCTCAACCGAACGCCGCGCGAGATTTGATAAACCGGCGGCAAAGCCGCAGACCGAAAGCGAAAAAGAGGTAGAATGAAATGGATCTTGAATTTAAAAGGAAGCTGCCGATTCCTCAGCAGATAAAAAACCGCTATCCGCTGTCGGAGGAAATGGAAAAAATAAAACGCGGGCGCGATGAGGAGATTGCCGCAGTTTTTAAGGGCGAATCCGATAAATTCCTGCTGATAATCGGTCCCTGCTCCGCCGAAAGCCGCGAGCCGGTTCTCGAATATATCTCCCGCCTGCGTCCGGCTGCCGATAAGGTTCGGGATAAAATCCTGATTATTCCGAGGATATATACCAACAAGCCGCGAACGACGGGCGCCGGCTATAAGGGTATGCTGCATCAGCCTCATCCGGACGAAAAGCCGAATATGCTTGAGGGAATTTTAGCTATCAGGGATTTGCATATGAGCGCTCTGAGGGACTTCGGCTTTACCTGCGCGGACGAAATGCTCTATCCCGAAAACCACCGCTACCTTTCCGACCTGCTCGCCTATGTCGCGGTAGGGGCGAGGTCGGTTGAAAATCAGCAGCACCGCCTGACCGCAAGCGGACTCGGCATCCCTGTCGGAATGAAAAACCCGACCGGCGGCGACCTTTCGATTATGATGAACTCGATAACCGCCGCTCAGCACAGCCACACCTTTATTTACCGCGGCTGGGAGGTGCGCAGCCGGGGAAATGAGTACGCCCACGCGATACTGCGCGGCTATGTTGATTTTTCGGGACGCTGCGTTTCAAATTATCATTATGAGGATTTGCTGGAGCTGAACTCTCTCTACTGCGAATCGGGGCTTAAAAACCCGGCTGCGATAGTAGACTGCAACCACGCGAACTCCGGCAAGCAGTTTTTGGAGCAGATACGCATTGCCAAGGACGTTGTTCACAGCCGCCGCCATAATCCGGAAATCCGCTCGCTCGTCAAGGGGCTTATGATAGAAAGCTACCTTGTTGACGGGGCGCAGAAAATCGGGGACCACGTTTTCGGTCAGTCGATAACCGACCCCTGCCTCGGCTGGGAAAAAACCGAGCGCCTGATACTCGATATAGCGGATACGCTTTAAATTCTGACATAGGACGCGTCGGCGCGTAACTGTCAACGCAGAAATTTTTTCGCAGAACGTCTTTTTCGCCGAAAAATTTTAAAAAATAAATGTCAGGCTTCCCGTTATCAGGGGAGCCTGATGTTTTTTGCCGCACTTTGCCCGCCCGGCTTAAATTAAATTTTTTCCTGTTTTAAAACGGCGGTTTTGCTAATAATATATTCGGTGATAATTATGAGCAAAAGAAAGTGTAATTTTTTAATTTTTTCAATCGGCGCCTGCGGCTACGGTATGATTGAGGTCATCTGGCGCGGCTATACCCATTGGTCAATGCTCTGCGCCGGCGGATTTTCGTTTTTGGGGCTTAGCTCGATTTCCCGGCAGATGAAACGCTGCGGAAGATTTTTAAAGGCGGCGGCAGGCAGCGCGTTTATAACCGGTATCGAATATATTTTCGGCGTTGTTTTCAATATTATTCTTAAAAAGAACGTTTGGGATTACAGCCGTATGCCCTTTAACGTTTCGGGGCAGATATGCGCGCTCTATTCGTTTTTCTGGCTGCTGCTGAGCTTTGTCGGCGTTCCGTTCGCCGGAATGATTTCAAAAAGACTCGAAAAGGGAAGATTAGACGTTAGACATTAGACAATAGACGTTAGATTTTAGATTTTAGACCTGCAAACCGGCAAAATCATCGCCGCCGCAAGCTGAGAAAAAATGCAAAAACCAACGTATTTATCAATATTCCCGTCAGCGCACAATCCCTCCGCCCCCCGCATCTACCGTCTAAAATCTAACATCTAACGTCTAAATTTACACATTATTCACCATTTGAAGCCCCGGCGCGTATAAAATAGGAAATATAAAGGGGTGAAGATGGGTGTTCGGATATATCCGCGCGGCTCAGCCGGAGCTGAAGGTCAGGGAGCTGGAGCTTTATAAGGCGGTTTATTGCAGCCTTTGCCGATGCCTCGGTAAAAGCTACGGCGTTCTCTCCCGGTTTACCCTCAGCTATGATTTCACCTTTTTAGCCCTCCTGCGGCTGGCGCTTATGCCCGGCTGCGACGGCTTTGAAAGAAAACGCTGCGCCTTTAACCCTTTTAAAAAATGCAATTACTGTAAAAACAGCGGCGCTCTCGAAATGCCGGCGTCTGCGGCGATGATAATGCTTTATTATAAGCTGACCGACGATATAGCCGATGAAAAGGGCGTTAAAAGATTCGGCTGCCGCCTGCTGAAACCTGTTTTCAGCGCGGCGCATAAAAAAGCCGCCCGGCGTTTCCCTCAGCTTGAAAAAATCGTCGCGGAGTATATTTCCGCGCAGAACGCCGTTGAACGGGCGGACTGCCGGGATATCGACCGCGCCGCCGACCCTACCGCGAGGGCGCTCTCCGAAATCTTCGCGCTTTGCAGCGAGGACGAGGGGCAGAAACGGGTGCTTGACAGACTGGGCTACTGCCTCGGAAGATATATTTACCTGCTGGACGCCGCCTGCGATATGGAAAAGGACGTGAAAAACGGCTCGTATAACGTTCTGCGCGGACTTGAAACAAAGGAAAAAATAAGGGAAAGGATAGAGCCGCAGCTTTATTTCTGCATAAATGAGGCGGGCAAGGCGTTTGAGCTGCTGAAGCTTTATAAATATGAGCCTATCCTCGGAAATATTATTTACCTCGGACTTGAAGAAACTTTTAAAAAGGAGCTTAATAAATGAACGACCCGTATGCGGTGCTCGGCGTCAGCCGGGACGCAACCGAAGAACAAATCAAAACGGCTTACCGCGAGCAGGCGAGGAAGTATCACCCCGATAATTACGCCGATAACCCCCTTTCGGATCTTGCCGGCGAAAAAATGAAGGAAATCAACGAAGCCTATGATACGATAATGGCAGAGCGGCGCGGTCAGGCTCAGGACAGCGCCGGCGGCGCGCAGGGCGGCTATCAGGGCGCGTCGGCGTTTCCGGAGGTTCGCCAGCTTATAAGCCGGGGCAAGCTTGAGGAGGCGCAGGAGCTGCTCGACGGCGTGCCCCCCGCGGCGCGCAGCGCGGAATGGTATTTTCTTAACGGAACCGTTCAGTATCGCCGCGGCTGGTTCGATAACGCGTTTACCAGCTTTGCAAACGCCTGCCGGATGGACCCCTCGAACGCGGAATACCGTCAGGCTATGAACAACGCGCAGAGACAGACCGGGCGGCGCTATAACCCCTATAACACCGGGAATTATAACGGCGGCTGCTCTGCCTGCGACGTCTGCCAGGGACTAATCTGCGCCGATTGCTGCTGCGAGTGTATGGGCGGCGACCTCATACCCTGCTGCTGAGCGGGTGAGTATTTATGAACCGGACTAAAAGGATAACGCTCTGCGGAATTTCCGCGGCGCTGGCGGCGGCGCTTATGCTTGTCTCCTATTTTCCTTATTTAACATACGCCGTTCCTGCCGTTGCCGGACTTTTTATAATGGTTCCGGTTTTTGAAATCGGCTGCAAGTGGGCATTAGGCACATACCTTGTTTCCCTCGTTCCCGTTTTGCTGCTTGCCGAGCCGGAGGCAAAGCTGCTTTATGCGCTGATATTCGGGTATTACCCGATACTCAAGGCGGCGACCGAGCATATACCGTTTTTTCTGCGCTGGATAGTAAGACTGGCGGCGGCGAACGGCGCGATAGCCGTTGTTTACCTTGTTTTTGCGCCGCTTTTGGGTATCCCGACCGATGAATTCGGGCAATACGGGAAAATCGGAGTAATCGCCCTGTGGGCGGCGGCGAACGTTGTTTTTGTTGTTTACGATATAGCGGTAGCGAGAATTTCGGTTGTGTATTCGGTCAGAATAAGACCGAAAATAATGAAATATTTTTAAAATCCCCCACTCTATAAAACAGATTACTTTCTGCGGCGTTTTCGCCGCATTTTGTTTTTCCGCTGACAGGTGCGGCGGAATTCCCGTTCAAAAATTTATCAAAAAAGGAGAAAAATATGCTCGGAAACGGTTACTCAGGCGGCTGCTGCGAAAGCTGCGTTAATTACAGCTACGACCCTGAAAGCGACTGCTGGTGCTGTGAACAGTCGCTCGATGAGGACGAAATGCTTTCGTTTTTAACCGGGAAAACCGCCGGCTGCCCGTATTTCCGCCCGGATAACGGCGAATACGAGCTTGTAAGACATCAGAATTAGACGTTAGACGATAGACATTGGCTTTGCTTAAACTCCCCGTTGTATTTATTTGTAAAAGGGTGTATAATATTGTCATATCTGGCTGACGGATCAGATGAATCAGGGGGTAACGTGATGTTTGCAGGGCTGAAAAGCGTCGGACTGTTCGGATTGGATTCCTATATGATAAAGGTCGAGGCGGACGTTTCGGCAGGCTTGCCGGCTTTTAACCTCGTCGGTCTGCCCGATACCGCGATTCGCGAGTCGCGCGACCGGGTTCACGCCGCCGTTAAAAACAGCGGCTTTAAATTTCCGACCGGACGGATAACCGTAAACCTCGCCCCGGCGGACAGAAAAAAGGAGGGGTCGGTTTACGACCTTCCTATTCTTATATCGATTCTTATAGCCTCCGGTCAGCTCAAGGCGGATATTTCCGACTGTATATTTCTCGGCGAGGTCTCGCTCGACGGCAGGGTAAGGGGCGTCCGCGGCGTTCTCGCAATGGCGCTTACCGCCCGCGCGGAAAATGCGAAAAAGCTCTTTGTTCCTGCCGAAAACGCGGCTGAGGGAGCTGTCGCCGAGGGTATTGAGGTATACGGCGTCGAGAGCGTTTCCGCCCTTATAAAGCATCTGCGCGGCGAGGAGCTTATTCCTGCTGCCGTTCCTGCGTCCGACCCCGTAATACCCGATGCGGCGAGACTTGATTTCAGCGATGTCCGCGGACATATCGCCGCGAAAAAAGCGCTTGAAACCGCCGCGGCAGGAGGTCATAATATTCTGATGATAGGACCTCCCGGTTCGGGAAAAAGTATGCTCGCCATGCGCCTGCCGACAATTCTGCCCGAAATGACCTTCGGGGAGTCGGTCGAAACGGCGAAAATTCATTCGATAGCCGGAATTTTGAACGGGGAACACCCGCTTACGAGCATCCGCCCCTTCCGCGCTCCTCACCATACCATAAGCACTCCGGGACTGACCGGCGGCGGAACCGTTCCGCGCCCCGGCGAGATTTCCCTTGCCCATAACGGCGTTCTTTTTCTCGATGAGCTGCCCGAATTTTCGCGCGGCGCTATGGAGGCGCTCCGACAGCCGATTGAAAGCGGCTGCGTAACGGTCTCGCGCGCGAGCGGTTCGGCAACCTTTCCGAGCAATTTTATGCTTGTTGCGGCTATGAATCCCTGCCCCTGCGGCTATTTCGGTCATCCGACACGCCGCTGCACCTGCGCTCCGGGCGCGGTTTCAAAATACCTCGGCAGAATTTCGGGACCTATGCTCGACAGAATTGACCTGCAAATTGAGGTCGGGCCGGTTGATTACAACGCCCTTTCCGACGCCCGTCCCTCGGAAAGCTCGGCTGAAATAAAGGAACGCGTCTGCCGCGCGCGAGAGATTCAGCAGAAACGCTACGCCGGCAGCGGTATCAGCTGCAACGCGAGACTTACCCCGGCAATGCTCAGAGAATTCTGCGTTATGACCGACGATGCCGCGGAATACCTCAAAGCGAGCTTTGACCGGCTCGGACTTTCCGCGCGCGCATACGACCGCATTTTAAAGGTTGCGAGAACCTCGGCAGACCTTGCAGGAGAAGAAAAAATCGGAAAGACCCATATTTTAACCGCGATACGCTTCCGCAGCCTCGACCGAAAATATTGGGGAGTGAACTGAATTAGACGTTAGATATTAGATATTAGACATTAGACATTAGACAGCCCGGTATACGCCGAAAAGCGTATACCGGGCTTTAAAAATACCGAAACCGTCATAGGATGGTTACTGTAATAAACGGCATTCGGTATCATATAAAAAATAATAAACACAGTAGTTATTATTGCAAAAGCCAAGCAGGCGACAGCTTCTGCTTTATGTTCCTTTCGTTTCTTTTCATCGTTTTCGGTATTTCTGTAAACTTTTAAAACAGAGACTGTTTCGACCATTAAAACAACTACACAAGCAGATAAAATTATGACCGGTATCCAGTCACCCCACATAATAATCCCCTCTGTATTTTCATAGCCGAAATTTAAACTACCAACTGTATTATATAATATACTACATAATTATAATATATCATCACCGCGTTTGTCAAGATAAAATATAAATATAATGAGGTGATATTATGGCAGATGTAATAAAAATAACAAAAAAGAACGTCCGCAGGGGCGATGACGGCTGCAAAATTATTTCTGTTAGAATGAAGGATGAGCTGATAAAACGCTTGGACGATTTATCGGCTAAAACAAACCGCTCGCGGAATGAGCTTGTAAATTTGCTTTTAAATGCCGCGATTGATATTGTGAAAATCGAAGAATGATATAATTTAAGGGGCTGTCATAAGACAGTCCCTTTTAAACCGCAAAAAAAACGTTATAAAATTTCCCCTTTGAGCCTGAACGGCTTGTCGGAGGAAAGCCTTAAAATCAGCAGCAGCAGCATAACCGCCAGCGACACCGCCGCCGCCGCGCCGGAGACCGTTGAACCAACTCCGAAAGAGATCCCGTTGCCGACCGTCGGCAGGCGGAGCCTTAAAATTTTGCAGAGCAGAAACGCAAGCAGCGCGCTTAAAACCCCCTGAGCCAGCCTTGCCGGAGCGAACAGCGGTGACAGACCTACCTCGCCCGACGCCGCCATAACCTGAAACCAGACCGAAAATCCGGCAAATCCGAGCAAAAACGCGGCAATATAAAAATTTCCGCAGCGCGCCGTTCCGGCGGTGACCTCGCAAAGGTCGGAAACCGCCCTTAAAAACGGAAAGCGGACAGCCGCCGCCGAAAGATAGGCTGTGAAAGCGGAAAAAAATATAACAAAAGCGCAGACCGAGAGCATCGAGCCTGCCGCGTCCGCCGCCGCGCCTACGAATAAATCACCGGCAGACTTCTCCCTGGCGGCAGCCCCTGACGGCTTTATAAACGGCAGTATCGCCGCCGCGATAACAAGATTAGCCGCAATATGCGAAAAAAGCAGAACATAACCGGCAGTCCGCGAGCCGAAAACGCCGCTGCCTACCGCGATAACCAAAAAAGCGGGTCCCGCATTGACCGAACAGCAGAGCAGCAGCCGCGCGCTTTTGCGGTCGAGCGCGCCGGAGGAATAAAGCTCTCTTACAAGCCCCGCTCCGACAGGATACCCTCCGAGCGAGGAAAGCAGAATAACCGCCGCACATTCGCCGTATGCGCCGAATATTTTTTTAAAGCCGTTTGCCGCGCCTGCTCTCATAAGCATAAGCGCGCAGACCGCGAACGGGAAAAGCGAGGGTATAACAACCCTGCCGCAAAGCTCCAGCCCCGAAAGCGCGCCGGAACGGCAGCGGTCGGGAGAAATCAGCATCATAAGAATAAACGCCGCTGCAAATATTACCGAAACCGCTTTTTTCATAATTTTTTACCACCCCGAAACCGGCTTTTGCCGCGGCGGAAAGCCGCAATATCGGGCGCAGACGGGTCAGACCCCTCTGCCCTACGCTAAATTCTATGCTCCGGGGACTGCAAAAATTCGCCGCCGCGGTCTTTCGGCGGCTATTCGAGATTTATCGAAACGCCGTTGACCTCAACCGCCTCGTCCGCCCGGATTAAAATATACTTAACCCCGTCGATAATCCGCGTCTGGAGCAGCTCGCAGCGCTCCGGCTTAACCTTAACCGTAACATCGGAGGTATGAACCTCGAACTGCTTTGTGTCAACAAGATTTTTAGGATTGAGCCGCGTTTTTCCGCCGAACGTCTCGTCATAGGTCTTTTCAAACGACTCTATCCGCTCGTCCGCAACCTCGCAGGAGCGCAGAATTTCCGAAATATCCTCCTTTGAAACGGCAAGCGGCTCTTCGGAACGGCTCTCCTTGTGCTCCTCAACCATTTCATTTACCTGCTCGTGAATGGCCTGCATAACCTCAAGGTTACATTCGTCGTTTATCGTTTCGCGCAGAATATAGCCGAAGGTTTCCTTTTGCTGAGCGGCAGGCATCGGAATTTCCGCCTTAAAGAGCGACTCAACGACCCCGGAATAGTCAACCGAGGCATTTTTTGCGTAAAACAGCGCATTGTAGATATTCCCCATCCGGTCGTCAAAGGTCGGGAACATAAACCCGATTTCGGGCGCGGAAACAACCGAATTTGCGGCTATGCCGTGAAAAGCGTTGTCGAAAGCGGCAAAGCTCAGCTGCGGCCGCGTCAGCTTGAGCGGACATACTCCGCAGACAAAATACCGGAACATCTCGCCCGAATCCTCGCCCTTTTCGCCGTCCTTTGAATAGGTGAAAACATCATAGCTGTCGCAGGCGAGAAGAATAAGATAGTTTCCGTCTATATGAACGGCGGAGATAATGTCGGCAAAAAGCGACCTGACCGCGCTGTCGTCCGAAAGAGCGGTGTCGCGCAGAGCCAGCAGACGTTTATGCTCCTCTGCTCCGAGAACCTGCTCGTTTGAAAAGGCGATATCGATAAGATTTTTGTCAATCCCTCCCGAAAGCACCTTTTTGAGAACGGCGAAAAGCGACTCCGCCTCGTCCTGCATAAGGGTTGCGACCGGCTGGGAAAACTCGCTGACTATCTCGCTTTTTTCGTTGACGAGACAGCCGCGGATTTTGGTTATGTTGGTTTTCTGAGGGTTAAAACGGCGGCGTATTTCCGCGATTTCTTTTTCATTCATAAAAAGGCTCCAAGTTAGATTTTAGATATTAGATGTTAGACATTAGACCTGCAAGACCTTTCGCTTCGCATATCTGACATCTGACGATTAAATTCGGGCGGCACCCTGCGCCGCCCGAACTCGGTAGAAATATAATTCTTTATTTGAAAATTGTATGCTTAATTTTGCTCAGCAGAGGGCGGATTATCATTTTCCAGAGATACCTGAAAGGGTACGCCGCGCGCATAGCGATTATATAAAAATGATAGGCGCGGCTTTTTTCGCAGTCGTAAAACTTACCGTCGCGCCAAAATCCGCTTAAAACGCCGATTATCATATCGTCGGTAACGTTAAGCTCCTTGCGGTAAAGATTGTCGCCCCGGATAACATAGCTGCCGTCCGGCTTTACGCGCAGCAGCCGGTGAAGCACGAGCTTGCCGCTTTTTGTGCGGTAAAGCGGAACATCGTTTCTTCTGAGCGGCCGCGTCAGCTTTACAACCCTTATCATATCCCGGCGGTGGCGGAGCATGGGATACATACTCGTCCCCGACGTGCTTGTCATAACCTCGCCCTGCTCGGCGATAACGCTTTCGATGTTCTGACCGCTGTATTCCAGCTCGGCGCGCATCACTTTTTCGCTCATTATGAAATCACCCCGCGCTTGCAGACCTCGCGGCATTTTTCGCACCCCGAGCAGAGGGAATAATCTATAACCGCGACATTGTTTTTAACCGTTACCGCGCCGGTCGGGCAGTTTTTCTCGCATTGCATACAGGCGATGCAGGAAACCCTGCAATCCTTTGCAACCGCCGGACCGCGGCTGCGGTTTGAACAGCCGATATGCACCTTGGCATTCTTAGGAACAAGCGAGATTAAACCCTTGGGACAGGCTTTAACGCATTTTCCGCAGGCGACGCACTTTTCCGGGCATACCTCCGGTCTGCCGCCGTCGAGGGTCAGCGCTCCGAAGGAACAGGCGGCGGCGCAGTCGCCGAAGCCTATGCAGCCGTAGGCGCAGGAGAGAGGTCCGCCGTGCAGCAGATTTGCCGCCGTGCAGCTCCTTAAGCCGCTGTAATCATAGCCGGAAACAGTATTTTCAGGCGTTCCCTTACAGGCGATAAACGCCGTAAGCGGCTCGCTTTCTTCAACCTCAACGCCGAGAATTTCCGCGAGCGCGGCGGCGGCGTCCGCTCCTCCGGGAGCGCACCTGTTAGGCTCTGCCTTTCCGAGGGCAAGTGCCTCGGCGTAGCCGTCGCAGCCGGAAAAGCCGCAGGCTCCGCAGTTGGCTCCCGGCAGGACTTCGCGCAGCTTTTCCTGCGTTTCGTCAACCGGAACCGCCATAAATTTGGAGGCGAGAGCCAGCCCAACTCCGGCGATAAGCCCTATCGCGCCGACTATTAAAACGGGAATAAGTATATCCATCGCTTAACCTCCTATTCCGGCAAAGCCGAGGAAGGAAAGGGAAACCAGCGCCGCCGCAAGCAGCGTTATCGGCAGTCCCTTTAAAAATTCCGGTATGTCGGCGGTTTCAAGCTTTGTTCTGACCCCCGAAAACAGCAGCATCGCGAGCATAAAGCCAAGCCCAGCCGCAAGCGCGTTGAACAGCGAGGCAACAAAGCCGAGCTGATTTGTTATATTGAGCATCGTTATTCCGAGAACCGCGCAGTTGGTCGTTATAAGCGGAAGATAAATTCCGAGAGCGCGGTATATCGGGGGCAGGAACTTTTTCAGAACCGTTTCGATAAGCTGAACGATGGCGGCGATAACCAGAATGAAAACAACCGTTTCGAGATATTCAAACCTGCCTGCCAAAAGATAGGTGTAGATAGGCCAGGTCGCGGCGGTTGCGATAACCATAACCAGCGTTACGGCAATGCTCATCGAAAGCGCGGTGTTTACCTTTTTGGAAACGCCTAAAAACGGGCAGATTCCGAGGAATTTTGAAAGCACCATATTGTTGGTTAAAATTCCGGCTAAAAGTATCGAAACGATCGCGGTAGTACTATTCATCAGTCCGCACCTCCCCGTTTTCTCCGGCATTGCATTCCGCCGCGCCGCATTTCTCCGCATTGGCGCATTGCTCGCTTAACGGGCAGCTCTCGCAGCCGAGACTGTCCGCCGTTTTTTTGCCCTGCTTTTTCGCGATGGCGTTAGAGGCTGCAACCAGCATTCCGAAAACGAAGAATCCGCCCGGCGGCAGCAGGAAAATTATCATCGGCGATACCGCTTTCGGCAGAATTTGCAGGCTGAAAACCGTTCCTGCTCCGAGCAGCTCGCGGATAATGCCCATGGCTGTAAGGGTCGCCGTAAAACCGAGTCCCATTCCCAGCCCGTCGAGCATACTCGGAATAACCGGGTTTTTCGAGGCGAACATCTCCGCGCGGGCGAGAATTATGCAGTTTACGACTATAAGCGGCAGATAGATGCCGAGCGCCTTGTCGATAGCAGGCAGAAACGCCTTAACAAGCATCTGAACAACGCTTACAAAGCCGGCGATAACCGTTATAAACGCCGGAATACGCACCTTATCGGGAATAACGTTTCTCAGCAGCGAAATAGCGGCGTTCGAGCAGACGAGAACCAGCGTTGCGGCAAGTCCCATTCCGATGCCGTTAATCGCGGCGGTCGTTATCGCGAGGGTCGGGCAGGTTCCGAGAACCAGCCTTAAAACCGGGTTTTCCTTTAAAATACCGTTGGTTAAAACGCTGAGATTTTTATTTTTCATTTTCTCCGCCCTCCGTTTCCGCCGTTTCGGGCTGATTTTGAGCCTCAGGCTGACCGTCCGCTTCCCAAGCGCCGGCATTTTCGCCGATAATCTGCGAATACCGCCTGAGCGCCTCGTTCACCGCGTCCTTTGCGGCCTTTGAGGTTATCGTCGCTCCCGTAACCGGGGCGATTTCATTTTTGCCGGCGTCCGGCGAGGTTTTGTTGAGCGATATTTCGGTTTCGGCGGAAAGACCCGTCAACTGACCGTAAAAATCCTCTTTCGCCGCGTTCTGTCCGAGTCCCGGCGTTTCGTTTGAAACATCGAGAATTTTAACCGCCTTGATTTTGCCGTCGGCGGTAACGGCGGTCATAACCGAAACATCGCCGCCGTAGCCCTTGGCGCTCGTTGTGAAAATATACCCCTCGTGCTGTCCGTCCTTTTCGGCGCGGTAGTAAAGAAAGGGCAAAACCGAGCTTGTAGCGTCAGCCGGATAGCGCTCCTGCTTGAACTGCGCTCCGGGGAAAAGCGTCTGCATACTCTCCTGCGCCTGCTTTTCGGAAAGCGCGGCGATTTTATTTTTTGTAACGGCGTTCGCGCCGGCAAGAGCGGCGGCAACAACCGCGCTTATAACGAAAAGAACCAGAACCGGGCGGAAAATATCCCTCCAGAGCGGCTTTTCGCAGAATGACGGTTTATTCATTTTTCGCCGCCTCCTTAACTCCGAGCGGCTTTACCGCGGTAAGCCGGTCAATATGAGGAACGAGAACGTTCATCAGCAGTATCGAATAGGAAACTCCCTCCGGAAGATTAGCCCATTTTCTGATAACAAAGGTTATAATTCCGCAGCCTATTCCGAAAATCAGCTTTCCGAGCCGCGTTCCGGGACTGGTCGTATAGTCGGTCGCCATAAAGACCGCGCCGAGAATAAGTCCCCCGGAAAACACCTGGAGCGTAACACTCTCGCCGAAGATAAGGGCAAGCAGCGCAACCGTTCCGATAAAGCAGACCGGAATTATCGGGGAAATAACACGGCGGATAATCAGATAAAGTCCGCCGATTATAAGCAGAAATGAGCAGGTCTCGCCTATGCAGCCGGAGTGCATTCCGAAAAACAGCTGCCGCAGCGCAGGCGGATTTTCCGCCGCAAGGGGAGTAGCCGAGGTAACGATATCGCGGCTCGCCTTGAAAACAGGCTCGGCAAACCGGGTCATAGCGGACGGAAAGGAAACCAGCAGAACAATTCTCGCGGCGATAGCCGGATTTGCGAAGTTCTGCCCTAACCCGCCGAACATCTGCTTAACAACGATAACTGCGGCAACGCTGCCGATAATTCCCATCCAGACCGGCAGAGTCGGCGGCAGGTTCATTCCGAGCAGAAGTCCCGTAACGGCGGCGGAAAGGTCACCGACGGTAACCTCTTTTCTGAAAATTTTGCACCATATGTATTCCGCGCCGACCGCCGAGGCAACCGTGCAGACAAGCAGCAACAGCGCCCGCCAGCCGAAAAGGATACAGCCGTAAACCGCGGCAGGGCAGAGGGCGATAATAACGTCCGCCATAATTCCGCGTGTCGTGTCGATATACCGTATATGCGGCGACGAAGAAACAGTAAGCCGTTCTTTCATTTTGCGTTCCTCCTCATCTGAGCCTTTGCGGTTCTCATAACCTGCGTAAGCGGCCGTTTTGCCGGGCAGACATATGAGCAGCTGCCGCATTCCATACAAAGACTTACATTAAGCGCGGAATACCGCTCCTCAAGACCGTGCCGGTATGCGGTTTCAACCGCCGCCGGGCGTAATTTCAGCGGACAGGCGTCGGCACAGCGTCCGCAGCGTATGCAGGCGGTTGTGCGGTATTCGGGCGGTTCGGGGGTAATCAGAAGCCCGTTGTTGCGCTTTTCTATAACCGAGCCCTTGTCGGTTATAGCATTTCCCATCATCGGTCCTCCTGCTATAAGACAGGCGGCGTCCTCCGCGGCTCCTCCGGCAAAGGCGATAACGTCCTCAACCGCAGTTCCTATCGGAACAAGTATGTTCTGCGGATTAACCGCCGATTTTCCCTCAACGGTTATCCGCTTTGCAACGAGCGGCATACCGGTTTTTATGAACCTGTAAAGCACGGCGACGCTCGTAACGTTCATAACGATACAGCCGACGTCCGCCGGAAGTCCTCCGGCAGGAACGAGCCGCCCCGTCGCCGAATAAACAATAACCTTTTCCGCGCCCTGGGGATAGCTTGTCGGGAGCTTCATAAGCTTAACCGAATCATCCTCGTCGCGGCGGTCGGCGGCTATGCCGTAAAGCCTTTCTATGGCGCGCGGCTTGTTGCTTTCAACCGCGATTATAACCCTTTCGAGTCCGAGAACGCTTTTCAGCAGATAAACGCCCTCCATAATATCGTCCGAGTTTTCTATACATTCGCGGTAATCGGCGGTAAGATAAGGCTCGCATTCCGCCGCGTTTACGACCAGCGTGTCGATTTTAACGCCGTCCTTGGGGGTCAGCTTAACGTGAGCCGGAAAGCCTGCCCCTCCGAGACCGACAAGTCCGCAGTCCCGCGCGGCGGCGGCGATATCGGCTGCGGTTTTAACCTCGCGCGGCGCAAGAGAGGGGTCGGGAGTCATTTTTTCGTCCGACTCTATTTCAACGCTCATAACCGGTCTGCCGTTCTGCAAAAATTCCTTAACCGCCGAAACTGTTCCGGAAACGCTCGAATGGACCGGCGCGCTGACAAATGCGCCGCTGTCGCCGATTTTTGTTCCGACGAAAACCTCGTCGCCCTTTTTGACCGTCGGCGCGCAGGGTGCGCCGATGTGCTGCTGCATCGGGATTATAACCCTCTCCGGCGGCGGCATAATAACCGTTTCGCTCTCGGCGGTTTTCTTGAGATGCGGCAGCAGAACCCCGCCGTGAATTTTTTTAACGGGGCGCAGAATACTTTCTGTAAGCTTCATAACGGCGTTTATCCTTTCCGCTTTATTCTTTGCTGAAATCTTCGAGAATAAGACCCTCGTTTTTCTCAAGAGCCCAGTTAATGTTCCATTCGCTTGTGAAAATAAGCAGGTCGTGTCCCTTGAAATCCTGAACCCACTTTGTATCCGAGGTCAGATTTAATCGCTTGATGTCCAAATCGGTGTTCCTTATCCAGCGGATATACTGATACGGCAGGTTGTTTCTCAGAACGTCAACGTTATATTCGTTTTTAAGCCGGTATTCGAGAACCTCGAACTGCAAAACTCCGACAACTCCGACTATAACCCGTTCCATTCCGGAATTCGGCTCATGGAATATCTGAATGGCGCCCTCCTGCGCTATCTGCTCAACGCCCTTAACGAACTGCTTCCGCTTCAGGCTGTCAATCTGCTCAATCATCGCGAAATGCTCCGGAGCAAAGGTCGGTATGCCCTCGTATTCAACCGGCGACTTTGGAGCGCATACCGTGTCCCCGATTGAGAAAATACCTGGGTCGAAAACGCCGATAATGTCCCCGGCGTAGGCCTCGTTTATAATCTGCCGGTCGTCCGCCATTATCTGCTGAGGCTGGGAAAGACGCAGCTTTTTATTGCCCTGAACGTGCAGATATTCGCGGTCGCGCTCGAATTTACCCGAGCATATGCGCATAAAGGTCATTCGGTCGCGGTGCGCCTTGTTCATATTCGCCTGAATTTTGAAAACGAACGCCGAAAAATCGCTGTCCGTCGCAACAGAGTCGCCGCTTTTGGTCGTTCTCGGCAGCGGCGGAGTAGTCATCTTCAAAAAATTCTCCAAAAAAGGCTCAACTCCGAAATTAGTAAGCGCCGAGCCGAAAAATATCGGCGTCAAAGCCCCGCTGCGAACCTTTTCAAGGTCGAAATCAAAGCTTGCCCCGTCGAGCAGCTCTATCTGCTCGGCAAGCTCCGCGCTCTGGTAGGGCCCCAAAAGCTCCTCTAATTTCGCCGTGTCGGTTATGTCGCATTCAATGGCGCGCAGCTTTTCCTGACCGCGGTGCATCTCGTTGAAAGCCATAATCTGCCGGCGGCTGCGGTCGAAAACTCCCTTAAAGCTGACTCCGCAGCCAATCGGCCAGTTAATCGGATAGGTGCCTATTCCGAACTCCTTTTCAAGCTCGTCGAGCAGCTCGAACGGGTCGCGCGCCTCGCGGTCAAGCTTGTTGATAAAGGTAAAAATCGGGATATGCCGCATAGCCGTTACCTTGAACAGCTTTCTCGTCTGCGGCTCAATTCCCTTTGCCGCGTCGATAACCATAACAACGCTGTCCGCCGCCATAAGCGTTCTGTAGGTGTCCTCGGAAAAGTCCTGGTGACCGGGCGTGTCGAGAATATTTATGCAGCAGCCCTCGTATTCAAACTGCATAACCGAGGAGGTTATCGAAATTCCGCGCTGCTTTTCAAGCTCCATCCAGTCGGAAACGGCGTGCTTCGCAGTCGCCTTGCCCTTAACCGAGCCGGCGGTCTGGATTGCGCCTCCGTAGAGCAGAAGCTTTTCCGTAAGAGTTGTTTTTCCGGCGTCGGGGTGCGAAATAATCGCAAAGGTGCGCCGGCGGTTTATTTCCTGTTTCAGTTCCACTGTTTTCTCCTTTTATTTTTCGTTGCCGGAAGCCGCAGAGTCCTTCTCTTTCAGCTTGAGCATGGCTATTCTGTCGCGGATGTCCTGCATTTTAAGGTCGATTTCCTCAATCATATCCGCGCATTCCTTCAGCTCGGCGGCGATAGCCTCCGCGCCATCGGCAAGCTTTTTCTTATATCTTACCTTATGCTCAAGACTTGCCCAGAAGTCCATCGCGATGGTTCTGAACTGAACCTCAACCTTCATATATTTCTTTTCGTTTGAAAGAAATATCGGAACCTCGACTATCAGATGTAAGCTCCGGTAGCCGTTTTCCTTGGGGTTTTTGATATAATCCTTGCTTTCGATAACCCTCAGGTCATCCTGACAGGCAAGCTTAATCGCTATCTGGTATATATCCGAGGGGAATGAGCAGGTAACGCGTACCCCGGCGACATCGGTTATGTTTTTTTCAATCGACTCAACCGTAACCGGGTATCCCTTGCGCTCTAATTTTTCCAAAATGCTCATCGGACTTTTAAGCCGGCATTCGATAGACTCAAACGGGTTTTGCTCGCTGTCGAGCGACATTTCGTTGTTTAGAACGTCGAGCTTGGTGCGTATTTCGAGCATAGCGCAGCGGTACTGCATCATAAGCCGCGCAAAGGGACGCGTTTTTTCCAGCAGACTTGCCGCCTGCCCGGCGTCCACCATTGTCGCAAGACTGAGCTGCTCGTTCAAGGAACGGGGCTCTTTGATTTTTTCTTCCATTACGTTATTATATCCTCTTTTCAAGTATTGCCGCTTATAACAGGCATTATTTTGCCGTCAATGCCGCTCCCCTTTTTGCTCTCCGACTCCTACAACGGATATCCCCTCCGGATTTGTAATAAGAATTTATGACGGTTTGCGCGCGGACTTGCCTTTTTCCGGCATTTGTCAGCCGCGCAAAAACAAAAGCCGCCCGCTCGGCATCGCCCGGAAGCTCCCGGAAAATGCGCCTTAGGGCAGCTTTCTGCGGTGTTAATTGATTTTTCCGTAAAGCGGAAGATCGGTGTCCTTTTTCGGCTCGCGGGTCGGAGCTGTCGCAACGGTGCTGCTCGGACGGCGGTCGCGGGCCGAGCCGGACGGACGTCCCCCTCTGCCGCGCGGACGGCGATTGTCGCGGCGCATATCGCGGATTTCCGTTCCCTCGACTGCGATAACAACCCTGCGGCTGTTTCCCTCGCCGACAGATTCGGAAATAACTCCGTCTATCCCCTGAACGGCGGTGTGGATTATGCGGCGCTCGTAAGGATTCATCGGCTCAAGCGCGCGGCTGCGTCCGGTTCTTAAAACCTGCTCGCAGACCTTTGCCGCCAAGCCGTTGAGCGCCTGCTCGCGCTTTTCGCGGTAATTTCCGAAATTCAGAGATACCTTATAATATCCGCTTGTGTTGTTAGCGGCAAGACCGGCTAAATATTGCAGCGCGTCGAGCGTTTCGCCGCGGTGACCTATAACTGCGCCCAAATCCTCGCCCTCAAGCGAAATGAAGGCTCCGCGCTCGCGCTCGGCGACCTTTGCGGTCAGATTTTTGCAACCGAAAGCGGTAAGAACCTCGAAAAGATAGGCAACCGACTGTCTCGCCGGAGAATTTTCCGGGAGAGCCGAAACCTCAACAGCGTCCTTGAAATCGTCGGCAACGCTGCCTGCCGGCGGTATAATCTTTTTCTCGGCAGCTTTCGCCGGAGCGCTCTCAGCCTTTGCGGAAGCGGACTTTGCCGGAGCCGCAGCCTTAGCCGCCGGAGCGGCTTTCGGGGCAGACTTTGCGGCAGGAGCCTGCTTTGCCTGCGGCTGAGCCGCCTTCGCGGCTGGCTTTTGCCGGTTTTTTGCCGGCTTTTCGTCGGGCAGCTCTATGAAAACGCGCACCTTTGCCGGAGCGCCTCCGAAAATTCCCAAAACCTTTTTCTTGGGGCGCGAAATAACCTCATACTGAATATCGTCGTTAATTCCGGCGCCTAATTTTGCGAGCGCGTTGTCGCGCGCCTCCTCAACGGTTGCGCCGGTTGCTGTTGCTTCCTTTATCAACGTAAATCCTCCCTAAAGCAAAGCGGCAAATCCGAACCCGATTTTAAAGGGCGGATTTTCGCCTTTGAATTTTTAAAGTCTGCCCGGCAGTACTGCCGGGCGCTGTTTTTTATCTGTTTAGTTTTTTGTGCGGTTACTCTTTTTTGCCGTCGCCGCCGTCATCACTCTTTCCGGAGAGCTTTGCAAGCTGACCCGCCTCGAAATCACAGCGGGTAACAAGCTCCTTTGCGCGCTCGCGCGAGAGCATCTGGAACGGACCGTAAAAGCTCTGGATGGCCGCCTGTAAAAGTCCGCCTATGAGGGATGAGCATATCCAGTAAAATCCGACTCCGGCGGGCAGGGTGAAACCTATGAACAGCGAAAAGAGCGACATTCCGAGCATCATTCCGACCATAGACGGCGTATCGGGATTGTTGCGCTTCTGAATAAAGCTTGAAATAAGGCTCGTAAGAATCTGAGCGGCGAACGCGCCCAGAGGAATGAGCCAGATCCATTGCGCCTCCGAGAAATTAAAGGAGAATTTCGGAGTTTCGGTAAGGTCAAGCCCGAAAAGCTTGAAGTTGATGTTCGCCTTGTTCATCTTCGCGGTAACAGCCTTAACGTCGCCGGAAATTTCGTTATATTTCTCCTCGGTCAGAATTTTCTCAATAACGTCCGGATGATCGCGGATAACACGGACGACCGGCAGCTGGCTATTCTGGCGGCTCTTGCTGTCCCATCCGATTTCCGCGCTTATTTCCTTGTATTTCGCGTTGTCGCTTTTCTCAAGCTCGGTCATTCCGGCGGTTATCGCGGTTGAAATGTTCTGAACCTGAGTCTTGTCCGCTCCTGCCATATAGGTGAGCGGTGATAAAACTATCCAGTATATGCTCATCATTATAACGAGCCTTAAAAGCGTCGGCAGGCACCCTCCCGACATCGAAACGCCCTCCGCCTGATAAAGCTTCTGCATTTCGGTGTTGTAGCGCTGCTTGTCGTCCCCGTAGCGGCGCTTCAGGTCATCAAGCTTGGGCTTGATGCGGGTCTGCTGAACGGTTGATTTCTGACTTTTAAGTGTAAGCGGCAGAAGAACGATATTTATTATAAGCGTAAAGAAAAATACCGAAGCCGCGAAATTTCCTCCGAAAATGTTCGCCAAAAACCGCATTATATAGCTGAATGGTATATTTATAAGATTGAAAAGAGATTGCATTTTTTTATAAGCACCGTCCGTGTCAGACGTATAGAAAAACGTCAGTCGTTATTTGTGTGTTTGTTTTTCGGCTGCGGCACAGGGTCGTATCCGCCCTTGCAGAGCGGATTGCAGCGCAGAATTCGCCAAATGGCGAGAGCCGAGCCCTTAAAAAAGCCGTGAACCCTAAGTGCCTCAAGCGCATAAGCTGAGCAGCTCGGAGTGAAACGGCAGCAGGGGATTTTATGGGGCGAGATGAATTTTTGGTATCCGCGTATCAGAGCGGACGCCGCCTTAGCAGCCGGACTCATCGCAAAGCACTCCGGCTTCCGCAAGCTTTCCGCGCAGAGCCTTTGCTGCGACGGGGCTTTTAATTTCAAGTATACGCGTTCTTGCAACAATGACAAAATCAAATCCCGGAGCTATCTCCGGCAGACATTCCCGGAAAGCGGCTGAAACGACACGCTTTGCGCGGTTTCTCTGAACCGCGCCGCCCAGCTTTTTGCCGGCGGTTATTCCGAGACGCGTTTTTCCGCGCCGTCCTTTTGCGCAATAGAGAACAAAATACGGCGTTACAAAGGATTTTCCCCGGCGGTAAAGCCGGTGAAATTCATAATTCTGTTTAAGCTTTTCCATTTTTTCTTCTCAAAATCGGAGAAACGCTGCCGGGGCGGCATACCGCCGCCCCTTTAAAAACACAGACGCTTCAGCGTTTTTTAGTAGGTCAGCTGCTTTCTGCCCTTTGCTCTGCGGCGGGCAAGCACCTTACGGCCGTTCGCCGTTGCCATTCTCTTTAAGAAACCGTGCTCCTTCTTGCGGTGAAGCTTCTTCGGCTGATAGGTTCTTTTCACTTGAAACCCCTCCTTCACAATATAGACTTCCGGCTGTTTTGGGAAACGTTTTCGGTATTTGGGGCATTTTTCCTCAGCATATACAGCCTATCAATTTATGATTATAACCGATAACGGTATCGTATGTCAATAAAAAATTACGCCGCCGCCCGCCGTTTTAAAAGAAAACGCGCCGGATTTGCATATAAACGGACGAATTTCCGCGATTTACCCCTTGCGTTTGGGAGAGCGTTGTGCTATATTAAATAATGTATTTTTATATGTAGGAGAAAAACGAATGGAAGTTAAAAAAAGCCAGACCGCCGATCCGCGGACGCTCGATTTGCGGGATTTGCTCGAACAGTTTTTTCATTTGTGGTATGTTGTCGCGGCAGTTATAGCCGCCTGCCTTATTATAACGCTGTTTTATACAAAGCTTATCTGCACTCCGCTTTACGATTCGACTGCCAAGATATATATAGGAAAAACGACCGACCAGAAAGTAAGCTCAAGCGACTTTGCGATATCGACCTACCTTACGCGCGACTATGCCGAGCTTATTTCCGACCGTGCCGTTCTGAACGATGTTATAGACCGGCTGGACCTTGATATGGGGGTAAACGCCTTAAAAGGGTGCATTTCTATAGATAATCCGGAAAATACGCGTATTATCGCGGTCAGCGTAAGAACCGCCGACCCCAGGCTTTCGATGCAGATAGCCCAGTGCATATGCGAGGTTTCGCAGGATAAGATAGTCGAGCTGCTCAGCACCGACGCGGTTAATATTATAAGCGACGCCTATATGCCGTCCTCCCCGTCCTCGCCTAATCTGCACAGCAATATGCTCGTCGGTCTTGCGATAGGGGTTGTTTTGTCCCTGATTATACTGTTTTTGGCATGCTTTTTCAACGATAAAATAAGCAGCACGCAGGATGTTGAAAAATATCTCGGAATAAGCGTGCTTGCAACCATACCTCATGCCCATAGCCGCCAGAGGAGCTATGGAAGAAAAAATACCGCCGCCGGCGGAAATTCCGAAGCAAGGAGCGGCAAAGCGAATGTCTGATTATACCGATTTGAAAAGCTATTCCGAGGGGGAGAGGAAGCCTGCGCCGCGCGTCAACTTCAAAACCCTTTCGTCGGGCGACTATATAACCAACGAGGCATATAAAACCCTGCGGACAAACCTGTTTTTCTGCGGAGCCGGGATAAAAACGGTTCTGCTTACGAGCTGTGATGAAAACGAGGGAAAGAGCACCGTTTCGGCGGAGCTTTCGAGGAGCCTTGCGGAATCGGGCAAGAAAACGATTATGATTGACGCGGATATGCGTAAATCCGTCCTTTTAAAGACCGGCGCGCGCGGCGGAGCTCCGGCGGGACTTTCGGAAATTCTTTCGGGAATGGTTGAGCCGGAGGAGGCTGTCTGCCATACTCAGATTCCGAATTTCGACGTTATTTTTTCGGGTCATTTTCCTCCCAACCCGGTTGAGCTTATAGGCGGAGGCGCTTTTGAAAGCCTTATAAAACGGCTGAGAAACGACTATGATTATATAATAGTTGATTCCCCGCCTCTCGGTATGGTTATCGACGCCGCCGTTCTGGCAGCCTGCTGCGACGGCGCGATTATGGTCATTTCGGACGGCAAGGTCAGCCGCAATAACGCCAAATGGGTAAAGGAGCAGCTCGATAAAAGCGGCTGCCGGGTGCTGGGCGCGGTTATAAACGAGGCGGAGAAAAATTCGCGCTTCCGCAAGAAGTATTATTACGGCACCAAGGAGTACCGATAAATATGAAAAATATGAAAAACGGCTGCTTTTTTCCCGCCGATATTCTTCTGCCCCAAAGCGGCTTTGAAAAATGGTCGGTCATAGCCTGCGACCAGTATACCTCCGAGCCGGAATACTGGGAAACGGCGGAAAGGAACGTCGGCAGCGCCCCCTCGGCTCTGCGGCTTATACTGCCTGAGGCTTACCTCGGCGAGAACGACGGCGCGAAAATCGAAGAAATAAACCGCAATATGCGCGAATACCTGAACAGCGGAGTTTTTAAGACTCTGCCTGACGCGGTGATTTATACCGAACGCCGCCAGAAAAACGGCAGGCTCCGCCGCGGACTTGTCGGAATGATTGACCTTGAGAGCTATGACTATAAGCCCGGCGCGCGCTCGGCTGTAAGAGCAACCGAGAAAACGGTTGCCGAAAGAATACCGCCGCGCGTCCGGATAAGGGAGAACGCTCCTCTTGAGCTGCCGCACGTTATGCTGCTTGCGGACGACCCGGAGGATACCGTTATCGCCCCGGTTGCAGGCAGGAGGGAGAGCCTTGAAAAGCTGTATGACTTTGAGCTTATGAACGGCGGCGGTCATATAAAGGGCTTTCTGGCGGACGATGAAGCGGTTTCCTCGGTTGACGGCGCGCTTGCGCGGCTGCGCGAAAAGGGAGACGGACTGCTTTTCTGCGTCGGCGACGGAAATCATTCCCTCGCGGCGGCAAAGGCGGCATACGAAAAAAATCCCGGCGGTATTTCGCGCTATGCGCTGGTTGAGATAGTTAATATTCACGACAGCGCGCTCGAATTTGAGCCTATCTACCGCGCCGTTTTCGGAGCGGACCCCGAAACGCTTATAAGCCTTGTTGAAAAGGCGGCGGGAGGGGAATACTCCGGCGCCGACGCGCAGAAATTCACCTGCGTTTTCTCCGGCGGAGAAAGAGAGCTTTCGCTGCGCCCTGCGGCAAAGCTGCCCGTCGGAACGCTCCAGCCGATACTCGATGAAATCGCCGCAAAAAACGAACTGCGGATAGATTATATTCACGGAGAGCAGAACCTGCGCGCCCTCTGCTGCGCTCCCGATACAACCGGCTTTCTGTTCCGCGGAATGGAAAAATCGGAGCTTTTCGGCAGCGTCCTTGCGGACGGCTCTCTGCCGCGCAAAACCTTTTCGATGGGCTGTGCGGACGATAAAAGGTTTTATCTTGAGGCGCGGAAAATCGCAGAATAGCAGACCTTACCGCTGCATTTTGCCAAAGCGCCCGCCGCTTTTCCGGTATGTGCTGTCAAAACCGCTTGACAAGCGGCTTGCAGGGTGATATAATTTCAATGCAATAAGGGAGCTGGGTGAAACCCGGCTGAGAGGGGATTTGCCGCAAGGCTTAAATCCCGACCTGTAACCTGATGCGGATAATGCCGCCGTAGGAAAATTACGGAAACTGTCAGAAGCCGCAGGTTTATTGCCTGCGGCTTTTTATGTTTTATTGGGAAATTGCAAAAAATATGCGCCCTGCGGGCAAAAAGAAAAGGAAGAATAAAAAATGAATGAAACATCTCCTCAGAAACCTATTTACAAAATTACCGTAAGCGCCGTCTTTATTGCGCTTGCAACGGTGCTGAGCCTTATAAAGGTGGTTAAAATGCCGCTCGGCGGCTCGGTTACGCTGCTTTCAATGCTGCCCGTCGTTATGATTTCCGCAATGTTCGGTCTTAAATGGGGCTTCGGCGCGGCGTTCGTCTATTCGCTGGGTCAGCTGGCTATCGGTCTGCCCGAAGTGCTTTCCTGGGGGCTTACCCCGGCAATGCTTGTCGGAACAATCGTGTTCGATTATATAGCCGCATATACGGTTCTCGGAATTGCGGGAATTTTCGCTAAAAAGGGCTATTCCGGCATTTGCTGCGGAACTGCGCTTGCAGTTTTCCTGAGATTTGTGAGCCACTTTATATCGGGCTACGTAATTTTCAAAAACCTTGAGCAGTTCGAGATTTTCGGCGGCGTGTTTACCAACCGCCCGATTCTCTATTCGGTCGCCTATAACGGCTTTTATATGCTGCCGGAGCTTATTCTGACGACCGTCGGCGTTGCGCTGCTGTTCCGCTCGTCGGCGATTAAAAAGCTCGCCGGGATGAAGTAAACGGGCGCGCCGGATTTATCGGCTCTTGCAAATTCTGCGGTTTTTGTTATAATATAAAGCGTTGCTCCCTGAGGCAGACGTGAGCCGAACCTGCTGCGGTTCCGCCAGTTTGCCTGGCGCCGGAGCAGCGCTTAAATTTTTTATTAACGGTGATGAAAATGCGCGGAAGAAGAAAAAAGCATCTGAACGAACGCCTTGCGGCGGTTGAGGATATACTCTATATCGCCGACAGCGACGACCGGGATTTCCGGAATAACGACCGCAACCGCGAAATAATAGATATCGACCGCTGGTTCGGCAAAAAACAGCCGCTTTTCCTTGAAATCGGCTGCGGAAAGGGCGGCTTTGCGGTTGAATTTGCCCGCCGCAATCCCGGAATAAACCTGCTTGCGGTTGAGAAAAGCGCAAACGTGCTTGTCAGCGCATGCGAGGCGGCTTTCCGGGTGGAAGTGCCGAACCTGCGCTTTTTAAAGTGCGGAGCGGAATACCTCGAACGCTATATCCCTGCCGGCGCGGCAGAGCGGATTTTCCTTAATTTTTCCTGCCCGTTCCCGAAAAAGAGCTACGCCGCCCACCGCCTGACCCACGCGAATTTCCTCGAAATATATAAGCGGCTTATGGCGCCCGGCGCGGAAATACATCAAAAGACCGATAATATGGGCTTTTTTGAATTTTCGATAGAACAGCTCAGCGGAAACGGCTTTGCGCTCAAAAATGTGTCGCTTGATTTGCATAATTCGCAGACCGAGGCGGCAAGGGAGAATATCGTAACCGAATACGAGCGCCGCTTTTCCTCGCTCGGTCAGCCGATATACCGCCTTGAGGCGGTATATCGTTAGATATTAGATATTAGATATTAGATATACAAAATCCTATTGCTGCAAAGAATAAAACGCGGGTATTTACCAAACGGTAAATACCCGCGTAAGCTTGTCAATAAACTGTTTGTTCTGCGGCTTGCCGCGCTTTTACTGTCCGTCGTGCTTTGCGGCGGTGGGAATCTGCTGCTTTAATGCGGCGCGCGTCTTGCGGATTTCGCCGAGATTTGCGGTAACGCCCTCATCGGCGCGGCGCATAAGGTCGTCAACAAAATCCTGAGCCGCCTTGCGCATATCGCGGCTCTTTGCCTGAGCGTTTGAAATTATTTCGGCTGCCTTTTCCTGAGCGAGCTTAACGATCTGCTCCTGAGCAACCATCGCTTTTGCGCGCTCCTCGGCGTTCTTGATTATTCCGTCCGCCTCGCGCTTTGCGGTCGTTATAATGTCGGCTCTGTCGGAAACAATGCCGCGCGCCTGCTTTATCTCGCTCGGAATGTTGAGACGGATATCGTCAACAACCGCGCGCAGCCGCTCAACGTCCACCAAGGTTTTCTTTCCGGGGATTTTTATGCCGCTGTCAAGCACTTCGTCAAACTGTTCAAGTAATTCATCCAATGTCATTTTAAATTCAACCTCCGTTTTATTTCCTGAAAAACGCTCTGCCGCGTCTTTAATCTGCTCTTTTCAGCCGCTCCGAAATGTCATCGTAAATCTGGGGCGGAACAAAATCCGAAATATCTCCGTTCATACTCGCTATCTGCTTAACCATACTTGAGCTGAGATACATAAACTGCGTGCTCGTGGTCAGAAACAGCGTTTCAACCTGCGGATTAAGCTTTTTATTGGTGAGCGCCATCTGAAATTCGTATTCAAAATCAGACATTGCGCGCAAGCCCTTTATTATCGCGCTGGCGTTTTTGAGCCGCGCATAGTCCGCCAGCAGGCCGTTATAGAAATCGACCTCGACATTAGGCAGCCCGTCAACCGACTTTTTAATCATATCCCGCCGTTCCTCCGGCGAAAAGGAGCATTTCTTATTCATATTGCTCATAACAACGACTATAACCCTGTCGAACATAGCCGCCGCGCGGCGTATAATATCGAGATGACCGAGGGTTACCGGGTCAAAGCTGCCGGGATAAATAACCGTGCTGTTCTTCAAGCTCCTCAGTCCTTTCTGCGGTAAAGCGTTACGCATACCTTGCCGTAGCGATAGGTTCTTGCGGCTGAAAATCCGGCAATTTCCTCCGATAAAACGGCATTTTCGGGATGCTCGCAGATAATAACGCCGTAATCGCTCATAATCGGGGCGCAGGCGGCAATCGCCTTTTCAAAAAGTCCCGCGGAATAGGGCGGATCGAGGAAAGCAATATCGAATTTCTCGCGGCAGGAGGCTGCAAACGAAGCATAGTCCGACCTGACGGCGCGCGCGCCGGAAAGACCGGTGCTTTCAATATTCTGCTTTACCGCCGCCAGCGATACCTCCGAGGTATCGACGAATACGGCGCTCTCGGCGCCGCGGCTCAAAGCCTCAAGTCCGAGCTGACCCGAACCGGCAAAAAGGTCAAGAACCCTTCTGCCCTCTATATCAAACTGAATGGCGCTGAAAAGCCCCTCCTTGACCCGTTCGGGCGTCGGGCGGACGACATCGGTTCCCTGCGGGGTAACGAGCCGTTTTCCCCGCGCAGATCCGGTTATAATTCGCATTTATATCACCGACAGCTAAAAATCATCATAATATTTTATCCGGCAAAAAGAGCAATTTGCAGAATGAAACACATAATATTATCGCACTAAACGCCCCGAATGTCAAGTTTTTTTGTTGAAAACGGGATAATCGGGAGCGCAGGCGGCGATAATCAGACCTCGGCGGTTATTATTTCGGCGCAGCCCGAAAGGGTTATGCTCATACCGGCGGGAACAAAAACGCAGTCTCCGCGCTTTATTCTGAAGCAGCCGTCCGCATAGGACAGCACCGCCTCGCCGTCCAGCACCAGAACCGACTGAAAGCTCCCGTCCGCCGAAAGCGCGGCTGTTCCCTCAAGGGAAAGCAGCGACGAGGTGAACTTCGAGCAGGACGCGAGCGAACGCACCCTTCCGAACGGATACTCGCGTATCTCGCCTATCTGACCGTATTCCTCGGTCGGCGGCGCGGTTTTGGTAACGCTCAGCGCCTTGTCGATGTGCAGCGGACGCGGCTTGCCGTCCGCCCCTAAGCGGCCGTAGTCCGAAACCCGGTAGGTAGTATTTGAATTCTGCTGAATTTCGGCGATAAGAATACCCTTGCCGATGGCGTGCAGCGTTCCGGCGGAGATAAAGAAAACGTCTCCCTTTTTAACCGGAACATAGTTGCAGACCTCGGTCAGCGTGTTATCCTTTATGCGGCGTGCAAATTCCGCCTTGTCGATTTCGCGGTTAAAGCCGTAAATCAAACGCGCGTCCTTTTCGCAGTCAACAACATACCACATCTCGGTTTTTCCGTATTCGCCCTCGTTTTTAAGCGCGTATTCGTCGTCGGGGTGAACCTGAACCGAAAGCCGGTCCTTAGCGTCGATAAGCTTTATCAGCAGCGGAAAATAAGGAAAAGCCGCGGCGCGCTCTCCGAGACATTCCTTTCCCATCGCCGCAATGGCTTCGGGCAGGGTTTTCCCGGCGTAAACGCCGTTGCGCACAACGCTCGCCCCGTCCTTATGGCAGGAAAGCACCCAAGCCTCGGCTATGCGGTCCGCCTCGGAGGAAAAGCCGTATTCATCGCGGAGCTTTGTTCCTCCCCAGATGTAGTCCTTGAGCGGAGCGCGTAAAAGTAACGGATAAATCATATAAATACCCCCTGTTATTACAGTATTTTAATTTGCTTAAAGAAAGCTGCGCAGTCTTTCGGCGGCGGTCAGCGTGTTTTCCCGCGTTCCGAAGGAGGTCAGCCGGAAAAAGCCCTCGCCCGCGCTCCCGAAACCGGAGCCGGGAGTTCCGACCAGCTGCGCGCCGGAAAGCAGACTGTCGAAAAAGTCCCATGAAAGCGCTCCTCCCGGACATTTCATCCAAAGATAGGGCGAACAGCTGCCGCCGGTAAATTCAATTCCCTTTTCATTCAAAACCCCGGCGAGAATTGCGGCGTTTTCGAGATAATAGGCTATCGATTCGCGGCATTGCCGCAGTCCCTCCCCGGAGAGAGCCGCCTCGGCGGCGCGCTGAACGGGGTATGAAACGCCGTTGAACTTTGTCGCCTGCCTGCGCGACCAGAGCGCCGAAAGCGGCGTTCCGCCGGCGGTTAAAAGCTGAGCCGGGAAAACGCTCCAGGCGCAGCGCGTTCCGGTGAACCCGGCAAGCTTTGAAAAGCTGCATATCTCAACGGCACATTCCCTCGCTCCCTCGATTTCGTATATCGAATGGGGCAGAGAGGGGTCGCCGATAAATGCCTCGTAGGCGGCGTCAAATATTATCAGCGAGCCGGAATTATTCGCAAAATCGACCCATTTTTTAAGCTCCGCGCGGTTATACACAGCGCCGGTCGGATTGTTGGGCGAGCACAGGTAAATAACATATCCGCCCCCGCCGAGCGAGTCGGGGGTCGGGCGGAAGCCGTTTTCGCTGCCGCCGCGGATAAATTCAACGTGATTTCCGCTCATCAGATTGCTGTCAAGGTAAACCGGATAAACCGGGTCGGGAATAACAACGTTGTTCTTTCCGAGAATGTCAACGATGTTTCCGACGTCGCTTTTTGCTCCGTCCGAAACGAATATCTCGTCCGCCGGTATCTCAACGCCGTTTCCTGCGTAATACCGGCTTATCGCGCCGCGGAGAAAATCGCAGCCGTATTCCGGGGGATAGCCGCGGAAGGTCTCCGGATGCGCCATCTCCTCAGCCGCCGCCTTCATCGCCTCTGTGCAGACTTTCGGCAGCGGACGCGTAACGTCCCCTATTCCGAGACTGATAACCTCCGCGCCCGGATTTTCCGCCTTGTAGGCTCTGACGCGCTTTGCTATCTCCGAAAAAAGATAGCTTTTCGCCATTGTTGAAAAATTGTCGTTTACCTTTATTTTAAGGCTCATAATCATACACCCCGTCATATACTTTAACCGCCGGACCGCGCATATAAATATGTCCGTCTGCGGCATAGGTTATAATAAGGTCGCCGCCGCGCAGCGATACCGTTATTTCGGTCTCCTTTCTGCATTTTCCGCAGAGAACCGCCGCTGCCGCCGCCGCGCAGGCGCCCGTTCCGCAGGCGAATGTTTCTCCGCTGCCCCTCTCCCAGACTCTCATCTGCAAATGCCCCGGAGAAATAACCCTTATAAACTCTGTGTTGACCCGCTCCGGGAAATGCGTATTGAACTCAAATTCCGGACCGATTTTTTCAAGGTCAAGGGTCATCGGGTCGAAATCGCAGAAAATAACCGCGTGCGGATTGCCCATCGAAACGGCGGTTATGCGGTATTCTCCGCCTGCCGCCGATATCGGAAAGTCAACCATTCTTTTCTCCGGGCAGACAGCCGGGATTTTTTTCGCCTCAAATTCCGGCAGCCCCATATCGACCGTAACATATTCTGCTTTTCCGTTTTTTTCGGTTATTTCGAGGTTTTTTATTCCGCTGAGGGTATCGACCGTCATTGTTTTTCGGCATACGATTCCGTTATCGAAAAGGTACTTCCCGACGCACCGTATCCCGTTTCCGCACATTTTCCCCTCGCTGCCGTCGAGATTGAAAATCCTCATTTCGGCGTCGGCTTTTTCGGAGGGGGAAATCAGAATAACTCCGTCCGCCCCGACAGACAGCCTCCTCGGCGACATTTTAACGGCGAGAGCGGCGGGGTCGGGTATTTTCTGCTCAAAGCAGTTTATGTATATGTAATCGTTTCCCGTTCCCTGCATCTTGGTAAAATTTATTTTCATTAAATCCGGCTCCTTATCATCATATAAAAATAGTATCACACCGCCGCCCGCTTGTCAATACGCGCAATACATATGACGGCTTAAATATATAGCTTGAAAATTATAATAAAAAATGTTATATTTAATTTAATATATGCTTGCCGTTATGAAAAAAGCCTCCCTTGCCTAAAGGGAGGTGGATTTGCCGCAGGCAAAGACGGAGGGATACGAAATAGAACGTAAGCACAACGCAAAACTAACCGAAAATGCGAAATACTTGCGTAAGAATATGACAAAAGAGGAAAGGCATTTATGGTATGACTTTTTGCGCTCGTATCCGATACGGTTTTTAAGGCAGAAGGTTATAGATAATTATATTGCGGATTTTTATTGCAGCCGGGCAAGACTTATAATCGAGCTTGACGGTTCACAGCATTATGAGAAAAACGGTTTACTGAAGGACAAAATCAGAACAGAAAAAATCGAAAGCAGGGGCTTGAAGGTAATTCGTATACCGAATAATGAAGTTAATAAAAATTTTAACGGAGTTTGCGAATATATCGATTTATTCGTTAAAAAATCCCTCCTCCGGTCATAATCCCCTCGCCGCGCGTATGCGCGGCCCTCTCCCCTTTAGGCAAGGGGCGCGGGTCGGTTTCGTTTACTTTACGGCGAGGGAAACTGAATTCAGTCCTAACATAAGCATAGAATTAAAAAAACAACCAAACGGGGTGCGAAATTATGAAAAATATAAGCGAAAAGGTTTTTTATGTCGGGGTCAATGACCGCAGGATTGACTTGTTCGAGGGTCAGTATGCCGTTCCGAACGGTATGGCGTATAATTCGTATGTCATAGCTGATGAAAAAACAGCGGTTATGGACTCGGTTGATAAGAACTTTGTCGGAGAATGGCTTGAGAATATAGCCGCGGTATTGGGCTCGGCTGAGCCGGATTACCTTATAGTTCAGCATATGGAGCCTGACCATTCCGCCGGAATAACCGCGTTTGCCGAGCGTTACCCGAACGCCGTTATAGTCTCATCGGCGAAAGCGTTCGCCATGATGAAAAATTTCTTCGGAACCGACTTTTCCGGCAGGAATATAACGGTTTCCGACGGCGATACCCTCTCCCTCGGCTCGCGCGAGCTTAAATTTATCGCCGCTCCGATGGTTCACTGGCCTGAGGTTATCGTTACCTACGACAGCGCCGACCGCATACTGTTCTCGGCGGACGGCTTCGGAAAATTCGGAGCGCTGGACGCGGACGAGGACTGGGCGTGCGAGGCGAGAAGATATTACTTCGGAATTGTCGGGAAATACGGCGCTCAGGTTCAGGCTCTGCTTAAAAAGGCGGCTGCGCTCGATATCGGGACTATCTGCCCGCTACACGGTCCCATACTCTCCGAAAACCTCGGCTATTATTTAAACCTTTATGATATTTGGTCGTCCTACCGCGCCGAAAGCGAGGGTGTTTTTATCGCCTATACTTCGGTTTACGGCAACACCGCCGCTGCCGCAAAAGAGCTTAAAGCCCTGCTTGAAAGCAAGGGGTGCAGGGTATCGTCGGCAGACCTTGCGCGCGAGGATATGGCGGAGGCTGTTGAGGACGCTTTCCGTTACGACCGTATAGTTTTAGCCACTACTACGTATAATGCGGATATATTCCCCTTTATGCGCACCTTTATAGAAGCCCTTACCGAGCGCGGTTTCAGAAACCGCACCGTCGGCATTATCGAAAACGGCAGCTGGGCTCCGGCGGCGGCGCGGGTTATCCGCGGTATGCTCGAAAAGAGCAAGGATTTGAAATTTGCGGAAACAACGGTTCAGATAAAATCCGCGCTGAACGCCGAGAGCCGCGCACAGCTTGCCGCTCTGGCGGACGAGATGCAATTTAGACATTAGACATTAGATGTTAGATATTAGACCTGCGCACAATCTCATTTACTGCAAATCTAACGTCTTAAATCCAACAGTCGAAAAGGTGATTTTTTGAAACTCTTAATTATTCGTCACGGCGACCCCGATTACGTAAACGACTCCCTGACCCCCAAGGGCAGGCGCGAGGCTGAGCTGCTCTCGGAACGGCTGTCGGGACTCGGTATTTCCTCATTCTATTGCTCGCCGCTCGGCAGGGCGCAGGCTACCGCCGAGCCGACCCTCAGGCGTTACGGCGCCGCGGCTCAGACTATGGACTGGCTCGAGGAATTTTCCGGATATATAACAGACCCCGAAACCGGGGATAAAAGAATACCCTGGGACCTTATGCCCTCATACTGGACGCGCGTTCCCGATTATTACGACCGCTCAAAATGGCTTAAAACCGAGCTTTTCCAAAGCGGAAACGTTGAAAAACGCTACGGCGAGGTCTGCCGCGGACTTGACAGCCTGCTCGAAAGCCACGGCTACGTCCGCGAGGCAAGCTGTTACCGGGTCGAGCGCGAGAACCGCGAAACGGTTGCGCTGTTCTGCCATTTCGGCGTTGAGTGCGTTCTTCTGTCTCACCTGCTCGGCGTTTCGCCGCTGGTTTTGTGGCAGGGCTTTGTTGCGCTGCCCTCCTCGGTTACGACTATGATAACCGAGGAAAGGGAAAAGGGCGTTGCCTATTTCCGCTGCAACGGCTTCGGCGACCTTTCCCATCTGAACGCCGCCGGCGAGCCTGCCTCCTTTGCGGCAAGATTCTGCGAGACCTTTTCCGATGAAAATGAACGGCATTAAACCAGACTGCGACGTTATAATAATCGGCGGCGGAGCGGCAGGACTCTGCGCGGCGGTAAGACTTAAGAAAAATCTTCCGCACTTAAAGGTCGTTCTGCTCGAACAGCTGCCGAGGGTGGGGAAAAAGCTGATTGTTACCGGCAACGGCAGATGCAATATAACGAACCGCGAAATCCGCCCCGAGCGGTACCACGGCGCGCACCCCGGCTTCTGCCTGCCTGCCCTTGAAAAATACGGCGGCGCGCGGACGGAGGAATTTTTTTCCTCGGTCGGCGTTGTTATAACCTATGATGAAACCGGGCGCGGCTACCCTTATTCGCTGCAAGCCTCCTCGGTTGTTGACGCGCTGCGTTTCGCCGCCGCCGAATGCGGGGCTGACGTGCGGTGCGACTGCGCCGTTTCCGATTTCAAAAGGGAAAACGGCGGGTATTCGGTTAAAACCGCGGACGGCGCGCTTACCTGCCGCTATCTGATAGCCGCCGGAGGAATGTATTCCGGAGGAGATAAGCTCGGAAGCACCGGCGCGCTGTTCGGAATGTTCGGAAAAAAGGGCTACCCGACCGTAGCTCCTGCCCCGGCGATAGTTCAGCTTAAAACCGACCCTGCCGCCGTCAGACCGCTAAAAGGAATAAAGGTAAACGCGGCGGCAGCGCTGTTGAAGGACGGAAGGGCGGTAAGGCGAGAGAGCGGCGAGGTGCTTTTCTGCGATTACGGGCTTTCGGGTCCGCCGATACTTCAGCTTTCCCGCGCCGCCGGAAGAAACGAAAGGGGACTTGAAATTTCCCTTGACCTTATGCCGCAGTATGACGGCGCGGAAACCGTCCGCCTGCTCAGTCTTCGCGTTTCGGATATCGGGGAACGCCCGGCGGAGGAATTTTTTACCGGTCTGCTCAATAAACGCGTCGGACAGACCCTTTTAAAGCTCTGCAAAATTTCCGGCAGGGTTCAAAACGGCGATATAAAGGCATTGTCCCGAATGATACATAGCTGGAAATTCCCGGTTTCGGGAACAACCGGCTTTATAAATTCCCAGGTCACCTCCGGAGGACTCGACACCTCGGCATTTTCGGCTGAAACGATGGAATCCTTGCGCGACAGGGGACTTTACGCCGCCGGGGAAATTCTCGATATAGACGGCGACTGCGGCGGCTTTAACCTGCAATGGGCTTGGAGCAGCGCAATGGCTGCGGCGGACGCAATAACTCAAAAGGAAACTGAAAAATGATACTTTTAAGCAATATAGACCTCCCTCTCGGAACCGATTTTTCAAGACTGCGCGAGGCCGCGGCAAGGGAGCTTAAAACCGATTTGCAGTATATCCGCTCGGCGAGCCTTTACCGGCGGTCGGTCGACGCAAGACGGCGCGACAGGGTGCATTTCTGCTGTTCTCTGCTGGTTGACGCCGCCGGGGAAAACCGTCTTATATCGCGCTCGAAAAAGGCGCAGAGATATGTTAAAAAAACCTATGCTCCGCCCGTTGCCGATGTTCTGCCGCAGCTTCGCCCGGTTGTTGTCGGCTTCGGTCCGGCAGGAATGTTCGCAGGTCTTACCCTCAGCCGCGCCGGACTGCACCCGGTTATAATTGAAAGAGGAAAAGCGGTTGAGGAAAGAGCAAAGGACGTTGAACGCTTCTGGAGCGGCGGAGAGCTGAATGAGGAGTCCAACGTTCAGTTCGGCGAGGGCGGAGCCGGAACCTTTTCGGACGGCAAGCTCAATACCGGTATAAAGGACGTCCGCTGCCGCGCGGTGCTGGAGGATTTTGTCCGGTTCGGCGCGCCCGAGGATATCCTGATAAACGCAAAGCCGCATATCGGAACCGATATTCTGCCGGGGGTCGTAAAGCGTCTGCGCGAGGAAATAATCTCCCTCGGCGGCGAGGTGCGCTTTGAAACAAGACTTGAAAATATCATAACGGAAAACGGCGCGGTCTGCGGTATTGAGGCAGGCGGAGAAAGAATTGAATGTAACCGCCTTATTCTCGCCTGCGGCCATTCCGCAAGGGATACCTTTGAGCTGCTGCGCCGATTAGGCATAGCCTTGGAGCGCAAGCCGTTTTCCGTCGGCGTCAGAATAGAGCATCCGCAAAGCGATATAAACCGCGCGCTCTACGGCAGAGCGGCAGGTCATCCGGCTCTCGGCGCGGCGGATTATAAATTGGCGGTTCACCTTAAAAACGGCAGAGGGGTATATACCTTTTGTATGTGTCCCGGAGGGAGTGTTATCAACGCTTCAAGCGAAAGCGGGCATATAGCCGTAAACGGAATGAGCGGCAGCCGCAGGGACGGTAAAAACGCCAACAGCGCGGTGCTTGTCGGAGTTGAGCCGGGCGATTTCCCGGGGGACGGCGTTCTCGCAGGCTGCGAGCTTCAGCGAAAAATCGAGGCTGCGGCGTTCCGCGCGGCAGACGGCGCCGTTCCGGTAACGACGGTCGGCGAATTTCTGGGTAAAGGGCTTGCGTTCTGCGCGGCTGTCGAGCCGACGGTAAGACCGAAAGCCGCCCCGGCGGATTTTTCGGAGATTTTCCCCGATTTTATAATCGAATCGCTTAAAGCCGGACTGCCCGAGCTTGATAAAAAGCTGCCGGGCTTTGCAAACGCCGGAGCCGTTTTAACGGCTCCCGAAACCCGCTCCTCCTCGCCTGTCAGAATAACGAGGAATGAGACCGGGCAGAGCGTAAACGCAGCGGGACTTTTCCCCTGCGGCGAGGGCGCAGGCTATGCAGGCGGAATAACCTCCGCCGCCGTTGACGGAATACGCGCCGCCGAGGCGGTTATCCGCTCTTTTTAAAAAATCCGGTTAAAAATTATTGAAAAACGCCGGTATCGGTGCTATAATAAAAACAAATGTTCTTTTTGCGGAGTGATGATTTTGGAAAAACGTCCGTTATCCGAAAAACAGCGCGCGGTTTATGAATACCTTGCCGGTCAGCTGCAATCCGGCGGAATACCGCCTACGGTAAGGGAAATCTGCGCCGCTACCGGTATCCGCTCAACCTCAACGGTTCACGGAATTTTAAACGCCCTTGAGGAGGCAGGCTATATCTCGCGAGATTCGCGCTATTCGAGGGCTATAAGGCTCGATTCGGAATACGATGCGTCTATGGTTCCGCTGATAGGCAGGGTAACGGCAGGTCAGCCGATACTGGCGGTTGAGGAAATAGTCGATTATATTCCCTATCCGGCTAAGGATGCGTCCGGGCTTTTCGCCCTGCGCGTTCAGGGACTCAGTATGCGCGACGCCGGAATACTCGACGGCGACATAATCATAGCCGATAAAAATTCCCCCTGCCGCAGCGGCGATATAATAATCGGAATGGACGGCGAGGAGGCGACCGTTAAGCGGCTCGTTATCGAAAAGAGCGGCAGAGTTGTCTTTATGCCCGAAAATCCCGATTTTGAACCGATAATCCCCAAGGAACCCAAGGTTTTGGGGCGCGTTGTCGGCAGCTGGCGCAAATACTGAGGCAGGATATGAAGGAAATCGAGCTTTTTACCGACGGCGCCTGCTCCGGAAATCCGGGTCCGGGCGGCTGGGGAGCGATTCTGCGCTATAACGGCATAGAAAAGGAGCTTTCCGGCGGAGAAGAAAATACAACGAATAACCGAATGGAGCTTACTGCGGTCATAATGGGTCTTTCCGCGCTTAAAGAGCCATGCCGGGTAAGACTTGTAACCGATTCGCGCTACGTGGCGGACGGTATCGGCAAGGGCTGGGCGGCGTCCTGGAGGGAAAACGGCTGGCGCAAGGCGGATAAAAAGCCTGCGCTCAATGCCGACCTATGGGAAAAACTGCTGCTGCTTACCGAACGTCATACGGTTGAGATAGAATGGGTCAGGGGGCATAACGGCCACCCGGAGAACGAGCGGTGCGACGCGCTTGCCGTCGCTTATTACAAGGCATTGCAGGAGAATAAGGAATGAACAGGAAAATAAAATTCATCGTTGAGGGCGCGCTGATAGCCGCCGCTTATATCGGACTTACGATGATAAGCAATCTGCTTAACCTCGCTTTCGGTCCCGTTCAGCTGCGGATTTCCGAGGCGCTGACCGTCCTCCCGGTTTTCACTCCCGCGGCAATTCCGGGTTTGGTTCTCGGCTGCTTTATTTCAAATATAATTTCGCCTATCGGCGCGGTCGATATGATTTTCGGAACGGGCGCAACCCTCGCGGCGGCGGTTTTAACCTACCTGCTGCGGAAAATCTGCGTTAAGGGTCTGCCGGTGCTGTCGTTTCTGTCGCCGGTGGTGCTGAACGCGGTTATTATAGGTCTTGAGATAGATATTTTCTTTCTGCCGGAGGGCGCGGCGGTCTGGGGCTTTGTTTCCTCGGCGGCAACCGTCGGTCTCGGAGAGCTTGCCGCCTGCTTCCTGCTCGGCGATCCTCTGTTTTATGCGGTAAAGAGATATCGTATTTTCAGATGAACTTTTTATTAAATGTACCCGTTAGTGCTTGAATTTACAGGCGCGGCATAGTATAATAGTCTCTGTGCGAAAATTCGCGCAGGATAATTGAATTTGGGGGAGTTTCTGTTATGGTTAAGGCTGTTGTAGGCGCAAACTGGGGCGACGAGGGCAAGGGTAAAATAACCGATATGCTTGCCGGAAACGCCGATATAGTCGTTCGTTTTCAGGGGGGCGCCAATGCCGGGCATACTATAAAGAACGAATACGGTAAATTCGCTCTGCATACCCTGCCGTCAGGCGTTTTTAACCCCGGCGTTATAAACTGCATCGGAAACGGCGTCGCGCTGGACGTTGATAAGCTGCTGAAGGAGTATAACAGCGTTGTCGAACAGGGAGTTCCCGCGCCTAAGCTTATGGTTTCGGAGCGCTGCCAGATGGTTATGCCTTACCACGTTTTGTTTGACGTTTACGAGGAGGAGCGGCTCGGAAAGGCGAGTTTCGGCTCAACAAAATCGGGAATTGCTCCGTTTTATTCGGATAAATATGCGAAAACCGGCTTTCAGGTCTGCGAGCTGTTCGATGAAACGGCGCTGAGGGCAAAGCTCGAAAGAATTTTAGAGGTCAAGAACATACTTATCCGCGACCTTTACCATAAGGAGCCGCTTTCGGTCGATGAAATTTTCGATAAAATGATGACCTGGAAAAAGGGTCTTGAGCCGTTTGTGGGCGACGTCCGCAAGCTGGTTTATAACGCCGAAAAGCAGGGCAAGACCATTCTTTTGGAGGGTCAGCTCGGCTCGCTCAAGGATACTGACCACGGTATTTACCCGATGGTTACCTCCTCAAATACGATAGCCGGCTACGGCGCTGTCGGCGCAGGGGTTCCGCCCTATGCGATAAAGGAAATCTATACGGTTATAAAGGCTTATTCCTCGGCTGTCGGCGCGGGAGCGTTCGTCAGCGAGATATTCGGCGACGAGGCAAAGGCGATGCGCGACCACGGCGGCGACGGCGGCGAATACGGCGCTACAACCGGCAGACCGCGCAGAATGGGCTGGTTCGACTGTGTTGCCACGCGCTACGGCTGCGAGGTTCAGGGCACGACTCACGCGGTCCTGACCGTTGTTGACGCTCTCGGCTATCTCGACGAATTAAAGGTCTGCACCGGCTATGAAATCGACGGTAAGGTAACAACCGATTTCCCGGTAACCGGTCTGCTTGAGCGCGCAAAGCCGGTTTACGAAACTCTGCCGGGCTGGAAATGCGATATTTCCGGAATAACGAAGTATTCCGAGCTTCCCGAAAACTGCCGCCGCTATATCGAATTTATCGAAAAGCAGATAGGCTTTGAGATAAAAATGGTAAGCAACGGTCCGGCAAGAGAAAATATTATAATAAAGGAATAACTGTTTTATGAATTTCACTCCTATTGAAAACAGCGGCCGCGTCGAGGGCTTCTGCCTTGTAACCGCCGTCGAGCGCAAAAGCGGAAAAAACGGCGACTATCTCGATATGACCCTCGGCGACCGGACAGGGAGCATAAACGCAAAGCTCTGGCGCTATATCCCGTCGGAGCACGGCGAGTATTCGGCAGGCGAGGCGGTTAAGGTTCGCGGAGTTATCCGCGAGTTCAACGGCTCCGACCAGTTCAATATCGAGCGCATCCGCCCGGTAACCGATGCGGATAACGTTAAAGCCGAGGAGCTGGTTCAGAGCGCGGAGTATTCCGGTCAGCAGATGTTCGATGAGCTGATGAATATTGCCGGCGGCTTTGCAGATGATAATTTAAGACTGCTCGTAACCGAGATTTTAAAGGACAGGCGGCTCGCGCTGCTTTATTGGCCGGCAGCGTTCAAGCTTCACCATGCCATCCGCGGCGGACTTTTAATGCACACGCTGTCGATTGTCCGCTTAGCGCAGGGAGTCTGCGGTATATATACGTTTGTTGACCGCGACCTGCTGCTTGCCGGCGCTATACTTCACGATATCGCCAAAATCGAGGAATTTGTCGTAACTCCTCTCGGAACGCCTGAGGGCTATACCGTTGCCGGAAATCTTCTCGGCCATATCGCCATGGGAACCGTAACGGTTGCGAAATACGCCGAAAGGCTCGGAATAAACCCGGAAACGGCAATGCTGGTTGAGCATATGATTTTGTCTCACCACGGCGAGCCGGAGTTCGGCGCGGCGGTCAGACCGATGTTTATCGAGGCTGAAATCCTCAGCGAGCTGGACCTTATGGACGCGCGGGTTTACGAAATGCGCGAGGCGGTCGGCGCGACGGCTGAAAACGACTTTTCGCAGCGGCTTTGGGCGCTTGATAACCGCAAGCTTTTCCATCATACGCGCAGCGACCTTACAAAGGAAACAAAATTGTTTTAAATTTTTTATCCGCGCGGCGCGGAGCCGACAGGTTCGGCTCTGCCGCCGGAAAAAGAAAGGAATGTTTTAGAATGAAAATAACAAAGGATATGCTTATAGGCGAGGTTCTCGATATGGATCAGAGCGCCGCGGAGTATTTTTTCGAGATAGGAATGCACTGTCTCGGCTGCCCTGCGTCGCGCGGAGAGAGCATTGAGCAGGCGTGCGAGGTTCACGGAACCGACTGCGACGAGCTTATAGCCAAGCTCAACCGCCATTTTGAGCAGAAGTGATTCCCCTCGGTGAAAGGCTGAGCCTTATCGCCTCGCTTGTGCCGCAGGGAGCCGCAGTCTGCGATATCGGCTGCGACCACGGCTATCTTTCGGTATATCTCGCAAAGAGCGGCAGGGCGCGTTCGGTGATTTCCGCCGATTTGCGCCCGCTTCCGCTTGAATCTGCGCGGAAAAACGCCGCCCGATACGGAGTATCGCTCGATTTCCGCCTGTGCGACGGTCTTTCCGGAATAAACGCCGGCGAGGCCGATACCGTTATTATAGCCGGAATGGGCGGAGAGGTTATCGCCGGGATAATCGACCGCTGCGGCTGGGTTAAAAGCAGCGGCATTCTGCTTATTTTACAGGCTATGACCTCCGCCGAGGCGCTGCGGGACTATCTCGCGGAAAACGGCTTTTCGGCAGAGAGCGAAACCGCTGCCGCAGAGGGAAAAAGAGCCTATTCGGTTATATGCGCGAGGTTCTGCGGAAAGCCGCGCGCGCTTTCCCCTGCGGAGCGCTACATAGGGAAAATCACCCCCGGAACCGCGCCGGGCAGAGCTTATATCGAAAAGCAGTATAAGCGGCTGTCGGTCTGCGCCGGGGATATAGAAAATATTCCGCAAAGGCGCGATGAATATAACGCGCTTTCGGCAGCCGTCCGTGAAATCGAGCGGCTGTATCCGATGTGCGCCGAAAAACAGCTGAAAAACGGCTGAAAATCAGCGAAAAATTTAAACAAACGGAGGTAGCCTATGCCGTTCGACGGCGGATTTACTCATAAAATTGCCGGTGAGCTGAGCTCGGCGGCGGACTGCCATATAGATAAGCTTTACCAGCCATCGCGCGATGAGCTGGTATTTTTGCTGCGCAAAAAGGGCTTTGCCGCAAAGCTGCTGCTGTCGGCGCGCCCCGGAGAGGCAAGAGCTCAGTTCACAGAGCAGAAATACGAAAACCCCGACACTCCGCCGACCTTTTGTATGCTCGCCCGAAAGTATTTTTCCGGCGCGAGACTTACTGCCGTTACCCAGCCGGGGCTTGAGCGCATTCTGGAGCTGCATTTTGAAACGACCGATGAAATGGGCGACAGGGTGACCGAGCGCATTATATGCGAGCTTATCGGAAATCAGGCGAATATCGTTCTCGTTTCGCAGAGCGGCAGGATTATAGACGCTATCCGCCGCAGCGACCTCGAAAGCGGAAAACGCCTGCTGCTGCCCGGAGCGGCTTACTGCTACCCTGAGCCGCAGGATAAGCTGAATTTGCTGTCGGCGCCGGCTGAGGAGCTTGCGGAGCGGATTATGAGCCTGCCGGAGCTGCCGCTGTCAAAGGCGCTGCTCTCCTCGGCGGACGGTATATCTCCGCTTATCGCGCGCGAGACGGCTTACCTTGCAGGCGGCGACCCGCTTGTCCGCGATACCGACCCCGAAAGGCTCCGCGCCGCGCTTTCGCGCCTTTCTTTGGCGCTTTCGGAAAAGGGAAAGCCGGTTATGCTTATAAGAAACGGCGCGCCGGCGGATTATTCGTATACCGATATCCGGCAGTACGGCGAGACCGAAACGCGCGAGTTTGACTCCTTCAGCCGCCTGCTCGATGAATTTTACGCCGGACGCGACACCGCCGCGCGGGTAAAGCTTGCCTCGGCGGACGTTTCGCGAGCCGTCTCCCGCGCTCTCTCAAGGGCGGTTAAGCGGCTTGCTCTGCGCCGCGATGAGCTGAAAGTAAGCGAAAACAGGGAGCAGCTGAGAATTTACGGGGAGCTGCTTAAAGCTAATCTTCATTCGGTTGCGCCCGGCAGCGCGCTTGCCAGAGTTCCGAATTATTATGACCCGGAGCTGAAACAGGTCAGTATTCCGCTCGACCCGGCGCTTTCTCCTGCCGCCAACGCGGCAAAGTATTTTAAGGACTATAAAAAAAGCTATACCGCCGAGCAGACCCTGACCGGGCTTATCTCCTCGGACGAAAAGGAAATCGCCTATCTTGAGACGGTTGAGGAAAGCGTTTCGAGGTGCAGGAGCCTTGCCGATATCGCGGAAATCCGCGAGGAGCTGTGCGACGGAGGGTATATGAAGGCGCAGACAAAGGGCGCGCGCCGCAAAAAAACCGAGACAAAGCCCCTTGAATACTGCAGCGCCGAGGGCTACAGAATTTTAGCCGGGCGCAATAACCGCCAGAACGACGCCGTAACGACCCGTATGGCGGAGAAAAACGATTTGTGGTTCCATACGAAGAATATCCCCGGCTCTCACGTTGTTATATGCTGCGGCGGTCAGCCGGTCAGCGATGAAACTATGCTTGCGGCGGCTCAGCTTGCGGCATTTTATTCAAAGGCGGCGCAGTCCGAGCAGGTGCCTGTTGATTATACCCCGGTGAAATACGTTAAAAAGCCGGGCGGCGCAAAGCCCGGAATGGTTATATACACGACCAATAAAACCGTTTTTGTAAAGCCGGTGAACGTATTTTCCGAAAAGGAGAGCTGAAAAATGGAAGTAGGGATATCGACCTCCTGTTTTTATCCTCTTGAAACCGAGAGAGCGCTTGAGCTTATCGGAAAAAACGGCGTTAAGGCAACCGAGATTTTTTTCAATGCTTTAAGCGAGCTCGGCGCCGATTTCGTAAGCGAGCTTAAAGGAATAAGCGATTATTACGGCACAGCCGTCCGCTCGGTTCACCCCACGATGTCGCTTGCAGAATCGTTTATGCTCTTTTCCGCGTATGACCGCCGGCTTCACGAGGGACTTGACTGGTATAAGCGCTACGGCGAGATTGCCGCCCGGCTCGGAGCGAAATATGTTATAATGCACGGCGGAAAGCCCAACGGCGTTCTCGACGATAATCAGTACTGCGAACGTTTTCTGCGCATATCCGACGCTGTCGCTCAAAACGGCGCGGTTCTTTTGCAGGAAAACGTTGCGAAATACCGCGCGAGCAGCCTTGATTTCCTGAAAAATATGGTTGCTCAGCTCGGTGACCGCGCGGCGTTCTGTCTCGATGTTAAGCAGTGCCTGCGCGGCGGATATACTCCTCAGGATATGCTTGACGCGGTGGGGAAAAACGTCCGCCATCTTCATATAAGCGACCATAACGCCGAAAAGGACTGCCTGCTTCCGGGGGACGGGGAATACGATTTCTCCGCGCTTTTCCGCGCGGCGGAGGACTGCGGCTTTTGCGGCTCGGCTATGATAGAGGTCTACCGCTGGGCATACAGCGACGAGCGCGAGGTGTTCTCCTCGCTCAAAAATTTCGGCGGCGGAGTAATTGAGACTTGACACCCGGTCTGTATCGGGTTACAATAAATACAGCGGCTCGGACAGAACCGCTGTATTTTTAAATTTCCTGGCGGTGATTTAATTGCGTGCAAGACCGCTTGCAGCACTATCCGCCGTTATGTATTTTGTGAGTGTTACGTCCTTTTGCTGCCTTGTGGGAATAGATATCCTGCCGGACGGCCGTTTTTCTCACTTTGCCAAATTCATAACCGCGTTTCTTGTGTTTATATGCGGATACGCAGCTACCGCGATACGCTGCGTTCAGACCGAAAGTCCAGAAACGGCTCACCGGATTATGAGACGCACCCTGATTTTCCTGTTTGCGGCTTATTTGCTGGTTGTTGCCGATTTCACTCTTATAGACAACAGCTTCGGAAGAAAAATTTCAAATATCTTTACCCGCTCGCCTGAGCAGATTTCCGAATATCTGAAGAATAATACCAACCTGATTCCCTTTGCAACGGTCAGGCTTTTTATCCGCGGCTGGCGCTGCGGCGCGCTCTCCTTTTCGGCGCTTGCGGAAAATCTTATGGGCAATCTCGCGGTTTTTATGCCGTTTGCCTTTTTTATTCCGCTGCTTTTCGGAAAATTCAGAAAGGCGGGGCGGTTTTTTGCGCTCATTTCCGCGGTTGTGGTCGCGGTTGAAATTCTTCAGGCGGTTCTGCTTACCGGTTCTTCGGATATCGACGATTATATACTGAACGTTCTGGGCGCGATGGCGGCGTTTTTCCTGTTCAGGTCAAAGCCTGCCGGCGGACTTCTGAGCCGCCTTACCTTCGGAGTATGGGAGGGAACCGAGTGAAGCTGAGGGCATATGCAAAGCTTAATCTTACACTTGATATCACCGGCAGACGGGCTGACGGCTACCACCTTATCGATTCGGTTATGCAGTCGGTGTCGCTTTATGATACCGTAACGGTGGAAAAATCGTCGGAAATCGTGGTCAGCTCCTCCGACAGCTCGCTCTGCGGCGAAAATAATATCGCCTTTTCGGCGGCGCGGCTGTTTTTTGAAAAAACCGGACTTTCCGGCGGTGCGGAAATATTTATCGAAAAAAATATTCCCTACCCCGCAGGGCTCGGCGGCGGCAGCGCGGACGCGGCGGCGGTTTTAAAGGGACTCAACGCGCTTTACGGCGCCGGTCTTTCGGAGGAGGAAATGCGGGCGCTTTCGCTCAGGATAGGTGCGGACATTCCGTTTTGCATAAGCGGCGGAACGGCAAGGGTCGGCGGAATAGGCGAAAAAATCAAAAAAATGCCGTTTATCGGAGAGCTTTGGTTCGTTACGGCGAACGCCGGAACGAAAAAATCAACCGCTCAGATGTATTCGAGACTGGATGCGGCGGTCAATTCTCCGTATGTTCCGGTCAGAGCCTTGTATACCCCGAAATTTATCAGGATGCTTGCGGGCGGCGGAGCGGACGCCGCTCTGCGCTGCTGCGGAAACGCCTTTATGTTCGCTTATCGGACCTCTCCGGTTTTCGGACTTTTAAGGGAAAACGGCGCGCGGACAGTCAGCCTTTCGGGCAGCGGTCCGGCGGCTTTCGGAGTGTTTGAAACCAAGGAATCGGCGGAAAGCGCGGCTTTAAGGATTTCTTCAGCCGGCTTTAAGGCCTTTGCCGTGCGGAGCGCGGACTGCGGAACGGAATTTGAATAAAATCCGGAAAATTGTCAATCCTCTGTTCAGATACCTATGAACGGAGGAAACAAAAGTGAAAATAAGAATAAAAAGAAGAAACATAGAGCTTGCGCTGCTGTTCGGACTTATCTGCGCGGCGGCTCTGAGTATGGCTCGGTTCGACGCCGCCTGCGACAGCCTGCGCGGCGGTGTTCTCAGGCTCCATATCCGGGCAAATTCCGATTCCGCCGAGGATCAGGCGGTTAAAATCGCCGTAAGGGATGCGCTGCTTGAGGAAACGGACGAAATATTTTTAAACAGCTCCGACCTTTCCTCTGCCGAAAAAAGCGCGCGGGAGAATACCGGCAGACTGACCGCCGCCGCGAACCGCGTTCTCGCGGAAAAAGGCTTTGAATATACCGCCTCGGTCGAGATAGGCGACGCGTATTTTGAAAACCGGGATTACGACGGCTTTACTCTGCCTGCCGGGACATACCGCTCCCTGATAGTAAGGCTCGGAAAGGGCGGGGGCAAAAACTGGTGGTGCGTAGTTTTTCCTGCCGTCTGCGTTCCGGCAGCCGAGGCGCGCTTGTCCGACGGCGTTCCGCAGTCCGCCTGCGATATAGCCGAACAGCCTCAAAAATACGTTATGAAGTTCAAAACAGTAGAGATTTTTGAGGATTTAAAGCACTTTTTGGACGGAAAATGAGGTTTTTTTGCAAAATTTTAAAAAATACCTTGCATTTTTGTATTCGGTATGATATTATTTTATGGTGACAAGAGTAAGAAAGAGGTGACAACGATGAAGGAAGGAATTCATCCTCAGTATGAAAAGGTAACGGTTAAGTGTGCCTGCGGCGCAGAATTTGAAACCCGTTCAACCAAAAAGGACATTCGTTTGGATATTTGCTCAAAATGTCATCCGTTTTTTACAGGTAAACAGAAGCTGGTCGATACCGGCGGTCGTGTTGACAGATTTAAGAAGCGTTTTGGTATTGAAGACAAATAATTATGCGAATATCGCGGCTGTCCTGAGGGACGGCCGCGTTTTTTATCGGAGAAATGAAGGAATATAAAACTGTTTTATCCCCCTCGTTCGGGGAATATGAGGAAAAGCGCTCCCGTTTTCTGGCGCGGCTCGTTCCCTGCGAAAGCGCCGAACAGGCGGCGGAAATAATGTCGCGGCTGAAACAGGAATACTGGGACGCGCGGCATAATGTCTATGCTTATGTCCTGACCGACGGCGCGGCACGCTTTTCGGACGACGGCGAGCCTCACGGCACAGCCGGAAAGCCGGTTTTCGATACCCTTGCAGGCTCCGGCATCTGCGGCGCCCTGCTCAGCGTTACGCGCTATTTCGGGGGAACCCTCCTCGGAACCGGCGGACTTGTAAGAGCGTATTCCTCAGCCGCCCGCGAGGCGGTTCTCGCCGCAAAGCCGGTTGTTATGCGGCAGGGAGTTACCTATTCTCTTGCCTGCTCCTATTCCGAGCACCCCCGACTTTCAAGACTTATTTCGGACTGCGGCGGCTCGGTTTCGGATACCTCATTCGGAGAAAATGTTGTTATTAAGGCGTCGTTTTGCTTGGAGGAAAAGGAAAATTTTCTTTCAAAGCTTTGCGAGGCCTTTTCGGGTCGCCTTTCGGCAGAAGATGAGAAAATCGGGTATTTCGCAGAGCCGGAAAATGAAAATTCTTAGATTTTCGCAATAAAAAAGAGGAATTGCGGATTTTTCGGCGAATATAAGTAGTGAAGGGCTTTTTCGGAGGTGAGCTTATGCAGAATGTAAGACAGAGAACCGAGCAGCTGGAGCGTCAAACTCTTTCGCCCCTCGCGGCTCTTTCGGCTGAAAGCAGGGGCAGAAAGCGCGCGGAGGAAAAGTGCGACCTGAGAACCGACTTTCAGCGCGACCGCGACCGTATTATCCATTGCAAGGCGTTCCGCCGGCTCAAGCATAAAACGCAGGTTTTCCTTTCTCCCGAATCCGACCATTACCGCACACGCCTTACCCATACGCTGGAGGTTGCCCAGATTGCGCGTACCGTATCGCGCGCGCTGCGGCTCAATGAGGATTTAACCGAGGCGATTGCTTTGGGACACGACCTCGGTCATACCCCGTTCGGTCACGCCGGCGAACGCGCGCTGAACGAGCTGCTGAACGGCGGATTTACCCATTTTGAGCAGAGCGTCAGGGTCTGCGAAAGGCTCGAAAAAAACGGCGCCGGGCTTAACCTTACCGCCGAGGTGCTCGACGGTATACTTCACCATACGCGCGGCGAATGGGCGCATACCCTTGAGGGGCGCGTCGTGCGGGTGTGCGACAGGGTGGCTTACATAAACCACGATATCGACGACGCGGTTCGCGGCGGAATAATAACCGCGGAGCAGCTGCCGCGCGAGATAACCGAGCATCTCGGCGCAACAAAGAGCGAACGCATAAGCTCGCTTGTTCATTCGATTATCGAAAACAGCGGCGAGGATATAAGGATGGACGCGGTGACCGAAAAATACTATGATATGCTCCATAAATTCTTATATTCCGAGGTTTACCTAAACCCTGCCGCGAAATCGGAGGAGGAAAAGGTTTTCGGAATAGTCGCCGGACTTTTCGGATATTTCAGCGGCCACCCGGAAAAAATGTCCTGCGAATATACGGCGATTTGCGAGCGCGAGGGCGTCGGGCGCGCCGTTACCGACTATATCGCCGGAATGACCGACCATTATGCCGTTACGGCGTATTCGGATATCTATATCCCGAAATCCTGGAATCTGTGATAAAAAAGAGGTGGTATTTTGCCTATTTCCGAGGAAGTTATCAATGAAATTAAATACAGAAACGATATCGAGGCGGTAATATCGCCCTATGTGAACCTGAAAAGGAGGGGCAAAAACCTTGTCGGGCTGTGCCCGTTTCATAACGAGAAAACCCCGTCATTTACCGTTTACCCCGAAAACGGCTCGTTTTATTGCTTCGGCTGCGGAGTCGGCGGCGATGTTTTCACCTTTACAAAGCTTATCGAAAACCTCGATTATATCGAGGCGGTAAGACTGCTTGCGGAGCGGTCGGGCGTCGCCCTGCCGGAGAACGGCTACGACGACTCGATGCAGCGCCTTAAAAATACGATATACGATATCAACCGCGAAACGGCAAGATTTTATCATTCCTATCTGATGTCCCCTCAGGGGAAATGGGCTTTGGATTACCTTACCGGGCGCGGACTGAACGTTTCAACCATAAAGCATTTCGGTCTCGGAGCTGCTCCCGATTCCTGGGACGCTCTTATTAAACACCTGCGCTCAAAGGGCTTTGACGAGGCGGATATGCTCCAGGCAAACGTTATCGGAAAAAGCGAGCGCGGCTCGTTTTACGACCGCTTCCGCCGCCGGGTTATGTTCCCGATAATAAATATCCGGGGAAACGTTATCGGCTTCAGCGGCAGAGCGATGCCGGGTGACGATACCCACGGCGGCAAATACGTCAACACCTCCGACACCCCGGTTTATAAAAAGAGCGAGAACCTTTTCGGAATGAATTTTGCGAAAACGGCTTGCGCCGACAGAATAATTCTCGTTGAGGGGAATATGGACGTTGTATCGCTGCATCAGGCAGGCTTTAAGAATACCGTTGCGGCTCTCGGAACCTCATTTACTCCCGAACAGGCAAAGCTCATAAGCCGGTATACAAAGGAAATCGTGCTTACGATGGACGCCGACGCCGCCGGTCAGAAGGCGGTTCGCAGAGCCGGGGAGGTATTAAAGGACACCGGACTTGAGGTAAGAATAGTCGTCGTTCCGGACGGCAAGGACCCCGACGAATTTATAAAAAAGAACGGCGCGAGCCGGTTCGCGGCGCTGCTTGAGGGCGCGGTAAGCGAAATTGAATATAAGCTTTTGGGTCTGGCTCACGAAATCAACACCGAGAGCGACGACGGCAAGCTGCAATACCTTACCCGCGCCGCGGCAATTCTCGCCTCAACCGGCGACGATATCGCAAGGGATATGTATACCGGCAGGCTTTGCGAGCAGTTCGGAGTATCGCGGACGGCGCTTGAAAGCAAAATTTCCGAGCTGCGGAAAACTAACGCCGAGCAGAGAAGAAAAAAGCAAATAAGCGCCGTTATTTCTCCGAAATTTTCAAAGGACGATATAAACCCCGAACGGCGCGGAAATGTCAGGGGAACGGCAGCTGAGGAAACGGTTATCGCCGTGCTGCTGAGACACCCCGATTTATGCGAAACCGCCGCGGAGCAGCTGCCGCCCGAAAAAATGCTGACCTCGCTTAACCGCAGGATATACGAGCGGCTGCTCGAAACGGTTGAAAAGGGCTTTCTGCCGGACGTTTCGTATTTCGGAGATATGCTGAACGATGCCGAAATCGGGTATCTTGTGTCGCTGCAAAACGGCGAAAAGGGCAATAATAATGCCAAAACCGTATTAAAAGACTCGATTGCGGTTATATTACAGGAGAGCAGTATCAAAAATCAGCCCTCTTTAAAGGATTGCTCAGTTGAGGACTGGGCGGCAAGCCTTACTCAGATAATCAAAAACAAGAAAGGACAATAAGAGAATGGACGACGTAAAAAACAAGAACGGAAAAACTGCTGCCGAGGGCTTTGATGAGGCTCAGGACGAGCTTTTGGAGTCCAAAAGCAACTCGATAGACGAGATTGAAAACGGACCGGAGGATCTCGACGAGCTTTTCACCGTTCCGCCGACTCTGGATATCGACCTTGAGGAGGGTCCGACCGACGACGACCTGAAGCTTGAGGAAGTGGATATCGAAAATCTTCAGGACGACCTGAATTTCGATAATATGTCCCTTGACGACCCGGTTAAGATGTATCTGAGAGAGATAGGCAGGGTTCCTCTGCTTACGAGCGACGAGGAAATTCAGCTTGCGGTTAAAATCTCCGAGGGCGACGAACGCGCAAAGCAGCGCCTTACCGAGGCAAACCTGCGGCTGGTCGTAAGTATCGCGAAGAAATATGTCGGCAGGGGAATGTATTTCCTCGACCTTATCCAGGAGGGCAACGTCGGTCTTATAAAGGCTGTCGATAAATTTGATTATACCAAGGGCTTTAAATTTTCAACATATGCAACATGGTGGATAAGGCAGGCAATAACCCGCGCCATAGCCGACCAGGCAAGGACTATCCGCATACCGGTTCATATGGTCGAAACGATAAACCGGCTTAAAAAGATTCAGAGCCAGCTGCTTCATGAAAACGGCTACGAGCCGAGCGAGGAGCTTATCGCCAAAAAGATGGAGCTGCCGGTTGAGCGCGTCCGCGAGATAATGCGCGTTGCGCAGGAGCCGGTTTCGATGGAAACGCCGATAGGCCCTGAGGAGGACTCCCGGCTTATGGACTTTATCCGCGATGAGGACGCTCTGGCGCCGGATGAGGCGGCTTTGAAAACTATAACAAACGAGGATATCGATACCGTTCTCAAAACCCTCTCTCCGAGGGAGGAGGCTGTTATCAGACTGCGTTTCGGCTTGCAGGACGGCCGCTGCCATACGCTTGAGGAGGTCGGCAGCGAATTTAACGTAACGAGAGAGAGAATACGTCAGATTGAGGCTAAGGCGCTGAGAAAGCTGAGACATCCGGTAAGAAGCAATAAATTTAAGGACAGATAAAAAAGGAAAGGAATATTCGCGATGAAATTTTCATATATACCAAAGGGAGTATGCTCCCGGAAAATTGATATTGAGGTTGAGGGCGACACCCTGCAGGACGTTGCCTTTACAGGCGGCTGCAACGGAAATCTGAAGGGAATAGGCTCGCTTGTCAGGGGAATGAAGGTAGACGACGTTATATCCCGCCTCGACAGTATCAAATGCGGCTTTAAGGATACCTCCTGTCCCGCGCAGCTGGCGGAGGCTTTAAAGGAATATAAGCGCAAAGGGTGATGAAGATTGGATTCCGATAAGGATATTAAAATTGCGGGGGATAAGCCCTCGCTTGAGATGAAAAGGCGCCGCGCCGGCGATACCCCTCCCGGCTGCTCTCCCGAACAGGCAGCGGCGGCTGTGGAGCTCGGCAGAAGGGTTGCCGCAAGATTTGTTGAGGACGCGCGCGAAACCGGCTCAGGGGACGATGAAAACGGAAATTATGAAATGATACTTCAGCGTCGGCTGCTGCTTTCCTTTACGGCGACTGTCGGCTTTGAGCTTTGCTGCAATAACGACCAGCTGGACGGTATCGCGCAGAAAAGCTTTCTCGATACATTGCGCAAAACCGACGATGAGCTTTACCGTTCGTCGTCCGATACCGGCGCGTTTTCTTTCTATTATCTTGCGTTCCGCCGGGGCGGAGACATAGACCGCCGTATGGGACAAACCTTTGCTATGCTCTGTTCTCACGACGGTGACCCGATATTTCAGGAGCTCGGCGAGGCGGTTTACTGCTGGTTCCTCTCCGAAATAAGGAAATACGCGCGCGAGCTTGGAATTTAGACGTTAGAAGTTAGATGTCAGACGCAGAAAACGGGATTTTGCCTGACCGCAATAAATTCAAGGAACGGAAGTTATAAAATAATGGCTGAAACCAAAAGAATTTTTTGTATTCTTTCGGCGGCGCTGATGCTTTTTTCCCTTGCCGCCTGCGGAAAGAAGAATAATTCAAGCGCCGCCGAAAGGCTGCCTGCCGCCGCTGCTGCCGACGGCGATATGACCGACCCGGAAAACGCCGAAAAGAGCGGAGAAACGGGAGAAACCGTAACCGCAGAGCATATGACGGCGAAAAAGGGCGCGGCTAACGGGATTGACGTTTCCAAATGGCAGGGCGCAATAAACTGGTCAGCCGTCCGCGCCGCCGGGATAGACTTTGCCTTTATCCGCATAGGCTTCCGCGGTGAAAACGGTAAAATATATAAGGACGCAAACGCCGATTATAATTTGCAGCAGGCTGAAAAGGCAGGAATACTTACCGGCGTTTATTTCTTTTCAACCGCCGTCAGCCCGGCGGAGGCTGCCGAGGAAGCAGGCTGGACTCTCTCGGCGATAAAGGGCTATTCCGTTTCATACCCGGTTGTTTATGACTGCGAGGGCTATTCCTCGGATAACAGCCGGATGAAAATCTTGACCGCCGCGGAAAGAACCGATAACGCGCTCGAATTTTTAAAAGCGGTGACAGCCGGGGGCTACGAGGGAATGTTTTACGCCGCGAAAAACGAGCTTGAGGACAGCTCCTGCTGGGAAACCGGCAGGATAGAGGAAAGCTATGCGGTTATGGTCGCGAGATATACCTCTCCGGCTTACCCCGAAACGCCCTCGCCCTCATATTCGGGAAAATACAGCGCCTGGCAGTATACGAACTGCGGCAGAGTGAACGGAATTTCCGGGAACACCGATTTGATTGTTTCCTATTTCACCCGCGAAAAGGCGGAGCCTAAGGACAAAAAGGCGCGCCCTGCCGACAGCGCCGCCCCTGCGGCGGACGACGGAATTTATAAGGCGGTTTCGGACGAGGTTACAGCCAAGGCGGAAACAAACCTCAGGGATGCCGCCGGAACGCGCAGCAATATCGTTGCCTCGATAAAGAACGGAACCTTTGTTAAAAGAACCGGCATCGGCTCAAACGGCTGGTCAAGGCTTGAATATAACGGAAGAACCGTTTACGCGATAACCAGCTATTTAACGACCGACCGAACCCCTGCGCCGACCGAAACGGCATCGTCGGACGACGGCTTTACCCCGGCAGACGGTCAGCTGACCGCCAAGGAAAAGACAAATCTGCGCGACGCCCCCTCAACTTCGGGCGCGCTGGTTGCAACGATAACAAACGGCGAGTTCGTAAAGAGAACCGGAACGAGCGCCAAGGGCTGGACGCGGCTTGAATATAACGGCAGAACGGTTTATGCCAAAACGAGCCTGCTCACAACCGAGGTTAAGGCTCCTGCCGAGAGCAGCGAAACCCCATCGGCGAACGACGGCTTTTCCGCCGCCGCGGATGAGGTCACCGCGAAAATGGAGGTCAACCTGAGAACCGCTCCGACGAGCGGCAGCGGCTCACAGGTGGTTTATACCCTCAAAAAAGGCGAATTTGTCAGGAGAACAGGCATAAACAGCGCAAGTGGCTGGTCAAGGCTCGAATATAACGGTCAGACGGTTTACGCCATAACGAGCTACCTTTTAACAAGAGAAGAATATCAGAATTCATCGGCTGAATAGAAATCCTTGACTGAATAGAAAACCCCGGCAAACCTGCCTTGACTGCGGATTTGCCGGGGTTATTTGCATTTTCGGCGCTCTTGGCTGAGCCTCACAAAAACGGCAGGCGGAAATACGCTTAAATTACGCCGTTTCAGGCGCGTTCGGTTCTCCTTGGCTTTAGGTTTCGGAAACCGAACCTGACATCTGCTTTCTGCTCAGACAAAAGGGGCATTACTCCGGAAAGACCGGAATAATGCCCCGATTTTTATTAAACAGCGGAAATTAAGCCTTTCCGACAGAGCCGAACAGCTCCATTTTCTCCTTAACGGTCTCCTTGATAGCCTCAAAGCCGGGAGCGAGGAGCTTGCGGGGGTCAAAGCCCTTGCCTATCTGGTCCTTGCCCTCCTCGATATACTTGCGTGTAGCCGCAGCGAATGCGAGCTGGCACTCGGTATTAACGTTTATCTTGGAAACGCCGAGGCTTATCGCTTTCTTTATCATATCCGCCGGGATTCCGGTGCCGCCGTGAAGAACGAGCGGCATAGCGCCGGTCAGCTCCTGGATTTTCGCGAGAACCTCAAAGTTAAGGCCTGTCCAGTTTTCGGGATACTTACCGTGAATATTTCCTATTCCGGCGGCAAGCATCGTTACTCCGAGATCGGCAACCTGCTTGCATTCCTCCGGGTCGGCAACCTCTCCGCCGCCGATAACGCCGTCCTCTTCGCCGCCGATAGCGCCGACCTCAGCCTCAAGGGAAAGACCGAGCGCGCCGCACTGGGCAACAAGCTCCTTAGTCTTTGCGATGTTCTCCTCAATCGGATAATGAGAGCCGTCGAACATTATTGAAGAAAATCCGGCTGCAATACATTTCTTTGCGCCCTCGTATGAGCCGTGGTCAAGGTGAAGCGCGACCGGAACGGTTATTCCGAGCTCGTCTATCATAGCCTTTACCATATCGGCAACGGTCTTGAAGCCGCACATATACTTTCCTGCGCCCTCGGAAACTCCGAGAATAACAGGAGATTTCAGCTCCTCGGCAGTCAGAAGAATAGCCTTGGTCCATTCAAGATTGTTGATGTTGAACTGACCGACGGCATAATGACCCGCCTTTGCCTTTGTAAGCATTTCCTTTGCAGAAACCAACATTGTTATTTCCTCCGTTTGTTAAAAATTTATCTGACTATATTATAACCCTGTATTTCCCAAAAATCAAGTAGATTAGAGCTATTTTGTTGCAAATTCGCGTTCCTTTTCGGTATCTCTTTCGCCGGCGCCCGCGCCCTGAGCGTCAGAATTTGAAAAATCGCTGTCACGGTCGCGCATAAATGCCTTTCTGATGCCGGTTTTAACCTTTTCGCGCTGTCTGTCGTTCAGTGCGTCATCGTATACTATATCCTCCGGCGGCTCCTCAAGCAGACGCGGATTGCTGAGATACTGCGAAATGCGGCGGAATGCCAGCGCGAAATAGCTGCCCGAGCATACCCTCTCATCCATAACTATTCCGAGCGGCATACAGCGCTCGAAAACAATTTCTCCTCCCTTGCGTTTCGGCACCTCTCTGAGATTTCCCATCGTTATGAAAATGCTCGTTGTTCCGAACTCGTAGCAATGATGATAAATGTGATTTGTGCGGATAGAGGCGAGGTCGGAAATGGCAAGACTGCTGTGAAACGGCGACATCCGGATAACGCTGTAGGGCAAAAGACCGTGCTTATCCATAAACCTGAAAAGACCGACCCCGAAACGGAGCAGTCCCGGCAGGCTGAGCAGAATTTTAATCATACGCTCGGTGCCGTTTTTCTCCGGAGTGTTTTTATTTTTCTGAACGTATTCGTTGATAACGCGGTTGACGTCAAAAACCGTCTGTCCCATTTCAAAATACATTTTTGACATTGTTCCGTTGTCCATCTTTCCGGACTTTAAAACGACCATAGCAACCGAGAATTCGCGGCGGGCATAGGGCTTGCAGTTGGAAATAAAGCGGTTAAGCTCCGGAAATTCTGCCGCCGTTCTGAGATATGCCGCAATAACGACCGCAAGATGGCTCAGGGGCGTTCCCTCGCGGCGCTTTTCCTTTAAATATTCCCTGACCGGGTCTATCGGTATATCGACGGTTACCATATTCATAGAATCCATACGCTTGTTCATAACGTGCGCCGCCACGGTATACATAGGATCAATGTTTCTGAGTCTCAGTCCGTCCGCTCTCATAAGGAACCCCCAAAAAAATTAAGCATTTAACATAAGTATCTAATATATAATACCATATTGCGCTTAATTTTACAATGTTTTTTTGTTTGTATTTTTTACCGTCCGCCCGGCAGCTTTGGTTCAGCCTCCATTTTTCATTTTCCGGTAAAGCTCCGCCACCTGACTCCTCAGCGCGGAATTTTCCGGCAGAGTGAGCGTCGGGTCGCGTTCAAGCAGCGCCTTTGCCGCTTTTCCGGCGTTTTTCATGGTTTCCATATCCGATGAAAGGTCGGCGATTTTGAATTCGGGCAGACCGTGCTGCCGGCTGCCCAAAAAGTCTCCGGGTCCTCTCAGCCGCAGGTCCTCGTCGGCAATCCTGAAGCCGTCCGAATTGTCCCTCAGAACCGCGAGCCTTTCGCGGCTCTGCTCGGCGGAGGCGTCCGAAATCAGAACGCAGGACGACTGATATTTCCCCCTGCCTATCCGTCCGCGCAGCTGATGGAGCTGGGAAAGCCCGAACCGCTCGGCATTTTCGATAACCATTATCGCGGCGTTGGGAACGTCTATCCCGACCTCAATAACCGTTGTACAGATAAGCAGCTGCGTTTCTCCTGCGGCAAACGCGCGCATCTGCCGCTCCTTGGTTTTTGTGCTCATTTTGCCGTGAAGAATGCCGACAGAGTAATCCTTGAATTCGTTTTCGCTGATGTCCTTATAATATTCCTCTGCGCTTTTAAGCTCTCCTCTTTCCGACTCCTCAACCAGCGGACAGACGATATACCCCTGCCGCCCGGCGTCCAGAAACCGCTTGATATAATTGTACACCCGCGGTCTGTAGGAGCTGTCAACCGTGTAGCAGTCTATCCTCTGCCGTCCGCGCGGATATTCGTCGATAATGCTTATGTCGAGGTCGCCGTAGAGAATAAGACCGAGGGTTCGGGGAATAGGCGTTGCGGACATAACGCAGAGATGCGGATTTTCGCCCTTTGCCGAGAGCCTTGCCCTCTGCTCAACCCCGAAACGGTGCTGCTCATCGCAGATAACAAGACCGAGATTTTTGAAAACGATATTATCGGTAAGCAGAGCGTGAGTCCCTATCGCGATAGCCGCCTCTCCGCTTTCAAGCATTTCCGCCGCGAGCCGCTTTTCTTTTTTTTTGGTCGAGCCTGTCAGGCATACGCATTTAACCGTGCTTCCCGAAAGAAAGGAGGAAATGGTTTTGAAATGCTGCTCCGCCAAAACCTCTGTCGGAACCATAACTGCGCTCTGCAAGCCGTTTTTCGCCGCGTTATAGCAAAGCGCCGCGGCAACGGCGGTTTTTCCGCTGCCGACGTCGCCCTGTATCAGCCTGTTCATCATTTTTCCGCTTTTCATATCGGCGGTACATTCGGATATAACCCGTTTCTGCGCGGCTGTCAGCTCAAAGGGCAGATGGGATAAAAACAGGTCGGTAAAATCCCTTTTGAGTATCGCCGCGGTTAAGGCGCGGTGCTTTTTTCTAAGAAGGAAAAGAGATACCTGCAAAAGAAAAAGCTCCTCAAAAACAAGCCTTTTCTGCGCCGCGGCAAGAGCGTCCGCGCTGCGCGGAAAGTGAATATTTTCTATCGCAAAGCGCAGGCCGCAAAGCCCGTATTCCTCTCTTATGCTTTGTGGAATCGGGTCGCCGCCGAGGTCGCAGAACAGCGCGCCTTTAACCAGCCGCTCAATCTGCTTTGAGCTTATCGCCTTGCTTGAACGGTAAACCGGGTGAATTCCGGCTGAGGTCACCTCCGCTATTTCGGGCGAGGAAAGCTCCGGCAGAAACGCGCCGGCGCCGAATTTTCCGTAAAACAGATATTCGCTGCCCTTGTGCAGCCGCTCGGCGAGATAGCGGGTGTTGAAAAGGGTAACGCTCATTCTCGCGCGGGCGGAGTCCTCAATAATGAATTTGTAAATCGTCATTTTGGGCCGTATGTCGCGCTGCTCGATTTCGGTCGCTATTCTCGCCCTTATGCAGACCTTTTCGCCGTCGGAGCAGTCGGCTATACCCTTTGTGTCGCTCCAGTCCTTGTATGCGCGCGGGTAAAAACGCAAAAGGGCATCGACGTTATCGATGCCCAAACTGTAAAACGCCTGCGCGCGCTTTTCTCCGATTCCCTTGAGATAGCGGATATCGGTTTCCCGATTCATAGCGTTTCCTCCGTGTTCTGTCGTTCCCTGCGGCGGATTATTCAACCGAAAGTATGAAGTAGTAAACCGGCTGACCGCCGTTTACCATGGTTATTTCAACGCGGCTGCCGTATTTCTCCTCGATAGCCGCCTCGATATCCGCAGCCTGAGCGTCGGTTACGTCCTCGCCGTAAATAACCGTCAGGAACTGGCTGTCGCGCTTTATAAGCTGCTTTAAAAGCTTGAGAACGCTGTGAGAAAGGTCGGTATCAACAAATGAAACCTTGCCGTTGTTAAGCGCCAGCAGCTCGCCCTGCTTTATCTTGAAGCCGTCGTATTCCGAATCGCGGGCGGCAAAGGTTATCTGCCCGGTCGCGATTTTGGAAGCCGCTTTCTGCATCTCTATCGCGTTGTCCTCGTTCCCGGCGTCCGGGTCAAAGGTCAGCATGGCGGTTATCCCCTGCGGAATTGTGCGCGTGTGGAGAACAAAGACCTTTCTGGTTGCGAGCGGAATGGTCTGCTCCGCCGCCATAATGATATTCTTGTTGTTCGGAAGAACGAAAACCGTTTCCGCCGGGGTTGCCTCAACCGCGCGGAGAATGTCGTCCGTGCTGGGGTTCATCGTCTGTCCGCCGCTTACTATCGTATCAACTCCGAGGTCGCGGAAGAGCTCGGCTATTCCGTCTCCCGCGCATACCGAAACAAAGCCTACCGGCTTGGTCGGCGCAACCGGCTCTATAACCTCCGAAAGGTCGGCGGTTTTCGCCGGGCGTTCCTTCGCGTGCTCCGCGTCGTGTTTCGCGCGCTCGTGCTGGTCGCGCATATTCTCTATTTTGAGATGAACGAGCTGACCGAAGGTAAGTCCGTTTTCAATGGCGTTGCCCGGATGGTCGGTATGAACGTGAACCTTTATGATTTCGTCGTCGTCAACAACAACAACGCAGTCTCCTATCGACTCAAGATATGCGCGCAGCTCGCCGGGCTGCTTTTCGCAGTCCTCCGCGCGGTTGACTATAAACTCTGTGCAGTAGGTAAAGGTTATGTCGGTTTCAAACTCTCCGGCGGCATTGCGCGATGATGCGCTTTCCTCCCCGGCTGTTTCGCCCTCGGCGGCGTCCTTCGCCGTTATGAGCTTACCGTCCCTCAGAACCGAAAGCATACCTTCAAGTATCAGGATAAAGCCCTGACCGCCTGCGTCAACAACGCCTGCCTTTTTAAGAACGGGCAGCAGCTCCGGCGTTTCAGCAAGAGCCTTTTTTCCGCCCTCGATGGCGGCCTCTAAAACTCCGATAACGTCCTTACCCTCAGCAAGAGCGGCTGCGGCTGTATCGGCGGCTATCCGCGCTACGGTCAGAATAGTTCCCTCGGTCGGCTTCATAACCGCCTTGTAGGCAGCCTCAACGCCTAATTTCAAAGCGGCGGCAAGGTTTTCGGCGGTCAGATACTCTCCGTCGCCTATACCCTTGGAAAATCCGCGGAAAAGCAGGGAGGTTATAACGCCCGAATTTCCGCGCGCGCCGCGCAGGAGGGCGGAGGCGTTGATTTTGGCGACCGCTCCGGCGGTCTCGCCCGAAATTTTCTCCATTTCGCGGGCGGAATTTGCCAGCGTCATAGACATATTTGTACCGGTATCACCGTCCGGCACAGGGAAAATATTAAGGTCATCGACTTCTTTTTTGTGATTTGCAAGGTTGTTGGCGGCGGAAAGAATCGCGTCGCGCAGAAGATCTCCGTTCAACAAGTGAATACACTCCTTTGATATAGCACGACGGTCTTATTCCTTTATGTCGTCTATTTTAACAATTACTTTTTCCACCGTTATTCCGGTGGTGTCCTCTACCACATACTTTACCTTTTCGGTAATGCTCGATGCGATAGCGTTTATATTCATACCGTAAACAACGGTTATGTGCAGCTCAACTCTTATCGAATTATTGTCGCCGTAAACCCGGATTCCGGTGTTTATCTGCTCGCGGCGGGACAGCAGATTGAAAATGCGCTGACGACCTGTGCTCGGCAGCATTCCGACAACCCCGAAGCAGGAAGTTACTTCATGCCCGATAAGCTTTGAAAGATAAGCCTCGGAAATTTCTATTCTGCCTATTAAAGTTTCATAAGAGATCATATATACTCCTCCTGTCAGAATTTATATCACTTTCCCGGCGAACCGGAAGAAAGACCTGAAAAAATATCGCTTGCGCTCGCTCCCGAAAGGTCGCATACTCCGCTGTCGTAAAAAAGCAGACCGTTGCGGAAGCATACCGGAATACAGGGCAGCCCGGTCAGCAGGGCGGTTGCAATGTCGCCTATCCCGGCGGTTCCTGCATAATAGAAAGCATAAAGCTCGGAAAGCAGCGCCGGAGCAGGCTCCGCTGCTGCCGGCTCTCCGGTATTTCCGGTATCTCCGGACGCTGCCGCCGCGGAATTGTCTCCGTCCTTTTTCCCGGCAGTCTGCTCCTCGGAGGGCTTCTGCTCAACAACGCCGTAGGCGGCGCTGCCGCCGGGAAGAACCAGCGCGGTTATATCCATATTTGCCGGAACGCGGATTTCTCCGATATAAAGCTCAAAGCTGCCGGCGGCGAGAGCGGAAATATAATCCGCATAGCTCTTTTCGGTTATTCTCAGCTCTATTCCGACGTTTTTGAGCTGGGCGGCGCAAAGCTCGGCAGCCGCCTTTCTCGATGCGTTTTCGCTGTTTATGAGCATCGAGAGAACAACGTGCTTTCCTGAGGAATTTATCCGGTAGCCCGCTGTATCTGAATTATTATAACCTATTTTGCTTAAATTCTCAAGTGCTATTTTTGTATCGGCGGTATTTTGCAGGGTCTGAACGGCTGCGGTGTCGGCAAAACCGGGGTGAAAAAAGCCGGTCGCGGCAGCGGCGTTGTTGTAATATGCGCCCTTGCATATCGCCGAGCGGTCGAGCGCCGAGGATATCGCATACCTCAGCTCCGGCTGCGCAAGCAGCGGCGACGAGCCGTTAATTCCGATGAAAACAAGATTATTAAGGCTGATATCTGCTTTTTTTCCGCTCATGCGGACGATGTTCCCGTCGGCTATGTCGGTATAATATGCGTCCGCCGCGCCTATCTCAACATAATGCGAAACCGATTCGGCGTCCGGCGCGTTAATGAGCCGAACCTTTTCTATATATGGGTGAACCCCGTAATAGGAATCGTTTTTCAGAAGTCCGTCGCCCGTTTCATTGAGCCTGAACCTGCCGCAGCCTATCGGCGGTGCGGAAACGCCGTCCGCGTCGGTCACCTTATCGCTGTTTGCCTTTATTATCGGAAAATCGAGTAAATTCAGAAAATAAGGGTCGCGCTTTGAAAGCTTGAAAACAACGGTTTTATTGCCCTCCGCCGAAACCGAAACAACCTCATACATCGAGGCGGCGTATGCCCCGGCGGTATTTTTCGCGAGATTGCAGGAATAAACAACGTCCGCGGCGGTAAGAGCCGAGCCGTCGGAGAAAACCGCGTCCCTCAGAGTCACCCGGCAGACATTTTCCGAGTTTTCCGCCGACGCCGCAAGCGCAGGCTGAGCGGAAAAGGAGTTATCGACCCGGTAAAGCGGCTCGAACAGCAGCTTGCAGACCTCGCGGTTTATCGAGGTTGCCGCCGTGTATGGGTTGAACGAATCGGAGCTGCAATAAAGCAGCTGCATAACCGAGCCTTCGACCCCCGGAACGGAGTGTTCTCCGTTATTTTCTCCGTCGCCGGAGCCTTTTGTTTTTCCGCAGCCTGCCGCCGAAAGGCAGACCGCCGCCGCCAAAAGCAGGCAAATAAGGCTTTTTCGGCTCATAGGTCTCCCTCCCGCAGTATTATCTGCCGTGACCCGGTGCATTTTCCGGAGCGGCAGTCGATATCGAAAATACAGCCGCATAAAATGCAGGGACCCTTTTCGATAACAAACTTTTCTGTTCCGCCGTTTTTCATTCTGTCTATTATTATTTCCTTTTTAACTCCGAGAACCGACTGCTCCGGACCGGTCATTCCGATGTCGGTTATATATTCCGTTCCGCCCGGCAGCCGCTGCAAATCGGCGGTCGGGACGTGGGTATGAGTTCCGAAAACGGCGGATATCCTGCCGTCGAGATAAAAGCCGAGCGCGCGTTTTTCGCCGGTCGTCTCGGCGTGAAAATCGAGCAGGGTTATGGCCGCGCCGTCATTTTTTGCGCGTTCCAGCAGAGCGTCGGCAGCAGAAAAAGGGTTTTCAGCCTCCTCCTTCATAAACGCCTGACCGGAGAGATTTAAAACCGCGATAAGCGCCCGCCCCGCGTCAACAAGACAGTAGCCTGTGCCGTACTGCGCCTTGAGATTGTGCGGGCGCAGCAGCCGCGGGTTTTCGTCAATCGCGGAATATATTTCCTTTCGGCGGAGAGTGTGATTCCCTCCGGTTATAACGTCCGCCCCGGCTGAAAAAAGCGACCGGGCGGAAAAGGGTGTTATTCCGTTTCCGTCGGCTGAATTTTCGCCGTTTATAACCGTTATATCGATTTTTTCCGAATGCCTGAGCCGGGGAAGAACACGTGCTGCAAATTCGCAGCCGACGCTTCCGCAGACATCTCCGACGCAAAGTATTCTCATTCCGGCTCACCTCCGAGCAAATCTGTTTAATTACTTTATTATATATAGTATTATACCATAAAAACAGAGCGTAAGCTCTGTAAACGGCAACGCCGTTTGGAATTCTTCGGAATTCCTTTTTAGCCGTTCAATGTTTTTGTGCGAAAATCTCTGATTTTCAAACGCAGTATGCGTTTCGGCGGCGTTCAGCCGCCTGCATAAAGTTATTATACCATAAACCGCGCGAAATGCAACAGCCGAAACGCCGCGCGCGTTCAGACGTAACGGCAAAAGGGCGAAACCTGCGCCTGTGACCGAAATTAAGGCACCCTTTCGGATGCCTTTAGCCGCTAAAACCCGTATACCTGTTATCCTGCCGCGTTCTGTCTATTCCTTAAAAACAAAAACCGTAAATTCCTTTGAACAGCGCGGACAGACCGTTTTATGCTTTCCCTTTCGCCGCGGAAGGCGCAGAACGGCGCCGCAATGAGGGCATTTTTTGTAAACATGGCGGAAATCGGCTTTCCGGCGGTTTCTCTCCGCCTTTTTCGCTGAAAATTTTTCCGAAAGGCTCTTAAAAGCGCGGTTTTCCCGGCTCCGTGCCGCCGTGTTCCTCGAAAAAACGCGCAGAACCGCCAGTATCATAAGTACATATACAACCGCCTGCAATGCAAGACTGCGGACAAAGCTGTTTATAATCGCTAAAATAACGGCGACAGCCGTTATGGCGAAAAAGGTCTCGTCAACGCCGTATCTTCCGGACATAAATCTCCAAAGGCGCTCTCTGAAATCCAATTTACACACTCCCGTTCAGGTACTTTCCGCGGACATTTGTCCGTTTATTTTATTATAGCCGCAGGGTGTGTCTTTTTTGTTAATAAAACTTAAACTTTGCCGCATTTAAGCTTTTTGCAGACCGAATAAAAGCGCGCCGCAGAAAACGGCGCGCCGGGTTCCCGGAATGTTCGGTTTTAAAAATATATCGTATGGGAACGGCGGAAAATATCGCCGGCGGAAAGGCTTTCAATGCCCTCCTTTTCCTCAATCGCCGCGCCGTCGTCAACCATAGGCGGAATTCCGCCCCAGGGCTCTATGCAGATGTAGCCTGCTCCCGGCTTCGTCCAGAAAAGCAGGTAGCGGCAGCCCGGAAACTCAACCGTTATTTCCCTGCCGGTCTTGCGGTTCCTGAGTGTAGCCGCGCGGGACTTAATATCCTTGAAAACAAGCGCGTCAACCGCAAAATACTTCTCATAAAGCGGCAGAACGCGGGCGTCTTTGAGTATCGAACGCGTCGAATGCTTTAGCAGAGAGCCTTCAAGCTCAAAGGAATTCAGGGTTTCGTTCTGCGGAAAAATAATGTCGTAATCCTCTATTCCCTCCGGGCAGGCGTAAGCCTCGTGAGAGCCTATCGAGAAATACATCGTGCTGCTGTCGGTGTTCTTAACCTCATATCCGATTTCGAGCGCCGTTCCGCGCAGACTGTAGGTTACCCTCAGCTCGTAATTCCAGGGGTAGCATTCAAGCGTTTCGGGAGTTGAGGTAAGCAGCAGCGTTACGGAATTGCAGGTGCGCTTTTCAAGGGTAAAATCAGAGGTTCTGGCGTAGCCGTGCTTTAATTCCATTATGTATTCCCTGCCGCCGGCGGTATACCTATTGTCCTTTAAGCCGCCGCAAATCGGGAACAGCAGCGGCGCAACACCCGTCCAGTAAGCAGGGTCGCCGCTCCAGAGAACGTCATTTCCGTCGAGAGTGAGCCTGCGCATTTCCGCGCCGCGCTCGGCAATCGATACTTCAATCCGGTCGTTTTTTAAGGTAATCATTGAAATTCTCTCCTTTAAAAAATCGGGAGCTGCCAGCAATATGTCCGACAGCTCCCTTTCGTTTTCGTTATTATTTCGCGTAGTCCGCAACGCGGTTTTCGCGGATAAGGTTTACCTTTATTGTTCCGGGGTATTCCAGTTCCTTTTCAATCCGCTGGGCAATCTGATGAGCAACCAGAGTCATCTGGTCCTCGCTTATGACCTCAGGCTTGACGATTATGCGGATTTCGCGTCCTGCCTGAATTGCATATGAATTTTCAACGCCCTTGAAGGAATTGGCGATTTCCTCCAGCTTTTCGAGCCGCTTGATATAGTTTTCGATGTTCTCTCTGCGCGCTCCGGGACGTGCCGCGGAAATAGCGTCAGCCGCCTGAACAATGCAGGCGATAACGGTTTTTGCCTCAACATCGCCGTGGTGAGCGTGAATAGCGTGAACAACCGCTTCGCTTTCGCGGTAGCGCTTCGCAACCTCAACGCCGAGCTGAATATGCGAGCCTTCCTGCTCATGGTCAAGAGCCTTTCCGATATCGTGCAGCAGACCGGCGCGCTTTGCCAGAGTTACGTCCGCCCCAAGCTCCGACGCGAGCAGACCGGAAAGATAGCAGACCTCAAGAGAATGGTTAAGAACATTCTGCCCGAAGCTCGTGCGGTAGTGCAGCCGTCCGAGCAGCTTTATAAGCTCCGGATGCAGGTTATGTACTCCCGATTCGATAACCGCCTGCTCTCCCTCGCGCTTGATAACCGACTCAACCTCGGCGGTAGCCTTGGCAACGCAGTCCTCAATGCGGGTCGGGTGAATACGTCCGTCGTTAATCAGCCGTTCAAGCGTTACGCGCGCTATCTCGCGGCGTATCGGGTCAAAGCAGGAAACCGCAATGGCCTCCGGAGTGTCGTCTATAATAAGGTCAACGCCGGTTGCGCTTTCTATCGCTCTGATGTTGCGTCCCTCTCTGCCGATAATTCTTCCTTTAAGCTCGTCGTTAGGCAGCGGAACAACCGAAACGGTTACCTCCGAGGAATGGTCCGCCGCGCAGCGCTGAATTGCCTGAGCGATCAGCTCGCGGGCTATCCTGTCGGACTCCTCCTTGGTTGAACGCTCGTATTCCATAACCTTAACGGCTTTTTCGTGGGTAAGCTCGCCGTCGAGCATTTCGAGCAGCTGAGCCTTTGCGCTTTCCTTGCTCAGTCCCGATATTTTTTCAAGCATTTCAAGCTGACCGCTTTTGAGCTTTTCGCATTCGGCAAGCTTTTCGTCTATCTGCTTGGCGCGTTCGTTGAGCTTTTCTTCCTTTGACTCCAGATTGTCAATCTTTCTGTCGAGTGTTTCTTCCTTCTGCTGTACGCGCTTTTCCTGGCGCTGTACGTCGCTGCGGCGCTCGCGGAGATCTCTTTCTGTCTCCTGACGCAGCTGGTGAATTTCATCCTTAGCTTCGAGCAAAGCCTCTTTTTTCTTTGTTTCGGCATTTTTCATTGCCTCGCTGAGAATTCGGTTTGCCTCCTCCTCAGCTGAGCCTATCGTGCTTTCGGCGGCCTTCCGGCGGTAAGCCGAGCCGGAAAGAAATCCGATAACGCCGAGAGCCGCGGCAACAATGCCCATAATAATGTAGGGTGTCAAGTTTTGTAACCTCCTGTATTTTGAATGCGGCCAACCTCGCCGGTTTTGCGGAAATCGGCTGCCGTATGCTCTCTCAAAGCGCCGAAAACGCGCGGGGCATACATATCATATATAAGATTTCCGCCGGGACCCGCAGTAATATCCCGCGATACAAGTATAGTCTTATCCGGCAGCCGCGGTTCGCCAAAGCCGCTCTGCCTCAAGGTATAAATTATCTTTTATATTTTAACACTATATATGTAAGCTGTCAAGTGAAACATACAATAATTTGGGTATTTTACCCACAATAACAAAGCTGCTGTGCGGAGGATTTAAAGAAAATAAAAAAAGCTTGCATTTTTCGACCAAAGGGTTTATTATTATGTTATAAATGCGACGATAAAGAAAAGTAATATCGGAGAGGTTTTCAGAGAGGCTTTGCCGGCGGCTGTGAGCAGAGCTATTCCCAAACGGTATGAAGTTCCCTTTTGAGCAGCGCCGCTGAACGGTTTTTTAAACCTATTAGGAGGCGACGGGTCCGTCCCCGTTACAGGGCGGTGAGAGTGTTTGCTCTTTGAGCGAAAAGCAACGGGTGGTACCGCGGAGCTAATGTGTTTTAACTGCTTCGTCCTGTTAAACAGGGCGGAGCTTTATTTTTTTATTCGGAGTTGAAAATTATGAAAGAAAAGCTGGAGGCGCTGCGCGCCGCGGCAATTTCCGCATTGGAAAGCGCCGACGCCGAGCAGGATATCGAGTCCCTGCGGGTTAAATACCTCGGTAAAAAAGGAGAGCTTACCGCAATTTTAAAGCAGATGGGCGGTCTTTCCCCGGAGGAGCGCCCGAAAATGGGTCAGCTTGTAAACGAGGCGAAGCAGGAGCTTGAAAGCCGTATCGCAGAGAAAAAGCAGGATATGAAAGCAAAGGCGGCGAGCCTTAAGCTCAAAGCCGAAACAATCGATATAACCCTGCCCGGAAAGGTTACGCGCAAGGGCAGCCTGCATCCGCTGTCGATAGTTACAAACGATATGATTGATATTTTCCGCTCGATGGGGTTTGACGTTGTTGACGGTCCGGAGGTTGAAACCGACCATTACTGCTTTGAGTGCCTTAACGTTCCTGCCGACCATCCGGCGCGCGATATGCAGGATACCTTTTATCTCGGCAAGGATCTGCTGCTGAGAACCCAGACCTCCGCCGCGCAGATAAGAACGATGGAAAACCGCAAGCCGCCGATACGCGTGGTTTGTCCGGGACGTGTTTTCCGCGCCGACGAGGTTGACGCTACCCATTCCCCGGTTTTCCACCAGATGGAGGGTCTTGTTGTTGATAAGGGCATAACGATGTGCGACCTGAAAGGCGTTTTGGAGCAGTTTGCGCGCGAGATTTACGGTCCGGAGACCAAGGTTAAATTCCGCCCGTCGTTCTTCCCGTTCACAGAGCCGTCGGTTGAGGTTGACGTTACCTGCAGCGAGTGCGGCGGCAAGGGCTGCCGGGTCTGCAAGGGCAGCGGCTGGATAGAGATACTGGGCGCCGGAATGGTTCATCCGAACGTTCTGCGCAGCTGCGGCATAGACCCGGAGGTTTATTCCGGCTTCGCTTTCGGAATAGGACTTGACAGAACCGCGACAACCCGCCATAAAATAAGCGATATCCGCCTGCTGTTTGAAAACGACGAGCGTTTCCTGCAGCAGTTTTAACGGAGGTAACGGAAGATGAAAATATCACTTGAGCATATAAAGAATTATGTTGATATAAACGTGCCGGTAAGCGAGCTTTGCGACCGGATGATAATGGCTGGCTTTGAGGTTGAGAGCGTTGAGTCCGCAGGGGATAAAATGAACCGCGTTGTTGCGGCGCGCATACTGAAAATCGAGCCGCACGAAAACAGCGACCATCTGCAGATTTGTCAGATGGACGTCGGAGCGGACGCGCCCGTTCAGATAGTAACCGGCGCTCAGAATATCAGCGAGGGCGACCTTGTTCCCGCCGCGCTTGACGGCAGCGACCTGCCCAACGGAATGCACATTGCCGCAGGAAAGCTGCGCGGAGTCGATTCAAACGGAATGCTCTGCTCAGGGGGCGAGCTTTGCCTTACGGAGGAGGAGTACGCCGGAGCCGGAGTAAACGGTATCCTTATTCTTCACGATGACGTTCCTGCCGGAACCGATATGCGCGAAGTTTTAGGGCTTACCGATACGGTTATCGACTTCAAGATAACCGCCAACCGCCCCGACTGCAACTGCTTCTTGGGAGTTGCAAAGGAAATCTCGGTTGTTCTCGGAACGAAATTCAACCCCCCCGTTCCCGAATATAAAACGTCGGGCGGAGATATAAGGGATTATATCGACGTTGAGGTTAAAAACTATACCTTATGTCCGCGCTATATGGGCAGGCTTGTTAAAAATCTGCGCATAAAGCCGTCGCCTGCCTGGATGCAGAAAGCGATAACCGCCGCCGGAATGAGACCTATCAACAATATCGTTGATATAACCAACTTCGTTATGCTCGAAACCGGTCAGCCGATGCACGCTTTCAATTATAACGACCTGAGCGGAAAGAAGATAATCGTCCGCAACGCCGCCGAGGGCGAGAAAATAACAACGCTCGACGGCAAGGATTATGCCCTGACTCCCGATATGCTCGTTATAGCGGACGGCGAAAAGCCCTCCTGCCTTGCCGGAATTATGGGCGGCAGGGAAAGCGAAATAGAGCAGGACACGACCGACCTGTTTTTAGAGTCCGCCAAATTCAAGCGTGATAATATCCGCCATACCGGACGCGCCCTCGGAATACGCACCGAGGCGAGCGGAAGATATGAGCGCGGAACCGATATAATGAATGTTGAATACGCGATGAACCGCGCATTGCAGCTGATTTATGAGCTTGACGCAGGCGATATCGTCGACGGCGTTCTCGACCGCAACGACGGACTGCCTAAGGAGAGGGTAATTCACGTTAACGTTGACGACATTCTCTCCCTGCTCGGAGTTGAAATTCCGGAAGCAACGGTTATTTCGATACTCAACAGCTTAGGTCTTGAAACCCACGCTCTCGGCAAAAGGCTGACAGTCCGCGTTCCGTCCATAAGGAGCGACGTTGAGGGCCGCGCCGACCTTGCCGAGGAGGTTATGCGGATTTACGGCTACGACCATATTGTCGGAACTCCGATGCGCGGCGACGTTATGCGCGGAAAGGTTCTTCCCGAACGCCAAAAGGAGGATAAAATAAAATCGCTTCTCTGCGGTCTCGGCGCAAACGAGATTAAAACCTATTCGTTTATCGCCTCAAAGGCAATCGACGCGCTGCTGCTTGACGAAAACGACCCGCGCCGCCGCCAGATTCCGATTATCAATCCTTTAGGCGACGAATATTCAATGCTGAGGACCCAGCTTACGACAAGTATGCTGACCGTGCTTTCAACCAACATCAGCCGCAAGAACACCGCCGGCCGTTTCTTTGAGATATCGAAGCGCTTTATTCCGAAGCAGCTGCCGATAACCGAGCAGCCGGACGAGCTGCCGACCCTTTCGATAGGAGTATACGGCGACGGCGAGGATTTCTTTACCCTAAAGGGCATTTTAGAGGAGCTTATGAGGGTCTGCGGCGCTCATACACAGTATGAACGCAGCGCCGAGCCTTATCTCCATCCCGGCAGACAGGCGCTTATTAAGGCGAACAACCGCCCGGCGGCGGTTTTCGGCGAGGTTCACCCGGATACTGCCGCAGCCTACGGCATTGAGCAGAGGGTTTATGTCGCCGAGGTTCAGCTCGACGTTCTCTTTGCGATAGAAAAGCGAAAGACCGTTTATAAGCCGCTGCCGAAATTCCCGGCGGTTGAGCGCGATTTCGCCATGCTCTGCGATGAGGAAATACCGGTCGGCGAGCTTGAAAGAGCGATTGCCTCCGGAGCGGGCAGACTGCTCGAAAAGATAAAGCTGTTTGACGTTTATACCGGCTCTCAGATTCCGAACGGCAAAAAGAGCGTTGCCTTCAGCATATGGCTGCGCTCTGCGGACGGAACTCTTTCCGACGCTCAGATAGAGGAGGCAAGCGCCAGAATAGTTAAAAAGCTTGAGGCTGCCGGAGCGGTTCTGAGAAAATAATAAAAATTTAAGATTTTACCCCTTGAACTTTTCGCAAAAGCGGTATAAAATAAAGACAAATGAGGTGTTATTGATGAATGATAAAACTATGACCTTTTCTTTGGGCGACCAAACGGAGCAGGAAATCCGGAATATTCTTACTGCGGTTTACGACGCACTAAAGGAAAAAGGCTACAATCCGATAAATCAGATAGTAGGCTATATTCTTTCGGAGGACCCGACTTATATCACGACCCACAATAACGCCCGTAACCTGATAAGGCGGATAGACCGCGATACCCTGCTGCAATCAATGGTAAGGTATTACCTCGCGGGCTGAGGGGCAGGGTCTTTGTCGGCTTTGGGCTGTGCTGCGCAATCCGCGGCGCATATGCCGGGCGCAGCGTCTGAGATTTAAATGAAAAAACGTAAGGTCTGTTTCACCCTTTTTAGGTGAGACAGACCTTATGCCGTTTTACTGCAGAAGTATCGTTTCCGCATATTTTGCCCTGTATTCTCCGGCAGTCATCCCGACCGCACGGCGAAAGCCGTTGCAGAAGGCGGAGGCGTCGGAAAAGCCGCAGGAAAACGCCGTCTGCGTAACGCTGTATTTCCCGGCGGCGAGCATTTCCTTAGCCGCCCTTATCCTGACGCTGTTGAGGTATTCTTTGGGAGAAACCGACATCCGCTCGGTAAAAATCCGGTATAAATACGAGCGGTCTATTCCGAGCTTTTCCGAAATCGAGTCTATTCGGATAGGATAGGCATAGTTGTTTTCAATATAATCCGCCGCCTTGCGGACATATTGCTCCGCCGAGCTTTCCGACCCGGTTTCATACGGCTTATACAACAAAGCTGCAATCCCGTAAAACTGTTCGAGAGAGCGGTAACGGTTGTTTTCGTTCGCAGATTTCAGTAAAATCCGCAGCTTTTCAGATATCTCGCCCATTTTATCGGTTTTCAGAACGCGTTCGCTTTCAAGCCCGATGTCCCTTAGGAGCCTCGGCGCCTCGGCTCCGTTGAAGGCTATCCATATGTATTCCCATGGCTCCTTGTCGTCCGCCCGGTAATAGGAATATTCGTAAGGGCGGATAAGAAAGGCGTTTCCTGCGCTCAAACGGCAGCTTTTTTCGCCGGAACGGAAAATTCCGCGCCCGGAAACAATAAAATGCAGAAGATAATGCAGTCTCATTCCTCCGCAGCTGTGTCCCGGAGAGCAGCGCTCGCTTCCGCTGTAATGCAGAACAAGCGATTCGGAAAAACGTATATCGCTCATATAAACCACCTCTTATACCTATTATATACCGGATTTTTTATCTATGCAACATTTTTACAACTTTTCTATAACATTTCGCATATAAAAAAGCGGATTGCTGCGATATATTAAACCTGCAAGGCGACTTTAGCAGAGCCGCAATAAATTATGGAGGAATTGAATATGATTATTAACAGACCGCCCCTCGGCTGGAACACCTGGAACACCTTCGGCAAGGACATAAACGAGCAGCTTATTATGGAGTCTGCCGACGCTATGGTAAGCTCCGGACTTCGCGACGCCGGCTATGAATACGTCGTTATCGACGATATCTGGGCGCTCAGGGAGCGCGACGGAAACGGCAGACTTGTTCCCGACCCGGAAAAATTTCCGCACGGTATGAAGTATGTTGCAGATTACATTCATTCAAAGGGTCTGAAATTCGGAATGTATTCCTGCGCCGGTTATCTTACCTGTGCCGGTTATCCCGGCAGCTATGAGTATGAATGGATCGACGCGGCAACCTTTGCCGAATGGGAGGTAGATTTCCTGAAATACGATTTCTGCTTCCATTCCTTTGCCGAAAAGCCGGATGTTTTATATAAAAGAATGAGCCTTGCCCTTGCAAACTGCGGCAGGGACATCCTTTTCAGCGCCTGCTCCTGGGGCAGCGAAAACACCCGCTATTGGATAAAGGAGACCGGAGCGCATATGTGGCGCTCAACCGGCGATATATTCGATAACTGGGAGTCGCTCAAGGATATATCTCAGTCTCAGCTCAAATTTCAGGAATATAACGGCAGAGGCTGCTTCAACGATATGGATATGCTGATTGTCGGAATGAACGGCAGGGGAAATGTCGGACTCAAGGGCTGCACAACCGAGGAATACCGCCTGCATTTCTCGCTCTGGGCGCTGCTTGCGTCTCCGCTGATGATAGGCTGCGATATCCGCGATATGGACGACGCTGCGCGCGAAATACTTATGAACCGCGAGGTTATCGCCATAAATCAGGACGCTGCCGCCTGCCAGCCGTATTTTATAAATCCCTGCCACCTTACCCCCAACCCGGCAAGGGGTGAGAATGACCCGTTCTTTAAGGAATACCCCGTTGATATGCCGGTTATCGCAAGATACCTCGAAAACGGCGATATCGCAGTCGGAGCATTCAACTTTACCGACGGCGCGTCGGGAGTTTATCAGACTCAGATAATGGCTGACCGCCTCGGACTGCCTATGACAACCGGAAAAACGCTTGAATTTACCGATTGCTGGACCGGCGGGAAGTTCCGCCTGGTAAACGGTATGCCAGATTTTTCGCTGTCTGTTCCGGCTCATTCCTGCCGGCTTTGGCGCGCAAAGGTTGTTGACGCAAAATAATGAACCGCTGCAAAAGCTGCGGCAGGGACCTGCTGCCCGATGAAATAGGTCTTTATAAAAAAATAGTGAACCGCGGCGCAACCGAGTATTTGTGTATGACCTGCCTTGCCGATAAGTTTGAATGCAGCGAGGAGCTGCTGAAGCAGAAAATCGAGCATTTCAGAAATATGGGCTGCCTGCTGTTCGCGCCTAAGGAATAAAATAATTGAGCTGAGGAGAAACATTCTTTCCTCAGCTCGATTTGCTTTGCCTAACGGTTTAAATTCCGGTAATTTCTTAAAATGCACTTTTCTCCGCGCCATTCGTAGGCGCGCCCGGTTATGTCCTCGCCCTCGGTGTAGCGGCGGCGGTAGCCCGAAAGGAAGGCGGAAATCTGCGTTTTTTCGGCGTTTTTATTCAGCGGACAGACCTCCGCGCAGATATCGCAGCCCCATAAAAGCCGGTTTTTTCTGAGCGCCTCCGCTTCCGTGTCGGAAAGCCCGCCCTTTTTTTGGGTCACGCCCGAAAGGCAGGGCAGATCTCCGCGCGGACAGGCCCTTTCGCATTTTCCGCAGCCGGGGCAGCGGGCAAAGGCGTTTTTACATTCGACCTCAATATCGGTCACGATTTCGCCCAAAAAAACATAGCTGCCGTATTTTTCGGTTATCAGCAGCCCGTTATCTCCCCTTACTCCCAGCCCCGCGCAGCAGGCGGCGGCAACCTCGGGGACAGGCGAATTATCGCAGAACGGCTCAAAGCGGTTTTCGGGAAAGCGCTCCGCAAGCATACGGGCGGCGTTTTCCAGCATGGGAATACAAATCCTGTGGTAATCCGGAACGGCGGCATAGCGGCTTATAAGCTCCGGCGGCGCGTCCTCGGTTTTATAAGGAAAGGCGCAGCAGATAACCGTTTTTGCGTTTTCCGGTATGCGTCCGAGCGCGCGGCAGCTGAGCAGATGTCCGCTTATAAGGGCAAATTCGCAGAACCCGAAATTTTCAATTCCGCTCCGGCGCATTATTTCCGAAATTATTTCTTTCATTTCAGCGCTCCCTGTTTTCAGTCCGTCTTTTATCAAAAAAGCTTCTGAGCAGACCGGCGCATTCCTCCTCGCAGACTCCTCCGAACACCTGCGGCCGGCTTTCAAACGGCAGCCTTGAAAGGTCGGTAACGCTTTCAAGACTCCCGGCGCGGCTGTCGAACGCTCCGAAAACAACCGTTTGTATCCGGGCGTTTATTACCGCCCCGGCGCACATCGGGCAGGGCTCAAGGGTAACATAAAGCGTGCAGCCGGTAAGCCGCCAGTCGCCCAAAGCCCGGCAGGCGGCGTTTATCGCCTCGATTTCCGCGTGAGACAATGCGCTGCGGGTTTCCTCTCTGCGGTTTGAGCCTTCCGCTATTATTTCGCCGTTCTTTTCTATAACCGCGCCGCAGGGAATTTCTCCCCGCTCTCCGGCAGCTTTTGCAAGCTCTATCGCGCGCAGCATAAATCTTTTGTCGAACCGGTTTATTTCTCCGCCGATTTCCGTTTTCCCCGAATACGCCATTTTCCTCCGCACCTTGTATGTTTATATAAGGCTATTATAGCCTCCGGCAGAATATATTTCAACTGTTTTTATCCCTGCGGCGGCGTTGCCGGGCATATTTATGAAAAAAGTGTTGCAATCCGGAGATTTATGTGATATTATAATGTGTGTTACACAAGAATTAGATGAGGAGGTGTCACGATGCCGAATATTAAATCCGCTAAAAAGCGCGTGCTTGTAAGCCGCGTGAACAATGAGCGCAATAAGGCTTACCGTTCCGCGCTGCGCACTGCTATCAAAAAGGCTGACGCCGCTATTGACGCTAAGGCTGCCGATGCAAACGAGGCTGTTAAGGTTGCCGTTAAAAAGCTTGACCAGGCCGCTGTCCGCGGTATCATTCATAAGAATAACGCTGCGAGAAAGAAGTCTCAGCTGCAGACGCGTCTTAATGCAAACGCATAATGCGCCTGTATAAGCTTTGATTTGCGCGACGGCTCTGTGGTTTAAAAGCACAGAGCCGTCTTTTTTAAACTTTACCACTTGTAAAATCCGCCCGAAAGATGTATATTATTGTTGTAAACGCTGATAGTGCCGATTTATCGGCACTATCTTGGACGGGAATTCCGCTCGCAAAAATCAAAGATTTTTGACTGCACTCCATCCCCGCCAATACCACCCCGGTACCCTTAAAAAACGCTAAATAAGCGTTTTTTCGCTTACAAGGTGTTTTTCCGCCGCACCTGTCAGCGGAAAAACAAAATGCGGCGTAACCGCCGCGGAGTAATTTGTTCTGGGCTTATCGACAGATTGTAAGGAGTTATTTTTTTGAAAAAGCTTTTAATTCTCAGCTGCAGTACGGGAGAGGGACACAACAGCGCCGCCAAAGCGCTTGCCGAAGCCGCAGAGCGCGCAGGGATATATTCGCATATTGCCGACCCGGTTGCGTTCGGCGGAAAAAAGGCGGAATCGCTGGTTGCATCCTGCTATAATAATATGATAAAGCGTTCGCCTGCGCTGTTCGGGGCTGTTTATCAGGCAGGCAGGGCTTACAGCGCAACAGGCGTAACCTCGCCGGTTTATCTCGCGAATAAGCTTTATTCAAGGGCTCTTTCGGATTATATAAAGGGAGAGGGCTATACCGCCGTTATCTGCACTCATCTTTACGGTATGGAGTCTGTAACCGCCGCTTACCGCAAGGGTCTGCTTGACGTTCCGGCTTACGGCGTTCTTACCGATTATACCTGTATTCCATTTATCGCCGAAACCGGGCTTACCGGCTATTTTTCACCCCATCCCGACCTTACCGCCGAGCTGACCCGAAAGGGTATCGCGGAAAACCTCGTTTTTCCGCTCGGAATACCGGTAAGCGGCAGATTTAACGTTCCGCAGTCGCGCAGTCAGGCGCGAGAGGAGCTGGGCGTGCCGCAGAACGGAAAAATGTATCTCGTTATGTCCGGCGGCGTAGGCTGCGGAAATCTTTCCGCTTTGTGCGATGAGCTGCTCGCCTGCGGCGGCGGAGAGTTCTCGGTTTATATTATAGCCGGAAGAAACGAAAAGCTGCGCCGCGAGCTTTCGGAAAGCTATGAAAGCCGCAAAAACGTCCGTATTCTCGGCTTTACCGATAAGGTCGCGCTTTATATGCGCGCGGCGGACGTTCTGATTTCCAAAGCCGGCGGACTTTCAAGCACCGAGGCGGCTGTCGCCGGAGTTCCCTTTGTTCAGCTTATGACGATACCCGGCTGCGAAACTAAAAACACCGAATTTTTCTCAAAAAGGGGAATGTCGGTAAAGGCAACGTCTCCGGGTCAGGCGGCAGCGGCTGCCGCGCGGCTTGCAGGCTCTCCCGATGAAGCCCGGCGGATGGTTGAAATGCAGAGAAAAAACATTCCGCAGAACGCTGCGGATAAAATAATCGAGCAGGTGATGAAATGAACCCCGATTTAATACCCTTTATCGCGGCTGGACTTGCCGTGGGAGGCTTTTTCCTCGGCAGCGTTATGTTCAGCAGATGGATTCCGCTCTGGCTCAGAGGGGTGGACGTCTGCGAGCAGCACCCCGACCGCAACCCCGGCGCCGGAAACGTTTTTATGAGCTGCGGCTGGCGGCTCGGAATGATTTGCCTGATTTTTGATTTGGCTAAGGGCTTTGTCCCGGTTTACGCGGCTGTAAGGCTCGGCCTTGCCGGAACCCCGGTGTTTGCGGTTATTGCCGCCGCCCCGGTTTTGGGTCACGCCATAGCGCCGCTCAACGGGTTTCACGGCGGAAAATGTATATCGACAATATTCGGAACTCTGCTCGGAATGGCTAAATATACGCCGCTTGTGTTCCTGCTGGCGGTTATCTATATTCTTTTTTCAACCGTTATCAAAATAAATCCCAACCGCCGGCGCAGTATTGTTACATTCACCCTTTTCGGGCTGATAGGAACTGCCGCCGAGGTATACAGCGGCAGAGTTTTTACGGCGCTCTGCTGCTCCGCAGTTTCCTTTACGGCAATCCTGCGGCACCGCAGACAGCCCGGTGAAAATGACACAGACGCAGACGGCGCGCAGGAAAGCGCCGCAGTTACGGACAGGAGGAAGCATATATGAATATCAACAATGCGGTTGTCGGCGGAAGGCTGACGAATATAAGGGTTGAGAACGGGAAAATCGCCGGATTTTCCGCCGAAGCTCTGCCGGACGCGGAGGACGCGCGCGGCTTGAGGGTTATCCCCGGACTTATCGACGTTCACACTCACGGCTGTGCCGGTATGGACGCTATGGACGCCGATTTCGGCGGTCTCTGCGACTTTTATGCCCGTCACGGCACAACCTCATTTCTTCCTACGACTATGACAATGGGCTTTGACGATTTATTGCGTGTAACCTCCGCCGAAACCGATTTCCCCGGCGCGCAGATACTCGGCTTTCATCTTGAGGGACCCTACATTTCCCCCAAGCATAAGGGCGCGCAGAACGAGAAATTTATCCGCAAGCCGGATATAAACGAGTTCAGACGGTTCAAAAGGGTTAAAATGATGACCTTAGCCCCCGAAACCGAGGGAGCGTATGAATTTATAAGCGAGGTAACGCCCGAATGCGTTATAGCTCTCGGTCATACCGACTGCGGCTATGAAACCGCGCTGAGGGCAATCGGCTGCGGAGCGAACTGCCTTACTCATACATATAACGCTATGCCGCCGTTCCACCACCGCAATCCCGGTCCTATCGGCGCGGCGTTTGAGCGGAAAATTTACGCTCAGCTTATCTGCGACGGCTTTCATATTTCAAAGCCGGTTGTTCTGGCAACCTATAAAATGTTCGGTCCGGAGAGAATGACCATTATCAGCGACAGCATACGGTGCGCCGGTCTGCCGGACGGACGTTACGAATCGGGAGGGCTTGACGTTATACTGAAGGACGGCGCCGCCCGCCTGCCGGACGGCACGATAGCCGGCAGCTGCGCAATGCTCTGGGACTGCGTTAAAAAGGCTGTTGAATTCGGTATTCCGTTTGAGGACGCGGTTCGTATGGCTTCGAGAACCCCGGCTGAGCTTTTGGGAGTTAAAAAGGGCGTTATAGACTGCGGCTACGACGCGGATATGCTTATAATCGACGAAAAAATGAATATAACCGCGGTTATAATCGCCGGCGAGGTATACTGCCGCCCGTAAGAATTTACGAGTATTTTAACAATGCAAAGGCGAAAATCCGTCCTTTAAAATCGGGTTCGGATTTGTCGGCTTTGCTTAAGGTCTTGCAGGCGCGGCTCTGATATGGTATAATGTTCGCAGGCGTCAGCGCAAAGGCTGACTTAAAACCTTGCGGTTTTGCGGCTTTCAGCCGCGCCTGCTCCATTGAACGGCTAAAATTTTTATCGCCCTTGCCGATAAAAGCGGCATACGCCGCTCCGAAACCGATGGTTTCGGATTTTATGGTATTATAACAGCAAAATATTTTTAAGGGGTAGAGAAATGTTTAAAAAATATCTTAACAGACTGTTTATCGACGGATTATCCGGTATGGCGCTCGGCTTGTTCGCAACCCTGATAATAGGAACGATACTTTGTCAGATAGGAACGATTATAGGCGATAATCCGGTCGGGGAATACATAATCGCAATGGGCAGCGTTGCGAAAACGATAACCGGCGCAGGTATCGGAGTAGGCGTTGCCTGCAAGCTCAAGGCGTCTCCGCTGACCTCGGTTTCGGCAGCGGTTGCCGGAATGGTCGGCGCTTTTCCCAAGCTTTCTCTTGAAGCTCTTAAAATAGGCGCGCCCGGAGAGCCGCTCGGAGCGTTTATCGCGGCTTATGTTGCGATAGAAATAGGCTCGCTCATTTCGGGGAAAACCAAGCTTGAAATAATTTTAACTCCGCTCTGCTGCATAGTAACGGGAGCCGGGGCCGGCTATTTCGTAGGTCCTTATATCTCGGCGGCAATGAAATGGATAGGCGGATTAGTCAATATAAACGTTGAAAACTCTCCGATACTCGGCGGCGCGGTCGTGTCTGTTGTTATGGGAATTTTGCTGACGCTGCCGATTTCCTCCGCCGCAATCGGAATTTCTATGGGAATAACCGGTCTTGCCGCAGGCGCGGCAACGATAGGCTGCTGCTGCAATATGATAGGCTTCGCGGTTATAAGCTACCGAGAAAACCGCGTCGGAGGGCTTATCGCCCAGGGCGTCGGAACCTCAATGCTGCAAATGCCGAATATAGTGCGCCATCCGCAGATATGGCTGCCGTCGATAATATCGAGCGCCCTGCTCGGTCCGGTGTCGTCGGCTGTGCTTAAAATGGTAAGCTCTCCGGTCGGTTCGGGAATGGGAACCTCCGGCTTTGTCGGTCAGTTCGCCTGCTTTGAGGCTATGACGGCAAACGGCGTTTCGGTTGCCGTAACGCTGATAGAAATTGCCGTTATGCACTTTATTGCCCCTGCGCTGCTCTCTCTCGGAATTGCCGAGGCTATGCGCAAGCTTAACTGGATACATTCGGGCGATCTCAAGCTGGAGGATGCCGGCCGTGCGTAAAAAGGAACGCGCGGAGGCGGCGGTTCGCCTGCTCGAAGAAAAATATCCGGACGCAGTATGCTCGCTAAGCTACAGCGACCCGTTTCAGCTGCTTATTGCAACCCGGCTTTCCGCTCAATGCACCGATGCGCGGGTGAATATCGTGACCCCGGCGCTTTTTGCCGCTTTTCCGGACGCTGAGAGTATGGCAAACGCCGATATAACGCAGGTTGAGGAGCTTATAAAGACCTGCGGACTTTATAAAACCAAGGCACGCGACCTTGTGGGAATAGGCAAAGCGTTGTGCGAGCGTTTCGGCGGAGAGGTTCCGGGAACGATTGAAGAGCTTGTAACCCTGCCGGGAGTAGGCAGAAAAACCGCTAATCTCGTCTGCGGAGATATATTCGGAAAGCCTGCCGTCGTTACCGATACTCACCTTATCCGCCTTTGCAACCGGCTGGGACTTGTTTCAACCCGCGACCCGTTAAAGGTTGAAATGCAGATGAGAAAGCTGCTGCCGCCCGATAAATCAAACGCATTTTGTCACCGCGCCGTGCTTTTCGGCAGGGACATCTGTACGGCTCGGACGGCGCATTGCGAAATCTGCCCCCTTGCGGAAATCTGCCCTAAATTAGACGTTAGACGTTAGACATTAGATGTTAGACGCGGTATGCGGTTTCGATTGCGTAAAAATAAAAACGGTTCGTCCTCTGACGAACCGTTTAATTTTTTGCTTTAAAATGCCGTTTCGTAATTAACGCCGCGCGGCTGTCTGCGGAAAACGAACGGATAAATCGCAAAGCAAAGACCGACCGCCGCCGCAATGTCTATAATCGAATGCTGTTTTAAAAATACCGTTGACACGCTGATAAGAACGGTTATCGCGATAAACACCGCCCTCCAGAATACGCTGCGGTAACGCTCGGAATTCCAGGCGGTAAACAGAACCGCGAAGGAACCGGTAACGTGGAGCGAGGGGCATACGTTTTTATTGTTGTCTATCGAGGTTTGCAGCTGCCATACAAGGTCTTCAAACACATTTGACCTCTCCGAAAGGTCAATCCTCAGATTTTGCTCGGTCGGAATAATGACGTATATAAGACAGGTCAGACTGTAGCTGATTATTATAAACGTCATATATTTTTTGAATGAGGGAATATCGAAAAAGAAAGTGTAAACCAGCATCCAGACAAGGTATACAAACCAAAAATAATACGGAATTATAAAATATTCGCAGAAAGGAATCATCCCGTCAAACCTGGAGCGGACGGCTATCCATTCAATCCCCTGCCTATGCTCAAGCAGCTGGAACACCAGCGAAAACAGCGGCCAGTAAAGGAGCATCAGTATGTGCCTGAACTTAGGCTCGGTCAGTCTGTTAAAACGAAAATCGCTGTAATAATTATTTTTCATTTTTAGGTCTCCGTAATGCCTTTTTATCGGAACTCTTTGCAGAGTCTATAAGATATTCGTAACGCTTCCATGCGGCGGCAACCGAGTCGTCCCAGGAAAGGTATACCTCCTCCTCGGCGCCCCTGCCCAGCCTTTTGAGCAAATCGGGGTCGCTCAGCGCCGCGGAAAGCTTTTCGGCAAAGCTCTCAGCCGTTTCCTCGCAGAGAAGCCCCGAACGCATATCGCAAACTCCCTCCGCCGCGCAGCTGCCGGCGGTAAGGATAGACGGACAGCCGCTTGAAGCCGCCTCCTTTACAACCAGTCCCGACGTATCGTATGTAGAAGGGAACATAAATAAATCCGCGCGGGAGAAAAACGCCTTGATTTTCTTCCGGTCATAAAATGCGCCCGTAAAGGTTATGCGGTCGTATATCCCTATACTGCGGGCATACTGCTCGATAGCCGGGCGGTCGGGACCGTCGCCTACGAAAAGCACCCTAAAGCGCAGGTCGGTTGCGGAAATTTTCTTTATGGCGTCAAGAATGATTTTGATGTTTTTATACCACATCATTCTGCCGCAGAAAAGCAAAACCGGCACATCCGGCTCAAGAAGATACATACGGTTTATTTCGGCTATTGCGGCGGCGTCGCCCGGACCCTTTTCAAAATCTGTTCCGTTCGGCATAACCCGGACGTCCCCTTTATATCCTAAAACTCTCATACTCTCGATAGCGCCGTTTGATACCGCCCAAACCTCGTCGGCATAGGAAATGCTGCTTAAAACCAGCTTGCGCGCCAGCGCGTTTACGGCGCGGTTATGAACGAAATTGTCAATATCAATGTCAAACTTCGTGTGATAGGTAAAAACAACCGGCAGCGGATTGCTGTGCATCATAGCTACCTGATGCGCCAAAACTCCCGAACAGAACGGACAGTGAACGTGAAGAATATCAAAATTCTCCTGTCTCAGTTTCCTGACGGTAAGCGGAGAAAAGGGATTTCCTATGCGGTAGGGGATTTTTTCCCCGAATTTCGCCGAGGAATACCGCCTTACCTCATACGGATAATCGTCCGTAACATTCGGGTATTTCGGCGTAACGACAACCGCCGTGCCGAAACGGGCGGTTATAATGTCCGCATAATTCTTAACAGTATTTGCAACGCCGTCTATCGTCGGCGGAAAGGAATCATTGAAAAGTCCCACTTTAAGCTTCAAAATATCAACTCCGGAAGATAATAATACCGTACAGCACCGGCGGCTGCAACAGGAAAATTCTTGATTTTCTGTCAGGCGGCGTAATCACCGCTTTTCCCGATACTTCAATTATACAGTTAAATGATTTAAAAATAAAGCTGCAAACAGGTTAAGATTTTTTTAATTTTTTAATTTTCGGTTTCCTCGGCTATAACTATCTGCTCCGAGATAATTTCCGGCTCGCCCGCCAAAAACTGCTGCCAGCCCTCGTCGGTCGGGGCGGCGGTCTGCGCGAGGTACTGCGCGTAAAGCTCGTTTTCAAGCCGGCGGTAAAGCTTGTTGTAGCGGGTGCGCGAAAGAATGTCTATAAGAGTCATAAGCGCAAGCAGAACAAAGCCGATAAAGGCGGGCAGACCGTGCCGCAGGTAGAAATAAAGCGGCAGATGCAGCTGAATGCTGCCAATCATCATTTCGTTTATGTCCTGCGCACTGCCTGAGCCTGCGGTTATAACCGCGAGGGCTATCGCCGAAGCGGCGAGCGCCGCCATACTTATAATTCTTCCGACCCAGCGCGTGCGGTGAATAACCGTTAAAACCAAGCCGGCGATTAAAGCGGCGGTAAAAACCGAAATCTGAATAAGTCCCGAAATATCGGAGCTTTGGCTGTTTTCCGCTCCGAGAGACACTAATTTTACGAGAATATAGAAAACATTGAAAAGAATATTGACCGCAAAGGCGATTATGTAAAGAATTTTCAGCGCCTTATAAAGCGCGCCGTCGGCTGTGGCATACTGAATTCCGCGCTTGCTCTGATACCTTTTAACGCGTTCGTTCATATGCGGATTTTTCTTCATTTTTCCGTTTCCCCCAAAATGAGCAAATTTACTTATAATATATTATACTCGCTTTATCCGCTCTTGACAAGTGGCAATTTAAAGGTATAAAATATTCCCGGTGATAAAATATGTCTGTTATAAACATTGTTATGATTGAGCCGGAAATTCCTCAGAACACCGGCAACGTTGCGCGGACCTGCGCGGCAACCGGCGCCCGGCTGCACCTTGTTGGTCCGATGGGCTTTACGGTCGACGATAAAAAGCTCAAGCGCGCCGGTCTTGATTACTGGCATTTTCTCGATATAACATATTATGAAAGCAGCGAGGAATTTTTCGCAAAAAACAGCGGTCCGTTCTTTTATTTTACAACCAAGGCGCGTAAGGTTCATTCGGCGGTCGATTATCCGGACGGCTGCTACATAGTTTTCGGAAAGGAAACAAAGGGACTTCCCGAAGAGCTGCTGCTCGCAAATCCCGAAAGCTGCGTCCGCATACCCATGGCGGGAGAAATAAGGTCGCTCAACCTCTCGAATTCGGTCGCGATAGGGGTTTATGAAATCCTGCGGCAATGGGGCTATCCGGAGCTTCAAAATTCCGGTCAGCTGCATAATTACCGCTGGGAGGACGCAGCCGCGGATAAAACGGAGTAAAAAAATTCCTGACGGGCAAAATAAATGTTGCAAACGGCGAAAAATGTGGTAGAATATATGACAAGAAGCGATAGCGAAATATGGTTTTGAAACGGAAAAAATCGCCCCGGCTTGTTTAAAAGCCTCGAAATACGACAGTATTCCTGCGTTTTTAAACTTCGCCGTAATCAATTTTTTCGTTGCAAAACTGCTTCGCACTTTAAAATAAAAGTTTCGAGCAGAATACAAGGCAAAAATGCGCAGTAATGCTAACGCATACTGCACATTTTTAACGAAGGAGTCTGCCGAAAATTCGTGTTTTAAAGCATTATTTCGTTATCGGTGCTTGTCATATTTGTAAAAATTTTAACAATCGAAAGGATGTTAAGTATGGCGCTTAATAAAAAAACTGTTGACGATATCAACGTCAAGGGAAAAAGGGTTTTGGTGCGCTGCGATTTCAATGTTCCGCTGAAAAACGGCGTGATAACCGATGAAAACCGCATCAACGCCGCTCTCCCGACCATCGAAAAGCTTATTGCCGACGGAGGACGCGTTATCCTCTGCTCCCACCTCGGAAAACCGAAGGGCGAGCCTAAGCCGGAGCTGTCTTTGGCTCCCGTTGCAAAGCGTCTTTCCGAAAAGCTCGGAAAAGAGGTTGTTTTCGCGGCTGACGATAACGTTGTCGGAGAAAACGCTAAGGCTGCCGTTGCCGCTATGAAGGACGGCGACGTTGTTCTTCTTCAGAACACCCGCTACCGCGCCGAGGAGACCAAGAACGGCGAGGAGTTTTCCAAGGAGCTCGGTTCTCTTGCCGATATTTTCGTGAACGACGCATTCGGAACGGCTCACCGCGCCCATTGCTCAACCGTCGGCGTTGTTTCCTATGTTAAAGAGGCTGTTGCCGGTTATCTTATCGGCAAGGAGCTTAAGTATCTCGGCGAGGCGGTTAATAATCCGGTTCGTCCGTTCGTAACCATACTCGGCGGCGCAAAGGTTGCCGACAAGCTTTCGGTTATCGAAAATCTGCTCAATAAGGCGGACACCCTTATTATCGGCGGCGGTATGGCTTATACCTTCCTTGCCGCTAAGGGCTACGGAGTAGGAAAATCGCTGCTCGATACCGAGAAAATCGATTACTGCCGCGATATGCTTAAAAAGGCAGAGGAAAAAGGAGTTAAAATTCTTCTGCCTGTCGACTGCAATATTGCCGACCATTTCCCGGATCCTATCGACGCTCCGATTGACGTTAAGACGGTTGACGCCGATAAAATTCCGGAGGATTACGAGGGTCTTGATATAGGACCCAAGACCGCCGAGCTTTTCGCAACCGAGGTCAAGAACGCAAAGACGGTCGTCTGGAACGGACCTATGGGCGTTTTCGAGAACCCGACTCTCGCAGCCGGAACAATAGCGGTTGCAAAGAGCCTTGCCGAGACCGACGCCGTTACGGTTATCGGCGGCGGCGACTCTGCTGCGGCTGTTAATACCCTCGGCTTCGGAGATAAGATGACCCATATCTCAACCGGCGGCGGAGCCTCCCTCGAATTCCTTGAGGGCAAGGAGCTTCCGGGTATTGCCGCTCTGAACGATAAGTAATAAGCTTGCCGGGCTGCCGTGCGGAACACTCCGAGATTTTGTCTTTCGGAGTGTTCCGGCGCGGCGGCTTTGATTGTTTAGAGGAGAAAGCCTTATGAAAACATCAACCGAAATAAACTCAGCGTCAAGAATAATTGGCGAGGAAAAGGCGGTTGAGCTGATAGCCAAAGCAGGGTTCGACGCATGGGATTTTTCAATGTTCTCAATGTGCAGATACGATTGGTCGAGCGGAAAGCTGCTGGAAAACGACCATCCGCTTGCCGGAGGCAATTATCTCGCCTTTGCGCGGAGATTAAAGCAGATAGGTCTTGATAACGGAATTGTCTGCAATCAGTCTCACGCGCCGTTTCCGTCCTCCGTTCCGGAAATAAGAAGCTATTTTAAAAGAGCTATTGAATGTACGGCAGAGGCAGGCGGAAAAATCTGCGTTATTCATCCGGATAATAATAAATCGGCGGAGGAAAACGCCGAAATGTATAGGGAGCTTATGCCGTTTGCCCATCAGTACGGCGTTAAAATAGCAACCGAGAATATGTGGAACTGGGACAGCGCAAAGGATGAATCCTGCTTTGCCGCCTGCGCAACCTCGGAAAGCTTTGTTGAGCATGTTGACGCCGTGAACGACCCGTTTTTGGTCGCCTGCCTTGATTTGGGACACGCGGAAATGCGCGGCTCGGGTTCGGGAGCCGTCAATATGATAAAGGCTCTGGGTTCACGTCTGCAAGCGCTGCATATTCACGATAACGACCGCTGGCACGATTCTCACCAGATTCCGTTTTCAATGGATATAGACTTTGCCGGGATTGTCAAAGCGCTGAAGGAAATAGGCTATAACGGCTATTTTACGCTTGAGGCTGACAACTATTTAAGAGGATTCAGCGCCGAAGATGTTTTCGACGGAATTAAGGACCTCTATGCTGCGGCAAGACGGCTTGCCGATATGTTTGAAAAACAAAACTGAAGGAGTTTTTAAAATGGATAAAGCAAAAAGAAACGCGGTTATCGCAGGAAACTGGAAAATGAATAAAACGCCGTCCGAAACGACCGCGCTTATCAACGAAATGAAGCCGCTTGTAGCCGGAGCAGACTGCAAGGTTGTGCTTTGCGTACCTTATGTCGATATCGCCGCCGCCGTTGAGGCGGCAAAGGGCTCCAATATCGAAATAGGCGCCGAAAACGTTCATTTCAAGGAGAGCGGCGCTTATACAGGCGAGGTTTCCGCCAAAATGCTGGTTGAGAGCGGCGTTAAGTATGTTGTCGTGGGTCACAGCGAGCGCAGACAGTATTTCGGAGAGACCGACCAGACCGTTAATCTCCGCACCCTTGCCGCAGTAAACGCAGGCCTTACCGCTATCGTCTGCGTAGGAGAAACCTTAGAGCAGCGCGAGCTCGGATATACCGAAACCCTGCTTAAATTCCAGACCAAAATGGCGCTTACCAACGTTCCGGCAGAGCAGCTTGATAAAATCATAATCGCTTACGAGCCTGTATGGGCAATAGGCACAGGCGTTACCGCGACCTCCGACCAGGCTGACGAGGGCAACGGCTATGTCCGCGCGGCAATCGCCGAGGTTTACGGCGAGGCGGCTGCCGAAAAGGTTACTATTCAGTACGGCGGCTCAATGAATCCGAAGAATGCCGAGGAGCTTCTCGGAAAATATAATGTTGACGGCGGACTTATCGGCGGAGCGTCCTTAAAGGCTGAGGATTTCTCGGTTATAGTCAAAGCCGCCGGCAAATAATCAAAGGAGACCTTATATGAAAAAACCTATCGTTTTAACGATAATGGACGGCTTCGGGTATAACCCCGAAACCAAAGGCAACGCAATCTATGCCGCAAAAACACCGCGCATAGATGAAATTATGGAAAAATGGCCGCATACTCTTATCGGCGCTTCCGGAATGGACGTCGGTCTGCCGGACGGTCAGATGGGCAACAGCGAGGTAGGTCATACCAACATCGGCGCCGGCAGGGTTGTTTATCAGGAGCTTACCCGTATAACCAAGTCTATTGCGGACGGCGATTTCTTTGAAAATCCCGCTTTTCTTGCGGCGGTTGAAAACTGCAAGCAAAAGGACAGCGCGCTTCACCTGATGGGACTTCTCTCCGACGGCGGCGTTCACAGCCATATTGAACACCTTTACGGACTTGTCCGCCTTGCAAAGCAGCAGGGACTTGAGCGCGTTTATATTCACGCTCTGCTTGACGGACGCGACGTTCCCCCCGCCTCCGCCGCCGGATATATCGACCGGCTCAACGCAAAGCTTTCGGAGCTTGGCTGCGGAAAGCTTGCAACGGTTATGGGCAGATTTTACGGTATGGACAGAGACAACCGCTGGGAGCGCGTCGGAAAGGCTTATGCCGCTTTGGTTTACGGCGAGGGCATCGAGACCGACGACGCCGCGGCGGCAGTCCGCCATTCCTATACGGTTAAGGACGAGGAGGGCAAATTTATAACCGATGAATTTGTTCTTCCGACCGTTGTCCGCGGAACAGAGCGCATAAAGAGCGGCGACAGCGTTATATTCTTCAATTTCCGCCCCGACCGCGCAAGAGAGATTACCCGTACTTTGGTTGACGATGATTTCTCCGGCTTTGAGCGCCGCGGCGGCAGACCGGACGTTTTCTATGTATGTATGACCCAGTACGACGCGTCTATGCCGAACGTAACCGTAGCCTTCAAGCCCGAGGAGCTTAAAAACACCCTCGGCGAGTTTCTCGCCGACCGCGGAATGACCCAGCTGCGCATTGCCGAAACCGAAAAATACGCTCACGTAACATTTTTCTTCAACGGCGGCAGAGAGGTTATGTTCAAGGGGGAGGACAGAATACTTGTCAATTCCCCAAAGGTCGCAACCTACGATTTGCAGCCCGAAATGAGCGCCAACGAGGTCTGCGATAAGGTCTGCGAGGCTATTGAAAGCGGAAAATACGACGTCGTTATCCTCAACTTCGCAAACTGCGATATGGTCGGTCATACCGGTATATTCGACGCCGCAGTAAAGGCGGTCGAAACGGTTGATACCTGCGTCGGCAGAGTTATGGACTCAACCCTTAAAATGGAGGGTGTTATGCTCCTTACCGCTGACCACGGCAACGCCGACCGTATGATTGATACCGACGGTTCGCCTTTCACGGCTCATACGACCAATCCGGTTCCGTTTGCGGTTATCGGAAAGCACTGCGAGCTGAGAGAGGGCGGCAGACTGTGCGATATTTCCCCGACTATTATTCACCTGCTCGGTCTTGAGCAGCCTGCTGAAATGAACGGCGTTTCGATAGTTAAATAATTCCGGCTGATATAAAATAACCGAGGGCTGCAAAACTTACATTTTGCAGCCCTCGCTCTTTTGGCAGTGCTGTAGAAACGGCAAATGTCACCCAAAATTAAAAATACGGTTGACATTTGCCGCCCGGCGGAGTATAATCAATCGGGTGATGCCTGTTGGAATTATATGAAAAGGTTCTGGAAAAAATCGCGGTAAGCCGTAAACCGCTGTCCGGCGAGGAGATTGCCGCCCAGCTCGGCGTCAGCCGGAACGCAGTCTGGAAATCGGTTAATCTGCTGAGAAAGAGCGGATATAAGATAAACGCGGCGCAAAACCGCGGATATATGCTTGCTCCGGATAACGTTAAGCTCTGCGCGGCTCAGTTCAATTCGCGGCTTAACGGCTGTAACGCGATTGTTTTTGATAGGGTTGACTCAACAAACGCGATTTTAAAGGAAATGGCGGAGCAGTCCGCTCCGGAGGGACTTGTCGCGGCGGCGCTCAGCCAAACGGCAGGGCGGGGCAGGCTCGGCAGGAGCTTCTGCTCGCCCGACGGCGGAATATATTTCAGTATTCTTCTGCGCCCGGAATTTGCGCCTGAGCTTACGATGCTTGCAACCGCTGCGGCGGCGGTTGCGGTTTGCAGAGCGCTTGAAAATAACGGCAGCGGACATTGTATGATAAAATGGGTGAACGATGTTTATATAAACGGCAAAAAGGTATGTGGAATACTGACCGAGGGCGCGTTCGACGCCGAGACTGCCGGACTGAGATACGCGGTTGTCGGAATAGGGATAAACCTTACCGAGCCGCAGGGCGGCTTTCCGCCTGAAATAGCCGACCGCGCCGCCGCGGTTTTCGGAGAAAAAAGGCTCGGTTCGGAGCAGACGGCGCGTATAACCGCCGACGTTGTGAACGTTTTTATGGATTTCTACCGTTCTCTTGAAAAGAAAGAGTTTATGGAGGAATACCGCGCAAGGTCCTGGCTGAACGGAAAAACGGTTGCATACAGCCGTAACGGCGTTTCCGAAAGCGGCACCGTCCGCGAAATTGACGGCGACGCCCGGCTTATTATCGAAAGCGGCGGCGAAATAACCGCGCTTTCCGCAGGAGAGGTAACAATTACCTGCGCAAAAGGGGGATTCAAATGAAAAATACAGAGAAAATGAAAAAAGGCAATGTCGCAATGATGTGTTTTTCGGCGCTGTTTGCCGCGTTCTTCGCGGTCTGCGCATGGATATCCTTTCCGATGCCGAGCGGAATTTCAGTGACTCTGCAAACCTTCGGAATAGCCTTCGGGGGTTATATGCTCGGCGCAGGCTGGGGAACGGCGGCTTATGCCGTTTACCTGCTTGTCGGGGCGGCGGGATTTCCGGTGTTTTCCGCGTTCGGTTCGGGAATAGGTCAGCTGCTCGGAGTAACAGGGGGCTACCTGATAGGCTTTTTCGGTCTCGCTGCTCTATGCGGAATTGCGAAAAACGTTAAAAGCATACCGCTGCGGCTGCTGCTCGGAATTGCAGGGCTTGCGGTCTGCCATTTATGCGGAATACTGCAATTTTCCCGGATTTCGGGAAACGGCTTTGCGGCAAGCGCCGCTACTGCAACATTGCCGTATATCGCAAAGGATTTAATTTCTCTCGCCGCTGCCGCGCTTTCGGCGGAACTGCTGCTTAAAAGACGGGAAATAAGAAAAATGTTCGGGCAGCCGGATGCAGACGCCGCGCCCGAAAGCAAACGGAGGAATAATAATGAATAAGCATCTTAAAAAAACAGTTCTGGCGGCGCTTTTCGCCGCGCTTACATACGTAGCTACGACCTTTATACGCATCCCTGCGCCGCTCGGATATATTAACCTCGGCGACTGCTTTGTTGTTCTGGGAGCTTTCCTGCTTGGCCCTGTTTACGGCACCCTCGCCGGCGGTATCGGCTCAATGCTATCGGACCTTTTCGGATATCCGCTGTTCGCCCCGGCAACGCTGGTTATAAAGGCGCTTATGGCGGCTGTCGCGGCGCTGATTTTCGCGAAAGCGGAAAAGCTGCCCGAAAAGAAAGGAACGGTTCTCAGAATAGCGGCTGCGGTTATAGCCGAGATTATAATGATAGCCGGATATTTCATTTTTGAATGCTTTGTATACAATATTCCGGCGGCGGCTGCCGAAATTCCGGCAAACCTCATTCAGGGCGCAGCGGCGATTATATCTTCAATGCTTATCTACGCAGTTATCAGAAAAAGCCATATCAAATTGTAATATCAAATATTATTTGACCGGGCGGTAACCTTATGTTACCGCCCGGTTTTTTTTTGCAGTCTGATTATCTGCCGGAATGCAGAGTTCATCTAAAAAACGCGGCAAGCGTTGCCGCCTGCCGCGTTTAATAACCGTAAATCCGGATTATCTCGCAAGAAATCTCGAAAGAAATTCCTTTGTTTTTTCGTTTTCCGGGGCTTCAAATATCTGCTTTGGCGTTCCCTGCTCGCAGATAAGTCCGTCCGCCATAAAAACAACATGGGTTGAAACATCGCGTGCAAACGCCATTTCGTGAGTAACGACTATCATCGTAAGCCCGTCCTCGGCAAGCCCGCGCATAACCTCAAGAACCTCGCCTACCATCTGCGGGTCGAGCGCGCTCGTCGGCTCGTCGAACAGCAGCACCTCCGGCTCCATCGCAAGCGCACGCGCTATCGCAACGCGCTGCTTCTGACCGCCCGAAAGCTGAGCCGGCTTAGCGTTTATATAAGGCGCCATACCGACCTTGGTGAGATACATCATAGCGGTTTTGCGCGCCTCCTCGCGGCGGCGTTTAAGAACCGACACCTGACCGGTTATGCAGTTTTCGAGAGCCGTCATATTGTTAAAAAGATTAAAGCTCTGGAAAACCATACCGACCTTTGCGCGGTATCTCGAAAGACTGAAATCATCCGAGGTTATATCCTTGCCGTGGTAAAGAACCGCGCCGGAGGTCGGGGTTTCAAGAAGATTTATGCAGCGCAGCATAGTGCTTTTTCCCGAACCTGAAGCGCCGATAACGCTTAAAACCTCACCCTTTTCAACGCCTAAATTTATATCGCGGAGAACCTCGTGATCACCGAACTGTTTCTGCAGGTGGGTAAGCTCAATCACCTTTTCAGCCATCACTCACGCCTCCTTTTTTATATGTATCTCGGCGCTGACATCGGTCTGAGAGCCGAAAACGGTGTAATTATCCTTGCCGTCGAGCTTTTTCTCGATAAATCTGAGCAGCCGCGTTACGGCAAAGGTCAGAATGAAGTAGATAAGGCAGACAACAAGATAGGTCTGGAAGGTCTGGAAATTCTGCCGCTTGATTATTCCGGCGAAATAGTAAAGCTCTGTAACGCCGATAACATTCAGAACGGAGGTATCCTTGATGTTGATAACAAATTCGTTGCTGACCGACGGCAGAATATTTCTTATAACCTGCGGCAGTATTACCTTGAACATAGTCTGCGAATGGGTCATACCTATCGACATAGCGCCCTCGAACTGTCCGCGGTCGATAGAAATTATTCCTCCGCGGACGATTTCCGCCATATATGCGCCGGTGTTGATAGAAACTATGAGTATGCCGGATGGTATCAGCGGCAGCGTTTTGCCGCCGGTTGCGAAGGCGTAGCCCCAGTAAATAACCATCGACTGAACCATCATCGGCGTTCCGCGGAATATCTCAACATAAACCGCTATAATGCCGTTGAGTAGCTTATGCAGCGCCCTCAGCACCGGGTTTTTGGAATAGGAGGCTGTGCGGCAGATGCCGGTAAGAAGTCCTATTCCGAGACCTACGACTGTGCCGGTAAGGGCGATAAGCATTGTATAGCCGACGCCCCTCAGCAGCTGCGGATAGTATTTTGAAAAAATGTTTAAAACATCGTTTAAAAAGCTCATAATTACTTCTTGATAATGACAACGAGATTGGACTCGTAATAGGTGTCTGTAAAGTCAACTTCCTTGGCGCGCTCGGCTGTCGGGCTCATACCTGCAACAATAGCGTCGATATTTCCCGACTGAACCGCCGGAATAAGGGAATCCCATTCAAGCTGGCGGATTTCAAGCTTCATACCGAGCTTGTTTGCGACATACTGAGCAATCTGAACGTCGTAGCCGTTGGCATAAAGACCGTCCTTGCCCTCGCCGGTAATCGGTACCGCACCTAAACTCTTGCCCTCGGTATCGGTCCAGTTGTAAGGCTCGTAAGCACATTCCATACCGATTGTAAGAGTTCCGTTGGTCGCTGCCGGGGCATCTGCGCTTACAGCAAACTTATCAACGGTTTCTCCTGCCGCAAGAGCCACAATCTGCTCCATAAGCTTTTCGCGCTGCTCATCGGTTATTTCAGCCAGAACGGCATTGATTTTGTCCTTGAGCTCCGAGCCTTTTTTAAGACCGATTGCAATTCCGACATCCGCCGCAGTTGCGGTAAAGCCGGTGTCATTGTTCTTTAAGTGAATATAGGTGAGGTCGTCGTTGGTTCCGCAGACCGAAAGGGCGGTAGGCTCCTCGGCAACGTAACCGTCTATCGCGCCGCTCTTGAGAGCAGTCAGAAGGTCGGCAAATTCCGGATAGGTCGAGGACTTAACATCCTCAATCTGCTTAACCGCGTCGGCGTGGAACGTTCCTGCCTGAGCGGCAATTTTCGCGCCCTTGAGGTCGGCAAGGCTTTTCGCGCCCGAAATATCAACCTTATCTGAGCTGCCGCAGCCTGCGAAAACGCAGACGCAGAGCAAGAGGCAAACGACTGATGAAAAAATTCTTCTTGTGTTCATAATAAACATCCTCCTCAAAAAATTAAAACCTGCGATACTTTTGAAGGTATCGCAGGTTTTTTAACAAAATTATTAAAAATACCGTTGATAGCTCTCCACATAAATGTGACAGTTCTGCGCTTATTAAACGCAGCCCCAACGGTTAAGACCGGTAAATAAAAACCGCTTCGGCGGAATTGCCTTTCGCTCAAAGCCCGCTTACCGGCGGTTAAAGCTCCGAGCTACTGTTCGCATCCGCGACCTCTATCAGATTTGCTTACATTTTAAACCCTGCTGTCCGGTTTGTCAATAGTAATTTTAAATTTCTGACATACTGTACTGTTTGCACCGAATAAAGGGCGTGTATTTATAAAAAATCAACAAATTATAAAAACCGGCAGGAATATCACGCAAATAAAGCCGTGATAGCTCCTGCCGGCTTGCTGTTACTGAAATTAAAATTTAATTTTTTACATCCGCTTTTCCCGCGCAGCAGGTTAAAAAAATGGGCGTTAAAATCGGTAATATTACCCCGAATATGCAAATAAACGGCGGCAGACCCGACGATTTATAGACCGCCGCCAGGCATACGGCGGCAAAAATCTGCTTAATAAGCCATAAAACAAGCCCGGCAAGCAGGATGTAAAACGCGGTAAAAACCGGGGACCATGCCTGCGCCGCGAGAGATTCGGCTCCTGCCGCAGCCGCCGAATCGGCGGCGAATAAAACCCTCAGCAGCGAGTCAAAAAAGTAAACTGCGCCGCAATAAAACGTAAGCGCACAAAGCAGCGAAAAAAACGCCGCTGCCTTTCCGGCGAACCGGACGCGCGGATTATGCTCCGCGGCAAGGTCGCCGAGAGCCGAGAGCGAGAGAACCGGAACAAACGCGCGCCAGGCTCCGCGCCCGTTTGCGGCGCGCATAAGGCGGTACTGCGCAAACGCGCGGACAGCCCTCAGAAACACAGTCATAAGTATAGCCACCGCCGCAACCGCCGCCGCAAGCAGCAGAACGGTTTCGGTGTTTTCAAGCGTTATTCCGTAATCCGAAAGCGACATAAAGCTTCTCCTTTCAGGCTGTAAGCGAATTTATGAAATCGGCAATGGGACCCCAATACATCAGCGACTCAAAAACGCACATAACGGCGAAAATTATGGTCAGCGGATGAGAAAACACCGCGCCGTAGCGCTCCTTTGCGGTAAGGTCGGTTTCCGCAGGCTCGCTGTCGATAACAAAGAAGTCGCCCTTCATAAGCAGCAGTCCCAAAAAGCCGAGCAGTATACAGAGCATAAGATATATGCCGTATGCGAGGTTTAAATTTATTGACGACGGCAGATAATCAAACGCAACCGCGATTAGGTTGTTAAAGCCGTGAATTGCGCAGCCTACCCACATCGAGCCGGTTTTTGCGCGGGAAACGCCGAGAACCAGTCCGACGAGAAAGGCGAACGGGATTTGCTCGAAATTACCGTGCATAAGACCGAACAGCGCCGAGCTTACGATAATCGCAAAGCCGTTTCCCCAGCGGCGGAACAGCCCGTAGGTTATGCCGCGCATCGCAAATTCCTCCATAAGCGCCGGTTCAACCGACACCGCCAGCACCGACACCGCAATACCGGCAATACCCTGCGGCACATCGGAATCCGGCACGGAATAATTAAAGCCCAGCGAGGAGAAGAAGTTTCCGGCTATGCCCGACATAATGTTTGCAAAGCCGCAGAACGCCACTCCGACAAGGAACATCGGAAACGCCGTTCCCTTTTCGGATTTTCCGTAAGCCGTAAGGTCGCTGATATAAAATCCGGATACCTTGGCGGCGAGTATAAACGGAACACTGAAAAACAGGCAGGAAATCGCAACCGAATAAACATTTGAAAAGGCAGGGTCGGAAAACAGGCTTACAATCGACTCCCGTTTTACGCCTGCCGCAAGAAGTATGTCTACCAAAAATCGGGTAAAATAAGAGAACGCGGCCATAAGGATAAGAGCCGGTATGACCGCGGTTCGCGTTACCCGTCTCAGCTCGCGGCGCTCAAGGAGCTTTTTGCCGTAATATGGGTCATTATAAACCGAAAACGGCGCGGAATAATTTCCGGCGGCATTCCCGGCGGCGCCGTAATACGCGCCCTGCGGCGCAGCAGAGCCGACAGGCTGAAAGCCGCCCTGAAACCGGGGTTCGCAGCCGCCGGCGCGTGCGCCGTCAAATCCCTTCGGGTGCGGCTGAAAATCAGCCGAACCGGCATTTATATTGATATTATCCGGATTTTCCGCCGGCGCCGGGTTTGTTTCCGCGCCGCGTGTGCTTTCAAAATCGTTATTCATAATCTGCACTTCTTAGTTTTTATCATCGTCGTCGCAGCAGGGGTCGGCAACCGGCGGCTTTACCGGCTTCGGCGCCTCTCGCGTTACGTTTCCTATTCCGGCAGTCTCGCTGAAAACCGTGTTTTTCGTTACGGTATCGACAAGGTCGGTCGGAATTATTATTTTTGCGGCGGTGCCGTTGGCAACGTCAACAAGCGCCTCGTATTTTTTAAGCTCGATAACGGCAGCGTCCGCTCCTGCCTCGCGCAGGGCGCGTATACCGTCCGCCTCTGCCTTTTTCGCAAGATAAATAGCCTTTGCCTCGCCCTCTGCGCGGGCTATCCGGGCGTCCCTTTCGCCCTCGGCGGCGAGAATCATAGCCTGCTTATCGCCCTCCGCGCGGGTTATAGCGGCTGCCTTATGACCCTCCGCCTGAAGCAGGGTTTCGCGGCGGTCGCGCTCAGCCTTCATCTGCTTTTCCATCGCATTCTGAATCTCAGCCGGCGGAATAATGTTTTTCAGCTCTACGCGGTTGACCTTTATGCCCCACTGGTCGGTCGCAACGTCAAGAATTTCGGTCATTTTTCCGTTTATCGTGTCGCGTGAGGTAAGGGTCCCGTCCAGCTCAAGCTCGCCGACGATATTTCTCAGGGTCGTTGCGGTAAGATTTTCGAGAGCGTTTATCGGATTAACTGCGCCGTAGGTATAAAGCTGACCGTCGAAAATGCGGAAATATACCACCGTATCAATCTGCATCGTAACGTTATCCTTGGTTATAACCGGCTGCGGAGGAGAATCGAGAACCTGCTCCTTGAGGGTTATTTTTTTGGCTATTCTTTCAGCAAACGGAATTTTAATATGCAGTCCCGCGCCCCAGGTCGCCTTGTATTTCCCGAAAAATTCTATGATATACTGGCTCGCCTGAGGAACTATGCAGACATTCGGCAAAACTAAAATAAGAAAAACCAAAACAACCGCCGCTATAATAATAAATTCCATTTTCAGAGCACTCCCTTATTGTTTTTATTTTATAAGCGCATCGTGAAGCTTTTTGCGCTTATCGAGCATGGGAATAAGACCGGCAACCGAGCTTTGCATATGCTTATCCTCGGCAACGGCGTCCAAAACAAGACCTTTCATCTCCTCGTCGCCGTATGCTGCGGCGGCAAGAACCGCAACAACCGCGTTTACGGTCTCGCGGTCGCCCGAAAGATATCCCGTTTCTATAAGGTCAAACAGCTTTTTCTTTCCCTTTTTAGTATTCTCGCGCAGAACTGCTTTTATCTGCGGAACGAGCGTTTCGCCGTAGAAATTCAGATAAAGGAAATTTCCGTACTGCGCAACGTGCTCCTTGTAAGCGTCCTTAAACTGCGGAAAAACATCCAGAACCTTTTTCGCAAAGCCCGAAACCGTCAAAGCTCCGTTTTTATCGGCGCTCGGCAGGTCAACGTCGCTCAGCGGCGCGCGCTTTATTTTGATTCCGAGGGTGTCGCGGATTGTTGCGGTAAAGTCAACGCCGACCGAGCCTGCGTCCTTTGCGGTCTGGGTGTCGTCGAAAAGCCAGGCGGAAAGCTCGGAAAACTCTCCCGGCTCGCCGTCGGTTACGTCCGCTCCGAGCAGGAGATACATCTGCCTCGGCTCGCTGTATTCAACCTTGAAAGCCTTTGCTTCTCCGCGGAAGCTGCCGTCGTCCCGGCTGACAAAGCCATGCTCGTCAAGAAACGGGCGCATCTCCGCTATAACCTGTTCGTAATATCTATTATCCAAGATACCAACTCCAAAAAACGTATTTTTTTTATTATACATTATTTTTTTGCATTTGTCATCTAAAATTTTCTTGAAAGCCGAAACAATATCATTTATAATTAAACCGTACAAAAAATCAAGCAAAGGCGAAAATTCGTCATTTAAAATCCGGTTCGGATTTTTCGGCTTTGTTTAAGGAGAAAAAATGGAGCTTTCTGATAAAAAGAGCGTCAGCCGTATTCTCGAAAGCGGCGGCTTCACCTTTAAAAAATCCCTCGGTCAGAATTTTCTTATAGACCCGTCGGTCTGTCCCGCTATGGCGGACGCCGCCTGCGGAGAGGACACCGGAGTTATAGAGATAGGTCCCGGAGCGGGAGTTCTGACGGCGGAGCTTGCAAAGCGCGCTAAAAGAGTGGTTTCAATCGAGCTTGACGAACGCCTGCGGCAGGTTCTCGCAAAAACCCTCGCCGATTTCGATAATGTTAAGCTGATATTCGCCGACGTTATGAAAACCGACCTTTCCGCCGTTATAAAGGAAAATTTTTCGGACTGCGGCAGGGTTACGGTTTGCGCCAATCTGCCCTATTATATAACCTCGCCGGTTATTATGTCGCTGCTTGAGAGCCGGCTGCCGGTTGAGAGCATAACGGTTATGGTTCAGAAGGAGGCGGCGCAGCGGCTTTGCGCCGAGGTCGGCAGCAGGGACGCCGGAGCAGTTACCGCCGCCGTTAAATACTATGCCGAAAGCGAAATTCTTTTCGAGGTTCCTAAAACCTCGTTTATGCCGCCGCCTAAGGTTGATTCAGCGGTAATTCAGCTAAAAATCCTTGAAAAACCGCCGGTTGAGACAAAGGACGAGGAATTTTTCTTTAAATTCGTTAAGGCTTGCTTTGCTCAGCGCAGAAAAACGCTTGTAAATACGGTTTCGTCAACCCTCGGTACAGATAAAGAGGCTCTGCGCGGCGCGCTTGCCGATATCGGGCTTGAGCCGACCGTAAGGGGAGAGGCGCTGACCCTGCCGCAGCTGGCAGAGCTTGCGGACCGCCTTGCCGGGCGTTGAATCAGATGTTAAAAGCGGTGTGATATTAAAAAATGCAGGACCTCCGGATTTCCCGGAGGTCCTGAGCTTAGGCTGACGGATTCAATTCCCGTCAGCCTGATTTATTCTTTATCCTCAATCAGCAGCTTATATATTTCTCCCTTCCGTACGCCGGAGACTGCCGCCGCCTCCTTTGCCGCGGCGGACGCCGAAAGACCGCCGTCCATAAGCTCTCTCGCGAGAGCCGCCGCCTGAGAGGGCGTATATTCCTCGGCAGGGGCTTTCTCCGCTCCGCCGAGAATAAGAACATATTCTCCGCGCGGCTCGTTGGTCTCGTAAAAGCCGACCGCCTCCGACAGCGAAATGGGAGTTACGGTTTCATATATCTTGGTAAGCTCGCGGGTTATAACAAGCGGACGTTCTCCGAGCGCCTTATAAAGCGCTTTCAGAGTAGTCCTGAGCTTATGCGGAGCCTCATAGAGGATAACCGTTCTGCTTTCGGTTTTAAGCTCGGCGAGCCGTTCGTTCCGCAGCTGCTTTTCAACCGGCAGAAACCCCTCAAAGCAAAACCTGGCGGACGGCATTCCCGAAACCGCAAGGGCGGTTATCGCCGCGCTCGGTCCCGGAACCGAAACAACCTCAATTCCGTTTTTATGAGCGTCCCTCACCAGCTCCTCGCCCGGGTCGGAGACAGCCGGCATACCGGCGTCGGTTATAATCGCGCAGCTTTCTCCCGAAAGCAGACGGGCGATTATGCGCTGTCCGCTTTCGCGCCTGTTATGCTCGAAATAGCTGCAAAGCTCTTTTTTTATCCCGAAATGATTGAGCAGCTTAACGCTGACGCGCGTATCCTCGGCGGCGATAAAATCAACCTCGGATAAAATCCGCGCCGCTCGCGGAGAAAAATCCTCAAGATTGCCTATCGGCGTTCCGACAACATAAAGCTTACCGCTCATTCGTGTCCCTCCTTATAAGGCCCGTAAATCCTGAGCATTTCTCCGCTCAGAACGCCGTTTTCATAGATGAAAAGCGGCGGCGCAATCCTCAGCCCGGCTTTTGAGTCCTTTTTTCCCTCAACAAGCACAAGCCACGGCTCACAGCCTGCCTTTTTGCATACAATCCGCAGCCTTTTCGGCTCAACCCTCTTTTCGGACATAAGCCGCATTATCTCTCCGAGCCTTTCGGGGCGCTGGCAAATGCAGAATCGCCCTCCCGGCTGCAAAAGCTCCGCCGCCGTCGAAATAACGTCGGAAAGAGTGCAGGAAATCTCGTGCCGCGCCGCCGCGCATATGCTGTCTGAGCTTATTATTCCGGCTCCCGGCGCCTTGTAGGGCGGATTGCAGGTAACGAGGGTAGCCGAGCCTTTCGGAAATTCCTCCGGCGGCAGGGAGCGCAGGTCGCCGCCGAAAATCCTCAGCTTGTCCGGAAACTGCTCCGCGCCCCTGCGCGCAAGCTCCGCCGCCTCCGGGCTTATCTCAACCCCTGCGGCAGAGGAAAGCCGCCCGTCCCTCAGCATAAGCAGCGGAATAATACCGCAGCCTGTGCCGAGGTCAACAAGGCGGTCGCAATTTTTAGCCGCGGCGAAATCGCTCAGCAAAACCGCGTCGGTCCCGAAGGTATGACGTTCTGAAACAAAGGCATATATGCCGAGTCCAAGCGGCTGTCCGGTTATCACAGCCGGCTCCATTTAACGCCCTGCGGCGTGTCCTCAAGAACAATTCCCATCTCGCGCAGCCGGTCGCGTATAGCGTCCGCCGCGGCGAAATCGCGCGCCTTTCTTGCCGCAGTCCGCTTTTCGATAAGCTCCTCAACCTCTTTGTCGAGGGAATTTGTGTTTCGGTTATAAACAAGCCCCAAAACGCCGGTAAGCTCGTCAAAAACCGAAATAAACGCCTCAATCGCCGCTTTTCCGGCTCCTGCGGCTACGGCTGTGTTTATATCGCGGACGAGCGTGAAAACCGCTGCAAGCGCGTCGGCAGTATTGAGATCGTCCTCCATAGCCTTGGTAAACGCGCGGCGGTGAGTCTCGATAAACTCCGGAATTTCTCCGCCGTCGGCTGCGTTTTTAAGCGCAAAATCGAGATTGTCGCGGCAGGTGTAAAGCCTGTCGAGAGCGTTTTTGCCCTGCTCGATTATATCAACCGAATAGTTTATCGGGCTGCGGTACTGCGAGGATATCATAAGATATCTTATCGGCTCATAGCCGTATTTCTCGGCAACATCGCGGACGGTAAAGAAATTTCCGAGCGATTTTGACATCTTGTGATTGTCAACGTTAATAAATCCGTTGTGCATCCAGTAATGCGCAAATTCGCAGCCGTTCGCCGCCTCGCTCTGCGCTATTTCGTTTTCGTGGTGGGGGAAAATCAGGTCAAGTCCGCCGCAATGGATATCAATGGTCTTTCCGAGATAACGCCCTGCCATCGCCGAGCATTCGATATGCCAGCCGGGACGTCCCTTTCCCCAGGGCGAATCCCAGAACGGCTCGCCGGGCTTGGCGCCCTTCCAAAGGCAGAAATCCATAGGATCTTCTTTTATCTCGGCAACGTCTATCCGCGCTCCTGCCTCAAGCTCCTCAAGGGGCTGATGGGAAAGCTTTCCGTAGCCCGGAAATTTCTTCGCCCTGTAATAAACGTCCCCCCCGGACTCATAAGCAAAGCCCTTTTCAACGAGAACCGAAATTATGCGCTGAATTTCGTCGATATTTTCGGTTGCGCGGGGATGAACCGTCGCTTCGCGGATGTTAAGACCCTTGGCATCGGTCCAGAACTCCTTAATATAGCGCTCGGCAACCTCCGGAACGGTTATTCCCTCCTCGTTTGCCTTTCGGATGAGCTTATCGTCGATATCGGTAAAATTCTGAACGAATTTAACCTTATATCCGCGCCATTCGAGATAGCGGCGCAGAACGTCAAAAACGCAGAGCGGACGGGCGTTTCCGATATGAATATAGTTATAAACGGTAGGTCCGCAGGCGTAAATTTTTACTTCGCCCTCGGTTATCGGCTTAAATTCATCCTTTTCGCGCGTTAAGGTATTGAAAATTCTCATTATATTTCTCTCCCGGATTGTTTTTCGGTTTTCAGCGTTTTTCGAGCGAACGCAGATATTCAATACATATCTTTGCCTCGGTTATGCCGTCGGGCTTGCAGGTCTCGCTCTCAACAACCATCGGAATATTATTTTCGGCGGCATACCGGTAAACCGTTTCAACCGGCGCGGTTCCGCGTCCGAGCGGCTCGCCGTTTCCGTCCGCTGAGCCGTCCTTGATATGGATACAGACAAGCCTGTCGGCAACGCGCTTTAAAAGCTTTATCGGGTTTTTCATTCCGACATACGCCCAGTAGGTGTCAACCTCTAATTTTAGTTTGGTGCGGTAAAGCAGCTGGTCGTAAATAAACGAGCCGTCCTCGTTTACTATAAACTCGCGCGCGTGGTTATGGTAAGCGAGAGTTATACCGTCCGCCGCCAAACGCTCATAAAGCGGATTTGCCTTTTCGATGAACCAATCGAGCTTTTCCTGAGATGAAAGGTCATAGCCCGGAATAATATAGAGCTTATTGCCTATCGCCTTATGGTAAGCGACGGTTTCCTCGTAGTTATTAACGAGGTCGTCAAAGCCGGAATGAGTGCTCGATAATTTCAGTCCGTTCTTTTCGAGCATTTCGCAGACCTGCTGCGGAGTATGACCGAAAAAGCCTGCAAACTCAACCGAGGAATAGCCGAGAGCCGCAACGCGGCTTACCGCCTCTTCCAGATTTTTTTCCGCGAGGTCGCGGACGCTGTAAAGCTGAATACCGTAATCCATTTTTTATTCTTCCTTTTCTGAAATATATTTTTCAAGCTCTTCTATGCGCTTTTCGAGACATTCCATTTTTTGCTTAACGGGGTCGGGAATATGAATCTGGTCAAGACCGGCGCAGCCGACCTTTTTCCCGTCCTGCCGGACAACCCTCGCCGGAACTCCGACGACGGTTGAATTAGGCGGAACCTCCTCAAGAACGACCGCCCCTGCCGCAACGCGGGAATTATCGCCTATCTTAAACGGTCCGAGAACCTTGGCTCCTGCGGATATCATAACGTTGTTGCCGATTGTCGGGTGGCGTTTGCCGACGTCCTTGCCCGTGCCGCCGAGGGTAACACCCTGATAAATCAGAACATCGTCGCCTATCTCCGCGGTTTCTCCTATGACTATGCCGGTACCGTGGTCGATAACCAGCCGCCTGCCGATGGTGGCTCCGGGGTGAATTTCAATCCCGGTTTTTCTCGCGGCGCGCTGGGAAACAAGGCGCGCGAGGAAAAACAAGCCGTGCTTATAGTAAAAATGTGCGCGGCGGTGCATCCTGATAGCCTTGACTCCGGGGTAGAGCAGCATTATTTCTATTGCGCTGCGCGCCGCCGGGTCGCGGTCCTTAACCGCTCTTATATCCTCTCTTATTCTGTCAAACAAAATTTATCATCTCCGGTTTCTTCATTTCGTGGGGTCGATATGGTCCTTACACGCCGCAAGGTAAATTGCGCCGGAGACAACGCAGAGAACTGCGGATATCCAAAGCAAAACGCTTATTGCCGCGTCGCACCCTGCCTTTATGCCGGTTATGCCGAAATCAGATATAAGCGAATAGGAGGCGAGAGCCAGTATTATCCCAGCCATCTGGGATACGGTCTTAATCTTACCCCAGATATTGGCGGCTATGACCTTTCCGCCCGATGAAACGGTTACGAGCCGCAGCGAGGCTATCATAAATTCCCTGAAAAGAACGATAAAAACTATCCAGGTTATCTGCCAGCCTATGCCGAGCTTTATAAAGCCTAAAAATGCGGCGGTCGTCAGCATTTTATCGGCGAGAGGGTCGAGAAACTTTCCGAAATCGGTAACGAGATTGTATTTCCGCGCCATTTTACCGTCAATCATATCGGTAAGCGAGGCGGCGGCGAAAATCAGGAGCGCTATGGCGTAGTGATAAGGAAATTCAATCATCAGCGCCGCCATAAAAAACGGCGTTGCGATAATTCTTCCTATTGTAAGCTTGTTCGGCGTGTTAATTTTCATCAGCTGTCAGCTCCCCCAGCAAATCATAGTCAAGCGTATCGTTAATTCTGACCCTTACATACTGCCCGATAACCAGCGGTCTGTCGGAAAGGAAGAATATTTTTCCGTCAACCTCCGGCGCCTCGGCGGGCGTTCTTCCGAAATAGCATTTGATGTAATCGTCCCAGCCCTCGATAAGAACCTCGGTCTCGGTTCCTATCCGCGCGGCGTTGATTTCTCCGGAAACCGTAAGCTGATGTTCCATTATATGCTCCATCCGGTCGGTTTTTACCTGTTCATCAATCTGGTCGGGCATATTCGCCGCAATGGTGTTTTCCTCGGCGGAATAGGTGAAACAGCCGAGCCGGTCGAACCGCTTTTCCTGAACGAAACGGTCAAGCTCGCAGAACTGCTCCTCGGTCTCGCCCGGAAAGCCGGTTATAAGGGTTGTTCTCAGCGTTACTCCCGGAATTTTTTCGCGTATGCGGTCTATCAGTGCCGAAAGGCTTTCATAATTTCCGCGGCGGTTCATTCTGCGGAGTATTTCGCCGTTCGCGTGCTGTATCGGAATATCGAAATATTTAACCAGCTTTTCTTCGTCCGCTGCCGTTTCCAAAAGCTCGTCGGTTATTCTTTCCGGGTAGGTGTAAAGGGTTCTTATCCAATGCAGACCGTCAATTTTGCAAAGCCTTTTCAGCAGCTCGCAGAGCATCGGCTTGCCGTAAATATCCGTGCCGTATGCCGTTGTGTCCTGAGCGACGACCGTAAGCTCGGTCACTCCCTCGTCTGCCAGACGCTGCGCCTCCGAAACGCAGTCCTCTATGGTTCTGCTGCGCATTTTGCCGCGAATTGAGGGGATTGCGCAGTAGGTGCAGCAGTTGTCGCAGCCGTCGGCGATTTTCAGGTAGGTGCTGAACCGCTGTCCGCCCAAAATCCGTTTTCCCGAAAGGGGCAGAGAGGTTTTTTCGGCGAAGAAATTGCGGCGCTCTCCCTCAACGGCGCGTCGGGTTATCTGCGCTATGTTCCCGTTTTCGCCTATGCCTACGCAGACGTCAACCTCCGGGATTTCCTCGGTAACGTCGTTTTTGTAGCGTTCGGCAAGACAGCCGGTAACTATCAGCGCGCGGCATTTTCCGCTTTTCTTATACTGCGCCGCCTCAAGGATATTTTCGATAGCCTCTTTTTTAGCGTCCTCGATAAAGCCGCAGGTGTTGATAATTATAGCGTCCGCCTGAGCCTCGGGAACGCCTATTTCAAAGCCTGCCGCTTTAAGCGTTGCCAGCATTTGCTCCGCGTCCACCTGATTTTTCGGACAGCCGAGCGATACCATACTTACCTTATACATCAAACCGATTCCTCACTTAAATTTTCAAGCTCCTCCGAATATCTGCGCAGAGCCTCTCTGACAGCGCCGAACGAAAACCCTCTGCGGACGAGGGCGGCGTAAACCCTTTCAACATCGGCGCGGCAGCCTAATTTATTACTGTATTTTTTATCAATAAGCGCGCGTATCTGCGCGGACTCGTCAATATCGCAGCCGTCGCAGACCTCGTTTATAATTTCGCGCGGAACTCCCTTTTCATAAAGCCGGCGCTTGATTTCCCGCGGGGAGATATTCTGCCGGGCGAGACTGTCGGCGGCGTTTTGCGCGTAACGCCGGTCGTCGAGCAGCCCCAATTCTCTCAGCCGCGCGATAACCTTTGCCGCCGCGGTTTCCCGGAAGCCTGCCTCACGGAGCTTTTTATAAAGCGTTCGCTCGGTTCTGTCGGCGCGGTCGAGATACCACAGCGCGCGCTCCCTCGCCCGGACGTATTCCGACCTCTCGCAGACCTCCTGCAGCTCCCCGGCGGTTATTTCCCTGCCGGAGCGCAGCGAATATTCCGCCGCAACGCCGCGGTCGATAAGGAGCCTTTCTCCGCCGACCGCAACGCATACACAGTGCTTTTTATCCTTTGCAACGGACTCTATTATCATCAATCGTCAACCGCGATATCAATATCGATTTTTTTATGCTCGCGGGCGGGTGCCTCCGCCTCAACCGGCATAATAACCGGTTCGCCGCCGCTTTCCGCCTCGGTCTCCTTTTTAACGCCGGAGGTAGCCTCGTTGTATTTCTCCATTATTTTTTCCTCAAGCTCTGCGGCAAGCTCGTGGTTATCGGTTATCAGCTGCTTAACGTTGTCTCTGCCCTGACCGAGACGCGTCTCGCCGTAATAGAACCAGGCTCCCGAACGGCGGAGGATATCGAATTTCAGCGCCATATCGACTATTTCGCCCTCATGGGAAATTCCCTTGCCGTAAATAATATCGAATTCCGCCTCCTTGAACGGAGGAGCGACCTTGTTCTTAACGACCTTTGCGCGGGTATGCGAGCCTATCATTTCGGTTCCGTTCTTTATCGTTTCCATACGGCGGACGTCGATTCGGACGCTCGAATAGAACTTGAGCGCGCGGCCGCCGGTTGTCGTTTCGGGGTTGCCGTAAACAACGCCTATCTTATCGCGCAGCTGGTTTATGAAAATCGCGGCGCAGTTTGCCTTGCCGAGAGCAGCGGTGAGCTTTCTCATAGCCTGTGACATAAGCCTTGCAAGCTGTCCGACGTGCGCGTCGCCCATTTCGCCCTCGATTTCTGCCTTTGTCGTAAGCGCGGCAACCGAGTCCACAACGATGATGTCAATGGCTCCCGAACGCACGAGCGCCTCTGCTATTTCGAGCGCCTGCTCGCCGGAATCCGGCTGAGAAACAAGCAGATTGTCAATATCAACTCCGAGATTGGCGGCGTAAACCGGGTCGAGAGCGTGCTCAACGTCGATAAACGCGGCGTTTCCGCCCGCCTTCTGAGCCTCGGCGACGCAATGCAGCGCAACGGTTGTTTTACCGGAGGATTCCGGACCATATATTTCAACTATTCTGCCCCTCGGTATACCGCCTATTCCGAGCGCCAGGTCGAGCGCAAGCGAGCCTGTGCGGATATGCTCAACCGACATCGACGCATTTTCGCCGAGCCGCATTATAGCGCCCTTGCCGTATTGCTTTTCAATCTGAGCCATTGCGGTTTCAAGAGCCTTTTCCCGCTCCTGAGAGGATGCGGGCGCGGCAGGAGCCGCCTTTACCGTATTTTTAGTTTTCTTTTCAGCCATTTTCAAAACCTCCGTTTTTTTAAGCAATGCCGGCAAGCCGCCGTTTCGCGGACATATTGCTGCCGGTATTCGGTTACGGCTTTCCAGCCGTTTTCTTTATTATAACTGCTTTACTGTCCCAAAAACTACTCTCTCAATGCCGTTGAGATCCGATTTTGTTCCTATATCGCAGAATCCGGTGTCCTTTAAAAGCCCGGCTATGCTCTGCGCTTCTCCGACTCCTGCCTCAAAGCATATCGCGCCGCCGTTTTTCAGACTGCCTTTATAATTCGCCGCAATGGCGCGGTAAAACATCAGTCCGTCTTCGCCGCCGTAAAGGGCGGTTTCCGGCTCGTAATGAACCTCCGGCGAAACAGCGGTCATTTCGTCCGCCGGTATATAGGGCGGATTGCTGATTATGAGGTCGTATTCCCGGTCGGCGGCTGTGCTTTCAAAAATGTCCCCCAGAACAGCCTCGGCATTTTCTGCTTTAAGCCGCTTTCGGTTTTTTTCGAGATAGCGCAGCGCCTCAGAGTATTTTTCAACAAGCGTAACCGCCGAATCCGGACGCTCCGCCGCAAGGCTCAGCCCTATGCAGCCGCTGCCGGCGCAAAGGTCGAGAATTTTCGGCGAGGACTTGTTTTCTATAAGCTCAAGCGCCTTTTCAACCGCCGCCTCGGTGTCCTGCCGGGGAATAAGCACCCCCGGACCCACCTCAAAGCTGCGCCCGAAAAAGTCCCATTCGCAAAAAATGTATTGCAGCGGATAGCGCGCCTGCCGCTGATGAAGTATCGCGGTCAGATTGTTTTCCTGAAAGTGGGTCAGCGGCTGTGCGTATTTAACGAGTATCTGCGCGTTTTCAAGTCCGGTTATATGGCGGATGATCTGCCGCGCCTCAAAGCCGAAATCCTCTATTCCCGCGCCCTCAAGCTGCTTTTTTGCGTAATTATAAGCCTCAAATATCGTCTTGCTCATTTATCCCTGCTTTTGCGGCTTCGTCTGAATTTTCCGCCGCAGCCGCGTTCTCCTCCCGGTCAATACTTCGGTCAACGTCCGGCGTTTCCGGCTCGCAGGCGCGCAGGGCGGCGATTGCAATTTCTATCATACCGTCGTCCGGCTCCTTTGTGGTTATCCTTTGCAGCCAAAGCCCCGGAGCGGAGATTATGCGCGTTAAAGCATTATCGTATTTTCCGCAGACCCTCAGAACCTCAAAGCCTGCTCCGCAGACCAGCGGTATCATAAGTATCTTAGCGGCGACCCAAAGCGCGCGCTTTTCGTAAACCCCCGGAAAAATCATTTGCAGAACGGTTGCGAAAATAATGCTTATAAGAATCATAAGTATCATAAACGAGGTTCCGCAGCGCGGATGAAATCTTCGCTGAACGCGGACGTTTTCAACCGTAAGCGGCAGACCCTTTTCATAGCAGAAAATGGTTTTATGCTCGGCGCCGTGATACATAAATACACGCTTGATGTCCTTCATAAACGCGACCAGCCAGATATAGGCTACAAACACCGCAAGCTTAATAAGCTGCTCGATGCTTGAGCGCAGAACGGGATTTTTTATCTCGGTTTTGAACAGCGCCTCTATTCCGTCAACTATAAGCCGGGGAATATACATAAACAGCACGACCGCAAGCGCCACTCCGAGCACTGAGCCTATCGCCATTGCCGCCGTAAGCAGAGCATTTTTGCCCTTTTCGCCGCTCTTTTTCTTTTCGGTTTTGCCGCTGTTTTCCGCCGCGCCGCCGTTAACGCTTTCGTTTTCTTCGCTTTCCGCACCGTCCTTTTCCGGTTCGTTTTCCGACTGGGCTGCGCCCTCCTGCGCGGATTTCTGCTTTTCGTCCTCCTCGTCGGCAAAGCCGGACTTTTCGGCGGAAATCATCATCGCGCGGTAGCCCTGGAGCATCGATTCGGCAAAGCCGACGATACCTCTTATTATCGGCAGACGCAGGATTTTATATTTCTCCCGCGCCCCCTTTCCCGAAAGATAGGAAATATCTATTCCGCCGTCCGGCAGTCTTACCGCCAGCGCCGTTTTTTCGGGACTTTTCATCATAATTCCCTCAATCAGAGCCTGACCTCCGATTGCGGTATACTTAGCCTTCGCCATTATCATTCTCCTTTTTGCTGTCAGACGTTTCGCCGTTTCCGCCGCTTTCGCCTGCGGTATCGCCGTCCTCTGCGGTCTGCTCTCCGGAAACCGGCTCTTCCTCGGGAGTTTCCGACGTATCCGCCGTATTTTCTGCAGCTTCGCCGTCGTTTCCGCCGTTTTCAGGCTGTGTTTCTACGGGCTGTGCGGTTTCAAACTCCGCGAGCGGCAGCGCGTCCGCCGGAGCGGTTTCGCTTTTTTCCTCCTCGTAAAGCGGGAGAACAATCGTTACGGTTGTTCCCGTTCCCTCGGTGCTTTCAAGGAAAAGCAAGCCCTGATGCTGGCGGATTATTTCGTCGGCAACGGCAAGTCCTATTCCCGAACCGCGTACCGTCTTATTCGATTTGAAGAATTTTTCCTTAACGCGGTCAATATCCTGCGCCGGGATACCGACTCCGGTGTCCTTGACGATTATCCTGACGCAGCCCTCCTCACGGGTTTGCAGAACCAGAACAAGACCGCCCTTTTCGGTATATTTAACGGCATTGTCGATAACGTTTACAAAAACCTGCTTTAGGCGGTCGGCGTCCCCCAAAACCACCGCCGGCATCGACGACGGGGTATAAGAAAGCTCAATTCCCTGCTTTTTCGCAAGCTCGATATACATATCAACCGCCGATTCGAGCGGATCGGCTATTTCGACAGGCGCGGGATTTACCGTCAGCCTGCCGCTTTGCATACGCGAAAAGTCGAGCAGATCCTCAACCAGTCCCGAAAGGCGCTCCGCCTCGCTTAAAACAACGTCAAGTCCGCGCGAGACAAGCTCATCGTCGCTCCCGACCGACATTTTCGCCGTTTCTCCCCATCCGCGGATTGCCGTAAGCGGTGTTCGCAGCTCGTGGGAAACCGAGGATATGAAGTCGTTCTTCATATTTTCCGCCTGTTTAAGCTCGGTCGCCATATAATTTATGGTGTCGCACAGTTCGCCGATTTCATCGTTCTTTTTTATATCGATTTTAGCCTCAAGGTCGCCGGCGGCGATTTTGCGCGCGGTGTTGCTGACGTCCATTATAGGTCTTACAATCGATTTTATGAAGAAAAGCCCCGAAAGGGCGGAAATTCCGAGCGCGGCGGCGCAGAGCGCGCATAAAAGTATAATGAATACCGCGATATTCTGCCTTACCGCCTCAAGCGAGGTTATCCAGCGGTATGCGCCGAGCGTTTCGCCGTTTTTGCCGTAAATAATATGCGTTCCGGAGAAAATTTCCTCTCCTGAGGAGCTTTTTCCGCGGTATGAGGCGTACCCCCCGTCCGACCCTGCCGCACCGGAAAATTCCGGTATTGTGATATCGGCGGGCTCAAAGCCGGTTGTTGAAAGAAAAACCTTTCCCGATGCGTCTGTTATCTGAACCTCAAGCAGAGCCTTATGAGCATAATTCTCCGTAAGAGTAACCGCAGCGGAATGAAAGGTTTTTTCGTCGCATTCGGAAAGAGAATCAAAATCGTATGTATAATCGTTGGCGAGTCTTTCAACCCGGTCGTTATAATAGGAGGAATATATTGAGGAAAGAGCCACCGCCAGAATGACGACGGCAAGAACTATCGGCAGATAAACATTGAAAAGCCAGCGGCTTGCAATGCTTTTGAATTTCAGCTCAAAGTTCAATCCTTCTTACCTCCTGAAAAAATACTCTAATAACCGCCGACCGGGAAAACTATATCCCTGCGGCGCTTTGCCTTTCGGCTCAGGCGCTTGCCTTACGCCCACTTATACCCCATTCCCCAGACCGTAACAAGGTGAGCCGGGGCGGAGGGGTCGTCCTCTATCTTCATTCGCAGACGCCTGATATTAACGTCAACGATTTTTTCCTCGCCGTAATAATTTTCTCCCCATACCCTGCGGAGTATGTCGGTGCGGCTGAGAGCCGTGTCGGGATTGGTGAAGAAATATTCCATCATCTGAAACTCAACCTGCGTCAGCTCAATGTTGCGCCCCGATTTTGAAAGGGTTCTGCGGCGGAGGTTGAGCTTGAATTCGCCGAGGGTTATCTCATCAGAGGGGGTCTGCCCGGCGGCTGAGTGCATCGAAACGCGGCGGTAAAGCGAGTCAACCCTCGCCAGCAGCTCGGTAGGGCTGAACGGCTTTGTTATATAATCGTCCGCTCCGAGCATAAGTCCGCTTATTTTATCCATTTCCTGCGATTTCGCAGTCAGCATAATAATTCCTATCGAGGAGCTTCTCTGCCGCAGCTCCTTGCAGAGCGCAAAGCCGTCCATCCCCGGCATCATAACGTCCAGAAGTGCGATATCAAAGGTTCCGGGCGCGCTGTCGTATATTTCGAGCGCTTCCTCGCCGGAGGCCGCCTCCTCGGTTTCATAACCGACGCGCTTCAGATTTATCGCTTCAAATTCGCGTATTGCCGATTCGTCCTCAACAATAAGTATCTTTTTCATTTGCGCTCCTCCCGTAAGACCTCATAATAAAATTTAATCCAGAATAAAAAGCTGACGCTTAAAGACGTCCATCCCGATTGCAAGCGCTCCTGCCTGAGGGTTCACGCTTCCTGCCAGAACGGTTTCCTTGTTGCGCAGCAGCTCGGTAAGCCCGCTGCGCGGATAGGAGCCTTTATCCCATTCCTTGATTTTAACCGTTCTCAGCTGAGCAAGCCGCGCCGTCGGCTGACCGTTGTCGTCAAGAGCATAAAACTCCCGCAGCCGCTTTTCGGTATCGCGGTAAACCGCAATGTGACCTATCCATTTTTCGGGTATAACCATATAAAATCCGTCGCTCTGATTTATAAGGTCGGTCCGCTTAACGGTAAGACTTTCTCCGTTAAAGCTGCACCAATGGGTATAATAGCATTTTTCAACCGAGCCTGTAACGGCAGGGATTTCCTCGGCAATCGGTATTTCAATTAGACCGTCCATATCCATATCCGAAAGCTCAATCGAGGCTGCCCTTTCGGTGCGCGAATTTTCAACGCTCGTTGAATCGAGCAGGGGATTTACAAGCTGCCCCTTTGATAAAAACAGAACCTCGGTAACGGCGCCGGCGTTTTTAAGCTCGTCAACATAAACCGCAGTTTGCCCTGAGGAAAGCGGCAGCGCCCTCTGGGATACGATTGACTTAACCCCCCTGTCCATAGCGCAGGAGGAATATTCCCTGAACTCTCCGTCCTCATACCGGAAAACATAAGCGCGGTTGGTCTGGTCGGCGGAGGAAAGCAGCTGCAAGAACAGCTCGTCCGGACCGTCCATATCGAGATTACAGCCGATATATGCGGTATACTTCTGCTGAAAAATCTGCTCGAACTTATCCGAGCGGACGTTATATACAGAAAGCTGCTTGTCGGCGGCTCCGTGAATTTCCCAGCCGACGGTTATTTCGTCGGTTCCGTCGCCGTCGAAATCGTAAAACTCGATTTTTTCAACTCCGCCGGCAACAAGGCTTGTATCGTCCGAAACGACCCATTTTTCGCCGCGCCTTTTTATCATAACGAGGTGCATTTCCTCCTCGCCGCGGCTGTAAAACGCGAAAGCCTCCCTAACGCCGTCGCGGTCGATATCCTCAAGGATAACCGCGCTGCGCCGGTCTCCTCCGGAGGGGTAGCGCAGAGTGTATTCTCCCTTTATTCCCGAAGAAAGCGCCGCTCCGATAGGCTGAAGCTCGCCCGTAAGCTTGGGGGCGGCAAGAAGATTGTCGGTTTCGGCGGTGAAAAGCTGACAGCCGCAAAGCCCGGCGACCATAGCCGCCGAAAGAAACGCGCATAATACCGTTCTGAGCTTCAAACCGTCACCTCCCGAAAATAAACCTATACAAATAGCATTATATCATATATCCGCTGAAAAAAAAAGCACCAATTTCACTTTTTTAACGTATTTTAAGGCGATTTTTTCAGTCAAATTTCATCTCTGAGAATCCGAGCAGCTCGTCCGGCGTAACAGACAGGCATTTGCAGATACACGCAAGCTCGTAATCGGTTACCTGCCGCCGGTTTTTTTCGATTTTGCTTATCATCTGCTGGTCGATATTCACATTCATCGTTTGCAGCCGCGCCGCCAAACCGCTCTGAGAGAGTCCTTTTGACTCTCTCAATTTCTGCAGCCGCTCGAAAATGATATTCTTATTATCGTAATAACAAATTTTCTTCATTTTAATATTATCTCCAATACGTTAATATAACGTATTGACAATAACATAATTTTATGCTATAATTACGTCACATTAACGTAAAAAGACGTTTGAGGAGGAAAATTTATGTTTAATAATATCGGAAGTAAAATCAAAGCGCTGGCTAAGTTAAGCAAAGCCGATAAATCGGGGCTTCTCCGAACTCGGAGCAGAAGTAAACGAAAGCCTTTCTGCGGATTGCGCCGCATAATCCGCATTTTATTTTCCGAATAAAAACTGCCCGGCGTCCTGTGTTTTAAGCTCAGGACGCCGGCTTTGATTTACCGGGGAAAAGCAAAGCCGCGGAAATAAGAGGCTTTGCGCTTTTACTTCCGCGGCTCAAATATTAAGATTTTTCGGGGAATCAGTCTCTCCTGCGGAAACCGCGGCGCTCACGTCCGCCGTCTCTGCGGTCATTATGCTCGCGGCGCGGACGTGTGTCCTCATCCGCTCCCTCCTCGACAACTGCGCCGTTGACCTCAACCAGCGCGTCGCGGCGGGAAAGGTTTATTCTGCCCTGGTCGTCGATATCCGTGACCTTAACAAGCACCTGATCGCCGACCGAAACAACATCCTCAACCTTTTCAACGCGCTTGACGTCAAGCTTTGAAATGTGAACCAGTCCCTCTTTTCCGGGGGCTATTTCAACAAACGCGCCGAAGGTCATAAGACGGGTGACCTTTCCGGAATAGACAGCGCCTATCTCCGGGTCGTTCGCAATAAGCTCGATTATCGAAACTGCCTGTTTTGCCTTTTCGATGTCAAGACCGGCAACATAAACGTGACCGTCCTCCTCAATCGTAATCTCGCAGGCGCACTGCTCCTGAATCGACTGAATGACCTTGCCCTGCTTTCCGATAACATCGCCTATCTTGTCCGGGCTGATAACGGTTGTCAGCATCTTGGGAGCATACTTTGAAAGCTCCTCGCGCGGCTTGTCGATAGCCTTCGCCATAACCTCGTCGAGAATATAATCGCGCGCCTTGTGGGTCTTTGCAAATGCTTCCTTGATGATTTCGGGGGTAAGACCGTGAACCTTTAAGTCCATCTGTATTGCGGTTATACCCTTATGGGTTCCGGCAACCTTAAAGTCCATATCTCCGTAGAAATCCTCAAGACCCTGAATGTCAACCATCGTCATAAAATCGCCGTATACGCCCTTTTCGCCGGTTATAAGTCCGCAGGAAATTCCTGCAACCGGAGCCTTAATCGGAACGCCTGCCGCCATAAGAGCGAGGGTAGATCCGCAGACGGAGCCCTGAGAGGTTGAACCGTTCGAGGAAAGAACCTCGGAAACAACGCGGATGGTATAGGGGAAATCCTCAACGCTCGGAATAACCGGCAGCAGAGCGCGCTCTGCAAGAGCACCGTGACCTATCTCGCGGCGTCCCGGTCCTCTTGAGGGACGGGTCTCGCCGACAGAATAGGACGGGAAATTATAATGGTGAATATAACGCTTTGTAGTGTCCTCGTCAAGTCCGTCAAGCTTCTGAGCCTCGCTGACGGGAGCGAGAGTAGCAACCGAAAGCACCTGAGTCTGACCGCGGGTGAAAAGTCCCGAACCGTGAGCGCGGGGGAGCAGGTCAACCTCGGCGGCAAGCGGACGTATTTCGTCAATTCCGCGTCCGTCAACGCGCTTATGCTCGTTTTTGAGCCAGTCGCGGACAATGTGCTTCTGAATGAGATACATAATCTCGTCTATCTTAGCCTCGCAGCCCTCAAAGCGGCTGTCGTAGCGCTCGTGAACCGCATTGTAAATCGGGAGCAAAGCGGCGTCGCGGACATTCTTGTCGTCGGTATCGAGAGCCTTTTTAACGTCCTCAATGCAGAAAGCCTCGATTTCGGCGAGAATTTCCGGGTCGGGATTGCTGGACTCAAAGGTGAACTTCTCCTTGCCGATTTCGGCGACGATGCCGTTGATAAAGGAGACAACCTCCTGGTTGACCTTATGACCCGCCATAATGCAGTCAAACATCTGCTCGTCGGATATCTCGTTCGCTCCGGCTTCAATCATCGCAACGAGGTCGGCGGTTGAAGAAACGGTAAGCGTAAGGTCGCTCTTTGCTCTCTGCTCAAGAGTCGGGTTAATGACGATTTCGCCGTCAACCAAGCCGACGTTGGTGCTGGAAATAGGACCGTCCCAGGGAATATCGGAAACGGCGATAGCCGCAGAAATTCCGATAGCGGCGGTTATTTCGGGAGAGCAGTCCGGGTCAACCGACATAACGGTTGCGACAACCGAGCAGTCGTTGCGCATATCCTTGGGGAACAGCGGACGGATAGGACGGTCGATGCAGCGGGCGGCAAGTATCGCCTTTTCGCTGGCTCTGCCTTCGCGGCGCTGGAACGAGCCGGGGATTCTTCCGACGGCGTAAAGCTTTTCCTCGTAATCAACCGAAAGCGGGAAGAAGTCTACTCCCTCGCGCGGCTTGTCGGAGGCGGTAACGGTGCAGAGAACGGTCGTCTCGCCGTAGGAGGCGAGGAAAGCCGCGTTTGCAAGACCCGCCATTTTGCCGGTTTCGAGCTTGAAGGGTCTGCCGGCAATAGTGGTTTCATAAACCTTGTAGTTTTCAAACATACTTTTTTTACTCCTTTTCTTTCAGGAGGGCCGGCGGTTAGCAATAAATCCGGCGCCGCATAGCGGCTGCGGCGCTCGATTTACCGCTAATACGCGAGACCTCTCCTTTTTTATAACAGCAACGCAGACCGGACACCGAAGCGCCCGATCTGCGGATGTTATTACTTACGGATGCCGAGTTTTTTGATAATTGCGCGGTAACGCTCAATATCAGTCTTTTGCAGGTAAGCAAGCAGGTTTCTGCGGTGACCTACCATCTTGAGCAGACCGCGGTGAGAATGATTATCCTTCGGATGAACGCGCAAATGCTCGTTAAGCTCGGTTATACGGGTATGGAGCAGAGCAATCTGAACCTCCGGAGAACCGGTGTCGCCCTCGTGAGTAGCGTATTCCGCGATAATCTGCTGTTTCTTTTCCTTAGTCATTTCTTTCACTCCTTTTTTAAAAGTTTGTCCGCCGCAAAACCGAGCCGCAGGTCAATGAGTGAGTCCGCAAAAGCGGCAGACGCCAAAGGCTCAGTATTCGGTAGCTAAATGATTATACCACAACATTACGCAAATGTAAAGAAAAAGATTATTGAAATGAAAAACGGGGCTTAATTGCGGAGGCTTTTATATTATTACAGCCTTATTTAAATACTATAAGTATTGATTATTCGGCAAATAGTGTTTATAATATAGTTTGCAAAGCAATATTTTCAGAATATAAGGGAGGTATCTTTATGAATGATTTGGCGAAAGCAATCGGTCAGCGCATAGGAAATTACAGAACGCAGCGCGGTTTAAGTCAGGAAAGGCTGCCGGGTTTTCAGGGCGTCACCCGACATATATCGGTCAGCCGGAGAACGGAGAAAAGAACGCAGAGCCGGAGAACGGAGAAAAGGCTGCGGCGGCTTTGCCGTAATTTCCGAAATCCGGAACTAAAATTTAAATTCGTATGAACGAATTGTAAAACTTGGCAGACGACCGTTGAAAAATAATTTTCGGGGCATTATAATTAGTATTGAAAATTTTTAACGGAGAATTGCTATGCTTGAACTGAAAAATATTAAAAAGGATTACCCTGCCGGCGACGGCACCGTAAACGCGCTCAAGGGTATAAGCTTAAAATTCAGAAGCAGCGAGTTTGTTTCTATTCTGGGTCCCTCCGGCTGCGGAAAGACGACAATGCTCAACATAATCGGCGGTCTCGACCAGTATACGGCAGGCGACCTCATTATCAACGGCAGGCCGACAAAGGATTTTAAGGACCGCGACTGGGACGCCTACCGCAACCATTCGATAGGCTTTGTTTTCCAGAGCTATAACCTTATTCCTCACCAGACGGTTCTTCAGAACGTTGAGCTGGCGCTTACTCTTTCGGGAGTTTCCAAATCGGAGCGCAGGAAACGCGCGGCGGAGGCTCTCGGCAGGGTGGGACTTTCCTCCCAGCTGAATAAAAGACCGAGCGAAATGTCGGGCGGGCAGATGCAAAGGGTTGCCATAGCGCGCGCTATCGTAAACGACCCCGATATAATCCTTGCCGACGAGCCGACCGGCGCTCTCGATACCGAAACCAGTATTCAGGTTATGGAAATACTTAAGGAAATAGCGAACGATCGTCTTGTTATAATGGTAACCCATAACCCGGAGCTGGCAGAAAGGTATTCCACCCGAATTATACGTATGCTCGACGGCGTTATAACCGACGATACCCGCCCCCTCGGCGAAAATGAGGAGCAGACCCCCGAAAAAGCGGAGAAAAAGCCCGAAAGGAACGGGAAAAAGCCGTCGATGTCCTTTTTTACGGCGTTCGGACTCTCCCTCAAAAACCTGTTTACTAAAAAGGGGCGGACGGTTCTGACCTCATTTGCCGGAAGCATCGGAATAATCGGTATTGCGCTTATTTTCGCTGTTTCCCACGGTATGACAACCTATATAAATACGGTTCAGGAGGACACCCTTTCCTCCTATCCGCTTACCTTAGAGGCAAAGCATATGGACGTCGGGGAGCTTATGGCGACCTTTATGGGAGTTGGAAAGTCGGACAGCGACCATTCCGACGATAAGGTTTACGCCAACGAGGTTATCTATGATATGCTCAACGCCCTGAACGGCGCCGGCTCAAAGCAGAATGACCTGCGCTCCTTTAAAAAATACTTAGAGGACAAAATGCAGGAAACCGGCGGCGACTTGCCGCTGAGAGACGCGGTCAGCGGAATACAGTACAGCTACAGCTCGGATATGCTTATATACACGAAGTCGGTTGACGGAACGGTTATCCGCTCCGATACGCAGGAAATGCTTTCCGACCTTATGAGCGAATATTTCGGAATGAATATGAGCGCCATGACCAAGATGCAGGAAAGCTACGGCTTTTCGTCCGATTCCTCGCTGTTTTCGATGGGCAGCTCGTCGGGAACGCTCTGGGAGGAAATGCTTTCGGGAGAAAACGGCGACCCGGTAAGTCCGCTGCTTAAAAAGCAGTATGACGTTATCTACGGCAGATGGCCGGCGGAATATAACGAAATCGTGCTTGTTTTAAACGATAACAACGAGCTTGACGATATGTCGCTTTATGCTTTGGGTCTTAAATCGAAAAAGGATATTGACGAGCTTATGCAGGCGGCGGTTGATAAAACCGAGGTTCAGCATAAGGAGCAGTCCTGGAGCTATGAGGAAATCTGCAATACGGAATTCAGGACGGTTCTCAACTCCTCCTGCTATGCGCTTGATGAAAAAACCGGACTTTATACCGACCTTTCTTCAACCGAGGCAGGACGGCAGTATCTTTATGACAACGGCGTAAAGCTGCGCGTCACCGGCATAATCCGCCCCAACGAAAAGGCGGTTTCGTCTATGCTCAAGGGCTCTATCGCCTATACAAAGCTGCTCACCGAATATGTTCTTGAGGAGTCTGCCAAGGCTCCGGCGGTAGCCGCTCAGAAGGACAGCCCGGACGTTGATATTTTCACCGGTCTGCCGTTCAAGGAAAGCACAGGCGAGCTGGACAGCGCGAAAAAGGCGGAGGCGTTTAAAAAATACCTTTCCGAGCTTGACGAGCGCGGCAGGGCGGACGCTTATGTTAAAATTATGAGTATTCCGGATTCTGAGCAGGTCAGCGCCTTTGTTTCGCAGACGGTTTCCGGGCTTTCGCGCGAGCAGATGGAGCAGCAGCTCGCGGCGGCGCTGAGCGGAGAAATGAATATGGAGAGCGAGCAGATAGCAAGCTATACTTCGTCTATGAGCGATGAGGATATGCGCGAAATGTTCTCGAAGTTTGCCGCCGAGGGGTATCGCAAGCAATACGCCGAGCAGGCGGCAGCCGGACTTTCCTCGCTTTCCGCGGCTCAGCTTTCGGCAGCGCTTGCCGCAGCCGAGGGGTCGTATACCGAGCAGCAATGCGCCGATTATTACGACAGCGTTCTAACCTTTTCCGAATCGACCTATGATGAAAATATGAGCCTGCTCGGATGTATCGACCTTGATAATCCGTCGTCAATTAACCTTTTTGCCGCAACCTTTGAGAGCAAGGACGTTATCGAGGACGCTATAAGCGATTACAACAAGACCGTCGAGGCGATGTCCCAGATAAGCTATACCGATTATGTCAAGCTGATGATGTCCTCGGTAACAACCGTTATAAACGCCATTACCTATGTGTTGATTGCCTTTGTTGCGGTGTCGCTGATAGTTTCCTCAATAATGATCGGGGTTATAACCCTGATTTCGGTTCAGGAGCGCACAAAGGAAATCGGTATTCTCCGCGCGATAGGCGCGTCAAAGCGGAATGTTTCGAGTATGTTCAACGCCGAAACGGTTATAATCGGCTTCACCTCCGGCGCGCTCGGAGTGCTGATAACCTACCTGCTGTGTATTCCGATAAACCTGATACTGCACAGCCTTACCGGCATTGCGGCGCTCAGGGCGTTTCTGCCGGTACCGGTTGCCGCGGCGCTTATAGTAATCAGCGTTATGCTTACGCTTATTTCCGGAATTATCCCCTCGCGCAGCGCAGCCAAGAAAGACCCGGTTGTAGCGCTGAGAACGGAATAAACCTGTTTATAAGGAGAGAATTGTTATGGAAAAATACGCTTGGAAGGGCAGAATTGTTCACGGTATGCTTGAGGAATACCGCCGCCGCCACGATGAAATATGGCCTGAAATGAAAGAGGTTCTGACTAAGGCGGGAATAGTGAACTATTCGATATGGAACGTCGGCGACGAGCTTTTCGGCTACTATGAGTGCGAAAAGGGCGCTGAATACGCCGCCCGTATTCAGCGGGAAAGCCCGGTTGTTGAAAAATGGGACGAATATATGAAGGATATCCTCATTATGGAAAAGGACCCGGAAACCGGAGCTCAGCCGCTGCTGACGCAGGTGTTCTCGTTCCGCTGACATAATATTAAAGCGCCGGTAGGGAAAACCCTTACCGGCGCCGCGTTTTTTAATTGTCGTTTCCGTAAATTTCAAGTATTTTCCGGGCGCGGTTTATAACCGAAGTCCTCAGGCTCTCCGGCTCGATAACCCTTACCGCGCCGCCGAAGCCGGCAATCCAGCTGACAAGTCCCTCGCTTACAGCCGCCTTTACGGTAATATTGAAATGGGTATCGGTAACGTTCTGAACCGAAAGACCGCCGGAAAAACGGTCGGCAACCTGCTCGATAAGCCTTTTTTCGCATTCAAGCCGTATCCGTTCAACCGGTCCGCTGTGCATAAGAAACAGATGGGAGGTATAGTCGGCAATGTCAAAATGTCCGCTGTAATCGCTGACCTCGGAAAAGGGGCGTATTTCCTCGTCGGTTATAGCAACGCCGTACATCCTGTCTATCCTAAGATGCAGAAGATTATCGTATTTTTCATAATTGCATATCAGATAGTAATGATCCTCCTGCCAGGTCATGGCATATGGACTTACCCGGCGCTCGCTGAAGCTCATTTCAAGCTCGCGCTGTTCGTTCAGCCGCCTTACGCCGTACTTAAAGGTTATCTTTTTTCTCTGCTCTATCGCGGCGGATATGCCGTCTATAACATAATAAATTTCCTCGTTTCCGCATTTTGAGGCGGTATTGAAGAAAATATTCTTTTCTCTTTTCTGAGCCTGGTATATGCTGAGCATTCCGTCTAACTTCTGAACAAGCTCGCGCGTCTTTTTCGCGCTTATAAAGTCTGCCGAACGGACGGCGTCGGCAAGCAGATATATTTCCGGCAGCTCAAAATCCCTCGCGCCCAGAAAATAGCCGCTGCGCGGAACGCGCGTGCTTATAATGTCATAGCCGTAGCCGGTCAGCACCTCTATGTCGTTATAGAGCGCCTTGCGCTCGGCGGTTATTCCTCTTTCCTCCAGCATACGGCATAGCTCCGCCGCCGGCAGGGGATGCTCCTCGTCGGTATATTTCTTTAAAATATCCAAAAGACACAGCAGCTTTATTTTTTGTCCGAGCCTTGCCGCCATTTCAGCACCTCTTTTTCAAATTCTTCTCTTGAATAAACCGCGTTGACAAGGTCGAGAAAAGCGTTTGCGCTCAGATTTTCGGGAAAGCGCAGAGCCTTTGCAAGCTCACGTCGCAAAACCGCGCTGTTATCCCTGCCGGAAAGTCCCAGCGCGAAAAGGTCGCCTTTACCGACCGCCTCCCGGCGTTTTTCCTCCGGCTCGGCGGTTACTCCGCTGCGCCGCAGCGATTCGAGCAGAATTTCGGGACTCATTCCCTCAACTCCGAGAAGTCCTTCTCTGCCCGCCTTTTTCTTGCGCTTTTCGCGCCCTCTGACCGCCGGAACGCAGACGTAGGTTATTTTTCCGTCCCTGCCGCAGATGTTTTTAAGGTAAGACCGTATCATCTGACCGGCGGAGTCGCTGTCGGTCATAACGATTATGCCGTCGCGCCGGGCAAGTTCCCTGATAACGGCGCATTTTTCGCGGTCCTTGAATATTCCGAAGCCGTTGGTCGGAATTATAACGGCGTCAATAACGTTTTCAAGGGTTATTTTATCGTATTTTCCCTCAACAATAACGGCGCGGTCAAGCCTTATCATAGGTCTGCTCCGGTTGAGATTATCCGGCAAAGCCTGACTATAAGCTTTTCGAGGATTATTCTGCCGTCAGCCCCGAAGCTTTTGAAGTCCTTGTCCGCCTCAAGCAGAGCGGAAAAGCTCAGGGAGAGCTTTTTGGCGTCGAACCGGCGCAGCTGCCGGGCGGCGCGTTCGAGCAGAAAGGTCCGCTTGCCGTAGTCAAACGCGGCGGCTGCCGCGCTCAGCGGAACGCCGTCCTGAGAGGCGGCAAAGGCGCGGTAAAGGTCGGTATAAGCAGAAAAAACCGTATAGAGAATTATCATCGGCTCAATCCGCATATAAAACAGCTCGTCGAGCAGCCGCAGAGCGCCCTCAACATCGCAGCTGAAAATATGCGCCGTAAGGTCATAAACCGATGCCTCGACCGTTTTAACGCAGATTTTATCCACCGTTTCGCGGTCAATAACTCCGCCCGGCAGATAATTGGTCAGCTTTTCAAGCTCGTTTTGCAGTATATTAAGGTCGCTCCCGACCGTTTCTATAAGGTATTTCGCCGTTGCCGACTCCATTTTGCAGCCGCGCTTTGCGGCTCCGTCGCAGAGAATTTTCGCAAGCTCCGCCGGTTTTCTGTGACCGAGAACCGCCGCCTTTCCTCCGCCCTTTTCGAGCGCGGCAAGCAACTTTTTCGTTTTGCCCGCCTTTTTGGTGTTGGCGTCAAACGGAACGCTTTCAAAGCGCAAAACGAGAACGCAGCTGTCGTAAAGACTGCCGAGTATCGCGCAGAGCCGCTCAAAATCGGCGGCGGAGCAATGCTCGAAATCGTAGTCTGTTATCCGGACGCACTTCCGCTCGCTCATAACCGGGTATTGGGTGACGGCGTCGTAAACGCTCTGCAAATCGCAGTCGGCATTGAAATCCGAAAGGTTGAAAAACGGGTCGCCGTCAACCGCCCTGTCGGCTATGCGGTCGTAGTAAAGCTTTTTTAAATAAGCGTCGTCTCCGCAGAGAATATAGGCCGGAGCGAATTTCCCGGAGGATATCTCCTTTTTCAGCTGTTCCTCGTTAATTATGCTCATTTTCCGTCATCACCCGTTTCAACTTTAAATTCCTGCGCCTTTCCTCTGTTTTATAAATCCAGAGCAGCGTTAATATCAGTATTGCGGTAAACACCGCGCAGCCTGCCTTGCCTATCGGCAGCATAACGCTGTCGCTGCCTAAGTATAGGGCGACAGAGCTGAACCATTTTATGAGCAGACCGGAAATTCTCAGAAACGGTTCGTATATAAACGGCACCGGAGAGAGCAGCAAGCCGAGCGCCGCCGTAAGCAATGCCCAGCTGACAGGATAGCTCACCAAAACGTTCGTTATCGGAGCAACGGCGGAAAACTCCCCGAAATTCCAGATAACAACCGGCATTGTCATAAGCATTGCGGCTATCGAGCCGGTAAAGCAGTTCACCAATGAGCGGATAATCCCGTTATCGGGAATATAACTCAAAACGGCGTCCGACAGTATCGGCATAACGACAAGTATGCCGAGGGTTGAAAGCACCGAAAGCTCAAAGGAAATGCTGAAAACCGCAAAGGGAGACACCGCAAGTATCAGCGAAACCGCGCCGGCTAAGATATTGACCGGCGAGGTACTGCGCCTGAGCGGAACGGCAAAGGCGGCGAGAACAAAGGTGACTCCTGCGCGGATTACCGACATGGTAAATCCGCAGACCGCCGAAAAGAAAGCAACGCAAATCAGCTTTACGGCAACTTGGAGCTTTTCTCCGACGCACAGCAGTCTCAGAAGAACGGTCAGTCCGCTCATCAGGGTTGCAAGGTGCATTCCCGAAACAACGAGAACGTGACTTAGCCCTGCTCCGCGAACTGCCTCCTGCAATTCGTCCGTAACGGCGCTGCGGTCGCCTGTTATAAGGGCGCACAGAACCGAGCTTTCGCTTTCGGGCAGCGAGGAACGGAACAGCTCGCGGACATATTTTCTCGCCGCTCCGGCGGCGGAGATAAAAGCGTTTCTTCCTATAACATACGGTTCTCCGGAGCATTTCACCTCTGCTAAAATTCCGTTTGCCCTGCTGTTAAGGGAGAGCTGAGCGGCGAACCGCGTTACCTTGATATCAGCCGACAGCTTATCGCCCATACGAACCTCGCTCTCCGGAAGTGTCAGCTCAACGCCGGTGCCGCAAGCGAGAATACCGGAGCTTATAACCCTCGCCTTAACCTGTGATTTGTTTTTGCTTTCGGAAAGCGGCTCGTCGGTTATCAGAAGAACCGCCGTGTCGGATTTTCTCATTGCCCTTTCGGTCTGAGCGCATTTATATTCAAAATTGCAGAGCGAAACGGAGGCTAAAGCTATCAGGGCGAGAGGAAGTATTGCGGCGGTCAAACCGCCCTTTCTTATGTGAACCGCAGCCGCGGCGCAAAATAACGCCGAGGCAATCGCCGCCGGGATAAGCGGCGGCAGCAGACCTGCGCTGAACAGCAGAATAATCGCCGTTATACATACTGCGCAGGCAGCCATAGGATATTCAAAGCTGTGAAAATGCTTAAGGGTCAAGGTCAGAACAGTCCAGACAATCCGAAATTATATTCCGCAGCCGCTCTGTTCCCTCGCCGTTCAGGGCGGAAAAGGGAACAAGCTCTGTTTCCCTGAAATTTTTATCAGCCGAAAGCTCCGCTATGCGCGCCGCGTATTCGCTCTTATTTAGCTTGTCGCTCTTTGTAAGAACAACGGTATACGGCAGTCCGGCGGATTTCAGGAAGTTAAGCATATCAATATCGTCGGCAGTAGGCGGATGGCGCATATCTATGAGCAGGAACACCGTTTTAATGCTCCTGCCGCTTTGGAAATAGCCCTCCATAAGCTCGCTCCAGCGAGTGCGCTCCGAAAAGGACACTCTTGCAAAGCCGTAGCCGGGCAGGTCTACAATGCGCAGTCCGTCCAGCCGGTAAAAATTAACCGTTACCGTTTTTCCCGGTCTTGAGCTTACCCTCGCAAACGCCTTTCTTCCGAGAACGCGGTTTATAAGCGAGGATTTTCCGACATTCGACCTGCCTGCAAAGCAGACCTCCGGAACCGAGCTTTCGGGCAGCTGAGCCGAAAGTCCGGCAGCCGCTTCAAATTCAACATTGTTAAAATTCATAGCATCACTGACTTATAACGGCAGCCGCCGGCTTTCCTGCCGGAGGGCAAAAGCAGCTTTTTTCCTGTGTTTCGCCGTTTTCCCTCAGGGCGGAATCGATTATTTCTCCTACATATGAAACGGGAACAAAGGTAAGCTTTTCCTTAACCGCGCTGTCAACCTCGTCAAGGTCGGCAGCATTATCCTGCGGAATGAAAACGGTTTTAACCCCTCCGCGCGCCGCCGCCATCGCCTTTTCCTTTAAGCCTCCTATCGGCAGAACCCTGCCGCGTATGGTTATTTCCCCGGTCATGGCAACGTCCCTGCGAACCTCGCGGCCGGTAAGGGCGGAAATAAGCCCGGTCGTTATCGTAACTCCGGCGGAGGGACCGTCCTTCGGAACCGCCGCTTCGGTTGCGTGAATATGAATATCGGTGTTTTTATAAAAATCCTCGTCGATACCGTAGCGCGCGGCATTTGCTCTTACAAAGCTTACCGCCGCTCTTGCCGACTCCTTCATAACGTCTCCGAGAGAACCGGTAAGCTCAAGCTTTCCCGTTCCCTTCATCGCCGCTATTTCGAGCTGCATTATCTCTCCTCCGACGGCTGTCCAGGCAAGCCCGTTTATAACGCCTACCTCGTCATGCTCAAGAATGGCCTCCGGCTTATAGCGCCGCTTTCCGAGCATTTTTTCAAGCTCCTCAGCGCTGATTGAAACGCGCGCGGCTTCTCCCGACGCAATGCTTTTCGCCGCCTTTGCGCAGAGCGACGCCAGCGACCGCTCCAATTTGCGGACGCCCGCCTCGCGGGTGTAAAAATCTATAATTCCGTATATCGCGCCGTCGGATACCCGGCAGCGTCTGCCGTCCAGCCCGTGTCTTTTAAGCTCGCGCGGCAGCAGGTGCTTCTTCGCGATATTGAACTTTTCCTCGCGTGTATAGCCCTCTATTTCTATAAGCTCCATTCTGTCGAGCAGAGGTCCCGGAATAGTTGAGCGGCTATTCGCGGTCGTTATGAAAACAACATGGCTCAAATCGAACGGCAGCTCTATGAAATTATCGGTAAAGGTTACGTTCTGCTCAGGGTCGAGAACCTCCAGCAGCGCGGAGGACGGGTCGCCCTTATAATCGCTTCCGAGCTTGTCTATCTCGTCGAGCAGTATGAGCGGATTTTTGGTTCCCGCCTGCTTAACGGCGGTTATAAGCCTGCCGGGCATCGCGCCTATATAGGTTTTGCGGTGACCCCTTATTTCCGCCTCATCGTGCATACCGCCGAGCGAAATTCTCGCAAACGAGCGGCCCATACATTCGGCGATTGTCTTTCCGACAGAGGTTTTTCCGACTCCCGGCGGACCTACAAGGCAGAGAATCTGCCCGGTTATATCCGGAGCGAGGGCATAAACCGAAAGCATTTCGAGAATTCTTTCCTTAACACGCTTCATTCCGTAGAAATCGCGGTCCAAAATGCGCTCGGCGCGCTTTATATCGGTCTTAACGTTATCGTATTTCTCCCAGGGCAGGGCAAGGCAGGTATCGAGCCAGTTGCGGACAACCGTTCCCTCGTGAGCTCCCTGCGGCATTTTTGCAAGCTTTGAAACCTCGCTGCGCAGCCGCTCCTTAACCTCGTCCTTAGCCTCAAGAGCCTCGATTTTTGCGTAGTATTCATCTATCTCGTCGGCGCTGTCGTCGCCGTAAAGCTCGTCGCTTATCGCGCGTATCTGCTCCTTGAGATAGTATTCGCGCTGATTATCGTCTATCCGGCGGCGCGTCTTTTCGCCTATACGGTTATCTATCTGCATTATTTCGCGTTCCTTTGAAAGCAGCTCCAAAAGAACCTTAGCCCGTTTTACCGGAGAGGTCTGTTCGAGAACATACTGCTTGTCGTCAAACGGAGCAGGAATGTTAAACGCTATAAAGTCGCTGAGATAGCCTAAATCCTCGCTTTTCGCAACGGTCAGCAAAACATCGCGGGCGATATTCGGAGCCTCCTCAAAATACTTTTCAAATTCGGTTCTTATCCGCCTTATAAGCGATTCGCAGTAGACCGCCCGGTTTTTTATCGGCTCAGGCTCGCATTCCGAGACCTCCGCCGCGATAAACGACGCCGAATCGCAGAAAACCTCAAGCTCCGCGCGGTAAAGTCCCTCAACCAGCAGCTTAACGCCGCCGTCAGGAACTTTAAGAACGTGCCGTATTCTGCAAACGCAGCCGATACCGTAAAGGTCGTCCTTTTTGGGCTCGTCAACGGCGATGTCCGTCTGTGCGGCGAGGAAAATCAGCTGATTATCTCCCATAGCCGCCGATATCGCTCTTATAGAGCGCTTTCTTGCAACATCAAGGGTCAGCGCCATTCCGGGAAACTGAACTATTCCTCTCAGCGGCAAAACCGGCATTTTAATTTTTTTCCTGTTTTCAACTGGCATTTTTATTTAATACTCCATTCTCTGCAATCATACACAGCTGTTCCGCAAAGCGCGTTTTCATAAAATGCAAAGGTAACGCAGCGATCTGCGAATTTATAAGTGAGATATTCCGTAGCGTCGTCCGTGGGTAAGAACGGCAGGCCGTTTCCTTCCGTGCTTTCGGTCGGCTCAAAATCGGAGAGAGCCTCTTTTATTTCAATGCTTATTGTTCCGGTTTCAAAGCCGAAAGCGGTGTCAAAGCTGACTATTGCGGAAATTCCGTCCTGCCGCTTGTCGGGGCGGTAGCAGTATTCCGCGCTGCCGGTCCGCAGTCCGGTATAGCTGTCGCGCTCGTCTAAAAACCAGAAAAACCCGTCCTCATCGTGAGAGTGAGACTCCTCCCCGTCCGCGCTGTCCGAGCCGCCAGAGCCGCCGTCCCCGGAGGCGTTCATCTGAGCGTCAAGCTCCGAGGTGAGCTTGTCAACGTCATAGCCCAAAGCGTATTTTCCGCATTCCGGCAGCTGCCCCTGGCGGACATAATATTCAACGTCAACATCGGTAGTATATTTTTTCTCAGCTTTCTTTTTTCCGCAGCCTGCAAGGCTTAATATAACGGCTGCGCTCAGCAGCAAACAAAAAAGCTTTTTCATCAGATTATTCTCCCTTGTAAGACAGCGAGTTCAGAAGCTCGTTTCTCTGATTCCATAAATCCTCCGAAAGGTCAACGTAATAGGTGTGCGGCTTTTCAAAGCGCTTCACCTCGTCCCAGAGGGAATCGACCTCCTCCTCGCGGCGTGCGGCAATCTCCTTAACCGTCGGCAGACTGTAAACCAGCTTTCCTTTTTCAAAGACCCTGGTCTGGAGCTTTCGCGCTACGAAGTTTGTAACAACCTTGCGTTTCCATGTGTAGGTCGGGTCAAAAATCTCATAAGGCTCGCTGTCGTCTATTTTCTCGTGATTTAATGTGATAACGTCGGCAATCGCCTTGCCGGTCGTGCGGTCATAGAGCCGCCAGGGAATTTTAACTCCCGGCAGAGTAACCTTTTCGGGATTTTCGCTTATCTTCATTTTCGGCTCGATTTTGCCGTCGCGCTCAACCGCTGCCAGCTTGTAAACTCCGCCGAATACCGCCTCGCTCGAAGCGGTTATCAGCCTTTCGCCGACGCCGTAGCTGTCAACCGCGGCGCCCTGGAAAATCATATCGCGTATCAGGTATTCGTCAAGCGAGTTTGAAACGCAGATTTTGCAGTCCGGATAGCCGGCGTCGTCCAGCATTTTGCGCGCCTTTTTGGTAAGGTAGGTTATGTCTCCGCTGTCGATACGTATACCGGCAGGGCGCTTTCCGAGCGGCTTTAAAACATCGTCGAAAACCTTTATCGCGTTCGGAATACCCGAATGGAGAACGTTATAGGTGTCGACCAGCAGCATACAGTTGTCGGGATATTTTTCGGCGTAGGTCTTAAAGGCGGTGTATTCGTCCTTGAACATCTGAACCCAGCTGTGCGCCATAGTGCCGGAAGCCTTAACCGAAAAGTCCTTTGCGGTTTTGAGAACCGATGTTCCCGCGCAGCCGCCTATAATCGCCGCTCTCGCTCCGAAATACGCCGCGTCGCCGCCCTGCGCGCGCCGCGCTCCGAATTCCATAACCGGTCTGCCTGCCGCCGCGCGGACTATCCGGTTAGCCTTTGTTGCTATAAGCGACTGATGGTTAATCGTGAGCAGCAGCATAGTTTCAACCATAAGCGCCTGCATTGCCGGACCGCGAACCGTTACTATCGGCTCATGCGGGAAGATAGGCGTTCCCTCGGGAACCGCCCATACATCGCAGGAAAATTTAAAGTCCGCAAGGTATTCGATAAACGATTCGTCGAAAAGACCGAGCGAGCGCAGGTATTCGATATCCTCATCGTCAAAATGAAGATTTTTAAGATATTCGGTCAGCTGCTCAAGCCCTGCCATAATCGCAAAGCCGCCCTCATCGGGAACGCGGCGGAAAAACATATCGAAATAGGTTACGGTGTTTTTAAGCTCGCCCGTATATATTCCGTTCGCCATGGTAAGCTCGTACAGATCCATAAGCATTGTAAGATTTCTTTTGTCCTTCACGGTAAACTCTTCCTTTCGGTTTACATTTTTTCGGGCGCGCTTATTTTAAGCAGCCCCAGAACATTTTTAATAACCGCTGCGGTGTCGGCGCAGAGGGTAAGCCTTGCCTGCATAAGCGGCTCGCTCTCGCCCATAACGCGGCAGGCGGAATAGAATTTATGGAACTTGGTCGCCAGCTCAACGACATAATGGGTTATCCTTGCCGGGTCGTAGGACTTAGCAGAAAGGATTATTTCATCGGTCAGCGCGCCGAGGTGAACCGTAAGCTCGCGCTCCTCAGGAGTATTGAGAGCGGCAAGCTCCTCCGCCGAGCATTCGCGGCGTTCGATACCCTGAGCGGCAAGATTGCGCAGTATGCTGCAAATTCTCGCGTAGGCATACTGAACATAGTAAACCGGGTTGCTGTTCGACTCGCTGACTGCAAGATCAAGGTCAAAATCAAAATGGCTGTTCGGCTCTCTGAGGTTGAAGAAGAAACGCGCGGCGTCTATCGGAACCTCGTCCAAAAGTGTTACGAGGGTTATAGCCTTTCCAGAACGCTTTGAGGCCTTTATGACCTCGCCTCCGCGGACGAGACGCACCATCTGCATCAGAACAACGTCGAGCCGGTCAGCGTCAACTCCGAGAGCCGTAAGAGCGGCTTTAAGGCGCGGAACGTAGCCGTGGTGGTCGGCTCCGAGAACATCAACCGCCTTGTCGAACTTCCTGACCTCAAGCTTATTGTAATGATAGGCAATATCCGGAACAACATAGGTCGGAACGCCGTTCGCCCTTACGAGAACGAAATCCTTGTCGCAGCCGAAGTCGGTGGCTCTGAACCAGAGCGCTCCCTCAAGCTCATAGGTATGTCCGCTCTTTTTGAGCGCCTCGATTATTCTTGAGGTCTCTCCGTTTTTATGCAGGGTGCTTTCCTTGAACCAGGTGTCGTATTCTATGCGGTATTTAAGCAAATCGTCGTGAAGTCCGGCGATATTCTTGGGCAGCGCAAACTCAACCAGCGCGGCGCGCCGCTCAGCCTCGTCCTTTTCCATATAGCTGTCGCCGTATTTTTCGGCAAAAGCCTTGGCGTGGGCAATAATGTCGTCGCCGTGGTAAGAGTCCTCCGGCATTTCAACCCCCTCGCGGTAAAGCTGCTGATAGCGCAGGTCGAGGGAAAGCCCGAATTTGTTTATCTGATTTCCGGCGTCGTTGATATAAAATTCGCGCTCGGTCTCAAAGCCTGCCGCCGAAAGAACAGCCGCAAGCGCGTCTCCCAGAGCGCCGCCGCGGGCGTTGCCTATGTGCATAGGTCCGGTAGGATTTGCGGAAACGAATTCAACCAGAACCCGCTTTCCGCCGCCGAAATCGCTTTTGCCGTAGTCCGCGCCCTTTTTCTCGATATCGCGGAGAATTTCCGCATAATACGTATCGTTTAAAAAGAAATTCATAAATCCGGGACCGGCAATCTCGCAGCGGTCGATAAAGGTTCCCTCAAGGTCGAGCTGACCGGTCAGCGCCTCGGCAACCGCGCGCGGAGCCTTGCGGAAAACCCGCGCCCATGCCATAGCTGCGTTTACGGCGTAATCGCCGTGCTCCCGGTTTGCCGGAGTTTCAACCGTAAAGGGGGTCAGCTCGCCCTCGGGAAGAGCCCCTGCCGCTATCGCTCTTTCCGCCGCCGCCTTAACGGCAGACATTATCTGTTCCTTTGCTTGCTTTACCAAAACTGACATTTTTAAACCTCTCTGACTGTTATTTCAACCGTGTTTCGGCTTATATGCTGAAGATTGCTGTCTATCGAATAGCCAACCGTCAGCTTTCCGCCGTTTTCGTCTATTCCGCATTCAACCTGCTCGCCGTATATTCCGAGCATAAGCGAGCCGTAGGGGGTATCGTAAAACAGGCTGTTTCTCTCGCCGCGGATAACGTCGATTCGTGTATTCTGATTGCCTTTCCGCATAATCTCAACACGGTCCGGCTCACAGTACCGCACCGTTGTTTTCGCGCCTGCCGCGAGCATACCTGCCGGCTCGTCGTAGGCTATAAGGACGCGCCCCTTAACCGAGCCCACCCTGCCGAAGGTTTCAAATTCCGTTACCTCGTCGTTGCCGTTGGCGCTCTGAACCGACCTTACGCTAATTCTTACATCTTTTATCATAAACCACTCACATCCGCTCTGAAAACCATATTTTCATTTATTTTTTCACTCAGCAGCAGCTCCGCCATCTGCCGGAAGGATGCCGCCTTATCGCTGACAAAGAATTTGTGCTCCGCCAAAGGAGCGTCGCTGAGAGCGTCCGCGCCGCTCAGCCGCTGTTTTACGACCTGCGCCGCCGCCGCTCCCATATTTATAAGCCTTACTCCGTCTCCCAGAATCCGGGATATCGCGGGAGCTAAAACCGGGAAATGGGTGCAGCCGAGGATAAGGGTGTCAACATTGTTATCCGAAAAGGGCTTTAAATATCTTTTCAGGGTTTCGGTAACAACCGGGTCGTCCGGCGAATACCAGCCTGCCTCAACGAGGGGAACCAGCAGCGCGCCGCTGTTTTCGGTTACCTGCGCCGCCGGCATTATTTCGAGAATCTGCTTTTTATGAGCGCCGCTGTTTATTGTTGCCGGAGTTCCCAAAACTCCTATCCGCCCGTTTTCGGTAGCCTCAACCGCCGCTCTTACCGAATGGGAAACAACCTCGATAAAAGGAACCGGAAGCATTTCTCCCGTTTCCGCGGCAACCGAGGAAACCGTTCCGCAGGCGGCAACTATAAGCTTAACATTATGCTGTAACAGGAATTTTTCATCCTGATAGGCGTATTTTTTTATTATTTCCGGACTTTTTGTTCCGTAAGGAACGCGGCCGGTATCTCCGAAATAAACGATATTCTCCCGGGGGAGAACTCGGATAATTTCCTTTGCTACGGTAAGTCCTCCGAGACCGGAATCGAATATTCCTATTGCCCTTGTATCAGACATTGAGCTGACCTCCGTTATAATGAAGTTCGTTCAAGGATAGATATACAATGTTTCATATTATATTATCATAATTCCGCCGTAATTTCAACTGTTTCATAGCATACGGTAAATTTTCGTATACGGCGGCAAATTTTTCTTCGACGGGCGGCGGATTTTTAAAAAATTTTTTCATCATATCGGCGGATTTGACCAAATATTCGGCAAATCGGCGGTTTTGTCCGTTTTTATTTTGCGGTATGTCTGATAAAATACCGAATATCGGGCAAAGTCCTGCGAAATTGTAAATTCTTTGTATTTTTTGGCAAATTATTTGTTAGCTACTTGACTTTTGCCTATAATATATTGTACGATATTGTCAACGAGGTGATGTGGCTTTGGCTAAGAAAATGGTTGATGAAATTTTGGCGGCGGAGGCGGCGGCGCAGAAAACCGCCGATGAGGCTCAGCGCCGCGCGGCTGAAATTATAAGCGAAGCCCGCGAAAACGCCGAACGGCTTGTCGCCGAGGCGCGCCGGGAGGCGGAGAATAACGCGCAGAAGGCTCTTGAGCAGGCAAAGCTCGGAGCGCAGTCGCGCGCGGCTTCCGTTTCCGCCGATAATTCGGATTTAAAGGAAAGACTGCTCGCCGGGGCGGCGGAAAACCGCGAAAACGCCCTGAAAAGAGCGATTGAAATTCTCTGCGGAGAATAATTCTGCGCAGAAAGGAAACGGGGTGAAACTGTTTGGCAAAGGTTGAATGTAAGCTTGTCGGCATATATGCGCCGCTTTCCCGTTCAAAGGAGCTTATGCGGACTTTGCAGGAGCTTTCGGTTATAGACCTTGAAACCGCCGCAGGCGACGAGCAGACCGCCGGCTGCCCTCAGGGCTATGAGAGCGGCGGCGCGGAGGTCAATGCGGATATATGGGAGCGCGGTCTTTCCGCTGCGGAAAACGCCCTCGGAATACTGAACGAGCGTTTCCCCGAAAAGCGGGGTATTAAAGAAATGCTTTCCGGACCGCCGGATATACCGCGCGAGGAGTTTTATATATCAAAGGAAACCTCTCAGCGCTGCCGCGACCTTGCCGGGGAAATTATCAATACCGACAGGCTTATATCGGAAAGCAGAGCGGAGATAATAAGACTTAAAACCGGGATTGAGCAAATGGCTCCCTGGCAGGAGCTTGATGTTCCGCTTTCGTTTTCGGGAACTGCGAAAACGGCGGCGTTTATAGGAACGGTTGCCGGGAATTACAGTCTTGAGGGTCTGCTTGCGGCGCTTGCGGAAATCGACCCTCAGCTTTATATTTACGCGGAAATCCTGAGAACCGACCGCGACAGCACCTATATTTTCGCGCTTTGCGAAAAAGCCGACCGTCAGCGCGCCGAGGAGGCGCTCAGGGAGCTTTCGTTTGCGCGTCCGGCGCAGAACACCTCAAAGCTGCCGCGAAAAAAAACGGCTTCGCGGCTTGAAAGAATTTCGCAGAATGAGAAAAAAATAAATGAATATACGGAAAGACTCAAAGCTGCCTGCCGGGAGAGGGAGCAGCTGCGGCTGTTTGCCGATTATTGCAGGGCGAGGGCGGAAAACAGCCGCGCTCAGGCGGAAACCGGCAAAACGGCGCATACCGTTCTGATAAAGGGCTATGTTGCCGAGCCGGATATAAAGCCACTTTCGGAAAGACTGGAAAGGGACTTCGACGCGGTGCTTGAGGTTGAGGAAACCTCAAGGGAATTAGCGCCGGTTAAGCTTAAAAACAGGCGGCTTGCCGCTCCGGCTGAGCTTATAACAACGATGTATTCTCTGCCCTCGGCGCGGGATATCGACCCGACGCCCCTCACAGGCTTTTTCTATTACCTGCTTTTCGGAATGATGCTTTCCGACGCCGGATACGGGCTTTTGCTGATAATCGGTACTCTTATCGGTCTTAAATTCGTAAAGCCCGGAGCGCCGCTCAGAAACACCTTAAAGCTGTTTTTATACTGCGGAATTTCAACCGTTTTCTGGGGCGCGCTGTTCGGCAGCTTTTTCGGAGACCTTATTCCGGTTGTAAGCGAAACCTTTTTCCATAACCGGATAGAGCTGCCCGCACTACTGCACCCGATGGACGGCGACGCGGTAAAGCTGCTGATTTTAAGCCTTATAATAGGCTTTGTTCAGATAATCGCGGGGCTTATCGCAAAGTTCGTTACCTGCATTAAAAACGGCGACCGCGCCGGGGCGTTTTTCGACGCCGGTCTTTGGATAACGACCCTGCTCGGAATAGCCGTTCTCGCCGCCGGGATGTTCCTGGCGCCGCCGCTTAAAACCGTCGGTGCGGTTATTGCGATAGCCTCCGCCGCCGGACTGGTTCTGACCCAGGGGCGCGATAAAAAGGGCGTTATGCGGATAGTTTCGGGGCTTGCCTCGCTTTATGACATAACCGGCTATATGAGCGACCTGCTTTCGTTTTCGCGGCTTATGGCGTTAGGACTTACAACCGCCGCTATGGGAGCTGTTTTCAATCTTCTGGGCTCTATGTTGGGCGGCGGATTTTTCGGAGCCGTTATGATGATAGTTATGGTGGTTCTGGGTCACGGACTCTGTTTCGCGCTGAACGCTCTCGGAGCATATGTTCACACTCTGCGCCTGCAATACGTTGAGCTTTTCTCAAAGTTCTACGACGGCGGCGGCAGACAGTTTAAACCGTTTTCACTAAAAAATAAATACGTCGGAATAAAAACCGGCAAGGAGGAAAATTAAAATGACATTAGGTACTGTATTGGCACTGACAGGCGCGGCGCTCGCAACGATAGGCGCAGGAATAGGCTCGGCGCGCGGCGTCGGAATGGCAACCGAAACGGGTATGGGCGTTCTATCCGAGGACCCTTCAAAGTTCGGTAAAATGCTGGTTCTTGAGCTGCTCCCCGGAACGCAGGGACTTTACGGCTTTATAGTCTCATTTATGGTTCTTCTCAATATCGGAATTCTGGGCGGAAGTATGGAGCTTTCTCTTTCAAAGGGACTGCTTTATCTCGCCGCCTGCCTGCCGATAGCCGTCGGCGGACTCGTTTCCGCAATAGCTCAGGGAAAAGCGGCGGTTGCCGGTATTTCCCTCGTTGCAAAGCGCGACCAGGAGTTCTCAAAGGCGATGGTTTCGGTAACGCTGGTTGAGATTTACGCTCTGCTTGCTTTCCTGATTTCGCTGCTCTCGGTTATAGCTATCGGGTGACAGACTATGACTGCTGCTCAAAAAATACTTTCGGATATTGCCGCCGCCGCGCAGCTTGAGGCAGATAAAAAGCAGGAGGCTGCGAAAGCAGAGGCGGAGCAGATATTGAACGAGGCGCGCCGCCGCGCGCAGGAAATCGCAGCCGCCGCGGAAAAATCGGCAGAGGAGCGGGCTAAAATTATTCTTGCCTCCGCCGAAACCTCCGCCGCAAAGCAGACGCGCGACCAAACCCTCGCCGCAAAGCGGGAGATAATCGATTCGGTTTTAGCCGAAATCCCGCAGCGGCTCAATGCTCTGGCGGACGGCGAATATTTTGAAATTCTCTGCCGGCTGCTTAAAAACAGCGGAATGAAAAGCGGAACCCTGAGCCTTTCCGGGCGCGACCTTGAACGCGACCTTTCGGTTCTGAACTCCGCTCTTTCCGAAACCGGAATAACGCTCAGCCGCGTTCCGGAGAAAATCTCCGGCGGATTTGTTCTCAGAAACGGCGATATTGAAATAAATTCGTCCTTTGAGGCGATTTTGAGGGAAAAGCGCGGAGCTTTAACCGATGAAGTCAATAAAATACTGTTTGCAAAGGGGTGAAAGGTATGCCTAAATCCTATGGCTTTGCAATCGGAAACCTCAGGGCGAGGGAAAACTACCTTTTAAGGCAAAGCGACCTTGTCCGCCTTTCCTCCTCGGTGTCCGCCGGAGAGCTGGCGTCGGCTCTGAGGGACAGCGGCGTTGCCGACCGCACCTCAAACGAGCCTGTTCCGAAACTTCTGGCGCAGGCTGAAACGGGGCTTTGGGAGTATCTCCGCGAAATAGCGCCCGATTGGGAGGTTTTCGAGCCCTTTTTAGCTGAAAACGATTTTCATAATTTAAAGGCGGCGCTTAAAGCGCTGGTTCGTGATGTTCCGGCGAAGGATTATTTTATATACCCTGCTCCGACCGATACCGAGCTTATCGAAAGGGCGGTCAGGGAAAAGGATTTTTCGCTGCTGCCCGAATATATGCGGCAGTCTGCCGCGCGCGCCTATGACGCCCTGCTTTCAGGCGCCGACCCACGCCTTTGCGACACGGTTATCGACCGCGCCTGCCGGAATTATCAGCTTTCGGCGGTTAAATCGAAAAAATACCGCTGTCCGCTTGGGAAAAAGCTTATTGAAACCTCGGTTTTGCTTGACAATATAAAAACGGCGCTGCGCTGCGCCGAGTCAAAAATGAGTGCCGCATTTATCGGGGAAGCGCTTGCCGATACCGAATATCCGAGCGCAAAGGCTCTTAAAAACGCCGCTCTCGGAGGAACGGAGCAGCTGCTCTCGTTTCTGCTCGGCTGCGGAGGTATTCCGGCGGCAGCCGCTGAGGAATACAAAAAATCCCCTGCCGCATTGGAGCGCTTTGCGGACGATACCCTTACCGAAGCCGCCCGCGCGGCAAAGCTCATAACCCTCGGATCGGAGCCGGTTCTGGGCTACTATATGGCGCGGCGCGCCGAGCTTAAAAATCTGCGGATAATCTACTGCGGAATAAAAACGGGCAGAAGTCCCGAGCAGATAACTGAAAGGTTGAGGGTGCTTTATGGTTAAAATAGCTGTTTTCGGCGAACGCGAAAGCATAAAGGGCTATGCCGCGGTAGGTCTTGATATTTACCCCTGCGACAACGACGCCGAGGCTCACGGACTTTTTAAAAGGGTCTCCTCGGCAAATTACGGCGTTATTTTCATAACCGAGTATTTCGCTCAGCTGCTTTCAAAGGAAATCGAGAAATGCGACAGGCAGCTTACCCCCTGCATCGTCCCCATCCCCGGAGCGGCGGAAGGCTCCGGAATAGGAACAGTCAGACTTAAAGCAGCCGTTGAAAAGGCAGTAGGTTCTGATATCATATTCAATAATTAGGAGCTAATTAAAAATGACTGACGGAATTATTAAAAAGGTCGCCGGACCTCTCGTTATAGCCGAGGGAATGCGCGACGCGAATATGTTTGACGTTGTGCGCGTCAGCTCGGAGCACCTTATCGGCGAAATAATCGAGATGCATGAGGACCGGGCATCCATTCAGGTTTATGAGGAAACCGCCGGGCTCGGTCCCGGAGAAAAGGTTGTTTCAACCGGAAAGCCGCTGAGTGTTGAGCTGGGACCCGGACTTATAGGCTCTATTTTCGACGGTATTCAGCGTCCTCTTATGAAGCTTATGGAAATAAGCGGAACGAATTTGCAGCGCGGAGCATCCGTTCCGGCGCTCGACCGCGATAAAAAATGGCGGTTCGAGCCGAAAGCGGCTGTCGGAGACGAGGTATCTTCGGGCGACTGCGTGGGGACGGTTCGGGAAACCGCGATAGTTGAGCATAAAATAATGGTGCCGAACGGCGTTTCGGGAAAAATAACGGCAATTTCAGCCGGAGAATTTTCGGTTGAGGATACCGTTTATGAAATTGAAACCGAGAGCGGAAAGCAGTCCTTCGGGCTTATGCAGTCCTGGCCGGTTCGCGTCGGCAGACCTTACCGCCGCAAGCTTTCTCCGGACCTTCCTCTCGTTACCGGTCAGAGGGTTATCGATACCCTTTTCCCGATAGCAAAGGGCGGCGTCGCCTCTGTTCCGGGACCGTTCGGTTCGGGAAAAACGGTTGTTCAGCATCAGCTGGCAAAATGGGCGGCGGCGGATATTATAGTTTATATCGGCTGCGGCGAGCGCGGAAACGAAATGACCGATGTTCTTAACGAATTTCCGGAGCTTAAGGACCCTCGCACCGGCAACTCCCTTATGGAACGGACGGTTCTTATTGCAAATACCTCGGATATGCCGGTTGCGGCGCGCGAAGCGTCTATTTACACCGGTATAACGATAGCCGAATATTTCAGGGATATGGGATATACCGTAGCCCTTATGGCTGACTCAACCTCGCGCTGGGCGGAGGCGCTGCGCGAAATGTCCGGCAGACTTGAGGAAATGCCGGGCGAGGAGGGGTATCCCGCGTATCTCGGCTCAAGACTTGCGCAGTTTTATGAGCGCGCCGGCCGGGTTATCGTAAACGGCAAGGGCGAAACCGAGGGCGCGCTGTCGGTTATCGGCGCGGTATCGCCTCCCGGCGGAGACATTTCCGAGCCGGTTTCTCAGGCAACCCTGCGAATAGTAAAGGTTTTCTGGGGGCTCGATTCCTCGCTTGCCTATAAGCGTCATTTCCCGGCTATAAACTGGCTTACGAGCTATTCACTCTATGCGGACGGACTTTCCGGCTGGTTCAATAAAAACGTAACACCCGAATGGTACGCCCTGCGCGGCAGAATTATGTCGCTGCTTCAGGAGGAGGCGGAGCTGGAGGAAATCGTAAAGCTTGTCGGAATGGACGCGCTTTCCGCCGCCGACCGCCTGAAATTGGAGGCTTCACGCTCAATTCGCGAGGATTATCTGCATCAGAACGCCTTTGACCCTACCGACACATATACCTCTCTCGAAAAGCAGAGCCTTATGATGAAAGCAATTCTGGCGTTTTACGATAAATCGTCCGAGGCGCTCAAAAACGGCGCGCCGGTCGAGGCGGTTGTTTCAATGCCTGCCCGCGAGAAGATAGGACGCTTTAAATACGTTGAGGAGCAGGCGGCAAAGCAGGAATACGAGAATATTCTGAACGCGCTCGACGCGGAGCTTGGCGAAGCGGTTAAAAACGCCGGAGAGGAGTAAGCGAAATGCCGAAGGAATACAGAACAATCCGCGAGGTTGCGGGGCCGCTTATGATGGTAAGCGACGTTGAAAACGTTAAATACGATGAGCTTGGAGAAATCGAGCTTCCCGGCGGAGAGACGCGCCGCTGCAAGGTTCTCGAAATAAACGGAACTAACGCGCTGGTTCAGCTGTTTGAAAACGCCGCCGGAATTAACCCGGCGGACTCTAAGGTGCGCTTTTTGGGGCGCGGAATGGAGCTTGCCGTTTCGCCGGATATGCTTTCCCGCGTGTTCGACGGTCTCGGCAGACCGATAGACGGCGGACCGGAGCTTATTCCGGAAAAACGGCTGGACGTAAACGGCAGACCGATGAACCCGGCGGCAAGAAATTATCCGCAGGAGTTTATTCAGACCGGAGTTTCCGCGATAGACGGGCTTAACACCCTTGTCCGCGGTCAGAAGCTCCCGATTTTTTCCGCGTCCGGCTTGCCTCACGCCAACCTTGCCGCCCAGATAGCGAGACAGGCAAGGGTTCTCGGAGACAATACGAAATTCGCCGTTGTTTTCGCGGCGATGGGAATAACCTTTGAGGAATCGAATTATTTTATAAATTCCTTCCGCGAAACCGGCGCTCTCGACCGGACGGTTATGTTTGTCAACCTCGCCAACGACCCGGCGGTTGAAAGAATAGCGACTCCGCGTATGGCGCTGACTGCGGCGGAGTATCTGGCATTCGACCTCGGAATGCAGGTTCTGGTTATTATGACCGATATAACCAACTATGCCGACGCTCTGCGCGAGGTTTCCGCCGCCCGCAAGGAGGTTCCGGGCAGGCGCGGCTATCCGGGATATATGTATACCGACCTTGCAACCCTTTATGAGCGCGCTGGCAGACTGCGCGGCAAGGAGGGGTCTATAACCCTTATTCCGATACTGACTATGCCGGAGGACGATAAAACCCATCCTATCCCCGACCTTACAGGTTATATAACCGAAGGTCAGATTATTCTGAGCCGCGAGCTTTACCGAAAGGGCGTTATGCCGCCTATCGACGTTTTGCCCTCGCTTTCCCGTCTTAAGGATAAGGGAATAGGTAAAGGCAGAACGCGCGGGGACCACGCTGCTACCATGAACCAGCTTTTCGCCGCCTATGCGCGCGGAAAGGACGCAAAGGAGCTTATGGTAATACTCGGCGAGGCTGCTCTTACAGACATTGATAAGCTTTACGCTCAGTTTGCCGACCGCTTTGAAAAGGAATACGTTTCCCAGGGCTTTGATACCGACCGTTCGATTGAGGAAACGCTCAATCTCGGCTGGCGGCTGCTTTCAATCCTGCCGCGCAGCGAGCTGAAACGGATAGACGACCGCCTGCTCGACGAATATTACGGAAAGCAGTAGGCAAATCCGAATCCGCCTGAAACGGCTTAATTTCGGCGCTTTCCGGCTTGCCGTCACTTGCAGGCGTTAGATTTACGAGTATTTTAACAATGCAAAGGCGAAAATCCGTCCTTTAAAATCGGGTTCGGATTTGTCAGCCTAACGGAGGACTCTTATGGCAGTTATGAATGTTAATCCGACCCGAATGGAGCTGTCGCGCCTTAAAAAGCAGCTTTCAACCGCGCTGCGCGGGCATAAGCTGCTCAAGGATAAGCGCGATGAGCTTATGCGGCAGTTTCTCGACTCGGTAAGAGAGGCAAAGCAGCTTCGCGAGCAGCTGGAGGATAAGCTGAGAGAGGTTAATAACGGCTTTGTTTCGGCGTCCGCCGTTATGAGCGAGGCGGCTCTCGATACGGCGCTTTTGGTTCCCAAACAGGAGGTAACGCTTGAGCTTTCCGAAAAAAACGTTATGAGCGTTGATATTCCGACGTTTGATATAAAGCGGCGCACCGGCGACCCGTCCGATGTTTTCCCCTACGGCTTTGCCTCAACCTCGGCTGAGCTTGACAGCGCGGTGTCCGGGCTTTCCGGACTTTTGCCCGATATGCTGCTGCTTGCCGAAAAGGAAAAGGCGGTTTTGCTTATGGCGGACGAAATAGAAAAGACCCGCCGCCGCGTGAACGCTCTTGAGCACGTTCTGATTCCGCGTTACAGCGAGACGATACACTATATTTCGGGTAAGCTTGAGGAAAACGACCGTTCGAGCCGCGCGCGGCTTATGAAGGTTAAGGATATGATAGCCGAACAGCAGATATCCTATAAACGCTCTCACCCCGAAGCGGTGCTTTAAATGAAAATTCAGCCCCTGCGGAAGATAATATTATCTTCCGCAGGGGCTGTTTTGCTGCCATCTGTTCTGATTAAAGAATTTCTTTAAGAAATCTTCCGGTATGCGACTGCTGACAGGCGGCAACCTTTTCCGGCGTTCCGGTGCAGACGACCGTTCCGCCCCTGTCTCCGCCCTCAGGTCCTAAGTCTATAACCGTGTCGGCAGTTTTGATAACGTCTAAATTATGCTCGATAACAAGCACGGTGTTGCCGCTGTCAACAAATTTCTGCAAAACATCGATAAGCCGGTGAACGTCCGCCGTGTGAAGTCCGGTTGTCGGCTCGTCCAGAATATAAACGGTTTTGCCGGTCGGCCGCTTGGAAAGCTCGGTTGCAAGCTTAACGCGCTGCGCTTCGCCGCCCGAAAGGGTTGTTGCCGGCTGACCGATTTTTATATACCCCAGACCTACGTCGAACAGGGTTTTCAGCTTGCGGTGGATACGGGGAACGCTTTCAAAGAAGTTCATTCCCTCCTCAACCGTCATTTCAAGCACTTCATAAATATTTTTGCCTTTATACCTGATGTTCAGCGTTTCGCGGTTGTAGCGAGTTCCTCCGCAGACCTCGCAGGGGACGTAAATATCAGGCAGAAAGTGCATTTCAATCTTTAAAATTCCGTCTCCCTGACACGCCTCGCACCGTCCGCCCTTGACGTTAAACGAAAATCTTCCTGCGCTGTAGCCGTGAGCCTTGGCGTCCTTCGTCTGAGCGAAAAGCTCCCTTATATCGCCGAAAACGCCGGTATAGGTTGCCGGATTTGAGCGCGGAGTACGCCCTATCGGGGATTGATTTATATTTATAACCTTATCGAGATTTTCGATGCCCTCTATCGACTTGCAGGCTCCGGGTATAAGCTTTGCGCCGTTAAGCTTAACAGCGAGGGTTTTATAAAGAATATCGTTGACGAGCGAGGATTTTCCGCTGCCCGAAACTCCGGTTACGCAGACAAACTGACCGAGCGGAATTTTAACGTTAATTTTTTTCAGATTGTTTTCCGCCGCTCCCTTAACGGTCAGAAAGCATCCGTTGCCCTTTCTGCGCTTTTCGGGAACGGGTATTTTTTTGCGCCCGGTAAGATAATCCGAGGTTATCGAGGCGGTACACTTTTTAAGCTCCTCCGGAGTTCCGGAAAACACTATTTCGCCGCCGTGTATTCCTGCTCCGGGACCTACGTCAACAATGTAATCCGCCGCGCGCATGGTGTCCTCGTCGTGTTCAACGACAATAAGCGTGTTTCCGAGGTCGCGCAGACGCTTTAGGGTCGCGAGCAGACGCTCGTTGTCCCGCTGATGAAGTCCGATGCTCGGCTCGTCGAGAATATAAAGCACTCCCATAAGCGACGAGCCTATCTGAGTTGCGAGACGTATTCTCTGGCTTTCTCCGCCCGAAAGCGTTCCTGCCGAGCGCGAAAGCGACAGATAATCAAGACCGACGCTTACCAGAAAGCTCAGCCGCGAGCGGATTTCCTTGATAATCGGAGCGGCTATCATAGTGTCCCGTTCCCCGAAGCTCAGGCTGTCCAGAAAGCTCAGCTCGTCAGATATCGAAAGGTCGCACAGCTCCATAATGTTTTTTCCGCCTATCGTTACGGCGAGATATTCCGGCTTGAGGCGGCTGCCGTGACAGTCGGGGCAGTCGCTCTCGGTCATATATGTCTCTATCTCGGAGCGGGCATAGTCGCTCGAAGTCTCCTTATACCGCCGCTCAAGGTTATTGACAACCCCCTCAAACGGCGCCTCGTAGCTTCCGCCGCCCCAATCCGCATTGCGCACAAGCTTGAGCTTTTCTTCTCCAGTTCCGAAAAGAACGGCGTTTTGCGCGTCCTTGGGTATATCCTTCCAGGGGGTTGAAATGTCGAATTTATATTTCCGTGCTATTCCCTCGTAATACATCGTTGCGATAGCGCCGGCGTCCGGATGGAAATATGAGTTTACTCCCCAGCCGGAGGCTCTTATTGCTCCGCCGGTAAGCGGCGCGTTTTCGTCGTTTATAAGCAGCCGCGGGTCAACCTTCATAAACTTGCCGATACCGGTGCAGGTAGGGCAGGCTCCGAACGGGCTGTTAAAGGAAAACATAGTCGGAGTAAGCTCGGGAATACTTATACCGTGCTCCTCGCAGGCATAGCTCTGCGAAAATTGCAGCTCCTCTCCGCCGATAACGTCAACCGCGATAAGACCGCCTGAAAGATTTGTGGCGGTTTCGATACTGTCGGTAAGACGTGAACGGATTTCCTCCTTTATAACAAGGCGGTCAACAATTACCTCTATAAGGTGCTTTTTGTTCTTTTCAAGCTTGATTTCCTCTGAAAGGTCGTAGATATTCCCGTCTATCCTGACGCGCGCAAAGCCTGATTTCCTCGCGTTTTCAAGCTCCTTTGCGTGCTCGCCCTTGCGCCCCTTGACGATAGGCGAAAGCACCTGAATTTTCGTTCCCGGTTCTAATTTCATAACCGTATCGACTATCTGGTCGGTCGTCTGCTGGCTTATTTCCTTTCCGCAGACCGGGCAGTGCGGCGTACCTACTCTCGCGTAGAGCAGTCTGAGATAATCGTATATTTCCGTTACCGTTCCGACGGTTGAACGCGGATTTTTAGAGGTTGTTTTCTGGTCAATCGATATGGCAGGGGAAAGCCCCTCGATGCTTTCAACGTCCGGCTTCTCCATTTGTCCCAAAAACTGGCGCGCATAGCTTGAAAGCGACTCAACATACCGCCGCTGTCCCTCGGCGTATATCGTATCAAACGCCAGCGAGGACTTTCCGCTGCCGGAAAGCCCTGTAAAAACAACCAATTTATCGCGCGGAATAGTAACGTCAACATTTTTGAGATTATGCTCCGCGGCTCCTCTTATTATGATTTTATCGCTTGCCAAAGCTTTAAACCTCCCGCATTTTAAGGCAAGCCGCGCAAAAACGCACTTGCGGCATCACCCGAAACATTTGTTCTATTCTATTTTACACCATTTATTTTTTATTGTAAATACCCAATTATAATTTCTGCTCCGCGTCTGCGCGAAATTTTCGGTATCGTTCATAAAAAAATTCAGATTGCTTTGTCTATCCGAAGCAGTCGCCCTCAGGAGCTTCGCTTTCATAGGGAAAAATATTCAGCGTTCCGCTGCGGCTCAGGGTTGCGAGATAAATGTCCATAACCTTTTTTCCCTGAGTCTCAAGCTCGTTTTTGAGCCAGGCGCTGTCGAACCCCGCGTCGGCGAGGTTCCTTTCCATAATTCCACCCTCCATTATAACATTATAAAACACCTCGTCCGCCGCCGGAACGGTTTTGAGGTCCTCAGGAGTTGCCGGCCGCTTTTGCGAAAAGGGCAGAATACTTATTTTACCGCTCGGTTCGAGAACGGCGGTATTTATAGCCGAAATATCGAAATAACCGCCCGCTCTGCACTGCATAAGAAATTCGTTTATGTCGAGGTGCGCCCGACGGAGATTTTCGCGGTAGAGCTTGCCGTTTCTCATAAGAACGACCGTTTTCCCGAAAAACAGGCGGCGCATAACAACCGATTTTGCGTTCAGTATCGATATAAGAAAGGAAACGACGGCGTAAACCGCCATTGCGATAAGCGGCTTTATCGGGTCTTCAAGCTCGGTAGCCATTTCGGCGGCAATCGAGCCTATGCTTATGCCGTTTATATAATCGAACATTGAAAGCTCCGAAACCTGCTTCGCGCCGACCAGCTTTGTCAGCAGAAACAGCGCCGCCAGAGAAAACAGCGAGGTCAGTATAATTTTTAGATAATCCATTTTATCACCCGGTATAGTTTGCCGGGAAACCGAGGCAATTATGCAGTCCGCAGGCTTGATTTTCTGTCATCTGCAAAAAAAGCGTGCCGAAAATCGACACGCTCATTATACTTCCGTTTTAAATTTATTTTTCCGTTTTGCTCTCTTCGGTCTGCGGCAGCCGCCAATATGTAGCCGTAACATCCCTTATTATCTTCGCCAGCCAGTCGTTTATACAGCTGTAATCTATTCTCCAGCTCCAGTTCCCGTCCGGCTTGGAGGGAGTGTTTATCCTTGCGGAATTATCCAGCCCCAAAAAGTCCTGCATCTGGAGAATAACCGTGTCGGCGCAGGTCGCCATCGCCGCCTTTATCATCGCCCAGTTAAAGCTTTCGTCCGGCTCTATACGCAGATATTTCCGCGCATATTCAACCTGCCGCGCATCGCCCTCTTTCGCAAATCCGAGAGCGGTCTCGTTATCGTGAGTCCCGGTGTAAACAACGCAGTCCTTCTCAATGTTATGCGGCAGATAGGAGCTTTCGGTATCGGGGTCAAACGCAAATTGCAGAACCTTCATTCCCGGAAAACCGGTCGCTTTAAGCAAATCGTGAACATCATCATCCAAATCTCCGAGATTTTCCGCAATTACCGGGAGCCTGCCGAGAGCCTTTTCAAGCTGCGCGAAAAACTTCTCGCCCGGTCCCTTTATCCATTTTCCCTCGGCGGCGCTTGCCGCCCCTGCCGGAATACTGAAATAAGCGGAAAACGCGCGGAAATGGTCTATTCTTACAACGTCAAACATTGTAAAGGCGTGACGCATACGCTGAACCCACCAGGAATACCCGTCCTGCGCCATAGCGTCCCAGTCGTAGAGCGGATTGCCCCAAAGCTGCCCATCTGCCGAAAAAGCGTCCGGCGGAACTCCGGCGACTGCCGCAGGTCCCAGGCGTTCGTTAAGCTGAAACAGCTGCGGACAGCTCCATACGTCCGCGCTGTCGGGAGAGGTGTAAATCGGGATATCGCCTATAAGCTTAATTCCCTTTCCTGCCGCATACGAACGCAGCATTTTCCATTGCTTATGAAAGAAAAACTGCAATATCTGATAGAACGCGATATCGTCTGCGAGCCGTTCGCGCGCCTGCTCTAAGGCGGTCGGTCTTCTGAGTCTGATATTCTCCTCCCAGCAGTCAAGGCTGCACCCCGAAAGCGAGTCCTTTATCGCCATAAACAGCGCGTAATCTGGCAGCCAGCGGTTATGGAAACGGCAGAACACCTCGTATTCAACCGATTTTTTCTCTCCGAAACGACGGGCGGCAAGTCTCAGCAGTCCGAAACGCTTTTCGTAAAGCCTGCCGTAATCAACACAGTCGCTCCGCCTGCCCCAATCGACAGACTCAATTTCTCCGCGTGTCAAAAGACCGTCCTGAGAAAGCATATCGAGGTCTATGAAGTAAGGGTTTCCGGCAAAAACCGAAAAGGACTGATACGGCGAATTTCCGAATCCGGTAGGTCCGGCAGGAAGCATCTGCCAGTAGGTCTGACCGGATTTCTGCAAAAAATCGATAAATCTGTATGCTTCTTTTCCGAGCGTGCCGATACCGTAGGGCGAGGGCAGGGAGAATATCGGCATAAGAATACCGCTTGCGCGCATAATAAAACTCCTTTTCCGATAATGGGTATATTGCGGCGGTTTGCCGCTGTTTATACGAAAAAGAGGCCGTTCTGAAGAACGACCTCTTTGTGTTGGCATCTACTTATTTTCCCGGGCAGCTTCCCGCCAAGTATCTTCAGCGCAAATGAGCTTAACTTCTGTGTTCGGAATGGGAACAGGTGGACCCTCATCGCAATCAACACCAACTGATGTATGTTGCCGTCTGACAACAATACTATTATAATACGCGCAGCGCGATTTGTCAAGCATTTTTTTAAAATTATTATCCTGCCGCCGCCGCTGAAAAAGGGACTGCCGTTTTTGGCGGCAATCCCTTTTTTGAATTTAAGCCTTTTTGCTCTGTCTTGGTCTATTACTTACCGTAAAGCTCAACAAGCTTTTCGAGGTGAGCGCGGCGGGCCTTTGCAGTCTCGGCAGCCTTATCGAACAGCTTTTCGGCGCGTTCGGGGAACGAACGGGTAAGAGAAGAATAACGAGCCTCGCCGAGGATGAAGTCCTTATAATCGGCAGTTGCAGGCTTGCTGTCGAGGCTGAACGGATTCTTGCCCTCGGCCTTGAGCGCCGGATTATAGCGGAACAGATCCCAATAGCCGCAGTCAACAGCCTTCTTCATTTCCTTCTGGCAGTTTACCATACCGCCCTTTATCGAGTGCATCTCGCAGGGAGCATAGCCGATAACGAGTGACGGACCGTTATAAGCCTCAGCCTCTTTCAGAGCCTTGAGGGTCTGATTCTGGTCTGCGCCCATAGCTATCTGAGCAACATAGATATATCCGTAGGACATAGCGATTTCCGCAAGGCTCTTCTTTGCGATTGCCTTACCGGCAGCCGCAAACTGAGCAACCTGACCGATATTGGACGCCTTGGATGCCTGTCCGCCGGTGTTGGAGTAAACCTCGGTATCGAATACCATAATGTTTACGTTGTTGCCGGAGGCGAGAACATGGTCAACGCCGCCGAAGCCGATATCGTATGCCCAGCCGTCGCCGCCGAAAATCCAGACGGATTTCTTGGAGAGGTACTCGGAATGCTTAATAACATCCTTGCAGATATCGCAGTCGGCATTCTGCTCGCGCAGAGCCGCGGCAAGAGCCTTGGATGCCTCGGCGTTCTTGTCGCCGTCGTCGAGAGTTGCAAGGTATTCCTCGCCTGCCGCCTTAACGGCGTCAGAGGTCTTTTCATAAGCAACAATCTGCTTAACGTCCTCAATCAGACGGTCGCGGATAGCCTGCTGACCGAGGAACATACCGAAGCCGTGCTCAGCATTGTCCTCGAACAGAGAGTTAGCCCAAGCGGGACCGTGACCCTCGGCATTGGTGGTATAAGGAGAGGTTGCGGCAGGTCCGCCCCAGATGGAGGAGCAGCCGGTAGCATTGGAAATATACATTCTGTCGCCGAACAGCTGAGTAATCAGACGGGCATAGGAGGTCTCGGCGCAGCCGGCGCAGGAGCCTGAGAATTCAAGCAGCGGCTTGCGGAACTGAGAGGAAATAACGTTTGCGGAGGTCGCAACGTCCTTCTTCTCCGTAACCTTTGCAACGCAGTAATCGAATACATCCTGCTCCTTGAGCTGAGATTCCTGCGGAACCATCTTGATAGACGCGGTCGGGCAAACTCCGACGCAGACTCCGCAGCCCATACAGTCGAGCGGAGAAACGGTCATAGTATAGGCATAGCCCTTGTTTGTGACCATCTTTTCCTTTGTCGCAATCTTGATATTTGCCGGAGCGGCAGCCTTTTCCTCCTCGCTCAGAGCGAACGGACGGATAGTAGCGTGCGGGCAGACAAATGCGCACTTATTACAGCCGATACAGGTTTCGTTGTTCCATTCCGGAACCATAACGGCAACTCCGCGCTTTTCATAAGCGGAAGCGCCCTGCTCGAATGTACCGTCGGCGTGGTCAATGAAAGCGGAAACAGGCAGAGAGTCGCCGTTCATAAGACCTACCGGCTTCATAATGCTGTCAACCATCTTGACGAGCTTCTCCGGACCCTCTTCAACAACGGTCTTGCTTTCGTCAACCGCATTTGCCCAGTCAGCCGGAACGTCAATCTTAACATAAGCGGTAGCGCCGGCGTCGATAGCCTTTTCGTTCATTTCGACTATCTCTTTGCCCTTCTTCATAAACTTCTGGGCTTTTTCCTTCATATATCCGATAGCCTCAGCCTCCGGGAGAACCTTGGAGAGCGAGAAGAAAGCAGACTGCAAAACAGTATTCGTGCGCTTTCCGAGACCGATTTCAGCCGCAATGTCGATAGCGTTGACGGTATAAAGCTGAATGTTATTCTGAGCGATATAGCGCTTTGCCTCGGCGTTGAGGTGGTGGCAGAGCTCCTCAAAATCCCACTGGCAGTTAATAAGGAACACGCCGCCCGGCTTAACATCGTTTACCATCTTGTAGCCCTTGGTTACATAGGACGGATTGTGGCAGGCAACAAAGTCAGCCTTGTTGATGTAATAGGGGCTCTTAATCGGCTTGTCTCCGAAGCGCAGGTGGGAAATAGTGATACCGCCGGTCTTTTTGGAGTCATACTGGAAGTATGCCTGAACATACTTGTCGGTGTGGTCGCCGATAATCTTTATAGAGTCCTTGTTCGCGCCGACCGTTCCGTCGCCGCCGAGACCCCAGAATTTACACTCGATAGTACCCTCGGCGGCGGTGTTCGGAGCAGCCTCCTCGTCGAGAGAAAGACCGGTAACATCGTCGTTTATGCCGAGAGTGAACTGAGCCTTCGGATTTTCCTTGGAAAGCTCTTTGTATACCGCGAATACGCTTGCCGGCGGAGTATCCTTTGAGCCGAGACCGTAACGGCCGCCGATAACGGTGTCAATATGACGTCCGGTAGCGGCAAGAGCGCCGACAACGTCCATAAACAAAGGCTCGCCGAGAGCACCAGGTTCCTTGGTGCGGTCGAGAACCGCTATTGCCTTTGCGGAGGCAGGGATTGCCTCAACCAGCTTTTCAGCCGAGAACGGACGGTACAGACGTACCTTTACAAGACCTACCTTTTCGCCCTTGGCGGTAAGGTAATCTATAACCTCCTCTGCAACGTCGCAGATAGAGCCCATAGCGACTATAACGCGCTCCGCGTCGGGTGCGCCGTAATAGTTGAACAGCTTGTAATCCGTACCGAGCTTGGCGTTTATCTTGTCCATATACTTCTCAACGATAGCCGGCATAGCGTCGTAATACTTATTGCAGGCCTCTCTGTGCTGGAAGAAGATATCGCCGTTTTCGTGCGAGCCGCGCATTACCGGATGCTCCGGATTCAAAGCGCGCTTGCGGAACGCCTCAACAGCGTCCATATCGCACATTTCCTTGAGGTCCTCATAATCCCAGACCTGGATTTTCTGAATTTCGTGAGAGGTGCGGAAGCCGTCGAAGAAATTGATGAACGGAACGCGTCCCTCGATAGATGCAAGGTGAGCAACCGGACCTAAGTCCATAACCTCCTGCGGGTTGGTCTCGGCAAGCATTGCGAAACCGGTCTGACGGCAGGCATAAACGTCCGAATGGTCGCCGAAGATGTTAAGAGCGTGAGACGCAACGCAGCGAGCCGATACGTGGAAAACGCAGGGCAGCAGCTCACCGGCTATCTTATACATATTAGGGATCATAAGCAGAAGTCCCTGAGAAGCGGTGAAGGTGGTGGTAAGCGCACCGGCTGCAAGCGAGCCGTGAACCGTACCGGCGGCACCGGCCTCAGACTGCATTTCAGCAACCTTAACCGTAGTACCGAAGATGTTTTTTAATCCCTGTGCAGACCATTGATCAACATAGTCCGCCATCGGGCTGGACGGGGTTATCGGATAAATTCCGGCTACCTCGGTGAACGCATACGCAACGTGCGCCGCGGCATTATTACCGTCCATGGTCTTGAATTTTCTGGCCATTGAAAATTCCTCCTGTTTTAAAATTACTGAGAAGCAAGTTCTCGTACAAAGTATATAATATCACTTTTTCCCCGCCGTGTAAATAACAAAATTAAAAAGTTTTATTAAATTAAATGTTAAATGTTAAATTTCAGACAATATAACACCGAAATACTGCCGCCGGACATAAAGGCGGGAGATATCCGACTAACTCTTGTCTGTATAACAGTTTAATATTTAATAAAATATTCATATAAAATACATTGTTTGCCGCAGGTTAAGGATTTTTAAATTTCTGCTTGCAAATTTTTTAACAAAGTGGTACAATAACAACAGTAAGTTTAAAATGGGACAGTTTGGAAGTTTTTTCGGAAGAACGAGGATAAAAGCGCTGCGAAATCCCGGTTTTTCCGAAAAAATCCGCTGATTGTCCGGTCGAAGCCCGCAGATTAAGGTCTGCGGATGATAGGCACGGGGAGGTGCTGATATGGTAAACGAAATTCCGAATTGGTTTGTTATCTGTCTCGGAGTAGGAACGGTGTTTGTCGGTCTTATTGCTATCATAATTATTTGTAAGATAATGAGCGCGCTGTGCGGCTCGGGAAAGGCTGATAAATCGGAAAAAGCGGAAAGCGCTCCGGCTGCTTCCGCCGCTTCTGCCGTTATAGAGAACCGGCAGGAAATTCTTGCCGCTGTAACCGCGGCGGCTGCCGAGGAAATGGGAACCGATGTTTCGGCTATCCGCGTTCTTTCTTTCAGAAAGCTTTAAAAATTTAATTTAAGTCAGGAGAAAAAGAAAATGAAAAAGTATAAAGTAACCGTCAACGGAACAGCATATGAAATAACCCTTGAGGCTATCGACGCCGCAGAGGTTAAGTCCGCTCCCGCAGCAGCTCCGGCTGCTCCCGCCCCTGCCGCAGCCCCCGCTCCCGCAGCGGCTCCTGCCGGCGGTCAGACCGTTTCATGCCCGATGCCCGGAACTATTCTTTCGATAAACGTTGCAAACGGCGCGGCTGTTAAAAAGGGCGACGTTCTTATGGTCCTTGAGGCTATGAAGATGGAGAATGAAATTATGGCTCCCTGCGACGGCACGGTCGCTTCCGTAAACGTAACCAAGGGCTCAAGCGTTGAAACCGGCGCGGTTCTCTGCGTTATCGCGTAAGCTGCGGAGGAATGGGAAATGTTAGATAGAGTAATGGATTTTGTCAAACAGATGGGATTTTACAGTCTGTTTGCAAACTTCAGCGAAAACTGGGGTTATCTTGTGATGATCCTTATATCGCTGCTGCTGCTGTGGCTCGCTATAAAGAAACAGTTTGAGCCGCTGCTGCTTATCGGCATAGCGTTCGGTATGCTGCTCACAAACCTTACCGCGCTTGTCCCCGGCAATGAGATGTACCATACCGAGCTTTGGGCGGACTTTATGAACTCGAACAGCGAGTTTTATCACAGCTACGGCCGTATAATGTCCGAGGGCGGTCTGCTCGATATCCTTTATATCGGCGTTAAAACCTGCCTTTATCCCTGCCTTATATTTGTCGGAATAGGAGCGATGACCGATTTCGGTCCGCTTATCGCCAATCCTAAGTCGCTGCTCCTCGGCGCTGCCGCGCAGGTCGGAATATTCGTAACCTTTATCGGCTGCGTTTACCTCGGCTTCCCGCAGACTGCCGCCGCTTCGATAGGAATTATCGGCGGAGCGGACGGTCCTACCGCGATTTATACAACCTCAAAGCTTTTCCCCGACCTGCTCGGACCTATCGCGGTCGCGGCGTACAGCTATATGGCGCTTGTTCCGGTTATTCAGCCGCCGATTATGCGCCTGCTCACAACAAAGAAAGAGCGCTGCATTAAAATGGATAAGCTGCGCCCGGTTTCCAAAACCGAGAAGATACTTTTTCCGATTGTCGTTACGGTTTTCGTTGCCCTGCTCGTACCGTCGGCAACGCCGCTGGTCGGCTGCCTGATGCTCGGAAACCTCTGGAAGGAATCCGGAGTTGCGGAGCGTCTCTGCAAGACCGCTCAGAACGAGCTGATGAATATAGTAACTATTTTCCTCGGAATTTCGGTCGGAGCAACTGCGACGGCAAGCGCGTTCCTGAATGTCAACACGCTGAAAATCCTGGTTATGGGCGTTTGCGCGTTCGGACTCGGAACCGCGGGCGGAGTTTTGCTTGCAAAGTTTATGAATTTGTTCACCAAGAACAAGATAAACCCGCTTATCGGTTCTGCCGGCGTTTCCGCCGTTCCTATGGCGGCGAGAGTATCGCAGATGGAGGGTCAGAAGGCCGATCCGTCCAACTTCCTGCTGATGCACGCTATGGGTCCGAATGTTGCCGGAGTTATCGGCTCGGCAATAGCGGCGGGCGTTCTGATTGCTCTGTTCGGCTGATAGGAGGAGTATTAGAATGGAAAATAAAAAGCTGTTTATAACTGACACTATTTTGCGTGATGCTCACCAGTCTCAGGCGGCAACGCGAATGAGAATTGAGGATATGCTTCCCGCTCTCGAAAAGCTCGATAAAATAGGCTACTGGTCTATTGAGTGCTGGGGCGGAGCTACGTTTGATGCCTGTATGCGCTTTTTGAACGAGGACCCCTGGGAGAGACTCCGCACCCTCAAAAAGCATATGCCCAACACCAAGCTGCAAATGCTTTTCCGCGGTCAGAATATCCTCGGATATAAGCACTATGCGGACGATGTTGTTGATAAATTCGTTGCAAAGTCTATTGAAAACGGAATAGACGTTATCAGGATTTTCGACGCGCTTAACGACCCCCGAAATCTTGAGCAGGCGGTCAAGAGCTGCAAGAAATACGGCGGAATCTGCGAAACCGCGATGAGCTATACGACAAGTCCGGTTCATAACGAGGAGTATTTCATTAACCTTGCGCGCCAGCTTGAGGATATGGGAGCGGACGTTATCTGTATAAAGGATATGGCGAACCTGCTTCTGCCTTATGACGCATATTCGCTTGTTAAGAGGCTCAAGGAGAGCGTTCACGTTCCGATTCATCTTCACACTCACAACACCACCGGCACCGGCGATATGACCTATCTTATGGCGGCGCAGGCGGGAGTTGATATAGTTGACTGCGCGCTGTCTCCGTTTGCCAACGGAACTTCAAACCCGGCAACCGAGGCGCTTGTTGCAACCCTCAGGGGAACTCCGAGGGATACCGGTCTTGACCTTACGGCGCTTTCCGAGGTCGCGGCTCATTTCCGCACCGTTGCCGACAAGATGAAAGCCGAGGGAACTCTTGACCCGAAGGTTCTCAATGTCGATACCAAGACTCTTATTTATCAGGTTCCGGGCGGAATGCTTTCAAACCTTATTTCTCAGCTCAAGCAGGCTAACGCCGCTGATAAGTATTACGACGTTTTAGCGGAGGTTCCGCGCGTCCGCGAGGACTTCGGCTATCCGCCGCTCGTAACCCCGACCAGCCAGATTGTCGGAACGCAGGCGGTTCTCAACGTTCTTTCCGGAGAGCGGTATAAGATGATAACCAAGGAGTCCAAGGCTCTGCTGCGCGGAGAATACGGAGCTCTGCCGGGCAAGGTGAACGAGGAGGTTCGCAAAAAGGCGATAGGAAACGACAAGGTTATAACCTGCCGTCCTGCCGACCTTATAGAGCCGGAGCTTGTAAAATATGCCCGCGAAATGAAAGAAAAGGGCATCGGAAAGTCCGAGGAGGACGTTCTGAGCTATGCGCTTTTCCCGCAGGTTGCCGAAAAATTCTTTGCGGTTCGCGATAAGGCTCCCGAGGACGAAAACGCCGTCCGCGAGCTTATAGTCGAGGATCTTTCGTAAAAATCCTTTAAATTAAACAGGCTGTTACGCTTAAATCTCTGCGTAACAGCCTGTTTTTGTATAAGTAACGAAGTGTCAGACCCGGCGGACATAAATTAAGCAGCGCTTTTATTTGCGCAATAAAACCTTATGCCTGCCGGTTGAAAATTTTTGTCTACGGTTCAGATTTTTACCCGGCGATTGCTTTTCCGAGATTGCTGCAATCGGCTGCGGCAGCGTCGTCCGGAGCGTCGTTGCAGATAACCGGCTCTCCGACGATAACCGCGCCGTCCGCCTTGCAGGTTTCTTCCCAGTTGCGCATCCATTCGCCGTCGCCCCAGCCGTAAGAACCGAAAATGGCAATTTTCTTGCCGCTCAGCTTGCTTTCGCACGCCTCGAACATCGGCGCAAACTCGTCCTCCTCCAAAACCTCGGCTCCCATCGCAGGGCAGCCGAAGGCTATCGCGTCAAATTTATCGGTCATTTCGCCGTCAAACTCGGCGGCAGTGAAAACCGTAACCTCTGCGCCTGCCGCCTTCGCACCTTCCGCAACGGCGTTCGCCATTGCCTCTGTGTTGCCTGTTCCGCTCCAATAAACCACAGCTATTTTACTCATAAATATTACATCCTTTCTGTCGGCGTTTAGCCGCTATGTCTTTGCCGCAGCTGTCACACTAATACGCGCCGCCCGAATAATGGCCGTTTCCGGACGGCGCGCCTGTCAGACGTAACCCGATTGCGTATATATTAACCGGCTACCGTCAGCCGCTCAATACCTTTTCCGTTTGCATACAGCCTGCTGTAAAGCTGCGTGCATTTTTTATATTTTGAAAAAATCTTTTTTGCCTGCTCCTCGTCGCCGTATACCTTCCAGCAGCCGACGCATTTAAAGCAGGAGGATTTGTTTTCTATAAACCCTTTGACGTCCTCCGGCGGATAACCGAGAAACAGCCCCACTTCATGCGGAAATTCTCCGTCGTCCGCCATACGCTTTGAAAGCTGCGCGATGCACCGCCCCGGCGACTGCGAGCCGTAGCCGCAGCCATGAAGAATTTTGCTTGCCGCCTTGTCTTTTAAATCCCTCGAAAGCATTGCAGGACGGTAGAAATAAACCAGCGCGCTTCGCCCGTTGTATTTAAGCGGAAGAACACAAAGCCCCTTGGATGAAAGCAGCCTGTTCCAGCTCCTTATATCGGCGCGCATTTCCTGAACGGAGCGGTAAGGATAAGTAAACATATTTCCCGTTTTTATGCCCGCAAGGGTCGGGGAGCAATGCCTGATAATCATTTCCTCTGACAAATAAAATTCCCTCCGATTGTTCGTGTTTGCTCAGGCGGCAGGTGACGCCGTAATCGTTTCCCGCTTGCCTGAACCCAATATATTTTTTACCGATATTCAAGCGAAATATACGCTTCGCCGCTCTGGTTAGCATATGCTAACTCAAATTTTCAAGTAAAGCCGCACCTTTCGGTTAGGCGCGGCTAACTCTGCTTAGATGATACCATATATCCGGGTGAATGTCAAGAAAAAAATCAACTGTTATTATTTGAATATAAATATTTTTTAACCGAATTTATTATCCGATATTCTAACATTTGCTCTGTTAAGCGCTTTTTTATTCTTCCGCAGTCGCTGCCGATGTTTTCGCAGTTTTCAAGATGATTGCATATCGGCGTAAATGCGCAGGTTCGGCAACCTCCGAAATAACGTTCGGATTTCCAAAAGCGCAAACGTTCGGTATCGGTTATCCCGGTATTTATATCCCCAACATTTTCTTCCGGAACATAATGCTCGCATTTGTATAGCCTTCCGTCGGGAGAAATAATGGCAGTATCGGGACTGTCAGCCATACAATTATTAAACGTATATAGGGAATGGCTTATTGTTTCCCGGTATAATCCGCTTTTAAATATTTTTTCATTAAGGGAAAATATTTTTTCCGAAAATCTCATATTCTTTTCAGAGCCGTCCTCAATGCTGTCTCGCAGCTGGTAGAGCAAGGCTGAAACAACATTTATCTTATCGGTACCGGTAAATTTTTCTGCGAGAAAATCAACCAGGACCGCCATATCGTCAATATTATTTTCGGAGATGTTCAATCTTATATCAACAAAAATATTATTTTCTGTTAAAAGACCTAAGTTATCAATAACCCTTGCAAACGGATTTTTTGCGTCCCGGGAGATATATGCCTTGATTCTGTTGTAATTTTCTTCGGTTCCGTCAAGGGTTATCTGAACTCTTCTCAACCGCCATAGCTTTTTCGCCTTTTCAATAACCTGCCTGTCGAATAAAAGCGCATTGCTTATCATTTTAGAGCGGTATTTTATTCCGAGCCCGTTCAATTTGTTGCAAATTGTATCGATTGCTTCAAGGTTATATAACGGTTCTCCCCCGAACCAATTCAGCCGTACTGCATTTTTATTACAGCTTTTTGCTATAAACTCAGCTGTTTTCTCAGCACATTCATTATCCATTGAAATTCTTTTTAAATTTTTTTCATAGCAGTAAAAACAACGGGCGTTGCAGTCCGTTGTAGTTAAAACGGTAAAATTTTTTAAGACGTTTTTTCGGGCAAAAAACAGCGCCAGCCCGCGCAGTTTTTTATACTCCTCAAAAATTTGCGTATTACTCTTTATATAGAACCAATTACCGACAAGCTGCTCCAAAAGGGAATTGCCCGGTCTGCCGGACGAAAAGCCGTTATATTCCTGCTCAGACATCAGTGCCAATATTCCGTTAAACGAGTTATAAACGGCGTAATCGCCGCCGACCCGGCAGGGAAAAAGAAATTCGCTTTTTTTGTAAGACTCATCTTTATTATATCGCTGCAATCCCATAATTGATTCAAATACAGGAGCAGCCGGAATAATGATTTTCATTTTTTACCGCCTTTTTTAAATGGAAGCACTAAATATTTATACAAAAATTTAAAGTGATGCATTAAAGGCCAGGTATATACATACAGCTTATAACCGACGGATTTTTTGGGGTCAACCTTTTTCCCGTTGCGGTCAAAGGAGGTCAAAATTCCTATTATCTGATCCTGCCTTACGCCGTATTCCTTTTTCCATTGGTTATCTCCGCAGCAAACATAAGTATTATCTTCGTTGACCTTAACTATTCTGTGGAGTATAACGCTGCCGTCGTCTCTCTGGTACAGAGGAACATCATAAAGCCGCAGCCTTTCCGGAGCCTGAGATATAGTTACAGAATCACGCATATGATAAATCATAGGCTGCATACTTTGCCCGGTAACTCTTATGGAGACGCTTCCGTTATTATTAAGCTTTTCCCTGATTATCGGAAGCATATCTCTCATATAAAGCCGTACATCATTCAATACAGCCAACTTCCTTCATCTGTTCAATATATGAGTTTACCGCCTCGGCTGCCGTAGCGTCATCCAAGTCATATTCATTTTTGATTTTTTCGGTTAAAAGCTCGGCTGTAAACTGGGCGGGTGAGCTTTCCCATAAAAATTTTGCTGTATCATTAACGGAAATAACCCCGTTAAAATCAATAGCCTCATCACCGGTAGGAATTATTATATATTTTCCGGCTATTTCGCTAAGTACATAATTTTCTTTTTTTCTCATATCGTTATCCTCATAAAAGCTGTTTATTTTTCATCGCATTATATGACATTTCCGCAGCGTCGGGAGTAGGAGTACACCCCATGGTGAATATCGGAACGTTTTCAATAATATTTTTTATAATGTCAATCTGTTTTTTAAGCTGCGGAACCGTCAGCCGCTTTAACGACCCATGCATAATTCTTTCGATAGATTCTTCTGCGCTTTGCCGACGTATCCAATTCCGTTCATCACGCTGCAAAAAGCATATTCCCTGAAGCTTTGCGCGGGAATTTACATTTAAGTCGGTTTTTCCGCTCCAGGGCGTTCCGTAAACATATAATTCGCCGTCAACATACCTTATTGCCGGTTTATCATCGTTAATAATATAAGCGGAGTTTCCGAATTTTTCGAGCCATAACTGCGTATGAGTCGATTTTCCGGTTCCGCTTGCCGCTGAAAACAAATACGCCTTATCTTCAACTGCAACCGCCGAGGCATGAAGCATCATTCCTCCGAAATCAAGCAGTTTTTTATAGAAATCGCTTCCCGACAGCATATAGCAGAAGGATTCGTATGTGTAATCAGGCTGTCTTTTGTTATAAGCCTCAATATCCGGGATATTTACCTTGATGTCCGCCGGTTTATCGGTGCTGTAAAGGTATTTAATTGCCTGGGATTTTATTTTAAATATAGCGTCCATCTCAACTATGGTATCGGCTATTCTGTATTTCATATACCCCTCCGAAGATATTCAATAAAAAAGGGGCGGCGGAAATAACCGCCGCCCCCAGCCTTTAAACATCAGTCGAACTCAGGGTTGCTCTCGCCGCCAACCACCGTGTCGTCCGCAGCACCGCACAGACCGGAGATATAATCATACTGGGCGAAAGAAATTTTATTGATTTTCGGCATTTCAAAATTCTTCATTTCTAATATCCTCCTTTCAAAAAATAATCCTTAAACTATTACTTGCTGACGGTATATAAATCTTTACCGTAAATTGCTTTGTAAGCGTCAAGCAAAGCTAAAGCTCTGTTTGAGGTCGCCGCTGCTGTCGAAGCAGTAAGCTTTGTAACAAGATAGTTTGCGTAGGAAACGTGAGAGGTAGAACCATAGTGGTATACACCGTCATTGTCCTTGACATAAGGTACCATCGCAAACTGCTCGCCGGTTGCGGCAATATTAAATCCGGAAATGCTGAACCAATCTGTGGGCTTAATCGCAGCGCTCATATCTGCATTTTCGATAGATACTTCCATACCGTCGGTATAGCTTGCAGCTCTGTAAAACAGAACGCCGTATTCAGCAGCAGTACCGGTATAGGCGCTGTAATCAAATTTTACATAAAGTGCATTGTCGAGCTTTCCCTGTATTGCGGTATAGGGAGATGAAAACTCGCCGTTAGCCTCTGTTCTCGGAGCGGTAACATCAGCGTATGTCGCAGTCTTATCAATTCCCGTGTATGCAGGAGCGGTCTGTCCGTCATAAGCCGGAGCATTTTTGGTTGCATAATAGGCGTCAAAAATTGCATTCAGCTTAGCAACCGTAGCCGGTTTCGTTGAAGAATTGTTTATTCTTTCAAGTGCAATTTCCGCATATGAAAGGCGAACCGGATCGGCATAATAATAAACTGCATCGGTATCTTTAACATACGGAACGAATACAAACTTTTCGGTTATAGCTGTAATGTTAAAGCCGCTGACGCTGAACCAATCTGCGGGAGCAATAGCAGCGCTCATATCTGCGGTGTCGATGGATACTTCCATACCGTCGGTATAGCTTGCAGCTCTGTAAAGCATAACGCCGTATTCTGCGGCTGTTCCGGAGAATGTAAAGTCAAACTTTGCATACAGTCCAAAAGAAGTATTAACATTCTTGTCTTTCAAAGGAGCAGTAAAGGTTACTTCCGGCTCATCCTCTGCAACGGTAACGCTTGCAGCATTTGCTGTAACGTCTACCTTTTCCTCGCCAGTTGTACAAAAGCGTACTTTTGTCTAATTCAAATGTGTGTATATTATATAAATTTAAGCGCGTTCGGAACAAAACATA
>CAKSOL010000003.1 GCA_934477125.1 uncultured Eubacteriales bacterium | reverse complement strand
CAAATAAAGCCATATCGAGAATTATCAAGAATTCCGGTGTGCGTATATTGGTGTAACTTTTGGTGTAAGGTGTAAGCCTGATATATCCGATTGCACTACAAAGAAGCACATCTCTCAGTTCAACATAGTTGCCATTATACACCAAAAAGCCTGAGAAATCAAGTGGATATCATTACTGAGTTTTGTCCTTCCTGTGTGGATTTAAAATAAAGGAGTTTCAAAGCACTCACATGCAATAATATACCCGTTTCCCTTATTTCAGTTTTTCCGATACTTCCGCAATATCCGCATCAATGCAAATTGATTGCCGTTCTATTTCACGAGGGCAAAATGCCTGACCTTTGTTTACGCAGGCATAAACGGCATTGGAGTTTTTCGCCGTCATCTGCCAAAACGGATATTTTATAATAACAGGAGTGTTAAGACCGACTCCGAGTTCCAAAAACAGAATTTTTTGACCGCCTCTTGTGCGGAGAAAATTTTCATATCGCTCCGCCGCCTTGTGCCAGCCTTCGTCTTCGACGAATTTATCGTCGCAGCGCAGATTTACGGTAAGCGGTGCGCCGCAGTGCGGACAAATAGGCAAAAGGTCGGTCGGGATTTTCATATCCTTTTGCCGTTTTACCATTTCACGGACGGCCGTTTCGTTATCAAAGGTTTCCATGTAGCAGGGTGTACTGCACTGAAACAAGCCGTAATCACCTTGTGTGTAGAACAGGCGCTTTTTATCAAATCCGGCACGCTGAAATTGGTGATCGACATTGGTAGTAAGCACAAAATAATCCTTTCCTTCTATAAGGGAAAGCAGATCTTTATATACTTTCCCGACGGGGCAATCATAGCGGTTTATTAAGATATGCCGTGACCACCATGCCCAGTATTCCTCACGGCTCTCATACGGATAAAAGCCGCCTGAATACATGTCTTGGATACCGTATTTTTCCTCAAAATCGGAAAAGAATTTGCGAAAGCGCTCGCCGCCGTAATCAAATCCTGCCGCAACCGAAAGTCCCGCGCCCGCACCGATAACAACGGCGTCGGCAGAGTCAAGAGCGTTTTTAAGCCGCTTTAAATTATCCGAGAAGCTCTCGGTAGATTTTGTAGTCAGTATCCTTGAAAACATTAAATATCACCTTGATTTCGCTTTGTGTTTCCGCTTTATATTTTTTCACGGTATCTATTGCAACTTCCGCCGCCCGTTCATTCGGGAAATGAAATTCACCGGTAGAGATACAACAAAAAGCAATGCTTTTCAAACCGTTCTCGTCGGCAATTTTCAAGCAGGAACGATAGCAGCTTCGCAATAACTCGCAGTCCTTATCAGTCAGTCTGCCGTACACGATAGGACCTACCGTGTGAATGACAAACCTGCACGGCAGATTGTATGCCGGTGTTATCTTCGCTTGCCCCGTCGGTTCTTCATGTCCTTGCTTTTTCATCAGCTCTGCACAGTCAAAGCGGAGCTGTACGCCTGCATAGGTATGAATGGCATTGTCGATACACCCGTGGTTCGGGCAGAAGCAGCCGAGCATTTGATTGTTCGCGGCGTTGACGATGGCATCGCATTTCAGCGTAGTTATATCGCCCTGCCATAAGTAGATATCGGGTTGAATGGGAGTAAAAGCGGATATATCGGTAACGCCTTTCAGCCGTGTTTCCTCCCTTAAATATTCGTCCTGTATTTTTAAGAATTCATCACTTGCCGCTTTCGGCATCCGCACATTGAAAAGCGCACGGAGCAGATGCTTTTGCTCTGCCGTATCTGACGGAACAGGCATCTCCGCATACTGTCGATTTTCTTTTTTCAATTCCGTTATCAGGTATAATCTTCTTTCGCTCTGCGTCATACTACCCCTCTTTTATAATTGCGTTTTGCGGACAAGCGGAAAGGCAGTTTCCGCAATGCAGACAATGCTCCTTAATAATTACAGCAGGCGTTTTTTCAAAATCAATACAGTTTTGCGGACAGACAGTGCTGCATTTTTTGCAGCCGTTGCAGCGCTCTGTAATAACATAGCCGGCTGGTGGGACTTCTTTATTCCCAATCGAAGAAGAAAAGCGCTCGATCGGCTTTTTTGAAAGGTCAAACCATTCGCCCTCGCCCTCGTAAAGACGGAAAACCGTCAGCGCCTCACGGGACTGCTCGGTCGGATAGATTTCAAGCATATACGGATTCTTATTAAGCAGTCGGTCGAGCCGTTCGTTTCCGATCTCCTCAACCTTGCCTCTGACGGATACGGCAACGCAGGACATGGTATCGCTGCCTTTTATTCCGGTCAGCGCAGCATAGCCTTGCTTTACAAGCCGATGATAAAAGCCTTTTCCCTTGGCAGTGAGAAAATACAAGCCCTTATCATCACTGTCCATAATATCCACGGCACAGGTAACGGGAAGCCCCCGGTCATCTACCGTTGCCATAATAACGGAATGAATCTCTTTTTCCAAAAAAGCCAAACAGTTCATTGTTCCCTCCGAAAAGCGGCTATGCCCCGCAGGAGAAATCCCTGCGGGGCGAAACCGCAAGTTTAGAATTTGCCGTTCTGATTCTGCCAAGTGGATTTGTCGGCGATGGTTTCCATCACATCCCAGTGTTCGGCAATCTTGCCGTTTTCCACTCTCCAAAGATCATAGTAGGAGGTCGGCGCGCCGCCGAAGGTTCCTTCGCTGACGGCAAGAACAAAGTTGCCCTGTGCCAGCACCTGATGCGTGGTAGTGTAGATCATCTGAATGTTCTGCTCGGCAAGAGCCGCAAGTGCGGCACCGAGTCCGGAAAGACCGTCGGCAATGCCGGTATTGTGCTGAAGGTAGGTGTCGCCATCAAAATAATCCGGTGTCTTTTCGGGACGCTTACCCTGCATAACATCGTAGAGGAAGTTCTTGACAAGCTCACGGTTAGCCTCTGTTTTGTCCGTGTCCTTTATTTCCTTAGTGCCGTCGATCTGCGTTCTTCCCGAAGGATTGGGTTCTGCTTTTGCCGCAAGGTTATCCCAGTGCTCTGCAATCTTTCCGTTTTCGTCAAAGCGGAAGATGTCAAAGGCAACCTGCTCTCCTGCGCCTGCGAAGTTGTAAACCGTCTGAAGGAAAACCTTGTCGCCGTCTTCAAAAGCGCGGATATTGTTTACCGTGGTTTTTACCGGAGCAGACGCAAGGTAAGCCACCGAGCCGACAAATGCGTCTCTTCCTGTGCCGTAAGCAAGGTTATGCTGGATGTATCCTTCGGCAAGCAGGCTTGCTGCTTTTTCGGTGTCTCCGGTTGCGAATGTGTTAATCAGTTTAAGTGCTTTCTGAGTGTTTGTCATTGTAATTACCTCTTTCATATCATTTTGGCGGTTGCCGAACAGTTTTTTGAAAATGCTCATTTCGGATCGCTCCTTATGTTTTGCTTTGAGCTTCGCAGCGGCCGTTCTCCGTAGCTCTTGGCTATATTATATTCGGCTTAGTCACCGTTGTAAAGTAAGCACAATATTGTGCCGTAGTTACCGCAGAGATACTATTGGGCAGTTACCGAAAGGAAACGGTTGCGTAAAAAAAGGGCTTTCAGCTGTTTTGCGCCGAGTAAAAAATTTTTTAATTTTTTTCCGCGCTTGACGAAAAGTATGCCCGTATGGTATAATCGGAGTGTAAGAAACCAAAAGATACTATTGCGGAGGCTTAATATATGGACGAGAAAATAAAAGAACTGCCGGCTTGCCCGGTTGAAACTACGCTGACTTTAATCGGTGACAAATGGAAGGTGCTGATACTGCGCGATCTTATGCCGGGAACAAAGCGATTCGGAGAACTGAAAAAGTCTATCGGTTCGGTATCGCAAAAGGTTTTGACGGCGCAGCTGCGTGACATGGAGGAAAACGGACTTGTTTACCGCGAGGTCTATGCCGAAGTACCGCCGAGGGTGGAATACTCATTGACCGAACTCGGCAGGAGCCTTAAACCCATTCTGGACTCTATGTGGTCTTGGGGCGAGGGCTATAAAAAGCAACTAAGCAATTAAAACAATCGCACATTACACAGCCGTTTGGTTTTCAGATGAAATCCAAGCGGCTTTTGCTGTCTGTAATAAAAAACCTACCAAGTAATGAAACAAGGTAGGTTTACGAAAATTATGCGATTGTGTTCGGTTTGGTGTACCGATGTTGTAAATTGGTGTAAGTTGCTGGTGTAAACCCGTTCATAACTCAAATTATCGAGAATTATGAAGAATTATGAAGGGTTATTTAGTTCAGGCTCTTCATTGTGGGGAAAAGGAGAACGTCGCGGATAGAGGCGCTGTCGGTCAGCAGCATTACAAGCCTGTCAACTCCGAAGCCCAAGCCTCCCGTCGGCGGCATACCGTATTCAAGCGCGGTTACATAATCGTAATCAACCTCTGAATTGCACTCCGGGTCAGCCTGCTTTTTCAGGGCAACCTGGCGCTCAAAGCGCTCCTTCTGGTCTATCGGGTCATTAAGCTCGCTGAACGCGTTTCCGTATTCCGTAGCGTTTATAAAATACTCGAAACGCTCGGTAAACTGAGGCTCGTCCGGCTTACGCTTCGCCAGAGGGCTGATTTCAACAGGATAATCGTAAATAAACGTCGGCTGAATGAGCTTTTCCTCAACAAATGCGTCAAACAGCTCCGCAAGCACCGTTCCGCGTGTTGCGTCCGCCGCAACCTCAACGTGCTTTTCGGCAGCGCAGCGGCGGGCATCCTCATCGGATTTCCATTCATAATAATCGCAGCCGGAATACTTTTTAACCGCCTGCGCCATAGTAAGACGCTCCCAATGCCCCATATCGATTTCTATACCCTGATAGGTTATTTTGGTGCTTCCGACAACCTTTTCGGCAAGCGTTTTATAAAGATCCTCAACAAGATCCATTATTCCGCGGAAATCGGTATATGCCTGATAAAGCTCAACCGTTGTGAACTCCGGATTATGCTTGGGGTCCATTCCCTCGTTCCTGAATATACGTCCGACCTCATAAACGCGGTTCATTCCGCCGACTATCAGGCGCTTTAGGTAAAGCTCGGTTTCGATACGCAGATACATATCCATATCAAGCGTGTTATGGTGAGTTTTAAACGGGCGCGCGGAGGCTCCTATTTCAATCGGAACCAATATCGGGGTATCTACCTCCAAAAAGCCCTTTGAATCGAGATAGGCGCGAATTTCCCGCAGAATTGCCGAGCGCTTTATAAAGGTATCGCGAACCTCCGGATTAACAATCAAATCAACATAACGCTGACGGTAGCGGGTGTCGGTGTCCTTTAAGCCGTGAAATTTTTCAGGCAGGGGCAGCAGCGATTTCGCAAGCAGCTCAATATGCTGCGCATGAACCGAAATTTCACCGGTCTGGGTTTTGAAAACAAAGCCGGTTAATCCGATTATATCGCCGATATCCCATTTTTTAAACGCCGCGTAATCGTCCTCTCCTACATCGTCCCTGCGGACATAGAGCTGAATATCGCCGGAGCCGTCCCTAAGACCGACAAAGCTCGCCTTGCCCATAATTCTGCGGCTTATTATTCTGCCGCCGAGCGAAACGGTTTTTCCCTCAAAGCCCTCAAAATCAGCTTTGATTTCAACGGAATCAGCCGTTACATCAAACTTTGTTTTAACAAACGGGTCGTTTCCTGCCTCGCATAACGCCGACAGCTTATCCCGGCGAACCTGCAATATTTCGTTTATATCCTGAACAGGAGCGCTATTCTGATTTTCTGCCATCTGTTAAATTTCCTTTCGGTTTTAAAAAATTTTATCTTGAAATGTTGAGCAGCTCAAGACGGATTTCTCCGGACGGTGCCTCGACAACGACCTCATCGCCCGCGCGGTGACCGAGAATGGCTCTGCCGACGGGACATTCGTCCGATATTTTTCCGTTGCGCGGATCGGCTTCGGTTGAGCCGACGATACGGTATTCAAATTCCTTGCCGGTTTTTACGTCCCTTACCTTTACGCATACTCCGACAACGACGGTTTTTGCCGAGCCCTTTACATCTGATATTATTTCAACGTTTTTAAGCATTGCCTCCAGCTCGACAATGCGCGCTTCTATTTTAGCCTGCTCGTTTTTAGCCTCATCATATTCGCTGTTTTCGGAAAGGTCGCCGTAGCCACGGGCAATTTTTATTTTTTCCGCGATATCGGTTCTTCCCTCGGTTTTGAGATATTCAAGCTCGTCGGTCAGCTTTTTAAGACCTTCGTCGGTTATCTTAATTGTCTTTGCCAAAACAAAAACCACCTTTTATATTTATTTATTGCTATAAAAAATATTATATTCCCCGCGGTACGGAATGTCAAGAAAAATTCATTGATACAAAGCGTTGTATAAAGTATATTGATATATTCTTTATAAAAGCGTATAATATATGATACAATCATTTAGGGAGCTGAAGGTATGTATAAAAATATCGAAAAAGAAAAAAAGCTTAATCTTGCGGATTTGGTTGATTATAGCACCGGGCAGGTCGTCAGCAAAACGCTTGTTCAGAACAGCGCCGTAAGTATGACCCTGTTTTCATTCGACAAGGGCGAGGAAATTTCCTCTCATTCCGCCGGAGGTGACGCTATGGTAACCGTTCTTGACGGCAAGGGGAAATTCACCGTCGGCGGAACGGAATACATTTTGGAAAAGGGCGAAACGCTGATAATGCCCAAGGGTATACCGCACGCGGTGTTCGGTATAGAAAAGTTCAAAATGCAGCTGACGGTATCGTTCTAAGCCTCATTGCTGCAAAAAGACAGCACTGTCAATCATCTGCGGCAGTACTGTCTTTTTTTATTTTTCGTTTTTCTCCGTATTCCTTTCCTGAAGCTGTTTTTCGAGCGCAGACTGTTTTGCCAGCAATGCATTGACTTTATCATAAAGGTCCTCAATCATTATTTCGGTTTTCAGGTTAACCTTATAATCGTTTTCGGCGCGTCGCCGATCCTTTTCCTCCTGCCTGTTTTGGCTCATCATAATCAGCGGCGCCTGAACAGCGGCAACACAGGATAAAACCAAATTAAGCAGAATAAAAGGATACGGGTCAAATGCCTTTGATGCAAGAACTGTGTTTACTGCCATCCACAGTATAAGAATTCCCGTAAAAGAGAATATAAAAGCCCAGCTCCCGGCAAATTTTGCAATTAAATCCGCGGCTTTCTGACCTATGGTATATTTCTCCTTATCATCCGGACGTACCGAAATTTTACTGTCCGCCAGAAGATTCAATACTTCTTCATCGGTCATATCATGGCGGATATCTCTCAAAACTTCCTTTAAAAGCTTTCTGTTTTCCTTCATCAGCTCTCTCCGTTCCTTTCTCTGAAATTAAAACAAGCAGATTTCCGGTTTTGAGCCGCCGGAAGTCTGCTTAAATTACCTTAGTCCGATTTTTTACTTACTGTCATCCGATACCGAGCGACGGCGCGGGGTCAATGCGGTTGCCGTTTATGATTATCTCAAAATGCAGATGATATCCGCTGGCATTTCCGGTTTTCCCGACAGAGCCTATCTCCTGACCTGCCGAAACAGTTTGTCCGGCTGAAACAAAAATATCACTTTCGTGGGCATAGCGCGTCTGCAAGCCGTTACCGTGGTCTATTACTATCGAATAACCGTAATCCCCGTCCCAGCCTGCCTGAACGACCTTACCGGACGCAGCGGCATATATCGGAGTTCCGTTGGGGCTGCGCAGGTCAACCGCGCGGTGACCGCGGCCGTCGCCGAAATAGGCGCTGACCTGCCATACTCCGTTCGGCAGAGGGAATATAAGCCCGGAAACGGTTACCTTTGTTCCGGTTGTTCCCGTTGCGGAGCGGCGTTTTGTTCCGACCTCTATAACGCGGGTTACAGGCTCGGAAACGACTTCCTCGCTGATAGCGGTACGCTCGGTCTCCTCGCCGTTTATAAGCGTTACGCTCTCCCCTGTTCTCTTTACACCGTTCTGACCCTCGGTTACAACATTTGATGTTCCGAGATAAAGCTCGCTGTTATTGCGCTTTTCGGTTGCAAACGGAATTGCCGAATCAACGGCGGAAATAACGGTTGTTTTAACCGGAATTGTCTCTATAACCGGTCTGATTTCCTCTAAGGATTTAAGCTCCGCGGCAAGATAGTAGCCGTTTTCAATGGTTACTGCCTTTAAAAACTCCGAGGTATTTTCTCCGGCTTGTGTTTCAAACCGCGTCCGGCAGCTGTTTATGCAGTCCTCAAGACCGCCGTCGGCAGAGCAGGCGGCAAACTCGCCGTCAATAAAAACTGCGGCTGCCAAGACTATATCCTCGGTATTTTCAATTATAGCCTGAGCAACATCCTGCTTTGTATCAATAGTATCGTTCAGAACGAACACGGAGGTATATTCCGGTTCCTTTACGACCTGCTTTACGTCCGCGCTGCTGCTGTTTACCGTTACGGTTACCTGCTTTACGGCCGCCTCAAACTGCTCACTGTTGAGAACCGTTGCGATTATTTTGCCGTTATAGCTGACTCTCAGCGCGAGAGTTGCACCGACAAACACAAGGCTCATCATCATTGATACTGCGGACAATATGCAAAAAGCTCCTATTTTTATTGATCTGCCGCGGCTGCGAATATGAGAAAAGGCTTTAGATGCTGCGGATAAAACAGTCCGGCTTAACTCTTTAAAAATAAGAAACATCTCCTTTGCGTTTTATGTTCGGAATGGTTACAACTTTGTAACCGATATTACTATTATATCAAATAGTTACAAAATTGCAACCTTTTTTTGCGAAAAATAAAATTTATTTTTCCGGGAATCGCTCAAACCCCGCTTAAATAAAGGGTTTTTACGTAAAACGAAAAAATTACAAACTGTTAGACTTGACACTATTATTTTATAAATATATAATGTACAATGAGATTAGGCGGTGTTTTTATGAAATGGTTTATAGCGTCGGATATACACGGCTCTGCGCTTTACTGCGAAAAAATGCTGAAGGCGCTGAACCGGGAAAAGGCGGAGCAGCTTGTTCTGCTCGGCGATATTTTGTACCACGGACCGAGAAACGCTCTCCCTGCGGAATACGACCCGAAAAGCGTTGCGGCAATGCTGAACGGGCTTGAAAGGAAGCCTCTTTGCGTTCGCGGAAACTGCGACAGCGAGGTTGACCAGATGATGCTTTCGTTTCCGATAATGTCGGACTATGCGATTTTATGTGACGGGGACGTTGCTGTTTTCGCGACCCACGGTCATATTTTCAACACCCAGTCCCCTCCCGCCGGCGGCAGCTGGTCGGTTCTGCTTCACGGGCATACTCACATTCCCGCTCTCGAATTCTGCGGAGGTTTTGTTTATATTAACCCCGGCTCGGTTTCTATTCCCAAGGACGGCAGCCGCAACGGATATTTAATTTTTGAAAACGGAGTTTTCACCTGGAAAACGCTGGACGGAGAGAGCTATAAAAGCTTTGACGCGAGGAATTTTAATGCTGATACTTAAAATTTTACTGTTTGCGCTGTGCGCAGTTCTCGGAATTATCGCGCTTTACCTTTTATTCCTGACCGTTTGCGCGCTGGCGATAGATACAAATAAAAATTACGATAAAAACAGCCGGTTTCACCGCTTTCTGCTTTATTCGATAACCTCTGTTGCCATGAAGGTATGCCGGATAAAAATAACCGCATCCGGGCTTGAACGGATACCGGACGGGCGTTTTCTGCTTGTCAGCAATCACCGCTCAAACTTCGACCCGATAGTCACCTGGCATATTATGAAGAAATACGACCTTGCTTTTATTTCAAAGCCGGAGAATTTCAAAATACCCTGGTTCGGCAGAATAATCCGCCGCTGCTGCTTTATGCCGATTGACCGTTCAAGTGCACGAAACGCTATGGAGAGCGTCACAAGAGCCGCCGGTCTGTTAAAAGCAAACGAGGTTTCAATCGCGGTTTATCCGGAGGGAACGCGCAGCGCGGGAGAGCTGCTGCCCTTTCATAATTCGGTTTTTAAAATAGCAAAATGGGCTGATGTTCCGGTAGTCGCGGTAACCGTAACCGGAACTGCGGATATTTCAAAGCGGTTTCCTTTCCGTTCAACCGATGTTCATTTGCAGGTTGTCGGAGTTTTAAACCGGGAATATGTAGCCGCGCATAAAACCAACGAAATCGGCGCGGCGGTCAAAGCTCTTATGGAGTATGAGCTGAGCGGCTCAAAGGAGAAATAATGAAATTCGATACAGATTCCATGTGCCGGGGACCGATATTCAAAAGCGTTATTATATACACGGTTCCGATAATTCTGACGAGTATTCTGCAGCTGCTTTTCAACGCCGCCGACCTTATTGTCGTCGGCTGGTTCAGCGGCAGCGATTCGGTTGCCGCGGTAGGAGCTACCGGAGCGCTTACAAACCTTTTGGTAAACCTTTTCATAGGACTTTCTGTTGGAGCTGGCGTTGCGGTTGCGCAGAGCCTCGGAGCAGGAGATAAAAAAGGAACATACGAGGCGGTTCATACGGCGATACCCGTAGCCCTTATAGGCGGAGTTATACTTACCGTTATAGGCGTTGCGTTCTCGTCAACCTTTCTTGAGCTTATGGGAACTCCAGCCGACAAGCTGCTGCCGCTCGCCTCTGCATATATGCGGATTTATTTTTGCGGCATAACCTTCAGTATTCTCTACAACTTCGGCTCGGCAATTCTCAGAGCTGCCGGGAATACCCGTTCTCCGCTTATTTTTCTGACCGTTGCCGGAGTGCTTAATGTTATACTCAATATAATCTTTGTTGCCCTGTTTAAAATGGACGTTGCGGGCGTAGCTCTTGCAACCTCTATTTCTCAGGGAGTTTCCGCCGTACTTGTTATAAGGTCGCTTATGAGGCGGGAGGACGCCTGCCGGTTTGAAATCCGGGGAATGAAAATATATACGCGGGCGTTCGCGAGAATACTGAAAATAGGTCTGCCTGCCGGCTTGCAGGGAACGCTGTTCTCGATATCAAATGTTCTGATTCAGTCCTCGATAAACTCTTTCGGCAGCGCGCATATGTCCGGCAGCGCGGCGGCGGGAAGCTTAGAGGGTTTCTGCTATGTTGCGATGAATGCGTTTCATCAGACGGCGCTCAACTTCTGCGGTCAGAATTACGGTGCCGGAAATCTCAAGCGCGTTAAAAAAATCACCTGGGTTTGCCTTTTAACGGTGTCTGTTGTAGGTATAGTTATAGGAAACCTGACTTATATTTTCGGCGATAAGCTTTTGGGAATTTATATAACCGATTCTCCTGACGCTATACGTTACGGAATGGAACGTCTCAAATTTATGCTTATCCCCTATTTCCTCTGCGGAATTATGGACACGGCAACCGGCTCTATGCGCGGAATAGGCTCGTCGGTTATACCTATGGTTATAACCATTATAGGAGTTTGCGTTATGCGGATTGTCTGGATATACACGGTTTTCGCCATGCCGCAGTACCACACCTTCAACGGACTTTTCATTTCCTATCCGATATCCTGGCTGCTGACCTTCGCTGCCGTTTTTACCTCCTATTTGATTATTATGCGAAAGCGCGAAAGGGCGCTTGCCGCTCAGTCTGCCGAAAACGAATAAAACAGCCTAAACAACCGGAAAAGGCAGCAAATACTGCGTTTTCCGGTTTTGCATAGCTTATATCCTTATGCACCGAAAAGAGTACATTATCCTGTTTATAATACAAGCCTGACGAAAGGAGACCTGCATTTATGCTGCAATTTATTTTGGGACGTGCCGCAAGCGGAAAAACGACCGCCGTTATATCTATGCTGCGCGAGCTGACCGCTCCGGGGCGCGAGGCGGTTCTGATTGTTCCGGAGCAGTTTTCCTTTGATACCGAAAGAGACATTCTTGAGGCTCTCGGAGATAAAACCGCCTCTCTTGTAAAGGTTATGAGCTTTACACGTCTTTGCGATGAAATCGAGCGCAATACAGGCGGCGGAGCAGGCGCTGTTCTTTCCGACGCTCATAAGCTTATTCTTCTCAACCGGGCGCTGAAAATCTGTGAGCCGGAGCTTAAAATATGGAAAAGATACATTTCGTTTCCGGGCTTTACCGCCTCGCTGCTCGAAAGCATAGAGGAATTCAAGCTTAATGCAATAACTCCTCAGCAGCTGCTTGCCGCGGCAGAGATGACCGAGGGAAGCGTTTTGAGGGACAAGCTTTTTGACGCCGCAACGGTACTTTTAAACTATAACGCGCTCATAGCGGAACGCTTTATTGACCCGTCTGACAGGCTGACGCGTCTTGCAGAAAGGCTGCTCAGCTATCGCTATTTCGATGGTAAAACCGTGTTTTTGGATTCATTTAAGGGCTTTACCGGTCAGCAGTATAAGATTATAGACAGAATACTCGCACAGGCAAGCGAGGTTACGGTTTGTCTGACCGCCGCGCCGGAAAGCTCCGGAAATACCGATATTTTTTCAAATATCCGCAAAACCGTTTCGCGCATACGCGCAATAGCCGGGTCTCACGCAGTTAAAATTATGCCGGATATATTCCTTGAAAACGAATACTTCAAGGGGCGCTCCGTTTCCTCTGCCGAAAAAATACTCTCCGGCAAAAGCGCGCGCGAAAATGACGGCTCGGTTGCTATCTGCCGCGCGGAAACGGTATACGACGAGGCTGAATTTGCCGCGAGAACCATTCGCAGAACAGTCAGGGAAAATCCCGGCTGGAGATACCGCGATTTTGTTATCATAGTGCGCGATACGGAAATGTATGAGGAGGCTGTTGCCGCCGCCTGCGAAAGGAACTCGGTAAGCTGCTTTTTTGACCGCCGGACTCCGCTTGCGAGCTTTCCGCCGGTTGCCGGGCTTATTGCGGCGCTTGAGGCTGTCCGCAGCTATTCAACCGAGCAAATACTGCGATTTTTAAAATCCGGGATTTCTCCGCTTAAAACCGAGGAGACCGCCGACCTCGAAAATTATGTTTCCCTTTGGGGAATAGAGGGAAAGCGCTGGCTTGAGAGCTGGAATATGAATCCCGACGGTTTTGTTACCGAGGAAACCGACAGTCAGCGAAAAAGAAACGCCGAAAGGCTCGAAAATTTAAACCGGCTGCGGGAACGCGCCGTTGCGCCGCTGCAGCAGTTTGAAAAGGGGCTTTGCGGAACAGCCACGGAATACTGCGCTGCGGTTTACCGGCTTTTTTCCGAATGCCGGGCGGACGCGGCTATGAGGAAGCTATGCTCCGAGCTTACGGAGCGCGGCAGGCTTGCCGACGCGGACGCGCTGAGACAATCCTGGGACACTCTCGCGGCTCTGCTTGACAGCTTTGCCGAATGCTACGGCGAGCTTGCTCCCGAACGGGATGAATTCCGCGAAACGCTCAAAAAGGCGGTTAATATTTCAACCGTCGGCACAGCTCCGCAAATGCTCGATCAGGTATCCTTCGGAGCGGCGGACCGTATTCGTCCCGCAAGACCTAAGGCAGCCTTCATTTTAGGCGCAAATTCCGGAGTTTTCCCGAAAAGCATAACCGTTTCGGGGCTGTTCGGAAACGCGGAGCGAAAGGAGCTTATAGCCCTTGATATCGATATTCCCGACAGGGGAATACCTGCCGCGATAGACGAGGAATTTCTCGTTTATTCAAATATCTGCTGCGCATCGGAAAAGGTTTATATTACCTACTGCGAGCAAAGCATTAAAGGCGAAGAAACTCAGCCGTCAGAGTTTGTTGACAGGCTCGCGCGCGCGCTTGAAATAAAGGAAATCTGCGAACCGGCCGCGCTTTGCGAAAGCAATCTGCCGGAAACCGAAAACGCCGCCTTTTCTTACGCCTGCCGCAGATATTCCGAGGAAAAACGCGAGGGAATAACCCTGTTTTCCGCGCTTGAGGATATACCTGAGATGAGGGAAAGGCTCAAAGCGGTTTTAAGCGCAGGAAAGCTTTCGGACGGGAGGCTTTCCGCCGATACGGCGCTGCGGCTCTACGGCACAGATATAAATATGTCCGCCTCACGGCTTGACACCTTTTACCGCTGCCGGTTCAGGCATTTCTGCCGCTACGGACTTAAAATAAGCACCCCTCAGCCGGCAGAAATAAACGCCGGTCAGCGCGGACTTATGGTGCATTATGTTTTACAGCATTTGGTTGAAAATCACGGAAAGGGGTTATCCGAGCTTTCCGACGAGCAAATATGCTCCGAGGCGGACGGGCTTATTGAAGCCTATCTTTCCTCGATACCGGGTTACCGTTCCGCACAGACGCCTTATCTGAAATTCCTCTCCGAAAATGTCGCGCGCTCGACAAAGGAGGTCGCACTTCATCTCAAAAAGGAGTTTGCCCAAAGCAGCTTTGAGCCCGTTGCCTGCGAATTTAAATTCGGCGACACAGGCGAAAACGCCGCTGTTATTCCGTTTAACGGAGGCAGGCTTCATCTCAACGGAATGATAGACCGGGTTGACGCATATTCGGGCTATCTGCGCATAGTCGATTATAAAACCGGCTCGCGCTCATTCAGGCTTTCTGATATAATAGTCGGTCAGAATATGCAGATGCTTATGTATCTCTACGCAGTTTTAAAGGACGAAAAATACAGCGGCTTTTCCCCTGCCGGTATTCTCTATATGCCGGCGAAAAGAGAAAAGGGCGACAGCACCAAGCTGCGTATGAACGGACTGCTCGCCGCAGACGAAACCGTTGTTTACGCAATGGAGGAAAACAACGCCGGAGAATTTATTCCGCGCTTTAAGCAAGCTGCCGACAGCACGTTTATACCACCTGAGGGCTTCGGAGATATATTCCGTTATCTTGAGGATGAAATCAAAACCGCCGGAGAGGATATTTTAAACGGAGACATCTCGGTTGATCCGGTAAACGGAGCGGGCAGCGGAGGCGACGCCTGCGCATACTGCGATTTTTCGGCGGTATGCCGGATTGAGGACGAGCCGGCAAGGCAGGCTGCCTCACTTTCAAATTCGCAGGTTCTTGAAATGATAAAGAAAAAGGAGGAATACTGAAATGCCGTTTAAGGCAACTGCAGAACAGCGGCTTGCAATAAATACCGACGGCAACGTTTTGGTAGCCGCGGCGGCAGGCTCAGGGAAAACGGCGGTACTCGTTGAGCGTGTTCTGCGGCTTTTAAACGACCCCGTATCGCCGATAAACGCCGACGAGCTGCTGATAGTTACCTTTACCAACGCCGCAGCGGCGGAAATGCGGGCGAGAATTGAAAAAAAGCTCGGCGAGGTATGCGCCGAACAGCCGGACAACAAACGTCTGCGCGAGCAGCGGCATTTACTCCCCTCCGCCAAGATATGCACGATAGACTCGTTTTGCATTGACCTTGTCAGAGAAAATTTCGAGCGCTGCGGAGTTTCCCCCGATTTCCGCGTTGCGGACGAAAGCGCAATGCAGCCTTTGCGGGACGCCGCTTTTACCGCTGTTATAAACCGATTTTTTTCTGAAAATCCGAGCGGTATGCGCGAGCTTATGGATATTCTCGGAGCGGACTATGACGACCGCAGCTTTAAAAGCGCGGTTGGAGATATATTCTCGGTCAGCCGCAATCAGCCGTTTCCGGAGCTTTATTTAAAGGAACTCGTTTCGGCAGGCGACAGAAAATTTGATTCTGAGCACCCATGGTTCAAAGAGGGCATCAGGCAGGCAAAAACCCGGCTTATAAATATGATAAATGCGGCGGAAACCGCCGTCGGGATTACCGAAAACGCCAATGCAAAGCGGACTGCCGGATATATAAGGGCGCTTGAGGAAATGACCGCTCAGCTCGGAAATATGCTGCTTTGCGCCGAAAATAACGATTGGGACGGTCTTTTCCGGCTCATTTCAAATTACGACCACAGCCCCCTCAGGGGTACAAGCACCGGAGGGCTGCCGGAGCTTGAGGCGGTTAAATCAATTATTGAGGAAAACGGGAAAAAACAGGGCAAAAAAGCTCTTTTAAGAATTATTTTCGCTTCCTCCGACGATATTAACCGGCAAAGCGAAAAGCTGCGCGAGCCGGTAAGGCTGCTTGTACGCTTTGTTGAGGACTATGCCGCCGAGCTTTTTTCGCTCCAGCAGCAGGAAAACCTTTATACATTTTATAATACCGAGCAATCGGCGCTTTCCATGCTCTGCGAGCAAAGGAACGGGGAGGTATGCTTAAAGGAGGACGCTCAGCATTTTCTCAGCCGCTACCGCGCTGTGCTTGTTGACGAATATCAGGATACAAATGACCTTCAAAATATGCTCTTCAACGTGCTTTCGGGAAACGGCGAGCGGCTGTTTGCCGTCGGCGACGTCAAGCAGTCGATATATGCCTTCCGCGGAGCAAATCCGGAAAATTTTCTTGAAAGGAAAAACCTTGCAAAGCCGGCAGAGACCGCAAAGCCCGGAGACGCTAAAAAAATTATTCTTGCGAGAAATTTCCGCAGCCGCAGGGGAATATGCGATTATATCAACTTTTTCTTCGGCAGGCTGATGACCGAGGAGCTCGGACGTCTTGCTTATAACAGCGAGGAAATGCTCATACCGGAAAACGCTTTCCCGGAAAACGGCAGGGTATGCTCAGAGCTTCTCGTTATTGACCGCAAATCGGCTCTGAACAGCTCTGAGGACGACTCCGAAAGTCCTGCGGCTCTCGCCGCCGAGGCGCGGGCTATCGCGGAATATATCCGGCGGACCTTAGCGGCAGAGCCGTTCTTAAAGGGAGAGGACGGAAAGCTCCGCTCCGCACAGTACGGCGACTTTGCAATACTTATGCGCAATCAGAAGAACCGCAGCGCTTCTCTTGCCGAGGAGCTGAGACGGTGCGGAATACCCGTAAGCTTCAGCAAGGAGAATTTTCTCGAATCGTTGGAAATAAGAACCTTCAGCGCTCTGCTCGGAATTATAGACAATCCCAAGCAGGACACCGCGCTGCTGACAGCCATGATGTCCCCGATATTCGGCTTTTCAGCCGAGGAAACGGCGGAAATACGCGCCGGCAAGCCGGATGGCAGCCTGCTTTCGGCGGTAACTGCGGCAGCCGAGGCAGGAAACGTAAGGGCAGCGAGCTTTTTAAGCCGGATTTCCGGAATGCGAACCTCCGCTGTTACCCTCCCCCTGCCGAGACTGCTTTCGTCCCTGCTTGCGGACACGGATTATTTAAATCTCGTTTCGGCTATGCCTGACGGCTCACGCCGCCGCTCAAATCTCCTGCTGCTGTGTGACCTTGCGGCAGGCTATACCCGCGGCGGAAACGGCACTCTCGGCGGTTTTCTGCGTATGCTCGGAAAAATGCCGGCAGGAAGTATGCGTTCGGCAAAGGCAGGCGGAGGCTCTAATGCGGTACGGCTTATGAGTATGCACGCATCAAAGGGTCTGCAATTCCCGATTTGTATTCTCTGCGACCTCGGAGTTGATATGCACAAAAACACCGAGCGGCAAAATCTTCTGTTTTCCCCGGAGGACGGCATAGGCTTCAGATATTTTGACGAGCAGCTAAAGGAGGATATGATTTCCCCGGCATACTGCGTTCTGCTTAACAAAACGCGCCGCGAACGGCTTGCCGAGGAGCTGCGCCTGCTTTATGTTGCTATGACACGCGCCGAGGAAAAGCTCGTTATGGTGTCATACAATAAAAATTTAGCGGACAGCCTGACCCGCATTTCAGCCTCGCTGCTTGCAAACGGCGGAAAAATCGGGCAGGAGCTTTTCGGAAACACATCTTCAATGAACGACTGGATACTTATGACCTCTCTGCTGCATATAAACGGCGCGCCGCTCAGAGAAATCGGAGGAATACCGCTTGAGGCTTATAAGGACGGCAGCAGCCTTAATATCGAATTTATAAGCGGAACGCCGGCGGCGAACGCTGATACCTCGTCCGAGATTGAAATAAAGCCCGATTTCCAGCTTGCCGACAGGCTGCGGAAGAATTTCTCTTTTGAATACGAATACGCGCCCCTTTTGGAAATTGAGGCTAAATCCACAGTTTCGCGTATAGCGAACAGCGCGGAAAGCGAAAGCTTCAGCTTTACGGCAAAGCCGGCTGTTCTCGAAAACGGCGGATTTTCCGCTGCGGACAGAGGAACAGCTACGCACAGGGTTATGCAGTTTATCCGCTTTTCCGAACAGCCCGACCTTAAAGCGGAGCTTGAGCGGCTGCTCGAATGGCAGTTTATAAGCGAGGCGCAGTTCCGTGCGGTTGACAGCGGGGCAATCGAAAAATTCTTCGGCTCGGATATCTACCGCCGTATTCTTTCAGGCTCCGACGTCCGGCGGGAAATGCGGTTTTTAACCGAGCTTACGGCAGGTCAGCTGCATCCTGAGCTGTCCGGACAGTTAGCGGACGAAAATATTGTTGTTCAGGGCGCGGTTGACCTTTGCTTTAAAGAGGCGGACGGAATTGTTGTTTTAGACTTTAAGACCGACCGGGTAACCTCCGAAAAAGCTCTTGCCGAGACCTACGGCGAGCAGCTTTCGCTTTATGCCGCCGCATGCCGAAAAATATTCGGTTTGCCGGTTAAAGAAAAAATCCTCTATTCCTTCGCGCTCGGCAAAGAAATAGAGGTATAAAAGCGTGGCAAAATGCGATGGCTTATGCGATATTGCCCTTGTTTTCTCTTGCGCTGTAAAACAGGTATTGCTGCGCTATTCCGGCGTAAGGCAGCGCGCAATCGGGCAGATGCCCGTCAAAGCTTTCCGCCATAACCCGCTTAATCCATACATCCTGCGGAAAGGCCTGTATAAATCCAAGACCGAAAAGCAGGGTGCAGTCCGCAACCTTAGGTCCTACTCCGCGAATGGTCATAAGCCTTTCGCGGGCAGCGTCCATAGGCAGCGAGCTGAGAGAAGCGAGGTCAATCTCACCGGAGGAAACCTTTCGGGCGGCGTCCAGAATATACCCTGCCCTGAAGCCGGCTCTCAGCGGAGCAAGCTCCGTTTCAGAGCAGGCGGCAATCCGCTCTGCTGACGGAAAGGTATATCCGGTTCCGCATTTTTCTCCGAAAAGCGAGCAAAGCCGCGAAATAATACCCTTTATCCTCGGTATATTATTGTTCTGCGAAATAATAAACGAGCAGAGCGTTTCCCAGGGCTGCTGCCTGAGAATCCTTATTCCGCCGCCTGCCGCGGCGGCTTTGGCAAGTCTTTCGTCGGCGCTTATTTCCTTTATAACCGCGCCGTAGTCGCGGTCAAGGTCGAAATAATCCTTCCAAAGCGAAAGATAATCCTTATCATTGGCGCCGCGGAGCAATATACCGCCGTTATCGCGGCGCAGGGTCAGCTGCTTAGAGCCTACTATTCCCTGCCAGCTCCCGTCCGCCAAAGGCTCCCAGCGGAACGCCTGACCGCAGTCGAGTGTTGCGGCGAGGTCGAAATTTTCGACATTTTCAAGATAAACGCCGTTATCAGTATATTTTACCTGCATTTTTTATTTTCCTTTCCTTTTATATATTAACTCAGGGAGTGATTTTTTTGAGAGACGATATTTGCACTATTCCGGTGAGCGAGGTTTTTGAAAAAAAAGACGGCTGTCCGATTTGCCGGATGTATGAAACGGTTGAGGAGCATCTTCTCGATTATATTCTCGGCGACGCTATGATGGAACCGGACGTTCGCATAGAAACCAACAAAACAGGCTTCTGCACCGCGCATTTTGACAAAATGCTTGCCCGCCGCGGCAGACTTCAGCTGGCGCTTATGCTCGAAACGCACATTAAAAGCGTCGGCGACAGCATATTTGAAAAAAAGCTTTTCAATCCGCCCGCCAAAAAAGCTCAGAAATCAAAGGAGCTGACCGACAGCTGCTTTATCTGCGATAAAATCGAATGGGGAATGTCGCGTATGCTCGAAACGGTTTGCCGCTGTTATGAGAACGAGCGCGATTTCAGAGAGCTTTTCAACTCCCAGCCGATGTTCTGTCTCCCTCATTACGAGCGCCTTATCGGCTGCATAGACAAGCGTAAAATGCCGCATTACGGCTCTGAGATGGCTGAAAACCTTACCCGCATTACCGGCGGTTACGTCCGCTCGCTTTCCGAGGATATATCGCAATACTGCAAAATGTATGATTACCGCAGCCGCAGCGGCGACGCCGACTGGGGAAACTCCCGCGATTCGGTTGAGCGGACGGTCGGTTTTTTAACCGGCAGAACGCTTTAGGGTACATCGGAAATCATAATACATTTTATCACATAATGCAGCATTTCGTCAATCGGTGGATAAAAATTCCTTATAAAACCGGGAGTTAATCAACTTTTCCACCGAGTTATCAACTTTTTTATGTAAACCTGAATAACCATTTTGAATTTTGTTCAGAATATATTTGTTACTTGAGGTCGGGAAAAAATCACCGTTTTCGGAGCGTTCTCCGACCGAAAAATCAGCACATTAACAGTCGGAGGGAACAAAATGGTTAAGGGCGTAAATAAAACAGTTATAGAGGTTAATAACACCGGAAGCAAAATTTTTGAAAAAATAGTATTTTATGTTACGCCCCAATACGGCGGTCTCAGTCCGGAGCGGTTGCAGAAGGCTGCCGGAGATTTTACGTTTCGTTTTGACGAAAACGGAACCTACGCGCCGCTTCGCAGACGCTGCCGCGCAAAACGCCGCCGGAAAATCCTTTTAGCCGCCGGTCTGCTGCTCGCCGCCGGAATAATAGCCGCTCTGCGGATTTTGCTTTAGACAGCCGGGAATAATTCCAACCCGTCGAACCCGGCTTTTGAAACAGATAATTTAACATTTTCAGAGCATACCGGTCCGACTCTTTCCGGTTCGGGACAAAAAATATGCGGCAGACTGTAATACTGCCGCATATTTTTTATTCGGTGAAAAATTCCTTGACCTTATCGGCAAAGGATTTTCTTTTTTTATAGTTTTTATCGTCGGTTGCGGAGTCAAACTCGCGCAGCTTTTCCTTTTGCGAACGGGTTAAATCCTTAGGAACCTCAACCGTTATTCTGACATACTGGTCTCCGCGTCCGGAATAGCGCAAACGCTGGATTCCCTTTCCGCGCAGCTTGAACTGGTCGCCCGGCTGCGTTCCCTCCGGAATCTGGAATTTAACCTTGCCGTCGAGCGTCGGAACGGTTATTTCCGCGCCGAGCGCCGCCTGAGTAAAGGTTATCGGTATATCGCAGTAAACATCATAGCCCTCGCGCTCAAAAATCGGGTGCGGACGGACATTTACGCTTATCCTCAAATCTCCGGCAGGACCGCCGTTTGCGCCGGAGTCTCCTCCGCCGCGGATATTGATAACTTGACCGTCGTCTATGCCGGCGGGTATATCAACGGTTTGCTCAACGGTATGTCTTATTCTACCCTTTCCGGCGCAGGCGCGGCAGGGATGATCAATTATCTTTCCGGAGCCGTGACAGCGGTCGCAGACCTTTTGGGTCTGCATAACGCCGAACGGCGTCCGCTGGGTTGCGGAAACTCTGCCGCTCCCGTGGCAAACGGGACAGCTTTGCGCGGTATGTCCCTTTTCGCTGCCTGAGCCGCCGCACTCCTTACAGGTATCTATCTTCGTTACCTTTACGGTTTTCTTGCAGCCGCGCGCCGCTTCCTCAAACGAAAGGTTGACGGCAGCCGAAGCGTCGTTTCCGCGGCGCGGAGCGTTAGGGTTCTGCTGTCTGCCGCCGAAACCGCCGCCGAACATACTTCCCAAAATATCTCCGAGGTCTCCGAAATCCCCGAATCCGCCGAAACCGCCGCCGTAGCCTCCGCCGCCGCCGGCACCGAAGTTCGGGTCAACTCCCGCATGACCGAACTGGTCGTAGCGGGCGCGTTTTTCCTTATCGGAAAGCACCTCATAAGCTTCGTTGACCTCTTTAAAATTCTTTTCAGCCTGCGCGTCGCCGGGGTTGAGGTCAGGGTGATATTTTTTCGCCATTTTGCGGTATGCTTTTTTCAGATCGTCCTCGCTCACCGATTTATCAACGCCGAGAACCTCATAATAATCTCTTTTTTCGTCAGCCAAAGCTCATTTCCCCTAATACGGTTTTGCGGGGCTGTCCTTAATCCTTGAGACAGCCCCGGTTTCTCAGATTACTGCTTATTGTTGTCGTCTACGTCGGTATAATCCGCTTCGTATACGTTCGGGTCGGAGCCTGCCGCCCCTGCTCCGGGCTGTGTGCCGCCGTTCTGACCGGCAGCTCCCTGAGCCTCAGCCGCAGCCTTATATACCTTTTCGCTGACAGCGTAAATTTCCTTTTGCAGCTCTTCCTCGCGAGCCTTTATCGCGTCGATATCCTCGCCCTTGAGAGCCTCCTTGAGAGCCTCCTTAGCGCTTTCAATCTTTGCCTTTTCGTCTGCCGAAAGCTTATCTCCGAACTCGGAAACGGTCTTTTCGGTCTGATAAATCATCTGGTCGGCATTATTGCGGATATCAACCGACTCGCGGCGCTTTTTATCCTCTGCGGCATAAGCCTCAGCCTCTTTAACCGCCTTGTCGATGTCCTCTTTTGACATATTGGTGTTGGAGGTGATGGTTATATTGTTCTCCTTGCCGGTTCCGAGGTCCTTTGCGGAAACGTGAACAATACCGTTGGCGTCGATATCAAAGGTTACCTCAATCTGAGGAATTCCGCGCGGAGCGGGAGCGATACCGTCAAGATGGAAAACTCCGAGAGTCTTATTATCCTTGGCAAATTCGCGCTCACCCTGGAGAACGTGAACCTCAACCGAGGTCTGACCGTCAGCCGCAGTTGAGAACACCTGGCTCTTTTTGGTCGGAATGGTGGTGTTGCGCTCGATAACCTTGGTTGAAACTCCGCCCATAGTCTCAATTCCGAGAGAAAGCGGTGTAACGTCGAGCAGAAGCAGTCCCTTAACGTCGCCGCCGAGGACGCCCGCCTGCAAAGCCGCGCCTATTGCAACGCATTCGTCGGGGTTGATGCCCTTGAACGGCTCGCTGCCCATAAAGCTCTTAACAGCCTCCTGAACAGCCGGAATACGGGAAGAACCGCCTACCATAAGAACCTTATGAATATCGCTCTTGCTAAGCCCTGAATCGGAAAGCGCCTGACGGACCGGTCCCATAGTAGCGTCTACAAGATCAGCCGTAAGCTCGTTGAACTTTGCGCGGGTGAGAGTCGTCTCAAAGTGCTTAGGACCTGTTGAGTCAGCGGTTATAAACGGCAGGTTAATATCTGCGGTTGTCATACCGGAAAGGTCGATTTTCGCCTTTTCAGCCGCTTCCTTAATTCTCTGCATTGCCATTTTATCGCCCGAAAGGTCGATGCCCTGCTCAGCCTTAAAGGTATTTACAATATAATCCATAACGCGCTTATCAAAGTCATCGCCGCCGAGTCTGTTGTTACCGGCAGTAGCGAGAACCTCCTGAACGCCGTCGCCCATCTCGATTATGGAAACATCGAAGGTTCCTCCGCCGAGGTCATAAACCATAACCTTCTGGTCATCCTCTTTATCAATGCTGTAAGCAAGAGCAGCGGCGGTAGGCTCGTTAATAATACGCTTAACCTCAAGCCCGGCTATCTTTCCGGCGTCCTTTGTTGCCTGACGCTGCGCATCGGTAAAGTATGCCGGAACGGTTATAACCGCTTCTGTTACCGGCTGACCGAGATAAGCCTCGGCGTCCGCCTTGAGCTTCTGAAGAATTATTGCCGAAATTTCCTGAGGAGTATACTTTTTGTCATCGATAGACACGGTGTAATCCGAGCCCATTTCACGCTTGATTGAGCTGATGGTGCGGTCGGGGTTGGTAATAGCCTGACGCTTTGCAACCTGACCTACCATTCTCTCGCCGGTTTTTGAAAAAGCAACGACCGACGGAGTTGTTCTCGAACCCTCAGCGTTAGCAATAACTACCGGCTCGCCGCCCTCCATAACCGCTACGCAGGAGTTTGTTGTTCCTAAATCGATTCCTATAATTTTTCCCATAATAATTTCCCTCCAGAAATTCTTTTTTGATTTTTAATTTGCGACCTTAACCATTGCCGGGCGGATAACCGTATCTCCGAGACGGTAGCCCTGCTGCAAAACCTCGGCTATGACATTTTCTCCGAGAGACTCGTCCTCAATGTGCATAACCGCGTCGTGCAGGTTAGGATCAAATGTATCACCCGCCGCGGCGATTTCCTCTATTCCGAGGTCACCCGCAAGCGATGAAAACTGTTTGACTATCATTTCGATGCCTTTGATATAATCGGCGCTTTCGCGGTCCGCCGCAGACGCACGCCCGATATTATCGATTATCGGCAGCAGCTTTTTAATAAGCCCAGCCTTGGCGTATTCCGCAACTCCCGCCTTTTCCCTTTCGGTCCGGCGCTTGAAGTTATCAAACTCCGCCGCCGTTCTCATCAGCAGGTCGGACTTTGCATCAAGCTCGCCTTTGAGCTTTTCCAGCTCCTCGTCCTTTTTGCTCTTTTTCTTTTCCTTTTTTTCCTTTTCCGGTTTTTGGGCGGCAGTTTCTTCTACCGTTTCCTCCGGTTTCTTTTCTTCAGCCACACTCAGTCCTCCATATCCTCGGCAGCAGACGTTACAAGCCTTGTAAGCTGAGCCGCCGTGTATTCAATGCTCGGAACAATTTTTTCATAGGACATTCTTCCCGGTCCTATAATACCTATTCTTCCGCAGCAGCGCCCGGCATTCCGGTATTTTGCGATAACAAAGGTCATATCAGAAAGCTCGCCGTAGCCGCTGTCGCTTCCGAACAGCACCTCGCACTCTCCGCCCGCTTTATCGAGCCATCTGATAAGCGGCTCTGAGCTTTCGGAAAGCTGCAGCAGTCTCCTCGCCGCCGCTTCTCCGAACAAATCGTAAAGTGCGGGCGCTCCGACGACCGTTACCGGCGATTCCGCCGCGTCAGCCGCCATTTCAAACAGCGCCGTTATAACCGGGGTAAGCTCTAATGCGTCCAGCCCGGAGGCTGCGATAACGTTTTGCAGCTCAGCCCGCGTAAACCCGCTCAGAGGCTTGCGCAAAAGGCGGCTGTTAACGATTTCCTTAAAGCGTTCCGTTATCCTGGGCTCAAGCTCCTGCGGCAAACGGCAAAGGCGGCTTTTTGTCTGTCCGTCGGACGAAACAAGCATTATCAGAACCGCTCTGCGCGCCGCCGGAATGATTTCCGCGCGCCGCAGCGCTGCCGATGTGTCAGCCTCGTAGCTCGCTATCGCCGGAAATCCGGTAAGCTCGGAAAGCGCCTTTGCGGCGTTCACGGGCAGCTGCCCTACCGCGTCCCTGCCGCTGTCCATAAGAGAGGCAATGTACCGTCTCGTGCTTTCTCCGATTTGCAGCGGCTGCATAAGCGACTGGACATACATCCGGTACGCCCTGTGTGTCGGAACTCTTCCGGCGGAGGTGTGCGGCTGGTGAAGCAGTCCAAGCGACGAAAGCTCGCTCATTTCGTTACGGAGAGTTGCGCTTGATGGAGCGTGCTCCAAAAGCAGCGTAAGGCTTTTTGAGCCGACAGGCTCGCCCGTTTCTATATAAGAACGGATTATTGCCGAAAGCACCGCGCGCTGTCTTGCCGAAAGCTCCATAGCAGTCACCTCTCCGAACGGCTTTTTAAACAGCATTCTGAATTTTAGCACTCCATCACTTCGAGTGCTAACGATTATATTATAACCTATCTTTTTCAAAAGTCAATAGTTTTTTGAAAAATTTTTTGACTTTAACTGACCTTTAACGCCGCAGCGGCGGTTTTTGCGCAGCGGCCGGACTTACAAAGCTCGGCAGACTGCGTTTTGTTTGCAGTCTGCCGAGCCGAAAAATCGTTTTTTGCGGATATTCAGTAATTATCCGGTTTAAGCTGGAAAAACGCCTGCGGATGAGAGCATACCGGGCAAATTTCCGGAGCTTTTTTCCCGATAACGATATGCCCGCAGTTGCGGCATTGCCAAATGCGGTCCTCAAAGCGTGAAAAAACAATACCGTCCTTCAGGTTGGCGATAAGCTTGCGGTAGCGGTTTTCATGCTCCTTTTCAATCGCCCCTACTCCCCTGAACAGTGCGGCAATGTCGGAAAAGCCCTCCTCCTCGGCTTCCTTTGCCATACGGTCATACATATCGTTCCACTCAAAATATTCTCCCTCGGCGGCGTCCTCCAAATTGGCGGGCGTTGCGGGCATTTCGCGGTCGTGCAGCAGGCGGAACCATATTTTGGCGTGTTCGTGTTCATTTTTAGCCGTTTCCTCAAATATTTCCGCCATTTGCCTGTAACCGTCGGCAGCGGCGCGGGCGGCATAAAAATAATACTTATTATTCGCCATACATTCCCCGGCAAACGCGTCCCGAAGGTTTTGCTCTGTTTTTGTTCCATTTAATTCTTTCATAAAAATCCCTCCGGCGTTATTATTCCGCAGGAGGGTAAATTTTAGTCATGAAGATAAATTGTTCTTGAATTTCTGTGGCGGTAAACGCTGAGCACCAGTCCGACTCCGAGATAAAGGCAGAAAAGCGAGGTGCCTCCGGCGCTGAAGAACGGCAGCGTTATTCCGATAACCGGCAGCAGCGACAGACACATACCTATATTTATTACTATCTGCGCAAAAAGCATTGAAAAAAAGCCTACGCAGAGCAGCTTTCCGCTTTCCTTGCGGCAAATGCGCGCATCGTGAAGAACCCTTATGCAAATTGCGGCAAGCAGTATAACAACGGCGATACAGCCTAAAAATCCCAGCTCCTCTCCGATACTTACGAATATAAAATCGTTATGTCCCTCAGGGACAATGCCCTTTGAGGTAAGGTCGCCCCGCAGATAACCCTGACCCGTCCAGCCGCCGTTTGCGAGAGCAATTCTGCCCTGGTACTGCTGATAACCCGCGCCGCGGATATCGGCATCTATATCAAACATATTTAAAATTCTCCGGCGCTGGTCGTCGTTCATAACGAAGAAATAAACAATCGGAACTACTGCCGGAAGAGTTGCCGCAACCGCCGCAAAATATTTCCAGGAAACTCCTGCCGCCCAAAGCATACAGACAAACATCACCGCAAACACAAGCGCTGTTCCGTCGTCGCCCTGAAAATGTATCAGCAGCACCGGAAACGCGCCGTGCAGCAAAACAGGCGCCAGCACCGCCGGCTTATTTATCCTTGGCTTAACCTTGCTCAGATGCGCGGCAAAGGTTACGATAAAGCAGATTTTCATAAGCTCCGAGGGCTGAAAGGTTGTAAATCCCAAATTAAGCCATGCCTTATCATCGGTGTCTCCGGGAGCAAAGCCTATAAAAAAGGTAAGAATAACCGGTATAACTCCAAGCGGAGCCGCAATATACCAGCGTCGGATAAAATCGGAATAATCAAACGCCGAAATAACCGCAGCGGCAAAAATTCCGGCAAGCATCATAGCAAGCTGCATTAACGCCGCCCGGTATCTGCCGGTATAGCGGGTTGCGGAAAAAACTGCGGCGCAGCCGTAAAGTGAGGAAAAGGCACAAAGCGTCAGCAAAATTTTATCGGATTCTCTTATAAAATCCGCAATACGCGAAAAAAACCGTCCCATTTAAACTTCCTTTCAAAAGCAAGATACATTTATTATATTGCTTTTTCCCGGCGTATTCAAGTGTTTATTTCTTTAAGAATTTTTAATTTTCCCGGTTTTTTCCTTTTTCTTTGCAAAAATCTCTTTAAGTCCGAGGATAATCAGCAGACCTCCGAAAAGCTTTGCGGTCAGCTCTCCGCCCAAAAGTCTCGCGGAAATTATTCCTCCGACAGCGCCCAAAAGACCGCCGACGGCAATCGGAACGGTCTTTTTCCATGAAATTTTACCTTTTTTCGCGTAAACGATAACCGCAAGTGCGCCGATAGGCAGAAAAAATATAAGGTTTATCCCCTGCGCCGCAAGCTGGGGAGTATCCGTAAAAACAGCGAGGTAGATAATAAGCACCGCTCCGCCGCCAAGTCCCATAGCGCCTATTATTCCGCTTAAAAGCCCCGCCAATAACGCCGCAAGGTTCATTTCAGAATCATCCTTATTCCGGAATAAATCATAAACGCCCCGAAAATACGTCTCAGAAGCGTTCCGGAAAGCTTTTTAAGCAGCAGCGTTCCTATAAGCGCGCCGATAAGACCGGTCGGAATATAAACTGCGGCGGCGGACAGACGGACATAGCCCTTAAAAAGATAAATTGCGGCGGAAAGCGCGGTTATCGGCAGGATAACCGCGACGGCGTTGGCGTGAGCCTCCTTTTGGTCAAGACCGGCAGATTTCAGCAGCGGAACCGCCAGCATTCCGCCGCCCGCTCCGAAAAGACCGTTTACAATACCTATCGGAACACCGCAGAGACCTGATTTCAACAGCTTGCAGGTTTGTTTTTTCAAAATATATCACCGGCGTTATTTTCCCCCGGCATTTACGCGGTTATTCAGAGAAATGGAGATGGAGGTTAAAGTGACATCGGACGCAATTATATAAAATGTGCTTTTCCTTTTAATTGCATTTTACGCTTTGTAAAACATAATCGGATGTTCTCGGATAATAAGTAATATTTGATATATCAAGCCCGGAGTCCTTGATATATCTGCATAACGCATACGATTTTTCACAAAAACTCATATATTCTGAACATTTGATTGATATGTCAGGTAAATAAGAATTTAATTTGTTTTTTAAATCCTCATTGATTTCCTGTTTTTCAATATACGATTGCTTTTTGCTTTTCGGAGAAAATAAATTTGAAGCTGCTTCCCGTGTGAAACCGTCCATTATAAAGACAGTATCGGGGCAATGAAAATGCAGGAATTTGCTGCAAAAAGAAATTTGATTTCTGTATTTAACATTTCCTGTAATTTTAGGATTGTTTTTATTATCGTATTTTTCTGAAGCGCCTTTTACCGCCTTATTTAATAAATCTACTGTTTCGGCTGCCTTTTTCAGCAAATTCAAATCATTTTCGCTGCCGTCAAATTCATATTTACATTGCAATTCGTTTAATGCCGACACGATATCTTTGTATCGTTTATCATCTGCAATATATTCCCCAATCTCATCAAAATACTTTCCGGTTCCGTCACCGGCATTATCCAATTCCAATTTTCCGTGAAATTTTTTTGTTCTGACATACCTCCTCTCCGGAGAAGCGGCATACGCACGACCTATAAGCCAGATTTTCTCACCTAAAAATTTTCCGTTTCCCCACGAATACTCGCCCTCATTATTACAGATCTGATATAAAATCTTATTTGTCAACGAAATTGGCTTGTCAATGATTTTTTGTAATTCTGAAGTCATGTTAGTCCTCCTTATAAATTTAGTCATGAGTCCAATCACAATTATATGCTTCAAAAGTCACATAAGCGTATTGCGTGCTTCCGCCGTAACTCATTATAACCCAAGTAGCTTTTTCAACTTTTCTTGAAAGTGCTATCGCTGCCATTCCCGAGTCTGATAATTTATAATTAAAATCGTTATACCTATACCACTCTCCTTCTTTTTGCTCAATATGAAAATCAGTCATAGTTCTATAACTGTTACCATATCCCGTTTTTTCAATAGATATTATTCCTGTTTTCCAACCCGAAGTTGACTTTAATGTAGCAGAAGTAAGACTTGAATTGCAAAAGGCATATTTTCCAATTAGCTTTACGGCTGCCGGTATTGTTATTGTAGTAAGAGAAGTACAGTCATTAAAAGCATATTGATTTATTGTTTCAAGGCTTTCCGGAAATTCAATATCGTTAAGACCGACACATCCGTCAAATGCATTGTTTCCGATTTTTATAATACCATCCGGCAAAACAATTTTTTGAATCGTAGTCAATCCCTTAAAACCGTCTGCACAAATTTGCGTTACGGATTTTCCTTTATATGTTTCCGGAATATTTATGACCGCCATATTTTTAGCCTTTTCGCCTGCTTTAACACCGTAAGTACCGTCAGGCAATTCTACAAATATAAGCTCCGAATTATCTTCCGCATTTCCTACCGACCCGACATTTTCTTTTGAATTATCCGTATATGTAACCCACAAACATCCGTCTATAATTTCTGTTTTTGCTATTCCCCTGCCGGTATCGCCTTTCTCGCCCTTTGCGCCGTCCGCGCCTTTTTCGCCGGGCTCGCCCTTTTCTCCCTTTATATTTCCGAGGGATTTTGTTTCACCGTTGGAAAGAGTGAGGGTAAGGGTTCCGTCGGTCAGAATTTTAACCTCGCTTATTCCTATGCCGTCGCTGCCGTCCGAGCCTTTGGCTCCGATAACATTGCCGAGGTCCGAAACGGTTCCGTCCGTAAATGTGAGCAGCAGGCGGCCCTCGGAGCTTATCTCCGAGCGGGTTATGCCGTTACCGTCCGTTCCTTTAACATTTCCGAGATTTATGACCGTTCCGCTTGTAAGAGTGACCGTAAGCTCGCCCGCCGCGGACAGCGTAACATTCAGTATACCGATACCGTCAGCGCCGTTTTGTCCGTCTTTTCCGTCGTCGCCCTTGTCTCCCTTATCTCCCTTTGCGCCTTTTATATTGCCGAGGTTAAGCTCGGTATTATCGGAAAATGTCAGAACAAGCTCGTTATCGGAATTTATCGCCGCTCCGGTTATTCCGCGTCCGTCCTGACCGTCGGTTCCGTCTCTGCCGTCGGCGCCGTCCTTGCCGTCCTTGCCGGCCGCACCGGTATCGCCTTTATCTCCCTTGTCTCCTTTGTCACCCTTTTCGCCGTCAGCGCCGTTTATTCCGTCAGTTCCGTCTTTTCCGACTACCCTGCCGAGATTGACGGCTTCGCCGTTTGTATATTTAATAATCAGCTCTCCTGCGGCGTTTATCGAGGTTTCGGCTACTCCGTTGCCGTCCTGACCGTCCGTTCCGTCTCTGCCGTCGGTGCCGTCTTTACCTGCCGCACCGGTATCGCCTTTATCTCCCTTGTCTCCTTTGTCTCCTTTGTCGCCGTCCGTGCCGTTTATTCCGTCAGTTCCGTCTTTTCCGACTACCCTGCCGAGATTGACGGCTTCGCCGTTTGTATATTTAATAATCAGCTCTCCTGCGGCGTTTATCGAGGTTTCGGCTACTCCGTTGCCGTCCTGACCGTCCGTTCCGTCTCTGCCGTCGGTGCCGTCTTTACCTGCCGCACCGGTATCGCCTTTATCTCCCTTGTCTCCTTTGTCTCCTTTGTCGCCGTCCGTGCCGTTTATTCCGTCAGTTCCGTCTTTTCCGACTACCCTGCCGAGATTGACGGCTTCGCCGTTTGTATATTTAACAATCAGCTCTCCGGCGGCGTTTATCGAGGTTTCGGCTACTCCGTTGCCGTCCTGACCGTCCGTTCCGTCTCTGCCGACTGTGCCGTCTTTACCTGCCGCACCGGTATCGCCTTTATCTCCCTTGTCACCTTTATCGCCCTTTTCGCCGTCCGCTCCTCTTATATTGCCGAGGTCAAGCGTTGTGCCGCTCGTAAGGGTAATTTTCAGGTTGCCGTTATCTATTGTTATGTTTTCTATGCCTACGCCGTCCTCGCCGTCTTGTCCGTCGCGACCGTCGGTGCCGTTCTGCCCATCCTTACCGTCTTTTCCGGCAGCTCCGGTTTCGCCTTTCGCGCCTACGACCGCTCCGAGGTTTACAACGGTATTATCGGTATATGTAAGAACAAGCTCTCCGAGACTGTTTATCTCTGATTTCTTAATGCCTGTTCCGTCGTTTCCTTTCTCGCCTTTTGCGCCGTCAGCTCCATTGGCTCCGATAACTTTGCCGACATTGGAACGCTGACCGTTTGAGAATGAAAGCACCAGTTCACCGTCGGTATTTATTTCGGCTGAGGTTACGCTCACGCCGTCGGCACCGTTCTGTCCGTCCCGTCCGTCGGTACCGTCGCGACCGTCAGCGCCGTTTTGACCGTCTTTACCGTTCTTTCCGGCAGCGCCTGTCTCACCCTTTGCACCGTCAGCTCCTATAACTCTGCCGAGGGTCGCGGTCTGACCGTCTGAATAGGTCAGAACGAGCTCGCCTGAGCTGTTTATCACTGCGGATGATACGCTTATACCGTCCGCGCCGTCGCGTCCCGCGGCTCCGGTTTCTCCCTTTGCTCCGTTCTGACCGTCGCTGCCCTTTTCTCCTTTATCGCCCTTTTCTCCTTTTGCGCCGGCGTCGCCTTTGTCTCCCTTGTCACCTTTCTCGCCTTTTGCGCCGTCCGCTCCTATAACCCTGCCGAGGGTCGCGGTCTGACCGTTAATATAGGTCAGAACGAGCTCGCCCGCGGCGTTTATTTCGGAATTTGAAATACCTATTCCGTCAGTGCCGTTTGAGCCTGTTATTTTATCGAGATTAACGCTCCTGCCGTCCGAAAAGCTCAGTATAAGCTGACCCTCGCCGTTTACATCGGCGGCAGTTATACTAACGCCGTCAGAGCCGTTTTTACCGTCAGTTCCGTTCTTTCCGTTCGTACCGTTTTTACCGTTTGCGCCATCCGTTCCGTTTTTACCCACAGCTTTACCGACATTAAGACGGCTGCCGTCCGAAAGGGTTAAGATCAGATCCCCGGCGGCGGAAAATTCCGCGCTTTTAATGCTTGCGGCGTTTGCTGAGGCGTTGGCGGCAATCGCCGCGGAAAATTCCTTTTCCGTTCCCGAATACCCGCTTTCCCGCGCCAGCTCATAGGCGGATTTGCCGTTCAGCGACTCCAGCCATTCCTTAACCGTTCCGGTATAGCCGTAGTCCCTGGCAAGCTCATAAGCCGAAAGTCCGTTAGTAACCGTTTTTGAAGCCTGAATAACTCCGCTTTTGTTGACAACAAGTGTTGTTCCGATTGACAGCAATATCACGACCGCAATCGTTAAAGCCGTCATCAAACCCTTTTTTAATTTTCTGTTCATTGTAATTCCCCCTGTTTTTTATTGCCGCCCCGGCGAATATAACATAAACTGTATTATGTTGTAAATATTTCGGAAGAGCCGTCCTTCAAAAATAAGATATTTAAAAATAAGCGCAAAAAACAAGCCCTTTCTTTTAAATCAAAAGAAATTTTATAAAAAAGGGTTTTGTTTTTACGCCTTTATTTAACAAATTATGGTTTTAAACGTCTTTAACCCGAAAAAATGACTTTACAATTTAAGGTAATTGTGATAAAATTTTATATGTAGATGTATTGGACGGAAATATTTTTTCGTTTTATACAACATAATACAGTTTATGTTGCAGCCGCCGGTTTCGGTGGCTTTTTTCATAGTATCAGCCGCATATTTTCCATACGTCTGCGATGCTCTAAGCCGGTTGAAATAATATAAATCCGGGTTGTGTTAATGCTTGAGTGACCGAGAATATCGGCTAACTTTGCGATATCCTTTTCCAAGCGGTAAAACACGCGGGCGAACAGGTGGCGCAGATTATGCGGAAAGACCTTTTGCGGATTGACGTTTGCTTCCTCGCACAGCGATTTCATTTCGCGCCAGATGTTGGTGCGGCTCAAGGGCTTTCCCGTCCGCGTTACAAATATCATACCGCTTTCAATATGCTGTTTCGCCGCATAGCGGAGCAGCTTTTGCTTTAGCTCCTTAACGATAAAGACCGAGCGTGTTTTCGACTTGCAGCTTACCGTCGCTTCGCCGCGTTTTGCCGCCTCAACCGTTATATATTGCAGTTCGCTGACGCGTATTCCCGTTCCGCAGATTGTCTGTAAAATAAGTCCGAGCCGCTCGTTATGCCGCCGCTCTGCAGTTCGGCAAAGGCGCGCGTATTCCGCCTTTGTAAGCTCCTTTTCTTCGGGACAATACACCTGCTGCTGCAATTTTAAGGATTTCACCTTCAGGTCGCCCCAGCCCAAAAAACCGAAAAGGCTGTTTAAGCTCGCAAGCGCCGAATTAACGCTGCGGACGGCGTAATTCTCCTGCAAATGCCTTTTATAGGCAATAACCGTTTCCTTTGTAATCCCGGCTCCGCCGGCAAAGTCCGCGAACGCTCTGACGTCGCGCAGGTATTTTTCGGTCGTCGCCGCGCTTTTCTCGCCTGACGAAAGATATGCCTTGAATTTTTGTATTTCCGAAAAGGTTAAAATTTTATTTTTCATAATGCCTCCAAACAGACCAACGGGTAATTTTCTCTTTTTATTTTACCCGGCAGCCGCGCAAATACCACCACCCCGAAAAATGGCGCAAAACAGGCTTGTTTAATTTTTATTAACATTTAATATTCAAATATAAATAATTTTTCGTACAAAAATCATAAAAAATTTTATTTCAATTTTCGACCGATTTGATTATACTGAAAACAACGGAGGACGGGTATCACCCATCTCACCGGCGGAAAGCGCCGCAGAGATATGATAACCTGCCGTAACAATCAAGGAGGTAAATTAAAATGAAAAAGCTATTAGCAGGTATTATCGCGCTGACACTTATTTTAGGACTTGTCGGCTGCGGCGGTTCATCGGATTCGGGAAAAGGCGAGGTTTCGGTGTTTTATTACACCTACAGCGACACCTACATTTCGAGCGTTCGCTCGGCAATGGACAAGTTCCTCAACTCAGCCGGACTGAAATTCCAGAATTATGACGCCAACGGAAATCAGACAACCCAGACCGAGCAGGTTACAACCGCTCTTGCAAAGGGTTCAAAGCTGCTTATCGTAAACGTTGTCGATACCGGCTCTGACGACGCGGCACAGAATATAATCGACCTCGCGAAAGCGCAGAGCGTTCCGGTTATTTTCTTCAACCGTTCGGTTAAGGAATCTGTGGTATCAAGCTATGACAAATGCGTATTCGTCGGAACGGATTACGAAATGGCAGGTCATATGCAGGGAGAAATGATAGGCAAATATCTTGCCGAAAATTTCGACAAGCTCGACCTTAACGGCGACGGCAAAATAAGCTATGTTATGTTCAAGGGTCAGGAAGGCAATATGGAGGCTATCGCCCGTACACAGTACGGAGTTGAGGACGCCGACAAGGTTCTGACCGAAGCCGGAAAGCCCGCTCTTGAGTTCTACGACGCATCGAACACGAAAAAGTATCTCGTTGACCAGAACGGTCAGTGGTCCTCGGCAGCAGCTACGGATTATATGAACACAATTCTTTCACAGTATAACGAGGCTAACAAGAATATGGTTGAGCTTGTTATCGCGAACAACGACGATATGGCTCTCGGCGCGATTTCGGCATTACAGACCGCAGGCTACAACAAGAGCAGCGACAAGGCTATCCCGGTATTCGGAGTTGACGCTACCGACGCAGCTCAATCGGCTATAAAGAGCGGAAGCATGGTCGGAACAATTAAGCAGGACGCAGAGGGTATGGCAAAAACAATAACCACTATCACTCAGAATCTCCTTGACGGAAAGGATAAATTCGATGGCGTTGAAAGCGATAACACAGTAGGCACATGGAGAGTCAACATCCCCTATGCAACCTACACCGGCGAATAATTCAGAACACCAAAACGGGAAAGCCTGCGGGTGCAGGCTTTCCCCACCACTTAAAACGGAGCTGCGGAGGAAAGTTTTATGAATGACGTAAAAAACCCGGTTGTCCGTGAAGTCGCAGAAAAACCGGTTATTCTCGAAATGAAGAATATCGAAAAGTCCTTTCCGGGCGTCAAGGCGCTCGATAAGGTCAGTCTGACCGTAAAAGCCGGTACGGTCCACGCGCTTATGGGCGAAAACGGAGCCGGAAAATCAACCCTTATGAAATGTCTTTTCGGCGTTTACAGCAAGGATTCGGGAGAAATATTTTTAGACGGCAAAAAGGTTGAATTCAAAAATTCAAAGGAAGCTCTTGAAAACGGCGTGGCAATGGTTCATCAGGAGCTTAATCAGGCGCTCAAGCGCAATGTTATGGACAATATGTGGCTCGGACGCTTCCCGACGGTTGCCAAGGGCGTTCCGATAACAAGCGAAAAGAAAATGTTAGCGGCAACAAAGGAAATTTTTCAAAAATTAGAGGTCAATGTAGACCCGAAAACGGTTATGAGCAGTATGCCGGTATCTCAGAGGCAGATGGTTGAGATTGCCAAAGCCGTTTCCTATAACTCGAAAATCATTGTTTTCGACGAACCCACTTCCTCGCTTACCGACGAGGAGGTTGAGCATCTTTTCAAAATAATAAATATGCTTCGCAGCCAGGGCTGCGGAATAATATATATATCGCATAAAATGGCGGAAATTCTGAGAATTTCGGACGAGGTTACGATTATGCGGGACGGCAAATGGATAGCTACCCGCGACGCAAGCGAGCTTACAACGAACGAAATAATAAAGCTTATGGTCGGCAGAGAGCTTACCAATATATATCCGCCTAAAACCAATAAGGCGGGAGAGGTTCTTCTTGAGGTTGAAAACCTTTCGGCTGAATATTCAAAGCTGCGCGATGTTTCGTTCAAGGCGCACAAGGGCGAAATAATCGGGGTTGCCGGACTGGACGGCTCAGGCAGAACCGAGCTTTTGGAAAACATTTTCGGAGTTGCGACACGCAGCAGCGGCAGGCTCACCCTGAACGGCAGGACTATCAGGAACCGCAATGCGCGAGAGTCGATAAAAAACGGCTTTGCCCTGCTTACGGAGGAGCGTCGGGCGACCGGTATATTCGGAATACTGAATATAAGGGAAAACGCAACTATTTCGAGTCTCGGAAAATGCAGAACCGGTCCGTTTTTAAGCAAGGCGAAGCTTAAAGCCAACACCGACTGGTGCATTAAGTCGATGAGCGTTAAAACGCCTTCACAGGAGACTAAAATACGCTCGCTTTCGGGAGGAAATCAGCAAAAGGTCATTTTAGGACGCTGGCTGCTGACGGATCCGACCGTTCTGCTGCTCGACGAGCCGACGCGCGGAATTGACGTAGGCGCGAAATATGAAATTTACCAGCTTATAATCGACCTTGCGGAAAAAGGCAAAACGGTTATAATGGTATCCTCCGAGATGCCTGAGCTGCTGGGAGTCTGCGACAGGATACTTGTTATGTCCGGCGGACGGCTTGCGGGAGAGGTTGACGCCGCGAACACCTCGCAGGAGGAAATTATGACTCTCGCAGCAAAATATGCTTAGAAAAGGGGTTAAATAATATGTCTGCAACAACGCTTAAAAAGAAAAACCGCTTTCAGGCGGCAATAGAAGAATTTAAGGCGAAAAGCGGCGCGGATAAGCGCAGAGCCGTTACCGACCTGCTTTTCAACAACGCAATGTATATAATAATCGCCGCCGCAATAATTTATATTGCGATAAGAGTTCCGGCGTTTCTCAAAATTCCGTCGATAGTCAATATTATATCCCTTACCGCCGCAAAGCTCCCGATAGCTCTCGGAATAGGCGGCGCAATCGTTCTGACCGGTACCGACATTTCCGCCGGCCGCTGCGTCGGACTGACGGCTTGTATCGCGGCATCGCTGCTGCAAATGAGCGGATATGCCAACAAGATTTTCCCGAATCTCGGCGTTATGCCGCTGTGGGCAGTGCTGCTGGCGGTTATCGCCGTAGGAGCGGCTATCGGTTTTGTAAACGGATTTTTCGTTGCTAAATTCAAGCTTCATCCGTTTATCGTTACCCTCTCTACTCAGCTTATCGTTTTCGGACTTGTTCTTATGTATCTTATGATAGGCGGCAACAACGGTCAGACCCTTTCTGGACTTGACACCTCATATACGAATTTTGTCCGCGGAACGCTGTTTACAATAGGCGGAGTAGCCGTTCCGAAATATGTTCTTTATTCCGTTATCCTTACGGCGATTATGTGGGTTATCTGGAACAAGACCAAGTTCGGCAAGAATATGTTCGCGGTAGGCTCAAACGAGGAAGCCGCCAATGTTTCGGGAGTAAACGTTTTCTGGACAATCGTGCTTGTTTTCGTGCTTGCCGGCGTTATGTACGGCATAACCGGCTTTATCGAGGGCGCGCGCATTGCCTCCTGCTCCGCTAACACCGGTCTTAACTATGAATCCGACGCCATCGCCGCCTGCGTTATCGGCGGAGTTTCGTTCGTCGGAGGAACAGGAAAGATAAGCGGAATAGTTATCGGAGTGTTCCTGCTGCAAATCATATTTGTAGGTCTTAACTTCCTTTCGGTTGACGCAAATATGCTTTATGTTATCAAGGGACTTATCATTCTGGTTGCCTGCGCTATCGATATGCGCAAATACCTCGCCCGCAAATAAAGCTCAGAACGGAGGGAGAATATATGGAAAATCAGGTCAGCGCCGAAAAGAAGACGAACTGCGGACTGTATTCAAAGGTCAAAATGTCGGTCAGAGCGGCGAATATTATGGTTTTAAGCCTTATCGCGGCGCTTGTAGCCGTAACTGCGATTATTGTAAGCAACAGCGGCTTTACGGTTAAATTCGATACCGACGGCGGCTCCTATATTCCCCCGGTAAAGGCTATGTATTCCGAGAAAATCACTCCGGACGAGCCTGTTAAGGAGGGCTGGAGTTTCACGGGCTGGTATACCGACCGCGAATGCACCGAAAGCTTTGATATCTCAGCCGATGAAATAACCGGAAGCACGGTTCTCTACGCCGGCTGGAAAAAATCCGAATAATAAACTGTTTATTTTCCCGGCAAAAGATGATATAATTATAATGTGCTGCTGCACGGTTAATGACATATCATTTTTTGCCGGGAGGAATTTTTTATGAGGTATACCGTTCTTGTCGTCGAGGACGAGCATGACCAACGCCGCGCGATAATAGAAAGAGTTGACTGGGCGGCTGCCGGCTTTGAGGTCATAGGCGAGGCGGAAAACGGCGTTGAGGCTCTGGATATAGTTGAGGCTCTTGAGCCGGACCTTATACTTACGGATATAAAAATGCCGATGATATCCGGTCTTGAGCTTGCCGCGAGGGTAAGAAAGCTGAGACCTGCGACTCAGATGGTTATTCTGAGCGGCTACGAAAGCTTTGAATATGCCCGCGCCGCCATAGACTACAATATTATCAGCTATCTTTTAAAGCCCATATCATCGGAGGATATGAGTCGGGAGCTTTTTGAAATCAGAAAACGGATGGATGAAAAGCTCGGCGGTCTTATTCAAAAGCCGGATGCCGATTTGCAGCTGAGGCTTTCCAAGCTCAATCTTGACCGTTTTCTTATTCCGCTGATGCTCGGCAGCAACGAGGAACTGCCGGATGAGAGCGAGCTGCGTTCAAAAGCGGAGGAACTCGGAATAATAAAGGAAGACGAGCAGAGAAGATTTTGCGTTTTGGTTTCTAAATACAAGAGCTTTGACGGAAATACTCCTGCGGTTCACGAATATGCCGATTTTGTCGATTCGGTGCTTTCCCATTATATTTATTCCGTCAGCTTTTCGATATACGGCAGGGTTGTTACCCTTGCGGCGGTTACGGGCGACGGCGAGCTTTCAAACATACTTGAGCTGCCTATGCTTGAAGTTGTTCAAACGGCTAAAAGGATGCTGCAATGCTACTGCACCATAGGAATAAGCCGTGAATTTATCGACCTTTCCGATTGCTCCGGAGCCTATTTTCAGGCTGTTACCGCAAGGAGGTATACTGCGGACGGAGCGGGCGAAATCCGGTTTATAAACGACCAGGAGCGCGACGGCGAAATTGAAATAGACCATGTTGAAAAAACCGTTTCAAGGCTTGAGCAGCTTCTCAAATCCGGAAGCCGCGAGGAGCTGATAAGCTTTGTTGACGGACTTTTTGAAAAAAGCACTCCCGAAAACGCCGACCTGCTTTTTATGCAGATAATCGCGACGGTCTACCGGGTTGTCAGCAATGTTGCCGATAAATCCGATGTTATGAAGCTGGTTGCCTCAAATCCTATCTTTTCCCGAATAACCTCACATACCAGCGAAAAAGGAGTTAAAAACGAGCTTATCTCCCTCTGCGACAATGCAAAATCGGTTATATCCGGATTACAGCGGAGAGAAAGCGAGGTTCTCTGCGACAAGGTAACTCAGATAATAGACAGCCGTTATTCCGATGGCGCCCTGTCTCTTACCGAGGTCAGCAACGAGCTGGCAGTAAGCCCGAACTATTTAAGCTCGCTCATAAAAAAGACAAAAAAGAAAAACTTTGTCAATCTCCTGACAGAGCGGCGAATGAAAGCGGCATACGATATGCTTATGTATTCGGGAATGAAGATTTTGGAGATTTCCGAAAAATGCGGATACAGCGACCAGCATTATTTCAATTATTGCTTTAAGAAATTTTACGGGGAGTCGCCCGGAAGGCTGAGAAGAAGCGAAAATCCCGCCGCTGACGGCGAATAGAGCGAAAAAGGGCAAAACGGTCGTATTGAGGAGGCAGAAATATGAAAAAGCGCCGGATTCACGTAAGTCTTTCGGGATTAACCGTTATATCGGTTACGGCAGCCGTTTTGGCGGCTGTGACGGTATGTATAGGTATATTTGCCTCGGTTTACAGCCGCTCCCTGTTGCAGGACGCGCGGCTCAGCTCCGAGCAGTCTGCCGAGCAGACCGCTCTTGCAGTCGGCAATTATCTTGAAAGCACCAAGCACAAGCTAACCCTGATTTCCGGCATAGTCGGGAACATTTCCTCCCCGACTGATTTTCAGGATAGAATTTCCGCTCTGACGTATACGGAAAATGACATTTACGCCGTTACGGTTTACGGCGAAAACGGCGAAATAATCAGCTGCGCCGGCAGCGGAGCCCCGGCAAAGCCCTCTGTTTTGCGTGATTTATCGTTCGACAGGAAGCTTTTCGAGGGCTCTCAGGATTTTGCCGTTTCCAAGCCGCACGTTCAGACGCTTTTTGAGGGAGAATACCCCTGGGTTGTTACAATAGCGCTCAAAACCGACGGCCCCGTTCTGACCGACGGAAGGTATATTGCCATTGATTTCAAATTTTCTCAGATAGCCTCGTATATTGACCATGTAGGAGTAGGACGGCAGGGCTACTGCTTTATAACCGACGGTGCGGAGGATATTATATACCATCCGCAGCAGCAGCTTTTATTTTCAGGCATTGTCTCCGAGGATACACAAATTGTATCCGGGCTTTCAGATGAAACCGTTTTTAAAAATAATATAATTTACACCTCGCGGCCGATAAAGGGCAGCAGCTGGAGAATCATAAGCGTAAGCTTTACCGACGACCTTACTATGGAACGGAGGACGCAGATAATAAGGAGCGTCGCCCTGTCGTTTGTCTGCGTTGCCGTTATTCTTACGGCAATTCTCCTGCTTTATTCCAAAAGCGTCAATGCGCCGATAAAATCGCTGATAGAGGAGATGGAGCGATTTGAAAGAGACGCCGAGAGCTTTTCCTATAACGGCGGAAACGAAAGTATTTCCGAATTAAATGTCATTTCAGAAACCTTTGCGCATATGTCGGAGCAGATAAAACAGCTTATGGAGCAGGTGAAAAACGAGCAGACTGAACTGCGCAAAACCGAGCTTAAAGCTCTTCAGGCGCAGATAAACCCTCATTTTCTTTATAACACCCTCGATTCAATACAATGGATGTGCGAGCAGGGAAAAACAAAGGATGCCGCGAAAATGGTCAATGCTCTGGCAAGGCTTTTCCGGATAAGCATAAGCCGCGGGCGGGAGCTTATAACTATAGGCGATGAAATGAGACACGCGGAAAGCTACCTTATTATACAAAGCTTCAGATACAGGGAGCAGTTCACCTATTCCTTTGACGTTGACCCGGAGCTTGAAGGGTATTTATGCAACAAAATAACGGTTCAGCCGCTTATTGAAAACGCAATTTATCACGGCATTGACCGCCTTGTTGACGAGGGGAAAATTGAAATATCCGTAAAGCCTGCCGACGACGGAACCGACGACATTTTTATAAGGGTTTCCGATAACGGCATAGGAATGACCGAGGAGCAATGCCGGGCGATACTCTCAAAATCCCGGAGCGATTCCGGCGGAATAGGCGTTAAAAATGTTAACGACAGGCTCAGAATATATTTCGGCGAGCAATACGGTCTTACAATCAAGAGCGAACCGGACGTCGGAACAACGGTTACTGTAAGAATACCGCGCATTACGGACGAAAACGGAGGGAAAAGGATATGAAATTCAAAAAAATTCTGTTTTTTCTCCTTTGTATCTCCATTCCGCTCTCCGCTTGTTCCTGCGCGGAAAGCTCAAACAAAAAGGTAGCCGTTATCGCTAAGGCTATCGGCTCAGACTTTTGGAGCTCGGTAAAGGACGGCGTAACCGCCGCCGCTACGGAATACAACGTAGACGCAACCTTTGAGGGTGCAAGCAACGAGGAGGATTACAAGGCTCAGAACAGGCTGATTGAAAAGGCGGTCGAAAGCGGCGCCGACGCGATAGTTCTTTCCGCGATAGACCGGGATAAATCTGCAGACGCGGTAAATAAAGCAGTAAGAAAAGGCGTAAAGGTCATAGCTATCGACAGCAACGTAAGCTCCGCGCTTGTAAGTCTTTTTATCGGCACGGACAATGCCGCAGCGGGCGAAGCTGCCGCCAATGCGGCGATTGACGGCTTTGCAAAGGTAAGCAATATCAATATCGGAATTCTGAACTGTTATAAAAGCACGGAAAACTGTATGAACCGGGAGGAGGGCTTCCGGAAATACCTGAAAACCGTTCCGAACGCCGGCATCACCGCCACCGTAACCGTTGACAGCAACACCGAAAGCGCAACGGCAGGCGCGGTAAAGCTTTTGCGGGAGCATCCCGAAATAAACGTGCTTGTAGGCTTCAACGAATGGATGACACTCGGAATAGGAAACGCCATCCGTCAGACCGGCAGCGCAAGCAGAGTCCGCGGAATCGGGTTTGACACAAACACCCGGTCGGTCAGTATGCTCGAAACCGGAGAAATGGACGCGCTTATAGTCCAGAACCCGTTCGCAATAGGCTATCTCGGCGTTAAAAAGGCGTCGGAGCTGATATCGGGCAGCGCAGGCGGAGAAACAACAATTTATACGCCGGTCGTTACAGTTACAAAGGAAAATTTATTCGACAAGGATATTCAAAAGCTGGTATTTTCATTTGATTAGGAGAGGAATTTTATGTATTCAGCAGAAAAAAACAGATATGAAACAGTAAAATATAACCGCTGCGGAAAGAGCGGACTTATGCTGCCGGCGGTATCGCTGGGTCTTTGGCACAACTTCGGCGACAGCTCGGATTTCGGCAATATGAAGCAGCTTTGCTTTACCGCCTTTGACAACGGCATAACTCATTTTGACCTTGCCAACAACTACGGTCCCGAACCGGGAAGCGCGGAAAAAAATTTCGGAAGAATACTGCGCGAGGAGCTGGGCTGCTACCGCGACGAGCTTATTATCAGCACCAAGGCAGGCTATGAGATGTGGGACGGACCTTACGGCAATATGGGCAGCCGCAAATACCTGCTGGCAAGCCTCGACCAGAGTCTTAAAAGAACGGGGCTTGAATATTTCGATATTTTTTATCACCACCGCCCCGATTACGATACTCCGCTTGAAGAAACCATGGGCGCACTCGCTCAGGCGGTAAACAGCGGAAAAGCGCTTTATGTCGGATTGTCAAATTACGACGGTGAACGGCTTGAGCAGGCAGCTGCTATATTAACCGAGCTTAAATGTCCGTTTATTATAAATCAGAACCGTTATTCGATATTTGACAGAACTATTGAAAACAACGGGCTCAAGGAAACGGCGGCAAGGCTCGGAAAGGGAATTATCGCTTTCAGCCCGTTAGCCCAGGGGATGCTGACCGACCGTTATCTGAACGGTATTCCAGAGGACAGCCGCATTAAAACCGACGGCAGATTTTTAAAGGCGGAGGCTCTGAGCGAGGAACGGCTCGCAAAAATCAGAGCTCTCGCAAAAATTGCCGCCGCCCGAGGACAGACCCTTGCGGAAATGGCGCTTGCCTGGATTCTGAGGGACGGCGTTGTTACGTCAGTTCTTATAGGAGCGTCAAAGCCCTCTCAAATTCTCGATAACATCAAGGCATTAAGCAACACGGCATTTTCACCCGAAGAGCTCGCGGAAATAGACAAATATTCGGATTAAAGCAGCCGGAGTATAATTTAAAAGACCCTGCGTTCAGTCGTTTTGACTGAACGCAGGGTCTTTTATAACAGTAGCATTAAATTACTTTGAAAATTTCTCGCGCGCCACATAGCTTGTATGCAGGTCGTGGTGAGCCTTATGACCGCCGAAGCCGTCGTACCATTCGCTGTACAGCGTTTTGATAACCGGGGATTCGTGAGACTTTCTGAGCTTCATCGAAGCGTCCTGCTCATAAAGCGCCTTTGCGCGGATAGCCTTGAGATCGACCGTATCGCGGACATACTGCGGCTGGATAGGCTGACCGCCTCCGTTTACGCAGCCGCCGGGGCAGCCCATAATCTCAATAAAGCTCCAGCCGTCCGGATTGCCTGCCTTGAGCTTATCCATAACGCACTTAGCAGCGGCAGCGCCGGATGCAACGGCAACCTTATAGTCCTTGCCGGCGATATTAACGACCGCCTGTTTAAGACCGGCTGTTCCGCGAACCGCCTCAAAGTCAACCTCTGTGTTGTCCTTGCCGGTAAGCCAGTCATTAGCAGTACGCAGAGCCGCTTCCATAACTCCTCCGGTTGCGCCGAAAATAACGGCGGCGCCGGTATCGTCTCCGAGAGGAGAGTCAAACTCCTCGTCGGGCAGAGTGTTGAAGTTAAGACCTGCGCGCATTATCATTCTCGAAAGCTCGCGGGTTGTTATCGCGATATCAACATCCGGAACTCCGGCTGCGGACTCATTATCCCTGCCTATCTCGAATTTCTTCGCAGTACAGGGCATAACGCTGACAGAAACGATATTTTCCGGGTCAATGCCGTTTTTCTCTGCCCAGTATGTTTTAATAACCGCACCTGCCATCTGCTGCGGAGATTTGCAGGAGGAAAGGTGAGCCAGCATATCGGGATAATACATCTCGCAGAATTTTACCCATCCCGGAGAGCAGGAGGTTATCATCGGCAGCGTTCCGCCGTTGTTTATACGCTCAACCAACTCGTTTGCCTCCTCAACAATCGTAAGGTCGGCGGCAAAGTCGGTATCGAAGACCTTATCGAAGCCGAGGCGGCGCAGAGCCGCTACCATTTTGCCCTCAACGTTAGTTCCGATTTCCATTCCGAAGCATTCGCCCAGGGTTGCGCGGATGGACGGAGCAGTCTGAACGATAACGGTTTTATCCGGGTCGGCAAGAGCCTCCCAAATCTTATCGGTATCATCCTTTTCAGTTAAAGCGCCGGTCGGGCAGACAACAGTACACTGACCGCAGGAAATGCAGGGAACTTTGCCGAGCGGCAGGTTGAATGCCTGACCTATCTGAGTATCAATACCGCGGTCGTTTGCGCCGATAACTCCGACATACTGCTCGTTGCAGGCAGCAACGCAGCGGCGGCAGAGAATACACTTGTTATTGTCGCGGACAAGGTGCGGTGTAGAGGTGTCTATCTCATATTCCGGACGGAAGCCCTCAAAAGCGGTTTCCTCAACGCCGTAGTCCCGGCAAAGCTTTTGCAGCTCGCAGTTGGTCGAACGGACGCAGGAAAGGCACTTCTTCTCATGAGTTGAAAGCATAAGCTCAAGGGTCGTTCTGCGGGCCTTCTGAATTTTTTCAGAGTTGGTTAAAACCTCCATACCCTCGCTTACGGGGTAAACGCAGGAGGTAACAACGCGGAAGCCGCGTCCCTCGTTTGCCTCAACAACGCAGATACGGCAAGCGCCTATCTCGTTTTTATCCTTCATAAAGCACAGCGTCGGAATTTCAACGCCGGCAGTACGGGCAGCCTCTAAAATCGTGGAGCCCTTGGGAACGCTTACAGCAATTCCGTTGATTTTAACATTTATCATATCCATTATCTCCGGCTCCTCTCTTAAATCTTACTGATTGCCTTAAACTTACAGTTGCCCATACATACTCCGCACTTCACGCACTTGTCCTGATCAATTTCAAAAGAAGCAAGCTTATGACCGGGAGCAATATAATCGGTTCTCGAAATTGCGCTTGCGGGGCAATTCTTAGCGCACATTCCGCAGCCGATACATTTATCTTTATCGACCTTAAAGCTGAGCAGCTCCTTGCAGACTCCTGCCGGGCAGCGCTTTTCGGTTACGTGAGCCACATATTCATCGCGGAAGAATTTAAGGGTTGAAAGAACCGGGTTCGGAGCGGTTTGTCCGAGGCCGCAGAGCGAGTTCTGCTTGATATAATGGCAAAGCTCCTCCATTCTGTCGATATCCTCAAGAGTTCCCTTGCCCTTTGTTATCTTATCGAGCATTTCGAGCAGACGGCGCGTACCGACGCGGCAGGGAGTACACTTACCGCAGGATTCGTCAACCGTAAATTCGAGGAAGAATTTCGCCATATCGACCATACAGGTGTCCTCATCCATAACGATGAGTCCGCCGGAGCCCATCATACAGCCGATAGCGGTAAGGTTATCGTAATCAACCTCAGTATCGATAAGGCTTGCCGGAATACAGCCGCCTGAGGGGCCGCCGGTCTGAGCTGCCTTGAATTTCTTGCCGTTCGGTATACCGCCGCCGATATCGTCGATAATATGGCGGAGGGTTGTTCCCATCGGTATCTCAACAAGTCCCGTATGCTTAATCTTTCCGCCGAGAGCAAATACCTTTGTTCCCTTTGAACGCTCGGTTCCCATAGAGGCGAACCAATCCGCTCCGCGCAGGATTATCTGCGGAATATTGGCAAAGGTTTCAACGTTGTTTTCAACCGTCGGGGAATTATAAAGTCCCTTAACAGCCGGATAAGGCGGACGCGGACGCGGCTCGCCGCGGTTGCCCTCGATAGAGGTCATAAGAGCGGTTTCCTCTCCGCATACAAACGCACCGGCGCCGAGACGGATGAAAAGGTCAAAATCAAAGCCGGAGCCGAAAATATTCTTGCCGAGCAGACCGTATTCGCGGGCCTGATTTATGGCAATTTCGAGACGCTTAACAGCTATCGGGTACTCCGCGCGGACATATATATAGCCCTTTGTAGCGCCGATTGCGTAGCCCGCTATGGTCATAGCCTCAATAACGCTGTGGGGGTCGCCCTCAAGAACCGAACGGTCCATAAATGCGCCGGGGTCGCCCTCGTCCGCGTTACATACGACATACTTCTGCGGAGCCTTATTCGGAGCGCACAGCGCCCATTTTCTGCCGGTCGGGAAGCCGCCGCCGCCTCTGCCGCGAAGTCCCGAATCGGTAACGCACTTTATAACGTCCTCAGGCGTCATCTCGGTCAAAACCTTGCCGAGAGCGGCATAACCGTCCATAGCTATGTATTCATCGATATTCTCCGGGTCGATAACTCCGCAGTTACGAAGAACAACGCGGTTCTGGGTTTTATAGAAAACAGTATCGTTCAGAGAAACATTTCCCTCAGCCTCTGCGGCGCCGGTATCATTATAAACCAAACGCTCAACGATACGTCCCTTGAGCAGATGCTCCTCAACAATTTCCGCAACGTCCTCAGGGGTTACGCGGCTGTAAAATGTACCGTCGGGGTAAACGATAACAACCGGACCGAGAGCGCAAAGACCGAAACAGCCGGTCTGAACAATCTTGATTTCCTCGGAGAGCCCGTTTTTCTCGATATTTTCGGCAAAGGCCTCCTGAATTGCTTTACTTCCCGACGAGGTACAGCCTGTTCCGCCGCATATAAGTACATGTGCACGAATCATAAATCAAATACCTCCAAATATTATGCCTTAGAGGCGGAAATCGTGTAATCAGCTACAACCTTACCGCCCTTTAAATGCTGTTCGATAACCTTTTTTGCCTTTTCAGGGGTCATTTTAACATAGGTAACCTTGTCCTTGCCCGCCTCGAAAACCTCGACTACGGGCTCATACTGGCATATTCCTATGCAGCCGGTCTGCGAAACCGTTACCTTTTCGGCAAGTCCCTGCTCCGTTACTCCCTCAACAAAAGCGTTGAGAACGGGGCGTGCGCCAGCCGCTATACCGCAGGTTGCCATTCCGACAACAACGCGGACGCTTTCGGTTCCCTCGCGCAGAACGACCTTGTCCTTCATTCTGTCCCTGATTGCCTGAAGCTCAGCCAATGATTTCATATATTTCTTCCTTTCCAGAGTATGTATCACGCTTTGCAAAACAGCCTTTTCTTTGCAAAACGCAATACCTGTTTATTTACTGCTGTTCGCCGTACTGCTCACGCAGATACGCTTCGATCCAGCGAATAACCTCATAATTGTTGAGCGGAACCTCTCCCAGCTGCTCTCGCAGCTCGCGGGTATCAAGCTCAACCGTCCGTCCCGGCATAGAATGCTTAAACAGAAAATCCGTTTCCGGATGCCCCTGAATAAGCGTTACAACCGTTGCGCAGACGTCTCCAAGAGGAGTAAAATCAATATGCTTTTTGTTAAAAACCGCCCTGACAACGGTTCCGTGGTTTTCGGGGTCGTCCTCCCGGCTTACCGAGCTTACCTCAAGGCTTCCCCCGGTCTGCTCCGCCGCAAGTCTCAGCAGCGGCAGTCCGAGTCCCACCTTTCGGGTCGTTCTCGTTGTATAAAACGGGTCGGTAACTCCCTTTAAAACCTCACGGCTCATTCCGCAGCCGTTATCGGCAATCTCCATAACAAGCCGGTCGTCGGTTTCGGTAAGAGTAAGCCGGGTAAGCTCTGCTCCCGCGCGAACCGAATTTTCGGCAATATCAAGAAGATTTAACGATAGCTCTTTCATATTCCACCCCGCAGCCGTCCGAAAAGCTCCTTTGTTACAGCCGCCCTGTCCGTCCGGTCGGCGTTCAGCTCCAGAAAGCCGTTTTCCTCCCTGATATCGGTAAGACGGTGAGCGTCCGAGCTTAAAAGCAGCAGCTTTTCCGATAATCCGTATTTTTCGGCGTATTCCTCCCGCAGCGCAAAATCGTGAAGCTCGGCAGCGGTAAACTCCGGCTTTTCGGGAAAGCCTCCGAGAACCGCAATAATGCCGTTAGCCTGACGGTCAATGTGAGCAGGGTAGCAAACGCCGCCGTATTTTCCGGCAAGCTCCGCCGCCTGTTCAAGAGAAAGCGAGGTTGCAACCGGCAGAAAATATTCGTCCGTTCCGATTACATTGTCCTCCCCGTCCGTAATCAGCTGTTCGCCGTAAATATCCGTTCGGTTAGGGAAAAGCGTTCTGTATCCCTGAAGCTCTGCGTCAAAGCCGAGCGCGTTTCCCAGCTCCTCAAAAAGCGCAACCAAATGAATATCCTCCGCCGTTGTTATTTCCGCTCCGGCGACCGGAATAATACCGTATCTTTCCGCCGCCTTAAAAAAGGCAGGGCAGTTTTTACAGCTGTTATGGTCAGTAAGCGCCATAATATCTATCCCGCAAACCGCCGCCATTCCGGCGAGATTATTGGGGGTATTATCAGCATCCGCGCAGGGAGAAAGGCAGGAATGAACGTGAAAATCGTAATAAAACCGGCTCATATTCCAAGCAGGCTCAGCTTAACTGCCGTTTCATACGCGGCAGACTTGCTTTTCAGAAGATTTATTCCTCGCGACTCTGCCGCGTCCGAAAGCTCTTTGTCCGCCGAAACGTCCTCAGCAAGTATAACGCAGCCGACATCCGCAAGGGACGCCACCGCCGCAACGTTTACGTTCGACATTATGGTTATCCATGCATTGCCCGCCTGCGCTCTGCCCATAACCCAGCTTAAAAGGTCGCCTATATAAACTCCCGAAAGCTCTCTTTCCGGCTCCGGCAGAGTTATAGCCTCAAAGCCGGCGTTTACAAGCTCATTTACAGTCATCCCGGTCAGACCTCCCGTTATTTTCCATAATACGGCACGCCGAAAGCTCAGCCGAGCCTTTAACGATATCCTCCGCAAACGCGCGGCAGTTTGGAGCGCCGCAGGAGCCGCAGTCTATTCCCGGAAGCATTTCGCGCAGCTTCTGAATATCGGACATCATCCTCATCGATTCCGCCATATTTCCTCCGAGCGAGCTTACCGGCGTATAAACCGGGAGCTCATTGAAGAAATATGATTCGGGGATATAGCGCTGTTCTTCGGGAGAGAGAAAATTCTGAGAAACCGGCAGGTATCTCCGCAAGCCCTGAAGTCTCGCCTTTGCGATAAAGGGGTTCTGCATCGTCATAACTCCTCCGACGCAGCCTCCTGGGCAGGCATTAAGCTCGATAAATTCGAGCGGAGGAATATTCCCGTTTTCTATCTGGTCCAAAACGTGAATAACATTTTCGATACCGTCCGCCGCGAGATAGCTTTCATTGAATATCGCAGTAGCTTCTCCGCCGGTCGTCGCCCAGCCGATACCTATCATTCCCGACCGGCTCTGCACCGCCGTAGTCTCTCCGCGCTGCATTTCGCCTATCAGCATAAAATATACGTCACTTATGGAAATAACCTCGTCAACCCGGCTTTTATAATCCGCAAAACCGTTTTTAACGTAGCTCACCTTTGCCGGACACGGGGAAATAAAGCATACCCCGATTTCCTCCGGCTTCAGCTCAGGATGAGTCTTCAAAGCGCGCTTTCTTGCTGCGGCAGCCGCAATTTCAACCGGCGGCAGCATATGAAGAATGTGGTCGTTAAGAGACGGAAAGCGCAGCGCTATCAGCCTTACGACAACCGGACAAGCCGAGCTTATAACCGGCTTTTTAACCCCGTCGGTTTTAAGGTAAAGTCTCGTGTAGGCGGAAACAAGCTCCGCAGCAGCCGCAACCTCATATACCTCATCGAACCCAATTTTAAGAAGTCCGTCAAGAACAGTATCAACATCCTCAAGATTGTCAAACTGACCGTAAAGCGTAGGCGCGGGAAGCGCGATTTTCCATTTAAAGCGTTTCATATCCTCAAGCTTGCCGCAAACGGCACGTTTCGCCTTTTGGGGACACACCCTGATACACTCGCCGCAATCGATACAGCGCTCCTGGTCTATAACCGCATGACCTCCGCGTATACGTATCGCCTCGGTCGGGCAATGGCGCAGGCAGGTCGTGCAGCCGGTGCATTTATCCCGGCTGAGCCTTACGGAATGTTCATATGTATTCATTTCAGATCACACCGTTTTTAAAGGTTTACGCACATTTTTATGGTCGTCCCTTTTCCGACGACGGTATCTATCTCCATAGAATCGGTATAGCGCTTCATATTGGGCAGCCCCATTCCGGCGCCGAAGCCCAGAGAACGGATAGCGTCCGGTGCGGTTGAAAAGCCCTCCTGCATAGCCTGCTCAACGTTTTTTATTCCGGGACCGCTGTCCGACAGAACCAGCTCTATGCGATCCTCGAAAACATAAACGTCAGCCTTTCCGCCGCCCGCATGAATAACCATATTTATTTCGCCCTCGTACATCGCAATGGAAACGCGCCGTATCGTTTCGGGAGAAAGACCTAACTGCCGCAGGTTTTTCTTAACCTGAACCGACGCCTGACCCGCCGAAGTGAAATTTTCTCCATCCACATCAAAGTGGAAATGCAGTGTCTCATTCATACCGCATCGCTTTGCCGACAAGTCCGTTTGTATAGAGAATCCCGCAGGCATCATACATCCGCTTATCGGTGGTCATCATAACTATTCCGCTTTCCTTTGCAAGCTCAATCATTTCAGCGCTCGGCGCTTTGGAACGGACGAAAATAATGCAAATCATATCCATCATTTCCGCTGTTCTTATTACCTGAGGATTTACAAGCCCGGTAAGCAATACCGCCTGGTCCTTGACATACGCCAGAACATCGCTCATCATATCGCTGCCGCAGGCAGAATAGACCTGGCGCTCAAGCATATCCTCGCAGCAATGAACCCTTGCGTTCAGAAGCTCGCGCATAGTATTGATTTTCATAAAGCAGCTTAATCGGTGTACTTAGCGAGAATACCGTCAACATCGTCAACGGTAAGTCTGCCGTAAACATCGTCGTTCACCGTTAAAACCGGAGCCAGACCGCATGCGCCTATGCAGCGGCAGGCGGTAAGAGAAAAGCGACCGTCCGGCGTACATTCATCCGCGCCGATACCGAGCTTTTCGCTTATCTTATCAAAGATATCGCCCGAACCCTTAACATAGCAGGCTGTTCCGAGACAAACCGAAATGTTATACTCTCCCTTAGGCGACAGCGCAAACTGGGCATAGAAGGTTGAAACCCCGTATACCTTTTCGAGCGGGACATCCATACCCTCGGCTATCATATTCTGAACCTCAATAGGCAGATAACCGTAAATATCCTGCGCCTTCTGCATAACTACCATAAGGTTGCTCTTATCGGACTTGTTTTCCTCGATAACCTTATTCAGCTGTGCCTCCTGCTCGGCTGTTCCCTTGAAGGGAATAGTGCTGATCTTTTTTTTCATCGACTCAATTCCTCCCTGAATCATTCAGCATAGCATAGCTATATATACCAAGATATATGCTTATACCCATACAGTATAACACATATTCCGCACTTTGCAAACACTTTCTTCAAAAATTGTCGAAATTTTAACAAGAATTTTTCAGGTGCTTTTCTGTGCAATATGGCGAAAATTTTTCAGGCGGTAATTTTTTTGCTGCGACACAAATTGACAAAACACAGCGGACGGAATATAATTCAGATATACCGGAGGTGTAAAAGCATATGGAAAGCATTGTTAAAAGTCTTTTTGAGCTTCAGGATAAAAGCTACCGTGACTTTCATCTGAAGCTTATGCCGGGGGTTGAACCGGAAAGGGTTATAGGGGTCAGAACTCCGCAGCTGCGCAGGCTTGCGGGCGAAATTGCCGGAACACCTCAGGCGGCGGAATTTCTCGGCAAGCTTCCCCACTATTATTATGAGGAAAATAATCTTCACGGTCTGCTTATTTGCAGAATAAAGGATTTTAACGCCTGTCTTGGGGCGGTAAACGCATTTCTGCCCTTTGTCGATAACTGGGCAACCTGCGATATGCTTTCGCCGAAGGCGCTGATAAAGCAGCCCGAACGGCTGCTTGAAGAAATTGATATATGGCTTAAAAGCGAAAAAACCTATACCGTTCGTTTCGGCATAGGCAGGCTGATGGCTCATTTTCTTGACGAGCGCTTTTCAGGCAGCTATCCCGCCGCCGTTGCCGCTGTCAACTCTGATGAATACTATATAAATATGATGCGGGCTTGGTATTTTGCAACCGCTCTTGCCAAGCAATACGACGCCGTTCTCCCCTATTTCACGGAGCGCCGGCTCGACCGCTGGACACACAACAAGGCAATACAGAAAGCAAATGAGAGCTTTCGCGTAAGTCCGGAGCATAAAAGCGAGCTTAAAGCGCTGAAATACTGACCGCCCTGCGGCTGCGGAAAAGCTTCTGTTACGCACACCCGATAAAATCCGATATATAACAAAGCAGCGCCCTATTTCAAATGAAATCGGGCGCTGCTTATTGCTTTGCTTATAACCGCTTTTTAGTTTTCCTCAGAATCTTTCTTTTTGCCGGAGAGGATAACATTCGTTATTATTCCGAGGATAAGAGCGGCGGCTATCTCGGTAAGGGTTACCTTTCCGAATTTCAGCGACATTCCGCCGATACCGCAAATGAGAATAACCGAGGCGGTAAAGAGGTTTTTATTTTCATCAAGGTTTACGGTCTGGAGCATTTTAAGTCCGCTGACAGCGATAAAGCCGTAAAGCGAGATGCAGACGCCGCCCATAACGCAGGAGGGAATGGTTGAAAGCAGGGTTACGAAAGGAGCAACGAAAGCAGATACTATTGCGAGAATGGCAGTTGTCAGAATTGTTATAACCGAAGCGTTTCCGGTTATCGCAACGCAGCCAACCGATTCGCCGTAGGTGGTATTCGGGCAGCCGCCGAAGAATGCGCCTACCATTGAGCCTACGCCGTCGCCGAGGAGGGTGCGGGAAAGTCCGGGATCCTCAAGCAAATCCTTTTCGATTATCGAAGAAAGGTTTTTATGGTCCGCTATATGCTCAGCAAAAACAACCAGCGCCACAGGAACATAAGCCACGGCGATAGAACCGATGTATGCGCCGTCGATAGCCTTTATTCCCTTGAAAGCCTCTATAAATGTGAAATCGGGATACCACTGCATTGACTGAAACTTGGAGAAATCGATTATTTTCATAGACTCAATTCCGCACTGTGTTCCGATAACGGTCAGAACAGCCGCTACCGCATATCCTGCGGCAATACCGATAACGAACGGAATAAGCTTTGCCATTTTCTTGCCGTAAACCGAGCAGAGCATAACAACGGCAAGGGTTATAAGACCGCAGATAAGCGAAAGACCGGTTTTAAGGTCTATTGCATATGCGCCGTCCGCCTTGGCGGCTCCGCCGAGAGCGTCGCCGACTGCATTGCCGGCAAGGGAAAGACCGATTATTGAAACAGTAGGTCCGATAACAACGGCAGGCATAAGCTTATTTATCCACTTAACGCCTACAAGCTTTATGATTATCGCCAGAACAACATAAACAAGTCCTGCGAAAACAGCGCCTATAACAAGACCGAGGTAGCCGACCTCCATTGATGCCGCTCCGCCGAACGCCGCAAACATTGAGCCGAGGAACGCAAAGGATGAGCCCAAGAACACCGGGCTGCGGAACTTTGTGAACAAAAGGTACACTATTGTTCCCACTCCCGCGCCGAACAGCGCCGCCGAGGTTGACATTTCGTTTCCGACTATCATCGGCACCGCGATAGTCGCCGCAAGGATGGCAAGCAGCTGCTGGATGGCAAATATAATAATCTGCCCGAATTTAGGCTTGTCGTTTACACCGTAAATCAATTTCATTTTCTTTTCTCCTCCGAATTTTTAAAACTTCTGTATATATAAACGCGGCAAGCCGCGTATCAGCCGTAAAGCTCAACCGAAATCCTGTCCTCAAACGGCGGAATGCATACCGAAATATGCTCCGACAGCGAGGTTGGGACATTTTTTCCGACATAATCGCCGCGAATCGGCAGCTCCCTGTGTCCACGGTCAACCAAAACCGCAAGCTGGATACAGGCGGCGCGTCCGGCGTTCATCAGCGCGTCCAGCGCGGCGCGCACCGTTCGCCCGGTATAAAGCACATCGTCAACCAAAACAACCCGGCGTCCTGTAATATCAAAAGGTATCTGCGAGGAAACCAGAACCGGGTCTCGGGCGGCAAGAGAAAGGTCATCGCGGTAAAAGGTTATATCAACCTCTCCGGTATCCACCGTTTTTCCCTCTATTGCCCTTATGTTTTCGGCTATCCGCTGTGCTATCGGCACTCCGCGGCGGCTTATACCTATAATACAAAGATTTTCGCAGCCGCTGTTACGTTCAAGAATTTCATGAGCTATCCTCTTCAGCGCTCTGCCGACAGCCGCCTCATCCATAAGCGTTGCCTTATATTCTGCCATACCGAACACCTCCGTATATACATATAATATATATAAGCGCAAATAAACGCAAAAACGCCGGACTCTTTGAGTCCGGCGCAGATATCCGCATTTATACCGCAAAGCATACGGCGAAACGGCAAACCTTGGCGGTATCACGGTACCGAACTTAAAGGAAAGCATAAAATACATAAAATATTTAAGTTATTCATATAATACCATATATCCGGTCATTTGTAAAGTCCGAATTTAATATATTGTGTTTTTTGTCATATTCCCACATTTTACCGCGCTTTATGGGGTTTTGGGAACCCAAAAACAGCGAATTGCACAAGCAATTTTGCAAATTTTGTCACTAAATCAAGGTTACAAACTTGTAACTATTTTGTAATTCTTTTTTAATTTGTTTGTTTTCAACAAAATTTTGAGTTCCGAGCGGTTTGACATTGAGGTTCAAACTGCATATAATAACACACGACTTGCGGATCCGTCAGGGCTTAGCTTATCTGAACAGCCCGGCGGTACAAAAGATCAAAAGGAGACTTTTAATGTTAGAAAAGATAAAATACCGTTTGCGCAATATTGCGGGCAAGCCTATGCTTCGTATCCCGATGATAATGCTGCTCTGCGCGGTAACCGCCGTTTCGGGCGTTTTTCTCCATCAGTCGCTCCGCACGGTGCGCATTTTTGACGGAGAAAGCCGGTATCTTGTCCGCTCTCTTTCGGACGATGTTTCAACGGCGCTTTGTGCGGTCAGGCTCAAGTCCGACCGTTACCGTATTAAGGCTCTTAACCGCAAAAGCTACAATACGGATGTCGAGATTGAATACACATTCCCGGTTTACCTCACCATAGGCGGCACAACCCGCGAGCTTGAGGCGGCAAGGGGTACGGTTGCCCAAATTCTCGCCGCAGCCGGAATTACGGTTGACCAATACGATTTTCTTGAGCCATCGGCGGACACTCTCATAACCGAAACCGCATATATTGACTTTACCGATGTAAATTATGTTTCCGGCAGCTATACCGAGGCCGTTCCGGCTGCTGTTGAGACGATCTATTCCTCGGAGCTTCCGGCAGGGAGCGTCTCGGAGGAAAAGGGAACGGACGGCGTAAGACAGGTCAACTACACCTCGCGCACCGTCAACGGAGAGACGGTTGAAACCCGCATTGACGGCACGGTTCTGCTTTCAGAGGCGATAAGCGCAAAAAAAATCATTGGAACAAAGCCGGTGGCGGCTAAAACCGTTACCGCATCATCTGTTTCGGCGATATCCACCCTTGCCCCTGCCGTTCCGATAGAGCTTGATGAAAACGGAATACCGATAGGCTACACAAAGCATATGACGGTTCAGGCGACAGCCTACACCTATACAGGTCACAACTGCGCAACCGGCGTTGCGCCGCAGCCCGGATATATTGCGGTAAATCCGAAAATAATACCCTACGGTACAAGAATGTATATCGTATCAAGCGACGGCCGCTTCACCTACGGCTATGCCGTTGCCGCAGATACAGGAGGATTTGTAAAATCCAGACCGACAAACGTTGACCTTTTCTTTTCGACACGCAGCGACTGTGCGGCGTTCGGGAGAAGAAACGTTGAAATATACTTTTTACCGTAATACCGGTATCCGGTTTTAATCGCCTTAATCTAAATACGGAAAATTCCGCAGTCAAAATAATAAGAATTTAAAAAAGCTGTCTCACCTAAAAAGGTGAGACAGCTGAATTTTTTGTTTCGGATTTAAAATTTATCCAAAAGGCTCAGAACTGTGTCAAGGCTTTCGGGAGTAACGCGTTCTATCGGTGTTCCGTTGATAACCGCGTCGGTAAAATAACGGATTTCATTAGCGTAAGCGTCGCTCTTAGGGATAGATATATCGCCTGTATCGGCGCTGCTTGACTCGCCCGGCAAAATCGTGTTTCCGTTCGACTCATAAATAGTCAGCTTGCCCTCTTTGAATACGATAACCGCCTTTTCAAACTGGAAACGGAAGCTCATTTCAAAGGGTATCGGTGAATTATACCAGGAAGCCTCGGTATTGATGAAAAATCCGTCGTATTCATATGTTGCGCTTATATAGTCCTGGTCAGGCTGCTTAGAACGGTTACGGTAAGCATTTACCGGCTTTCCGAATGCCCACACCATAAAATCAAGGTCATGAATATGGAGGTCGAACGGAACAAGACCGCTGCGCTTTTCATCGGTCATCCAGCCGTCCCAGGTCCATTTCGGGCGCAGGCTCAGGCGGGACATATTTCCGGAAAGCAGTCTGCCGTATTTCCCGGTACGGTAAACCTCCTCAACAAACTCGTATTCCGGCCAGAATCTCAAAACCTGCGCTATCATAAAGTGAACGCCGTTTTCCTTTGCAGCGCCGTATACCTTTTCTATATCGTCGCGATGTAAGGATACCGGCTTTTCGCAGATAACGTTTATTCCGCGGCGGATAGCCTTCAGAGAATACTCGATATGAAGAAATGTCGGCAGGCATATATCGACTATATCCGGCTTTTCCTTTTCAATCATTTCGTCAAAATCGGTATATCTGTTAAGCTCCGGATATTTTTCCATCTGCTCCGGACGGATATCGCAGATACCGGTAAGCTCCGCGTCGCTCATATTTTTCCAGGCAGGAATATGCGCGCCGCTTATTCCTCCGACTCCGACAAGACAAACCTTTAACATAATGCATCCTCCCCGTATATTTCGGTTATTATTTTTTCCAGATATGTTTTGGAATAGCGTACATCCTCTATCTGCTGAGCTCCCTCTATCTCGCGCTCGATAGTTACGTATCTGTCGTAGCCGAGCTCGTGAAGCTTAGTGAATACCGCGCGGAAATCAACCTTGCCGTCGCCTATGCGGGCTTCGGTTCCGAGGTCATGACCGTTTGTCGGATAAAAGCCGTCCTTCGCATGAAGATTGCGGACGTATTTTCCGAAAACGTCAAGTGCGTCGGCGGGATTTGCCTTACCGTAAAGAATGACGTTTGCGGTATCAAGATTTATACCGAGGTTATCGGTTCCTACGGTCTCAAAGCAGCGCAAAAGCGTTACCGGCGTTTCCTGACCGGTTTCAAACAGCAAATGCTGACCGTTTTGCTTGCAATGCAGCGCAACTCGGCGTACAGCGTCGCAAAAGCCCTCCCAATTTGAATCAAACGGACTTTCGGGAATAAAGCCCATGTGAGTAACAACATCCTCTATTCCGAGCCTATGGGCAAAATCGGCTCCCTCGCAAAGGTTGCCTACGCGCATTTCGCGGTATTCCGGCGGAACAAGGCCTATTGTTTTCTGACCCTCATAGAAGTTCCATACGCAAGGTCCCTCCCATCCGCACCAAAAAGCTGATACGGTTATGCCGTATTCCTTAATGAGCGAACGCAGCAGCTCCTCGTTTTCCGGGGTGCGGCGTTCGGGCTTCCAGGAAAGTATCTGGCAGCTGTCAAAGCCGTTTTCACGCAGCATTTCAAATTTTTGCCTAAGCGGCGCATCGTCGTCAATACCTATACAAGTTCCTATTTTCATAAGCAGCACCTCTCAAAATTTTATGGAAATAAGGCTAAAGCCTTGCTTTTTCCTTAATGCTATGGTATCATAGGTTAAGAAAAAATGAAATAATATATTTTACCTTTATTTGTTCGTTTTTTACCTTTTTGAATTTGAGGTGAGACTGTTACGGCAGACATAGTATATAAGGAATACACTCCGATAGTCTATCCCGGAAGTGCGGTCAAGGTTCTGTCGCCCATCCGGATTCAGCCGAATAAAATCGCTTTTTCGCTTCATTGGCATGAGCGTATGGAGCTGATAAGGGTTATAAGCGGCAGCCTTGAATGCGATATAAGCGACCGGAAATTCATCGTTGACGCCGGGCAGGCGGTTATAATATGCCCATGCAGACCTCACGGTGGCTTTGCCGGAGCGAACGGCGCGGAATATGTAACGGTTATGTTCGACCCTGCTGATTTTTGCAACGCAAGCAAGGCGTCATCGCAGTTTATAAACGGAATAATAAGCTCCCAAATTCAATTCGAGACCCATACAGGCGCATCCGAGGTTATAGACGCTCTGGACAGCATTATCCGCCTTGATTCCTCAAACGACGGAGAGGCGGCGATTGAGGCTGTCGGCGAGGTGTACCGTCTTATTGCGGCGCTGTGCCGGTACTGCCGGATAAAGGACCCTGTGCCTTACAGCACGGATTCTCGTTTCCGGGAAATATTTGATTACATAAACATTCACTTTACCGAGCCGCTGACAGTCAGCGGACTGAGCCTGCAATTCGGATATAACGAGGCATACTTTTGCCGTAGGTTTAAGGAGCTTGCCGGAATAAGCGCCATAAAATATATCCGGATTTTACGTCTGGAATATTCAAAAAAGCTGCTTAAAAAGCAGCTTCCGATAAATGAAACCGCAACGCTCTGCGGATTTTACAGTATCAGCCGGTTTTCAAGCTGCTTTCGCCGCCATTTCGGAATTTCACCTACCGAATACCGGCAAAAGCACTAAATCCGACCGAAATTTATAATAACAAGGAATGATAAAATTGGCAAAACCGTTTTTTAACCGCGAGATACCCCCTGCATGCGCGTATTGTCTGCACGGTCATAAGTCCGAATACACAGAGGAAATTTTCTGCGTTAAAAGAGGAGTCACCGCCCCGACGGACAGCTGCCGCAGCTTTAAATACGATGTGCTCAAAAGAACTCCGAGAAAAACAGCGCCCGCCGGAGAATTCAGCTCAAAGGACTTTGAACTGTAAATTCAGCCGTCAGACGCCGGATTTTGTGTTTCATTTATCCCATACTGCAAGCAGCAAAATGTACAGTCGTTAAACCGGCTGCTGCGGAAGTACTATTTTATTTCCGTCATATCCGGAGCTGCTGTCAGGCAAATTATCGGCATCGCTGTCCGGCTTGCTTTCCGGCGTATCGTAGGTATTGCCTGTGTTGCCTGAGCCTTCAGCAGACGAACCCTCTGTTGTTGTGCTGCCGCTGTTTTTTTGTCCGCTTTCTGTCTCTTTTTCGGGTATGGCTTGCCCCGCATCATTACTATTCTGATTTTCCGAAATAAACGAGCTGTCGGCTGTGCCTTTATTTTCGGATTCCGCAGCTTTACTGCTCTTCCCGCCGCAAGCGGTAAGCAAAACCGCAAGCATTGCCAGAAACAATAAAATAGAGAAATTTTTCATATTTTTCGTCCTTTAAAAATCGGGCAGACGGCTCTCAGCCGCCTGCCCTTGGTTTAATCAGTGTAATTCGGGTAAAACGCCTTATTAAAGCTGTTGCTCCGGGAATAGTGTACCGCCGCTGCCGCCTGAAGTAGTAACAATATCACAATTATCAAGCTTTATAATTTCCAATTCTGCTTTAATGCTTTTCATAATATTCACCTTCCTTTACTTCTTCAAATTATCGCAGGAATAACCGCAATTAAAAAGGGCTAAAGCTATATCTTTGAATTTCGCATAATCAGCATTAGTATCATTAGTATATATTGAACGCAGATAATCATTTACCGTACAGGTATAAGAGTCATTCTCTTCACCATTTACATATGATGTAAATACTATTTCATTATCAAGCTCAGAAGCCATAATGTTGGAAAAATCAAGATAATACTTTCCGTTTTCCAGCTTAAAGTCAGCGGAATTAAACTGTGTTGTGCTGGCAGCCGAACCGCCCTGCATAACTTTTACCTCGAAAGAAACATTTTCAAGCGCCGTTCCCTCTTCCAATACAAAGGCAAGCTTAATGTGAACCGAGTTATAAAGAACAAGCTGACGACCGTTTATCGTTATTCCGCCGTCTTTCTTAGTAAGCTTTGAGCAGGACTCAACATTTTCTAACTTATTAACGTATGATTTTGAAGTCAGCGTAACACCCTCTGCTCTTACAACATCAGTAACAAGCTCATCCTTTCGGTAATTCATAAGCTTTTGGTCAGCTGCACCATATTCAAGCAGATTGCTTGCGAGTTCATGATAATTTGAATGTTCATCTGATTTCAGAATCCATACCAAATAATCCTTGATCGTTGTTTCTTCCAACGCATATTCAATAACATCATTATCTTTGGCAAGGAATATTGTAAGTTTAAGACCGTCTAACATTCTCTGTGAATTTATTCCGTTGAAGTTAAGAGCATAAATTCCTTCGGATTTAAGAACAGGCAATACTACTGTATCCACATAACCGCCAGCATTATTGTTCAGGGTAGCATCATAGAATGAATATACTCCCTTAACAATCGTATATTCTCCGGGATTGACGTTATATGTCATTGTAAGAGTATTCTCAAGAATCATATTTCTGGTCATAGACAGCTTTTTTATAATTCCGTACATCCCGTCGGAATTTTTAACAGCCTTATAGCCGTCCGAGCAGTAATCTGCGGGAACCTCGCTTGAGAACGTTCCGCCGGAAACAGCTATTGTCGCCTTATAGTTTGCACCTGTTCCCAGCAATATAGCATCCTTCTCAGCGGTAATTTTTCCGCCTGTAATCTGAGCGTCTGCGTCACCGTATCCTGCATTGACGTTTATTGCAGCAGCGTCCTGTCCTCCGGTTCCATCGCCCCAGTTTCCTGTGCTTCCGGTTCCCTTGGAGGTGATAGTACCGCCGTTGACAATCAGCTTACCACGGTTAAGGGAAATTCCGCCTGCCGCGCCGTAAACCGTACCGCCGTTTATGGTTGTTGTTCCGTTCTGCGGATGATAAATCGCATAGTCGGCAACAGATTCAATAATACCGCCGTTTACGGTTATATTTCCGGTTCCGTTATTTGCCCCGCCATTTCCTGCAAGAGCATACCAGCCTGCTTTAATATGACCGCCGTTTACGGTAAGAGAAGCGGTTGTATTCTTGGTGGTATTAAAAACACCGACTGCAAACTGACCTTCGTCTGCATTTTTGGATGTAAAGCTCGCTGCATCAATCAAGCCGCTTTCCATTACAAAATGACCGTTATCGTCAGCAGTTATAAGACAATTACCGGTCGCAGAACTACTATACACAGTTTCTGTGTATATCTTACCTGTTCCGGTCCCGTTCTTTGCAGTATCGGTGCCGTCCTTTAAGGTAAATGTTGCATTTTTAATCAGAATGCTGCCTTTATTAGTATTAGACATCTTAAGGGTCTTACCGTTGAGATCCAGCGTAATATTCGCCTCAACGGTTATCGCACCGGAATTGCTCATATCGGTATTGCTGACCAGCTTAACTGTTTCACCATCTTTTGCAGCTGCAACAGCCTCTGCAAGAGAAACATACTTAGCACCGTTTACCTCAGCAACATACGAACCGGATTTAACGCCGTATGTTCCGTCAACATTTTGAGCCGGAATAAATCCGTCTGCGCAGTATTCAGGAAGAACCGCGCTTGAGAATGTTCCGCCGGAAATTGCATAGGTAGTGTCGGTAAACTCACCGTAAGTCTCCTTGACTCCGGCAAAAGAGCCAAGTCCTACAAGACCGGTATATTTACCGTTTTCTCCGGTAATAACAATACTGCCTTTCGGTGCGGGTGTGGTATTGTTCTTAGCATTGTCGGTTGAGACAACGGCAAATCCCGCAGTCGCCGGACCGTTGTTGTTTTGAGAATAGTTTGCATTTGTCTCTGTCACAGAAACATTACAGTTATCAAGTGTAAGATCGGTATACTTAACCTCGACGCCGATTCTTATGCCGTTTATGGTGCAGTTGGTAAATGTTGCTTTTTGCGCACCGACCGTTGTATAAGCCGTATCCGTTCCCGAAATATATACACCGCATGCATCGTTATTTCCGGTACCCTCAACAACGTTAATTGTAGAGTTCTTAACAGTTAAATTCAATCCAGGATGGCTGCCGTTATGGTACAGAACATTTCCGGTACCCTCAAGAGTGCTGCCTATGATTTTAACGGTTATATTTTTTGCAAAACCGCAAACCGCATAATCACCCTTGATTGTGGAATTTGTTATATTATAAGTACAACCCTCTCCGGAAAGACCTAATACAGCGTGACCGCCGGTAACACCGCTTTTTATAGTTGCACCGCTAACTGTAAGGTTCGCATTTGCACATACAGCGCGTGCATTTTCAGCGACAAACGAACCGTTTCTAATAGTTACATTCTCATTAGTAACCAATGCGTACCTATCGCCGCCATTGATTGCATATGTACTTGTAAAGGTATGTCCGTCAAGATTGATTGTCAGCGCCTTATCAATCACAAGCTTTTCGCTGCGGGTTATATCCTTTAAAAGTTTGATTGTTGCGCTTTTTTTCGCAGCGGCAATAGCCTCTTCCAGAGTCAGGTAATATGTTCCGCCAATATATGCCTCACAATCGAGCTTTTTAAGCGAGGAGCTGCCATCGGCATTGTCTTCCCATTTATATCCGCTCGGTGTTGCGCCGGAAATTGTAAAATCTTCTGATTTTGTTATTTCAGCAATTTCTGCGTTCTCACCCATGAATAATTTACCGACTATGCTGCCGCTTTCAAGATTAAGCGAAAGATCATATCCCTCAGCCGCATCGGCACTGACACAAACCGTTCCTGAAATCGTGCTTCCGCCGGAAACCGTTATATCTGTACCCTTATAAGAACTGAATCCGCAAATATCAACGGCATTGCCGAGAGTACTCTTAGGAGCAGTAATCTTTGAATTATTGATTATAACTGTTCCGTTGTTTGATGATAATGTAAAAAGTCTCTGCCACCTCATTTTAACATTAGTGCCATCCAACGTCATTCTGTCAACAGTCAGCTCCGCATAGTTCTGAACAAGGATTTTTGCCTTAGCAGAAACATCGGCACTTACACAAAGCGTTCCGTCTTTCAGGGTGATTTTATTTCCCTGTTCAAAGTGCGCCGCCTGTGTTAAAGTGCTCGGACTTCCGACAAGGCTGTTTACGGTATAGGTATGACCGGCAAAGTCAATGGTCAAGCCCGACTTTGCAAACCTATCCTTTTCTATCATAATACCGTTTCCCGAACAATCGCCGAGCAAAGTAACGGTATCGCCGTCGGCTGCCTTTGCGATTGCCTCTTCAAGGGTAGCGTACTCGGTATCGCCTATTTTAGCAGCGTTTGAAATCGTTTCCCCGTCCGCAAATGCCGACAGCGGCATAAGGCTGAGGCACATCAGAACAGACAAAAGCAGACTTAAAAACTTTTTTCCTGTTAATGCTTTCATTTTAACATTATTCCTTTCATAAAAATTTCGGATAATAAAACACGTTTTTATACCCTTTTCTTACCACCTCAATCCGCAATTACAATCATTGAGCCGAGGTCAAAAGGTATACCTTTTGACCCCCATAAAATTACATTTTGATTTTAGCACACAGGCAGCTTACTTTCAACACTTTTTTCAAATTTTACATTTGATTTGTTAAAACTTGTTAAAAAATTCACGACTGAAATTTGATTTTTTGCTCCAGTCAAAAAGTATACCATTTGACTGTTACCCGCATAGCGGGCGACTGCCCGTTTCGGAACGCTTATTTTCGTAAAAATAAAGCCATAAAGCAAAACAACCGCCGGTCTGCTATGAAACCGACGGTTACTTTATTTTATCAGCCTGTTTGTCACTTCAAAAACTGCTTATTTATACTGTCAGAACAACCTTACCGACATTTTCGCCGCGGTATAAAATATCCTGCGCCGCTTCTGCCTCGGTTATCGGCAAAACCTTATAGATGGTGGGGCGCACTTCGCCGGAGGACACCTTAGGCCATACGTCGCGCACCAAATCGGCGAGAATTTCAGCCTTAACAGCCGGAGTTCTTGAGCGCAGGGTGCTGCCGATTATTCTTACATTTCTTACATATATATTTTTAAGGTCTATTTCGGTTTTCTGACCTGCGAGAGCCGCTATCATTATCCAGCGCGCGCCGTGTGTGAGGTAATGTATGCACTTTCCCATTATTTCGCCGCCGAGACAGTCTATTGCAACGTCAACGCCGTGACCGCTTTCAAGCTCCTCTTTCAGAACCTCTGAAATGTCCTCTTTGGCTGTAACCACAACGCGGTCGGCGTTTAAGTGCTTTATGTTATTCGCAATTTCTTCTGTAAGCACGGTTGTTATTACCCTTACGCCGAAAGCCTTTGCCATAGGTATTATAACGCTGGCAAGTCCACTGGCGCCCGCGTTCATCAAAAGGGTATTTCCTGCCTTTATTTTACCCTCAATAAACAGGTTTAAATATGCCGTGGCGAACGCCTCCGGCATTGCCGCCGCTTCAACCATAGTGCTGTTTTCGGGCACGGGCATAAGCATATCGTACTTGACGTTTGCGTATTCGGCGTAACCGCCGCCGCCTAAAAGCGCGCAGACCTTATCCCCTATTTTCCAGTTGGATTTATTCCTAGCGCCGTCGGCTATTTCAACTATTGTGCCGGCTATTTCAAGTCCCATCCAGTCGGGGCAGCCGGGAGGGGGCGGATAATCTCCCTCGCGCTGCATTAAGTCTGCGCGGTTGAGCGCCGCCGCCTCAATTTTTATAAGGCAGTCGTCCTCGCCCAAAATCGGGTCGGGTACGTTATCCCACCTTAAAGACCTGTCGTCGTTTACAAGTATTGCTTTCATATGTTTTCTCCTAATATTTGTTAAAGTATTTTTCTGCAGCCGTCTATCTGTATGTTCTGCCCTACAATATAATCCGCGTCATCGCTTGCAAGAAAGCATATAAGACTTGCGTTTTCATTATCCGTGCCTGTTCTGCCGGCATAGGAGCGTTCATCACTTTCATAGTAATCCATATCGGGATTTTCTGCGGGGCTGACCGTACCCGGCGAGACACAGTTTACGCATACTCCGCTCCCTATTACCTCCTTGGCAAGAGCCTTAGTAAGCGAAATAACCGCGCCCTTTGTTGCGGAATAATGCGCCATATCAGCCTTACCGTAAACACCCGCTATTGAGGATACGTTTATTATTTTGCCGTAACCGTTTTCAAGCATTTTGGGAAGTACCGCTTTAATGCAATATACCGTTCCGAAAACATTTACATCAAAATATTTATGCCACATTTCGGAGGAGGTTTCCAAAACAGAGGAGCAGTCTCTCCAAAGCGCCGCGTTATTGATAAGAATATCTATTTTCCCGAAAGCGTCCATGGATTTTTTTACTGCTTCGCGAACCTGGATTTCATCGCTGATATCGCATTTTTCGGCGATTACATCCTTTGTATATTTCTCAATTTCCTTTTTAACCTCTGCAAGCTTTGCGTCGTTTATATCCGCAATAACGACCTTTGCGCCGTTTTGCGCAAGCTTGACGGCGCTTGCTCTGCCGATACCCGTTGCCGCGCCGGTAACAAATGCTGTTTTACCTGCAAAATTCATAATTAAATCTACTCCTTTAATTCATATTATCTCTTATCAATTTTAATTTTTTCAGCAATGGCTGCTGCGGTGTTGAAAAAGCGTCCTGCTCATAAACGCACAGATACATACAGCTTCCAAGCTCTCCGCCTATTCTCCTTAATATACTGCACTCGCCGACAGAAAGAAACAGGAACGGAATTTCCAGCCTTTCCCGAAGCTTATTTATCGCTTTCAGATTTTCAAGCTGCTGTTCCATATTTTCCGCGCCGACAACTATTTTTGATATATCCGCGCCGCGCCTCTGATGCTCCGATGCAATTTTCAATATTTCCTCAGTCGGAATAAATTTAAGGACATGGGAGGACATAAGAACCCTTGCGCCCCTGTTATGCAGCTCTTCAATCAATTCCTTTTGCTTTATAACCGCCGTTTCATCATAAGTTATTTCTCCGGGCTGCGAATCAAAGTAATCCCCCATCATATCGCATAAATCAGCGCCGCAATCAGCCGCTTCAAGTATGCCCCTTGCCAGCTCCTCATCCGTTTTACCGACGTTTTTTTCGGTTCGGTAATTCGTTACATAAAGCGGTTTATCCTTTGCATATGCAAACAGCTCCTTATAGACCTCTTTACTTCTATAAGCGCCGTCAAGTTGTTCAAGCTGTATTCCGAATGCCTCGGCTCCCTCAGGCGCCGATTTATCCATAAGCTCCTTTATTCTTTCGGGATTGTCCGCCTGAACCATAACCGTCAGGATTGCTTTATCATTATTAAAAAAGCTCTGTTTATTCATAAAAAGCTCCTTTCTGCCGCATTTTATCTCATTATACGGCGCAGATATCCTTAGGAAAATCAATATTCAATTCTTTGCAGAAAAACAAATAAACTCCGGCAGTCCAGCCCATCATTTTCGGCGCGTTATAATCCGCATTTGCCACCCTTCCGTCAAGTCCGCTATACTTTTCCCAAAGGTTTCCGGTTTCGGCAAAGCTGCTGCCAATCAGATTTATATATGTTTTCGCTATCGTTTCAGCCAAATCCTTATATCCGCATTTTTTCAAAGCGATATATGAAATATACTGAAGCGGCGCCCAGATATTCGGATAATCCCATTGCAGCTCATAAGGGTAATTTCCCTTTTCACATGCCGTAACCCCGTATTTTGTAAGCATTTTTTCTTCTAAATACGAAACGGAGCTTTCACACCGTTCTGAAATCCCGACAAAAAACGGATAAAACGAAGCAACCGAAAAAACGGGACTGAGCCTTTCTTCCTTATAATTCCAGTCAAGGAACACCCCGGATTTTTCGTCGAACATAAATTTTAAAATTCTATTTTTTCTGTCGGCAGCGCGTTTTTTCCAGACCTCCGACTCGCCGCTGCCGATAATCACTGAAAATTTTTCCATTGCTTTTTCAAGACCGTAAAGCAGGGAATTAAGATCTATCGGATTATAAAACTCGCCGGCGTTCTCAAACCGCGATGAGCAATCCCATCCGCTTTCCGTCAGAGCGGTTATTGTATGGGCGCAATTAGCCATTTCCTTCCTGTCCTCGGTTTCAAAGCCCTTAAAACGGCTTTTGAAATAGTTATACTTTCTTTCGATAACGTCATCCGAAAAATTACTTTTATTTCCGTATGCATTAAGACCGTTCGGCGCCGATCTGTTCTGCTGCCAATAGCTATATTCCTTTGCTATTGCCGCATAGCTTTCGGAAAGCCAGTCCTTATCTCCCGTGCGTTCAAAAATTTCCTCAACCATTTTAAAGTAAAACGGCGGCTGCGTCGCACCTAAAAACGAGGTACGGTTACCGTTGGGCATATAGCCGTATTTATTTATCAAAAACCGGATATTATCCGCATTATACTTTGCCTGTTCGGTATTTCCGGAAGCCAAAAGACCGACGTTTATAAAATACGTATCCCAGTAATACATTTCAACAAAGCACTCGTTGGCGCAGGGGGTCGTATACGGATACGGAAGACCTATAAGGTTTCCGACATCCTCCTTTTCGCAGCGTATTGTGTATTTGAAATTTTTCGATATAAATTCGCTTACCTGTGACATAACAATCTCCGTTCCGCCGCTGTAATACATCATATAGGCTCTGTCAGCGGCTGTACAGAGCAATTTCCGGCCGCAGCACTATTCAAGACGCCGGTATGAAAACGCCTTAAAAACCGATTCCCCTTTTCCAAAGCAGGTAATCCCCGAACGCAGGGACAGATATCCTTTATACTTGTTATGCTCTATTTCGGAAACGTCAAAGCTGCATGGGTATTCTGTATAATCCTTGCCGTCCGCTGAATATGCCATTACCGCGCGGTTATTCTTTTTTGTAATTCTTAAATACACCTCATCGGTGTAAATATCGCATATTGAATACTCTTCTCCGAGATATTCGGCAAATATTTTCTTATTTCTCAGATAAATTCCGAGACTTGCCTTTTCGCTGTAAAAGAGCAATAATCCGGCGGCCGCGCCGTCCGATACCGCGCCGATACGGCACTCTGTAACGGAATTTTCAAATTTTGTGTTTACGGTCATCGGACGGCTTTCGGACGCACAGCTCCCGCAGGCTTTCAAAATCAGTCCGTTTGAAAGAGTAAATCGGTTATTATCCGTTCCCTTGTAAAAGCTCCAATCCAAGCCAAGAGTATTTTCGCTGAAATTATCAGTAAAATCCGGCTCAGGCGTTCCGGCAAGGTCGCTGTCGGCAGCTACCGGGAAGCCGTCTTTTGTCCATTCCGCTCTGCAAACAAGAATTTGTCTGCCCATATTGCGGTTGGAATTTTTATATCCGTGGTAAACAAAATAGCCCTTTCCGGCGGCATCTTCAAAATACGTGGCGTGTCCCGTTGACCACCATTCCTCATCCGATGAATAGGTATGTATTATCGGGTTATAGGGCGACGGCTCCCACGGTCCCAGCGGCGACGCCGAGCGAAAGCATACCGCCATATGCGAGGTAGGAGGACCGGCAGTTCCGCCCTCGGCGGCAATTAAATAGTAAAAGCCGTTTTTGCGGAACAGCTTAGGCGACTCGGCGCACATTCCCTCTGTTTTCCAGTCCTCCGGGTATTGCCACGGCTGCCATACCTTATACGGCTTTTCCGCAAGCCGCATACAGTCCTCCGTCAGCCTGGCGCAGTATCCGTCATTAAAATAAAGCCAACTATTTTCGCCGTCGCTGATAAATCCAGGGTCTATCAGGTATTCCGCACCTACCGGTACAGGGGTACACCAATCCCCGTCTATCCTGTCGGAGCAGGTTGCAAATACTTGTATATGACCGTTCTTATTCGTCGGGAAATAAATATAAAATTTACCGTTATGCCGTACCAGCTCAGGCGCCCAAACGTCGCCGAGACATTCTTCAAAAACCGAGCACACCGTTTCCCATTCAACAAGATTTGCCGACCGCCTGATTATAAGTCCCGGACTGTAATTAAGGGTCGAGCATGTAAGGTAAAAATAATCCCCTACCCTCAGTATTGTCGGGTCGGGCATATCGCCGCCCGGTATGCATGTTACTTTCATAAATATCACTCTTTCGTATATCTGCAAAGAATATTATAGCCGTTTTCATATGGAATACCGTTATCGAGCCGCGCGTATGCCCCGGATTTTGACCTGATACAAAGCGCAATTCTATATTCTCCCGGCAAATCGGGATTATCGAGGGAGCACGTAATCTCAGCGGTTCCGTACCACTCAGCCGGACTGCCGGCAGCTGCTCTGCTTACGGCATTATTATCGCCGTCAAGTATAACCAGTTCACTTTCCGTATTGAACGCGGCGGAAAATCCGCAGTTTTTAAGAACCAATGAAACGTTTACGCTTTTTTCTCCGATAGATGCCGTTAAGCTTTCTGCGCTGATACGGTAGCCGAGAAAATCACGTATATATTCAAAAACATTCCTTGAAACCGTTTGACCGCTGCTGTCTCTGAACCAGCCATCGGAATAAGGCAAATCATTGAATGACAGCCATTCGGCGGTTACGGGAAGCTTTTTCCACTGCGACATACAGCTTTCGGAATAGATGCCTGAGTCGTAGTATCCGTTTACTCCGCTGAGCGTAGTAAGGCAAAGCTGCTTTGCGCCAAGCGCCGCAGCATACCCCTCGCAGTAAACGCCGCTTGAATTATACTGGTCCCAATAATACAGCTCCGCGTCGTTGGGAGAGTACGCCGCCTCCGCAGCACACTCATCCCATTCGCTGCTGCCAAAGCTGAAGCTGCCTGAGCCCAATTCGCTGCCGTCCATTATACCGAAATAGCTGTCAAGATGTATCCCGAAGCGCTTTCTGTCGGCAGCAGCCGGAAGATACCGCTTATAATTCTGCATACGCAGCTGCGAATATACGCCGCCCGGCAGGAGCTTTTCAACAAATGCCGAAAGCACCGCGGCGCGGTCTGCCGGCTCGTTTTCAGAATGCCATTCGCCGAACTGACCGACAAAGCCGGCTTGCAGGGTATGCAAAATGTCGGCATTTCGCATAAGTATTCCGTTTTCAGCTATTTGCTCAATATGCGAAAGTATTTCCTGAGTTGTCGGCGTTCTGTCGTTGAAATTATTAACGTCATAATATGCAAATCTCAGCAGGAGCTGTATCTGCTTTTCCCGACAAAAATCAAAAATCTTCTGAACAGTTTCAAAAAACGCATTATCCAGCCTGCCGCCGCGGTAATCGCCGGGATAAAGATAGCATACATAAACCGAACAGTCGGAGGATGTAAACCTGCTTGACCTCATATATCCGTTAAGCTTGGAATACAGCTCCCCATCGCTCAGATTGAAATGATAAAATTCCATACAGCCTCTGAGTCCTCTGTTGGGATTGGCGTCAAGAAGGGCGGAATTGTTCGCCGAAAGAGCTTTAAAGACAATGCCTGCCCCGGAAGCCGAAGCATCGGGGACATCAAAGCTGTCCCGGCTTTCTTCCGTTGCCGCCGGAGGATTTTGCAAGGCTGTAATAACGGTAAACGGCTTATAACGAGATATTACCTTTTCTTTTGAATCGCATGCCGATATCTGCACCGTATAACCTGTATCTGCGGCAAGACCGGTTACGGCGCCGCTGTTTGAATAAACGCGGTGAGATGAAACCTTTTTATAGCCGCCGTCATTTTTATAGGCGGTTATAAGATAGCTTTCCGCATTATCGGTTTCTTCCCAATAAAAAATTCCGCAGTCTGCAAGCATCTGAGTTTTATCGGTATATACGCGCGTCTCTGCCGTCGCCTGAGGCAAATCGGCAAGCACAACCGCCATTGCCGGCTTTCTTGCGTTCCCGTAAACGCCGAATACCGGACCTGCCGTAACGGGTGCGTTTTCGGTGCCGATATAAGAAAACCTGTACACGATGTCGGTCAAAAAGCTGTCGCCGTTTAATTTTCCGGCTATATAAAGCGACGTCAAAGGAATTTTCACAAAGCCGTCAAAACCGGCAGGCAGCCCGATAAGTCCGTAAGTTCTGTTTTTCCCCTCTTCGGTCTTTTTTTCGTTCCAAACGCTCTCTCCCCTGTTAAGCGTCATATAAGCTCTGTCTCCCCACAGCTTATAGCTGTTTCCGAGAGAATCCGAAAAGGTTATATACATATTGTTATCGGAATTTTCCGGGACTTTAATATAAATCATTATATCGGTAATTCCGTCAAGCAAAAACGGGTTATACGAGGCAGAGGTCCAATATACAGAATCCTGTGTTTTGCTGATTTCGCAGCTTTGCTCCGCATTGACCGATATATTCAGTGCCTTTGCATTGGAAAGCTCCTTAACCGCACTTTCGGCAGTCTCTGCGTTACAGTACCGGCTCGCCGTTCCGGACATTTCCCCGAAGCTTTTTATTTTCGGAAACGGCGTTTCGCTCAATTCCCTGAGGCTCACGGTCACGGAATCCGTATAGCTATAACTGATTTTTCCGTCCTCATAATACGCCGCATAGCCGCGCACGGTATACTTTGCCTCAGAATCGGTTATACCGTCGATTATCAATGTATAATCGGTAAATTTATACCGTTCCTGTGCCGGGGATGTTTCATCCGCCTTTTCCGGACACGGAATATCAACAGTACCCATGGTAATTCCGTCATGCGAAACAGCCGCCGCTTTATTATTTAAAAGGAAACCCGTATGCGATATATTCTTCCCGGAGGAATACAGGCGCAAGCCGAATTTTACAGAATCCGTATCTTCGGCAGCAGGCTCAAGCAGAACCGGCTCAATACTCCCGTATTCGGTATATTCTGCGATAACCGTTACCTGCTCTGCGCGTGGCATTAAAAAATAAAAGCTGCTGCCGCTGCCGTTTCCCTTGATTTCGGTGTCGCCCTTATTAACAATCAGACTGTGCTTTTCCCCGGTGATATCGGTATAAACAGCCTTTAGGCCGTCTCCCGCAAGCCGATAGCCGTCCTCCGGTGAAACCGTTACCGTAACGCGCTCGCCGCAAGCGGCTATACTGCGCGAAACAGCCGTTTGTCCGTTTTCCGATTCAGCGCATACAACATTTCCGCGCCTGTAAACCGAAACCCCGTTTCCCCGGAAATCTCCTGCCGCTTTAAGTCCGCCCCAGGCAGTAACCCTGCCGTATGAGGAGTCCATCTGAGACAGCGATATATTAAGGTCAAACATTGTATCCTTTTCGGGAAGGAGGTTAAATCCGCTGTCGTTTTTAAAGCTTTGGTATGGTATTATAACATATCCTGAAAAAGCCCGTCCGAAGCAAAGCTTTCCCCGGTATTCCGAGCCGTCATCCGCATTTTCCGCCGTGCAGGCTTCCCAATTATCCGCGCCGTCAGGCAAAGTATAGTATTGAGAGCCGCCGCAAAGCAGCATTTGAGCAGGATAACTGTGATCCCAGCGTTCTTTGCCCGGATCGTTAAGAGTAAAGCTCAGGGTTATCCTATTTCCGGCAGGCAGCTTCAGGTAAAGCATTATACCGTCGGTTCCGTCAAGAGGTTCATTCATACCGGTATAGCAAAGCTGACTTACATTTGAAACGGTATTTGTAAAAAGCTCCTCGGCGGTGACGCTTCCGCTGTCGGTCAGATAAACCTTATTATGCGAAAGGTTTCCGCTGTTTATATTATAATCGTTAAACGAGTAAGCCCTGACAGGCTCAGATGTCTTATATTCATCCGGCAGGACTACCCTCGGCGCGCTGCCGTTTTCCCTCATAAGCAATATCGGAGCAACGGTAACCGCTCCGTAATCCCCGCCGACCTTTGAAAAGCGGAACGGCATCAGCTCAAGGACATCCTTTTCGGAATCAAATTTGAAACCGGAATCGTTTTTTAATGACGAATACGGAATTTTAACAAACCCCGAAAAAGCCCGGTCAAGCTTTATTCCGCCCTTATACGCCGAGCCGGAAACCGTGCTTATAAAGCGTCCGCTTTCCCATGCGTCAGCGCCGTTCCTGAGAATTTCATAGCTTTCTCCGACTCCCGGAGACATTTCGGGCGAATAGCTGAATTTCCAGCGCCCGGTATCATCGGGCTTTTTAAGCTCAAGCGCAAACGCGACCGTGTTTTCAGCCGGGGTCGATATGTAAAACATTATTCCTTCGCTGCCGCAAAGCGGCTGGGACATTGAGCAAAAGGATAATGCCGCCGTATTTGCAAGAGAAAGGTTTTCAGCGCCTACATCCCACGGCAGCAGTCTGTCCGCAGTCTCGCCGCTAAGGTCATATCCGGAAAGAGGAAACACCGAGCCGCCTATTAAGCCGGTACGTTTTACGGTATAGCTGTTTACCGGTACTGCGTAAACGGCGTGCGATTCTTCAGCCGAATACGGAATTCTCATACCGAATATCAGCAGAACGCAAATTATAACCGATACTGTTCTTTTCATTATCCACTTCCTCATTTGCTTTCAAGAAGCGCCGCTTTAACTGCGGCAAGAGCCTGAGCATAACCGTTGCCGGAATATATAAAGAACGGACCGAAAACAACATTTCCGTAATCTCCGCCTAAGCCCTTAACAATACAAATAAACCTTTCGATATAATTCTCATCATCAAGCACAGCCGCCGCTGCCGCGTCGTTGGACAGGGATTTAAAGGGAATTTTAACATAGCCTTCAAACGCCTTATCAAAGCTTATAAGTCCGAAATATCCGGGACGGGCGGAATAGCCGGTTTCGGTAACGGCTGCGGTCTGCCAGCTGCCGCCTACGGTCATATAGAAATATTCGGCGCCAGCCTTAAGCGCCATATCCGGTTTATATGAAGTGATTTTCGGGTCGCTTACCGGAAGCATCGGCAAAACCGTATTAGCGGCATCCGTTTTCAGGTAAAAAATTACACCGTCGCCCGAAGAAATACATTCCGGTGTGTTCAGCTGCGCCGCAGCGTATATATTGCGTCCGTCGCTGTACATACTGCTGTTATCTGCCGTTTCAAGCCTGTCTCCGTTTTTCGGACTTACGCATATACCGTTTGCCGAAAGCGACGGCAGGGGAGTAACGAGAGCTTGGGAAACGGTGGTATAATTCGGAGCGAATATTTTCCAATCAGATATCAGTCCCTTTTCCGTTTCAGCCGCAAAAACGCTCAAATCCGCCGCCACCGCCGCGCCTGATATATATTTTTTCAGTCTGACCAGATCCAGAATATTAAATTTTCCGTCGATGTTTACATCGTATACAGGTCTTTCGGATGAAAACGGGTCGGAAATAACATTGTTTCCGTAAGCAAAAGCACGGCATTGCGGAACAATACACAGCGCCAGAATAACAATCAGGACAGACCTTACATTCTTTTTTATGCCTTTATTCATTTGTCCATCTCACAATCCGTTTTTTCAACTGCTATTTTCCCTGCAAAGACATTATCGGATATATCGGCGAAATCACATTTTTCAAGACGGAGCACACATTCATTCTCCTCTCCGAAAATACGGTTATCGGCAAATCTTATATTTTCGGCGCAGCGGGCTTCAAAAATAACATTGTTTTGTTTTACAGTCCAGGGGTTAATATGCGAAAATATTTCGTTGCTGTTCCTCTCAAAAAATATTTCATTATCGGTAACGCTTATATTTTTATGAACTGCGCCGGCGTATTCCGTGTTTTCCGGAGCAATTCTTACAAATGGACCGCCCGAATTCCGGTATACGTTATTCTTAACGGCAGCATCGCATACCCTGCCCGATTCAAACCAGGATTTCGCATCGTCGGCTATAAGAATTCCGCAGCCTTTAATCCGGTTAAAAATATTATTTTCTATTCTTACCCTTTTGCCGGAGGTAACCAGAATTCCCCTGGTCGGTATCCGTTCAAAGTAATTGTCCCTAATTTCAACCTTAGGCATTGCCGAAATATTTTCAACTGCAAATCCCTCTTTGAAGGCTGAAATATCTCCTTTCAAGGCAAGACGTATTTCGCGCGCGGAAAGCTCGCATACCTGCGTCACCTCCGCCTCGCCATGAGCTATCAATGAGTCGGGATTTATTGCCGCAATCCGGTCATTAACCTTAAATCCGCCTATTCCAAAGGTCTGCGGATGCATAAACTTAACCGTTATCTCATTGCTCTGCGCCCGACTCTCCGTTATTACAAGGTGAGTTCCGTGAATATTTACCGCGTCGTCATGCGCGCCCTTAAAGCAGCCGTTTTTTATGCTTACCTTTCCGCGGCATCCGGAGAAATGAAGAATATCCGAGGATGCTGCGGCGGTTCTTCCGCGCTCCGGGAGAACGCAGAAGCCGTCGGCTGTTATATTACTGCTGTTTTGCGCCAAAAAGCCCATACAATGCATAAAATGCAACATTGTATTGCTCACGGTTATATTATCGGAGCCGGACAGAAGTATTCCGCATTCATCACGGAACGGATTGCGCATTTGAAATACATAACCGACCTTTGCCATATAAGGGTTTGTTCCGTTTTTTTCGGCATAATGAATTCTCAGAATTCCGGCCGACAGCTCCTCCCAAACGGCGTTTTCATCCTGCATGGGACTGAAAGCGCGCCAGGTAATACCCGATTCGGGGTCAAAGAGCTGGGATATGCCCGATGAGAAAGCGAAATTTTCTCCGTACCATTCTATTTTACGGTTTTTTATCCGATAAAGGCTGTCGGGATGAACCCGGCAGTCGATATATCCGTCGCCCTGAGAAATAACGGTCATTTCGGTCAGCGGCGGATGAACGGTCGAAAGCCCGAAATTTTTAATTTCGATATTTTCACTTTCAATTATTCCTATCAGCGACATCTTGCCGTGAAATCTCAGAACCGCTCCGTTGCCGTTGAGGACAATATTCCGACAGCGGTTAAATAAAATCGCAAAGTGTCGGGTAATGCTTTCCCCCTCCTCCTCGGAATGAGTGTTTGAAACGTGAATATCAAGCGGAGTAAGATTGTCTGGGTAAATATCATAAATGCCATTTTCAAATATTATTTCGCAGCCGTCCGGGATTTCATTTGCGGCTTCTATCGCCTTTTTGAGGGCGGGCAGCAAATCCTCTCCCGTATCCGGACCGACGCCGAAATCGGTAAGAAATATTCCTTTCATCGGTTTAAAGCCCTCCGATTCTGAACGGCACCGCCGCATAACCGGCTCCGTTTTTAAGAGCTATTTTGCAGAAATTGGAAAATCCCATCTGCACGCCTGCGGGAGACTGAACTCCGTCTGCCCAAACCGTAAGAGTATCGCCGCAAATTTCATAATCCGCCGGGACTGTGCCGCCGTCCCTGTCCAGAACATAAAGCTCCTCAATTTTTCCGTCCGAAAAAAGTCCTCCGCCGGCATGAGAAAATTTAACGGTTATTTTATTTCCTAGCCTGTATGCTTCCTGCGCAACAGGTCCGGAATACTCTTTTTTCTTTCCGAACATAACGCTTTGAACGGCATTGAAAAGTCTTACCGCTATAACCTGTTTATTCGATGGGTGGATATTGTCCGCCTCGCCTATGTCGGTTGAGGATACAAGATAAACCCCTTTTATACTTCTTGCGGCTTTGACCTGCTGTTCAACAAGCAGCGGCGCGGCTTGCGTCATAGGATATCTGAAGGGCGCAATCTGAACGGTAAAGAACGGCAGCTCGTCGTTCCAGTCCTCACGCCAGTTTTTTACCATTTCTCTGAAAAGCTCAAAATATTCCCAATAAGCGTAGGTATTGCTCTCTCCCTGATACCAAAGCACTCCGCTGAGCGAAAAGGGTATTATTCTTTTTACCATATTTTTATAAAGCACGCCCGGCCAGTTTTCCCAGCGCGGACCGGGCTGCGGTAATTCAGGCCATTTAATGGGGCTGCAGCGCGCAAAATCGTGCAATCCGAGCTTTTTAAAAAGCTCCAATGCGTCGCAGGCAATACATTCGTCAGTCATTTTCTTATAAAAGGTCTCGCATTGTCTGTCGTATTCATCCATATCAAGACGTTCCAGCGTATCGCTGCAAAAATCGCTGAGCCTTTTAAGCTTAGGATTCGAGAAAATTCTTCTTTGGGCTATAAATGCCTCTATCCTTGTTCCGCCGAAATTACAGCTTATAATTCCAACCGCAACATTTTCAGACTTTTGCAGAAGCTCGCCGAACAAGCCGCCTACCGCGCTGAAATGAAGCGCCGCCTGTTCAGAGCAGAGCTGCCACGGCTCATCCTCAGCCTTAACGCTTTCAAAATGCCATCTGTGACCTTTGTATCCCGGCTCTGTACGACGGGGAACGGTAAACAGCCTGATATTCGGATTATTCATTTTCTCCGCTGCTTCAAGACCGCCGGCAGCGGAAAACAGCGAATGCTCCATATTTGACTGACCGGCAGCCAGCCAGACCTCGCCTATCATAACATCGTTCAGCACGACGGACGATACCCTGTCGCTGATAATCAGCTCATAAGGTCCGCCGGCAGGCATAGGCGGAATAACAGCCGACCACCTGCCGCAGTCGCAGGCAGTATAATACCTATTACCGCCGAGCTGCACGCACACCTTTCCCTCTCCCTCGCCCCAAAGATTTATGGGTTTATTGCGCTGGAACACCATATGATCGCTGAACAAAGCCGATAATTTCATTAGTCTGTCTCCTTTATTTCACTGTCGGAGGTCTGCATAATGCAGCTTATGCAGACCTCCCGCAGAGGAATGCCGTTCAATAAAAGCTTGCTAAAAAGCGGGGCGGCGGCATTACCGCCCCGCCGGAGTCGGTTATTCCACGTTGGAAATAAGCTTTTTAAGCCTTACAAGGTCAATTATATTAACCTGCAGGTCCTCGCTTTCGTCAACATTTGCGTATTCGGGATTTATCTCCGCTTCAACTCCCAGAAGATATTTTCTGAGCTGAATAAGATCTTTGGAATCGCGGAAACAGTCGTTGTTGACATCGCCCGTATCATATGCGGGCTTGTCAACATTCATTTCAACCGATGTACTGTCCTCGGTAAAATAACCGACAAGTCCGGCTGTTACGTTTCCGTAAAGCCCGTTTTCAAGCTTTCCGCCTACGCCCTTAAAGCGGAATACTACCTCGGTTATTCTGTCTATTGCGCCTTTATCGATAGTTGTGTAGGGTTTCCAGCTATCGTCACGCCCGATTGAAGAATACGGAATTTTAATATATCCGTCAAAGGCAGAATCAAATTTAACCGCACCGTAGATGCTTGTATTGCCTGTTCTTCCGACCTCAACTGTTTTTTCTTCCCAGCGGGACGACGAGGAATCCTTAACCATTACGGTTTTTCCGGGTATAAGGTGCATTTCGGGAGCCCAGTCCTTAGTCCAATGTGTTCCTTTCTCATATGTAAGCTGAAATGCAAAGGCGTTGGCTGACTCGGTTTTAAGGTATACAATAAATCCGTCAACATCACGCGGGGCAAGCGGAAGATTAGGCGTCATTTTTAAGTTGGTCAGTCCGCTGCCGCCGATATTTGAGTCGTCCGCCTCAACATACGACCATTTTTTAGTTCCGTTTTCGCCGCCGACAAATTTTATTTCGTCCTCGGATAACACGCTGTCGCTGATACTGAGACTGTATCCGTTTTCCACAGGATCGGCGGAAAAAGCATATGCGCCGTTTATCGCCGATTTAAATTCAACGCTGTTGACATTTATGGGCGAGGGTCTGTATTCGGCAGGCACTTCTATTTCCGGCGATGCGCTGTCGGAGGTTACATAGAAGAACGGTCCTGCCGTAACGTCTCCGTAATCTCCGCCGATATATGCAAATTTCGATTCAATTCTGCCTATATTTTCGGTGCCGTTCCATTTTATCGAAGTCGCCGGAATCTTTATAAAGCCCTCAAAAGCCGCATCAAATTCTATTAAGCCGTTGTATTCATCGTTTCCGGCTGTACTGCTTACGGTTTTTTCCGTCCATTTATCATCACCGATTGCGGCTGATTTGTATGCACCGTTCAGCTTTAGTGTATTATTTTCCAAATAAGACCAGTTACCCTTAGTCTGAAGTACAAGATAGAGCTTATTCGCACTATCTGTTTTAACATAAAGCATCAATGTGCCGTTAGTCCTGAAATCACTAGGCAAGGAATAAAACTCGCCATTTGTTTCACTTTTATTATCTTCCCTATACTGCATTTGCACCAATACATTGCTTTTGGATATATCCGCACTATAATCTTGGCTTGCTCCGTTAGCTGACGAAAGCTTTACGCCGTCAGCGTTTATAACGTGACCAACCGGAGATACTACGGCAGGAGTTACATATCCGCTTTTGTTATTAAGCATTGTCCATCCGGTAATCGGCGTTGCCTGTACCGGAGCTGTTCTGTATTCCTGCGGCACTTCTATTTTTACAGATGTGTTATCCTCTGTCATAATCATAACAGGGCCTACAATAGCTCCTGTCTCATATGTTTCGCCCAAGGTTTGAAATTTCAATTTTACTTCCCTGAGCATATCCTGCGTTAAATCTATTTCTCCGCCAGAGTCGCGTACAAGCGATGTGAACGGTACTTTTACATATCCTTCAAAAGGACCGTCAAACCCGAATGAACCGTAAAAAACGCTATTCTCTCGTCCGCCGGCTTCCGCTGTTGCGTCAGTCCATATGTCGTCGCCCAATGCCGCATACTGATAACTGCTGCCGACCTTGGGTGCAAATTCTCGTTCCGTGCCGTTTCTGTCGAAAAGAACATTTAAAACCATATCGTTTGCGGTTTCGGTTTTAAGGTACAGTATTATGCCGTTGCTGCTTTCAGAAAGCGAACGATAATTGCCCGCTTCGTATTTAACGCCTATATACAGATTCGATGAATTTATTTTTCCGAAATCCACGCCTGTTCCCTTGCCTGTTGCGGCTTTAATTTTAAGCCCGTAAGCGCTTGTAAACCCAAGAGGCTGAACCGTAGCGTGATCACTCGCACCGACAAACTGCCAGTTGCGCGATACGCTCCAATCGGTAAGCGGCGTCGCCTTAACCGCGTTCGTTGCAGTTTGGGCAGCTGCACCCGTTCCGCATACCGCGCAAGCGGCAATTATAGCGGCGCTGAGCGCTGCCGATAAAATTTTTCTGAATTTTTTCATAACTTTAACTCTCCCTTAACAGTTTTTATTTAATGGAAAACTCGTGCAGGATATTATAACCGTTTGAAAAATCTGTTTTATTGTCAAGTCTTGCGGCGGCTCCCCCTTTCGATAAAAGCTTCAGCGCCAAACGGTATTCTCCGGATTTTTCCGGAAGCTCAAGCTCGGCGGCAACCGTATGGTCAAGCTGTTTTCGGTTATTGTAATCCGTCGGGTCGGTCGTATACCATTCCGCCGGATTTCCGGCTGCTGCGGAAGCGGCCTCGTTTCCGTCCTTATCCAATATAACAAGCTGTGACGTTATATTAAACGCTGCCGAAAGACCATGGTTTTGCAAAGTAAGCTCCGCCTTAATCTTACCGTTCCCCGATTCCTTAACCGAAAGCCTCTGCGCGCTCAGGCGGTAGCCCACATAATCGCGCAGATAATCAAACACGCTGCGTTCAACAGTCTCGCCGCCGGCCGATTTAAACCAGTTTTCGGAATAGGCAAGACCGTTTTCCTTAAGCCACTTTTCAGTAACGGGCTGATTTTTCCAGCGCACCATTGCGCCGTCCTTAAACGGACCCTTATCGAGATATCCGTTATTGGCGCTGAGAGTTGTAAGATGATGCTCCGCCGCGCCTAAAACACAGGCGTAGCCGTCGGGATAAAAGCCCAAATCGTTTTCAAACTGAGTCCAGAAGTAAAGCTCGGCGTCGTTAGGCGCGTTGTAAGCGTTGTTCTTCTGATATTCCCAAGGCTCAAGACCCCTGCTGTAATCCTGATTTCCGAGCTCCGTTGCGTTTTGAATACCGAAAAATGCGTCGTCGTTGAACGACAATGTGACCTTTTTCAGATTTTCCTCGCTTATAAATTCGCGGTATCTGGGATTTCGCAGCTGGAGAAATATTCCTTCGGGCAAAAGCTTTTCAATTATTGAGTTTACTATCTGCGCCCGATCGGCACGCGGCTCGTCTGAATGCCACTCGCCGAACTTCCCTATAAAGCCCGCTTGGAAAACATGGATAATATCCTTATTTTTTTCGATAATACCGTTTTCCGAAAGCTGATTGATATGCAGCATAAGCTCCTCTGTCGTAGGAGTGCGCTTATTGAACGTATTGACATCAAAATAAGCAAAGCGCAGAAGTATTTGAATTTTATTTTCCCGCAGGAAATCAAATATTTTCTGAGTTGTTTTGAAAAACTCGTCAGGCAGCCTTTGACCGAGATAATCGCCGGGATAAAGGTATAAAACATAGGTGCTGCAAGCGGTATATTTAGTAAACTTATCAATATCCTTTTGCAGATGCTCCTCTATTTCCTCGTCCGTATAATTGAAGTGGTAAAATTCAATTATACCCCTGAGTCCCCTGTTCGGGTTATAATCGAGCAGGGAATTATTCTCGGCGTTGAGCGCAGTATAGCTGCGCTCAACAATGGGGCTGCCCTTAACGTTTCCGCTGATATCGACCGATAAATTTTCCGGGACATTTTTTTGCATACCGGAAGAGGTGTTGCCCTTCGCGCAGGCGGCAGACGAAAGCAGAACCGCCGCGCAAAGCAAAAACGGCGTTATTATTCTCTGAATTTTTTTAAGCATCTGCCTTATGCCTCCTCTTTTTCAATATCACAAGCAGCGCTCCGGCAGCAGCGATTACCGCGGCTCCGATACCTGCCGCCGTTAAGACAGCTCCTGCTACAAAAGCTGAGCCGGACTCGTTCGAGGTCGGATAATAAACCGTATCAGGCTCAAAGCTATCGGATAAATCCGCTATTATGTAGGGATCTGTTTCGGCGGTCTTTACGGTGATATAATCATAAATTGCAAGCAATCGGTTATCGTAGCTGTATGCCTTTATCAGCAGCGCATATTTGGTATTCGGTTCAAGCGATGAAACCGTGCCGCTGTTTGTAAACGCCCGGCAGCTTGATACCAGCCTGTATTTCTTCACGCCGTTATCGTCTATTATTTCATAGGCCTCCATTATATAATGGTCGGTTTCGGGATACTCCTCCCAATAAAGCATTATCCTATCCTTAAATATATCGCCCTTATCAACCGCAAAAAGCGATTTTATTGTAGTATGCTCCGGCATAGAGCCGAGAACAACCTCACCGGGTCCCGAATCGTTATCCTTTGTAACTCCGAACATAGGACCTACAAGAACCGATTCATCGTCCGTTCCGCAATAGGCAAAACGGTATACCACCTCGGAAAGCACGGTTTTGCTGTCTACCTTATTAGCCGGAAGCAGGCTGTCTATCGGAACCTTGACAAGTCCCTCAAAGCCGGCAGGCAGCTCTATTCCGCCGTAGGAATTTATAGTTTTCAGAGCCGTGAAATGCTGCCATTTATTATCACCCGCCGCCATAATCTGATACGGCATATCTACCATTACCTTAAATTCAAAGCGCGTATCGGTAAACAGGCAGAGAGACAAATAATTGGTTTTGGTCTGAGGAACCTTTACATAGAAAACAAGGTGTGTGAAATTCCCTATCGGCATATTATCATAGCTCATACCCATCCAATGAACCGAGCTCATAAATCTTTCCTCACCGTAATCCGCAGCGGGAGAGCAGGAAATTTTCGCAGCTGCCTTTTCCGAAGGATTAAGGCTCGGAATAGGACTCGAAACAAACTGACGCGATACCCACGCATAGTGACCGTCAAGCTTTGTTACATCGGTAAAGGGCGTCATTTCAGGCAATTCCGACGCTTTCCAGACATTTTTCACCGTATAGGGTATCTCATTCATATTAAGGAAAGCTCCGAGCTTTATTTCGCCGTAGCTGCCTCCGAGCCGCGCAAAACGGACCGTAACCTTATTGATTGGCGTGGTTTTTGAGGGTGAACCGTAGAAATTGCCGAGCGGCAGACGTATGAAGCCTGAGAACGCCCCGTCAAATTCAAGCGAGCCGTAGGTTTCCGAGCCGTCGCTGCGTCCGTCTGTTGAAACGCGCTTCTGCCAAACAGTATCGCCGTCCGGCAAAACATAATAGCCAACCTTGTTTTTAAAGATATTTTCTTTTTCGCCGTTATTCGTAAATGCAGTAACGCCGAGCTTATTGGCTGAGGGCAGAGATATATGAAAGGTTATATAATCGCTGCCGGTCATATCGTCGGAAAGGTGCGTCTCTACGAAATTTTTTGCCTGGAACGGATACTGAGCGCTGCTTTCCGATGTACCGTTTATAAACATACCTCCGGCATATTTATTGCCTACGGTCATCTTAACCGGGAGGGTGGATAGATTATATGTTTTCGTAACGCTTAACAGCGAGGTGTTGACTGTCGCCGTATCGGGCAGCGCAAAAACGGATTCGGTATCGACAGGAACAATATCCGCAAATTCCGCCATAGGCGCTACTATAACCGGCTCGTCTGTATCAAGAGCCGAAAAACGGAAGTTCAGCTGCTCTATTGTCTCCTTTGCCGAGCCGTAATAAAGACTGCTCACCGGGATATAGATAAATCCCTCGAACGGTCCGTCAAAAGCAACAGTACCGTAGTTATCGTTATCCGGCTTGCCGAGTACGGTATTGCCTATCCTCCACTCTGTTTCACCGGCGCGCAAATACTGATAATACTGGTTAGCCTTTAGCATTCTCTCCTTGCCCGCTGTGTTCTGCGCCGACAAAGCAAATCCGTTTGCCGTATTTGTTTTAACATAAAAAGCGAAGCCATCGCCTATGATATTAAGATCATAAATACGCATTATTCTCGGAAGGGTTGCCGCCTTATCGTTAGATACTCTGTATGCCTCCCTTGAAGTAACCGCAACGCCCATAGCGCTTAATTCCTTACCGTCCTGCTCAAATCTCACGGCTGTTTTTGATGAGCTTACAATATCACCGGCTGAAAGAGAGCGGTATGAATAATTGTCATATACCCTTGCGCCGCCCGGCAGCTTTACCGTGCCTGATATAACATCGCCCGATGTTATCCTTTCAAAGGTATATCCTTTAAAAAGGCAGGATTTTATATATGCCGCAATAGCGCGGTAGCCGTTAATATTCGGATGAACGGCGTCGGAATAATAGCCGAAATATGTATCGTCCATTACCCCGCTGTGAACGTCGATAAAATAAATGCTGCCGTCCTGCGACATTTTTTCCGCACATTCCGCAACATTGGCGTCCATACTCTTAGAATTAAGTCTGTTCGGAGAAGTATAGATAACGGTAACATCCGGTTTTGCCGCACGTATTTTATTTATACCCTCATAAAGATACTCTGCCATTTCATCGGCGGTTTTATCCGAATCGTTAATGCCGAGCGAAATATCGACTATGCAGTTATAGCCCGTACCCGGTATTTTTTCAATAAGCTGCTCAACCGTCGGGCTGCCGGGCTGAAGCTCAGGCGAATGACCGCTCCAATATTCGGCCTTTAAGCCGGAAAGCGCCTGCAAATAACAGCTTACGCCGTATTCGTTTACAAACGTATCGCGCACAAGGCGGAATACCGGACTGCCGAGCTGGTGGCGCGTACTGTCGCCGACCATAAAATAATGTGCTTCGGCTATGCCTTTCCGGCTTCTTTCAAGAATATAATCTATTCTGTCCTTTGGATTTTGAGGAAGATACTCGGACGGATACTCAATATCCGCTGATGCAGAATTGTTTTCATAAAGCGATACCGCTCCCAAAACCGCGGAATTGAATTTACCGTTTCGGGATAGCTCAGCGGTGATTTCTATAATTTCGCCGTCCGGCGCAGCGCTCAGAGATTCATACGGAATTCTTACCCAGCCCTCAAAGGCTTTTTCAAAATAAACTGTGTTGTCCTGAGAAATGTAAACGGTTTTCCATTCCGCTGCGTCCTTTTCAAGCAGGCTGACCGATTTACCGCCCGAAAGCGTCCGGACAGCCGCGGCGGATACCGCAAGCGAAAGCCTGCTGTTTTCCGGAACAGCCGCATAAAGCATAAGTCCGCCGCCGTTTTCGGCTGCGCAATTTTCCGCCTCAAGCCTCATAGTAACCGATTGTACCGGAGTATCGGAAGTAAGGCTGTAAGCCTTGATACCTACCGGGTTCAGCGGAGCCGTTTCCTCTGCGCTCATACCGATAAACGAATACTTGCCCTTAATCGGGCTGAGCTTTGTTCTCAAGGTGCTTTCCGGCGTATCATCCTTATATATCTCGATTTTTGAGCTGTCACTATTTTTATTTACCTTAAAAAGCGGACCTACTGTAATATTTTCGCCGTAATTTCCGCCTATTCCCTTAATGCGCAATGTAAAGTTTGTAAGGGAATCAAGCAAAGCGTCAAATTTAAAGCCGCTGTCGTTCACAAGCGAAGAATACGGAATCAGCACATAGCCCTCAAAGCCGTTTTCAAAGTCAACCGTACCCCAATAGGTACCGTCGCCCTGCTTGCCGGCGCCTGCCGAGCCGTACTGCCATTTATCCCCGTCCTTAGGTAAATACTGATAAACCGAGCCGACCTTCAGGAGCATTGCTGGTGCATAGCTGCGGTTCCATCTTGACTTATCCGCAGGCGCTTTCATATCAATAACCGGCATAAAGGAATTGCCCTTTTCGAGCTTCATATAAAACAGTATGCCCTCGCTGTTGCTGAGCGCTATACCGTCCGGCGCATAATAAGAGGAAAGGAGCTTGCTCAAGCCGAGATTAGTCCCGGTAAATTCATAAGCGCCGCCGGAAGGCTGCATAATCATACCTTTTTCTTCGGTAAGGCCGACTGTTTTATCATATGTATTTTCAGTCAGACCGAAATTGCGCCAATTACCGCCCGTAAGCGGCGTAACCTTTACCGGCTCGCCGATATTCAGTTCCAATCCGGAATTACCGTCGGAGTTAAGGAAAAATACGGGTCCTACGACCGGCTCGCCGTAGCTGCCGCCTATTCCGCGGAAATTGAAGGTAAACCTGTCAAAGGCGTCAATAGCTGCGTCAAACGAAAAGCCGCTGTCGTTGGCAAGAGAAGAATACGGTATTTTGATATATCCCTCAAAGGCTCCCTCCAACTCTATACCGCCGAAATAAGTATTATTGTCCGGTTTGCCGGCGGCTGCCGACCCTATTTTCCATTCGCCGCCGGATATCGGCATATAAGCGTATTCCGAACCTACGCTCAATGAGAGCATAGGCGCCCACGACCATTTCCAGCGGGAAGAATCGGCAGGAAAGGATAAATCAAATTTAGGAACAACAGTATTTGCAGCGTCCGTTTTGATATAAAACACTATTCCCTGCGAACCGGCAGCGGATATTTTATCTCCGATAAAGCCGGTATATACCTTACTGTCCGCCGTGTTACCGTTTGCCGCTTCGGTACATTCGCCGGATGTCGGCGACATTTTAATACCGAATGCTCTTGTAAAATCAAGCGGAGTTACCTCCGTCCCTCTTACGGTCGCCCAGCTGTTTTTATTTCTTGTAACCTCTGTTACAGGGGTTACTGATGCGGCCGTATTTCCGGAATCGGGTTCCTCATAAGCTTCGGATATTTTTATTGCAGAGCTGTCGCTGTCCTTAACAACAAGATACGGCAAAATCTCAACGCTGCCGTATTCGCCGCCGATACCCATAAAGCGGAAATCAATTCCGGTTATATAATCAATTTCCGGAAGAACGGCAATATTGCCCGCTTCCTCTTTAAAAGCTGAAAGCGGAATTTTAACATATCCCTCAAACGCCGAATCAAATTTCAGTCCGCCCGTCACAGCGTAAGAGCTCCCGGCCGCAGCCGTATAAGCCGTACTCCATTTCTGAGCGTTCAGCGGCATAACCTGATATGCCGCGCCGCTTTTGAGAGCAAGGCTCGGAACGCCTGAGTTTGCATAATAATCGTCATACATTTTAGCCGTTAGGGTAACGGTATTCGCCCTGCTCAGCTTAACATATATCAGGATATGCGAAACTCCGGTCGTTTTTTGCGAAAAGCCGCTCAATATCAGCCTTGCATTGGATGCGGCGATATTCTCTGCGGTATTTATAACAGGCGTATCAGCACTCACATACGCCACATCAGTCTTTGTAAACAGTCTGTCGCTGCTTTTAATCACGGCATTCAATTCTCCTGTTGAAGCAGCGTTCATAGGAAGCAAAGGATATACCTCGGTTGCTCCCGGCGAGCCGACTGCCGAAGCAGCCATTGCTATGCTGCTTACAAGCACGGTCAGCGCGGCGGCAGCGGATATTCCTCTGCGCAATAATGCCCCAAACATTCTTTCACTCCTATTCCTTTACCCATTTTTTAAGCTGTGTTTCATATCTCGGGTATATTTCCTGAACAACGGCAGACCACTGAGATTTTCCGGAGAAGAAATCCCATTTAAAGGTTGAGAGGTCTCCCATATTGCGCACTATACTGCGATAGGTGCAATAAACCTTTTCGGGCTTTGACTCCAAATACTTGTTGATAAACGCTATATCCTCCTCGCTGAGAGCGGCTGAGCCGGCTTTAGCTTTAAGTCCGTAGCGCTGCTTTGCGGGAGTTTCCTCGCTTATCGGAACCTGAACGCAGAAATTCTCTCCGAGGCGGAACCATTTCAGATAATTGACCCAAAGCGTTGCAAGCTCAACATTCTGCGCTCCCTTTACAAGACCGTAGCCGGGGTCAACAGCCGCTTCAACATACTGCGGAGTTTCGTTATCAAGCTTCGGCATCGGCGCGAATCCAAGAGCGTCCTTTTCCCTGAGATCGGCAAAACGGGTTTCAAGAGTAAGCGTTGCCGAGGAAAGCAGCATAGCGCATTTTTCCTGCTCAAAAACAGGGCAGGCGTCAAGCGTGGTAAATGAGCCGGTTCCGGCGCCGCTTATCTTATACATACTGTTCATAACCTTTGCTATTTTAGAGCTTTTGATATTATTTACATATTCCGTTCCGCCCTTGATTTCAACAATCTGTTCGCCCGTCATTGACAAAAGCTCAAGATTCTGAACGGTAAATCCGTACTGCGTTACCTCGTTTTTATTGTTCTTTTCAATAAACTGGTCGGAAAGCTCTATCATTTTATCCATCGTCCACTCGCCTTTTTCCCAAAGCGTGCGCGGATTTTGATCCTCAAGACCGTAGTTTCTGAACATATTTTTGTTATAGTAGAGCCAGCTGGTCATAAATTCACTGATTACGGGATAGTAAATTTTCCCTTTCCACTTCATACCCTCGATCAGCTCTTTGGTATCAGACCAAAGCGGAGTATTAAAATCAATAATACCGTCCCAGGAATCGAGAAGTCCGCCGGTAAGCGGAGTCGGGAAAAACTTATCATAGGAAAGGTCAACAACATCGGGAGAATTGCCCGCCGCAACCATTTTGGCAAGATCCTGCCAGTATGTCTCATGGGTGGAAACCGTTTCGTCAAGCGTTACGCCGAATTCCTTTTTAAAATATTCCGCCGCCTCGCCGTCGGTATTGTTTTCAGCCATTGTTGACCAGCCGAAAACCTTCAGCACCTTTGAATTGCCCGATAAATCAGCCGTAGGCATTTCAATATCCGAAACAGCAGTATTTCCTGAAGTATTGCTTTTATTCCCTCCGGACGAATCGGCATCCTTGCCCTTGCCGCAGCCTGCGGCGGATAATGCTACAACGGCAGCCGTAAGCAGCGCCAGACCATTTACCAAAGTTTTTTTCTCCATAATAATCTCCGTTCTGCCGCTGATATTTATTAACAATCGGGAGCTTAAAGCTTCAATAGCGGCTGAATGAAGATAAGCTTTACTGCCGGAAATCGGCAAATCCCGGATTGCGGTTTACTTTATTGCAGTTTTACCCGACAATGCTCGTGCTCATAAGCGATTCGGTAAAACGTTTCTGAATTACGGCATAAATAATAACCGGGGGCAGTATAAACAGGAGGCAAAATGTAGTTGTGTATACGCTGTTTTCTATATCGCCGTATGCAAATCCCTCGGCATTCCGCATTGTCTGTATTACAGAGCCAAGTCCCTTGAGAAGTACTGCCAGGGGCTTTGATTTATTGAAGAAAAGCGAAATATTTATATAATCGTTCCAATACCAGACAAAGCTCAGAATAAAGGACACCAAAAGAATTGCTCCGGAATTGGGCAGCATTATGCGGGCAAACGTCCCTATGGGACCGCATCCGTCAAGATACGCCGCGTCCTCAAGCTCCGGCGGCATACTCTTATATGACTGCCTGAAAAGATAAATAAACAAACCGGATTTAAGACCCTGCGCAAACAAAGCGGAAATCGTAATCGGGAAAATCGTGTTAATCATAGGTATTCCAGTAACCGTTGTGAATTTTGAATACTGGATATAAAGCGGCATTGATATTATCTGCGGAGGAACAACAAAGGTCAGCAGCGCGAGAAAGAAAAGGAACGTTCTGCCTTTAAATCTGAACCTTGCAAACCCATATCCGGTTACGGCGCACGAAAGCATCTGAAGCACCGAGCATACCGACGAAAGAAACAATGTCCTTACAAACGCCGACTTAAATCCCGTTTTTTCGATTACGAATTTAATATTATCAAAGGTTATATTTTTCGGCAGCCAAATAACTGTCGGATCCATCATATCCGAAGGCTCGCGTATGCTTACGCTCAACGAAAATAAAACCGGATAAAGTATAATATAAGCAAGACCTATAAGCAAAACCGCCCGCGCCAGAGCCAGAATTATTCCCGCAGCTTTTCTTGAACGCTTTTTCTGCGCGGTTGAGGAAAATAATTCCATACTATCCTTCATACATTTCCCTCCTCTCAGTCAACTGCGTAGTGAATACGGCGGTTTCCGACCAGATAAATAATCAAAACCAAAAGCATTATAACCATAAAGTTAAGTATTGCCATTGCCGCAGCCTCATCGAAATACAGATTGTTTGTATATGTATCTATAAGCCTGAACATACCGTTTGAATAGCTTATCATATTATCGACCAGCGTATAAAATACGTTTACTATCATCATCGGCGCAAGCATCGGCATAGTAACCTTCCAAAAGGTTATCCAGCCGTTTGAGCCCTCAACCTGCGCGACCTCATACATAGACCTCGGTATCGCTTGCAGTCCTGCCAAAAATATAAGTATCTGTATACCTGAATTCCAGGAAAGCTGAAACACCGAGTCCACTATACCCTGAATATAATCCACGGTTGACGGTGAAAGTCCGGCGGAAAGCAGCATATTTCCGACCGACTGGGTTTCAAACATAGCCGATGTTCTGTCGCCGCCCGAAATAAGCCCCATAAAATAGTTGCCGTTCATTATTTCGATTGCGATTCCTCCCGAAATTATAACCGGCAGGAAGAAAATCGCTCTTGCAAGGGCGCGTCCGCGGAAATTCTGATTGAGAATAACGGCTATAAAGATTGAAAAAACCAGTATCAGCGGCATTCTTGCAATTACCGAGGTCAGAGTTTCGGTAAACGCGGGTAAAAACTCCGCATTTTTGGTAAACAGCTCGATATAGTTTTTAAATCCGACCGGTTTCATTCCTATCTGCCCCGGTTGAACAGTTACCTCCGAAAGGCTGTATCTGACCGAAGCTATAAACGGTATAAGAAACAGAATTATAAATCCGATAAACCAGACAGAAATAAACAAATACCCGTAATAGGACTTTTTTCTTTCATATGAAAGCTTCATTTTAATCTCCATTCTGCCGATTAGGCTGACGAGAGCCGAACCCGTTTTTTTGAGCGATTAAGCAAATCCGAACCCGATTTTAAAGGACGGATTTTCGCCCTTGCATTTTTAAAATACCCGTAAATCCTCATGATTTCACGGTAAACGACTCGCCCTCAAGCAGCGTTCCGTCATTCAGGGTGACGCCGTTCTTTGCGAAGTTTACATATACCGACACGCCGCCCGAATACTCGGTAACGCTGAGGTCCTTATCAATATAGCTGTGCTTTACCATACGCCTTCCCTCGGTTTTTTCGGCAAGCTCCTTGAAACGCAGAAGCTTTTCAATCACCGTATTATAAGAGGACGCATAATTGACGCCCGTAAGACCGCTCAGCTCCGTTCCGAGAAGAATATCGGCTTTTTCATATATCCACGAATAGCAAATTCCCGTTCCGAACGCCGCCGCATAAAGCTCTGACTTATCCCCGGAATTGGTGTTATTCATAGGAGCCGCCACACATTCCGCAATTCCTGAGAGCACCTGCGAATAAAACGGAACACTCTCATCAAGGATATCCTGACCGCTGTGGCAAACAGGCGATGAATAAATAATATCCGCATACGGCACCGCATAGGCATTCGCCGAATCAAGCATAAGCGAACCGGTTTGTTTTTTGGCTTTTTCAAGCGCTTTCGCCATAATATCCGCCGCGTCGGTTCTGCGGTATCCGGTTCCTGCGAAATCGCAGTAGAGCGACGAAGAAATATCTCCGAACGCCAACCGTTCAAAGCCTGCCTTATCAGAGCTTTCAAGTAATTTTGAAAACACCCTGTCAAATTTCCCTAAGGTAATTCTGTAATACGTTTTTCCGCTGTCGTTAAGCGTGCTTACGGAATAATTATGCCACGAATAAGGCAGACCGGTTATGGAATAGGCGGCGTTGCTCATATGCTCCGAATACATACCGCCGGAATAGGTCTGAATATTCATAACCGCCGGATAAAATCGCGTATTTTTGTCGTTATTAAATGACCGCAGCTCTTTTTTGCTGATAACCGAGCCGCAGGGCGATACGGATGTAACCCTTTTCCCGAAAAGCTCGTTATTGTTCCAGTTACGGAAGCGAACCGTAACGCTTTCAATGCCGTCGCCGCGCAATGTCTCAAGCATTTCCTTCAGCTGACCGCAGGATGTCAGCGGTACGGCTTTTTTGTGCGGAACTCCCATCACCGACACCGTTTTAACCGCCGAGCCGTAAATATCGAGGTATGCCCCTTTATTGTAATTGTTCTCATTAAGACTGTATCTTTTAATAAGGTAATCTCGGTAAGCATTCGCCATTCCGTTATAGTCTGCGGAATCGCCGGATAAAAATATGTATCTTGTTAAAATCGTGCCTGCTGTTTTTTCTATTTTATCGTAAATTTCGGTTTCGTAATTGCCGAGATTATATATTACCGAATTTAAAAGCCCGTAGGAGGTATAAACATTTGCGTAAGACGAAGTCTGACCGCAGGAGTAGGCGTTGAGAGTACCGAGGGCCTCTCCGGATTCCCCTATCGCCACTATTGCGGAGCCGTTTACAGCCGCTCCCCATACGGGCATATGTACCGATTCTTCATCGGTACGGAGATAATCGTCCGAAGTGGTTTCCGTCGGCTCGGAGCCGTATATGCGCCGGCTGTACGCGGCGGTTGATTTAACATTCTCTTTAAATCTTATAAGCGCTCCGGAACCGTCTGCCAGAAACAAATATCCGTTGTCGTCCGCTCTGCCCCTTAAAAAATACGGCGTAACCGAAATATCGGTTATTTTAAGGCTTTTATCGCTTACAGCGATATTATCCGTATCTATTTTTGTCAAAAGCTCTCCGTTTTCCAGATAAACCTCAAAGGGAATATAAGCGTTGATTTCTGACAGATGATAAACAAACCGCACACCGTTATCTATCAGTTCAATACTGTAATCTCCGCTTTTAACGCTGCCGGTATATGTGTTTATATTTCCGGTTTTCTTAGCGAGCGTATCTGTATAGTCAATTATCAAAGACGCCTGCATCTTCATCTGAACGAGCTTGCTTGCCGTTTCATCCGATAAATCCTGAGGGCTGCTGTACCACAGACTGCCGTCCTCGGTATTCTCAATGCGGAAATGGGTTGTTGACGGGCAGAATGACAGCTTTAACGCCCCGCTCTGCGCGCACTCGACATACTCAGTACCCTTTATATCTGAATATTTTTCCGCGGCAATCTGCGGTTTTTTATTGCTGTCATTGACGCTTATGCCGCCGGAACAGCCGCAGGCGGTAACCGCCAGGCAGGCGGCTATAATCAATACAATTACTTTTTTCAACACAGCCGCCCCCTTATGTATTTATTCTGAAGATAATTTCACTGAAAACGGTTTTGAAGGTTTCTAAAACTGTCTGAACAAGGTTATACATAAGAAAGCCCAAAACCGCAATAAGAATCATTCCTATTACCGTAACAATCACTATTAAAACAGATTTGCCTATCTCATATTCGTGGAACACAGAAAAAGCCGACATAAGCACGGCAAAGCTCCAGATAATTCCGACCGAAAGAATAAGCGAAAGGAATACGCCCTCGTTGGCAGTAAAGAAATGGCTTAAAATCACCCTTAAAAGTCCTGCTCCGATATACGGAACCAGCGCAACCGACGTAAACAGGCATATCTGCAAAAATGCAGCCTTACCGTCCAAAAGAACGCTGAACGCCCAGTTGGAAACAACAAAAAGCAGCACAACGGCAATTCTCACGGCGGCAATAATCAGTATGTTTGTTTTTCCTTCCTCCGCCATAACAAAGGCTTTGCCGAAATACTGCTGCTCGGCTACACCCAAAATAATCAGTAAGGCAAGTACGGCAAACGCAAACCACAGCGAGCCTTTCTTTTTTACCCTCATTTCATCAAAGCCGTTAAACGGATGACATACGGAATACATCATAAGCCCGCCGCCGGAATATTCAGCCAATGCTTTTTTACCGGTGCTTATCCTTTTTTTGCGGTATATTCTCAATGATATGAATATTACCGCCGCTGCGGCAATAAAAACAAATAATATGCCGTAGCTATTCCGCATAGCCTCGACGCGGTATTCGTGAAATGCATTTGAATATCCCTCGGAATATTTTCCGAGCTCATAATATTTCATTGCTTCCTTATAGCTTCCCTCGTTAAAAAGAGCGTTGCCGATTCCGATATAAGCAAGCTGAAATTCCGGGTTTTCCTCTATTACCTCTTTCCATGGCTCAAGAGATTCCGAATAATTACCGCTGTTATACTGTTTCAGCGCATTATGAACCTTTTTACCGGTCGAAGTAAGAGAAAAAAACGTAATATTGCATTTTTGGGAATCCAATACCGCGAGCCTGCCGTTCACTTCCTCAATAGCGCAGGGTGAATAAAAGGTACCCGCATAAGAGCCGATTCCGCCGAAAGCGGTAATAAGACACATATTCTCATCGAATTGACATATACGTCCCCTGCGGTTATCAATAACGCTTATAAAACCGTCGCTGCCGTATACTATATCAACATAGTTCAGATATCTGCTGTCCGCCTCAAATGAGGACATAACCTCAGGCGGCATACTGCTTTCGAGAATATCGACCCCCTTGGGATTAAGGCAGCGGATACTGTCGGCTGTTTCCTTATAGCCCCTGCCCGAAATAATACGCCCCGGAGTTACGGTATATAAAAAGTTATCTCCGCTCATATCCATATTTAAAATTTCGGTAGGAACATAATTAGACATTGCCTCCCGCTGCTCCTTGGTCATAAACTGTTTCCAAAAATAGCTCTGCAATATCTGGGAGGTGGTTTCAACGCGCTCGCCGGCAAAAAAGCCTTTAAAAGCATATTCCGTATCAAAAATCGCAAGGCCCTCATATATTCCGGTACACTGAACATACAGATTTCCGACTGAGTCTCCCGTAATCTTCCGCGGCAGGAATTCTGCGGCGCTGCTAAAATACTCCGACTCCGGTTTTGTGATTTTCTTAACAGCGTCGCCCTGTCCGTTCACGCACCAGACGCATTGATTGCCCGAATCCGCAACATAAATAATACCGTTGGCAGCGTATATACCGGAGGCTTTTTTCAGCTCGGCAGTACCCTCGCCGTTTTTAACCGATATTTCGTTTACCGAACCGGCTGAGATATCGTAAACCACTATGCGGTTGTTTCCCGAATCAAGAATGTATAAATCATCGCCGTCGGCATAAATATCAGCAGGCTCTATAAATTCTCCGGTTCCGATTGAGTCGCCGCTCAAAACAAAATCCGGCTGATAAATATCGGGCGTCTGCACGGCGTTTCCGCTGCTGTCATAATTATATGATTTATAAGGAGTTGCGGCATTTACCGTAAGCGTTCCCGCAGCTGTCAGCAAAACAATAATTAAAGCTAATGCTGCTGAATATTTTTTCTTTCTCATAGCCTTCACCGTTTAACCCTTAATTCCCGAAAATGCCATTGTTTCCACTATCCTGCTTTCCATAAGTATAAAAAGCACACAGGGCGGTATCATCATAAGCACCGATGCGGCGGAAGCGGCGCCGACCCGCGCTATTCCGGAAGCTGCGACATCGCTTAATATAGTCGGCAAAAGCTTCCACTCCTCCTCATATATAAAGCTGCCGCCCGTTGAATTCCAAAGTCCCTGGAACGAGAATATTATCAGCGTCAGCACCGCCGGCTTTACAAGCGGCATACATATTTTATAAAAGGTGGTAAATATGCCTGCGCCGTCGATAGTTGCCGCCTCAAGCATGGTATCGGGTATCTGCGTCATAAAATTTTTCATCAGAAAAAGACCGAGAGGCGTTCCGGCAGCCGGTATTATTATCGCCCAAAGCGTATTGATAAGACCGAGCTTTGACATAATGATATATTGCGGCAGCGCCGTTACCGGTCCGCTGAAAAGCAGCGCGGTAACTACCAGCTTAAACAGCCATTTATGTCCGGGAAAATTATATTTTGCAAGCACGAATGCCGCCATAGAGCTGAAAGCAAGGTTTGCCCCGGTTCCGGCAACGGTTACAATAATACTGTTTACAAGATATCGGTCAAAGGGTATCCATAAGCTGTCGGTAAGCTGAGACAGGGTGCGGTAATTCTCGGTTGTGGGATTGCGCACAAAAAATTTAGGAGGATATACGAATATTTCCTCGGTAGGCTTAAATGACTGCACAACCGAATATATGAACGGCAGCATCATAAAGGCGCCGAAAAGGAGCAATATCACAAGCACCGCAATGTCTCCGCCGGTTGATCTCGCCACACCGGTTTTAGATTTTTTGAATTTCACTGTTCAGCGCTCCTCATCCCGCAGAAAATTTTGTAATCAGCCTTTGTATGGCGCCGTTTACGCTTATCATAACTACAAACAATACAACCGTTATGCAGCAGGCGTACCCCATTTCAAAACGCACCATTCCGTAATCGTAAGCATGAGTTACAACCGTAAGGGCTGCGTTATCCGTTGACGGGAAGCCTGCAAGCACCATACAAACGCTGCTTACCGAAAAAGCCGCGCTTATCTGCATTACCGCGCTGAACAGCAGCTGCGGTCCCATAGACGGCAGGGTAATATAAATAAGCTCTTGAATTCTGTTGCGTATTCCGTCAACGGCTCCTGCCTCATACAGACTGTAATCAACATTTTGGAGTCCTGCAATAAAGGCAAGGAATGATGTTCCGAGACTCATCCATATTTGAACGATTATTATTACGGGCAGAACCGTGTTCGTGTTTGTAAGCCATTGTATCGGTTCCCGGATAATATTGAGCGACATAAGTATTTGGTTCAGCAAGCCGTACATATCGCCCGAAAAGATATAAGCCCAGATAACATAAAGCATTCCCGACATTGACGGGGCATAAAAGATAAAGGTCATAACCGCTCTTGCCGTTTTGGGCAGCTCATTTATCATCCAGGCAAAGAACAGGCAGGCGAAATAGCTTACAGGTCCTGTTATAACGGCAAAGATAAGAGTGTTTCTCACCGCCGTAAGGAACACGTCGTCATCAAAAAACAGCTCTGCATAGTTTTTTAAGCCTTCAAAATGCGGCATCTGAAGCATATTGAAATCGGTAAAGCTGAAGAAAACGGCAATAACGATAGGCGCTATAACAAACACGGTAAATATTAAATAAAACGGCAAAAGCATAAGGTAGCAGGCTTTATACCGAGCCATCCTTTTAAAGACACTTTTTTTCTTCATAGCAATTCTGTCGCCACCCTATTTATTATTTTCCCGTTTACGGGCAAGCTCCTTGTTTATCCGTTTATTATATGTATAAATGGTATCTGTCGGATTTGCATTATCGTATACCACCCGTCTGAAAGCATTGGTAAGCTCGCGCGTAACGCTGTAATTACCTGATATTTCGTTCAGGTGCTTTATATATCCCATCTGCTCGTTAAGCAAGCTCTTTTCTTCTCTTGACCAGGCAAGGTTGGCAAAAGCAGTACTGTTTGCCGGGGTATAGCGCGAAATCGAACCGAGCGCCGCTTCTACCTGTCTGCCGTATTCGGTTTGGATTTTATCGGATGTGAACCATTTAAGGAACTCCCATGCCTTTTCTTTTTTCTCTGAGCCGCTGAAAATTACGCCGCAGGTAACCGATTGCGCAAGTCCGGGGCTTGTGTCCGCACCGGTTGCAGCGCTTATGCAGAGCGTTCTGTCTATTGTTCCGTCATCCCTTTTAACGCCCGGAACAAGCGCCATTTTCCAGCGTCCCGAAAGCTCTGGAGACGCTGCCTGAACTTTAAGATATTGCGTATAATCGGCAATCGCAAGCGGCATTTCTCCGGAGCTGAACCGATTATAAAAATCATATGTCAGCGGAAAGCCGTACCGCGAGAAAAGTCCCGTCCACATTTTAAACGCCGTTATAGCCGCCTCGCTGTTAAACGCCGTGCCTGAAAGGTCATCGTTATAGAATGAACCGCCGTACTGAAAAAGCAGGGTTGCAAACATACCTATATTCGAGGGTATGCCGACCTCCAGATTATTCCTTTGCAAAACCGTAGCCGCCTGATAAAATTCATCCCAGGTATCAGGTATTCCGATTTCAAGCTCATCAAGTATATCGGTTCTGACGAACATCATATTAAAGGTTTCGCTAAGCGGCAAGGCATAGCAGCCGTTTTTATATGTAAACGGAACAACCGAATTATCGGGGAAATTTTTCGCAGCCTCCGAATAACCGCTCATCCCGGTCAAATCAACAACCGCGCCGCGTATTGCCAGATTTACCGCCATATCGCTTGATAAAAACAATGAAGCGTCAGGCGCCGTACCCGAAAGAACGGCAGTACGGATATCTACGGTGACAAGCGAAATATTAACGGGTATATTGCTTTCTCCTGAAAAGGAATTATCCGAAAGCCTTTTGATTATATTCATTTGCTCGCGTCCGGTTGTAAGCCATACGTCAAGCGTTTCGCTTTCATCGAAAGCATCGCCGACAACCCCGTAATCATCTGCGAATGAAGCGGCTGTACGCTTTATTCTGTACAGCAGGCTTTTAAAAAATCCGTAATTTGCTTTCGGTTTTTCCGTATTCGGAGAGTATATAACAATATAATCGAGGTCTAACGGCTGTTCCTTTGCATCCTGATTCCATGAAGAAAACGATTGTATGTCGCTTTTGAAGGAGGCAGAGCTTTTTGCCAATAAATCAGGCTCCTTCTCAACCGATTCAAGGCGGTTTATGAGAGAATGGAGTGATGAAAGCATACTTCCCGATTTTCCGCCGTTTTTCTGCTTTATTTCCTCAATCAGCCCTTCAAGCTCCGATATCAGACCCTTAATTTTGCCGTCAAAACCGGCAATAACCTTATCAAGCTGATAATCGCGGTAGTTATCGGGGTCGGTTCCGGCTACCATTATTACGCTGCGGTAAAGCGAATTCAGCTCATAAATAATATTATCCGCCCTGACGGTAATGTCCGAAAACGCACCCGGAGTAACCTCAAGCTTAATCTGATAGGTCTTTCCCTTTTCAAAATAAAAGGAATATGCTTCTTCTTCGCCGAGTGTTTTGATATACCAGTCCTTAGAATAGGGAAGGGAAATTGTGTTACATTCACTAAAGGGCAGGCTGTCGTTTATAAGCAGTCGGCGGGTAACCGAAAATCCGCTTTTGTCATTTTGCCGGACGCGAAGCCCGATATTATACAATCCGGTTTCGCCAGGCGTAAATTCCCACATAAGCCATTGACCGCTCGCGGAATACTTATCGCCGGAAATCATATTATAAACCAATACATTCGGGTCATTCGGCGAGGTTGCCGCGTTACTTTTATCATAATCGGGCGAAAGAGTGGAATCGGACGCCTCAAGATAATCCTCAGCCTCCAAAACCGTCTTTTGGTTTTCCGTATCCGAAGCGTCGGTCAGATTCCCGATATACTCCTTATAGCTGTCCGATTTTCGCGCACCTATAAGACTTATTTTACAAAGAGAAAAATTCCCGGTGTGAGCCGTGATTTTCAAGCGGTTTTCTCCGCTGACAAACGAGAATATCAGCGGCTCGCCGATTCTTCCTGTCGGGTCGGACAGCAATGCAGCCGTTTTATCGCTTATGACCTCAGCCGACAAAAGCGTTTCGTTTCCGCGTTTGTCTTTTTTGCGCTCCCCCTGTTTCCAGCGGTGATATAGAGAAAGCTCTCTGCTTTCGCTGAAAGGATAGGCGCCGTTTACCTCTATTCCCACCGACGAGCTTATATAGCTGCTGTCTGCCTTTGGAATATAGGTAAGCTCAATATATCCCGAAGTGTCTTTATCTGCAATAAACGAAATCTCAGCCGCGGATTCATCCTCCAAAAATGCAACAGAGCCGTCGGGATTAAATTCCGCTCCGCCGGACAGCTGAGTATCTGAAATATTGAGAGGAATTTTCTTTTCAAACTCATTGTGAGGAATTTGAATATTTTCAGAATATGTATTATACGAATTTTCGGCGCTTGAAGATACGCCTGCGGGTAAAAAGACTGCTGCCGCCGTTAAAATCACCGTTAGCAAAACCGACACCGATTTTTTCATTTGTCACCATTCCTTTCTCCGCATTTAAAATCCGCCGGCTTATACCGTAGGCTTTGCCTTGGAAAAGCTGGAGCCGTCGTTCAGTATATGATAATCCCTTAAATACACAGCAGGCTCGGTACAGCTTTCCTCTTCAAAAACCGTGATTTCATTATTTTCTTTCAATAACGGCCACGGCAAATACAGCGAAAGCTGCGGACCGATATTCCAAAAGCGTCCCAGATTAAAGCCGTTCACCGTAACAAAGCCCTTTGTAAAGTTATCAAGGTGAACAAAGCAGTCCTTTTTTTCCTCTGCCTTAAATTCTCCGGTAAAAAACGCCGGCAAACGCCTGCTGCCGTTATATTTAAGATTACCGAGCTTATTCATAGGCAATGTATAAATTTCCCAGCCGGAAAGTATCTGCTTAACACCCACTTTGTCCATAACAAAGACATATCCGCATATTCCCTTCCGCTCGCCGCGGAGCATATCCGGACCGAAATTAACGCGTCCCCGGTTTTCCACCAAAAGCTCCAGGACTCCGCCCTCGTTCAGCCAATCGACGTTTTCAAGATATTGCTTTTCGTCATTGCGGTATATTGTTCCGCGTTCAATTCCGTTGAAATAAATATGGGTCCTGTCGAAAACGTCTTTAAGTCCCAAAATCGAAAGCTGCTGACCGGGCTTGATATGGGTCCGGTAAAGAATATAGCCGTAATCCTGAGAATAATGCTCCATATTCCTTGCGAACTCATCCGAAAATCTGTCCGCTATATCGCCGAGACTATCAAACAGAGAAACGGATTTTTCAAGTCTTACCTCGCCTATATTCTGTGTTTTTACAGATTCGGGTCTTTCAAGCGTTTTTCCGGAATACTGCGACATAACCTCCTGCAAAGCCTCGTATTTCGGAGTAATATCGCCGTATTCGTTGAGCGGAGCATCGCAGTCGTAGCTCGTGCAGTCGGAAAAATACTTTACCTTCATACGGTTTTCCCTGTCGCAGGTAAAAGCATTAGCGCCGCTCATAAATCCGAAATTTGTTCCCCCGTGGAACATATAAAGGTTAAATCCTATATTGTTTTCAAGCTGATACCGAACCTCGTTTGCAACAGATTCCTTAGGATATTTCGGCGGATTCAAGCCCCACCTCAGGGTTCCGCCTATCCAATGCTCGACATGGAATATGGGCATTTCCGGATAATTTTTCCTTACCCATTCGGTATGCTCCGCAAGAACACCGTTGCCGAAACCGAAATCAAGCCCCGGAATTGCTCCGTTTACCGTTCCGCCGCATAAGGTCAGCGGAGTATGCCCGTCTGCCGTAAAAATCGGAACGTCAACACCGCAGTCAAGGAGCAATTTGAAGCATTTGTTCATATATTCCCGCGAATTTGAAAAGGAGCCGTATTCATTTTCGGCTGCTACCATAATAACATTTCCGCCCCTTGTTTGTAAATGCGGAGTTATATAAGACATCAGCCTTCTGATATATCTTTCGGCTCTGTCGAAATATTCGGGCTGGCAGCTGCGCAGCTGTATTCCGTCATTTCTGAGCAGCCAAGCCGGAAGTCCGCCGAGATCCCATTCGCTGCATATGTACGGACCGGGGCGGACAATAACATACAGCCCTTCTTCTCTTGCCGTTTCTATGAACCGCTCCACATCAAGCATACCCTCAAAGCAATACTCGCCTTCGCGAGGCTCATGCAAATTCCAGCAGCAGTAGGTTTCTACCGTATTAAAGCCAGCCGCTTTAAGCTTTGAAAGACGGTCCCGCCATTGCTCCGGAAGGGTTCTGAAATAATGCATCGCTCCGCTCATTATCTGCGTTTCCCTGCCGTCAATAAAAATTCTGTTTTTTTTTGCCTTTACCAAAATAAATCCTCCTAAGCCCTTTAAACAAATAAATTCTGCCGGTTATTGACATTGATATTTTGTTTTGTTATTATGATAACAAATATATTGTAAACGGAATGATTTCAGTGTATGTTTCTTCCAACGCAGATAACAAATTCAGTCATATTACCGAATCCGACCTTGAGGTGGTAAGCGCGGGATATGCCATCATAGACGAGGGCGATACGGGCGTTACGCGTCCGGGCGGCCTGCCCGACTATCAGCTGCTCTATATCAAGGAGGGCTGCGGACATTTTACCGTCAATAACGAAGAAATAACCTTAACGGAAAAGACCGCAATAATATTTCATCCATTTGAGCCGCAGATATACCGTTACCTGAAAGCCGAGCATCCAAAGGCATACTGGCTGCATATAGGCGGTCCCTTAATGGAAAATCTGCTGAAGGAATTCGGTATCTACGAGGAACGGATATTCAATATAACAGACGACTCAAAGCTTATCAGCTCCATTCTGCACACAATATCCGAAATGACCGAAAAAAACGTCGGCTTTAAGGAAATGGCTATTGCATACAGCATACAGGCATTTGCAAACGTATCAAGGAACAGAACCCTGCTGCCGCATAACGCAAAGGGAAACGCAGTTAATCAGGCAATACTGAGAATACGCCGTGAATTTACCGAGGATACCCCGAATACCGAATATGCCGCCGAGGCGAATATGAGCCTTGCGCATTTTTTAAGGCTTTTCAAGGAGAAAACCGGTATGGCGCCCCACAAATTCAAGCTTCAGCTCAGAATTGCGGCGGCAAAGGATATGCTTATCAATACCAACTACAAGGTCAACGATATTGCACAGTCCGTCGGGTTCAGCGATCCGCTTTATTTTTGCAGGTATTTCCTTAAAATAACGGGCGATACGCCGAGCAGCTTTCGCAGGAAAAACATCAATAGGTGATTTTCACAAATTATTATTCCTCTTCATTGCTTATTATATCAAATCTGCAAAGTCTAAACAATGGATTTTTCTATCCAATTTTATGGACAAAAAAATCATTTGCGCCGATAAGTCCTAAAAATTTCCTTGATTAAATGGATGAAATTGTTTTTCACCCTTAAAAACACCCGTTTGCGCAGTAAATGATATTCTGTTTTTGTCTCCGGCTTTATAATTGTCTGTTTTTTGCAGGCAAATCAGGAAAATACATATTTAAAAATAAAAACGACAGCAACTGATTGCTGTCGTTTTAGTATGTTGATAAACTGAAATTTTTTTGCGCCGGTAACGCCGCATTTTTTCCTCCGCCGGGCGCGGCAGTATTGGTATTACTCTGTAACGTCAATCGCTTCGGCAGTAATAAATTCCGTTTTGAAATCAGCCGTTTGTTCCTCCAGCGGCAGTCCTATATTCATAAGAGCGGAACCGCTTGTTATAACATTATAAGGCTCTACTCTATAATCCAAATCCGGATTAAGCCCCAAAAAGCGGATTCTGCAAATATGGTTATTCGGAACATTCAGCACCGACATACTCATAACCGCGCTAAATTTCCGATCCGGAGATACAATCTGCCATGTTGCCCGGTTACCCTCAAACGGACTGTCTATCCGATAAAATCTGCCGTTTGCAAGCCTTTGCTCAAGCCATCTGTGATTTTTAACCTGAGCCGGTATTTCATTCATTTCCGCTTCGGTTAATTTACTCAAATCAAGCTCATAGCCGAATGAGAAAAGAGCTGCGACATCGTTTCTCGACTTAAACGGGGTAATACGCCCGGTCTGATGATTGGGGCATATCGTAATATGCGACGCCATAACCTCAGGAGGATAAACAAGGCTGGTTCCGTATTGAATTTTTGTGCGCTCATATGCGTCTGTGTCGTCGCTGGTCCATATTTGCGGAAAATAATACAGAATACCTAAATCAAATCTTCCGCCTCCGCCCGAACAGCCCTCAAAAAATATATTCGGAAAATCAGCGGTCAGACGCGCCATCAGGCTGTATACACCGAGTATGTATCTGTGATTTTGCTCGCCCTGCTCTCTTTTTCCGAGAAACAGCGAGCCGTTATCCGAAATGTTGCGGTTCATATCCCATTTTACATAGCATACATCATTTTCGCTCAGCAGAGTACTGAGAATGTCATACATTCCGTTTACGACATCCTCCCTGCCGTAATCAAGAACAAGCTCGCAGCGGCTTTCAAGCGGCGTTATATCGGGTAATGATATACACCAATCCGGGTGGCTGCGATAAAGGTCGCTGTCGCGGTTGACCGTTTCAGGCTCAATCCAAAGCCCCAGACCGACGCCGTTTTCCTTACATTCTTTAATCACCCTGCCCAATCCGTTAGGGAATTTATCCTTGCTTACATACCAGTCGCCGAGACAGGCAGCCTCATCCTTTCTTCGGGCATACCAGCCGTCGTCCAGAACCACAGCGTCAATGCCTGTACCCTTGCAGCGCCGGATTGCATCTATAATTTTTTCCTCGCTTGAGTCAAAATACATAGCCTCCCACAGATTGAGCACAACCGGTCTTTTTAAATCCGGGCGGGCGCAGGCGCCTAAATGCTTTCTGCACATACTGTGGAAATTCGCCGACATTCCGTTCAATCCGCCGCTGCTGTATGTCATAACCGCCTGAGGTGTGCAGAAATCCGCTCCGGGTTTCAGCGTCCAGCTGAAATTTTCCGGGTTAATACCTAATGTGACCCTCGCCGTATCGAACTGACCGACCTGAGCCTGAATATGAAAATCTCCGCTGTATATCAGGGAAAAGCCGTATACCCCGCCCCTGTTTTCGTTTGTATCCGGCGTAACAAGCGCCGCAAAGGGCGACTGGGCATGACCGGTTGCTCCGAGCGTACTCCCGACACCGGAAATTCCGTGGTGCAGAGGATACCGTTCTATCCATCTTTCCCTGCCCCACGAGCCGTAAAGAGTAATAAATTCGTAATTTTGCGCCGGGAAATCCAATGCTGCGCTGTCCAATCTTTTTATGTATACCGTTTTAGACGTATTGTTCGTTACAACGGTATGTCTTGCAATAATATCCGCCTGTTCAAAAACTGTATAGCAGAGCGAAACATTGATACCGGTTACAATATCCTTCAGCGATATCACAAGCGACATCGCCTCATCCCCGTCCGCACTGAGCTGAGGCATCGGCTTTTCAAGCTTTAAGGCACCGTTTAATATTTTATATGAGCAGTATTTAAGCTCGCCGACAGTACGTCCGCCGTCATTTTCAAGCTTAAACGCCGGAATCCTGTTATCGCCCCTGCCGAAGCTGCCGTATTCCTGAGGCAGCTCATCCTTGGACATAATTTTACCGTCGCACTGTACCGCAAAGCAAATCGAACGCTTAAAGCCGCTGTTATACAGCGAGAAATCCTCCTCGGCAATACGGCTGCCGTAATAGCAATGGACAAGGAACCCGTCCTCCGATACCTTCATACAGTATGTCGTTCTTTTTGTGTTAAGATAAAAAGTATTATTTTTATAATGAATCATATATAGCCCTTATTTTAAAAATTATTGCGACAGCAGCGTTATTTCTTCCTGAGACAGGGTAAAGTCCGAATTCGTCAGGCTGTCCTCCAGCTGTTTTACATTGACGGGTCCGATTAAAACATGCGACTTTATATCCGGATTTGAATATATATATGATAGAACAATCGAGGAAATAGGTATACCGTATTTTTCCGAAAGCGACTTAGCGGCTTTAAAGCGTCTCAGCGTCAGGCTGTTAAGATAAAATTTACGTGTATTTTCACTCAGCGCTTTTTCGCCGCCGCTGTCAAGTATTGAAAATATTCCTTTGCCCTGGGACGAATAAGCGATTACGGGTATTCCCGCTTTTTTGTACAGCTGATATTCGTTTTCATCCATTTCAACCAGCGTCTTATCGTCCGCCCCGGAATTGGGTACGGCAAGGCTCCATTTTATCTGCGACGCGGCGATAGGCTCAAGACCGTTTTCCGCGGCATAGGCATTGGCTTTTAATATCCGGTTTATATGCCAGTTTGAAACACCAAAATTTTTTATTTTCCCTGAAGAAATAAAGGTATTCATAAATTCAAGGATTTCCTCCGGACTTTTTGATAAATCGTCGCGGTGCAGCCAGTAAATATCTATTGCTTCTACTCCGAGCGCCTTTAGACTGCCGTTGATATCGCTTTCGATTTCGTTTTGGCTTATGCGCGAAACATTCATAGTTTCAAGACGCGGATGCCCTCCCTTTGTTGAAACAATAATTTCCTTTCCGGAGGATTTTGCGGCTTTTATCCATTTTCCTATCGTTTCCTCGGATTTTCCGCCGCCGTAAAGTCTTGCCGTATCAACGCAGTTTCCTCCGAGCTCCAGATAGCGGTTTATAATTTCAAAGCTCGTTTTTTCATCGATAGCCGTTCCGAAAAGCTCGCTTCCCAAAAGAACATCGGAAACATTGATATTGCCTATTGCTTTTTTAAACATTTAATTATCCCCTCATTTAATTAGTAAGCTGACTGAACGTCAAAAATAGGGCGGTCAAACGGCAGCCTTTCTATTCCGTTTGCTTCAAAAAGCCGGCTCAGCGTTACAAACGAATAACCCTCACGGCTTAAATTTTCGCAAATACTTCCGAACACCTCCGCCGTAGCGTCTGAATAGCCGTGCATCAAAACAATCTGTCCGCTGTAAGCCCCCTCAAGACACCGCCTTTTTATATGCTCCGCAGAGGTTTCCGGGTTCCAATCGCTTAAATCCGCCTTTCCCCTGCTGCCGAAAATCACCGGCATTTCAAGCTTTTGCGTAACCGAAAAAACCGTTTCGTTTACATTAAGTCCGGGCGGTCTCATATATTTCATATCTATTCCGAAAAGCTTATTAACGGTGTTTTGCAGCTCGCATATTTCGTTTTCAATCTCGCTGAAATCCAATTTAGTGAGATTTCTGTGCGTATCCGTATGGTTGGCAAGCTCAAACCCGTATTTTAAAGCCTGTTCAGGTATTGCGGCGCCGTATTTGCGGATATGAGAACCGACTGCAAAAAAGGTTCCCTTTCCGCCGTAATCATTAAGCGTTTTCATTATAACGGCAGTAGGATTATCCGACAGGCTTTCATATGACGGTATATCATCAAAGGTAAACGCTATCTGTTTTTTCATAAGCCGTTTTCCACCCTCACAGAGCCGTTTGGCGGTATCATATACTTTTTATCGCCGCAGCTAACCCATACGGGTATCCCCGAAGGATTGAAAACCGTCGTCCTGTCCGCAGTTACAACAAGCGAGCGCAGAGCAGTAACGTATCTGAATATGCTGTAATTGTCGGCATACCAGACTGCGCTGTTTTTTCCGACTTTTTCGCAGAACTCCTCCCACATTTTCCAGTCGCCGTTTTTTTCGAGCTCGTGTGCGTGACCCCAAACGAAAAACAGGCGCGGATAACCCAGCCAGCCGCTTATGGAATTCAAAAATCCGTCGGCATATTTGAGGGCGTTCTTATAATGACAGGTGGGCTTCCAAAGCATAAAATCATCAGGCAGCTTATACGCGCCGGTGTTTTCGGTGGTTCTTGCATATAAAATTCCCATAGTGCGAAGTGCAGCAATCACCTCTCCGGAATAACCGTTGCATGCATACGAATGACCTACAACCGGGTAGTCAACCTGCTGCTCAAGTCTCTTTCTGTCGCAGTAAATTTCCTCGTATATTTCCGTAACCGGCAGATAATTAAGAACCCTGTGAGTCGCCCCGTGGGACGCAACCTCATGACCTGAATATACCTCTCCTATCCGTTCAATGCCGCAGTCGTTAATGCCCTGAAGATTGAGCGAATTAAGGCAGAAGGTTCCCTTAATATCATATCGGTTCAATATTTTTATCAGCTTTTCGTCGTAATAACCGTCATCAAAGCTCAGTGTAAGCGCGTGTGTACAACCGTTTTTGAACAAATATTCAATCATAATACTCTCCGCCTGTCAAACATAAATATCAGCATACGTATACCTCTGTAACATTTTCGGTAAGTGAATTATTTCCGATATAAATCTCAAATGCGCCTTTTTCGAGAACATAATTACCGTCGTCATAAAAGTAACCCAGCATACCGTAATCAATGTTAAAGCAGACCCTGCTTTTTTCATTCGGTCTGAGGAAAATCCTTTCAAAAGCCTTTAATTCTCTCAGCGGACGCATCATAGACGCCTTTTTGTCGTGTATATACATCTGTATAGTCTCGTTTCCCTCGCACGCACCGATATTTTCTACCGTTACGCCGACCGAAAAGCCCGCGCCGTTATTAAGCTCTTCAAGGGTAAGAGTTCTCCTTTTAACCTCTATTCCGGAAATACGGAATTCTGTGTATGACAAGCCGTATCCAAAGGGATAAAACGGCGTAGGAATACTGTCCTCATAGCATTTCTGCGGATTTTCGCCGTAATAGCAATTAACCGGTCTGCCGCTGGACGTTACGTTGTAATACAGCGGAATATGGGTTGCAAGGCGGGGCAATGTTACCGGAAGTCTGCCCGACGGCAGAAAGTCGCCGAAAATAATGTCGCAGGCTGCCCTTGCCGTTTCGCTTCCGCAATGCCACGCATAAATTACGGCATCCAGCATATCGGCTATACCGTTCATTGCAAGCGGTCTTCCGGCAAAAATAACTCCTACCGTTTTTTTGCCGCTTTTCTTTGCGCGTTTTATAAGAGTCAGCTGTTCATCGGTCAGCGTGATATTTGAAAGAGAATGAGCCTCGCCGGTAAGCCTTACGCTTTCGCCCAGCGCCAAAAGCAATACGTCTGCCTCTGCGGGGATTTTATTAAAATCGCTTTCGCAGGAAATCGGCAGATTTTTTTCTTTTCCCTTTTCTGCAAGCGCCTCGGCAAAATTTAAGGTTTCGTTTGCCCTGCCGTCCAGCGTCCACGAGCCGAGAAGGTCGCGGCGCTCATACAGAAACGGTCCCAAAGCGGATATTTTTTTATTATATGAAAGGGGCAGCAGTCCGTTTTCGTTTTTCAGCAGAACAATCGATTTTGCCGCCAGCCTTCTGGCATTAAGCAAATGCTCGCTGCGGTCATATAAAACCGCCTTCCGCATAGGCTTTTCAAACAGACCGTATGCCATTTTAACTCTTAAAACGCGCTTAACGGCAAGGTCAAGCGTGTTTTCGGATACCAACCCCTTTTTCATGGCGCTTTCAAGCCGGTCAATATAAAATCCGTCGAACATATCCATATCGACGCCGGCGTTTATTGCCATTACGGCACATTCCCCGGCATCCTCGGCGACGCCCTGCTTTATAAGCTGCTCTACCGCGTCATAATCGGAAACAACAAAGCCTTCGAAGCCTAATTTGCCCCGAAGTATATCAGTAAGATATTTTCTTCCCGAAGTTATCGGCTGACCGTTAATATCATTAAAGGATGACATTACCGTTCCGACGCCGGCATTTATTGCCGCGCGAAAAGCCGGAATATAATAATTATAAAGCGAATAATCAGAGATTTCGGTTCTGTGGTAATCCCGTCCTCCCTCGGAAGCACCGTAGCCTATAAAATGCTTTGCGCACGCAATAAGAGGAGATTTTTCCGAAAGAAAATCGCCCTGAAGTCCCCGGACTGCCGCTCTTGCCATATTCTCTCCGAGCTTGGGATCCTCGCCGGGACATTCAATAATCCTGCCCCAGCGTGGGTCGCGGCAAAGGTCAAGCATAGGAGTAAAAGCCCAATGTATACCGTCGGCAGCCGCCTCTGCCGCCACATCGCGGAAGCAGCGCTCAATTTCATCAAAATCCCAGGAAGCCGCCATTGCAAGCGGTATAGGTAAAACGGTTCTGTGACCGTGAATAACATCTCTGCCGAAAAGCATCGGTATTCCGTTAGGGCTTTCCTCAACGGCAATCCGCTGAAGCTCGGAATATAACTCCCGGTTGACTCTGCCCTGCTCGTCGTTTCCGGCGGTAGCGCCCGATGCCAGAAGTATCGAGCCTACCTCACCCAGCCGTATTTTCCGCTTAATACCCTCCAGCTCCTCCGGAGTTTTAGGACCCTGAACCTGATTAAGCTGACCGAGCTTTTCGCGCAAAGACATTTTTTCTAAAAGCTCATCGATTTTAAAATCAAAGCAATTTAAATTGCGCGCTTTCATTTATTTTTCTTTCTCCCGTTTTTTAAACAGCTTTTCAAATTTTCCGGTAACCTTTAACGCATATGCCAGAAATCCGGCTGACGCTGCAAAAACCGCCGCAGACACAATTCCGAGAACCGGCTTTAAAGCGCTGCCTTTTTTCGGAGTATCTGTTTTTGAATCGGAAACGGCGGTATCAGACCTTTGGCTGCTGCTTTGCTCCGGCGAGGAAGTGTCGGAAACAGTTTCCGTGGATACAGAATCGCTGACGCCTGAATCCGACGAAATACCTGCATTTCCGCCGGAATTTGAATTTCGAGATGAGCCAGAAGAAGCCGGAGAGCTTGAGGAGCCCGAAGAATTTGAGCCTGAACCTGAATTATTTTCGGGCAGTCTGCCGTTTGAAACATAATACGAAATAATATCGGCAAGCTTTTCAGCCGCTTTTATATGCTCTTCCTTCGGCGGATGAGTATTATCCTTTCCGGGGTCGATTCCCCAGGAGGCGGTTTCTATTAAATAAACATTTTTAAGCGACTTTTCAGTTACCGCCGCCTGAACAGTCTTTTCGACCGCGATTGTCAGGCTTGCATCGTGGCAAAACGGAACCATTGCAAATATCGGGGTATGAGGGTAAACCGCTCTGAGCTTTTCCAAAAACTCCGTATATGACGCGATAATTTTAGCCTGCGCCACCTGCCCGCGGTCGTTTGTTCCGAGATTTATAACGATAATATCCGGAATGAATTTCGAGGTGTCCCAATCAGCTGAGTCGCCGTACATCCTCGTTTTAAAATACCGGTTCACCATACCGGTTTTATCATTGAAATATCCGTATCCGGGAGTTACCGTTATTCCGCCGAGCGCAATAATGCTTCTGTCATAGCCCAATTTTTCAGCAGTAAGGTGAGCATATGAAAGAATATGACTGTCGGCATTTTCGCCGGTATAGCCCTCGGTTACAGAGTCGCCGATAAATTCGATAGTCCTATTCTTTTTACATTCAAGCAGCTCGGCGCCGCTATCCAGAACAAATCCGGTTATCAAAGGCTGCGAATGCTGACTGTATGTAAATATCCGCACGGTATGCTCGCCGGAGGAAAGGTTATCGGCTATTACGGTCTGACTGCCGCCCAGCTCCTTGCGCACAGCCGCAGAGCCGTCCACCGATATTGCCGTTACGCCGTTGGTCTTTTCCCTGACGGAAAGAGTGCTGCTGCCGGAAAATCTTATTTCGCAAAAGCCGCCGAATCGGTTCTGAATACCGTTTTCAACACTCTCCCAGCGCCCGATATATTTGATTTTAGGGTCGTTCCATTCTATCATTTTGTTTCCCTCGCCTGCCGCCTTCAGCGGAAAGACGCTAAAGGCGGACAGTAAAATAACCGTTAATATAACCGTTGATAATTTCTTTAGGCTTTTCTGCTGTTTTTTCTCAGGATAACAATTCCCGCAGCTATCATTGCTACACATAAAATTCCTCCGCATATGATAATTATGTATACAGGGTCAAGTCCGCCGCTTACGGCAATCACAGGTGAATATTTAAGTTTAAGGGACATTGCGGTGTTTTCCTGAACGTTTACCGTTTTTAAAATGCACTCGTTGCCGTAATCGTCATAGCAATAAAGCTCATAGCTGCCCGGTTCCAGGGCAGGGAATGTAAACGAACCGTCCTTACCGGTTTTAACCGCTCCGAGATTTCTTATATAAATGCGCTTGTCTGCTACTGTTTTTCTATCCGGAGTATAAAGCGTTCCGCTTATATATCCACGGGCGAGGGCAACCTCCGTGCTGACGGCATACGTTCCGTCAACCGTTATATTAACCGTAATAACATTGCCTATTTCAACGGTATACCCGAAGTCGGCATAATGCTCTGCGCCGCTCTCATCAATAACATACAGTTCATAGAAAGCATTGGGAATATTTTTGAAAACAAACGCGCCGTTTGCGTCTGTTATTCCTGAGTAGCTTTTTTCATCCGATTTCAGAACAAGCTTTACTCCGGCAAGTCCCTCGCCGCTTTCGCTGCGCAAAAATCCGGTTATCGTTCCCGTTCCCTTTTTAACAACCTCAGTTACATCCGACTGCTTCCACCACACGCCGTCGTTTATCCGGGCGTCGCTGTCATAAGGAATAAACAATTCCTCATTATAGTCCATAACCTCAATTTTAAAGGAGCCGTCCTTTTCAAAGGTTTTAAGACCGGTTCCCTGTCTGCCGTCGATAAACCACGCGCCCCAGGTTATTATCCATTCGTCAAGACCCTTATCGAAATTGGTATTCTTGAAAATGTTTTTTGCGGTCGGGTCGGAAACATCCCAAAGCTTTGCATCGAAAATATAAGCCGAAGTAGCCGCAGGGAACTGAATTCCGAGGTACATCTCATTTGTGTTGACCTTTGTTGCGCCTACATATTCGGGAACGGTAAACTCAAAAATCTCGGTAAAATAATCTCCCGTTACAATCGGATCCTCTATCGGCTTTAAATTGCCGAAAACATTATTGCGCGCCCCGTTATGCTGGAGCATTGCGCGCGCCTTAACGGTTGAGGAAAGCGAGATAACAAATCTGTATGTTGAGCCTGCCTTGAGCTTTACTCTCTGAGAAACGACATGATAATCGCTGAAATTCTGGAAATAAATCATTTTATGCGGTCCGGGAATTTCAGCAGGCTCCTCAAAGGCGGAGGCGAGATACGGCAGCAAATCCACCGTGTATTTGTTTCCGTTATCCGTAAACGAGAGCGAATCTCCCGCCGCAGTGCTCCAATCCGAACGCCAGCCGTATAAGCCGTTGCCGTAATTTTTAACCGGCAGCAGGTTCGTCTTCTGAGAATCCGCCGTTTCATACAAAACGAAATCGGCAAGATAAAGCTCAACGCTTTTTGAAAAATGGAAGCCTATGCCGTATGTATCCTCGTCGTTTACGGTATATGAGCCGCCCTCATAGGTTCTGTCCTGCAGGGTAAAGGTGAATGTGGCATAATCGTCACGAACATAATCCGAAGAAAACGCGCGGCTGTCGCTCAGCTGTGTGCTGTGATACGCGCGGTATCTGCCGCTGCCGAGCATCGGCTGAACGGCAACGTGAACGCCTGAGCCTATATCGCCGCTTATAAAACGGTACTGGAAGGCTATCGTATAGGACACTCCCTTTTTAAGGGTTACGTTCTGTCCTAAAAACGCATCGCCGCCGTAATCGTTTATATGAAGCATTTTATGCGAGGTATCGAGCTTAAAGAGGCTCTCGTCATACGGCAGCAGCGTTACTGTATATGCGTTATCCTCCTGAACAAATTCCGTTTTCCCGGAAAGGTCCTTTATTTTATCCGAACGCCAGCCGGATAAATCGCTTGTAACGCTTTTTGCGGGCAAAAGGTTTGTTTTCTCCGAATCCGCCGCCTCATATACGCTGAAATCAGCCAAATAGAACTTACTTGTCAGCACGAAAGTGAACCCGACTGTATAATCTGCGGTTTCTGGCGCTTTAAAGCTGTATTCGTAAGCATTCCAGCCGTCAACGGTTTTTTTAGGCAGCGCCTTGCTGTCCGAAGCGTTATCGATAAAGTAGGTTTTACCGAACCAGCTGTTCATAACCCCTAAGTTAAACGCGTTTCCTATTTCGCCCTTTAAATACTTGGCTTTGAACGTAATAATATAATCCTTTCCTGCCTCCAGATTTACGTTCTGACCGAAATGCTTATATTTAACCTTAGGCACACTGTCGATGTAAAGCATCTTATGCTCCTCAACGGCGGGAGCGGTATATTTAAACAGCCGCTCCTCCCTTTCCTCCAGACTGACCGTATAACCGCTGCCGGAAAATGAGCTGCCGGTAAAGTTAGTTATATTGCCGTTGCTGCCGGTCATCCAGCCGGAAAGCGAGTCAACGGTTACGGTTGAGGTAAGGAGATTGGTCTTTTCCGGATCATCGGTCCGATAAAAGCTCCAGTCGGTCAAATAAATATCGGAGGCTGCGGGAATGGCAAGACCTATTATCGGACCCGCGTCGCCGGTATAGCTGAAAGTTCTCTCGTTATATTCTGTTCCTCCGGTTTCGGCTTCGGTTATTTCAAAATTCTTTGCGCCCCAGAAGCCGCCGTTAAACACCTTGAACGAAAGGCTGCCGCTGATAATTTTATATTTAACCGAAAACGAATAAGAGGTATTGCCTAAAAGACCGCCCGGCAGCTGCTGGGAGAGATTTATTCCGGAGGCTGCGGTTGTTATTCTGAGCATTTTGACAGTCTGCTTTTTAAACAGCTCGTCAGCATAGTTCATAGCTGCAACCGAGCTTGTTTCCGAGCTGAAGCTGTCGCCGCTCAATTCCTTTATGGATTTATTGCCGGCGTTATCAAGGAAATACCATCCGCTCAAATCCTGAAAATTCGCGACATTTTCGCCGAAAAGGTTCGTTTTTGAGGTATCGTCCGCCCTATATGCCGTAAAATCGGCGACGTATATATCGGCTTTGAGCTTTCCGCCGGAATTGGCATATACCATCGGATAAACCGTTCCGGTAACCGTCGGCTTAACCGTTGCCGTATATACATAGTATCCGCCGTCCTGCGACAATGTATAGTCAAGGTTTTTGGCGTTATAATTTGCATCAACAACGCCGGAGCCGGGTTTATACAGCCTTAAAGCAATACCGCCGCCGTTATCCCTAACAAAGCTGCCGTTTACGAGATTATATTTAAAGGATATCTTATAGGAAACGTCCTTTTCAACGTCCAGCTTAGCGCCGAAGCCCGACTGAACGCCGCCGTTTTCAAAATGAATCATCTTTTTCTGAGGAACTGCGAAATACTTTTCAGCATAGTCCTCAACCGTAACCGAGCTTGTTTTTGAACTGAAGCTGTTGCCGCTCAATTCCTTTTTCGCTTTATAATCGGCATTATCCCTGAAATACCAGCCGTCCAAATTCTGAAGGTCAGCGGCGCTTTCTCCCAAAAGATTGGTTTTTGAGGAATCGTCCTGTCTGTATGCGGTAAAATCGGCGATATATATATCAGCTTTGAGCTTTCCGCCGGAGTTGGCATATATCATCGGGTAAACTGTTCCGGCAACCGTTGTTTTTACCGTTACCGTATATACGCGGTATCCGTCCTCCTGCAGCTCGGAATAGTCAAGCTTTTTATCGTTATAGTTTGAATCGGCAACCCCGGAAAAATCCGGCTTATAAAGCCTTAAAGCTATACCGCCGCCGTTATCCTTAACGAAGCTGCCGCTCACGAGCTTATATTTAAAGGATATATTATAGGAAACATCCTTTTCGACGTCCAGCTTAACGCCGAATCCCGACTGAACGCCGCTGTTTTCAAAATGAATCATCTTTTTCTGAGGAGCCATATCCTCAGCCGAAGCCCCGAATCCGAGACCGGGGCTGATAATACCAACCGCAAGCATAGCAGCCGCGCATAGGCATATCAACAGGCGCCGCGCAGTAATGCGAATTTTTCCCCTATTCATTTTAAGCTTCATTATAGCTCCCCGCTTTCATTTTTTCGGTTCATCGGCGGCTTTACGCCGATGCTCCGGTATTTAAAAATCCGCCGCATTGCGGGTCGCCGTATACGACCCGCAATGCCTGATTTACAAAAAACAAACTATTCTATCCAGCCGATTGCCGCAGGGTTTTTATCGTATTTTTTAACAGCCGCTTCAAACGCTGCTTTATCCGTCACCTGAGAACCGCCGTTATAATGGCTGAAAATCATACCGCTGTCCTCCGAACGGCAGAAATAAGAGTTTCCGCTCAATTCAATCAGCTTTAGAATTGAATCCTTGGCATAGATAAAGCTGCAATTTGCGCTTTTGCTCGCACAGTCGAATATATTACCGGTAATTTTAAATTCGGAAACATTATCGGTATATTCAAAATTCTGACCGAGAAGCATAGCGCCGTATTTGCCGGAACGCTGTCTGCCGCCCCAGCCGTATCCGCAGAAACGCACTATATTATCCGTAAAGCCGATATTGCTGACAGTCGTACGGGCTGTGCTGCCGCTTTCGTCCGAGCCCCAGAATTCAAAGTTAAACGAGCAGTATTCAATAAGGTTATTATTGAATGAAATATTATCAAACGTCTGGTCTGAACCCGTTTTCCCCTGGAATGTAACAGCGGCGTCATATATCTGATTAAAGGCGCAGTATTCAACAGAGCAATTCTTGGCAGCCGCCCAAAACTGAACAGCATTTCCGAGACGGGTTGATGCATTCCAATTTGCTCCCCCGATCCACGAAAATACGCAGCCCGAAACGGTTATACCGGAGGTATACTGAAAATCGGCGCCGAGCCTTGTTGCATATTCAAAGCTGATATTTCTGAGCTTGCAGTCCTTAGCGGATTTGCCGCCGGCAAGACCCTCAAACAGAATTTCCGTTGTTCCTATTTCGATATCCGCGAAATATTCGCCGGGGTTATATGAATTAAAATAAAGATAAAGCACAGAGCCTGAAATATCGTGGTAATAATCGCCGATTTTTCTGAGCTCATCCATTGAATAACAGCGGCTGCCGCAGCTTTCGCCGCCGTTAAAGGTCATAACTCCCGCCGCAGCGGCTCTGCTCAGGCTGAGCTGCCAGACGTTTTCGGTATCGCTTCTGCTCCAAAGCGAAGAAGAAGCATAATTCATAAGAGAACCCGAAATAACCGGCTTTGGATTTGCAGCGTTTCCGTATGCCCCATAGCTCACGCCCGAAACGGCGTTTACAGGCTCAGCCGTTCTGAAAACCGAGCCGCGCTCAAAGAGAACCCTGTCGCCCGATTTCAGCTCAAGCTTATTCAGCCTGCTTACGGTTTTAATCGGTTCATTCTTTAAACCGCTGTTATTGTCGTTTCCGTTTTCGGAAACATAGTAAATACTGCCCGAACCATAAAGGACATCCTCCAAATCGGATATTTTTTTGCTCAGCGCCGACGCCTGTGCGTCAGCGCCGCCCTTAATATCCGGTTCGGGCTCTATCAGTTTCCCGGATTTACCGGTAAATCCGCTTCATTATATTTTCCGAGCAGAAGCTCTCGTTCAACTCTGAGGTCTGACGCGTCAACCTCATCGTCCTTATATGTATCGGCAAATCTGTATTTATCGCCCTTTGCAATCATTTTCTTTAATGCAACAAGGTCTATGATATCAACATTGCCGTCTCTGTTGATATCGCCGTTGGCATCTGCCTGGAAATCCCAGTCATTGCGCTGCGACCAGGTAACGGTTAAACCGCCGTTCGTAAATTCTGTTATGCCACCTATTGAACCCTGAGTAGCCTTGCAATAGTAGCCATTGAGATTTGCGGCGCAGGGATCAATAGAAAGAAGATTTGTTTCGCTGCCTTCTTCGCACATTTCAATATCGGAAATCGCTATTTGCTGTTCGGACGCGCCGCTGTTAAGAATAATTGCAAGTCTGCCGTTAGCGCAATCGGCATTCGGAGTTAATGTTGCGGTGTAAACCTTCCAGCCGCTGGTATCAAGAGCGGTATAACCGCAATTTTCGCTGTAATTTGCCGCTCCCAACACATTCATTTTATAATCCGTATACATACGTACAGTAATTCCCGAACCTTTGTCGTTTGCAAATTGGCTGCCGCCCAAAAGATTGTAATTAAAGGTAACCTTATAGGTCTTGCCCGCTGTCATATCCGCTTTAACAGCGATTCCGTTTTGTCCGCTTGTGTTTTTTATTGTAATCATATTTGATATGAAATTTGAGTCATCATAATCCGAGACAGTAACCTTGCTGGCGGCGGTTTCAAAAACGCCGTCGGTCAAATTGCCGTCTAAAACCACTCCTTTGGTGTAGCCGCTGCCGGAAACATTATCTTTAAAGTACCAACCGCTCAAATCGGTAAGATTTGCAACGCCGTCGCTCAAAAGGTTAGTTTTTAAGGCATCGTCCGCCTTGTATACGGTAATACCGGCAATATAAATCTTTGCGCTGCGGTTTCCTCCGGAATTAGCAAATATCATCGGATAAACCTGACCTGCGGCATAATTTCCTATATTCGTATTTACAGTTGCGGTATATACGCAGTATCCGTTTTCCACCGAATTTGTGTAAATAGTCTTACCGCTTGTATAGTTTGAATCAACCACAGAGGTGAAATCCCCGTTATACAATCTCAAGGCTACGCCGGCGCCGTTATTATTAACAAAGCTGCCGCTTTCAAGCTTATATTTAAAGGATATCTTATAGGAAACGCCGTTTTCAACTCTTACCTTAACGCCTATGCCTGACTGAACATTGCTGTTTTCAAAGCAAAGCATTTTCTTATTGCCCGCTGCTGCCGCGCTGCCGGCGGCGGGCAGTACAGCTGCGGCGGAAATTACCAAAGCAAGCAGCAAAACACCGCACTTTTTGATTTTTTTGAGCATATTTGTTTTCAACATAGAATAGAACCTCTTTTCAATTTATTTTTATTTTTAAAATAAAACCATGCGAAAGAGCCATGCCGTTTAACCTTTTTTCACCACCGTTTCTTATACTTTTTAAGCGGAGTATGCTTTCGGCGTCTCTCCGCTATTCCCATCTTTTAACGCAGAATCGCTGATATAAAATATAAACTGCGGAAATAACGACAATAACAATCATAAAATAGAACCAAAGCATTGCGGAGCTTTCGCCGAAGCTTTGGCTTACCATCAGCGAATATGCGGATGATATAACCTTATTCTTCATATCCGCAAAAAGGTCAATCATCGTATAGATAATAACCAGGGAGATAATATTCCGCAGGCTGGGAACGGTTATAAGCCAAAATTCCTCCCATTTATTAGCGCCCTCTATTTTAGAAACCTCATAAAGAGACGACGGAATACTCTGGAGACCGGCGAGGAAAAGAATTGTCTGAACGCCGCAGCTCCATATAAGGCTGATTGTGTTTGACAAAAGAAACGTCAGAACAGGGCTGAAGCTATCGGGAATATTCAGATTGGCGATAATGCTTTTATAATCGATTATTCCGGAGCCTGCCTCGCCGGACGAGAAAAGCGGCAGGGTTATGAAATCGCTGTTTAAAAGATTCATAACAACCGAGGTTGACATAATAACGGGGATAAAGAATATTGCTCTGAAAACGGTTCTGCCGTAGAACCTCTGATTTAGGATTACAGCTAAAATCAGGCTGAGGGCAATTATTATCGGCAATGAATAAAACAGCATTCCGAGCGAATCCCTGAGATTGTTAAGATATTTCGGGTCCTCTTTGAGAATTGTGTTAAAATGCTGATTTCCAACAAATTCCGTTACTATTTTTCCCGGCTCGATACGAACGTTATTAAAGGCATACCATACCGAGCTTACAAGCGGATAGCCGAAAAACATAATAAGACCTATTACCCAATGGGCAACAAAGGAATAACCGGCGCGGTTTTTTACCGTTTCAAGGCTTGCTCCCGACCGTTTCTTTTTCATTGCTTTTCTCCCCTTTCCGCTTTATAGGAATACGCCTTAATTGTTCCGATGTCAGACAGGCAATCAACGCCGGAATGGTTCGCATAAACCTCAACGCCGTTTTCAAATACCGTTTTGCTGATATTATCATCGACAATAACGTATTCTTTTATTGCGGAGTCCTTTACCGCGGCATAAAGCTCTGCATATCCGGAATTCCTTAACAGCCCGGTTATATTATCCTTATTATCCGAATAAACCATCGCATAGAGCTTCCGGTTTGATATTTCCGAGCTTTCGGTTAAATATCTGTTTATAACGGCAAAGCCCAGTCCGGTTCCGCCGGAAGCGGCGAGCATAACCGTCCTGTCGGGATTATCCGAGCAATTAACAGGCTCGCTGTAAAGCGGCTTATAGGAATGGAACACCATCTGATAGAAGGGTATTTCGGCATCGAGCGAGTTATAATCGCCGCTGCCTACCGGAGCGTCAAAAACCGTGTCCGCAGCGCAAGCCGCGTAGCAATTTCCTCCGCTGACCGCCATTTTTCGGTTTTCACCCGCTTTTTTAAGCAGCTCAGCCGCCTGTTCCTCCATACCGTATTTAACGGCATATTCCTCACTTGAATAATCGGAATATGCTAATTCGCCGAGCGAAGAAAAGGCAATGCCGGATGCGCCGTAGGAGTCAGCCTTTTTTATTGCCTTTTCCGCCGCCTTGCTTAAAAGACCTCTTGAGAGAATACGGTATTCCTTGGTTTCGTCAAACAGACGCAGGGGCGTATGCTCATATTGCGTTGCGAAATAATGAATAGCGGTTTTTGCCGCGTCATTTTTGTAAGAAAAGCCGTTTCCCGATTCGGAATACCGGATAATTTCAAAATCGGTGTATATACTGTCCGCCGTTTTCATAAGCGAGGCATAATCCTTTTTGCTGCCGTATATGCTTTTGAAATTCTTTCCTCCGGCGATTTCTCCGTTCATAATGCCCTTATCGGAAAATGCGGTAAGGCGAACGGCAGGCGCAATTCCGTTATCGCTTTTCATTTCCTCAATAATGTCCGCAGCCTGTTTAAAGGTTGTCAGAGTCTCCAGCTTTTTTATCGGAAAGCCGATAAACGAAGAATATACCTGAGTTCCTCCGGATATCGTTATGCTGTAAGGCGAGTCGTTCACATCGCTTTTTTCAAGCTGACCTTTTTCACTAAGATACCGGCGGTAGAGCGCCGCCATACCGTTATAGTCCGCTGCTTCGCCGCTCAGAAGATAATACGCAACCGAAAATTTACAGTCGGCGATATCGTCCGAAACGCGGGTTGTTATGTTATTGCCGGTTGCATATGAGCCGAACCGGAACACATCGTATCCTCTAAGCCAGAATGTCGGATAAATGTTTGAATAGCCGGAACGCGCATAGCCTGCCTGAGCCTCGATAACAGCAGCTCCCGCGCCCTGTTCGATTATCCCGAAAACAGCGCTGTCTCCGTTTTTAACGCCGAAAACCGGAAGCCGGACAGCAGCGGCGTTGACATAATCCGTTGCCGTTCTTCTTGAAGCGTCGGCGCCGTAAACCTCGCCGCTGTATTTGCGGGCGCCGTCCGCATTCTCATAGGGATACATAAGCGCGCCTGAGCCGGAGGGAACAAACAAATACGACTCCTTTGTATCGCCGTTGGCTGTATGGCACATATAAGGCGCCAAGGATACGCTCAGCAGCTTATACTTATCGCCGCCCTCTATTACCGCTGCTCCGTCTACGGAAATCAGCAGCGAGTCCTCCCGAAGAACATAGTCAACGGGTACGGCAATACTGTATGAATTAAAAGAATAGGTCACGCGGATTCCGCCGTCTATTTTTTCGCTGTAAATTTTTCCGTTTTCCTCAATTTCGGAATAGCTGCGCAGAGTATCGATGGTAAGGGTTGAGGTATCGATTATACTTACGGTTATCGAAGAACCGGTATTGGCGGTTATATTACCGTTTTTATACTCGCTGTAAAGAATATCGGACAGGTATACGCTGCCTTCCTCATCTCTCAGCACAACGCAGCCCGCCTCATCGTCCCAAAAAAGCGAATAGCTGCCGACTTCGGCAACGCTTTCAGAGGAAATTCTCCCCTTCGGGCGCCACCTTTTCCCCGACCGGCTTTTTCCGCCGCAGGAGGTAAGCGCCGCAATTACAGCCAGACAGATAAACAAGGCTATAATCCGATAAGACATTTCTTTTATGCCGGATTTCAAAATATATTCCCTCCTGTCAGCGGTATACAATTTCCTCATATACAGAAACTATAAACGAAATAAACTGTTTAATTAAAATTGCGCACATAAACAATACGAAAACCGCAAGTATCATAAAGAAAGCGATGGCAATTCCGGTAAGCAAAAACTTAAAGAAATCATATTCCTGAACGGTTATCATAGCAACGGCAATGAGGAAGAACGTGAAAATCCAGACCGCTGTTCCCAAGCCGTTCAGAAAGCCGACTGCCGAAAGCGGCAGAAAATTTGAAAGCAAGGTATATAAAAACGTATAGGCGATAAGGGGAACCAGCGAATATGCCGTTGCGATATACACCTCGCGGAAGGTACCCTTTCCCGAAAACATTGAGCATACGAGCCAATTCGCCAGCGACCAGAGAATCAGCAGACCGGCGGTTTGCGCAAGAGTATAGACAGCGTTATAATTGCTTACGGATACATCCCTGTATAAAAAGCCGGAAACGGTTGATTTAAGAACAAAGGCAATATAAAGCAGAGCCGTCAGCAGCACCGCTGTTTTCAAAGACCCCTTTTTGCGGTATTTAAGGTCCTCAAAGCTTTTAAACGGATGGATAGGCGCGCAGAGCATAAGCTTTATTTCGCCCGCTCCGGCAAACTGATATTTTTTCTTACGCAGTACCCGTACCGCACATACAACAGCGGCTGTTATCAGCGCCGCCGCCAATATTATAAGCAGAAAATTCTTTGCGATAAACGAGGATATTATCGCTCTCCAGGCAAGGTCATAAACTGAATAGTCAAGCGCGGTTTCTGCATATTCCTTCGCCTGCTTATAGTTCCCGTCGTTATAGGAGACCATTGCCAGACCGCGATATGCGAGCTGGTTGCCCCGGTCGGATGCAAGAACCTTATTCCAAAGCGGCTTTGCCTCCTCGTAATCTCCTCTTAGATACAGCGACTGCGCTTCTCTGAGGAGCAGGGCATATTCCGTCGGTTCAAAAACCGTAAGCGAATTATTTTTATAATCCGCAACCCAAAGGCTGCTGCCGACGAGCGTCAGAGAAACCGGCTTATTGAATACGCCGAGCTGCTCGCCGGTTTCAAGACCGCCCGCAAATGCGCCGAGCATATTGCACTGACTGTCGTACATATAAATAACGCCGTTTGTTGAATCGAGTGCAATAATATAGTTATCCTGAGTGACCGCTATTGAGGATATCTGCTGAGCCCTGAATTTTCCTGTGTTTTTTTCCTGGAGAACCATTTTGCTCTCAAGAAAGTTGATTGTTGTTGAAGCCACGGAGCCGCCGCGCGGATCGCGCTTATAGAGTATATTTGTTCCGTTGGGGCTTATCTTACGAATCTGACCCTTACCGTTGCTTGAAGAATCGGTTTTTCCGGTGCAGGTAACCATATATCCGTCCGAATCAAACGCGAAATCAACGAATGAATACGGCAGCTTCTTTACCGATACCGAGCGTTTCGTATCCGTGCTTGTAAGCTTATCCCAAATATACGAAAGGGTGTCGAGAGCCGAGCTTGAAACCGTGTTAGAGCCGTAAAATCCCATAAACGCGCCCTCCGGATTGAACATAAGCGCGCCGTAGTAGCAGCCGAGACTTAATATATACATATAATCCTCGTTATCCTTTGCAACGGCTATGGGCTGGAACATAAAATCATCGGGTATCAGATTGGATTCCGGGCATTTAAGCTCTTCCGATATCGTTCCGCTCTCATTCAAAACAAGAATACGCGCGTTTACGGTGTCGCAAAGATAAATTTTTCCGTTTTTATCGCTGTAAATGCCCTTTGCGCCCGAAAAATCAATGTTTTCGCCCTTTGAGTCCGAAACCTTGAGCTCCTTTCTCAGCGAACCGTCGGACTCTATCCATACTATCCTCGACTCCTCGCCGCAAAGCAGCAATACGCTTCCGTCAGAGAAGGTGCAAACATCGGTGATACCGGAAAGCGGACTTTCGAGGTGCAGACTGCCTGCCGTTATATATTTTTCGGCTGTATACAGTTCCTTTGAAAGCTGCAGCTGAGTATCGCCGCCCTGAATATCAGTATGCGTATATGTATCGGTCGGAGCTGCGGCGGCAGGTATACAGAAAAAAGCCGCAAAACACAGCGAACAAAGCAAAAAAACACATAATGCTTTTTTCAACAAGATGCCTTCTTCCTTTCTGGAAAATTCTTTTTACTCTTTTATTCCCGAGCTGCTCATCGTTTCCATAACATTACTTTGCGTAAAGAGAAAAACCATAATCGGAGGTATCATAAGCAAAACCGAAATTGCCATTGAACTTCCCGACCGGGCTATACCGCCCGCCGCAACCGAGCTCATAACATACGGCAGCGTTTTCAGCTGTTCGCTGAATATAGTGCCGCTCGGAACTACCGACCACATTCCCTGAAACGAAAACAGCAGCACCGTCATCCAAGCCGGCTTCATAATCGGCATTGCTATCTGCCAATATATCCGCAGAACTCCCGCCCCGTCAATTCTTGCCGCCTCTATCAGGGAATAGGGTATGCTGACGTCCATAAACTGTTTCATCAAAAAGCAGCCTACGCAGGACGGTATTGCAGGAAGAATATATACCCAGTATGTATCAATCAGATTCAGCCTGCAAAAAATCAGATACTGCGGAACGCCGAGGGTATAAGAGTTATACAGCAGCATCATCTGTACTATCGTAAACAAAAGCTTTCTTCCGCGGATTTTGGATTTTGAAAATGTGAACGCGGCAAGCGAAGCGGCTATTATTCCGGCAAAGGTTGTTACAACAGCGATAAAAAGGCTGTTGAACAAATATCTTGATACCGGAATCTGCAGATTGCCGAGCAGCGCAGGAAGAACCTTATAGTTGGCGAACGTCGGACGCCTTACGAAAAAATTAGGCGGAAATATCAGCAGCTCGTCTAAAGGTTTAAGCGATGTAATAACGCAGTAGAACATTGGAAAAACCATAAAAAGACCGGCAAGAATAAGAATTGAAAAATAAAAAATATTTCCTGCTGTCGAACGCGTATAACGCCTGTATTGCGATGTACTTTTAGACATTTTCACTCTCCCCAATCAATTACAGCTTAAAAACTGCGAACGCCGTATAACAGGCGCAGAACATATTTTCATCAGGCATTTACCTATCGCTCTTGCCGATAAGATTAAGCAGTCCGCCTATCAGATATCTGAAGCACATTATCATTCCGAAAAGGAAAACCGAAAGAGAGGCGGCATATCCCATTTCATAGCGCGTTGTTCCGACGTCGCTTATAAGAGAAACCAGCGTATCAACCGAATTGTTGACGCTCGGATATCCGGCAAGCGTCTGTATCATTCCGCCTACCGAGAAAACACTCTGAATCTGCATTACGGAGCTGAACAGCAGAATGCTTTTCATGGAGGGCAGCGTTATATACCAAAGCTCATGCCAGCGGGTACGTATTCCGTCTATCGCTCCTGCCTCGTAAAGCTCCTTGTTTACGCTCTGCAAGCCCGCGATATTGGCAAGAAAGGATACGCCCATACTCATCCACAGCTGGATTATAAGTATAACGGTAAAATTATAATTTGCGTTCTGAAACCATTGTATAGGCTCGGAAATCAGTCCGAAGCTTATCAGGAAATTGTTTATATAAGCATAGCTGTCGCCGGAAAACATTATCTGCCATATGTAATAAGCGTTTCCTACCAGCGCCGGAACATAAAATATAAATGTCAAAAAAATACGTACCGGACGCGGAAATTCGTTTATCATCCAGGCGAGAAGAAAGGCGAGCATATATCCGAGCGGCCCTGCAATAACCGAAAAACGCAGAGTTGTGCCGACCACCTTTGTGAACAGTCTGTCGGCGGTAAACATACGGATATAGTTTTCAAGACCGATAAACTGCGGCGTTGAAACCATATCATAGTCAAAAAAGCTCAGCGTTACGGACGACAAAACCGGAAGAATATTAAAAACGAGGAACGACCCCATAAAGGGAATAAGAATAAGATAATAAACCAAATCCTCATTTGTCATCTTACGCCTGCGAATTTGCTTTTTCCGTTTGCTTGACATCATTTCACCCTCTGTTACTTTGAATTGCGGTTACTGTACTGTTTCCATTTGCGCGCGATTTCTTCATCCGCCTCGGTGCCGTATTCCATAAGCATATCCTTGGTATTCTGGTTATCGTTTACAACGTTCCAGAAGCTTTGGTAAATCGAACGCGAAACATAATAGCTGCCCGGATATTCGGGTATTTCGCTTACTTCTCCCCATGCTTCAAGTATAGAATCAAGCATAGAGTAATCCCAGGAAAGTCCCTTGATTGCCTCGATATTGGAAAGCGCGACGCGTCCGGCAGGTCCGAGCACGGACTCAAGCTCATTTGAATATGCAAGCTGAGTTTCGCTGTCTGTCCACCATTTCAGAAATTCCCATGCCTTTTCCGGATGTGTGGAGCTTTTAAGAATGGCACAGCCGGTTCCGCCTCCCGATGACGCGTGGTTTACAGTTCCGTCGTCCGATACCGTTCCGGGAATTGCAGTCATATCCCAAAGTCCGTCCATTTCCGGAGCTCCCACCTTAACCGTTGTGTAAAAATTATATGGCGCTATTCCTATGGGCGCGGTTCCCGTTCGGAAACGGGTATAAAAGCTCATTGTAACCGGAAACTTCAATTTAGTATAATAATCGGTCCACTGCTCAAAAACGGTCATTACATCGGCAGTCAGCAGCGAGGTCTTTCTGCCGTCCTGAGAATAAAGGGAAAGACCGTTCTGCAGCAGCATACTCGGAAAAATATTGTTGCTTCCGACGCCCGCGTTCACCTGCGAATTGTCTGTCGCGGGATTATTGGGCAGCCAGACCGACATATTGTTGCGCATAAGTATTTTGGAAGCCTCTTTAAAATTATCCCAGGTTTCCGGAACCTTTACGCCCAGCTCGTTTAAAATGTCTTTCCGGTAAAACATCATATAAAAGGTCTGCGTATCCGGCAGGGCATAAAGACCGTCCTTATATCTGTACGGTATTTCCGCTCCGGACTGAAAACGCTTTAAAACCTCATCAAGATCCGAAAAATTCGTTAAATCATAGAGAACTCCGCGCATAGCGAGGTTTACCGGCTCAGAACGCGAATGCTGCAAAATGCAGTCGGGACCGTCGCCGGAAAGGGTTGCCTGAATAATATTTGCGTTGACCAGCTTAACGCTTACGGGTATACCCGTTTTTTCGGTAAATGTGCGGTCAACAAGAGAGCTCAGCACCTGCGCCTGATCTCTGCCCCAGTTGACCCAGATGGTAATTCCGCCGTCACCGTCACCCGAAGAAACATTGGTATAGTTGCGCACAAACGAGGTTAAAAATCTCATAACCGAGAAATTCAGCTTTTTAAACACACCGACCGTTTCAAACGGCTTTGTTTCATCGGGCGCGCAGAGAGCGATTTTATCGATATCAAGCGGCATACTGCGCAAATCCTGAAGAACCGAGGACACCGAGCAATAATTGCTGTAAAAATAGTTTTTATATCTGTGAGCCTCATACTTATGGCTCAGCATCTGATTTATAACCTCAATCATATTCTGTATCACAGAGTAATTCGAGCCGCTTTTTTCTCCGCTTACCTCAATAAGAGTATCGGAAGCCTCCTTCAGAATACTGCGTATGCTTTCAAGGCGCTCCTGCATATCGCCTATCTGAGAAAACAGGTTATAGTCCCGGTATATATCAACATTTTCGCCGGTTATCATTGTTATATCAACATACAGGCGGCTCATTAAATTAACAGCCTCGCCTATCTTCTCCTGAACCGGCGCTATTTCGCCCGCCGTAACCTCAAGACTGATTTTATGGTTCCCATCTGACAGCCAGACGAGATACGGCTTTCCGCCGTCATCGCTAAAAAATGTGCGCTGCCAGTTATCGCCGTAGGAAAAGCCTATCGACTGCGCCTCGGCAAACGGTATTTCACCGTCAATTTTTAAAGCCCGGTAAGTCTTTCCGCCTATAACGCTGTTCTGACGGAAAGCAAAGCACAATTTATACCAGCCGGCTTTAAGCCGTGGCGTTTCCCATACTATACTGTCTCCTATGTTTTTCCAGTTTCCGCCGCCGATATAATTAACTACGTTATGCGAATAGCTGTGCGGAGTAACCTCAACTGAGGAAGTATCGGTTTTTCCGACAAGAAAGCGGTCGGATTTTATTTCAGCGTTTTCTCCCTCTATTATTACCGGCGCGCCGGTATAGTAATTCCCGTCCGCAGGCTCCATGTAGGCTGGCGGTTCATCGTTGGGTATCAAGGAAAAGCCGGTGATTTCAAAATCGGAATTTTGAGGTATAAGCCTGATATTATGCCTGCCCGCGCTTAAAGAAACCGTATAGTAATCGTTATTGTCGGCAGCGCTGTTTCTTGCAAAATTCAGGTACGGCTTATCATAGGGAATCTGTTCGGCAGGGTATTCGTTTCCGTTTGAGTCAACGCGTCCCTTGTCGGCATCCATCCACATCCGCGGAAATTCAAGCTCCTCTGCGGCATCGAACGGACGCTCGCCGTCAATTAAAAGCTTGACGCAGAAATCATTGTTTGATGTGCGCACCGAGCGGTATTCAATGCCGATTTTATAATCCGCGCTTTTCTCAATCTCGGCGTCGAACGATATTTCTTCGCCGGCACTCTGCTCAAGCTCAGCCGAAAATCCGGATATATCCGTTTTACCCGTCTGCTCTGCCGCCGCAGGCACACAAAGGACATTGCACAGCATCGCCGCTGTAATCAGCGGCAGAAGAAACATAGATATACCCTTTTTCATTAAAACACACCTTCACAAAAAATCATTCGACCCACACAACGTTATTCGGCGCGCTGTCAAAAAGCAGTACTGCCCTTAAAAGTCCGTCCCTGTCTGAGGCGGCAATTCCGGATTTTCTTAAAATCTCGGTAAACGGATTTATACCCGCAGATTTCCGCTGATAATAAGAATTGCCGAAAACCGAAAGACCGGACTGCCCTGTCGGAGAAAGGGCAAAAATCAGGTTTCCCTCGGCGCAGTCGAATATATTGCCTGAAATAACGAAATTTTCAAAGCTTTCATAATGCCTGTTCCATCCGAGCACCAAAGCCTGGTTTCCTTTATCGGGGCGCTGTAATCCTCCCCAGCCGCAGCCGCCCAGGCGCACTGTATTGCCCGAAAAGGCAATATTCGAGATACGGCAGTCCCTGCCGCTTCCGCTGCCTGCCCAATATTCAAAATTCATTGAGCAATATTCAATTAAGTTATGCTCAAAGCGTATATTATCAAAATAAGCGTTTTCCGCGCCGCACCCCTGAAAGGTCAATGCAGCGTCATAAATCTGAGAAATTCTGCAATTACTTACGGAAATATCCTCGCCTCTCAGCCAAAATTGAATACCGTTTCCGTATCTGATTTCATTTTTAAACGTATGACCGCCGATATACGAAATATCGCAGCCGGCTATTCTCATTCCTCGGTTGCCGCCGCAGTTCATTCCGAATACCGACGCATATTTGAGCCGGATATTCTCAAAGCCGATATCATTGACATTCTGCGCAAATACCAATTCCTCGGTTGTTCCGATTTCGATATCGGAAAAGCGCTTTCCGGGGTTCCCCTCAGCCGAATACAGATAAAATATACCGTTCTGGACGTCGTGGAAATAATCGCCGTTTTCATTAAGCTTTGCTGTGCCGTATCTGCGTATTCCCATATAAGAATCGTTATCGAACATAACTGCTCCGGCAGCGGGAGCGTTAAGGCTTAATATCCATATATTTTCATTTTCGGGACTTACCGACCACAGCTCCTCTGCCGCATAGTTCCTCAGAGAGCCGAGAAGCGTCGGCTTTTCTCCCGAACCGTAAGCGCCGTAATTGACTCCGCCGCACAAATAAAGCGGCTCGCCGACGCGGAATACGGAATTTCTTTCAAAAAGCACCGTATCTCCCGAACGCAGGTGAGTTCTGCAAAGCTCGGAGAACATAAGCGGTTTTTCAGGCGAAAAGCCGTTATTTCCGAGCCTTCCGCTTTCGGAAACATAATAAATCCTACGGTTTCCCTTAAAGCTGTCGGGGTATCCGGCAATTTTATTTTTAAGCTCCGCCGCCTTTTCTTCGGCTCCGGAGGATACCGGTATATACGGAATAGGAAAAGCTGTTTTATTGCACATAGTAATTCACCGTTACATTAAATGTCCGAGGGCTTAGGAAAGCCATTTAACAAGCGCCGGCGAGGGATCAAACGCCCGCAAAGCCACCTCTAATTCAGCCTGATTGTCCGCCTTATAGTTCTTGGAAGTCGACGCAGCCGTAAACACCTGTCCCGCCGCGTCCTTAACCAAAGTTCCTATCACAACGGCGATATTATTTGAATGTGACGAATCGGCAAAAACCGTGTTGCCGGAGACTGTTATATGATTTGCGGAGGTCGGGGGCTTCTGGAATACGACTGCCCTGTAATTATTCTTATCGATGATATTGTTTTTAAAGGATATTTCGCAGTAGGAGCAGCTGTAAAATTTCAGCATAAGGCTTACCTCGCCGCCTCTGATGCCTCCGTCGTTAAGCCGGGTTCCCCAGCCGCAGCCGTTGAACCGCATAATGTTGTTGTCAACATGGCAGTTGCGTATTTCATAGTTAGGCTGAGAGTCCCAAAGCTCTATATCCATATCGTTGTATTCCATCAGGTTATTATTGAAATTGACATTGACATAGTTCTTTCCGTCCGTACCCTGGAACGATATAGCGGTATCGAATATCTGATATATCCAGTTATAGGCTACGTTTGAATTTTCGGTTCCGGACCAGAACTGTATTCCGTTGCCGTAACGGACGGTGCTGCTTAAATTTGAACCGCCGATATAGCCGATTTCGCAGTTTGTAACATTAACTCCGTTATTGCTGAATCCGCAGTCCACGGCTAACTTTCCGCAGTATTTAAGGCAGAAATTATCTATTGTAACATTGCTTACATACGGTGCAAGATAAAAAATAGAGGAATTTGGGGAAATTTCTATATCGTCATACAGTCTGCCGGGGTTTCCTCTGTCGGAATACAAATATATTATTCCGTCGCCCTCGTTATGGAAAAACTGTCCGTTCTGGGTCAGCTGTTTAAGTCCGGTCTGCATCTTAACGCCAAGCTCTTTGCCATGGTTAAAAACTATGCAGCCGGCGTCCTTATAGCCGAAATCCGCCTTCCATACGTTTTTCATATTGCTCGGCGTCCAGAGGTTGGCGTCGGCGTAATTTTTCGGAGAGCCGTATATCGTAGGCTTTTCACCCTTTCCGTAGCTCCCGTATATAACGCCGTCAACCGCACCTATCGGCTCGGTAACGCGCCATATGCCGCCTCTTTCAAACAAAACCGCATCCCCGCTGTTGAGCGAAATGGAGTTCAGCGCGTTTATAGAGCGCAGGGGCGTTTTTTCGCTTTTGCCGTCGTTCAGATCGCTGCCGTCTGTTGAAATATAATAAATACTTCCCGACACTTTATAATTATTAACGGTATTTTTTGCATTCAGAATTGTATTGCGCAGCTGATTTGCCTGTGCGTCCGCACCGCCCGAAAGAGCGGTGATAAGCTCGGCGCAATTACCCGAGGGACGAACCTCATCCGCATCCGAGCGCTGACGGTAAACATCGGCGGAAGCAGCATATTTTCCGGTAAGAGGATCCGCCGGAGACGAAACGCCGGCAGTATCAAGCAGCGAGCCGGACGGCTCGCTCACCGTTTGCTGAGTTTTGCCGCAGGCAGCGCAGTTTAAAATCAGAAACAGCGCCGACAAAACCGATATCCCTTTAAATAATGCCGAAAACCGTTTACCCTTAAACGTAATATTCATTTATGCTCCCTTCCGCTTTTAAAGCAATCAAAGCAATACCGCACATAATTTTTGCGGAGGATGCCGGCGGCATTTCCGCCGGCACAGGCAAGCGGGAATAAATCGAACCAGTTTTTAGGGCGTTCAATTCCCGCATTGCCGAGTTAAAATACCGGTTAAACTAACCGATTGACTGAAGCTCCTGATTATAACGCTTTACGCGAAGCTCGATATCAGAAGCTGTGCTGTTAAGTATGCTCGATACCTGAGAAGCCGTTGAATCAATCAGCTTGCTGATAAAGGTATCTGCCGGTCTGTCTCCGTAAAAGCTGTGCTGCTCGCGGTAAAGCGTCGTCCACATACGGTTCTGAGTTTTCATACAGTGATTGTATACCTCAAGCGCCTGCTCGCTGCAGAAGAACGAGGACAAATCATAGTTATTTCCGTCAAGGAAATATCTCAGGAAATACGGAACCGCCTTGGGGTTCTTCGCTCCCTTGGGTATGCCGTATGCTTCAACCTCGCTGAACAGCTGATACTCCTCCTTGCCGCTTACCGTCGGACCGGGAACCGCAAGCAGCTGACCGTTGCTCTTGAGCGTTGTGAAGTAGGAATTCATACGTCTCGCCAAAACTGCGCTGCCGTTGAAGAACAAAAGCTTTCCGCCGTTGAAGTCGTCGTGGTTCCAGGAGCATATTATTCTGTCGGTATTCTTCATATCTGCAATTTTCTGAGTTGCGGAAATAAATTCGCTGTTTCCTACTGCGCTCGAATAGGATTTTCCGTCAAATTTAACCGGTCCGGAAACGCCGAACCAATATGAAAATTCGCTCCAGTCCTCATATGTGCAGGCGCTGTCCGCCTTGGATTCAGACATATAGTCCTTGCATATCTGAACAAATTTGTCATAGGTCCATTTTCCGTTCTTCCAGAGGGTATACGGATCCTCAAGGTCGTATTTGCTTATTAAGCTTTTGTTATAAAGCAGCATATTGGGCGATGAAAGGTTTGTGTTTTTAAGGTTTACGGCATAAGATTTTCCGTTTATGCTGTAAACATCGGAAACCCAGCTGTCCCATGCTGCGTCGCTGAAATCAAATTCAGCAACAGACATAGGCTGCATGGAAACGGTTCCGGCGGGAAGCGGCGTTCTCATACGCACAACATCCGGCGAACTGCCTGCCGCAACCATTGAAGCCAGCTTTGAAAGATATGTATCAAAATTTTCAGTCTGCCAATTAACCGATATTCCGGTTGCCTGTTCAAACTTCTTGATAACCGAGGACGCTCCGGTATACTCGCTTACGGGGTTCCAGTTATAAACGGTTATCGATGTTCCCCTGAGACTCTTGGGCATACCGTCAAGAACCTGCTTCCAGGTTTTGCCGCCGCCCGTGTTTTCCTTTCCGGAATCCTGCGAGCTGCCCGCACCATTTGTCGGCTGCTGGGACACGGAATCGACCTTATCATTGAAAAAGTCATCGTCATCCGACGCCGTTTGCTTATTTCCGCAGGCTGCGAGGCTTACAAAAATACTCAAGCTCAACAACAGGGAAATTACCGAGATTAGTTTTTTCTTCATAGCTTTAAAACTCCTTACATAAATATAATTTTTATCCGAATAGCTGCAGCGCCGCGGTTTTCCGAACGCTTTAATTATCCGACTATACCGCTCGTTGCGATACTTGCCATAAATTTTCTTTGAATTACTATATAAAACACTATCAAGGGCAAAAGGAACAGCAGACAGCCCGAAAGGATAATCGGAACGGCATTAAGCTGACCCTCGGTCTGGCTGCCGCCCAGAATATTGATTACGCTGTTGATATTTGTATTGTTTAATGCGACGCTCAGCACCGGATGCTCGGAAAGATACATCTGGGCAAGATAATAATCGTTCCAATGCCACACTATCGAAAACAGAAGTACCGTTACGGAAGCAGCGCCGGAGGACGGAACAACAATACTCAAAAATGTTTTCCAGGGTCCGGCGCCGTCAATCCATGCCGCTTCCTCAAGCTCGCGCGGCAGACCTTTGAAAAACTGAGCGAATATGTAAATAAACAGACCGCCTTTAAGACCTACGCCGAGAACGGAGGGCAAATAGAAAGCAAAAACGGTATTAACCAGATTGGGTCTTAAATCTATTCCGGTAAGCCGGTTCAAAAGACCGAATATTCCCAAAAAATCCATATGGCTGAAATTAACATAGCTCGGCGTTATAATCATCATCGAGGGAACGAGGATATTTAAAACCATCATTCCGAGCAGAAGCCGCTGTCCCTTGAATTTAAAGCGGGCAAGTCCGTATGCAGCAACGGCGCACGAGCAGAACTGTATAAGAGCAGCCGCAATTTCATATATAAGCGTGTTTGCCGTTGAACGCCAAAAATCCAGTATTTTAATTGTTTTGGAAAAATTCCCGAAGTACAGATGCTTCGGCATCCATTCAACCGTAGGGTCAAAGAAATCGGAAATGCCTTTAAATGAATTTACAACTATATATAGGAACGGATATAACAGTATAAAGCTGAACGAAACCAAAAAGGCATACCTGATTATATTTGAAATCACAGTAAACGATTGAATTTTAAGCTTATAGCTTAGGTTCGGTTTGCCCATAAGCATCCTCTCCGTTATAAAATATTTCACAATAATATTAAAGCAAATTCGCGCTTTTCTGTCAATATTCATATGTTGTTTTTATATCTATTTATGTTGTTATATCTTTAGCCCGATTATTTAAAAGCTCTTTTTAAAAAGCATATATTTTACGCAAAGTTCATCAATCTAAATAATTTATTCAGTTATTTTTTTGCCAAAGTTCACTTTTTTGACTGAAAACCGTTGCTTAAAATTTGTTGTAAAATTTCTCCTTTCGCTTGACTTTTTGACAAAAATATGCTTAAATGTTCAAGGGGTGATTTTTCGATGGTTGATCCGAGGCATTTTCCCGATTTTTACAACTACATAAATACCGACAAAAATCCTTATATACACCTGCTGCAGCTCGGATGGGAGAAATGCAAGCCGAAATATACATATGCCGAATACAGAGATATGTATTTGATTCACTTCATCAAGTCCGGTTTCGGCACCTGCACCATTGACAACAAGCTTTATCCGCAGCGAAAGGGCAATATAATTCTCACAAAGCCGCACCAGATAACTCTTTTTTCAGCCGACGAAAAGGAGCCCTGGGAATACTTCTGGTTTGCTTTCAGCGGAGCCTTTGCCGCCGAGCTTATTGAGCGGACGTTTTTCAGAAACGAACGCTTTGAGTATCATATGGACGACGATTCCATCTGCGATTTAATCATAGAATCGGCGGTAGAGCTGGAAAAATCGGAAAATCAGGATATTTACGGACTGATAGTTTTATTCCGTCTGCTTGATTTTCTTATTTCAAAATCAAAAAACGCTGATTCAGGCGAAAATTCAAAGCCGGAAAAATCCTCCTTCAGTTCTTATACACACAAAGCGCAGGAATATATACATCTTAATTACAACAAGCATATTCAAACCGGAGATATCGCAAAGGCTCTGAATATCGACCGGACGCATTTTTACCGGATTTTCAAAACCGATATAGGAATGTCGCCGGAGGAATACCTTATAAATTTCAAAATCCAAAAGGCAAAGCAGTTTCTAAGCGAAACGCAGCTGCCTATTTCTACCGTTGCGCAATACGTCGGATACACCTACGCCTCGTTTTATTCGATTTTCTATAAAAGAACAAATATGACTCCGAGCCAATTCCGCCTTTCCTTAAAAAGGGAGAAATCCGGCGAGTAGAAAAATATTTATTTTATCTTCCGATACCAATACCGAAAGGAAAAAAGCTATGAAAAAATATCATTATTATCAGGAGCCTCTCAGGCTGTTCGGCGTTCCTATGTTTGACCTTGAGAAAAAGCTCCAGCGCGTTCCCGACTACATAATATCCGCCATGCCGCACATCGAAAAGCTTGCAAAGCGCTGTTCCGGAGCGCGGTTGCGTTTTCGCACCGACAGCAAAAGCCTGCGTGTAGGCTTTTCGCTTAAAACTATGGTTATTGACATTGGAATGTCAATTTACGGGTGTCAGTCGGCACACGTGCTTTGCGGTTCTCCCGACAAGCCTCACTTTTTAGGTCTTGTGTACCCAAAGAATTATGATTCAATGACAACCGAAGCCGATTTTTCGCTTCCGGGCGAATTATGCGATATAATCATATATCTTCCGCGCAATGAAATCATAGAGGATTTTTGGATTGAGGTTGACGATGATTCCGCCGTTTCCCCGTGTACGCCCTACACCGGCAAGCCTATTGTGTATTACGGCTCCTCCATAACCGAGGGCGGATGCGCCTGCAATCCGTTCAACGCCTACAATGCGATAATCTCAACCCACTTGAATATGGATTACTATAATCTCGGATTTTCCGGCAACGCCAAAGGCGAGCTTATAATGGCTGATTTTATCAGCTCGCTTGATATGAGCCTGTTTGTATATGATTATGACCACAACGCGCCGGACGCCGAGCACCTGGAAAAAACTCACGAGCCGTTTTTTAAGCGCATAAGAGAAAAATGTCCGAATCTTCCGATATTGATTATGACAATGCCGAAAGAAGCTTACACAGTTGAAAAGGAAAGACGCCGGATAATAATGCGAACCTATGAAAACGCGGTAAACGACGGCGATAAGAACGTATATTTCCTTGACGGCGAGACATTCTACGGCGATACCGACCGTTATTGCTGTTCAATCGACGGTATTCACCCCAACGATCTCGGATTTTACCGTATGGCACAGGCTGTTGAGCCTAAAATCCGCGAGATTTTAAAAATAAATTAAAATGACCATAAATAAAGCGCGCCGACGGCTTGCCGGCGCGCTTTATTTCGGTAACGACCCGAATTTTCTTTTCGGTTCGGATTATCCGCTTATTGTTTAAGGTCTGCTTAATATACCGAAAAAATTTCTATTGCTTTTTTTACGTTTTCTTTCATTGCCGCCTTGCCGTCAAGCAGGGCGTCGTGAAACTGCTTATAGCTTTTCCCCGAAACCGCCTCGCCGCCTGCCGCCGCCATATAGGTATAATAATTTACCTTTCTTACCCCGCGCTTTATAACCTCGCGGTAATCCCGTTCGCTCACCCCGGAGCCGCCGTGCATAACTATAGGTACGGAAATAAGGCTGTGAATTTTTGAAAGCCGCTCAAAATCGAGCTTAGGTTCTGCTTTATAAAAGCCGTGAGCCGTACCGAACGCGCAGGCAAGCGCGTCTATACCCGTATCGTTTACAAATTTAACCGCGGCGTCAGGCTCAGTATAAACCGAGGTTGCCGCCTCTCCGCCCTCGCGGCTGCCCATAGAGCCGATTTCCGCCTCAACCGACGCGCCGTATTTAAGCGCTTCTTTTACGGCAATGCAGGTGTTTTCGGTGTTTTCCTCTGACGAAAGGCAGGAGCCGTCGTACATAACCGAGGTAAAGCCGAGGGCAAGACCCTTTTTGATGTAGTCAAGGTCGGTGCCGTGGTCAAGATGAACGCACACGGGTACTCTTGCTTTTTTTGCAAAGTGCAGCATAACCGGCGTTATGTCCTCCATTTTGCAAAGTCCCATTTCCTCATGAACCTGAGCGTGCATAAGAATAACCGGTCTTTGCAGCTCCTCCGCCGCGGCTATAACCGCCTGAGCGCTTGTCATATTCGGCGTGTTAAAGGAGCCTATCGCGCATTTATTTTCTTCCGCCATCTTCAGTATTTCTTTAAGAGTAACTAACATTTAAAATTCTCCTTCAAAAGCTTCTTTATCCGTAATAAAGCTGAATTTTACCGCCGTAACGGCGCTCTCCCCGCCCTTTAAAAAGCGCAGAGTACCGTTTTTCCGCATAATGTCACGTCCGTCGGGCGTGCAGTTTCCGGGCTCAATCCCCAGCACATAATCGCGCTTTCCTATCATTTTCCATTCGGTAAGGCAGGGCAGCTGCTCCTTTTTATATTTCAGAATAACGCCCTTTCCGATTTCCACGTTGTATATACCCGCTCTCGAAACGCCGCCGTTTTCCTTTGTATCGTAATAATAGCAGCATTCCTCGTAATCGGGCTGCGGTTTATCCATAATAAGCGCCTTTTCAATACTTTCCTCGGCATGGGCGTTGCGCGGCGTAACGCCGTTGTTCGGTATTTTAACAATACTGTCCTTATTAAGCAGCGGATAGCCCATATTGCAGTGGTAAAGTATCATATAGGGCGACTCCGTCTCCCCCTCGTTTATAACAGTATCCTCAAGCGCTATGCTGTTTTCGGAATATGAAAAGAAGTATTTTCTTTTAAGGGTCAGCTTTCTGCCGAAGATTACCGAATCGTTTACCGTAAGCATTACGGTAAGACCGTTTTCGTCCTCAAGCACCGCGTCAAGGCTTGACGGCGTGTTTGAAATTGTACCGTGCAGCGGCAGGCTTTCTCCCATATCATCGCAGGGCGAGCCGACGGCGGTAAGGCCGCAGGTTGTAAAAAATCCTGCGGTAAAGGACTTTAAAAAGCCTGTGCCGATATTATCGTAATACTGCGGAGAAACATAGCCGCAGGCGGAAAAATACCCCATATTGTCGCCCCTAAAGCTTACGCGCGAAATATCTCCGGCGCGGTCGAGCGATACCCATATTTCAAGTCCCAAACCGTTACGGATATATATAAACCGCATACCGCCGCCCCTGCCGTTTTGCAGGGTGTATTGCTCTGCTCCGCGTATTTGCAGGGGATTTCCCACATATTCAAGCATCTAAATTCCTCCCAAGCCTTTTATCGCCGAATAAAGACCGGCGTATTTTTTGTAATATCCGGAATATATTTCTGCGTTTTCGGGGTTTGGATAAAACACCCTGCGCACAGGCGACATTTTTTCCGCCGCAGTCTCAATATTACCGTATATTCCGATTGCCGCGCCTGCAAGGGCCGCTGTTCCTGCCGCGCCGACCTGCGGAGCGTTAAGAGCAGTAACCGCTTTTCCTAAAATATCGGCTTTTATTTGCAGCCATATATCCGAGGCGGCTCCGCCGCCGGTTGCCCTTATTTCATTCACATTACCCGAAACGCTTTCCATTCTTTCGAGATTGACCCGCATTTCGTAGGAAGTTCCCTCCATAAGCGCGCGGTAAATATCGTATTTGGTCGTTTCAAGGGTTATGCCTGCAAACGCCGCCTTTGCCGCGCTGTCCATATATGGGGTTGCCGCGCCTGCAAAGTGAGGCAGAACAAGAATACCGGTAGGCTCAGTCGGCGCTTTTTTATCAAGCAGGGCATAAACGCTTTCGCCGTTTTCAAGCGCCGTTTCGCGTTCTTGCTCGGCAAAGCTGTCCCTAAACCATTTAAGAACCGCGCCGCCCGTAAATGAAAGGGCATAGCAGGCGTATTTATTATTATAAAACGGAACCACCGAATAGCCGTCACGGTAAAAATCAAAGCTTTGCGGCGCTTCGTTTAAAACCGCCGGAATACATTCAACTGTTCCTATGCCGTCCATCACGCGGTCGCTTTCAAGCACGCCCGCGCCCAGCATTGCCGCCACCTGGTCATGGCAGCCGTTCATAATTTTAATATCATAGCTTATTCCGAGCGCACGTTTTATATCATCCTTTATGCTGCCGGCATAAGCTCCTGCGAAAACAGGCTTTGACATAAGCGATATATCAACCCCTGCCGCCTTGAATATTTCTTCACACCAGCATTTATTTCTTATATCAAACGCGCCTGTGCGAGCTGCAAGGGAATAATCTATCTGCGCGCTGCCCGTAAGCAGATAAATTATGTAATCCTCGCCCAAAAGAATACGTTTCGCCCTTTTGAAAGCATCGTGCAGATTATTTTTAAGCCACATTATTTTGCTTATGCTGTACATAGGGTGCGGTCGAGTACCCGTTAAAGCGCTTATATGCTCCTCTCCGAGAGCTTCGCACAGCAATCGGCACTCCCCAGCTCCGCGCGGGTCGGTATAGAGCATAGAGGGGGCTAAAATATTGTCATTTTCATCAAGCAGCGCGAATGTTTCGCCGAAGCTTGTAACGCCGAGCGCGTCGATACGGTGCTTTTCCGCCGCCTGTCTTAACAAAGAAAACACGCCCGAACGCACATCGCAAAAATCTATTTCGTGCCTGCCGTTTTTTCTCGATACGCCGTATTCCGTATAATATGTATCAAGCAGCTCGGCATTTTCGTTATACAGCGCTATTTTGCAGCCGCTTGTTCCTATATCAAGTCCGCCTACCGTCATAATTATCCCTCTATGCTTATAACGTCATATCCGAGGTAGGTTCCGAGCGCCTCCTCCAATACCGCTTTCATATGTCCGTTTGCAACGGTGGTGTGGTGCTTAAAGCCGCCGCGCGCCAAACGTATAAGCTTATCCTGAAGTCCGCTTATATGCGCAACTCCGGCGCAGCCGAAATAATCCTTTTCGATATCGTCGTCCGTAAACTCGCCCTCACTGAAATAAACGGTTATTTTGCCGTCCTCGGTCTTGCAGTTTGAATATGTCATCGGGAAAGCGGCAATTCTGCCCTCGTTTGTTCCCCAGCCGCTGCCCTTATCGGTTTTATCAAACATTTTGTGCGAGGTTACGGTGCCCCTAGCAGCCATAAGGCTTTGCGCAGTTGAGCCGCAATGGAACAGTATTACCTTATTGGGGTCGGCTCCGTAGTTGTTGTTCCAGTCAAGGCAGGCTGCGGGACCCTCTGCCGCCAATGACAGCGCCCTCATAGTTACCGCCGAGCACATATCTATTTCGCAGGAGCAGGTAATACCGCGATCGTTAAGCTCGCTTACAAGCACGCACGGGCACACTCTCAAATATGTTTCCATTTCGTTCCAGCAGCGCAGCGCCACCGCGTCAAGGCGGTATTCCTCTATGTATTCGTCAATAACAACGCTGATTTTCGCAAGAATATTTTTCTTTTCTTCGGGGACGGCGGAAAAATCGGCATATTTAATAAGCGATTCTTTTTTTGCAACAACCGCCGCCTCGCCGTCCGCCTTGGCGCGCACCTTTTCAATAAGCTCGGATAAATCAAAGGATTCTACGTTTATTCCGTGTCTCTGCATCGTAACCTCATCAAAGCGCACGGTTTTAAACGCTGTTGTCCGCGCGCCTATGCAGCCGAGGTTAAACCGCCGCATACCGTTTACTACCCGGCATACCGCCGCAAAATCACGCAGATTTTCCGCAAATTCGGGAGACAGCGGATGGACAACGTGGGGTTTCATTACGGTAAAGGGTATTTTATACTGCGAAAAAACGTCCGTAACGGAGAATTTGCCGCAGAACGCATCGCGCCTGTGAGCAAAATCCATTTTGCCTATCTCATCGGGGTACGCCTGCATAAGTATCGGAACGCCGGCGTCCTGAAGAGCCGTAACAGCTCCGTTCTCATCAACAAAAATAGGCATACAGAGTATTACTCCGTCGTATTCGCCCCTGTGGCTTTCAAGCCATTCGGCGTAAATTCTGCCCTCGGCGCGGGTTTCAACGGCGCCGTAACGGGTGGCATCTTCATCCATAATAAGATAATCAAAGCCCGCGTCGGTTACCGCCTTTACCATATCCTCGCGCGCGCTTTCAATAAGCTCCGCCGGCATAAAGCCCCGATTTCCGAAATAAAGTGCAAAGGTTTGTTTTTTCATAAAAATCCCTCCGTATTTTTTACTTTAATTTTAATAATAAGGGTGTTATAATTAAAGTGAAATTCATTCTGAAAATAGTAAATTTGTCCGCAAGGAGCGAATTATATGACGAATTTTAATGCCGAACAGCTCGAACAGCTTATGAAATCCTTTTATCTTATATCGGGCATTCGCTTTGTACTGTACGACAGCGGATTTAAAGAGATAATGTCGTTTCCTAAAAACGACTGCGAATTTTGCAGCCTTATGAAATCCAACTGCAATACGCGCCGCAAATGCGCCTATGCGGATAAACGGTCATTTAACAAGTGCAGGGAAAGCGGCAGGCTTTATATTTATAAATGCCACGCGGGGCTGGTTGAGGCGGTAATGCCGCTTTACGAAAACGAAAAAAATATCGGATATCTGATGCTCGGTCAGATATCCGATAATGAAAATAATAACACGCTGATAGAAAAAATAACCTATTGGCAGGAAAAATACGGCTTTGATACCGAAATACTTAATACAAGCATACAAAGCATTACATATAAATCAACCGAGGAAATTTATGCGGCGGCAAAAATAATGGAGGCGTGTACCTGCTACATAGCCTTTAAGGAGCTGATTGAGCCGGAGGAAAGCCGCGTATTCAAGGCGGCAAAGGCATATATCGATAAAAATTTATCCGCCGACCTTGACATTACCGATATTTGCAAAGAATTATCGTTAGGCAGAACAAAGCTTTACGATATTTTCAAAAGGGAGGCAAATACCGGGGTTTCCGAATATATAAACCGCCGCCGACTCCACAAAGCTAAGTCACTCCTTAAAACCACCGATATGAGCATACCAGAAATAGCAGGCGCGGTTGGGTTTAACGATTATAACTATTTCAGCCGCGTATATAAAAAGCGTTACGGCAAGGCGCCTAAGTTTTACAGGAAAAAATAGCCGCGATTTTCCTCCTGAGCGCCGGCGGCATATCCGCGCCGAGTTAAAACCGCGAGCCTGTCGTTACGGCAATGTGTTATGCCATTGTTTCAAGCATTTTAAGAGTAACTTCATATCGGCAAGGCTTATTCCGGGAATAATTTTCAAATTCTTCGAGCATATATTCCGCCATTCTGTGTACCTCATCGCCGAGGCTGCCTGCGATATGCGGCGTTAAAACGCAGTTTTCGGTTTTGAACAGCTCGCTGTCCTGCAAAGGCGGTTCGGGACAGGTAACATCAAGCACGGCGGTCAAATCCGGTCTTTCCTTCAGAACGCTTATCAGCTCGTTTTCTGCGACCTGCGCGCCGCGGCCGGTATTGATAAAGGCGGCATAGGGCTTCATTGAAGAAAACAGCTTTCCGCCGAGCATTTCCCTGGTCTGAGCATTATTTGCCAAATGATTTGATATAACGTCACATTCGGAAAAAATCCTCTCAAGAGACGCCTTTTCAACCCCAAGCTCTCCCGCTTTAGTTTCAGGCAAAAACGGGTCGAACACAAGTATATCCAATTTATAGGCTTTAAGCATTTTAATTACAAGCTTTCCTATCATTCCTGCCCCGATAATGCCTATCCGGGCGCCGAAATTTCCGGGGAAATTGCCGATATTTTCTCTTGACTCGTCAAATCTGCCCGCGCTTGCAAGGCGTGATGTCAGATAAAAGCCCTTATTTGCAAGTATTATCTGAGCGACGGTATACTCGGCGACGGGAACGGCGTTCGCAGCCCATGCGCTGAATACCTTTACACCGCAGTTAAGGAACGGTCGCGCGAACTCCTGAACGGAGCCTGCGGCATAAAATACGGCTTTCAAATCCGGAAGATGCGACCTGATTTCCTCCTCGGAAAGCTTGGGCATTCCCCAGGTTGAAAAAATATACTCGGCACCGTCCGCCCCGGCTGCTCCGGACAAAAGAGACTCTTTTGTTAAGACATCGGGGCTCAATCCCGCGATTTCGGTTAATTTCGCGGTTATTTCTTTTGTGTATACGCGTTCTATGCTGTTTTTATCTCCCAAAAACACGGATTTCATTTTTTCTCACCCGCTATTCTTCTGAGCGCATCGGTTTCGACCGGCAGGGAATTTATATCATCATCCGGCATAAATTCGAGAAGCAGGGTTTTGCGGTCTCCGAAAATTTCAAGATATTTCCTCCAGATATCAACGCCGTCTCCCAAAGCCAGCCTTTTTTCCTCATTCCAGTTAAAAACGTGAATATGCTCGGTATAATCCGCTAAAGCCCTCGCGTATTCGAGGTTTTCTTCCTCGGTTCTGTACTGATTGGGCTGCCAGTACATACGGAAAGCGCTTGAATTTACGGTGCGCATAAGCTCTTCTGCGGAAGCCTTTCTGTCAGTAAACGTTCCGTTATGACATTCCATACATATTTTAACGCCGTTCTTCTGCGCGATTTCCGCCGCCGCGGCACATTCACCGAACAGCCGCTCTTTTTCCCCGGCGGAATATTCCTGCGACCCCTTATTTCCGCACCAAAGCCTTAAAATATCCGTACCCAGTATTCCGGCGGCTTTTATATAGTCCTCAAGCTCCCTTGCCGGCGTTACTCCCAAACGGAAATATGTTCCGTATGAGCTGCACGCTATGCCGTATTCCTTTTGCAGGCGCGCTATATCCTCAAGCCCTTTGATATCGTCCTTGGGAGCGTGAACGTCACTTCCCCACTCAATGCAGGAAAGTCCGCTTTCCTTAACGGCAGATAAAATCCGCTCCGGAGACAGGGCTCTGAAGCTGACCGAAACAAGACCTAATTTGTAATTTGACATATCCTTTCCCTCTATTCAAAAAACAACGTTTCGCCCTTTTTAATTATAATCTCCTTGCCGTCCGCAACAGCATACAGGTCGGCAGAGGTTGGATTATATACTATTTTTCCGTTTGCGGAATACTCCAAACGCTCAAAAGCCGAAATATAATCGATAAGCTCAATATTGGTGCAATACCATACATTCTTTTTTCTTCCGACCGTCTCGCAGAGTTTCTCTAAATTTTCCCATTTGTCCTTAAACTCATAGGAATGACCCCATATATAAAAGAGCCGCGGTCTTATTCTCCAGGGGTGCTCGGTATCGTCCGGCTCAAAAAACGCCTCTGCCAGCCGGGGAAATTCGCGGTCTGCGTGGTGGCAGGTTGGATTCCAGCGCAGGTAATCCGCCGGCAATTCAAAATTATGGGAGGCTATTGTTGTTCTGGCGTACCTGATACCGCATTTCCCGATACAGTCAACCATACCGGCAGTTTCGCTCAATCCGAAAGGATAAGCAAATCCGCGGACGATTTTACAAAGCTTCTCCTCCAGCGTTTCACGGTCCTTTATTATCTGATAGGCTATTTCGCCGGAGTCAAGATAATCGAGATGCGGATGGGTATATGAATGAGACGCTATTTCGTGGCCTTTATAAAGGGTTTCAAGCTCCTCAAACTGCACCTTAGCGGGATTTCCCCCGATATTTCCCGAATTCAGGTTAAAGGTACACCTCATGCCGTAGTCGTTCAAAATCTTTACCATTTTACGGTCGTCGGTGCATCCGTCGTCAAAGCTTAATGTAACCGCTCTGGTTAAAAAGCCGGGATACCTTTTAAACAGCTCCGTAAATCCGTTTCCCATTTTTTACTCCCCCTTAATTTCTATATGCAGATGCTTTGTCTCAACGGAATATACCCTGTATCTTCCGTTTCGGTTGCAATAGTATTTATAATCCGGAGAAAGCCGCCCGTCAAAGCTGTAAACGCAGACCGAGCCGTCATATTCTGCTGAAACCGATTTTTCCGATACCGCAACGGCGGTATTTTCCGCGCCGTCAAAATCAAACACCGGCAGCATAAATCCTATGTTTTCCGCACCAGAAAGAGATATATCAAGACCGTTTTCGGACAGACGGTATTCCTGTCTTACGGTAATGCTGTCGGAAAGCTTACAGCTGAATACTGCCGACGCGGTATTTTCGTCAGCAAAGCTGTTCAAAAGCTCGTATTCGGCGTATTCCTCCGAGCCGAGCAAAATTCTGCCGCCGCTTTCGGCATAGCAGCATATCGACATCGCGCCCGGATTTTCCCTTTCCAAGGTATAATTCGGACAGGACGGAAACGGCACGGACAGGCATACAACCGGCGAACAGCCCTTTTTATGGACACGCCCGAGCCCGTTTGCATCATAATGCAAATCTGCGTTAGTGTCAAGCTCGATAAAATATCCGCCGGCATTTAAGAATGTCTTATGGAACCGGTCGCTTGTGCTGATGGCATAGCCGCCCCTTTCAGCCGGTGAAACGGCAGGAATAACGGAATCGTCGGCAAACAGATATCCCATATATATGTTTGATGCCACCGTTATCATATATTTATTGAAGTATCCGTAATCCTCGCAGCCGATATGGGTGCTGATATCGTATCTGTTCTTTATATGGCTTATCGGCTTTCTGTTCAGATAGCCGAGAGTTCTTTCGGCAGCAAGCGCCGCCGCAGCCTTGAATTTCCCTGCTCTCCTTATATCGCCCCTGCGCGCATATCTTGCTGCCTCAAGCTCGCAATAGGCTATCAGCATCGGCTCGTTATTGAGAAACTGATTGCTTCTTCCGCCGTAGGGTATTTCTCCGGTTACCGACTGCATTTTAAGCGTAAGCTCTGCGGCGCTGTCGAGCGCGTTTTCTATTCTTTCGGCGAATTTTCCTTTATAACCGAACATCAGCAGAAATGCCATAAGCTGACGCGGAACAAGGTCGTAAACCATAGGATTTTTAACAGGCGGGTCATCCTGATACATACCGTTGCAGTCGAGAGAAAGCAGCTGCGAGGATATCTGCCAATCGACAAATTCGGTTGTATCAATACCGCAGTATACGCCGCGGACAAATTCGCTGACAGCGGCAAACATCGCCCAATTACCGATAGGGGTGTCGGGCGACTTCGCCACAACGGTATAAAGCCGCCACGGGTCAAACGAGGTCATCTGAGCCTTCCATTTTCTTAAAAGCTCATCGCTTACAATCCGTTTTTTCTCCAGCAGCATAAGGCAGCAGCACACCTCGCGCACCGAAAAATCGCTTTGGGTTTTATGCTTTGGGATTTCATCGCAGCAAATATCCATCATTTCGGTAAAGGTATCAAGCAGCTCTTTTCTGCGGCCGCAGGCTATGAGAATACCGATATTTACGGCAAGGCGCGGAAAGCCGTGCTCCGAAAGACCGTCGCGCCTTACCTCGCCGATATAATCTCTTATACGCTCCTGCGTGTATGCGGCAAGCGCTTTTTCCATAATATCGAGATACTGTTCCTTCATATTGCTCCACCCGTCAATAAATATTCCCGTTATCCCTGTATCCGCGCCAGACATTTTCAAAAAAGTCATTATTCTGCGGTATGGCTCGGACAGCCCGCCAGCGGCAGCTGAATTTACCGTCCGAAAGAGCGGTTTCCTGAACCTTGTCGTGCGTATCGCCGTTTTCCTCGGTAAAACGGAATACTTCCTCCAAACCGCTGCGGAGTCTGCCGTTTTCATCGCGGCAAAGCGACGACCCTCTGGTTTTGCCTACGGTGTCGGCGTATTCAAGCATAGCCGTAAGCACCGCGCATTGAGTTACAAGAATATCCTTTAGCTTATAGAATTTATAAAGTCCGGAATTTTCGTTAATTCCCGCCTTTTCGCAAATGCCGGTTAAGTCTTTTTCGGTTTCCCTCAAAGCGCTTTCAATGTTTGTCCTGCTGCGGATAGCCGCCGCGTTATCGCTCATTCTGCGCTGTGCTTTATAAATCAGTCCGTTTATATTATCGTATGATTTACTGATTTTTTCAAGCTTTTTATTATGTTTGTTTTCCGCCGTTTCAAGTATCCTTATAAACTCGCTGTCGTCTATAAGCGCGTTTCCGTTTCGGGAAATATACTGCGCCGCTCTCAGCGAGCCGACCTGTCCTGCGTTGAGCGCCGAGCCTCCCGGTCTCGTTACTCCGTGAGTACCGGCGCATTCTCCTGCCGCGAACAATCCTTTAACAGATGTCTGCCACCACATATCAACCGCGATACCGCCGTTATTATGCTGAGCGCAAAGGGCAATTTCCAGATATTCCTTTGAAATATCAAGTCCCTTGCTTCTGTAAAGCTCAATCGCAGGAAAATTCATCTTTTCAAGCCGCTCAATCGGAGTTCCGAAGCACGCCCCGGCTTTGCTTAAATATTCAAACGCCTCCATTGACAGCTTATTATACTCGATTTCAGCCATATTAAAGGGGTTTTTGGAAAAATCAAGATATACCCGGCGCTTTTTCAGAACACATTCGCGGTATACGAGCAAATCGATTACCGACGACCCATCGAGTACCTTTTTCGAGTCGAACGGCCATTGATATCCCTTTAAGAACACCGTTGAAAGCGCCTCGTACTTATCCTGAAAGTAATCGCCGAGAAATTCATACTCGTTACCGTCGCAGTCAACCGAGACAAAGCGCGGCAAAACCTGCATATATGTCCCCGAAACGTTCCACCGCGGATGAACCGACGCCAGACCGTACTGCCACTCGGTAAGGTTCTGAGCCTTTGCTCCGGCGAGCAGCGCAAGACCGGTTGTGCCGGTGTGACATTCGGGATAAACGCTGTCGGCATAAATCCCGGCAGGACCGCCTGTTGCCATTATGATATCGGCGCACTTAAAGCCGACCAAATCGCCGCTTGACTTTTCAATACACAGCAGTCCGCAGACCGCGCCGCCGTATTTTAATATTTCAACCGCAAGATAGCCGCTTAACACCTCAACTCCGAGCCTTTGCGCATTTTTTTGCAGAGCCTCGGTCATAAATTTGGAGGTAAGCGGTCCGGCGCTTGTTGCACGCGCGTATGGGTCGTGGTCGGTTTTATAGCCGACGTATTCGCCGTAGCGGTTTACCGGGAATTCCACTCCCAGCTCGCAGAGGTTCATAAACGAACGGACGGACAGCGCTGCCTCGCAAAGCGCGTTGTCGCCGTCCACACTACCGCCTGCAAACAGGTTTTCCGCCATTTTATAAACGCTGTCGGGGCTGTCGCCTCCGAGTCCCAGCTTATAATAGGTCTGCTTGTCGCTGCCGGTATTGCGCGATGTTCCGCAGTTTACCGCCTCGGTTACTATTGCGGCGTTTTTTCCGAACTGCTTCAGGCGGCAGGCGGCATTATAGCCGGCCGCTCCGGTTCCGATTACAAGGCAGTCATATGTGTAAACCTTCATCAGAGTCTCCTTATATGGAAGCCGCCGTCAACATCTATCGACTGTCCCGTTACATAGGGCAGCGAGCCGTTGGCGAGAGTCCATACCGCGCTTGCAATATCCTGCGGCTTGCCCCAGCGCTTTATTGGCAAAAGTCCGCCGTCAATCAGCGCGTCGTATTTTGCCTTTACCTTATCGGTCATACCGGTTGCGATTATGCCGGGGCGAATTTCGTTTACCGCGATACCGTATTCGGCGAGGCGGTCGGCAAAAAGGGCGGTTATCATTGTAACTCCAGCCTTTGAAATGCAGTATTCGCCGCGGGAGGTGCTGCTTGTATAGCCCGACATTGAGGAAATATTGACTATGCTTCCCTTGCTTTCGCCCTCGTTTTTAATCATTGCCCTTGCGACCGACTGCGTTAAAAACATTGTACCCTTGGTGTTGATATTCATTACGAAATCATAGGACTCCTCGGTCATTTCAAGAATATCGTTCCTGACCTTGGGAGCTACTCCGGCAACATTTACGAGAATATCTATCCTGCCGTATTTTCTGAGGGCGGTTTCAACATAATTTTCCCTGTCGCTCTTTTTGCTCAAATCGCCCCTTACGTATGTAAAATCTCCCTTTAATTCCCTGAGCATTTCGGGCAGTATATCCATTCCGACAACCGACACTCCGTTTTCCAAAAGCTTTTCGGCGGTTGCAAAGCCTATTCCTCCCGCAACTCCCGTTACCAACGCTGTCTTTTTCATTATCTGTTACCTCCGCACTGTTTCTTATATATCGGCATATACACGTCCCTGTCCCTTATAACGCAGCCGGGCGTGCCGCCCTTTGTACGCATTATTTCGGTGCATTTTGAACAGCATATGCAAATTTTGTTCTTATCCATACAGCCGTTTTTAATTATGTCCGACGCAAAATCCGGATAGGCAAAGGCGGTTCTTCCAAAGCCTGCAAAATCAAATTTGCCCTCGCCTATAAAAGCCGAAACCACTCCGGGAGCCGCAGTTCCCAGATAGGACACAGCCGAGCAGATTACCGCCATCTGCGGAACCGCCGCCTTTAATTCCGCCGTGCCGTTCAACACACGCGCAACGCCCTCCAAAGGATGCTCCGCCGCAGTATATCCGCCCTGCGCAAAAGGACGGTTTATATGCGGATTGAAATAAGGGTTGCCCATAGTTATATTTAAAATCCGGACGCCCTGACCGTAAAGCTCCGCAATGAGCCGGCTCGGCTCGGCGCTGTCAAATTCAAGACCGCCGTTTTCCGATACGCCGAAGCCGTAAGGGTACTCAAATCCGTCGTATACGTTAAGTCTTGAGGACACCAGAAAATCGCCAGAACAGCTTTCAATCGCTCCCTTTATGCTCTCCCGGAGAAGTCTTGTACGGTTTTCAAACGAGCCGCCGTATTTTCCTTTCCGGGTATAAGCCGAAAGCAGCTCCGAATTCAGGTATCTGTGGCAGCATTTTATATCCACGCCGTCGAACCCGGCTTTTTCGGCAAGCCGCGCTCCGTTTATCAGCGCCTCGCCGACGCGGTCTAAGTATTCGTCGGTAACAATCCTGTCAGCCGGAATAGGGTTATCCTTTTCGAGAACCGGACTGTTATAGGCGATAAGCGGCGCCGGAACGCCCTGCGGCTTTGAATATCTGCCGGAATGTGTCGTCTGCATAATAACAAGCGGCTCATAGCCGTTGGCTTTCAATGCGGCTTCCTTAATGTCCGCAACCTGCTTTTTAAAGCTGTCAAGCGTATTTTCGTTTATGTAAAGCTGGCGGGGGTTGGCTCTGCCCTCCTCCAAAACGGCGGTAGCCTCGAACCATATGATTCCGGCGCCGCCCTCGGCAAAGCGGTTGTAGCGCCTTTTGGTCAGCTCGCCGGGTCTGCCGTCCGGCGTGCCGTCGCAGCCCTCCATCGCCTGACAGACAAGGCGGTTATGCGCCGTCTTGCTGCCGATTGTGTATTTTTCACCTAAAACCGCCGTGTTTTCCGAATAGGGAAGATTTGTTTTAAGCTGTAAATTTTGCGTTTCAAATTCCTCTTTAGATGTATATACCTTTCTCACCATTATAAGCCACCTCTTTAATTTTTATTATAATAATCGGCAGTCGGCATAACAATATTTATATTGCTTCATATTATGTAAATCTTGCTTTTTTGTGATAATATGATATAATGACTTTATGCAGGCGGCGGAGCAGAGTACTGACCCAAAGCCCTGCGGTTTTGCGGCTTTCAGCCGCGCCAGCTCCATAGAGCGGCTGAAACGGTATAACAGCTGATATAAACGGAGGGATTATAATGCAGTCGTATATAAGAAACGTTAAATACTCTGATATTGTTAAAAAAATCGGTGCGCACCATCACGATACGCACCAGATTTTATATGTATTAAACGGGAATGCGGAAATAGCCGTCAATAATGAAAGCTATAAATTGGAAAGCGGCTCGTTAATTTTCATCAGCCGTACGGAATCCCATTCGATAACCTCGGTCGGGGAAAAATATGAAAGATACGAAATCAGAATTTCTCCCGAAATACTAAACAGCGCCGTAAAGGACAGCCGTCTCTATTCGGTGCTTTCAAACCGACCCAAGGGCTTCAGCAGAGTGATAAAAATGCAGTCACCGGAGGTAACCGGTATTTTTGAAAAAATCAACGCGGAATTCAATAATACCGCGCCTTACAGGGAAGAAGCCCTTTCCATGCTGCTCGATATGCTGCTTATAGCCGTTTACAGACAGTATCCCGGAATGTTTTCGGCTGCGGATATACCGTTTTTTGAAACAGTCAGTAAAATTCAGCGGCAATTTGAAAATGATATCGCAAAAGCATATAATTTAACCGGGCTTGCCGCCGAATATCATATAAGCAAATACTATCTTTCGCACATATTCAAAACCGTTACCGGCTATTCCGTTATGGATTATTTAAAAGCTCTGCGCCTTGCCAAAGCGAAAATATTGCTTGCAGGAACGGCATTGAGCATTTCCGAAATCGTCAAGGTCTGCGGCTTTTCGGACAGCAGCAATTTCAGCCGCGAGTTCAAGCGCAGCGCCGGGCTTTCTCCCCGTGATTTCAGAATAAATCAGCGCCGCTGAAGGGTTAAATATCCGGATATGAAACGCTAAACCATTTTCAGATCGGAAACCGAGCGAACAGACATTTGACTTAATATAAGAATAATGCTATAATATCAAAAATGAAAGTGCTTACATTTCAGACATTGGAGGAAAGATAATTATGTATTCTCCCGATTCAGGTCACTCTGCAATCCTTGCCGATAAGCCCATTTTAGCCTTTAATGAATTCGCAGATTTCAAATCCCAGCAAAAAGCCATTAAAAGCAAATTAACCGAGCTGCTTAAAATAAGTACCGAGTCAGTTCCGTTAAACCCTGAAATTGAATACAAGCATACAGAATCCGATTTTACCGAATACCGGATACGTTTCAGGGCGGAAAGGGACGTTGACGCCATATGCCTGCTATGTATACCGAATAACAAAAAGGGCAAACTGCCCCTTGCAATTTGCCTTCAGGGACATGCTCCCGGTATGCAGGTCTCATTAGGGCGCTCTTATCCCGGTAAGCCGTTTCCCGGAGGAGACCGCGATTTTGCCTCTCAGGCGCTCGAAAAAGGCTTTGCTGCGCTTTGTCTTGAGCAGCGCGGCATGGGCGAGCGAGCCACCGCTCTGGCAGAAAACACACCGGATTTCAGCTGTCCCAAATGCTATGTTACCGCAATGAATGCTTTGCTTGTAGGCAAAACAATCATAGGCGAGCGCTGCCTGGATATTTCAAGAGCTATCGACTTAGCGCTTACATTTCCCGAAATTGACAGCGAGCGCATAATTTGCATCGGCAATTCCGGCGGAGGAACATCTACTTATTATGCCGCCTGTCTGGATGAACGGATTAAGGTTGCGATTTCCTCCTGCGCAGTCTGCTCCTTCAAGGACTCTATCTGTGCTATGCCGCATTGCGTGTGCAACTTTATCCCGGACATTGCAAGATATATGGATATGGGCGATATGGCGGCAGCTATCGCTCCGCGCAGGTTGATTGTCGTCAACGGCGCAAAAGATGATATTTTCCCGGAAAGCGGAGTAAGACAGGCGTTTGCTGTCATAAAAAAAATATATACCGCAGCGGGCGTTCCGGAAAATTGCGCGCTTGTCACCGGCGAAGAAGGACACCGTTTTTATAAGGAAAAAGCGTGGAATCAGTTTGACAAAATGGTTTCTTGGTAAACAGCAAAGCCGTATAAAAAGGCTGCGGAGCTTACACAAAAAGTAAATTCCGCAGCCTTTTTTACACGATAATTGCTGATTTTCTGCGTGATAAACCGACTGTAAAATCTAACGCAGTTTCCGAATATTTACCGCAAATCTGGATATCGCCGTTTAGGCAAGCAGGAACGTAACATTCCTATTCAACAATCCGAATTTTCAGCTCTGAGGAATAGTAACCGCTGACATTCAGCTGCGGCGTCAGAATGCCGAAACGGGTGCTGCCCTGAGCTCCGTCGGCAGTAAGAGTTTTTTCATAGCATAAATGCTGCTGCGAATCAAAAATCCTTATCGTAAGCTCATAGCGCTTTCCCTCATTTGTACCATAGATAACGGGATTAACGGAAAAATTACGTCCCTTGATAATATCAAAGCTTCCGAGAGAGGCGCTCAATTCCGCAAATCCGTTTTGAAGAGCATAAAACGCCAGCTTCGGATATCCGTAATTATCAATGGGCGGTTTGAGGTATCCGCCGTCGTTAGCTCCGCCCATAAGGCAGCACCACAGCATTCCGTCAACCCCCATATCCCTCATACGGTTTACACAGTAAGCCGCGGAAAGCGCCTGATATGCCTGACTTTCCCGCCATTCATCAACCGTTGTTTTAAATCCGAGCGAGGAATCGTCCGAAAGCTCATATGAATACGGATTATAATATTCTGCGGCTTGAGGGACATTGGGATTTTGCCTTCCTATAATTGCGAATTCCGAAATAATATAGGCATGGCTGCGGCTTTTGCAAAGCTCCGGCTGTAATTTCCAATCCTGATTTCTTAGATGCTCCCAGCCGCTTCCGTAGCCGAGGAGGAGAGAATATGTATGAGCAGAGCGAATAACCAGCGGATCTTTCCATTCGGCAGGAGCTTTTTGCTTATTTCCGTTATTATCCGCTGTTCCGTCATCGTTATAATAACCGCAGCCGTTCATAGGATACAGGTCCCCGGCATAATAAAGATGAGAAACAGGACATATTATCCGGGTTTTATCTACGCTTTTAACCGCCGGAACAAATGATGAATATATTCGGTCAATTTCCGAAAGGTTAGGATGGTATTCGTTACTTCCCTCCCACATTATTATACTCGGATTATTGAGTCTCAGGCTGATTTGACGTATGTATCCGTCTCCTGCAAACCATTTTCCCGCCGCCGGAATTTGCTCAACGCTGTCTATGTAGCGTGTTGTCCAGATAAGCATAATTCCAAGGCGGTCGGCAATTCGGGCAAAACGGGCGTCATTTGTGCCGTATCCGAGAATATGCAGCCGCAATGTGTTTCCGTTCATCCGCTTCAGCATAAGGAATTGGCGGATAATTTGTTCTGTGGACGGGCAGATATGCGTCACCGGAGTTTCGCTGTGCGGCGGCAGGAATTGCATAAGCAATGCGCCCTTAAGTATAATTTTACTGCCGTTAAGGTAAATGCCGCCGTCCCGCTGCTCTATAATACGGAATCCCGTTTCGGCAGTCTCATCGCATAAAGGAGTATCATCGTCGGCAAATGCCTGTATACGGACTGAGTACAGTACGGGATTTTCCGGCGACCATACTTTTGCATCGGCAGTTACCTCGGCGCACAGCTTACCGTTTTCTGCGCGAAATTTTCCGAGCGAAACCTCTTCGCGTTCATCGGGAAAAATTTCTTTAAGAAAAATTTCCGCTTTTTCAGCTCCGTTTATGTCAGCCAAAGCATTAAAGGATATGCGGGACTCCGAAATGCTTTTTGTTATAATGCGTATATGTTCCGGCTTGACGGAGCTGTAAAGCGTTAAATCCGCTCCTTCGCAGAACCATCCGTTATATGCGTCCTTCTGCCTGTGCCAGTTAAAATGCACCTCCGGAGCTCTCGGATTTACTTTAAGGCAAAGCTCGTTTTTCCCGATATGAAGATAATTTTCAACATCAAGTTCCAGCTCTTCAAACGAATCCGTCACGGCAACGCATTTTTTGTTTATCCATATGCTTCCGCCCGGATCAAGGGAAAACACCCTCAGTTTTGCACGGAATAATTCGGTTATTTCAAATTCCTTGCGGAATATCAGTTCGCAGTCTCGGTTTTTATACGTACCTACGGCAAACGGGAGCGATACCGTTCCGAGAGGAATGAACGGCGACTTTTTTTCAGGCGGCTTTTTAAAGAAATTTGTTATTATACCGCTTTCAAGCACCATCTTTTCGGGACGGACAATCCACTCGCCGTTATGGAACATTCCGCATCCGATAAACAGCATATCGGGATTTAATTTTACGGAAAGAGGCAGTTTTTCGCTTTTGACTCCGTTCAGCTCGACAAAAAATCCGTCATTTTCAATAATTACCGTTACAGTCTGCCATTCATCAAATCTATACTGTCCGATAGGAACATTTTTCAGGTGATAAGGACATTCATTTCCGAGTCTCGCATAAAGCATGCCGTTAGAATAAAACTGGAGCTTTATAATATCGTCGATCCCGCTGCGCAGCTCTACGGTTCTGCCGTATGTTGTATCAAGAACACCATAGGTTATGGGATAGCCGTAGCTGCCGTCTGCTCTGAACGAAAAGCTGAAGGAATTAAGTATGCCGCTGAAATAATAAGCGGCAGCCGGAGACGGAGGAACAGGCGAGTCTCTGAAACAGACACACATATTTGAAACAGAGACTTTCCCGGTGTACATCGTCCAATTTTCATACTGCTCTTCCTTTTTATGCAGAAACGCCTCCATCCGCTCAAAGGATATACGCCTGGTTATTTCGGCTGCAGGAGGGTTCGGCAAAAGCAATTCCTTCATAGCGACAGCTTCTTCCTCAGTTACCACCTGTTCCGGAGTATCGCTTATACCATTGACCTTTTCCGAAAACAGTGCATAGCGGGTTAAAAATTCCTTCCTTTTTTCGGCGCTTAATACATTTGAATCCGTGAAATCATACGGAGCATCCGGAAGACTTTGATTATAATAAAAAAATTCGCAGAAACAGTTTTTATTCATTTAGAACCCCTGAAAAGCATAGTTTATTTAATGATTTTAATGGTATTCGGAGCCGCAATATCCGTTTTTACGGTTCCGTCCGGCAAGCGTTCGGCAAAAACAGAAATAACTCCGAGCGGCGTAGGATATGTGCCTTTAGCCCATTTCAGACTTCCGAGCTGAGGTTTTATTTCAATTTTCCGGCATCCTGCCTCGACTATATGGATTCCCAAAACATTTTCCGCAAGAAAAGCGGCGGGAGCAGAACTCCAGCCATGGCAGAGAGAATGACGGAATCCCTTGTAGCAATATCTGCCGTTGTCACCGTGTATATCGTATTCCCCGTTTTCGGGCAGTCTGTCTATCCGGGCGTTTTCACGCACCCATTCAATATCAAAGTCCTCCCAAAATGTCGTCGCGCCGGCATTCAGCATAGCACCGTAATATTCTTTCAATATATCAAGCGCGGCGGAAATTCCGCCCGTGCGGGCTGCGGCTTCGAGTATATAACCGCTCATAAAGGTGGAAAGTCCGCGAGCGCCGCCGTTAAGCAGGATTTTCCCCGCAGTTTTGGAATCAAGCTGACCTGAAAGATATGCAAGAGCGGTAACCTGCTTTTTATCTCCGCAGCTATGCGGCTTACGGCACAGAATTTTAATTGCCGAATTACATTCGTTTTCAAGGTCTGCAAATCCCGCAATGCGGCAAAGCGAAATTGCCGAGCGGAGGCAAAGCACAAAAATCGCATAAATCCCCGCCGCAGATTCAGGCTGGTTTTTAGTTGGCCAATCGAGGAAGAATCCGCGTAGGAACTCCTCCTCCCTGAGTGCCTCGCCCTCCTTATGAACAAGACCGAGCAGCTGATTAAGAAGTCCTCTCCAATACGCCGAAAGGCTCAGAACAAGATTGGCTCTGCCGTTATATTTATACCAATCGCCGAGGATTATTATATACCATAGCGCATAGGTCGTCATATTATTCGGCCACAGCGGAAGAGGATAGCTGTCTGCAATATGCTTAAGACATTCATCAATCAAAGGTTGATCTCCAAAAACAGTCCTTAATGTCAGTACCTCAGGGTGCATATCCCCTATCCATACGGCTCTGTCGCGTTTTATACCGTCCCAAAGCATTTCCTGCATATTCAGATGCAAAGTATAAGCACAGGTATCGTAAATTCTGTTAAGCAGCCCGTCACTGCACGAAAAGCTTCCGGTATACGGCAAATTGCGATAAGAAAATTCGGCAATCAGCGAATAAAGATCTACCCGGCTGTTCGGAGTCATCAGCTCGATAAATAAAAATCGAAATCCGATTTTCCCGTATACCGAGGCGCTGTTCCAGGGAACAGAAACCCTCATTTCCCGTTTGGCGTGGTCGCTGCAGGCTCCTTTAATGCCGTCCGGAGTTACTGCCTCCGAAGCGGATTCCCCGAACCTGAGCAAAACCTCAACCCCGGTTCTTTCGCTTGCCGTTCCCGCAACAATGCGAACTCCGCCGGAAAGCTCACTGCCGAAATCAAGCAATACTGCCGCGCGTTTTCCGTTTTCGGTTGAAAAACAGATGGAGCGGTGCTTTCCGAAATTAACCTGGATTTCGGAGTTTTCCGTCAGCCTTTCGGGGAAATCAACACCTTCCGCGCTGAGACAGACTGCCTTAGGAAGAATATATTTTGTTTCAAACGGCGAGCTGCCTATTATCTTAAAATCTGAAATCACTTTCCTGTTATATGCAATAGCTTTGAGCTAAGGCAATCCTTTCATAATATTTACACCCGGCAACAGCGGAATAAGATATACACCAATCCGAATACGCAGTTACGGCGGTATGCTTTTCGCTGCTTTTAAGCCCTGCGGACGCAGCGCAATTTTCAACAGGTCTGATATCCACCTGACGCAAAAAATTTTCCGCGGTTAAAAGGTGCGGCTGCGTCAGATATTTCACAGCCGCATTTCAATAAGATTATTTAAAATATACAGGACCGAGAACGGTTGTGCTGTCTATAAGATATTTGCGGAATTTCACAAGATCGGCTAAATCTATCTTATGCGTATCGTCAACATCGGCATAAATTTCACTCGCAAGCTCTGCGGAATTTGCTAAGTATTTCTTATAGCGAACAAGATCCTTTATGTCCAGACTTCCGTCACCGTTGGCGTCGCCGTAAGCATATTCACGGTACATCTGAATATTATCATAGCAAACGGTCGCCGCAGTATTCTCAAAGCCCATATCAAGCTGAAGCTTAACGCCTGCCGTACCGTCATTCCATTCGATGTCCGCCGGAACGGTCATTTTATAGATTATGGTCTGCCAATCGGAGGTTCCGCTCATCTGATAACCCTTATATTCCGCAGAAATAGTCGTTGCGCTGTTTGCTCTGAGAGATGCGCCGAGCAAAACACTGCCTGTTGTTTTAACACTTGCCTTAACAATATATGTATTTCCCTTTTCAACCGGGATATATTCCGAGGTTCTCAGCTTATAGGTTAAAGCTCCAGACTCGGCGGAATGGTTTATAAGTGCGCCGTTTCCGGTTATTCCGAGATCGGCGGCAAGAGTATCGTTTCCATATGAAGAAAGACCGTTGAGTTCCCATGAAGTCAAGCCTGCCGCAAAGTTTCCGTTTGAAAGCATGGTTTCATTTATCTCGTCATCATCGGAAGAGGCAATTAACGAGACGTTGCTTATATAGACCTTGCCGACGCCCTTACGAACAAATCCGAACCGGATTCCGCTGCTTTCGTGAGGAGCAGGTGCGGTAAAAGTATAGCTGACATATTTCCAATCGCTGTTTCCGTTCAGCTTTGCAGTAAGAATATTAAGCCAGGTTCCGCTGAAATTATTGATATACGGAATAAATTCAAATCCGGATTCGGTATCCTCTGCCTTAATATACATAGAATAGGTATAAACCCTGCCTTCCTCAGGCTTGGTTGAATAGTTCCAAAATTCCGTTGCTGTATCAACCATAAGACCGTATACGCCATTATAGCCGAATCCTTCTCCTACGCCCTCCGTAACTGTCGGCTGATATTCAAACTCCTCGGTATAGGTAACGGATATATCGTCAATATACGCCGTTCCCGAACCGCTTTGGAATTGAAAGCCTACATATAAGTTTCCGTCGGCTGTTGCGGTAAACTGTTTTGTAACAAGAGTCCATTCTTGTGTTCCGGATAACGGACTCCAATATTGTCTGGCTGAATTTTCAACATAGGCGTTTACGGTAAGGTCGCCGTCCGTTTTAAAATAGTAGGAAAGTGTATATGCTCTTCCGTTTTCTACCTTAGTTCCGTAATTATAAAAATACTTTTGACCGGATGAGGCGCTGTCGTATTTCAGCGAGTTGCTTCCGGAATGAGCATCGTTTGAAATCCCGGCATTGGATTTTCCGAAATTCCAAGCGTAAGCTCCGCGCTCGATATCGCCGTTCGACATAACGTCATATGTTTTCGTGTAGGTTTTGGTTCTTTCGTAGGAAAGGCTTATATCGCTCCAATAGGACACGCCTTCAACGCTGTTGTGCTGTACAAAGAAATACGCCGTATCGGATTTTGCGGTATATTCCGCGGTATATTCCTTCCATCTGCCGTATGTTTTATAAACCGGTTTCATAACGGCGGTCTCATTCGGATCAAATGCCAAAATGCGGCACTGCCCCTCATTTCCGTCACGGCTTTCGGTCTTTAAACGGAAAGTAAGTGTATATGTTTTTCCCTGCTCCAAAGCAATATTTCCCGTTTGGATATGTTCGTTACCGTTAGCGGCAACGGTCATTTTAAGAATATTTTTTCCGTCCTCCTCAATAATTTCAGTATTGCTTGTTCGGCTCTGCCAACCGTTAAAGCCGTTTGAGAAATCACCATTGGAAATAAGCTCAACCTTTTCGGTTTCCGCCGGAACCGTTGCCGACTTTCCGACCGACCAGCCGGCAGTGGAGCCTCCGGAAAAATCGCCGTTACCGAAAATATTTTCTCCGCTTACCGATTTTTTAACTATCGACACATCATCAAAATAGCTTATACCTGCCCCTGCGTTTGCAGCCAGGCAAAATTCCAATATCTCGGTTTCGGGCGCGGTTGTAATATCAAAGCTTATACGTGTCCAGGAGTCGGATACTCCGCTGCGCGCATATGTGCCGTACCACTTAGCGCTGCCGGCGCTTGTCTGTTTCCAGTTTTCCGTATACTGACCGATAACAGGCAACACCTGAATACTGCCCTCGGTTATTTTGTAGCTGTAAGAAACTGTATAAACCTCGTCCGCCTCAACATAATAACAATAGTTTTTAATAATAGAAGTGATGTCCGCCGGCTTTTCGTGCTTTAACGAATATTTCCCGTTATAGCTGTCTTCGGACGAAACGGAAAATACCGCACCCGCGCCGTCCTCATTTATCCAGGAGGCTTTATCTCCGGTTTCAAAGCCGCCGTTGTTAAGAATGTTCCCTGCGGTATCAATAGTGGCTGAGGCGTTGACCGCCGCTTCGTCGGTCGGGGTATAAGCGGCGTTTACGGTACCGCAGACAGCCGATACCGATATCAGCGCCGCAAGAGCCGTTGAAAAAATGCGCTTGAAATGTGCTGAATTTTTCATATTTGATTTTCCTTTCGCAATTATTTTTATAACGGACATCCGTCCGATAGAATACAAATTATTTAAGCCCCTCCGAGGCGTCGGTACCCTTTAAGAACTGCTTATTGAATATAGTATAAAGAACAAGAATCGGCAGCATTGAAAGGGTCAGTGCCGCAAAAATCGTTCCGAAATCCTGACCGCGGCTGAAAATTTCTGTTATATGCTGCAAGCCTACCGATATGGTATGGTGTTCCTGTGTATATCCGAGGAATGTAAACGCAAGCGTATATTCGTTCCAGGTTGCCATAAAAACTGCAAGACACTGAAACAGAACTATCGGGCGGATAAACGGAAGTATTATCCGGGAGAAAACATACCATTCCCCGGCACCGTCTATATAAGCCGCCTCAAGGAAGCTCTGGTCGATGCGTTTTACAAATCCCGTTACAAGAAATATAGGCACCGGAATTGCCTGAACTGCATAAATAACCGTAAGAACAGCGCGGTTATCCGTCATACTGAAGCTTGATTTTGTTCCTGTTATTGCATAAATCAGGCTGTTTATTCCCCCTCCGAGCGTTTCAAGCTGAAAATAGAGCGGAACCAGAACCAGTATGGACGGAATCATCATAGCAACAAAGTAAAATCCGCTGAAAAAACGTTTCAATCTGAAATTATACTTACCGAGGATATAAGCGGTTGCCGTAAGCATTATGAAGAATAAAGCAGTTGAGCCAATGGTTATCATCAGGGTATTTAAGACATATCCCGCAAAATTTGAACCGGTCCATGCCTGCTTATAATTTGAAAACGCAGGCTTTTCCGGTAACGCCCACGGGTTTGCAATAAACTCAGCCGGAGTTTTGAGTGAGGAATACAGCATCCATATAACCGGAAATAAAACCAAAATCACCCAAAACAGCAGAAAAATACGCAAAATCCAGCGAATTATAACAGCGGAAAGGCTTTCCCGTTTTGCAAAGCCCTCCCGGACCATACAATAAACGAGCAATCCAATTCCCAAAATTCCGGGAAGAAATACGCCTATAAGTGCGAAAGCGTCCTCAACCGCTCTCTGCCGTTCACCTGAAAAATCGGGAAATCGCAGTCCGCCGGTTGAAAGAACAAACAGCAGCATAATAAGCTGGGCTCCGAGCAGAAGCATTCCGAAAAAGTGCGGAACAAAAAGAGGAGAGCGTGAGGTATGGCTGTTTTTTCTTTTCTCCATACTACTTTTCCTCCTTTTTCGCTACCAGAGTATTTACCGTTCCCGCCAAGGCGGCGCTTATCAGCATAAGAACTATGGCAGCCGCATTTGCAAAGCCTACCCGGAACTCAGAATACGCCGCGTTGTATACATAAAGGCCCATAACATATGACCGCGTTCCCGGACCGCCGCCCGTGAAAGGCAGAATAAGATTAAGGTTAGCCGCAAGCGAGCTTGTGAGGATGGTAACTATCATATAACGTATCTGCGGCATAACTGCGGGTATTGTTATTGAAAACAGCTGCTGGCAGAGTCCGGCTCCGTCAATATCAGCCGCTTCATAAATTTCCTTTGAAATATTATTTATTGAGGATATCATTATTATCATAAATCCTCCGATACCGCACCATGACGCCACGAAAATTATTATCGGCAGCGGATAATCGGCAAGCCAGCCGTTAGGCGAGCTTATATTTATTCCGAAAGCTTTGAGAATTGTATCAAATAAGCCGAGTTCAAAGAAAAATTTCCATACCCGCGTTATAACTATAATCGAAAGTATATTCGGCAAATACAGCAGATACTGATACGCCCCGCATTCCCGTTTTCCGAAACGTATGCGGGTCAGACAAACCGCAAATACGGTTGCCAGAACAACGATAATAATTTCCTTAAAGAAAACAATCAGCATATCGTTAATTATCGACGTGTGAAAAACAGAATCGGTAAATATCTCAGCATAATTCTTAAACCCGACCCATGTTTTCTCCCCGTAGCCGTCCCAGTCGAAAAAGCTGTCAGCTACGGAGGTCAGCATAGGAACAATACAAATATAAGTGTAGAGCAGAAATGTGGGTATTCCCAACGCCCAGAAAAAGCCCTTTTGAGAACGGGTCAGCCGGTTAATGTGCGTTTTGGAAGTCTCGGTTTTATGTTTTTTCATCAAGTGTCCCTCATTTCGCCCTGAATTACGGCTTAGGAGCCGCCGCCGCGACAGTTGCTATAACCTGATCAACGGATTTTCCGTTTGATATCGAAAGCTCGTTGATTTCGGTTGCGATTATATCGCCGAGCGACCCCCAGCTTTCATGCCAATAAACGCGGCTGACGCGATTGCTCATAATATAGTCGAGAGCCTTTGCGGTTGCCGCTGCGGCATCCGAACCGCCGCTTTCGGAAATGAACTGCTGAGTATTGAATTTCATATCTGTTCTCACTCCCATATATCCGAACGAATACATAAGGGTTTTCTGAGAATCCTCGCGGAACAGGAAGCGGACGAACGCCAAGGCATTTTCCTTATTTTTCGCTTTCTCCGGAACGGCAATATACTTGCTGTTCAGAACAACGGTCGGCGATTGGCTGCTTTCTATTAGCGGAGAGGGGGTCCAGGTCATATCAAAATTCTTAGCCGCCCATAGTTTTCTCGTTTCATCGGGGAGCCAGAGTCCGTTCGCTATAAACAGCGTTTGGTGATTTATCCATTTCTGTTGAGTAGATGTATGGTCCATTGTCGCAGAACCGGTCATAAGATATCCGAAAGTACGGCAGAATGAAGTATAGTTGCTCAAAACCTTGCGGAATCTGGCGTCCTCCATAGCCGCGCGGCTTCCCGAAAGCCACGCATCAAGATAATCCTGCCCATATGCCGCGATTGCGGGAATGATAAAGTTGGAAAGGCAGTAGGAAGGATAGAGTCCCGGATATGTATATGCGGAAACTCCTATATCCTTCGCCTTTTGAGCGGATGCAAGCAGCTCGTCATAATTCTTCGGAACAGAAATCCCCTTGCTGCTTAAAAATTTTGCGTCATACCAAAGTCCCCCGGCAATGTTCAGCAGCGGCATTCTTGTCAGCTTTCCGTTATAATAACGAAGCATATTTGAATCAATAACGCTGCGTATGGGAGTATTTGTACCGTAAACCAATCCGTTTTGATAAACGCTTGTCAGGTCGGCAAATTTTCCGGCGGTTTCATACTGAACATCCGGTATTCCCGAACCGTCCAGCCAAATGAAATCGGGCGGATTATCCTTGCGCCAGCGCGCGCTCAGCATCGTATTAACACTTGAACCGATATGAGCCGTAACCGCAATTCCGGTAGCGTCCTCAAAGGCGTTTATAACCTTTGTCCAGCCGCCGTCGGCGGTTTGGGATTCGTTTGTGAAAATTTGCAGCTCAAGCTTTCCGGACAGCTTGCTTTCCTGCCTTGCCTGGTCGGATGTCTCCGTTCCCGAAGGGGAAGAGCCCCCTGTTTTTCCGGGTGCTGATGACGCGGCGGAGTCCGTACCGTTTTCAGCTGAATTATCGCCGGGCTGTGAGCTTTCGCCGGAATTCTCCGTAATGCCGTTTCGGATTATGTAGCTTGATGTAACGCTTTCATCAAGAACAATATTGCAGCCCGATGCCGAGAAAGCAATTATACCTGCCAAAAGCATAGTAAGCCATTTCTTTGCGTTTTGCATTCTATTTCTTCCTTTCATCAGAAGACTATCTGTTTTCGCGGTTCTTTTCGGTGTTTTTCAGGCGCAGAACTAAGAGAACGCCGACTGCCGCAGCCGTAATAACAAATCCGGCAATGCCCATAACCGCTGTTGTGTTCAGAATACGGCGGTTATGAGTTTTTATCAAAACCAACTGCTGATTTTGACCTGCGGAATTTTTCACCTCAGACTCCGGTTTATTATCAGCCGGTATACCCGGCGTCGGTTCTGCCGGGCTTTCGCCGGGAATATTCGGCTTATCGGGTGTTATATCCTCCGAAGGCTCCTGTGAACCTATTTTTCTGAATTTAACAAGTATGTTCTTGTTGCCGTCCAGCTGTTTCCAAAGAAGCTTTCCTGCCGGAGAAACGCTTTCTCCGTTTACGGTTATCGAGGCTATTTCGTAGCCCTTATCGGGAGTAACGGTAAGCTCATATCCCCCGCCTAACGGAACTTCGGTTATCCCCGTCAGGGAAAGTGAACCGTGTCCCCCGCGAATACGGGAAAGAACCGTAAATGTATCGGGTGTCGTAAGCCTGAAAAGATGAGTTCCGTTTTCCTCATTCTCATATGTAAAGGTATCGGCGTTCATAGAAACAAATTTGCCTTCGTATACATCATAAACCGCCCGGTTTTCAGGAAGTCTTACGGTTTTTGTTCCCTCAGAGGCAGAATGAATTCCGATATATGCTCCGTTAGCATAAACATTTGCGGACATATCATCGGTGTATATGTGAACCTGCTGCATTTTCATAAGGTTCCTTATCATCCTTGCCGGTATTGCAACTGCGGATGAATATATACTTATCCAATCGCCCATATCCTTTTTAATCAACGCCGGAGCGCCGTTATCCATAAGAGTTCCGAGTATTTCATATGAGGAGTCCATTCGGCTGCGATCACCGTAAATTACGGGAGACTGGCGCATAGCGTCAACGCCGTTTTCAACACCGTAAACCGCATTTTTCATTCCCTCGGTTACGGGGCTTCCGTCATTTGTGACCTTAACGTTCAGCGCTCCCAAACGTTCCTCCATAGCAAGAGGTATACCGGTAAGCTCCTCGGTATGGGCAATATCGTTTGTTTTGCCGTCCGAAACGCCGCAGGCATATATCCAAAGAATGATATTCCCATTCTTTTTAAGGTTGCGGTCAATCGCCTGTTTTTCCTCATCAGTCAACTGATACGGCGAAAAAATCAAATTTATTTTATGATTTTCAACTTTATTGTCAACCAAAGAGGATATAAGGTATACATCGTATGAATCGCCGATTCGCTGCAGCTCGCGCCGCTGAATACGCTGACCGCCGAAATTAAGTATTTGCGCCGAATAGTTTTGATAATCAAGAGTGAAATAAGGGGCAGCCTTATCCGAAATATAATATGCCACCTCGCTCGTTATATCTTTTTCAAGATACTGCGACATATCCCATTCGTTCTTGATTTCCTGAGCAAGCTGATAGAACTGATCGTCGTCAAACCATCCGCCCTGCATATCAAACATCCACATTCCGTTTCCGCTTATCATAGCGTTGGCTGTATTCTTTTTAAGCTGCCTGAGAAATTCTTCCGTCGTTCTTGTTGCGCCTACGCTGAAATCATCGGCGGCATCCCAGCTTACTCCTCCGAAATTGCGGATAAGCGGAGTTCGGTGATCCTCCTCTATAACAACCAGCTTGCCGTATGCCTGAACAGTATCCTGAGCGCCCATATAGGAATCCGAACCGCCCAATTCGCGTTCGCTGTATACTGCGGGCGATACAAAGAAATCATAGGTGCCGTCGCGCAGCATTTCGGCAAAGGCGGAATGCTGTCTTGAAATATCGTGAGCGCCGGTTCCGGCAAACAAATAACCGTTGAAACAGCTGATGAGCTTTTTGCCTTCATGGACATCATCGACAATCCTGCCCCAATAGAGCATATTATCGTTCTGAATTTCCATAAGGAAAAGATTTTGGTCAAGTATCTGCTGTTCTGTACCGTTGTTTATATTAAGGTAGGTTTTCACATTACCGGAATATTGCTGCTGCTCGGCATATGTCAGCGGACGAACCCTGACGCCGCGGATATGCTCCCACCATTCCGGCAGGATTTGTTTCCACCGCTGATTTTCGCTCAATCCCTCGGTTGCGCTCCAATCATAATCGTTATAGTCATAAAAACCGGTTATATCCGAATCCTTCCATGCGGCACGCAGCGCCTCAACCGTAGCGTATTTTTTCTCTAACCATGCCTCGAATTTTTTGATAAACGGTTCGCTGAAATCGGGAATATAGGTTGTTGCTCCTCCGCCCCAATACATATTTTCAAAGGAGGTTCCGGATGTCACCTGGATATCTATGACGCGGCTGTAATACGCCTCTCCCTTCATATGCTCCATAAGCTTTCTTAAAACCTCTCCGGACTCCTTCATAAAGGTCTCCGACGCAAAGGTTTGGGATTCTGCATAGCTTGAGAAGCTGCCGTCGGCGTTGCTTATCAGAACGCGATCCTCCGGATGAGCCTCAAACCACCATTCCGGCGCATACATTCCGACCTGTACATTAAGGTAAGCGTCGGGGTTGTTGCTGAGGGTTTCATAAATAGGCTCATCAAAGGCATCGTAATCTATAACGCCGTCCGCAGGCCAGCAAAAATCAAGGGAATTTTTTCCGAGACCTCCCTGACGAACCGTGTAAACCTCAATTCCCGATTTGCTCATTGCCGCTTCGTGGTCCCAATTAAACTGATTGTAGTCAGGGCGGGAATAGGCGTAGAAAGAAACCGGTTCGCCGTTCACCTTGAGCATCGGGGCGCCGTTTTCGGTAACTATTTCCGCGCGGGTTTCTTCGTTTGAAACCTCGTTTATCAGATTAAAGCTTATAAACTTACCGTCTGTTATATCATCGTTGCTGATAGATATATACGTGCTGTCCCATTGCAGGGTATACCTGCCGCCCGAAAGATAGGACGGAACATTCATTCGGAATTTAACGGTAAATTCCCGTCCTTCGGGCCATTGCGTCATATCGGTGTTGGTTATCGGAACGAGAGTACCGGACGACGCTTTGTCAATAGAGTTTCTTACCCATATTGCAGCCTTGAGCGGAACGCTTGATGTAAGCTTTTCTTTCAAAAGCATCGAAAGCTCAAATTCAAATACGCCGTTCTTTACCTTAGCGCCGTCATTTTTTATATCGGTTATATGAATATAGTTCTGACTGTAAATGGACGAGTTATAGAATATATTACCCCATGGAGTACACGGAGGCATACCGAAGGATTTGCAGGTCAGCCATCTTCCGTTCATACCGTAATCGGATTCATACCATTTAGCGCCGTTTCTGTCCGCCGGTTCGCTTATGCCGTCCGAAGGCTTATACGAACGGACCGCGAGGGGATCCGATATAACGGAAATCTCGGTGCCGTTTTTAAGCTGCCATTTTCCGTCGAAAAGAAGTCCGCATTCCGAGACGTTGTTAAACACCTTAAACGCAAAAACGTTTTTCCCTTTTCGCAGATAGTTATAATCCTCTCCGTTATCATCTTTTCCCGTAAGATACAGAGCGGCAACATCCGCCCAAGTATCTGCCGAACCCACAAGGTTGTCGAATATCAGCTTTCCGTTTACATAGAAAGCATATTTATCATCTGCGGTTACCTGAATCGGAGCAAATGAGGCTTCGTCATCAAGCTCAAATTCATATCGGAAATACCGATATTGCTGAACGGAGTCCTTGTAATTTTCGGGATACCATATCCATTGCCCGGACCATGCGCCCTGCGTTATCGGACGTCCTGTCTGCATTATGAACAAATCGTCCGTGTCAACAGTTCCTGCGCCGTTCATACCAATCAGAACGCCCATATACGTACAGCTCGGCGCGATGAAATCAAAGGAATACTCGCTCCATTCGTTTCCGGTAGCGGAAAGGGAAAGCGTTTTGGTTTTTCCCGAAATCAGATTGCCTTTATAATCATAAAAGCGCAGCTCGGCAGAGGCAGTCTTATCAGAACGGTACCGTCCGACGACCTGATATTGGTATTCGGTTGCGATAACCGATGTCATAAGCCGCATATAGTTTTCTCCAGAGCGGACGTTCAGTCTGCCGTAATCTCCGTGATCCTCCTCAACTCTTGTTCCGTTTGAGTCGGTAAATGAGGCAATGTTGTCATTCGGCCGCGACGCATCCTCCGGCTTGTTTATAACAGTGAAATCCGCAGAGCCTGAAACGCTTTCAAGCTCCCAGCCGGAGATTTTTCCGTCCTGGTCAACGGCATGGAAATCATTATGGAAAACTATATCCTGAGTATCGTCCATAACGACTCCGATGAAAATATCGTCTACCCATATGTCAGCACTCGACTGAGTAAGGTTAAACTGAATTGAGGCGTATACGGCGCCGTCCGGTATCATTGAACGGGTATATGCCTGAGACCAGTCGTCGCGTTCGGAGCTGCCGTTAAGAACGAAGGTTCTGCCGATAAGATTTTGCTGAGACTGCGTTCCGGGCTTAAACAGCTTTGTGCCGTCAGCCTTCCAGAATACCAAATCCATCCGGATTGCAGCGCGCGGCTCGGCGTTTGCCGAAGCAAACCAAAATGAAAATTCATAAACCATACCCGGAGTAACCTTAAAACGTGCGGCCGAATCTACGGTTCCGGTCTGAGTTCTGCTTTCGCGATGAATTTTCATACTCTGCTTTCCGTCGTGATAAAATTCGGTGTCGGACGAAAGAGAGGGATTAGGGTCGCGGGCTGTGGAAAGGTAATAATTATCCGGAATACCGTCGGCATTGAAATCGTTTTCAAAATCAAGATTAGGAATAAGCTCACTGCTTGTAAGCTCCCGGACAACAATATTATCTATTATAAAATCCGCTCCGCCGGATGCCATAAATTGCAGGTCTATGCAAACGGCGTCCGGTGCGGCGACAAATGTGTATCTCGACTGAATGAAATTTGCGCTTTCTCCCTGTGCTCCGTAAAAACGGTAGTGCCCGAACGGAGAAACCGCTTTTTCCGCCCCGGTAACACTCGCTGTACGCTCGCTGTTTTTCCATTGGTTTATTTGCAGCCACCCGGTTGCTTTGGCGTCTCCGACAACCTTACCGTAATAGGTTATTTCATATGCATTCCCGGCGTTTACGGCAATCCCCTGAGAGCGGGCGAAAACATAGTTTACGGGCTGAGTTTCTTTTTCCGGAAATGAAATTTTGCATCCGAGCGTTCCGTCAGGGCTGATAACGCTTGAAACCGAGCCGTTTGAATATCCTCCGACGGACCAGTTTGCCGGAACAGAACCCTCGTCCCCTGCTTCAAAGTCGAGATTTGAACCTATCGGCTCCGCTTTTAAAAGAGAAAGCAGAACGCAGTCGACATCAGCAACAGCTTCGCCGTCGCCGTCAAATATAAGCAGTGTAACATTTACCCCGCAGGCTCCGTTGGCATCGAACCAATAATTGATTTTTTGCCAGTCCTCCGTATCCGCAAGCGAAATATCGGTATATGACATTGCGCCCGCAGGCATATTGGCTCCGTTTTCGCCTTTTCGGGTAATCATAACCCGGAATCGCCCGTGAACCGCAGCATTTGCCCGAACATAGAAAGACAGATGATAAGAGCCGTTTTTTTCGGGCAATACGGCCGCTGCGCTTGTCATTCCGAGATAATCGGCGCTGCCGCTGTCTCTCTTTGAAGGGTCGCTGTTGATAAGGCGGGCAAATCCCTTGCTGCCGTTGTAGCCTGCGGAGTTTTCAAAAAAGTCGAAGTCTCCGGACTTATTTCCGTTGTTTACCGCTTTCCAGGTGTTGAAATCCCTGTATGTAAAATCACCGTTTTTAATAAGCGCGTCATCGCTGACAGGCTCTGTTTTTTCGAGCGCCATATCGTCGAAATAACCTATACCGCGCAGATCGTTATTAAAAATTTCAATTCTCAGCGCAGCAGCATCAGGCAGAGCCTCAAAATATACCGCCTGTTTTTTCCAGTCTATACTTACGGATGAGCGGGTTATATTAAAGTTTTTATTATAAATAATTTTGCCGGCGGCATTGAATTGATAAACCTTGACGAATATCTGAGCGCTGCCGGTTATTTTCTGATAGTAGGTTAAAAGGTAGTTCTGTCCGGGCTCAAGCTTTATACCCTCCTGATACACGCCGAGCTGTGAAGCCCCGGCTGCGCTTTTATCGAGCATAAGAGATGCTTTGCCGCCGTGTTTTTCATCTGTTGATACCGTCGGATTGCCGGCGCTTACCGACCAATGCGTAAGACCGCTTTCAAAATCTCCGTTTCGGAAAACTGCATCGTCGGCAGGGGTTTGAGACAATTCCGTAAGAACAAAATCATCAAAATATCCCTGCCCTTTGTAATCGTTGTGATTTAAGTCAATGCGAACGGATGCCGCATTATCGGCAACCGTAAATACGGCGGTCCGGTTTTCCCATTCGAGGTTTCCTGAATTGCGCGTTACATTGAAATTTTTATTGAATACAATTTTCCCGGCGGAGTCAAACTGATACACCTTAACATATATCTGCGCACCGCCTACAATTTTTTGATAGTACGAAAGAGTATAGCTTTTCCTGGGAACAAGACCTGTCAGAGTCTGACAGACATATTGAGTTGCCGAGGATGAGGAACGGTCCAGAACCAGGGCTGCGCTGCCGCTGTGTTTTATCTCCGTTGAAACGGTTGGCTTGGTTGAGGAATTTATATACCAATTCCCTGAAAAGTCATTTTCAAATCCGCCGTTCTTAATCAGATTGGTTTCAGCGCTTTCGTTTGCAGGAATTCCGTAGCTTATATATTGAGCGGCTGCGGAATAAGCGGCGGCTTTCTCGTCATTCCAAAGAGCTAATTTAACCCTGTCAACGCTCATATCTCCGTTTTCTGCGCAGAAGCGTACTGCGATTTTTGAAACGGATGCCGAGGTTTTAAATTTCGCCTGCGCTTTTGTCCATTTTTTGACTTCGGATACCTTTGCCAGGGACAGCTCAATGCTGCTGTCGGGCATATATTCCGAATTTTCGTTATATTGGCAGATAACAGGCGTTAATTCGCCCTTACCGCGCGCATAAAAGCTCAACCGGTAAACCGTTTCAGGTTTAACGCTTATCAGGTATTCGGCGGCAGTTTCAATAGCCGCCGTTCCGCTGCCTGCCGAAAGAATTACATATGCACCGGAGACGCCGCCCTTTTCAATGCGGTCGGCTGTTCCGCCTGCGCCGTCAACAGACATACTCCAGCCTGCCGGATATCCGAGAGAATCCGTTTTTTCAAAGCTGCCGTTATAAAGCATTTCGCTGTCTGCCATACCGGTCAAACCGCTTATCACCGGCAGCAGAACGGCAATAGCCGTTATAACGGACAAAGACCTTTTAAGCAAAGCCGGCACAGTCCCTAAGAAACGGGTTATATGACGTATTTTTCTCTGTTTTTTCATACAGAACACACTTTCCCTTTCCTTTTAAAATGTTTCCCTGCGGACAAGTCTGCCGGAAATCTGCGTCATTTGCGGCGGCTTTTTCCCGGCTCTGACATCAAGCAGACGGCTTACCGCAGTTGCGCACATATCCTCAAGCATATTATCAACGCTTGTTAATCCCTGCGGCAAAAGATCTGCGAGTGGGGAATTGTTAAAACCGATAACCGGAAGCTTTATTCCTTTTTCGTTAAGCGCCTTTATTGCATATGCGGCGAAATTATCATTCGCGGCAAAAACGGAGTCAAAGCCTATATTGTCGTTTATGCATCTGCCGACAGCCGCCCGAACGCCATCCGCACTGCATTCTGTTTTTACCATAAGTCCGGTTTGAAATATTTTTCCTGCCTTTTCAAAGGCATCCTTGTACCCCTGTATTTTATCTACGTTTCCGTAGTCGGTTTTTTCATATAAATAGAGCGGCGAACCGTATCCGTTATCAATAAGCTCCGAAACAGCCATTTCCGACGCTTTTCTTTCATCGCACCTTACGCAATAAACATTTTCGGCGTCTATAAGACTGTTGACGGTAAAAATCGGGACCTTTTGGGCTGCCCGCTCGATATGTAGATTATCTTTTTCCTTAAAAACCGTTCCGACAAGGATTATTGCGTCAACATTTTTTTCGAGCAATTCCGTAAGACTCTTTTTCTTTTCTTCAAGGTCATATCCGGAGCAGGAAAGAAGAATATGAAATCCCTTTTCTCGGAGCTTTTTTTCAATACATGCTACCGCCTGAGCAAAAAACGAATCTCCGAAATCAACGCAGAGAACGCCTACAAGACCCATACTATTGAAATTAAGCCCTCTGGCAAAGGAATTCGGAACAAAACCGGTTTCCTCAATCGCTTTCAGAACCTTGCATTTGGTCTTTTCACTTACGGCATCCGTCCCATTGATAACACGCGATACCGTTGCTATTGAAACATTGCATTTTTTCGCTATACTGTATATATTCAAAAAATCCACCTCATTTTATGTAACCGCTTACACAAATTATAATATATATGCAATCCGTTGTCAAGAATAATTTATTGCTTTTTTAACAAATTAAATAAGAAAACGCAGGATATTTTTATTCTGTTGCGGTAAAATGCAATATTACCGCCGAAACAGCAATATTACGTTTTGAAATAGTATGTAACCGGTTACAGATAGTCTTATACTTGCAGAAATATAAAAATCAAATTGAAAGCAAAAATGTCAGTAGTGCCTGAAACAGCGGCAAAATTGCGAAACGGCGACACCGCAGAATGTCCTAAAACAGTGTAACAAAAAGGAGCAGGCGTTCTGCCTGCTCCCTGTATATTCAGTAAATCACAGTCTTATTCAGCCGCCCCGAACGGACATACCCTTCAAAAGCATACCTTAGGATTTTGGTTTTATCGGTGCTTTGTATATTTTAAACCCGAACCAGCGGGAATAATAATCCGAATCCGCCTAAAACGGCGTATTTTCGGCATATTTTCGCCTGCCGTTTTTGTAAGGCTACCAGCAAACCTGCCAGCGCTTGCTGTAGCCGTGATTTTGTTCCGATTTGCCGGCTGCTTTGCTTTCGGAATGCTGTTTTATATGCTGCGCCAGCAAGCCGTCGAAATTTTCCGCGTCAAGCGGCAGCTTTATCTCCATATTGCCGTTCCAGGACGAGCAGTAGGCGGCATTTGAAATCATAAGCTCATTAACGCCCTCCTCGCCCGGAGCCAAAAGCGGAGTTCCCTTTCTGACAGCGTCAGAAAAATTCTGCAATATTCCTCTGTGAGCCGTTTCGGGAGCGTCAGGAACGATTTCGGTATATTCCATAGGTATACTTGCCGACATTTCGGTTGACTCGCCTATCGTTTCCTGCACCGAACGCTCAAGCCGCCACCACTTCATTTTTCCGTTCTCAAGAACCAGCTTTCCGAGGTCGCCGGAAATTTCCAAACGGTTCGTTCCGGGAAATTCTCCGGTTGAGGTTAAGAATGTTCCGGTTGCGCCGCCGGGATAACGGGCAAAAATCGTAACATCGTCCTCAACCTCTATTTTATGGTATTTCGCAACGTCGCAGAATGCGGTTACCGTTTCGGGCATACCGCATATCCATTGCCACAGGTCAAGATTATGCGGCGCCTGATTGAGCAGAACTCCTCCTCCCTCTCCGTTCCAGGTTGCGCGCCAGCTGCCGGAGTTATAATAGCTCTGTGTCCTGTACCAATTTGTAACTATCCAGACCGAGCGTCTCAATCCGCCGAGACTGCCGCTTTTAACCAGCTCGCGCGCCTTGGCAAACAGCGGATTGGTCCGCTGATTGAACATAATTCCGAAAACCTTACCGCTGCGCTTTGCCGCCATATTGAGCTTATGAGCGTTGCTCACGCTGACGTCCTCCGGCTTTTCGACCAAAAGGTGAAGTCCGTGCTCCAGAGCGATTATTCCGAGCTCTGCGTGATATTTATGCGGCGTTGCAACAATAACCGCGTCTATATCGGCGTTGGCGAAAAAATCCCCGTCATTTTCAAAAACCGTCACACCCGAATAAGTCTTTCGTACATATTCGCAGCGTTCAGGAGAGGTATCGCATACCGCGGTTACGCGCATTCCCTCAATTTCATTTTTATAAATACAGTCCAGATGCGCCGAACCCATATTACCTATTCCGATAATACCTACTTTGACATCATTCATATTACCTCTCCTGTTCCGCGAATACCGTTTATCTGTGATAATTTTAACAGTGTTACCGCTTAAAATCAATATGCTGCATCTTTTTTATTTCCTGCTGAAAAGCGCTGTATTTTCCGACCTCATTTTTATAACACATTTCAACAAGCACTGAAATCAGCTCGTTATGCGCCTCGCAGCGGAAAATATTCCGCAGATGCTTGACCTCTTCGCTGCCGTTTTCCAGCATTTCGGGGCTGAAATTTACCATATGCGAATAATCTATACCTGCCATGGTACACCATATTTTGAACAGGCGCACCAATTCCGCGCGATCGGATATCGGAGCGCAGAGTTTCTCAAAATAGCGGTCAAAGGCTTCCTTTTCCGAGCCTGAAAGCAGCAGCAAAGGTTCGTTTACCGAGCCGAAACGGTAAGGATAGGTTTTGACCGAAATGCCGTTTTCGGAAAAATCAAGCTCCGTTAAATAGCCGAAAAACCAAGAGCTGTCAGGCTCTGCGGCATACGATTCGGGTTCTCCTGGAAAATACAGGTTTCCCATACTGTATACAATAGGTTTTTCTTCAAAAATCTCAAAGCCCTGGGGGCAATGAGTATGCATAGCTATAACCGCGTCCGCTCCGAGACGCGTCCAAAGTCGGTATAAATCATTTTTTCCCGGTGACGGGTAAGGGTCGCGCTCGTTTCCGCCGTGGAAATAAACCACAACGAAATCCGCCCTTTTCTTTTCCTCGGATATTCTGTTTGCAAGCCGCAGAGGTTCATATCCCGCACTGCCCATACACTCTGCCGATGCCGTCCCGAATTCATTTTCGCAGGAGGCTATAACCGATACGCTTATACCGTCCTTTTCAAATACATGAGAACGGTATGCCTCGTCAATATTTTTTCCTGCGCCTACATAGGAAATTCCGTTCTGCTCAAGACATTCCAGAGTTGAGCTCATTCCCGGCTCGCCGAAATCCCCGAAATGATTGTTGGCAAGACCCACGGTATCGACGCCGAGCGCTTTCAGGAAAGAAACGCAGCTGCGCGAGGAGCGCAGTGCCGGACCGCTTTTTATTATCTCGCCCTCCTGCGAGTCGTAAAGCACATTTTCAAGATTGACCATACGGAAATCTGCGGCATCAAACACCGGCTTAACCGAGCTGACGCGCTCCGAAGCATTTTCCGGAGTTATTCCGCCGTCCTTATATTCAAAGGAAATATCGCTGCCGAAAAGAATTTTCATAGTTCTTACCTCTTTTTCTTATCGCGGAAATCCATATATAATTCCCAGTCGTAAGCGGAAATGGAATGACTTCCCTGTTTCATATGGTAGCCTATATTGCCGTCATGGTAGGGTTCGTTCGCGGCAATCGGCTCATCCGGCAGACAAACGCCGGGTATGCCGTATATTTTTTCATATACCTCGCTTGCCTTTCTGCATGAAAGGCGCTCTGCCGCCGGATCCGACCAATCATCCTCATCACAGCTTTCAACATAAGCAAGTCTCGGTGCTATGGCGGCCAGGAGCATATGCTGATCAACAGGCAGCATTTCCTCGTTATCATTAAAGCTTCTGAAGTTTTCGCAGAACCAGTCGGTACAGTTGATATCCTTGATATGCTCGCCCGTTTTTCCTTTCAGGTATGCCGCTCCCATACAACCGGAGGCGTTGGATATTGCAAGCGAAAAACGTTCGTCGTTTGCGGCGCACCAAAAAGCGGTTTTACCGCCGCGGGAATGACCTATAACAGCGACGTTTTGACGGTTTATGCGGTCATCGGTCTCAATATAATCCATAACACGCGAGGCGCCCCAGCTCCATGCGGCAATCGTTGCCCAATCGGAGCCGGTCCGTTTATCCGCCGCGGGACCGAACGCCGAAAACACGCCGGAACGGTAATTGTCATTATGCTCCCAATCGGGATATATGCCGCTTGTAGGCATAATAAAAACGGCGTATCCGCGCCCGGTTATCTCGCCGACGGGGACGAATTTATTATTCGCCATATTTGCAAAATCGGAGTTATCCTCCTGATATTCATGCATAACATAGACGAACGCGGAGATATTTTCCTTATTTTCCGGCAGATAACAATGCACGCAAAAGGAAAAATCGCCTATTTTAACGGTAAGCTTTTCATATGATGCCTGCAAGCCGTTATAATTTTCTGTTTTATCGGAGATTTCAAACACCATATTGTCCGGTCTTTCAACCGGACGCCGACCGTATACAAACTCGCGGAAAAGCGAAAGAATTTCCGGACGGCGGAATTTCTCCCAAAGCTCGCGGGTATCTGCTTTTTCTCCACTGATTGAAGTAAGAATATCATCATTTTTCATAATAATCACTCTTTTCCCCGGATTTCCCGGATAAATCTGAGCAAAAGCTCATCATTTTTTATAAATTCGTGACCGCCGTCAAAGCTGTAAAACGAAAACCAATCGGCAGAACCGTATGCCGAAACGGAAAGCGCGCGCAGCCGCTCTGCCTCGGCGCGGGCAGAGTCTGCCAAAAACAAAGGGTCGTTCTCCCCTACTGCAATAAACAGCGGGCGCGGACAGCAAAGCATTGCAACCTCAGGGTCGAAAAAAGACTGCTTGCTTTGAAACACCCAATCATTCCAGCAATAAATTCCGCGGTCGTTAAAAAACGAGCAGGAAAGCGCCGCCTTTATCCTTGTATCAACGGCGGCTGTGTAAAGAGTATAAAATCCGCCGTAGGAAAGACCTGCCATTCCGACTTTATCGGGAATTACGAACGGCTGAACGCACAGCCAGTCCAGCGATTTCCTGAGACAGTATATTTCAAGCGCTGTAATCGAGCCGCCGCATTGCTTCAGTCTGTTATCCAGCTGATGCCGCTGCAAATCTTCCTTTCCGCTTTCGGGAAAGTATTTTCTGACGTTCCAAAGCAGCAGCTGAGGCGCGAACACATTGACATCCTGCCGCAGCAGCCGTTTGGTCATATCGTTATAATTGGAAGAACCGTTCGGCTCAAGCGATGAGCAAAGCTCAGGGGTTCCGTCGCCGCCATGCTGAGCAATAACGAGCGGACGGGCAATACCGTCCTCGCGGACAAACAATATACCGTAAAACCAAAAGTCCGCAAATACCTCTATCTGTACGCGGTAAACCGTTATTCCTCCGCTTTCGGCAACTTTTATTTTACGGACGTTCGGAACGGAAAGGGAATATTCCGTAAGCGGCCAGCCGAGCAATTCGGTAAACTCATTTCTGAGCTTATCGCCGTTTTTAAACCGCGCGGCATTTTCAAGGCTTATTTTATCAAACTGCTCCCGGCGCTTACAAACAAGCCTTTCGATACTGTTCTGATACTCCGTTCTGAAAGGGTTTCCGGAGCTTATCGGCTCTTTATAATCCATATTCAACTCTCCTAAACGCCGTCCGCCGTTTCCAGCAAGAACAGCCGTGCACGGTTTTCTCCGCCGGCGGATATATTTATAATTCCGTTCTCAAGCGATGCGCGATAGCTGCCGAAATCGGACGGAAACAGCGGCTTTACCGCAGCATTTCCGAGCTTTGATATATCCACTGAAAATTCGGTCTGCTCAAGATTCCAGACAGCAAGCAGAGTTTGCTTTCCAAAGCGCAGTCCCAGCGCCGAAAAGCTTTTATCGCAAATTCTGCGCGGCGGATGAAAATATACGGGATATGCGCGCTCTGTAAATGAACGCCACTGCTTTTTAAGCGACACAGCCCCGGCAATAAGCGAGCGGTTACAGTCGTCTGCCATATCTATCCTTCCGGACAGATAAAAGCTGCCCATCATAGCGCTGACGAGATTGAAAACGGTCTGCTCGCCGTCGGCATAGCAGCGGCAGCGTTCCTCGGAAAATGCGGTTTCATCGCTTTCTCCGAAATTCTGCGGATAGGGATATGCCCATATTCCGAGTTTTTCCGGCGGAATTAAAGCCGAAAGTCCGGTTACAAGAGACGGCATAAGCCTGTAATCCTCCTGGTCTGAAACCGATTGCAGCGAAAAATGCCTTGTTATCCCGAAATCGGCGCGCATTCCTCCGGAGCTGCAGCTTTCAATCATCAGGTCGGGAAATTCCTCGGAAAGAGACTCGATAAATCCGAGAAATGCCTCGGTGTTACGGACAAGACCCTCAGCGGGAGACTCGCCGTATTTATCGGTTCCGATACCCGTATTTTTGTTATAATCGTTCTTTATGTAGCGAATTCCGCGGTTATACATATCTCTGACGCAGCCGCGCAGAAACTCAACCGCTTCGCTGCACCTGAAATCTACAAGCGGACGGTTAAACGGAACCGGCGAACCGTTCCGGGTTATAACCCAGCCCGGATGAGCCGCCGCAAAGACCTCGGAAACCGACTCCATCTCAAACCATACTCCGGGAATCATTCCGCATTGCGAAATACGGTCGATAATTTTCTGAAATCCGCCTTCGCCGAACCGGGAATCCTCAGGTATCCATTCGCCGAGCTGTTTTTCCCAGCCTGCGTCAACACAATAGCATTCGCAGCCGAGCTGAGCCGCCGTTTCAATAAGCGGAAGCATTCTTTCAGCCGAAAGCTGCCCCCAAAGGCAATTCATATAATCGTTATAAATAACCGGCACGGTTTTGCTGCGAAGCGAATACGCCCGCTTGCATTTGAGCAGCTCGCAGACAGCCTCCTCAAAGCCGCCCCTGACCATTCCGTAAACCGCAGGCAGAGACGAATACCGCTCTCCCGGAGCAAGCTCATATTTCCAGGCGTTTTCCTCGCTTGCAGCGGACATAGAAACATTAAAGGACGGTACGCCCGTTCCGCCGTAGGTTGCACATTCAAAGCGCCACGAAACGCCGCCGCCTATTTCAAAGAACCAGCTTACTCCGCTTTCTGTGTCCTCCAGTATAAGCGCAGGATACGCCGACGACGTTGACCACGACGAAAGCGACGACCATACCCAGCTGCACCGGTTCCAGCTGTGAGAATTAGTCGGGTACATTCCGAGCTCCTCAAGTGACGCGGAATGCCATTGAGCCTCGCCCTGCCAGCTACTGCGGCAATAATGAGCCGTCCAGCGTTCGGGCGAAGAAAACCAGGAACCGCTTTCAAGCCCGACAAAAAGCGCCTTTGCGCTCGCAAAATCGGTTATAACAATATTTTTTTCGCCTGTATTTTCTATTCTGTTTATCTGCCTTACCGCATTGCAGCCCGGAATAAGCTCATATTCAGCTTTAATGCGCAGAGACTGCTCGGAGCAAATATGCTCGGTTATAATGCGGTTTTCGTCTCTGACAATGCTTTCAGTCTCAAGAAGATTGTCGCTTTCAGCGCACTCGCCGTCCGCTGTGCGCAGCGGCTTTCCGTTAAACAGCGAAATATCGGCATTGAAGTTTTCCCATTCCAAAACGGGCAGCCGCCGAAGCGGTTGCCCGGAAAGAATAACTCTGCCGAGTGAATCAATATTAACGGTTAAGTTATTATGTGAAAAGTGTTCCATTTATTTTGAAAATCCCGTATAGCGTGTATCTCCTGCCTGGTCGTTCTGCTCGTTCTGCATTGCGGTCGCAAATCGGTCAACCGCGGTTGCAACCGAAACGCCCTTTGCAATTTCCAGAGTAAGCAGGGTCTGGCTGTATCCGGAGCTGTCGGAAACAAGAGACAGTGCGCCCTCATTTATATCCGTTAAAGCATCGCCGGTTATAAAGCCGTAGAAGGCATCCATATATTTATCCTGCTTGAATATTGCGGTGAACTGCTTTTTAAAGGTTTCTGGATACTGCTCATACCAGCGCCTGCTTATCTCGTCAATGATAAAGAGATATTTTGCAGCATCCTTCTGATAAGCTGCCGGGATAACATAGTAAAAACCGCTTGTTGACTTAAGCAGGTCGTCCTTAGTGCCGTCCGGCCCGATCGGCAGCGGCGCAAAGCCCATTCCTCCCTCGTCCTTCTGCTGAAGGTAAGCGTCGGAGGCAGATGAAACAGCGCCTATCTGCATAGCGCAATTTCCGGCATAAAGGTTTTTATGACTGGTTCCCCAGCTGCCTGACGGAACATAAATACACTGGTCCTGGCTGAACAGCTTTTGAATATAGTTAAAGCCGTTAAGCGTCTTTTTGTCCGAAAGAGTCTGCTGCCACTTGCCGTCCGCATTTATTCTTCCGAGAGAGCCGCCGTTAGCCTGAACAAAAATGCTCATAGAGGCGTTTGCCTCCATCTGGCAGCCGTAAACCGAAATATCGCCGTTAGCGTCCTTCTTGGTAAGCTTTTTGCAATATTCTTCAAACTTATCAAATGTCCATTCGCCGCGGTTATAAAGCTCGAACGGATCCTCAAGCTTATTATCAACCGTTACCATATTAACGTTATAATAAACCGCGTCGGTCTGAATAAACTGGGTTTTATAAGAAAGACCGTAGTGAGCGCCGTTGACATGGGTTGTCTTCATTGAGGGCTGATAATAATGCTTTGCGCCAAAATCAATTCCTGCTTCCTTTGCCGCCTCATCGAGGTTTGCCCAGGCGTTTTTCTGAACGCCGCGGAATACAACATCGCCGTAAACTATTTCAATATTTCCGAGATTGTTTCCGGAAAGGCTGTCGGCAATAAAAGCCGAACCGTTAGACTTATTGGTATAGTATTCCTCTTTAATGGTAACGCCGTATTCCTTGGCAACCTTATTAACCAGCATCGCCCATTCGTCGTCCTGCGGATTCTGACCGGGATTGCGCATTTTATCGGGATATGCTATTTTTATCTGCGTTCCCTTAAGGCTTTCAAGAAATTCCTTGCTGACATTCGCCGCAGAGGTCGTACCGTTGCTTGCAGTTCCGCTGTCAGGCTCGCTGCCGCCCTTTTCCTTTCCGCAGCCGACAACCGCAGCGGTCATAAGCGCCGCCATCATCAGCGCAGCGGATTTTTTTAACCAATTTTTCATAAAAAAGCTCCTTTTCATATATAATTTCCGAATTTGCAATTCGGCATATTATTGCTATCAGGCAAGATTTATTACCGATACACCTATAATTCTATCCAAATCATTCGCATTCTGCAACACAAATTTCAGTGTTTTTTCCGTATCTTTTTCTCCGCGTATCAGATACATCCGCTCCCATATCCAGCTGAATTCATGTTTCAGGGGACGTTCCGCCGATAATTCTCCGTTTTCAAAAATTCGGTATGTTTCACCGGCAGGTCCTTCAAGAATATGAAAGCAGAAAAGCTCGCCGCAGGCGGTCAGGGAAAGCTCCAGACCCTTGCGTTTAAGCTCATTTCGCGGGAAATAGCGGAACGCGGTAAAAGGATGAGCCAGAGGAACCGGAAGTTCACGGCTGCCGGCAGCTGTTTTATGCTCCTTTATTCCCTTTTCAACCGTTTTCAGAAGTTCCTCGGCGTAAAGTCCATGTCCCGCGTCATTAGGATGAACGCCATCCTCGCAAACCAGCTCGCCGTAAGGTCTGCTGCTGCCCTTAAACGCGGCAAGAGTATCGCATACAGCGCAGCCGTAATGCCCTGCTATACGTTTTAATATTTTCAGCTTTTCGGTATATTCCCTCTGCGCGCTTTCCAATATGCAGATAACCTCGCAGCCGGGATTTTGCCTGAGAACCGAACGCAAAAGCGATTCATAATTGCGTTCAAGGTCGTCCGGAGCATCGTTCTGACCGTGGCACAAAACAATCAGGTCAAATTCATCGGCAAATACCTGTCGGTTCACAACCGTATAGCTGAAAAGCGAATCCGTTCCGCCGACCGAAATATTAGTTAAATCAACGGCGCTTTGATAGTTCGTTTGCAGCTCTGCGGCAAACAGCGGGGCAAACGCCTTTTCCGGGGAGGAGGACGAGCTGCCGTAGGCTATGCTGTCCCCCGCAATCAAAACCGAAACCGGCATTTTTTGGGATAGCTTTTCATAAAAGTTTTTCTTTGTCGGCATATTATTTTAAATTCCTTCCGACAAAGCTGAGAGCCTCCTGCTGCTCAGGGTCAAAGCTGCCGTCGCGGTAAACAGCAATGTCAACCGAAATCGGAATCCCGATTTTTTTCGCCCGGCCTATATAATCAAGCAGCTCCTCGCGGCTGCGCTTGAGCCCCGGCATACACCATGTATGTCCGCGGTCGCCGTTTCCGGGATGAACTCCGAGCGGAATAAGCAGATGAGTTTGAACGCCGTTTATAAAGCGGGTTTGAGGGAGATTGACGAAATCAAGCCTTTCGCCGCAGGTAAATTCCTCGGTTGAAAGACCCGGAGCGCATTTACTCGTTCCCGTTTCGTTACAGGCTATAAGAGCGTCCGGATTTCCCGCTTTTGCCGCGCGGTGATAATATTCAAGCAGCTCGTTGTTATAACCTATCTCGCTGTAGCAGCGGTCTATCCACCAGCCTTTAACTCGGCTGCCGTAGCGCTCAGCCCATTCCTGCATAACCGACGACCATTTTGAAACAAACTCCTCGTTTACCATTCCTGTATTGAGATTTTGCGTTCCGTCTCCGATGACAAGCTCCGGATTTATATCGGTTGCCCAGATAGGACCGTCCGCACTGTAATAAAGAAACAGGTCTATACCGTACTTTGAAAGCGACTTATACAAATCCGCAGGCAAATCTCTTTTGCAGCAAGCCTCGCCCGGCTTTGTTCCGCAATAGCGGTCATAGGTTTCATTAGGAGCGCACATATACTTGGTGCTTTGCATCATAGTTATGCAGTAATAGCCCGCTCCCATTTCATTCAGATTAAAAGCGAGTTTTTCTGTATCGAACTCCTCAACCGCAGTACTCCAATCAGTTATTTTCCCCGACGGATTGCGAACCTCCCATCCGCCGTTCTGCATAGGATTCATATAATGGTTAAACACTCCGAATCCCCGCGTTGAAAACCGTTCCAATGCTTCTTTTACTGACATTATAATCTCCCCTTATAAATTTTTACCTACATATTCGAGCAGCTGTTGCTGTTCAGGGTCAAAGCTGCCGTCCCGATAAACTATTATATCAACCGTTACCGGCGCTCCGGCGGCATTCACCCTGCGTATGTAGTCAAGCATATAATCCTTGTCGCGCTTTGTTCCCGGAAAAGCCCACGCTCCGCCGCCCGCACCCTCCGGCAGCACGCCAAGCGGAGCAAAAATATGCGTCTGCTCACCGTTTATAACTCCCGCCTCAGGGATATCGATAAAATCGTTGCGTTCGCCGGCAAAGTAATCCTCTTTATGAGGGGCTGCAACAAGCTTTCCTCCTGCGGCGCCTCCGAAGTTATAGGCTATGAGCGCCTCCGGGTTGCCAGACCTTATCGCGCGGTCATAATAACCGAGCGTTTCCTCATTATAACCGAGCCAGCGATAACAGCCGTCTATCCACCAGCCCTTAACGCGGTCGCCGTAGCGCTCGGAAAACTCTCTGAGAACGGACGACCAGTTATTAAGGAATCTTTCCGTTACGGGAATTCGCGGCTCGCCCATTCCCATCCGCTCTCCGGCGGCAGGGTCAAGGTGAGGACCGTCCCCGGTATAATAAAGAAACAGGTCTATACCGTATTTTGAAAGCGCGTTATAAATATCAAGCGGCAAATCCCTCTCGGAGCAGGCCTCTCCCGGCTTTGTTCCGCAAATAGCATCATAAGCCGTATTCGGCGCGCACATATATTTGCTGCCCTGCATCAGCGTTATAAAATAGTATCCGGCGCCCATTTTATGAAGGTTATACGCCAGCTTTTCGGCGTCAAATTCATTCACAGCCTCGCTCCAGCCGGTTACTCTGCCGGATGGATTTCTCAGAGCGCCTTTTCCGTTTTGCATTCCCTCAAGATAATGATTAAAAACGCCCCATTTTGCGGCGGCAAACCGTTCGCTCGCTTTTGACATAGCAATTCACTCCTTACAACCTGTCATTAACATATTTCAGAAATTCCTGCTGCCCTGGGTTAAAGCTGCCGTCGCGGTAGACCGCAATATCGAAGGTTACAGGAATCTGCCTTGAAACAGCCTTTTTCATAAACGCGAGAACTTCCTCTTTCGCCGCCTTTTCTCCGGGCATACACCATGTATGGCCGCAGTCGCCGGTTTCGGGGTGAACGCCGAGCGGAATGAGCAGATGCGCCTGAGCGCCGCCGACATCGCGGCTTTCCGGCATCTTCTCGAAGTTCAGCTGCTCGCCGCATGTAAACTCCTCGGTCGAAAGTCCCCGTTCGCAAACGCTGGTTCCGGTTCTGTTGCAGGCAACAAGGCTGTCCGGATTGCCTGCCTTTGCGGCGCGGTGATAATATTCAAGCAATTCATCGTTAAAGCCGAGCCATGTATAGCAGCTGTCTATCCACCAGCCCTTGACAAGTCTGCCGTAACGCTCAGACCATTCCTGCATAACCGACGACCAGTTTTTGACGAATTCCGTCGTTACCTCGTTTCTCGGATTGCCGATAGAAAGAGCTGTTCCGATATCGTCCGCCATCCATGGACCGTCCGCGCTGATATAAAGGAATAAATCAATATCGTATTTTGCGAGAGCCTTTGCAATATCCATAGGCAGGTCGCGCTTTGAGCACGCCTCGCCCGGCTTTGTTCCGCAAAGGCGGTCAAAGGTCTCGTTCGGAGAACACATATAGCGGCTTGCCTGCATTGTGCTTATGCAGTAATAGCCCGCGCCCATTTCTTTCAGATTAAACGCCAGACGTTCGGCATCAAACTCGTTGACGCATTCATCCCATGTCGTTCTTTTTCCCGACGGATTGCGAACCGCCCAGCCGCCGTTCTGCATACCGTTAAGATAGTGATTGAAAACGCCCCAGCGCTTGGAAACAAATCTTTCGATTGCCTGATTACTCATAATTTCCCTCCTATAACTCAAAGCAGTAGCTTTTGCCCGGTTCGGTTTTAAAGCTTATTATTCCGTTTTTAAAATCAAACGGCAGTTTTTCCCCGTTTGATAAAACCGACTTCACTTTGAAACCGTTTTCTGCGATGCTCAGCTTTCCGCCAGCTCTTGAAATAACCGAAAGCTCATAAACTCTTCCGTTTTCCCAAGCGGCGTTTACGGAAAATCCTCCGCGAACGCAAAGACCGCGGAAGCTTCCGCTGCTCCATTGCGCAGGCAGTGCCGGCAGCAGCCTTAACCTGCCGTTATCTCCCTGCAGCAGCATTTCGGCGATTGCCGCCGCAGCTCCGAAATTACCGTCTATCTGGTAAACATCACTGCCTGCGGCAGAGCCGTTCCAGTAGTTATCCATAAGGTATTTTTCTTCCAGATCACGCAGATTGCGGTAGCTTTCCTCTGCCATTCCGGCTCTCGCCCAAAGGCAGGCTCTGTGAGCCGATGCCCAGCCGCATTCGCCCGGTCCGCGCAGCGTCAGGGTCCTGCGAACGGCGTTAAGCATTTTTTCATCATCGGGAGATATTGCCGTTCCGGGATAAAATCCGAGAAGATGGGACATATGGCGGTGATGCTTTTCGCCTATTTCGCCGTATTCGTTTTCCTCGCGGAATTCCTTTATCTGACCGGAAGCGCCTATCGGGAACGGGTCAAGCTCAGGCAGTCTTTCGCGCAGCATTTGTGAAAAGGATGTTTCGTCTTCTCCGAGCCGCTCTGCCGCAAGCAGAGTGTTGCGGAATACCTCATAACACATCTGCTGATCAAACGAGCAGCCGACCGTTCTGTAAGGCTTGCCGTTATGCCATTGCTCCGAGGAAGCCGAATAGCGGACGAGCCATTTCCCGTTTTTCTCATCCATAACCTTTGAAAGGAACAGCGCCGCGCCCGAAATGATAGGATAAATACGGCGCAGCACATTGATATCGCGCGTATAATCATACCAATCCCAGAACATTAACGCCGTGAACCCGACTGTTCCCGGACCTGAATGGTCCTCGGTGCTTATGCCGTAGATATCATACGGCCATGCTCCCGTTCCGATAGCCCAGCCGTTTTTTCCGGTTCCGGAAAAACGCTCCGGAAAATATTCCTTTATAAACTCATCCGCCCGCTGCCTTGCAAGAGGAAGCAGCGCGTCAAAATAATCGGCATAGCTTATAAACAGGTCCGTTAAATCGCAGGAGCAGGACAGCCAGTAATTCATCTGTATGTTGATATTATGCCAATAGCCGCTGCTCCAGGGAGCGTCCGCATAGCGGTTCCATATTCCCTGAAGATTTGAGGGCAGCGTTCCCTCCCGTGAGGAGGCTATAAGCAGGTATCTTCCGAAATGGAATGTAAGCTCCTCGGCAAGCGGCTCATTTTCTCCCCGGCGCAGACTGCCGAGCAGTCCGGCGGCGGTTTTTCCGCTGTCAGCTCCGCCTATATCAAGCGCTACACGGTCAAACAGCCACCTGTGGTCCATAATATGCTCTGCCTTTATGTTCTCATAGCCTGCCTTTTCCGCCGCAGAAAGAATTGATATTATTTTCTCACGCGGCAATTCGTTCCCGGCAAGCTTTTTAAGAGGCTCCGGCTCGGTAAACGTTCTGCTTTCAAGGCGGTAATTGGTCACTGCGGCAATATAGATAACCGCCGTCTGAGCCTTGCTTAAAGTAAGTCCGCCGTTTTCTGCGGTACATTCACCGTCCGAGTCAACAACCGCCCTCAGCTCTCCGCATACGCCGTAATAATTGAGCGCGGTATTGAGGATTACGGTGTTTTCCGCGTAAGAAACGCTGCCGCTTTTTCCCATACCGTCCCCCGGTTCAACGCACCAATCCCGGACAAACGGCACTTCGGCGCGAAGTCTCAGAGAAAGCGCTCCGGGAGTATCCGCCGTTATTTTAACGGCGATAAGCTTTGCGGGGTATGAGGCAAAATATTCCCTTTTATACCGAACAGAGCCGCAGCAATACTCAACTCCGACAATGGCGTTATTAAGAGAAAGTGAGCGCTTATAATCCGTAATATCCTTATGCCCGAAATCGAGCCAAAGCTCTGCAAAATTGTTAAGACCGGCGCCGCAGGTCGGCTCATAAAGCGGATTGCAAAAGCTGTTTTCGGTTATCTGTATGCGCTCGGTGTCGGTTCTGCCGAAAACCACCGCTCCGAGATATCCGTTTCCTATCGGCATACCCCGGTTTTCCCAGCCGTCACCCGGAGAAATATCAAGCTTTCCAGAAAGATAGGGTACTCTGTCTATGCGGTCGTTCTCCGCAGGCGCGGGAGCATTATCCCTTATAAAGTATTCTTTACTGTTTGTTATCATCTCTGATTTCCTTAGCTTTGACAAGCGGAACGGAACGGGCGTCGGTTATAACCTGCATAAGGCTGATAACCTCATCGTCGCTTATCGGGTAAGGCGCGCCGTTCCTTATGCTATCATAAAGATAATTCCATATAACCGAAAGGTCCTCCGACGTTACCTTTTCGCGTTCCTCTATCCATTTAGGCTCAACAGCCGCAGCAAATGTTCCGGAGGCTCCGAAGGACATTCCCGGAGTTCCGGGATCGGCTACAACCGGAGGCAGCTTTTGCTCAGGGTCGATATAACGGGTCACAATCTCGTTGTTATAACAGTCCATAGAGCCGCGATCACCGTAAGCCGTATAATGCCTTCCGCCGTTCAGTGCCGCGCCGCCGCTTATCCAGAGATTGACCTTTCTGCCGTTTTCGCCCCGCAGAGCAATCGAAAAATGGTCCTCGCAATCTCCGCCGGCTGCGGCAAGAGTTCTTTCGCAGCGGAAATCGGAAACCGATGAATCAAGCAGAACAAGCGCCTGGTCTATAATATGAGGTCCCCAGTTTAAAATCTGCCCTCCGCCGAATGCGGCAATGGTCTGCCAATCGTCTCTCCGCTGATATCCGAGCTGGCTTATCTGAACCTCAAAAACATTTCCGAGCTTGCCTGAGCGGACCGTTTCGAGGAATTTATTGAATATGACCTCAAAACGGCGGTTCTGCCGGACAAACAGCCTCGGCAGTCCCGGCTTGTTTGAACGGTCGTAAAGCTCGCGCATAAGCTCTACCGACATACATGCCGGTTTTTCCAAAAATACGTCCTTGCCCGCCTCAAGAGCCTTCAGGGCATGCTCATAATGGTCGCAGGTACGGGTTGCGATATCGACAAGCTCAATTTCATCGTCCTTTAGCAGCTCCTCAATACTGCCGTAGGTTTTGCAGCCGAGGCGTTCCTTTGCCATAGCGGTTCTTTCCGGAATTATATCGCAAACGGCAACAACCTCGAACTTATCCTTCTTATTTTCAATCTCGCTTAAATGCATTCCCCAGCCTGCGCGTCCGAGACCGACAATGCCGATTTTAACAGGATTACTCATTTATTTTTTCCTTCCCTTAAATTCCGAGTTTACGTATATATTCGCGGCTTACGGCAAGATCCTCCGCCGGCTCGCGCAGATGCGTGTCATGCTCAACAAGCAGCCATCCGCTGTAGCCGACACTCTTAAGAGCCTCGATAACCTTTATGTTCTGCTCTCCCATAACTCCTGCACCGAGCTCGCAGAATCTTAGCTGATCCCACCAATATTTGGCAGAGCGGTCCTTATATACATAATCCTTGAGATGAACAGCGGCGAGACGGTCGGCATATTCCTTTACCGTCTGAACCGGATCGCCGCCGGCAGCCGACAGATGGCCTACATCAAGTATAAGCTTGCATTCAGGGCAGTTTTTCATAAATTCATCAAGCTGCTGCTTGGTTTCAACCGTAAGTCCGAGATGGTTGTGCAGCGCAACATTTACGCCGTAGCTTTTGGCGGCGGAAATCTGATAATTAGCCTGACGGCAGAAAACCGAAAAGTCCTTATCCTGAGCTTCAACCCAAATATACTTTTTGCCGAGAGCCGCCGACCAGCGCAGCGTTTCCATCGGAGTTCCGCCGCGGCAGGTTGCAAAATCAAGTCCCAGACGTCGGGCAGACGCCGAAATTTCAACCGCCTCGGAAGCCGAACGCGCCTCAAGGCGCTCCAAGCCGTCATATCCTGCGTTTTTAATCAACTCAAAACGCTGCTCATAGTCATACAATGCGCCGTACCAGCAGTTAAGCCCGTAATCGGCAACGCCGACCTTAATCATAATAAATACCTCTTTCGCATATAGTGGTGCTCCCTCGGGGCGGGAAATACCGAATTATTCCCGCCGCGGGGAAAATGTTTTTAATCAAATGCCGATTTCGGCGTTATTTAGCCCGTTTCTTCCGGATTATCCAAAATACCGCAACTCCTATAATAACCGCGCATTCCGCTCCGAGCGCAATATACAGCGGTTGATTTTTACTGACCGCCTGAACCTTTTTGACGACCTCCTCGCTTGTGTTTCCGGAAGCAGCTGAGGAAGCTGTATCTGCTTTAGCGTCGGTGTTTTTCGGGGCAGGCTCTATAACCGGGGCGGGCTGAGATTTAACATAATCGTTTACCGCTTTGAGCTGAGCCAAGTGCTCATCGGCTATTTTACCGTCGGCGCTTATGGCAACATCATATGAAAGAGCCGCGCCGTTTTTAAGAAACGCATCATAGGAATGCTTTGCCAGCTCAGCCGTATCGTATATCGTTCCGCCGAGTCCCCAGTTTTCGCCGAGGAATGTAAGTCTGTGAGCCTGATAACCGTTTTCCGTCCAGCGGCTGTCCGCCTTATAGTTCATAAACGAGGTTTCTTCAAGAAAATAGGGGTGGCAGGTCTCGCCGCAGGCATAGTTTTCGCTTTCATAGCGGCAGTCCGCAAAGCGAATTCCGTCATTGAAAGCAACAAGAGTTTTCGGGTTTCCTGCGCGCGCCGCCTCGCCGTAAAGCTCGGCAAGACGCTCGTTGAAGCCGACGTTATCGTAGCAGCCGTCGAACCACCAACCGTGAACCTTTTCGCCGTAGCGCTCAGAAAGCGCCGAAAGGACAGAGCAGACATTCTTGGCAGCCGTATAATTGAGTACCCAGTCGCCGCTCGCTCCCTGACCGATAGACATATCTCCCTGATTCTGGCGGAACGCCGCACCGAGGGCGCGCGCCATGGCAAGGTTATTCTGCGGCAGACCGGGATTCCAATAAAGCATAACCTTTATCCCGTAAGGCTCACATGCATTTATCAAATCGGTAACCAAATCCCGTTCGGTTCCGCATTTGACTCCGGTAAGGTTTTCCATTTCCGGCATCGGAATCGGAAAATATCCGCTTGACTGGGTAAGGGTTATCGTAACCCAGGAAGCGCCGACGCTGTTGATATCCTTGGCAAAGCGGTCAACATCAAAGGATGAAACTGCGCTGTTCCAGCCCTCAAGCGAGCTGCCGCCGCCCTGCCGTTCAAGCAGATAATGGAGGAATATGCCGTATTTTCCGGCTATCCAATCGGTATTTGAATCGTATTTTGCAGCCGACGCGGGAACGGATACACCGATGAGGAGAGCCGCTGTCAGCGCAAGGCACAGCGCGGCGGAGACTAATCTTTTAAAATATTTTTTCATAAATCTTTTCCTCACCTTTCACCGGAACGCCGTTTCTTTTTACCGAGCAGCATAACAACCAGCAATACTGCCGCGCCCAATGCGGCAACACCTGCCGCGCATACCGCAATAACAAGCGGAGTGCTTGTTTTGTTTACCTTAACGATTACGGTTTTTCTTTCGGCACTCTTTCCAGAAAGCGGCTCAACATCATATTTCGCCATTTCGTCCTGATCTATCTCCCAGTAACGGACATAATCGAGGGTTATTTCGGAATTATCGGAGGTCAGCGGTTCGGTTATCTCCGACACCACAGTTCCGGCAATTTCGATATAAACGCCGCCGCGGGCAAATGTGTTCTCAATTTCGCGTACCAATACGCCGTCCACATAGAACCGCAGATAGTTATAGGTATAAAGCAGACCGTAGGTATGGCTCGTTCCGTAGAATGTATCCTTGGATTTTACCTTTTCGGCGCCGTCCGCAACCTTTCCGCCGTCGCGCAGAGGCTTATAGTCGGACATATATTTATATCCGGTTATAAGCTCATACGCCTCATTGAGTTCGGCTATATCGACCTCAAACGCCGTTCCTCCCTCGTCGTAGCCGCCGTCCGTTACAAGGCGGAACACCGACTGCGCGCCGGAAAGCTTCGGGAATGTCAGGTTGGCTTCATAATAGCCGTAACTGTATTTTTCCTTGGTTCTTATAGCGCCGGCTGTGTAACTCTTACCGTCCTTTGACGCTTTGGCGTACTTAAGAGTCAGCAGCCCGTCGCCTATCGAAACATTATCAGGGCTGTAACTGTTTAACAGCTTTAAATCGGTTGTATCAAGCAGTATCCAGTTTTTAAGCTTTGATATATTCTTTTCATCAAAGCCATCGTTGAGCCGCTGGACATAGAAGAAAAGATTTGAGGCGTTGCCGAGAATGGCATTGCTTGAAAGGCCCTTATCAACATCCAGCTCATAGCCGAGCTTTTCGATTGTGCCGACATAGTTCTTATCGTTATAAACGCCGAAGTATTCGACCTCAAAGGTCTTGCCCGCCCATAATTTCTCGCCGTAGAATATAAGCTGCAAATCAACAATTTTACCGTCAAGCTTTAAGCCGGTTGCTTCGCGGTAGTATTTCTGCTGATTCTCGTTGAAACCGGACTCTAACGGAATAAACACAAATCCGTCAAATTCCTCCGGCAGGTTGCAGCCGAGCCAATGCCGACTTTCAAACGGCTTTTCGACCGCATTTCCGTTCAAATCATACAGCAGGGAATTTTTTCCGAACTGTAACGACGTTGTACTCCAGTTATCGGCAATAACGCCCATGGTCGCGCTTTCCGGAGCGTCGGTTTTAACGCGCAGCAGTATTCCCATCGCGCCCTCCGGAATTTTAACCTTAGCCTTGGAAGTGTAAACGCTGTATGCATCGGTAAGGTCGGAAGCAAATTTTATAGTAAGTCCGTTTCCGACAGAGTTCCTTCCGTAGGAAAGCTTTGCACCGGTGCCGTAAATATTATTTTGTGCATATCTCCCGCCGTCCAGTTCAAATGTAAACGGAGTCATTCCTTTATCAAAAGCTAGGGGCAAATCGTAATATTCCGGCTGCTGAACAGTTTTTATGCCGTTATAGAGATTTTTAAGGATGTTTATATGCTTATCTCCGCTGTATACCCGTATATCATCGAGATAAACCGTTGTTCCGTCCCAATCCTCCCAGAAAGTTACGGTCATTGTGTAATTCTTTGAGAAGTCAACAAGATTTTCGGGGTAATCGGCATAGCTGTCATATGTTCCCGCAACCGTTACCGTTTCGCTCTGAGCGGTTTTAAAAGGCAGGAACAGGTAGCCGTCGAAATTGCCGGGCAGCTTAACACCGAGGTTTCCGCCGGTGAGAGAAATTTTGTTGCCCTCAAGGTCATAAGCCGAGGCTCCCTTGCCGAGGAAGGTGTCCTTCTTTACACCGTCCTGCCGGGCAGCTATACGGAAATGCTTTTGAGCCGAGGCATCGCCGCCGCTTAATTTTATTCGCAGCATAACGCCCGTTACCGAGCTGAAATCGGTTTTTGAGAAGCCCTCGATGCCCTTCATCTTAACATCGTTAAGGTCGGTGCGGTTGTTTCCCGCTCTCAGAGGGTCAACCTTAACCGAAGCGGTTCCCGAAAGAGCCTCTGCGCCCGACACAAGGCCCACTCCGCTCGTACGCCAGTGTATCTCCCAATTATATATATCGTTGACAGCGTTAAACGGCATAATACCATCGTCGAAAATGAGCGGAAACGAATAGCGCTCCGGCTGCTGAACCGTTGTTATTCCCGGATATAAAGATTTAAGAATATTAACATGCTCATTTCCGGAATATACACGCATATCGTCAAGATAAACCGCTGTTCCGCCCCAATCCTCCCAGAAGGTTACTACCATTGTATAGTCCTTCGAGAAATCAACAAGGTTTTCGGGGTAATCGGTATAGCTGTCATATGATCCCGCAACGGTTACGGTTTCACTTTGAGCGGTTTTGAACGGCAGGAAAAGATATCCGTCAAAATTACCGGGCAGCGATATTCCGAGATTTCCGCCGTGAAGCATAACGGAGTTACCGTTAAGGTCATACCCCGCGGCGCCTTTGCCGAGGTAGGTGTCCTTCTTCAAGCCGTCCTGCCGGGCGGCTATGCGGAAATGCCTTTTGGCAGAGGCATCGCCGCCGCTTAATTTTATCCTCAGCATAACGCCGGTAACCGAATTGAAATCCGTTTTCGAGAAACCCTCAATCCCCTGCATTTTAACATCGTTGAGATCTGTACGGTTATTACCCGCGCGCAAAGCGTCAATCTGAACCGAGGTGCTGCCGCAAAGAGCGGCGGAGGTCGTGAGTCCTACTCCGGAGTTTTTCCAATGAATCTCCCAGTCGTATATATCGTTGACAGCATTAAACGGCATAATTCCGTCGTCGAATGTAAGCGGGAAGGAATAACGGTCAGGCTGCTGAACATAGGTTATTCCGGTATACAGAGTTTTAAGGAAGTTTATATGCTCGTTTCCGGAATATACGCGCATATCATCCATCATAACGGTTATTCCGCCCCAGTCGTCACTGTCATAGCTGAAGAAAGAAACAGTCATACTGTAATCCTTTGAAAAATCAACAAGATTTTCCGGGAAGTCGTCATAGCTGTCATATGTTCCGGGAACGGTTACCGTTTCGCTCTGAGCCGTTCTGAACGGCAGGAACAGATAACCGTCGAAATCGCCGGGCAGCTTTATACCGAGGTTTCCGCCGTGGAGAGTTACCGGTTTTCCGGTAATGTCATACCCGGCGGCGCCCTTGCCGAGGTAGGTGCGCTTTGCTATTCCGGACTGAACCGCCGTTATACTGAAACGGTATTTTGCCTCGGCATTGCCGCCGCTCAGCTTTATTCTGAGCATAATTCCGGTTGCATTGACAAATTCGGTCTTTGAAAAGCCCTCTACCGGAGCCATTTTTGCCTCGTTAAGGTCAGTTCTGTTATTTCCCTTGCGGAGCTGTTCAACCAAAACGGAGGTTGTTCCGCAAAGCGGAGAATTTTCCGTCAGTCCCACGCCGCCGTTGCGTTTATGCGACTGCCAGTCATAAATATCGTCTATTGAGTTGAACGGAGAAATACCGTCGTCAAAGGTGAGCGGGAAGGAATAACGGTCGGGCTGCTGAACATAGGTTATTCCGGAATAATGGCTTTTCAGGAAATTGATATGCTCATTGCCGGAATAAATCTGAATGTCGTCCATATAAACGGTGGTATTGTCCCATGCATCCTTAAACATCGGCTGTAAGCTGTAATCCTTTGAAAAATCAACCATACTTTCGGGATGGTCAGCATAGCTGTCATATGTTCCGGCAACGGTTACGGTCTCGCTCTGAGCCGTTCTGAACGGCAGGAAAAGATAACCGTCAAAATCGCCGGGCAGCTTTATGCCGAGGTTGCAATCGGTAAGTGTTACGGGCTTACCGGTCAGGTCATAGCCCGCAGCGCCCTTGCCGAGATATGTCGGTCTTGAAACACCGTTTTGAGTTGCGCTGAACGCAATGTATTTAACCGCGTTCTTTTCGCCGCCCGAAAGCTTTATTCTAAGCATAATGCCCGTAACCGAGCCAAAATCGGTTTTTGAAAAGCCCTCTATTCCGTTCATTGAGGCATTGTTGAGGTCGATTCGGTTGCAGCCTGTCGCAAGCTTCCAGATTTCCAAAGAGGCAGAGCCTGCAAGCGTCTTGCCGTCTCCTACCATACCGATATCGCCGATATGCGCCGAGGGCGACCAGTTTTTAATATCGGTTATCTGAACAAACGGATTTATTCCGTTTTCAAAATCAAGCGGCAAATCATAGCGAACCGGCTGCGTTCCTGCCGGAAGATACGGTCCGGCGGTTTCCTCAACGGGGATTTCTGCGGTTATACTGTAACCGAGAGCTTTTATATGTTCAAGATTATCGGCAACTGAGCTGCCCGAATAAACGGAAATATCGTCAACGGCGACCTCTACTCCGCCCCAGCTGCGGCTGTCAAAATGCAGCGCCAATTCAAAGCTTTTTGAAAGGTCTGCCATACTTGCCGGAAAGGTTTTGTATTGGTCGTATACTCCCTTGCGTGTCTGTTTTTCACTTCGCGCGGTTTCAAGCGGCAAAAACAGGAAGCCGTCGAATCCGGCTGGAAGCGTTACCTTTAAATCGGTACTCGTTACCTTTGTTTCGCTGCCGTCAGCATCATATGCAACCGCGCCCTTGGCAAGATATGTGCTTTTTGCAAGTCCGCTCTGAGAAAGAGCAATACTGAATGCATGCGATTTGGAAACGGTATCGCTGCGCAGACGAATCCGCAGCATAATACCCGTTACCTTATCAAAGCTCTTTTTTGAAAAGCCCTCTACAGCCGCCATAGTCAGCTTTTCGGTTTCCGTATAGGTATTTCCGGAGCGGATTTTCAGCTGCAGGCTTGCCTCTCCGTTTAACGCGGCTGTTCCGCTGAGCAGAGTAACGCCGTCCGAAGTAAGATGCTCCTTACCGGAATAATAGTTGGAAACCTGGGTTATGGAATTCTTTCCGCCCTCAAAGTTTATCGGAAAGCTTTCCCCCGCCTCATCGGCGGTTGCGGAAAAGGCGCACACAACGCTCGTAAGCAGCAATGCCGCCGCTGCCGCCGCGGATACCGCCTTTCGGATGTTGCTGCGCAGTTTTGAAATTAACATAGCCTTTCTCCCTTCTTAATATCAAGCGCCGGTCAGTCCGGAGCTTTCGATTCCCTGAACAAATGCCTTCTGACAGATAAGGTAGACCAAAACAACGGGCAGTATGATAAGCATTATTCCGGCGTTTTTCAAAAGCGAAACCCGCAGTCCGCCGCTGTTATCATAAAGAATGCCCTGGAGCATATATGTCATATTAACGAGGATTTTTGATTTCGTGAGCGCGGGAGCGATAGTCATATCGGTCCACAGCCACACAAAGGAAAACAGGAACACGGTTACCATCATTGTTCTCGCTCCCGGCACCATAATGGTAACAAAAGCGCGGAACGGACCGCAGCCGTCCACATACGCCGCCTCCTCAAGAGATTTCGGAAGGCCCTTAAAATACTGCCTTAAAATGAATATAAACAGTCCGTTTTTCAAGCCTGTACAGGTTATTCCGAGAACATAAAGCGGAATTGCCGAGGCAGTAAGGTTAAGAGGAGCAATTCCGAGCAGATTGAACAGCCCGAAACCGTTGAAATAACGGAAGCTTATATAGCGGGTCAGCATTATGGTATCGGGCGGAATGAGCAGCTGAATAATAACGCAAACGAACACCAAGCCGTTCAGCTTGAATTTAAACCGCGCAAGCCCATAGCCGACCATAGTGCAGGAAATAACCTGCAAGACCGCTGTTATCAGAAAAATAACAAGCGAATTTATCATCGTGTCAGGCATATCAAGCGCCGTTGCGGCGTCAGCATAATTTTGCAGGGTAAAATGCTTGGGGAAATACTTTACCGTTATATCAACAAGGTCATCGAGCGACATAAACGAGCCGCAGATAATTGAAAATATGGGGTAAAGAATAACAAAGCTTATTCCGAACAGCAAAATAAAGCGAAGTATTGCAACACCGATATGCCCGGCGGTCTTTGCCGCCTTTGCACGCGCCGCCGCCTTTCTCGCGTTTTCAAGGGAGGGATTATTAACGGATGTGTCATTCATAATAATAAATCAACCTCCTGACAACAAGATAAACAAGCGCTATAATAATGCCTACGAGCGCAAGATACATAATAGACATTGCCGAGCCGAGACCGTATTGAATTTTAGAAAACAAAGTCTCGTGTATAGCGGTTATCGCAGTATTGGTTGCGCTTGTGAACGAGTCAACGATACAATAGATAATGTTGACCAGGATAAGCGGACTTACCATCGGAAAGCTTATTTTCCAAAACACATCCCATGCCGAGGCGCCCTCAATATAGGATGCCTCAAAGATGCTCGGAGATATCGACTGCATTCCGGAAAGGAAAATTACCGATGGAACGGCGGACATTGTTGTTATATCGGATATTCTTTCAACAAGACCCTCTATAAACTCAACGATTCCGCGGTCGATATTCATAGCTAAAAGGATATCGGCAAAGCTGCCCGAAAACATTGAATCGGACGCGCTGCCCGAAAGGCTGCCGATATTCTGCATATTGCTGCTTATAAAATCGCCGGATGTAAGAGAAGCCACCATTCCGGACGCAAGAATTACGGGCAGGAAAAGAATAGCTCTGAAAACCGTTCTGCCTATAAATTTCTGATTTAAAATACTCGCGATAAAGAATGAAAACAAAACCGCAACAGGAACGTTTACCGCCATTTCTCCGAGAGAAGCCGCAACGGTTTTCCGGAAATCCGGGTCAACAAACAGTATTCTGTGATAATGCTGCCAGCCGACATACTCTGTTTCATAAGTAACCGTGCCGACAGAAAGCTCCTCGAAGCTGAAAAGCACCATTTTAAGCAGCGGATACGCCACCAGCAGCACAAAGCCTATCATAAACGGCAGGCAGAAAATATATCCCCAGCGGTTTTGCTTTTTTTCAAACGAGGCAATTTTATTTTTTCCGCTCATCCGTTTTCCCCCCTGATATAGCCTGCTGCGGCAACCGTTAAGCCGTCCGCCGTGATTTCATAGCCGTTATAATTGACTATGAAGTATGTTCCGTTTTCAAAGACGGTCTTATAAACATTCGGCTGAAGGCGTTCGTGACGTTCTATTCTGCTGCCGTATACGCCGTTAAGAGCCGTTGCAACCTTTTTATATGTACTGACAGCGGTATCCGAAAGGTCATCAAAGCAGATTGAATAATATCTGTCGAAAGTGCTGCTGCGGATATTGTTATCCGCTCTCGCCGCCATTGCAAAATAAACGCCGGCTCCGGATTCTATCATTTTCAGAATGTCCCTGTCGCCCGTACCCGAAAAGTTCGCCGCCTTTCCGGCATAGTCTATATTGCCGCTGTAAACCATAGCCGCAAACGGAACGGGATACGTGCAGTTATAATTGCCGTTTGAATAAAGCGGCAGCTCAACTATATCGCCCGTATGAACGGCAACAGGAGCATTTCCGGTTCTTGAAAGCAGGCTCATTCCGGACTCTGCCGCCTTTTCGGCGGAGTCTGCAAGCTTTTCCATAGCCTGGGCGCGGTTTGTAACGCTCCCCTCTTTATAATCGGGAATAACATATTGCGCCGCATATCTGAGGGAAAGCCCCGAAATGCCCAGCTTTGAATTATATTCGGCGGCGCTTGCTATCGCCTTTTGCGTATACTCCGCGTTCATACCGTATGCCGCAATGCCGTCCTTCTGAAAATCGGACTGTTTATAATCGAAAACGCGCGTCAGCTGCTGAACAAGAGACCGCGCTGTAAGCGATTTATTAACCCCTCCCGAAATTGCGGACGGATATACAAGCTGAACATCGGTTTCCGGGAAAAACTCGGCTCCGTTGTTTTTGAGCTTTGCCGCCAATTCGCGCAAGCCATTTTCGCCGCCCGCGGCGCTGTTGACCTTCTGTGAATTTGCATATCCTGTCTGCCAGCCGTTTTTCTGCCAGCCCGAAAGTATGAGCTTTTGCCGGGTAACGCCTGCGCGGCGCAGCGTTTCCGACATTTCCGCAGCCTCCTCAAAGGTTGTTAAGGTGCTTACGGTGTGTTTTGTAAATCCCGCCCGTTTTTCGGTATAGTCTATTGCCGAAACCGTCTCAAGATAGAACGGCACCGTTTCGGCAGCGGAATTACCGTTCGGGAAAAGCTTATCACGATAGTATCTCGCCATTCCGGAATAATCCGCCGCGTCGCCGTCAAGAAAATGATAACGAATCGCGATGTCGCCCGAATACGGCTCCGACTGTTCCTTAGTATAGGAATTTTTGGCAATATCTCCTGCTCCAGCAAGCGATTTTGCATAAACTATCTGCGTATCAAGGATATTGAAATCCGCCCATGCACGAGCCGCAAGGGTATCGGTTCCGGGGAGGGCGTTCAGTCGGGCTATCGCGTCGCCCTTTTCTATAACCGCAAGGTATGCGCTGTTACCGATTTTTGCGCCGTAGACCGGGAAAACGGTCTGAGAAAGCGAATATATTTTTTCCTCTTTTGAAATTGAGAGATTTTCGCCGTAAACCTCGGAGAACATAACCTGACCGGCATGCTCCGAGCCGTTATAGAATTCCATAACCGCGCCGGAACCGTCCGGCAGGAGAAAGTAGCCCTCCGCTCCGGATTCCGGAGCGCCGAAATAAGGCAGCAATGATAGCGTTTCTATTCCGGTTGAAGCCGCCGAGCAATACATCTCGTCAGCAGGGAGGCGAACCTTGAGGTCGCCGTCTTCAAGGGTATATTCAACACCGATATTGAACTGAACGCTCTGCGATGATGAAACTCCGGACGACAGTCCGAACTCGGCATTATCCTTTGCAAGCTCCTCTGCGGAATATCCTGCCTCGGAAAACGCGGACGCAAGCTCCTTTTTAACATTAAGCAGCATATCCGAGTTTCTTATAACGTATGCGTCCTTACCTTTTGCATTCGGGTATTTGCGAATCATATCGGCATAGGTATCATCGTCGTAAATTCCCTCAACAAGATGCTGATACAGCGGAGTTATCGTAGCAGCTGAGCGCGAGCTCATTTTTTCCGTAAGCTTTTCAAAGCGTTCTGCGGATATATATGTAGGATAAATCAAATCCTTAACGATATCTCCGAAGGAATAAATGATATGAACTCCGTTTTCGGTTTTCTCTATTTTATACTGTCCCTTTGCAACGCTGTCGGCAGCCGTATCCATAGAGGCGACCGAGCCGGAATTATCGAGATATGTGAAAGAAAGAGGCTTGCCGTCAGAATCGGTGGCATTGCTTCCGCGCGACGACCATATATATCCCGTTGCCTTTTGCTCAAGCTCAATATCGGTTGTCGCCCGGTTAATCCGCAATATCAGAAAATCGTTTTCGGCAACCGTTTCCATACTGCTGCTTTCTTCCCCGGCAGAGCCGTATTCAATATAGCTTTTTTCCGCCGCGGCAGGATTTTCGGAGCTGCCGCCGCAGCCTGCCGCAAACACAGTAAGCGCTGCCAACAGCCAACAAATTTGTTTTTTCATATTGACCAGCCCTTTCATCTGCGGAGATAAAGCTCGTTTATCATATCGCCTGCAACGCCTATGATTTCCTGAAGCAGCGCAAACACCAGCGCCGCCAGAAAGACCACGGCAACCATAATAACAACGGTTATTATCAATACCAAAACGGTCTTGCCCATAGTATAGGAATGAACCTGCATATTAGAGCATACCACAAGCAGCAGCGTCCAAAGCAGCGCCACAGAGAGAATAAGCGAATATATTCCCTTTTCGTCCGCCGTCATAATATGGGAAAGCAGGAGCAAAACCGGGAGCAGCAAAACAAGAGGAGTAAGCGAATACGCCGTTCCCATAAAGATATATTTAAAGCTCCCCTCGCCGCTCATCAGGCTCGAAACGCACCAGTTACAGATAACGAACAGGAAAAAAGGAATTATAACCGTCAGCAGGCTCGGCAGGAAACCCGCGCCCTGCGTTCCGCTGCCGAAAATATAGCCCTTAAGGCTGTTAAACAAGGCATAAAACAGGGTTGCTGCCGCCAAAACCGTTACAGCGGCGGCGGTACTGCCGTAATGCTCCTTTTTCATATCCCAAAATCCGCTGAGCGGACGGAATATAACCTTTTTCGCATATCCGAGGGTCGCGCGGTATGTAAACTTATTTTCTGTAACCTTAGGATGACGGCTCCGCCATACCAGAAACGCTATAAGCAGTATGACCGCCGCTATTGCGCCTATGAAAATCAGTGTGAAATGCTCATTCATAAAAATCTTGCGCTGGGCGGAAAACGCCTCCGAGTATGACTCGCGGTCATTCGCCTGTCTGAAATACTCCATTGCCGCCTTATAGTTCTTCTCGCGCAGATTAACCTTTCCGAAGCTTCTTATAGTGCATACGCTGTTGTTGTTAAGCTTGTATATACTTTTCCAGACCTCGTTTTCGGCGCTGTAATCGCCTAAGGCATGGTATTCGGCGGCTTTGATATAAAGCAGGGCATAATCCGTAAGACCGAATACCGCTATACGGTCATTCTTGGAATCTGCGATATAAAACGTGCCGTTATAATAGGAAAACGCCGCTGCCGAGCCGAGAGTTGCACCGTAATCTCCCTTTCCGCCGAACTCAAACAGCATATCGCCGTCATCGTTATAGGCATATACCCTGCCGCGTGTATTATCGAGCAGCGCATATATTCCGCTGCCTATCGGGATAATATCCGTATAGGTCTCGGCGCCGCGGTAAGTGCCTTTTGAATACATATTTATATAAGGGTCGGGAACATCGCCGAGGATATTTGTGCCGAGAGCGTTAAGCTTTTTAACGGTCTCCCGGCTTCCCGAGGTTGAGTCGAAATAAGCGGAGCAGGCATAAAGAAAGTTCTTATCGTCCGCGCAGACGCTGCTGTATTCGTTCGGTATAAGCGCCGCCGAACGCTCACGCTGCGCCTTGGTTGATATGGCGCGCCAGAAAATCTCCGCAACGGTATACTGCGTTTTAACAGCGCCGAATATCTGATTGAACTCGCCCTTTTTGTTAAGCTCCAATATTCCCGAATTGAAGTTCCGGGAGACTATGTATATACGGTTAAGCCCGTCAACGGCAATACGTATCGGAGTAAAAACAAAATCGTCGCTCAGAACATTGCTCTCAGGAGCCGAAATAATTCTTTTAAGCTCCATTGAGCTGCTAAGATGAACAACGCGTTCGTTCATTGTGTCGCAAATGTAAATATCGCCGTCCGCCGTTACGCATATCCCCTCCGGAGAGGAAAAATGCTCGGCTGTTCCGCCGTTATCAAAGGAATCTACAACCGCCAGCAGCTTACCGTTGCTATCGGTTTTTAATATACGGCTGTTGCCCTTATCAACTATATAAAGGTTTCCGCTGTTATCCGAGCAGACATCGGTAGGCTCGGATAATCTTGCCGTTCCCATTCCCTCGCCGGTTATATCGGTTATCCATTGCGCCGCCTCCGGAGCTGCCATCGATTTATTTTCCAAATCATAGGTAAAGCTCGGATTGGGAGATTCTGCGCTTACCGAAAAGGAAAGCATCAGGAAAAGAACGGCGCAGACGGCGGCAAACCGCCTTAAACTACTGATATGCTTCACGCTTCCGTTCCCCTCCTATTCCTTGATTCCGGACGAAGCCATTGTATTGAGAATATTGCTCTGAGTTATTATAAATACGGTCAGCGGAGGAAGCAGCATAATAAGAGATACCGCTGCCGCCGAGCCTGTTCTGGCAACGCCGCCCGACACCACCTGACTGAGTGCGTAATTCAGGGGCTTGAGAGTTTCGGTATAGATATAACCGTTGCCGTTGGTTGCCCATATGGACTGAAATGCAAATATTATCAGCGTCAGCCATGCCGGCTTTACAAGCGGCATAACTATCCGCCAAAAAATTGTCAGCTCCCGCGCGCCGTCCACCCTTGCGGCCTCTAAAATAGCCGTAGGAACACTTGTTGCAACAAACTGCTTCATAAGGAAGAGTCCCATTGAAGAGGCTATGGCGGGAAGAATCATCGCCCAGTATGTATTGACCATTCCAAGCCCGTTCATAATAATATAGTTCGGAACGGCGGTTACAGAGCCGCTGAACATCAGCGAGGTTACAACGACCTTGAAAAACACCTTTCTGCCCGGAAACTCGCGTTTTTCCAAAACATACGCCGCCATAGAAACGAATATTATCTGAACAAAGGTTGAAACCGCCGTTACAAACACCGAGTTGAATATATACCGGGAAAACGGAATCCAGGACTGCGACATAAGCGACGCCAGATCGCTAAAATTCCCGACGGTAGGATGAATAACATATAAGCGCGGAGGGTATACGAAAATTTCATCGAGCGGCTTAAAGGCGTTGCTGACGACATACAGCAGCGGCAGCGCCATAAAGGCGGCGATGATGCAAAGCAGCAGGAAATTAACAACATTTCCTCCAACCGAACGCGCCAACCCTGCGCGGGATATGCGTTTAACTTTTTCTTTCTGCTTCACGGTCAGCTACCCACCTTACTTAACAGCCTTTGAACTATTTCATTTATCGCTATCATCAGGACGAACAGAACGGTTGCTATGGCGCAGGCATAACCCATTTCAAACCGGGAACTACCGTAATCCTCAAGATGGTTGATAATGGTATGCGCGGCATAGTCCGTGCTCGGAAAGCCGAACATCTGCGTTCCGACCGCTCCTGCGGAGAATGCGCCCGTTATGCTCATAACCGCTCCGAACATCAGCTGCGGCTTCATCGTCGGCAGAGTTATAAACCAAAGCTCCTGCCAGCGGCTGTTTATTCCCTCAACATAGCCGGCTTCATAGAGAGTCTTATCAACGGTTTTAAGTCCGGCAACAAAGGAAAGAAATCCTGCTCCGAGGCTCATCCATGCCATAACTATAATAACTATTGTAAGCATGTAGCGGGTATCGGAAAGAAACTGTATTGGCTCCTGGGTAAATCCGAGACCGACTAACATACTGTTTATCCAGCCGTAGGAATCGTTGCTGAAAATATACTGCCATATAACATATGCGCCGCCGGAAATAGACGGGGCATACATAACGGTTACGAGTATGGCACGCGGTATCCTGCCGAGCTCGTTTATCTGCCAGGCTATCAGCAGGGAGGCAAAATACCCGACAGGTCCTACTATCGCCGCAATTATCATGGTATTACGGAAGGCAACCGTGAAAACCTCGTCGTTTACAAGCAGCCGCCTGAAATTTTCAACACCTATAAACGTCGGTTTCTCAAGCAAATTGAAATCGGTAAAGCTGTAAAAAATCGAAATGGCGACCGGCATAACGACAAACGCTATGAACAGCACTGCAAACGGCAGCAGGAACAAATAGCAGTCATAATTCTTTTTTGCAAGGGAAAGTCCGTAGCGGAAGCGTTCGCCGAGCGGAATTCTTTTTTCCTTTTTCATTTCGCGGCATCCTCCATTCCGAACTCTCTGCGCTTAACGGTAAGCTCATTATCGATAACAGCGCCGTATTTTTCCAATGTATCCTTTAAATCCTTTCCGCTTATAACAACCGCGCGGAAAGCGTTGTTGAGATGTCTGCCGAGGAAGTAGCTTCCCGGAACCTCAGGAACCGCGCGGGACGCCGAAAGCTGCGTAAGCAGAACCTTCAGCTCTGCCTTTGTCCAGGGCAGCTTTTCAAACGCCTCGCGGTTGGCTGCCATATAGCGGGACGACGGACCGAGAATACTCTCTATTTCCCTGCCGAAGCTCTCCTGAGTATCGGCGCAGGTCCACCAATCCAAAAAGCTGAACGCATTTTGCTTGCAATCCGAATTATTGAGAATAAAGCAGGAGGTCGCGCTCAGATACCCCGAACGGTCAACCGTTCCGTCCTCTTTTTTGATTCCCGGCAAAAGAGCTATGCCCCACTGTCCCTCGATTTCGGGAGCAGAGACCTTGAGATTGTTGTACGATTCGATACCGTCGATAGCGAGAGGTATTTCGGCGGTTCTGAAACGGTTTACAAAGTTATAGGAAAGCTCCAGGGAATAATTCTTGAAGAAATCGGTCATCTGCTCGAAAGCGTCGGCATTTTTCTGAACCGTAAGCTGAGACGCAGCGCCGCCGTCGCGGTACATTTCACCACCGTGCTGATACATAAACATCGAATAAATTCCGATTATATTTGCAATCGGCAAGCCGAAGGTCATACTGTTTTTCTGCAAAACAGAGGTTATTTCTATAACATCATCCCAGGTTTCCGGCAGCTCAAGTTCAAACTGCTTCATAATATCGCTGCGATAATACAAAACGTCAAAGCTGACCTTCTCAGGAAGTGCATAGAGCTTGTTTTCAAGAGTAAACGGCACAAGCGTTTCGGGATAAAATCTTTCCTTTATCTTATCAATGCCCGAATATGAATCCAGCGGACACACGGCGTTTCTCAGCGCATAGTTTACAGGGTCGGCAACCGACGCTCCGAGCATAACATCCGGTCCGTTCCCGGCGGCAACCGCCTTTAAAACCGAGCCGGTCTCAACATTTTCAAGCTGAACGTTTATTCCGGTTTTCTGAACAAACGAATTCTGAACCAAAACCTTTAAAACCTGCATCTGGTCTCTGCCGGAGGTCATCCAAACGGTTACGGGAGCATCATTATTTTCGGTTAAATTTCCTATCTTGTTGTAGTCCACCGAAAATGACGACACAAACGCTGCGACGGAATCCCAAACACGGCGGAAAAATCCGACATTCACCCGCGGCAGCTTTTTATCGGAGCTGCTGACGGTTATATAATCAAGCGTCAGCGGCTGTTCAAGAGCCGAGGTTATCCAGGTTGCAAGAGAGCCTATATTCGTTTTAAAATAGCTGAAACCGGTCGGAATTTTATCAGCGTCGGCATAAAAGCCGTTAAGCTGGCGGATAAGGGTATCGAAAATCGACATATCGTTGCCCTTTTGACCGGTTATATTAAGAATTTCCTTCTGAACCGCGCTCAGGCGTTCGCTCTGAGCCTTGAGATTTTTAACAGTTTCGGGTATAAGCCTGTCGAGCTGATAATCGCGGTATTTATCGGGCGAAGAACCGGTTATTGTTAAAATCTCGCGGTATACCGCATTAAGCTCATCGAGAATTCCGTTTACCTCGCGGAGAACGGTACCCATTTTTCCGAGAGTTGCCTCCAGAGCAATTTCATTCTCGCCCTTTTTCAGAAAAAACAGCCAGCCGCCGGCATCCGAGCCGAGGTCGTAGCTTTCCCAGCTGCCGGAATAGGTAAATCTGAGGTCATTTGCTTCGGCGAAAGGAACTTCGCCGTTTATATAAAGCCTACGGGTAGAATAAAGACCGCGGCGTGTGTTCTGCTTTGCTTTAAGAGAAATCCGGTAAAGACCGTCCTGCGGAACGCTGACGCTCCAGCAAACGGTTTGCCCCGCAGTTTTCCAGCTTGAGCCGTTCAGGGTATTAAGCCTTACGGCGTAGTTGCTGTGCGGAGAAGTCGAGGAGCTGCTGTCGGCTGTCGGAACAATAGTCGGAGCGGTTTTCCAGGAGCATTTCTCCGCTTCGTAGATATCGCATATTCCCGGAATCTCCTCAGCGCCCGCGGCGCGCAAACCGGAAATTACGTTTTCATAGCTTTCGGCGGCTACAAACGGCACCAGAGAAACGGAATTTATAACCATAGTCTCCCGCATACCGCTAAGTGTAACGGTATCGCCGTCGGAAATTTCAAATTTGAGAGGCTCGCTCTCATAATGGCGGCGGTCATAGACATTAACGGTCATCCAGCGCGGAGATACGACCTGCGCCGAGCGGATATCATTGCCGTAGAAATCGCTGATAATGCCGTTTTCGTCAATATATGCTGTATAGAAAGCAAGGTCCGCAGCCTCCTCAAACGGAATTTTACCGTTTATAAGTATTTGGCGGCGAGCCGCTCCGGAGCGGCATTCCTCAAGGTAATAAGTAAGCTTGAGAGTATACCAACCCGAAGCCCCGTTCACCCGAAAGGTAACGGCGCTGTTCTCTCCGGTTGATATACTCTTTCCGTTCATTTCTTTATAATTATCAAGTATTTCAACATCACCCGATGCCGAAACAATATCATCGGCGGTTAATACGATTTGCCCGCCCTTGTTTTCCCCGGTGCCCGCGCTCCATTCGCTGTAAGGCGCATATTCCTCAGCGCTTTTTATTTCGGCGCTTGCTTCCTGCGCCGATACCGGAGCCACGCCGAGCAGCATTAAGCCTGCTAAAATAAGGCACAGTATTTGCCGTTTAGTTTTTTTCATATTTTCCTCCGGTTTAAAATAGGTAATAAGAATATGCCTATGCGAGACACACATTACAATAAATGTACCCCGGACATCCGGCCGGGCTTACGCCCGACCGGACAAAAAGCTTTTGCTTTTCCGGGTGTTATCTGATTTTTGCAGGTTTATCCTGCGGTTATTTTGCCGCGAGCTTTTTAAGCTTTACGAGATCCCTGATATCAACGGAAAGATCGCCGTTGATATCGAATTTATCGTTGTAGCCTGAAGCTCCGCTTAACAATTCGCGGCGCAGCAGAGCGAGGTCGTCCGCGTTGACATAACCGTCGCCGTTGATATCTCCCGAAATGTTGTATTCGATTTCCATATCGTCAATCAGCATTGCGGTATCAGCCCAGTTTTCGCCGTATAAGCTGAGATACATACTAAAGCTCTGACCGAAATCAATCGCATTTTCGGCAGTTCCGCGAACCTGCTGGTTTGCGTTTGAGAAATACATCTGATTTTTAACGGGTATATATATCGTTCCGTTAAAGCCCGACGGAATAAGCGTATACAGGTCCTCAGAGGAAATTGCAACATATCCGCCGTTTACATTATAGCCGTAGCTGCCCTTGAGAACGGTTGTATAACCGTTGCCCTCCTGCTGGAAGCCGAAGAATACTCTGTATGCCGAGCCGTCCGCTGTTGCAGGCAGCTTTATGCGCATTTTCAGATAGGCATAGTTTGCGGCAGAGCTTGCGAGAGTTTCTTTAGATAAGCCTTCAATACCCTCAAACAGAGCCTGACTGCTTTCCGCGCGGATGAATGTATAGCCGTTTTCCGCCGTATAGCTGCTGCTTACCGGAATATGCAGTTTCAGCGAAGCGTTTCCGTTAAGCGCCTCTGCGGCGGCTGATATATCCTGATTTTCGGTAACGGTCGGATAGCTTCCGTTGCCCGCATACCAAGACTTAACGGTTGCGAACGGAATCTGACCGTCCTCAAAGTCAAGCGGAACAGAATAGATATCCGGCTGCGGATTGCGGCTTATAGCATAGCCCGCCGTTCTCATAGCGACCCATGCGTCGGCGTCCATATTGTCAAGCCCGCTTTGCTGCGTCCAATCGGCAGAGCTTGCAAAATAGGATATATCGTCAATCAGAACAGTGCTGCCGTTCCAGGTGCTGTCCGCAAAATAAAGCGAAAGCTTCCAATCCTGAGAGAAATCGGCAAATGCGTCGGAATTTGTTGATTTGTAACCCTGCCAGCCTTGATAGTCATACTGACCTGCAAACGGCATAAATACGAAGCCGTCGAACCCGGCGGGAATCTTAAAGCCCTGAGGGTCATTACCGCAGCGGTCATATTCTATTCTTTTACCGGTTGTATCATACAGCGCCACATAGCTTTTGAATCTGCGGCTGATTTTTGAGCCCTGCAAGGCGGTTACGGCAAAAGTATGCTCGCCGCCGGAATAGCCCTCCGGCTCGTTTACCTTGAGTCTCATCCAGATACCGGTAACGGCGGTGAGGTCGGCGTTTGTATAATCCGGATTTCCGGGAACGGTTACATAATCGGTCTCCGTGCGGGAATTATTATTCGCAGCCGGAATAGAAAGCTTTAACGAAACGTCTCCGTTAAGCGCGTCCGTTCCTCTTGCCAGCGATACCGACGAGGTATCTCCGCTGTGCTCTGCGCCGTCATAAATATTGTTAAGCGAATTGATCGTAAGGTCGTAGCCCTCCTCAAAGCTCATAGGTAATCCGTCATAGGGGTAAACAACATTTATATCATCGAGTATTATTTCGGAATTTTCAAGTGATGCGTCGGTCTGATGAAATTCAAAATTCATCTCGAAACGCTGAGTTAGATCCGGCTTGGCAGCGCCGCTGTCAGCCGCGAAAACGGTTTTCCAGCTTTTTCTCATAGAATATATCGGCAAATAAACCGTTCCGTCAAAGCCTGCGGGAATATATACTGCCGAGCCGTCTCCGCCGTAGCCGTAGCCCGTAACTCCGGAAACCTTTCTTCCGTTCAGGTCATAACCCATAGCGTCGGTGCCGAGATAGCCGTATATCGTGCCGCCCTGACGAACGCCCATTCTCATGGTGTACGAACCGCCGTTTTCCGTGTCGGAAACGCGGATTCGCAGCTTTAGATAAGCATAGTCCGCGGAGGTTATCGCCTCGGTTGCAAGCGCCTCAACGCCCTCAACGGCAAAATAGTTTGATATAACATTTCCGGGAGTATATGTAACGGTTTCGGTATCCTCCGGGAACTCGCCGTTTTTAATAACATATGAAAGCGAACCGTTAAGAACCTCGGAGCTTGCATTTGTAAGTCTTACCGCGCTGTAAAGCTGAGGATAGGTTGTAACTCCGTTTTCTTCCTTTATGCCGGTAAATTTAACCGAGGTAAGCGGAGTCTCGCAGTTTTCAAAATTTATCGGGAATGTATAAGCCTCCGGCTGAGTTTTATAAACAACCGAGGTATATCCGAGGGCGCGAAGACTGTCGCAAAGCTCATCCTGCCCGGTACCGACATAGAAACGGATATCATCCATCAAAACGGTCTGACCGCTCCAGGTGGCGTCGTTAAGAATAATGCTCATCTTGAATTCCTGCGAGAAATCGGCAAGATTCTCCGGATAGTTTTCATAATCATCGTATCTGCCCGCGTCGGTTACATTGTAGCTCTGAGCGGTTGCAAACGGGAAAAATACAAAGCCGTCGAATCCGGCAGGCAGGGTCGTATTTTCGCTGCCTCCGCTGACAGAAAGCTTATTTCCTGCGGTATCGTATGCAAAGGCTCCTCTTGAAAGTCTCGTTACAGGCAGGCTGCCCTGCATAACATTAAGCTTAATATTATGGGAAACTCCGGAGGTATCGTTATCGATTTTAAGGCGCATCATTATTCCGGTGCAGCCTGAAAAATCGGTTTTGCTGAACGCCGGATTTCCCTTGAATTTAATGCTCTGCTTTGCGGTTCCGGTTCCCGAAACGATATCGGTTCTGCCGGTATTGGAGGTCGGCGGAGTTACCTTAAGGGAATAATTTCCGTTAAGAGCCTTATCGCCCGAAACGAGAGTTGTATACTCGGTGGAGTCGGTTGATGTATAATCCGCTGCAACATTATCCGTCCAAATGTAAGGATTATATCCGTCCTCAAAATCAAGGGCAAGCTCCAGCGCGTTATGCATATACTGGTCAAGCGCGGAAATCTGATTTATCTGCTCGGAAGAAACGGTACCGTTATTTGCAACGCCGACATCAAAGGTTATTGCAGCGCCCTTTGAAAGTATATTGTCATAGCAATGCTTAACAAGGGTATCGGTATCATAAATGCAGTTTGTTTTACCCCAGTTATCGCCGAGGAAGGTCAGGAAATGTTTCTGATAGCCGTTTTCGCTGTACTGTCCGCTCGCGGAATAATTTGTGAACGGATCCTCGTTTACGCGCAGATAATGGCAGGTCTCGCCGGCTGTGTAGCTTTCAACCGGGAAACGGCAGTCACCGTAATGCGTACCGTTATTGAAAGCAATCAGAGCGTTCGGATTTCCGGCGCGCAGGGCAGCTGCCTCTTTTGCGGCATAAGCGGCGGTGAAATTTGATTCGTCATAGCATCCGTCTATCCACCAGCCCGTAACCTTATCGCCGTAGCGCGTTGAAACAGCGCTCATTATCTGAGACATCTTTTCAACAGTTTCATCATTCAGCGCCCAGTCGCCGTCTTTCTTTTCTCCGGTGCGCTCGGTTGCGCCGAGCTTTCCGGCAATCGCGGTCGCGGTTTCGTCCGAGCCGCCTGGAGCGCCCGGAATCCAATAAAGCATAAGCTTTATACCGTAGCGCGAAAGCGCGGTATACAAATCGCTGACAAGATCTCGTTCACTTCCGAGATTTTCGATACCCGTAAGCTCCTCAAGCTCGGGCATAGGTATGCAATACCTGCCGTCGCTCTGAGTAAGCGTAAGAGTAATCCAGGATGCGCCGACGTTATGCGCCGTTTTTGCAAACTCATTAACATCAAAGGAATTTACCGAATTGTTCCAGCCCTCAACAGTTCCGTCGCTGTTTTTGGAGGCAAGATAATGGAGGAACAATCCGTATTTTCCCGCCATAAATTCGGCATTGGAATCATACGTCTCTGCGGACGCGGGAATTGTGAACACCATTGCGGAGAACACTATGGCTAAGCTGAGGATAAGCGTTAGTATTCTCATTGACGCTTTTTTCATTTTTCATAACCTCATTTCAATATTTTTCGGGCTGCAAAGGACATCTTTATATTTATGTCCCCCCTTTCGTTTTTCGCATAAAGCGATAACGGTATTCGGTACAAATTTTATACTTTAATGATAACACTATCAGTCATTTTTAACAAGAAATTATATTGTGTTGTTTTTGCCGGTTTTGGTATTATATTATGCTTTACCGGAATTTTATTCCATCGTTCAAGAGCTTTTTGCACTGAGTTTCATCAAAATCCCGGTTTGATAAAAATATGACGGTTTGCACAAATTGTTTTCACAACAAACAACGCATAAAACGCTTTTGCCGAACTATACCTGCTTATTTCGCGCAGACAGCATATTGACGCCGCACGCACCGACAAGAATAAGCATAGCGCCGACAAGCTGATACCAATGTATTATTTCTCGGTTTATTACAACTCCGAGGACGATAGCGGTTATGGTTGATATTCCTCCGAGAGCCGAAAGGGACGACGCTTGGATTTTTGACAGGGCAAAGTTATTCATAACCGTTGCCGCAAAGGATGAAACAACGCTTAAAAACAGGAAACAGATAAGATTCTGAGCGTTAAACAGCGGAGCGAAATACTGAGAAACGGTTCCTGCGCCGATATGCTCCGCAAGGCTTATGCCGTTAAAAACCACAGCGCCTATGACCGTTGTGAAAAATGTTATTTCAAAAGCGGAATATTCCTCCGAGGTCTTTCGCGAGCATATGCAGAACAGACAGCCCGAAAGCTGCGCCGCAAGCATAAGGAGTATTCCCCAAACGGTATTTTCTCCAGATGACGCGCTGTCGAACACGGTTGCAAGCATAACGCCGGAAATTCCGACGCCGAGCAGCAGCTTTTGCAGCAAAGAGGTTTTTTCTCCGAGAAAAAGCGTTTCGAGAACGGCTATTATAATAGGATCAACTGCGGCGAGAATACCAGCGAGCGAGGTTGATATTCCGCGAAGTCCATAGGTCTCAAAAATAAAATACATCACAGGCTCAAACATCGCCGTTGCAAGCAGCCAGCGCAGCCTTTTCCCGCGAAATGAAATATGTATAACCCCGAATGCCGCCAGCGCTCCGAACAGAACCGCACAGATAAGAAAACGGATTGCAAGAACATCGAAAACCGAAGCGGAACGCAGCAGCCTTTCCGAAAAAATGAATGTGCTGCCGTATATAACGGAGCGCAGAATATGCAGCGCATAAGCCGCAGTTTTTTGCTTATTCATATGTATCGCCCCCGTTTTTATGAAAAAGATTTATTGACTTTCGCCGAAAATACTGTTATATTTAAATCATATTATTATTGCGCCGTATTTGCAATGAACTATATATTGTATTTTGGCTGTTATATTGTATTATATTATGCTTTTTATCGGAGGCGAGGACTTTGACGGACGAAAAATTCCGGATACGCATTTATTCCTATCATAATTGTTCGGATTATACGCCATTGGATGATTTTATAAACTATTATGATATCACCTTTGTTTTGTCCGGCTCACTGAGTTATCTCGTTGACGGCAAAATGACCGAAATAACATCCGGCAATGCGGTTTTTTACACTCCCGGAAGCCACAGAATAAGAACAAACACCTTTCACACCACTGCCGAATATATCAGCATTAACTTTTTTACCGACGAAAACACCGACTTTCCGCCGCGTATTACGAATTGCCTTACATCCGATATAAAAAGGCTGCTTCATCAGTTTGAAGCAGCCTCTAAGAGCCATAGTGAATACAAGGAGCACAAGCAATCTATGTTTCTGGAGCTTATTCTCATAGCTCTGCGCGAAATGCTTGAGCTGCGAGCGCTCAATCCGCATGTTGTCGCCGTTCTGGATTTTGTCCGCGCCCATCTGACCGAAAAGCTGACGCTCGGGCGAATTGCCGAAAGCGTTTCCCTTGCCCCTACCTACTGCGGATACCTGGTAAAAAGGGAGCTCGGCATAACCATTTTTGAGCTTATTATCCGGGAAAGAATGGACCTCGCACAGCAATATATTATGGAGGGTGAAAAATCGCTTCAGGAAATCTGTTATCTTTGCGGTTATAACGATTACAGTTATTTTTCAAAGCACTACAAGCGTGTAACCGGCTCACTGCCGTCGAAATCAAGAGGAGGATGAAATGATAGGTACGTCATTTTATTCGGCGAAAGCCGAGACCTCAACAGACGAAAAAATCAGGGTAAGACATTTTATTCATAATAACTGGGCGGATTACAGCTTTGATGATTTCCCGAATTACTATGACCTTACATTTGTTTTATCAGGCTCATTATATTATCTTGTAGACGGCAAAATGACCGAAATAACGCCCGGCAACGCTATATTCTACACGCCCGGAAGTCATCGTGTCTGTATGAGAAAAACACAGCTTACAACAGAATATATCAGCATTAACTTTTTTGCGGAGGATGCCCCGTGTTTTTCTCAAAAAATCACAAACTGCATTTCGCCGGAAATTCGGCGACTGCTGAATTTAGTTGAAACCGTTTCGGAAAATCGCAGCGATTATCGCCCTCATAAGCTATCTTTATTTATAGAGCTTATTTTAATTTCGCTTAGAGAAATGGTTGAAAACAGAGCGCTCAATCCTCATGTTGCCGCCGTTCTGGATTTTGTCCGCGCCCATCTGACCGAAAAGCTGACGCTCGGGCGAATTGCCGAAAGCGTTTCTCTCGCCCCTACCTATTGCGGACACTTAGTTAAAAAGGAGCTCGGTATAACAATTTTTGAGCTTATTATCCGGGAAAGAATGGACCTTGCACAGCAGTATATTATGGAGGGTGAAAAATCGCTTCAGGAAATCTGTTATCTTTGCGGTTATAACGATTACAGCTACTTTTCAAAGCACTACAAGCGTGTGACCGGCTCACTGCCGTCAAAATCCCGGGGAAAATGATTAAAATTATATTACCTGCCAAAGGAGCGCATATTCGGCGGATTACTAAAATATTCTCCGCCGGTCATCAGGCTTTATCAGTGAATACACGAAAGCCGTTTACAATTTCATTTTTAAAAATAAATAAAAATTCACAGACATTACAGTTTGTTTTCTGCGAATTTTCTTTTTGATTTAAGTATCGCCGCCGGAGCTGTTAAAAATCATAGATATTGCGGCGGTCATTTCTTCCGTCAGCCGAACATACAGATTACTTTACCGAAAAATACGTATAAAGTGCAGAAAGCGTTTTCGGAGAATACTCCAAAAAATCTGCGTTCTCCCTGAAAGTCTCAATATCTGTTTATCCGAAAACTCGCAAAGCTGTTTTGTGGATATTTCCGTGATATTTGCTACTACCGCTGTTTTGCTTACAATATTCTGCTAATAACATAATACTTTCTTTACTCCTAAAAGCCGTAAGTAACAGTTCAGACGATTTGTAGGCCGATTTTGTGCGGTTAACAATAGAACGGTGCATTTCTCCACCATTCGTAGTGCTTTCCACGAAATTGCCTTAAAAGTTGGCTCAAAATAATCTTAAATAAATACAAAAAACCTGCAAACAATTACTTGTTTACAGGTTTAAGTGTTGGCATCTACTTATCTTCCCAGGCAGCTTCCCGCCAAGTATTTTCAGCGCAAGCGAGCTTAACTTCTGTGTTCGGAATGGGAACAGGTGGACCCTCGCCGCAATCAACACCAACTGTTTGGCGCCTATTGTAGGACTCGAACCTACGACCCTGCGGTTAACAGCCGCATGCTCTACCGACTGAGCTAAATAGGCATATGATATAAAATAATAAAATGTTGGCATCTACTTATTTTCCCGGGCAGCTTCCCGCCAAGTATCTTCAGCGCAAATGAGCTTAACTTCTGTGTTCGGAATGGGAACAGGTGGACCCTCATCGCAATCAACACCAACTATTTGCATACCTATCGGCACGCGCTATATATAAAACAGAAAAATCTGATTTACAACTTGTAAAATGGTGACCCGTACGGGATTCGAACCCATGTTGCCGGCGTGAGAGGCCGGAGTCTTAGGCCACTTGACCAACGGGCCACATTATAATAAACGCCAACGGCGATATTATCAATGGTGCACCATCAGGGATTCGAACCCGGGACACCCTGATTAAGAGTCAGGTGCTCTACCAACTGAGCTAATGGTGCAAATGTGCTCGCACCTCAAAAACCGAACAAAGTAAATAGCAGAGGAAGGATGAAATAGGTCAAGCCCTCGGTCTATTAGTACAGCCTGGCACACGCATCGCTGCGCTTACACCTGCTGCCTATCA
>CAKSOL010000002.1 GCA_934477125.1 uncultured Eubacteriales bacterium | reverse complement strand
TTTAATAAGGCGTTTAAAAAAACAGTCGGAATAACGCCGGGAGAATACCGCCTCAATGATAACATTATAATATAAATGTTGAAAATATAAGCTTTGATAACTAAAATAACCGCCGTCTATAAAATGAAGTGAACCCCTTTTGTTAGACAAAGAAGTGATATGTACCCAGAATCCCGGACACATTAAAAACTAAGCGGAACATATAGATGCTATTCTGTATTTAACGGCTCGGGGGTGCGGACATATTCTTGGACTGTTTAAACAGCTAATCCAAGACTATGTCTGTACTCTACCAGGCTCATATATCCCAGAGATTGTTTAATACGTTTGGTGTTATACCAGATGATATAATTATTAATTTCATCTATAAAACTGTTGATTGAAACATCAATCCATGAGCGCCCATAAAACATCTCATTCTTTAATCTGCCGAAGAATCCTTCACAAGCTGCATTGTCGGGAGAACAGCCTTTCTTTGACATTGAACGAGTTAAGCCCGCAGTGTTCATTCGGTCTATCCAGCCCGGCCATCTATAGTGGCTTCCTCTGTCGATATGTACTATGGGATGTTCTGACGGAGAAAGGGTGCTAATTGCGACTTCAAGCATTTTGTTCACTAAAAGGGAATCCGGTGCTGTTCCTACATTCCAGCTTACAATCATGCCGTCAAAACAGTCAATAACAGGAGAAAGGTATACTTTTCCTGCGGGAATTGCAAATTCGGTTATATCCGTAAGCCACTTTATATTAGGCTGGTCTGCATAAAAATCTCTATTCAATAAATTAGCTACTTCGGGTGTGATTTCACCTTTATATGAATTATATTTTTTCATGCGTTTTTCCGGTACTGTTAATTTTTCCGCTTTCATAATACGGCGGACGATTTTCTCAGAAACAGCGATTCCGGTTTTCTTAAGTTCGCTGTGAATACGCCTATATCCATAACAGTTTCTGTTTTCTTTAAAGAACCGTATTATATTAATGCGTAATTCATAGTATTTATCCGGCTTTTTCATTACCTTTTTCTGATAGCAGAAACTGCTCTTTGATATTTGTAAGAGTTTTAATAACTGCGGCAGTGAATACTTGTCCTTCATGGCATCAATAACCACTGCTTTTTCACGGTTTTTCAGTTCCGTTATATTGATGCCGGGGTCTTTTTTTAACAGATTTAACGCTTCTTTTAATACATCAACTTCCATTTGCAGTTGCTTTATTTGTTCCTGTAGCTCAGCAATGTCTTGAGCCGGTGCGGATTCTGCATTAAAGTCTATATTTTCTCGTTTGATTTGTTTCTTGGACGACATCGGTCCGGACACTCCATACTTTTTATATTGCCGATACCATTTATATATGCTCATGCGGCTGTAACCTATTTCTCTTGATACATATTCTACATTTTCGCCAAGAGAAAAGCAACGTTTTATTGCCTCTAATTTTAAATTTGTATCAGGATAACGAGGATGCTCGGCAGAATTTATATATCTATGTTCAACATTATACGGTTTTTGGGGAGAACCGTGATAATTTTTTTTATTAGCGAGCTTTCGTTCATACCATTTATACAAAGAACTGCTTGACGGATAACCTAATAATGTAATCGTTGATTGTACAGAACCTAATCGTTCAAATTCCTTTAATGCAGTTTTAATTTGCTCTTTCGTGTACATATTTGTCTACTCCTTTTGGAGTCCAAGAATATGTCCGCACCCCCATTTATGAACCCATCAGTCTATCCGCACTTATTCTTTTAATCCGCTGATTTCAAGGCATATTCTTCTTCCTTCTGTTTCGGAGTCTTGTATTGGAGTTTTCTGTGCGGACGTTTAGTGTTGTAGAAAATTATGTACTTATCGACGGATTTACGAAAGTCAGTTTCCGAACGATATTTCGTCCGATACAGTTCCTCACGTTTCATGGAAGAAAAGAAAGATTCCATAACTGAATTGTCATATGGCACATGTGCCCTTGAAAAGGACTGTGTTATGTTTAATGAACGAATATAATCATTCATAATCTTGGATCGATAGTTGCTGCCACGGTCGGTATGAAAGGTCAAATTCGAGTCAGGCTGACGCGTTTTATACGCAATTTGAAACGTTCCCTTTACAAGCTGAGCGCTGTTGTTCTTTCCGATTTTATATGCTATAACCATACGGGAAAATAAATCAATAATCACACAAATATAATACGCGCTTTTGCCGCACTTGAAATAAGTGACATCACTGACCCACACCTCATTCGGTCTGCTTACATCAAATTCCTGATTAAGGTGATTTTTGTATTTGCGACATTCATCCTCGTATAATTTTTTAGCACTTTGCCGTATACTTACCAATCCCATATCGCGCATAAGTGTACGTACCATTTCATCACTAACTTTAATTCCATTGCTTTTCATAACAGCCGCAATTTTCGCAGCGCCGAATATCTGATTGCTTTCGTCATATATTTCCTGTATTTGAAGCCGCAGTTCTTTCCGGCGTTTTGCATACCAAGTATTGTCCTTTTTGTTGCGAAGAACATGGTTATAAAATGTTCCTCTGGGTATATCAAATGCATCGCATATTACATGTATGTTGTATTTCCCATAAAGCTGTTCTGCAGCATACAATCGTTGTTTTAACGGTGACTTAGGCGTGCAGCTTGCGGATTTGAGAATTTCGATGATTGTTTCCAAACGTGCAACCTTGTTTTCAAGCAAATGAAAATTACGGATATCTACCGTTTTCTTATTAAGCTCTGCCTGTTCTTCCCGATAAATGCGCGCCCAATTATAAAAGGTGCTTTTCGGTATGCCGATATCGGCGAGTATGGCTACTGCCGATTCACCGGATATAAAACGGTCAATAGCCTCTTGTTTCTCTTCCGGTGTGTACGTTTTCATTTTTACAGCTCCTATAATTATATTGAAACTTTTTTTACAGTCCTTGCACAAAAAAAGTTGTTTCTCCCGAACTGAAAGAAACAACATTATTTTACTATCTTGATTTTTCCTGAACTTTTACGCAGCCTCTTAATAAGATCGGTGATTACTAAACTTGAATGCTCTTTACTGATTAGCTTACTTCAATAACAAAAAATATCCTACAAAGCCCCTGTTCAATATAGAAATGAAATAGCTTGAATAATTTATGGTTTTTAGCATCTGATTTTACTTGACAAGTTCATATCGTAATTGGGATAGGCGGTCAATCCTTATATTTCGTTTTGAACAAGCTTGCCGTTTTTAATTTCATTTTCTAAGAGTTCGTATAAATATTTTGTACCTTCCAAATATAAACCTGTCGATTCATCGTAGAGCTTCTTGCAAAATTCAGAACCGTAAAAAATGTTCATAGCCTCTGTAATTCCGATATTTTTTTCATTTGCACACTCTGCGATTATATCCTGTGTAGCAAGCTCCATAAGCTGCTTTGCCTTAGACATTGTATTCACTTTCCTTTGTCAGGTATTTTAAGGCCCTTTCCGTATGGAATGAATACTGGTCGGTCAGCTTTTTATACTTCATTTCACGAATAAGCGTATCAATTTCTATCATTCCGTTGCTGAATTGCCTGAAAAGCAGTGCTAAATCATCATTTGCAACAGGACCTATAACAATATCGTATTTATTATCGGAATTATTGTCTTCCTCTGAATTCACACCGTTTCTGTTGTTTATTACAAACCTTGCCCATTCTTCACTTGGAGCGGTAAAGCTTTTAATATTTACATTTGCAATATCAGCATTGGTATCATAAATAAAGGTATTGACAATCGGAATTCCGCCGTAAATTCTCGATACACGCCGTGCCATTTTTTCAGCCTGTTCTTTAATTGTCGTGAGGTAAAAGCCTTTACCGAAGTCCTTATAAGGACGGCACTTATTCAAATCTATTTTATCAATAGAGCAATTAGTACCATGATATAAAATCACTGTATCATACCCCCGTTATTACGGCATACAATGCTTAAATCGTTAACGGCGTCCTGTAGGGAGAGTGTATGCTCGACATCGTAGTTTTCGGTAAGAAACTCTATACCCTTATTTGCGTAAAGATAGCGAAAAGCCTCCTGCTCGGTAAGGTTTTTGCTCAAAGCAAATTCGTTTATACAAACAACTATATAGTTAATTATTTTTCTTTCCAATACAGACACCCGCCTTTCAAATATATTATATCCTCATTTTACCGTTCCGTCAATTCTTTCTTTATCTAAAAAACAAATTACCGCCCATTCTTAAGAATAAGCGGCAATTTAATATTGCGGGGTAATTCCACGCATACGGGGAATATGCTCCCCATATTTGATGGCCCATAGCCTTCGCCCAAGCCAATGAATTAAGACACCCGGTGACTTTGCAACCCTTATAATATCATACTTTTTATAAAAGTCAATACCAATCACTACCCTGAATCATTTTTAACTATCTCAACATTAAAAGCATTTAATTATTAGTGTAAATAAATGGAGCCAAATGCAACCCCCGGACGGGATAACTCTCGACTCCGATTATATTATACATAATAATTATAAGTTTGTCAATGACCTGCAATCAGTATCGTTTTTCAGTCTAAACAGTACAGATAAAAATATGCAGCAATCATACCGACAACTGTAAAATACAAGAAGTTTTGTATGTTTTCAAGAAAACCTTTTCATCGCTTCGGTAAACACCGCGCCCAGTCCGTCGTGAAATACAAGGGCGGCATATTTATCGTAACCAGTTCTTTCCTTATTTATAATCACAAGATTTTCGCCTTTAAAATATCTTACAAATCCTGCCGCAGGATATACCGCAAGCGATGTTCCGCCTATAATAAGCAGGTCGGCGTTTTCTATTGCCCGCAGCGCTCCGTTTACGGTGCTGTTGTCAAGCTGTTCGCCGTAAAGCACAACATCCGGTTTTAAAACGCCGCCGCATATGCAGTGCGGAATATTCTCGCCGTTTGTTCTGAGATATTCCAACCCGTATTCCCTGCCGCAGTCAGTGCAATGAAATTTCGAGGTTGTGCCGTGCAGCTCATACACCTTTTTACTTCCGGCTTTTTGGTGAAGTCCGTCTATATTCTGTGTAACTACCGTTATGTCCTTTCCGTGCTTTTCAAGCTCTGCCAAAGCTTTATGGGTAATATTCGGTTCTGCACTTTCCATAAAGAAATCCCTGAAAAAACGGTAAAACAAATCCGTGTTTTCAAAAAAGCAATCGTGGCTTAAAATTTCTTCCGGCGACATTCCGTAATTAACGGCAGTATGATAAATCCCGTTTTCACTCCTATAATCTTTCAGTCCGCTTTCGGTTGACACTCCCGCCCCGCCGAAAAACACTGTATGCTCCGAACCTTTTATCATTTCGGCAAATTTAAAAATATCGTTTTTGTCCATTTGTTTTCTGCCCCCGTATCTGATAATTTATGATAACATATTTTGAAAGCGTTTTCAATTGTCAACAAATTTCTAATTTTTATTATAAATTTTCGTTTTACCCCTTGACAAAATGCAAAACCTGAGGAATACTATAAGTAGACGTTCTATTTATGAAGGAGTAACGAAATAAAGTTCTGCGGTCCGAAAGGGCACTGTAACTTCATCTGCGGCTCCGAACAAGGTCGTTATATGAATTTACAGACGCTGTCCGTTCAGATATGCGTTTTTTTGTTTCTCGGAGAACCGATTGACCCGTAAAATCGGTGAAACAAAACGGCGTATGCAGTAGCATAGATCAGCAGAAAAATCTTCCCAAAACAGCACATTGCATGTAGCGACATATTGCCGTGTCAGCACAAACGAAGAATACCGGTTAAATTCCTTTATCACCCCAATGCACTATTATCACGATTTTATCAGCCAGTCGGATAATATGGTTTTGGTAGATATTTACGCAGACGAAGGAATTACCGGCACTTCTGTTGAAAAGCGGAATGAGTTTAAAAGAATGTTAAACGATTGCCGTCTCGGAAAAATCGATCGCATTTATCATTTATGTTAAAAGCGCCTTTGCACAGTCCGAAGCATTGGCGACTTCAAAACGGGTATCGACAATGAACAGAATGCGACTTGAAATAGGAGGATACTCCAAAACCAAAGTGTCCGAAGAGAAATGCCCTTCACATTCCATGTCCGAGAAAGTGATTGGCAGAACCTTTATATGCTTTTATAACAAGCTGCGCCAAAATGAGAACGCTCTGCTTAAAGACAGTGGCGAAAACTGTATAACCGAGCTTGGAAAATACAGCGGCAAATACGCATTAAGCGAGCTTTTATTCTGCGGAGTATGCGGCAGCCCGTTCAGACGGAAAACATGGACAAGAAACGGCGTTAAAAAGATATACTGGCGCTGTCTTTATCATATGGAAAAAGGCAACGACGCCTGCCCGCAGTCAAAAGGAATTGAAGAACACATATTACACGCTGCCATATGCCGCGGGCTTACAAAAAGCATTCCGTGTGAAAACGACGTGCGAAACACGGTTAAAACGCTGCTTGCCTATTCCCTGTCGGATAATCGGCTGCTGCTTGAATATAAGTCGCTTGAAAATATGATAAACGAGCTTAAAGCCAAGGCGGAAACTGCCGAAAAGATATGCCTTGCAACCGGCGGGAATAAGGACCTTTATATTGAGGAAATAAAGAAGTGCTATGCCTCGATTGCCGATGTCAGAAACCTAATGACCGATCTCAAAGCACAAATTGACAAAAGCCCGGAATACAAAACCGAGCTTGAAAAAATCAATGCCTGTATTTCCGATGAAGAAATAGGGTTTACGGAATATAACGATGAAATCATACGGTATTTGGTGAGCAGTATTATGGTTACGGAGGATATGAAAATAGTAATAACCCTCAAAGGCGGCGTGAAAATTACAGAGCCTATTTATGCGTAAAAAAGGCATAAATATTTTCAATAAATGCTTGCCAAATCCACCCTTTTGTGCTATAATAATTACAGTGATAAGAAAAGGGTAATTATCTGCGTTTTAAAAGGAATTTTAGGTGTTTGCTTTTCTGTAAAATCGACACAAAAAATCCTGCACGCAAGTGTGGGATTTTATTTTTTATCTGTTTTTATTCTTTACCGTTCAGCAGGATTTTTGAAACGATAAATAATAGTTTGATATAAACATCACACACACTTACTTCCTGTCGGTTATTATCGGCAGGTTTTTTTACTTTAATTTTATAAAACGGAGCAACATATGCAGCTGATGATTAAAAACGGCTCGGTCGATCTTTCCGGCGAGCAGATTCTAAGTCAAATAGACATTGAAATAAATACCGCAAGCCGGATAGGCGTTGTCGGAAGAAACGGCTGCGGAAAAACCACTCTGCTGCGCCTGCTTTGCGGCGAGTTAAAGACCGCTGACCGGATTGACGGCGAGCAGACTGTATTTGCAGTTTCGGGTTCTCCGGTTATCGGAACGCTTGAGCAGATGTCCTTTTCCGACGACAGTATAACGCTGCTGGATGAGCTGAGGTCCGCATATTCAGATATTCTTGATATGCAGGCGCGTCTTTCCGAGCTTCAGGCTACAATGGAAAACAGCGAAAGCGATGAGCTGATTGACGAATATTCTTCCCTGCTTGACAGATTCACTAATTGCGGCGGATTTTATTTTGAAAAGGAATACGAGGCGGCAATAAAGCGTTTCGGATTTAAGGAGGAGGACAAGCAAAAGCCCCTCAGCGATTTTTCCGGAGGGCAGCGCACCAAAATAGCCTTTTTAAAGCTGCTTTTGTCAAAACCGGACCTTTTACTGCTTGACGAGCCGACAAATCATCTCGATATTTCCGCAGTACGCTGGCTTGAGGAATACCTCAGAGGCTATAAAAAGGCTTTTGTTATTGTATCGCATGACCGTATGTTTTTAGACAGAACGGTTGATACGGTATACGAAATTGAGCACGGAAAAACCGAACGGTATGTCGGAAATTATACTGATTTTATCCGGCAGAAAAAAGAACGGCGGGCATTGCAGCAGAAGCAGTACGACGCTCAGCAGCGCGAAATTGCTCACCTTGAAGGCGTTGTTGAAAGGTTCAGATATAAAGCTACCAAAGCGGCAATGGCTCAGTCAAAAATCAAACAGCTTGAGCGTATGGAACGCGTTGAGGCGCCGGCTGCTGAGGATTTGAGGACATTTCACGGGAGTCTGACCGCAGGTATGCGCTCCGCACGCGATGTTCTTTCAGTTAAACAACTGCAAATAGGATATACCGAAACGCTTTCAAAGGTCAGCTTTGAGGTACTGAGGGGCGACCGCGTCGGAGTTATAGGCGGCAACGGTCTCGGAAAATCCACCCTATTTAAAACCCTTGTGGGCGTGATACCGGCGCTTGGCGGTGAATACCGTTTGGGCGGCGGAGTTAAGATAGGATATTTTGACCAGCAAATGGCACGTTACACCGGGAAAGACACGGTATTTGAAAATTTTTCAGCAGCATTCCCGGCTCTTAACGATTTTGAGGTCAGGCGCGCACTCGGAGCGTTCTTGTTTACAGGCGACGAGGTTTTTAAAGAGGTAGGAAAGCTTTCGGGCGGCGAACGTGTCAGGCTGGCTTTATGCAAGCTGTTTCAGAGCAAACCAAACTTTCTTTTGCTGGATGAGCCTACAAATCATATGGATATAATCGGGCGTGAGGCTCTCGAAGATATGCTTGCAGAATATGACGGCACGCTGATGTTTGTTTCTCACGACAGGTATTTTGTTCAAAAGCTTGCCGACAAGCTGCTTGTTTTTGAAAACGGAGAGGCAAATTGGTATCCTTACGGCTACACTCATTACGAAGAACGGCAGCGTGCGGCGGACGCCGTTCCCGAAAAAGCAAGAACGGCTGAGGTAAACAAAGCGCCGTCTGCAAAGAAAAAATTCACAACTCCGCTCAAAGAAAAAGCAAGGCGCGAAAGAGCCCTGCAAAAGGCGGAAGAAAAAATCGCGCTGCTTGAGGAAGAACTCAACGGAATAAAAGAAGAATTCGGTTTTGAAGAAAATACAAGCGATTATCTCAAGCTTTCGGAATTGGAAAAGCAGATGACCGAAACCCAGGAAAGGCTTTCAATAGCATACAGCGAATGGGAGCGAATCGCGGAAGAATGTGCAGAGGAAAAGGATGAAGAAAAATGATAGATAATGAAAGGCTTGAACAGCTTTTTTGTACCGTTCAGAAGCCAGGAAGATATTCCGGCGGAGAGCTGAACAGTATTGTTAAAGAAAAAAGCGCAGAGCAGGTTCGTTTTGCGTTTTGTTTTCCTGACACCTACGAAATAGGTATGTCTCACCTCGGAATGAAAATCCTTTATTCTCAGTTTAATTCCCGCGAGGATATATGGTGCGAAAGAGTATTTGCCCCCTGGATTGATTTCGAGGAGGTAATGAAACGTGAGAATATTCCGCTTTTTGCCCTGGAAAGCCGTGACGCTTTAAGCGATTTTGATATTATCGGCTTTACCCTGCAATACGAGCTTTCATACACAAATGTTCTCAATATGCTTGAATTGGGCGGCGTTCCTCTCAGAGCCGAGCAGCGCACAGGTCTTTCCCCGCTCGTTGTTGCCGGAGGACCATGCACCTGCAATCCGGAGCCGCTTGCCGACTTTATCGATATTTTTTTCCTCGGCGAAGGAGAGGAATCCGACCTTGAGGTAATTGAATTATACCGGAAATTCCGCGACAGCGGCGGCTCAAAGGAGGATTTCCTGCGCGAGGCTGCAAAAATCAAGGGCGTATATGTTCCGTCACTTTATAATGTTTCCTATAACGCTGACGGAACTGTTGCCGAGGTTTCTGCCTGCGGCGGCGCACCGGCAACAGTTAAAAAACGCATATGCAAGAAAATGGACGAGGCGTATTATCCGGATAAATTCGTAGTACCATATATTGAAATTGTTCACGACCGCGCAGTTCAGGAGATTTTCCGCGGCTGCATACGCGGCTGCCGTTTCTGCCAAGCAGGATATATTTACAGACCGGTAAGAGAAAAAAGTCCGGAGGTCATAAACAGTCAGGCAAAGGCTCTCTGCGAAAACACAGGCTACGACGAGCTTTCGATATCGTCGCTCAGCACAAGTGACTATACGAAGCTTGAAAAGCTGTTAAACGAGATGCTTGAATGGACCGAGGAAAAACGCGTCAGTCTTTCCCTGCCGTCGCTCAGAATAGATAATTTTTCGCCGGAGCTGCTTGAAAAAATAAGTCATCTGAGAAAAAGCGGACTTACGTTTGCTCCTGAGGCAGGAACCCAGCGTCTGCGCGACGTTATAAACAAAAACGTTACCGAGGACGAAATACTCGGCACCTGCCGTACCGCCTTTGCCGGCGGATACACTCAGGTCAAGCTATATTTTATGTTAGGCCTGCCGACCGAAACCGACGAGGACCTTGCAGGAATTGCAGAGCTTGGTCAAAAAATCGTCAACGAGTATTACAATATGCCCAACCGCCCCAAGGGAAAGGCGGTTAATGTAGGAATAAGCGTTTCGACCTTTGTTCCGAAGCCGTTTACTCCGTTTCAGTTTGAACCGCAGATAACGCGGGATGAAATAGTGCGCAGACAGAAATACCTGCGCGACTGTATAACAACCCGGAAAATATCTCTCAGCTGGCACGGCAATGAGACAAGCTTTTTAGAGGGCGTTCTCGCACGCGGCGACCGACGTTTGGGCAAGGTTATAGAGACCGCCTTTAAAAAAGGCTGCCGTTTCGACAGCTGGGATGAGTGTTTCAGCCTGGAAAAATGGTACGAGGCATTTGAGGAGTGCAATATTGACCCTGTGTTTTATGCCAACCGTGCGCGCAAATTCGATGAAATTACTCCATGGGAGCATCTCGACTACGGTATAACAAAGAAATTCCTGATTTGTCAGAACAAGCTGGCGCACGATGCAATAACAACGCCAAACTGCCGCGAAAAATGCGCCGGCTGCGGTGCAAACGAGTTTGGGGAGGGAGTCTGTTTTGAAAAACGTTAGAATTTTTTATACAAAGCGCGGCCGTATGAGGTTTGTTTCTCATCTTGATATGACGCGCTTTATGACGCGTATGCTTCGCCGCGCCGGGCTTCCCGTTTGGTACACCGAGGGCTTTCACCCTCATTTATATCTAACCTTTGCCCTGCCGCTTTCCTTAGGGTTTGAAAGCGAATATGAAATTATGGATTTCCGGCTTGAAAATGATGAATTTCCGCTTGACACCATATGCGACAGACTTAATTCGGTTTTTCCGCCGTATATTCACGCTTTTAAGGCTGCCGAGCCGATAAATAAAACCGGAAAAATTGCGGCGGCGAGATTTAAAATTCAATTTTCCGACAGCGGAAAGCTTCAAACCGACCTTAAAGATTTTTTGGAGCTGCCGGAAATCATATGTACAAAAACCACTAAGCGCGGCAACGAAAAGCAAATCGACATCGCCTCAAAAATATCCGCCGCCGCCGTATCAGAAGATAACGGGAATACTATGCTTTTGCTCACACTCCCGGCAGGCGGCGAGGATAACGTCAATCCGGAGCTTTTGCTTAATGCTTTCTTTGAGCATATAAAATCCGGCGGTATTTCATACAGAATAAACCGAACAGCCCTCTTTACTTCCGACGGCGGACTTTTTGTCTGATTTATCCGTTATGACTTTGCAAAGCCTTTTAATTTCGTGTGCCATTTCGTGTGCCATTTTATCAAAAAAGCGGATTATTTTATTGTTTTCCGCTTAAAATCATATAAAAAGAGAAGCCCGCTTGAAGCGGGTTTCTCTTTTGCAAAAATATAATTTTTTAAATTATTTGCTGCATTTCCTTATTCAAATACTCCGCTCATCCAAGAGCCATTCCTTTGCCGGTTCAATACCATCAAAAAACTTAAATGCAAAGCCATGTCCGTATAACAGCTTTTTCAGTTTTTTACGAGTAAGTCCGTCTGTCCCTACAAAGGCTGCACGCATAAACTGTTTGCCGGGCTTGGTAAGTGCATCTGCTATTTCTGAAATCAACTCTTCCGTAATAATTGTTTCATCAAGGACAAATGCGATATATTCCGTTGAGGACGGGCGGCGGAACAGCGCAGTATAAGTACGCAGCTTTTGGATGGCAAGCTCGGTATATTGATATATCCCGTCCAAATGCTCAAACCATATTTTTCCGCCTGCAAAGGGAAGAATAAATGATTTTTTCCTTACACCCGGCAATTCATCCGGATTCTTGTCCGCATATCTCGAATTTTCCTTTTTTATAAACACAGCTTATTTCCTTAGTATATCATAAACTTTATTATTTGAACATATTTACGATATAGTTGAATAAAGTTAAAGGTGAAAATTATATAAAAACGTCCGCCGTAATTCTATCAAAATCACGGCGGACATTTGGCGGAGATGGAGAGATTCGAACTCTCGAACTGTTTGTAGCAGTTACACGATTTCCAATCGTGCGCCCTCGACCGGACTAGGCGACATCTCCGTATACCAATATTTAACTGTTTGACATAGCTTATCTATTATATAAAAGCTATTCAAAAAAGTCAAGCATTTTTAATTAAACGGCAAAACCTGATGAAAGAGTGAAAATACGTCGCGAACAATAAAAAGCCCGCGACGTATTGGCGGAGTAGGAGAGATTTGAACTCTCGCGCCGGTTGCCCGACCTACGCCCTTAGCAGGGGCGCCTCGTCACCACTTGAGTACTACTCCGAGTGCCGAACGTTTTATCCGTTTATATTGCTTGCCGCCCACATCAAAAAGTTAATGGCGGAGAGGAAGGGATTCGAACCCTTGGCTCTTGCGAGTCACTGGTTTTCAAGACCAGCTCCTTAAACCGCTCGGACACCTCTCCGTTTGCGACTTTGCTATTTTATCATATCTTTCGGCAGATGTCAACACCTGTTTGACTTTTTTTAAGAGAAAAATTAAAGTTTTTACCTTTAAACCGCATAATCCGCGCATAATTATCTTGTATTCGGCGTTAAATTGTGGTAAAATATTTGAAAATACACTTGATATAGTAAAAAACGCGGCGATGATAAACGCTGCGGGAAACAGGAAGGTAAATAATATGAGATGTCCCTACTGCGGCTATGAAGAAAGCAAGGTTATAGATTCCCGTCCTACCGATGAGGGCGAACGTATTCGCCGCCGCCGCGAATGTCTTAAATGTACAAAGCGTTTCACAACCTATGAAATGATTGAGTCGCTGCCGATTGTTGTTATTAAAAAGGACAAATCCCGCGAAACCTTTAACCGGGAAAAATTACTGAACGGTTTACTGAGAGCCTGCGAAAAACGTCCGGTTTCCTTAGATTCGCTTGAACGGATGATTGACGAAATAGAAATTATTATACAAAATTCTCTTGACCGCGAGGTAAGCAGCGAAAAAATCGGAGAGCTTGTTATGGAAAAGCTTAAAGACCTTGACGAAGTCGCGTATGTTCGCTTTGCATCGGTATACCGCCAGTTCAAGGACATAAATACGTTTATGGACGAGCTTACAAAGCTGCTCAAAAAATAAATTATTCACCGGAGTGAAAAAATATGAATGATAACGAAAGAATGGCGCAGCTTCTGCTCCCGAATATTGATAAAACGCCTGATTACTACGAAAATCTGTATCCTCCGCGCAATTTAAAGGAGGGCGCACGCGTTACGCGCATAGCGCCGAGTCCTACCGGATATCTGCATCTCGGAACATTGTTTGCCGCGCTGGTAAACCGCATAACCGCAACCTCGACGGACGGGGTTTTCTTCACAAGAATTGAGGATACCGACAAAAAGCGTGAAATAGAGGGCGGAATTGAGGATATTATAAACGGACTCAACCGATTCGGCATTGAAATCGACGAGGGATTTATAAGCGGAACGGAGGAAATCGGCAGCTATGGACCGTACAGGCAGAGCGCGCGTGCCGAAATATACCAGACCTATGCAAAAAAGCTCATAAGCGAGGGATTGGCATATCCCTGTTTTTGTACTTCTGAGGAGCTTGACGCCATACGCAGCGAGCAGGAGACGCAAAAGCTGCGTACCGGCTATTACGGCAAATGGGCTAAATACCGCGATATTACTCCGGATGAAGCCGAAAAACTGATTGACAGCGGTCATCCCTTTGTTGTTCGTCTGCGTTCCCCGGGGAATGAGGAAAACCGGATAACCTTTGAGGACGCAATAAAAGGAAAAATAGAAATGCCGGAAAATGACGAGGATTTTGTTCTGCTGAAATCGGACGGTATTCCGACATATCATTTTGCACACGCGATTGACGACCACCTTATGCGCACAACGCACGTTTTACGCGGCGATGAATGGATATCCTCGGTTCCTAAGCATATTCAGTTGTTCAAGCTGTTAGGCTTCCGGCCGCCGAAATACGGTCACATCTCCCCTATTATGAAGCTTGACAACGGGGCAAAACGGAAAATTTCCAAAAGAAAAGACCCGGAGGCAGCAGTTCATTTCTTTGCGGAGCAGGGATATGACCCGCAAAGCGTTATAGAATATTTAATGACGGTTGCATCCTCTGAATTTGAGGATTGGCGGAGAGCCAACCCCGGAGAGGATTATCGCAAATTCAAATTCAACCTGAAGAAAATGAGTGTATCCGGCGCGTTATTCGACGAAAACAAGCTGAATGACGTCAGCAAGCTTTGCATTGCCTTAATGAACAGCGAAATGGTTTATAACAAGCTGTCAGCCTATGCCGCAGAGTTTGACCCGGAATTTTATGAAATACTTTCTGCAAATCCGGAATATACCCGTGCCGCTCTTTCAATAGACCGAGATGTTCCGAAGCCGAGAAAGGATATTGCAAAATGGAATGAGGCAAAAAGCTATCTCGCTTATTTCTATGATTCGCTTTATGAGCCATGCTTTGATATGCCGGAAAATGTATCGCGCGATGATGCAGCTGCATTTTTAAAATCATATAAAGAGGTTTATAACGAGCAGGATGACCGACAGCAGTGGTTTGACCGCATTAAATCGCTATGCCCGGCACTCGGATTTGCTGCTGAAACCAAGGAATACCGCCAAAATCCGGAAAAATACCGCGGAAGTGCCGGGGATCTGAGTACCGTTTTGCGAATTGCCGTTACCGGAAGAAGAAACACCCCGGATCTTTGCAGCATAATGCAGGTACTCGGAAAAGAACGCTGTCTTGCAAGAATTAACAAGGCAATATCAAAATTATCCTGAAATACAGAGGTTTTTAATATGGAACTTGAAAATAAAAATACTCCGGAAGCCGTTTCCGAAGAAAGCTCGCCGTCTAATTTTATATGGGATTTTATCGACGAAGATATTAAAGAGGGCGTTTACAGTCACATTCAGACGCGTTTCCCGCCGGAGCCTAACGGATATCTGCATATAGGGCACGCTAAAGCCATATGTATTGATTTCGGCACAGCCGAACGCTACGGCGGCAGCTGCAATCTTCGGCTCGACGATACCAACCCGACAAAGGAGGACGTTGAGTATGTAGACGCGATTATGGAAGATATAAAGTGGCTCGGATATCATTGGGAAAATGTTTTTTACGCCTCCGATTATTTTGACTTTATTCACGAATGTGCTTTCAGGCTTATCGACAAGGGGCTTGCATATGTTGACGAGTCTGATGCCGATACCATACGCGCTGAGCGCGGAACACTTACCGAGCCGGGCATTGAAAGCCGGTTCAGAAACCGCCCCGCAGAAGAAAGCCGCAGTCTTTTTGAACGTATGACTGCCGGTGAATTTGACGAGGGAAATATGGTTTTGCGCGCAAAAATCGATATGTCCTCCCCTAACCTTAATATGCGCGACCCGATAATCTACCGCATCTTAAAGGCGCATCATCATCGCACCGGAGACAAGTGGTGCGTATATCCGATGTATGATTTCGCTCATCCGCTGAGCGATGCGCGCGAGGGTGTTACTCATTCATTGTGTTCACTTGAATTTGAAAATCACCGTCCGCTTTACGATTGGGTTTTGCAGGCTGCCGACATTAAAAATCCGCCCAGGCAGATTGAATTTGCGCGGATGAACGTTAATTATACTCTTACCAGCAAGCGCAAATGCTTAAAGCTTGTAAACGACGGTCTTGTTTCAGGCTGGGACGATCCGCGAATGGCAACCGTCTGCGGAATGCGCAGGCGCGGATATCCTGCGGAGGCTGTCAGAGCGTTTGTTGACAAAATAGGTGTTTCAAAGGCATACAGCGTTATAGACTACGCCCTGCTTGAGTCCTGCGTCCGCGATGTTTTAAACCGCGACGCCGCACGTACAATGGCGGTACTTCGTCCGCTGAAGGTTATTATCGATAATTACCCTGAGGATAAATGCGAGGATATAACGGTTGAGGTAAATCCCAACCGTCCTGAAATGGGCAGCAGAACTGTTCCTTTTACCCGCGAAATTTTTATTGAGCAGGACGACTTTATGCTTGACCCTCCCGGAAAATATTTCAGGCTTTGCCCTGCAAAAGAGGTTCGCTTAAAAGGCGCCTACTATATCCGTTATGCGTCTCACGAAACCGATGAAAACGGAAATATAACCGCCGTTCACTGCACGTATGACCCGGAAAGCCGCGGCGGAGAGACTCCGGACGGCAGAAAGGTTAAGGGAACTCTGCATTGGATAAGCGCCGCGCATTGCATAGATGCGGAGGTTCGGCTATACGAAAGACTTTTTAATGCCGAAAATCCGAGCGATGAAACCGGCGTTTCAAGCTTTGCGGATAATCTCAATCCTCATTCGCTTGAAGTTCTTACAAATTGCAAGGTCGGCGAGGAAATGCTGAAAGAGGTAGCCGGAACAACCTTCCAGTTTATGAGACAGGGCTATTTCTGCATAGACACCGACAGTACTGCGGAGCGTCCGGTTTTCAACCGCACGGTAGCTCTGAAGGACTCTTTCCCGAAAAAGTAAGCCTATGACAAACGAAGATATTTTCAAATTTTTAGACGATAAATACCCGGTTGCTTCTGCCTGCGATTTCGATAACCCCGGATTTCTTGTCGGAGACAGGCAGGCGGAGACCGTGGGTGCGCTTGTTACGCTTGACTGCGACTTTGATGCAATTTCAGCGGCAAAAAAGAGAAATTGCAATTTAATAATAAGCCATCATCCGGTAATCTTTACACCGCTAAAGCAGGTTACCGCGGAGAGTGTTGTATATAGCCTGATAAAATCCGATATATCGGTAATTTCAATGCACACGAACCTTGATATCGGAGAAAACGGTGTTGCGGACTGCATTTGTAATGCCGCAGGATTTGATAATGTTAAAAGATATATTGCCGGCGATGGCTTTGAATTGCGAAAAGCAGCTGTGACCCCGGTTTCGCCCGACAGTCTCGCCGGACGGCTGAAAAAAGCTTTCGGAGCGCCGGTCCGATACGTTTCCGGCAAAAAGAATATAGAAAATATCCTGATTTGTCCGGGAAGTGGTGGAGAATATATTTTAGAAGCCATTTCCGCCGGATTTGACGCTCTTGTTACCGGAGATGTTAAGCACAGTCAGTTCGTAGATGCCGAAAATGCGGGAGTTTCTCTGTTTGACATAGGTCACTTTTTCGGCGAGGATGCGGTTGTTGAGCCTCTCGCCGCACAGATTAAGGAGCATTTTCCGGATTTACCGGTTTCCGCCTTTCACTCAGAGCGCATACGCTGGTCGCTGTAATCACATACGAAAGAAGGCAAGGCGATGATAAAATATTTTTCACGCTGTCGGGCGCTGCAAACAGCTTTCAGAATTACGGCAGTTATTTTAGGATTTGTTCTTCTGATTTGGTCTTTCCGCATATTTCCTTTGGATTTGAATATTGAATACGAGCATTTATTCTTTATTATTGTGCTGTTTTTATTTATTTCTGTTTTGATTGCCCTTGCTGTTCTTCGCTGCATTATCAAGGACGCTCAGGAAGATTTAAATATGATTGACAAGCAATAGCATAAACGTGCTGCGGGCTGCCAATATAGCAGCCCGCAGCACGTTATAATTATATCAATATCTTGAAACCTCTATTGCTGTAACACAATCGTCATTGACGTTTATATAAACTGAAATCCGGCTTCTCCTGTCCTCTTTCGTAAGGAAGTAATCCAATCGGTACTCGCCCGACTCCTTAGCCTCGAAATGCGACGGCGAGCCGAGCATTTCGGCAACATCGGTTATAGCCGAAAAATTATTGACACCGTTGACCCAGAACTGATCGTAAACCGACTCGGAAAGCGCAGAATTTTCTTTAACCGAAAACCTGACTATGGGGCATTTTGAAAGCTTTACCGAAGAATGACCGTCGTTATAAAAGCAAGCAGTCAGCTGTTTCCCGTATTCGTTGACCAGCTGCGTTTCAAACGTCTCCCCCGCCTTAATAATGGACGAGCCGCTGTAGGTTTCGGAGTCAAGCAGTTCCCAGCCTTTTTTTTGCATTGCTGTATAGGTTGACGGTAAAATAATTTCACTTCCGCCGTAAGTCATTTTATATTTATATTTCTTTCCGAGGTATATCTGAGAATAGTCCTCCTCGTCATAAAGGCTTATATCGAAATAAAGCGGCATAACGGTATCGTCGGACTTTATAGCGGGCAGCTCAATCTGCTTAGACGCGGTTTTCTCCGGTTTTGAGCTTGTGCCGTAATCCTTATCAATAGGACTGCACGCGCCGAAGGAAAGGCTGATTATCAGAGACAGCGCCGAAATGCAGATAAAACGAAAAAATGATTTTTTCACATAGCATACCCCCATATCCTATATCTATTTTACGCGTAATACAATAAAAAGTCAACCCGCAAACCGCTTATATTATCGGCAATATAAATTTTTTCATTCACCCAATGCGGAAATATCATCGGAAATTGCTTTTTTCAGTTCCTCAACAGAATTGAACTTTTTTTCAGGCCTCAAAAACTTTTTAGGCTTCAATGTGATTATTTTACCGTATACATCATCCGAAAAGCCGAGCAAATGGGTTTCGGCAAAGACCGACTTTGTTTGGAACGTCGGTCTGATACCTATATTTGATATACCGCGGTATATCCCGTTTTCTGTTTCAACCTCTGCCGAATATACGCCCGGCTTTAGGGGTGCAAGCAGCTCAGGATATTTCTGATTAAGAGTAGGAAAGCCGATTGTCCGTCCGCGGGCATCGCCGTGAAGAACCGCCCCGGTAAACCCAAATCCGCCGTAAATATAACTATTTGCCTTTTCTATATCACCGTCAACAAGCATACCTCGCAAAAGAGTAGAGCTAATCGGAACCCCGTCGCAGCTAACACAGCTGCTGCAAACAAATTCAATATTTTGTTCCCTGCAAAACGCCGACAGCAGCCCGGTATCTCCGGAAGCGTTTATGCCGAAACGGTAATCATAGCCGCAGCAAATACGCGCCGGAGAAAATTCTTCAACCAGCTGCTTTAAAAACTCCTCAGGCGAAATATTTCTGACTTTCTCAAAATCGAGTACCTTTATTTCATCCGCACCGAGCAATTTCAGCGCTCGCAGCTTGTCCTCCGGCAGCATAACAAGACCGGAGTTATCTCCGAAATAGAATTTCGGCGGAATTCTGAAGGTTACGGCGACAATCCGATATGGCTCAGCGCTTTCTATTACCGCTCTGTGTCCCGGATGCAGACCGTCAAAGGTTCCGAGAACCAAGGCATTTTCGGTTTTCATAAGCCACTCATTTCCTTTTCGGCGGCAAATTCACCAGGCGTTATTAAAACGCATTTAACCGCAAGCTGATGTTTTTCTGCGTTGCATATTCCTATGCCGAGCAGCATACCGTTAAACTTCACTCTGAATAACGCGCCGTCGGCAGTATTTTTCAGAGAAAGGCGGTCAAACGAAAGCTCCCCACCGTTTATAAAGCGCAAAGCCTGACGCTCCGTAACATAGACCGCCAGCAAATGCCCGACGGCTGTTTCTTCGCTTAACAGGAAATCGCTTAAATTCTCCGGATTTAAATTATCTATCGCTACACAGCTTTCCGCTTTAAATCCTGCGGTTTCGGTTCTGCGCAGAGCGGTCAGGACCGCTCCGCAGCCGCACTTTTTTCCTATATCTCTCACAAGCGAGCGAATATAGGTGCCTTTTGAAACATAAGCTTCAAATTCAAACTCACCGTTACTGTCAAGCGGAGAAATAATCTTTATTGAATGAACCGTAACGCTGCGGAAAGGAATATCCGTTTCCTCTCCCCTTCTTGCAAGCTCATAAAGCCGAATGCCGTCCTTTTTCAGTGCGCTGTACATCGGCGGCTGCTGGGAAATTTCTCCCCTAAAGCTGTTAATAACGGTTTCAAGCTGATCCGGAGAAGCATTTATTTCATTTTCGGAAATTATATTTCCGGTTATATCGCAGGAATCTGTTTCTATTCCGAGACGGGCGCGGGCTATATAACGCTTATCGGCGTCAAGAAGATATGAGCAAAGCGCCGTTGCGCGACCGAGAAAGACCGGCAAAACGCCGGTAGCCAGCGGGTCAAGAGTTCCGGTATGACCGACGCGCTTTTCACCGCTTATTCTCTTTATCCTCGCTACGGCGCCGTATGAGGTTATCCCCTCGGGCTTATCAAGCAACAGGAGCCCCCTCATTGATTTCCTCCGTTTAGGTTTTCCTCAACCGCCTGCAAAATCTGTCTCTTAACATCGTCAATAAGTCCGGTAAGGGTTGCCCCGGCAGCGGCATTATGACCGCCGCCGCCGAGCTTTTTGCATATCTCGGCAGCTGAAAGCGGCGGATAAGTGCGCAGGGATACCTTATATTCGGCATCGTCAGTCTGCTTAATCGTTATACCGGCAATAACTCCCTCAATGCTGCGCGAAATAACCGCTATTCCCTCTAATTCAGAGCCGGAGCAACCGGTTTTCTTCTGCATTTCCGCAGTAACGGTAAGCATAATACAGCGGTTATCAAAATGATATTCCGCCGTATCGAGAACCATACGCTCAAGCTCAAGCAAACGCCGCGACTTCGTATCAAACATAACCCTGTTTATATCGGCGGCATTCAGCCTGTATTCATAAAGCTGAGCCGCAATAAGGTGAGTTTTAGCGGTAACATTGCCGTATTTAAAGCAGCCGGTATCGGTTGAAAGTCCGGTATAAAGAGCCTGAGCAGTCGTATCGTTAATATTAACCTTCATCAATGTCAGCAGTTCAAAAATAGATTCCGCCGTTGCTGCGGCATCTGCGTCAAGATAAAGATTTTTCGCATAACGCGTATTTGAAACGTGATGATCGATATTTAGCGTAACGCGGTCGCCGAAATTCTCGCAAAGACTGCCGAGCAAGCGTTTATCGGCAACATCAACCGCGATAATAACCGCATTTCCGTCGTCGCAAACGTGATCGGTTTCGCTTACAAAATACCCATATTTCGCCGGAATTACGTCCGGGCATATAACGCTGGCTATCTTTCCGCATTCCTTTAAACCGTAATACAGAGCATAAGCGCTGCCGAGAGTGTCTCCGTCAGGCGAAGCGTGAGTCAATATTATATAATTATCGTTTTTTTTCAGAAAACGTGCCGTTTGTCTGAGAGTAAGCATACGGCAGCCATTATCCTGTTTTTTCATAAATACAAACGATCCTTTCAGAAGAGAATAGGCTTCCCCGTCAATCCTGCTCGAATGAATCGATAATTCTGGAGATTTCCGCGCTTTTTTCTATCGAATTATCAGCAACAAAGCGCAGCTGCGGCACCTTTCTCAAATGCAGCGAGCTGCCTAAGGCGCGGCGCAGATATCCGGAGGCGCTTTTATTAAGCGCCTTAACGGACTCTTCGGTTTTTTCCTTGCCCTCTATTGCGCTGACATAAACCGTAGCATAGGACATATCTCCCGATACGTCCAATTTTACGATACTCAGCATTTGACTGACGCGCGGATCCTTAACCGTTCTCAGCAGCTCCGAAAGTGCCATGCGTATATCCGACGTTACGCGGTTTATTTTATAACCTGCCATCAGTCCCGATACTCCTCAATAACGAACGCCTCGAAAATATCGCCGTCCTTGATGTCGGAGAACTTTGCAAGTCCGATACCGCATTCATAGCCCTGAGCTACTTCCTTAACGTCATCCTTGAAACGACGCAGAGAAGCAATTTCATCCTCGCATATAACTATACCGTCTCTTACAAGGCGAATTTTGCATTGGCGCGTGACCTTGCCGTTTGTTATATAACATCCGGCAATAGTTCCGACGTTTGAAATCTTGTAGGTATTGCGAACCTCTGCGGTGCCGAGCTGATTTTCACGGTACTTGGGAGCAAGCATACCCTTCATAGCCGACTCAATTTCTTCGATACAGTCATATATAACGCGGTACATACGCATATCAACGCCGTCGCGCTCGGCAGCCGCTTTTGCAACTGCATCGGGGCGAACGTTAAATCCGACTATAATAGCTCCCGAAGCCTGAGCGAGCATAACGTCCGATTCGTTTATAGCGCCGACGGCACCGTGAACAACATTAACCCTGACTTCATCATTTGAAAGCTTAACAAGGCTTTCCCTGACTGCCTCGACACTTCCCTGAACATCAGCTTTAACAATTATATTAAGCTCTTTAAGCTCTCCGGCATCAAGACGGGTAAACAGATTATCAAGCGTAACCTGCTGATGCGCCTTGAAAGCGTCGTCCTTAATCTTCTGTTTTCTCTGTTCAACAAGCTCTCTTGCAAGGCGTTCATCCGAAACAGCGTCAAAATCATCTCCCGCGCTCGGAGTTTCGGCAAGTCCTGTAATTTCAACAGGAACAGACGGTCCGGCGTGCTTTACCGCCTTGCCGTTTTCATCAGTCATAACGCGGACACGGCCGACTGAGGTTCCTGCAACGATTATATCACCGGAATTGAGCGTTCCGTTCTGAACAAGGAGGGTTGCGACAGGACCGCGTCCCTTATCGAGGCGAGCCTCAATTACAACGCCCTTTGCGCGGCGGTCCGGATTGGCTTTAAGCTCCATCATATCGGCGACCAGAAGAATGTTTTCAAGGAGCTTATCAATACCCTTTCCGGTCTTTGCAGATACCGGAACGCAGATTATATCACCGCCCCATTCTTCCGGAACGAGAGAATGCTCGGTCAGCTGCTGCATAATCCTGTCGGGATTTGCCTCAGGCTTATCCATCTTGTTAATCGCAACGATTATCTGAACATTCGCCGCTTTGGCGTGGTTAATAGCCTCAATGGTCTGCGGCATAATACCGTCGTCCGCAGCGACAACGAGAACAGCTATATCGGTCGCCATAGCTCCGCGCTGACGCATTGCCGTAAACGCCGCATGTCCCGGAGTGTCAAGGAAAGTAATATCCTGACCCGCCGCATTTACCCTATATGCGCCGATATGCTGAGTTATTCCGCCTGCCTCGGTGTTGGTTACCGCAGTATGGCGTATAGCGTCAAGCAGCGAGGTTTTACCGTGGTCAACGTGTCCCATAACGACAACGACAGGACTGCGCGGCTTGAGGTTTTCCTCGGTGTCCTCGGTTGCGTCCATAATTTTATCCTCAATCGTAACAACAACCGCATGCTCGATTTTAGCGCCCATTTCGGTTACGACTATTTCGGCGGTATCGTAATCTATTACCTGATTAACGTTCGCCATCATACCGAGCTTCATAAGAACCTTAATAACCTCGGCGGCGGTTTTCTTCATAGCCGCAGCAAGCTCTCCGACGGTTATTTCATCGCCGACGGTAACGGTTATCGGGGTCTTTTTTATGCGCTCAAGCTGAAGCCTGCGCAGCTTATCCGCCTCGGTCTCGCGCTTTGCTCCCTGAGGACGGCGATAATCCTGCGAACGCTGCTTTATCTTCTGCTTGCGTGTGAAATTATCGCGCATTGTGTTGGCAGGCGCAATACGCTCATACTTTTCGTTATATTTATCAATATTAACGTTTGAAGTCCTTGTGTCTATATGCTTGAGCTGAGCAGGACCTCTGTTAGGTGCGGCGCCCGGTTTCTTTTCCTTTTTGGGCGGAGCAACAAGCGGTCCTGTGTATACCTCTTTTTCGGGTTTCTTGGCAGGCTCCTGTTTCTTTGCGCTGTCAGTCTTTTTAGTGGCAGGCTTGCTCTTCGCAGGCTCCTCGGTCTTTTCCGAAACCTTTTTTTCCGGCGTTTTCTTAGACTGAGCCTTTTCTGCGTTATCCTCTTTTTTGGCTGCGGCAGGCTTAGTCTGCTGAGCGGTCTTTTTCTCCTCAGCCGGAGCTTTCTTTGCCTCCTCGGCAGCCGCCGCTGCTTTAAGCTGCTCTAATATTGCCATTTGCTCCGCAAGCTTTTTATCCTTCTCGCTTTTGCGTTTTGCCGCCTCTTCCTCTCTGACGGCGGCACCGGTAGCAAAATATTCATCAAAGCTCTTAACGGAATTTTTGCTTGTCAGAGCCTCGAAAATAAGTCCCGTTTCAGCCGGTTCAAGCGCGGCTCCGGACTTTTTCTCTTTTCCGGTAAGCTCCAGCAAAAGCGCCGATATTTCCTTTGACGGCATACCGAAATCCTTTGCAAGCTCGCTAAGCTTATATTTATTATTCATTCGCATTTCCTCCTGTTTGAACGGCCGCAATCACAGCTCCGGCAAAAGAACTGTCGTTGACCGAGAGAATTCCGCATTTCCTGCCGACTGCGGAAGAGACGGCTTGTATATCAAAATCCCGCAATATAATAACGGGAATATTTTTCTGCGCCGCATAAAAGCAGATTTCCTTACGGCTCTTTTCCGAAATATCGCCGCTTATCACGGCAGCCCTGGCTTTTCCTTTCCGGATTGAGCCTGTTGCGGCAAAGGAACCGCACGAAAGCTTACCTGCCTTTGCGGCAAAGCCCAACAGGGAGAGCACCTTATCACTTTTCAAGCAATCCCAACTCCTGCAACAGTCTGTCGTAAGTCTCGGAAGCTATCTGCTGGGAAAAGGCTCTGCCGAGAGCGTTGCTTTTACGCGCCTTTTCTATACACTGCGCGCAGCGGCAAATATACGCTCCCCTGCCGTTGCGTTTCCCGGTGAAATCCGGAACTATATCTCCCTCCGGCGTTCTTACTATTCTCACAAGCTCCGCCTTAGGCTTCATTTCCCGGCAGGCAACGCACATCCGCATGGGAATTTTTTTTATTGCCATTGCTTTACCCTCCTATTGCTCCGGAAGGCTTATTCGCCGAAATATCCGCTTTCGGGGTGAATATCTATCTTCCATCCGGTAAGCTTTGCGGCAAGGCGAACGTTTTGTCCCTTATTTCCTATTGCAAGAGACAGCTGTGATTCCGGAACGCTTACTCTGCATACACGCGGATCCTCGCTTTCGATGACAACCTCAACCGCCTTTGCCGGAGAAATCGCAGCCGCAATGTATTCTGCCGGATCATCGCTGTATTTTACTATATCGATTTTTTCTCCTGCAAGTTCTTCTACTATCTTATTAACGCGCGCTCCTCTCGGACCTATACATGCTCCGGACGCGTCAACCTCAGGGTCGGCAGACCAAACCGCCATCTTGGTGCGTGAGCCAGCCTGACGCGAAATTGCTTTGATTTCAACCGTTCCGTCAAATATTTCGGGAACCTCTGCCTCAAACAGTCTTTTAACAAGACCGGGGTGCGTTCTTGAAAGCATTATGCGCGGTCCGCGATCGGTTTCCTTAACGTCAACAACATATACCTTTATATGATCGCCCTCGTGCAGCTCCTCGCCCGGAACCTGTTCGATTTTGGGGAGGGTTGCCTCGCTGTGTCCTATCGTCAGAATAGCGTTTCCGGTCTTGGGGTCGATACGCTCAACCAAAGCCGTAACAAGCTCGCGGTTTCTGCTTTGGAACTCGGCCAAAACCTGTCCGCGTTCTGCCTCGCGTACTCCCTGACGGAAGTTGTTTTTTGAATTCTGAGCAACAACGCGGCCGAATTTCTTGGGGTCAAGCTTGATGTCAACATACTCGGCATCGAGATTTTTTGGATCGACTGCCGCCGCTTCTTCTCTCGAAATTTCGGTGTTTGGATCCTCAACCTCCTCAACGACCTTTTTTCTGACCGTTATACTGAAAATTTCATTCTCAATATCAATAGTGCAGGAAATATTTTCCCCGCCGCCGTAATCCTTACGCGCTGCAACAACGATTGCGTCGGCAATTTTGTTTGCTATAAACTGCTCAGGTATTTCGCGTTCTGCTGCCATAAGTCTGAGCGCTTCAAAAAACTCCTTATTATCCTTTTTTTCTTTTGCAGTTATTTTTTTTGCTCTTGCCATTTTCCTTTTTACCTCCAAAGCTATTCCGCAAGCGACGCCTTTGCAATATCCGAGCGGGAAACCGTTAACTCGCCCTCGCCCGTTCCGAGCGTCACCCTGCCGTTTTCAAAAGCCTTCAGCGTACCCTCAATTTCCTTTTTCCCGTCAAGCGGCGAATACAGCCGAATCCTGACATTGCGTGATATCATTTCAACAAAATGCTCGTCTCTCGTAAGCTCGCGGGAAAGTCCCGGAGAGCAAACCTCAAGATAATAGGAGCAGTCGATAATATCCGCCTCGTCAAGCAATGGATCAACAGCGTGGGACACATTCGTGCAGTCGTCAATCGAAACTCCATCGGGACGGTCAATATATATCCTCAGATAATGTGACGCTCCCTCTTTGACAAACCTTACGTCCCACAGCGAAACACCCTGCTGTTCGACGGCCTCGCGCACAAGCCGGGTTACGCGGTCGGCAATACTTGCCATAAAGGCACCTCCATAATAAAAGTGAGCGGGTTGCCCCACTCACCTTTCTAAAAAACTTCGTAAGATAGTATAACACGTATTTTTCCAAAAATCAAGTATTTTTTTCCTGAAACGGGAAAAAGCAGACTTACAGTCAAATTTAAAGGTTTGGTTATTGAAAATGCGGGAGATATGCGCTATAATAGGAATAATATTGAAACACTAATAAAATAAGGAGATATGGGAATAAATGAAATTAGGAATGGTAATTGCCGAACCGAGTTTTATATGTCCCTATAACTCCTCAAAATCTCATAAAACCCGATAGTACCGCGGGTTTGAAAAAAATCACTTTAATATATCTTTATACTTCTCTATGCAAGTCCACACCAAAATGGTGTAGTAAATGGTGAAGTAAGGTTTATGTTAAAAACGAAAAAAGAGCCTATGCAATAAATAATCCCGCCTCACGAATAGGACGGGATTTCTTTTTATATATGTATCTTTGGTTTATTTTGCAGAAAATAAAGTGTTTTTAATTTAATAATGCTCTAACTACTATTGTAATTTTTACAAATGTAGTTTATAATATAGGGGATATAATAAAATCCAAGGACAAAACTAATTACAAATGTATATTTGCATATTGACAAATAAAATACATTTGTAGTATAATAGTAAATAGAAAGGCGAATAAGTATGGATAAAAAGCTTATAATCACTTCAAAAAAATACAGGGGCGAGACTATGGTTGTATCATCACGACTTACTAATGAATTGGTTGAGAAATTGGATAAAATTGCAGAGCGTACCGGGCGCACAAGAAATGAGATTATTCAGATGTGCCTGGAATTTGCCGTGGATAATTTAGAGGTTAAGGAGGATGACCGTTAATGGCAAGTATAGCCGAGGTAATTAAATACGAGGGCGATAATTCCACATTTATATGGAAACACCCGTGCGAGGATTTTAACAGCTTAACGCAGTTAATTGTTCACGAAAGCCAGGAAGCAATATTCTTTATGAACGGTCAGGCGCTCGATTTGTTCGGACCGGGGCGCTATACGCTTGAAACACAGAATATCCCGCTTATAGGTAAAGCTCTTAACCGTGCAACGGGCGATAAAACGCCCTTTCACTGCGAGGTTTATTTTATAAATAAAACCGAGCAAATGTCAATTAAATGGGGCACTGACTCAAAGGTGCAGTTTTTAGAGCCGACCTACGGCTTCCCTATTTCGATAGGCGCAAGCGGCGAAATGAGCCTTAGAACCGATAACAGCCGGATGCTGCTTTTAAAGCTTGTGGGAACGGAAAATTTTTTAGGTCAGCAAAAATTAGTCGGCTTTTTCCGTGCCTTTTTAATGACAAGGGTTAAAACCTACATAGCGCAGGTTATGAAAACCAATGCGATAAATATTTTTGAGATTGACGAAAATCTCACCTCGTTTTCAGACAGCATTAAAAAGCTGCTGGTTCCCGATTTTGCGGATTACGGCATAAGCCTTGAAAGATTTTTCGTAACTACGGTTGTAAAGCCGGACGGCGACAGACAGTATGAAAAATTCAAGGAGCTGCATTTCCGCCAATATGCCGATATAGCCGAGGCAAAGCTCCGCCAACAGACCGAAATTATAAACGCAGAAACCGAGGCGCAGAAAACTGTTATAGACTCAAAGGCACAGGCTGCAAAGCGCGCGCAGGAGGGCTATACCTATGCCCAAGAGCGCGGCTTTGATGTTGCCGAACAGGTGGCACAAAACGAAGCGGTCGGGCAGTTCACCAATATGGGCGTGGGACTCGGCACTATGGCAGGCGTTGGCGGCGCGGTAGGCTCGGTTGTAGGAAATGCCGTAAACGGAGCTGTGAATGCCGCGCAGGCAGAACAGCCCTCCGCTCAAACGGACGATATGGCGGCATTTAAAGCAAAGGTTGAAAAGCTTACGGTTATGAAAAACGCCGGACTTATAACCGATGAAGAATTTAACAATATGAAAGCAGAATTACTTAAAAGTATTTTGTAATGGAGTTAATAACAAATGAAACAATTAACTTGTGAAATGTGCGGCAGCAAAGATTTAATAAAGGACGGCGGTGTGTTTGTATGTCAATCCTGCGGGTGTAAATACTCTATTGAAGAAGCAAAGAAAATGTTGATTGGGGGCACAGTTGAAGTAAAAGGTACTGTAAATGTTTCCGGGACAGTAAACGTTAATCATTCCGAAGAAATTAAAAATTTACTTATCAGGGCTAAGCAGTTTTACAACGATGGAGACATTCCAAAATCCGAATTTTATTATAATAAAATACTTGATATAGATGCACAAAACCCTGATGCCCTTAAGGGATTGGATATTATTGATAAGACCATAACTGAACCAAATTTAACGATTAAGCGATTAGCACCAAGACCTTCCAGTGAAGGTAAAACAATTTTAACTTTGGACGGAATTAAATATAAATCGCTTAATTTAGATTATATAACCAATTTAAAACTTCCTATCGGAGATCATATAATCTCATTTAATCGCGGAATGGTGAAAAGCGAAGTAATATACATAACAATAAAAAGCAGAAAAGAATCATTTACTGTAAATTTCAAACCTGGTGTATTTTCAATTAAAACCGCTTTAATAAAAATAAATTAAGCAGCGAGGTGCTGATAATGAATAAAAATTTTAAGCTTTATATAATTTGTTGGGCGATTTTGCTTGCGCTCTTTAATATTATTTGCTTTGTTACACCGAACGAGGCGGCAGGACTGAACAAATTCGGCGGGGCTTTTTGGGTAGGATATATTTTTATAACCGCCGCTTTTATAGGTCAGCTTGTTTGCGCTTACATAGCGTTTAAGGCTGAAAATCTTAAAAAGCTTTTCTACAATCTTCCGCTTATCACTTTAAGCTATACAGGGCTTGTTTTAACGCTTATCTTCGGCGGAGCGGCTATGGCAATCCCGAATCTGCCCGGCTGGGTAGGCGCTGTTACATGCCTTTTAATACTCGGCTTTAATGCTATTGCAATTATAAAGGCAAAAGCGGCGGCGGAGCTTGTTGAGTCGGTTGATAAAAAAATAAACCGCCAAACCGGATTTATTAAAAACCTCACCGCCGAAGCCGAAAGCCTTGTTTTACACGCTAAAAGCGATGAAGTTCGGACAGAGTGCAAAATGGTTTACGAAGCGGCGCGGTATTCAGACCCTATGAGCAATATACGTCTAGCAGATATTGAAGAAAAAATCACCGCTGAAATGCAGCAGTTATGCGAGGCGGTTGCAAATCACGACTCTGAAATTGCAGCAGCGGTCGCATGCGAACTTATTGCTTTGATTGAGGACAGGAACGAGAAATGCAAGTTCATAATATGATTGATATTTCCATATTATCAGAAAAGCAAAAATAAAAATGAACTATAAGAGTATAACTCAAGAAATGAGGACGTAAAAATGAAAAAAATGCAATGCGAAGTTTGTGGCAGTAATGAAATAAAAAAAGTTACAGATGATATTTTTGAATGCCAAAGTTGCGGTGTTCAGTATTCAAAAGATGAACTTCAAAAATTGCTTGTTGAAATAACTGGAAAAGTTAAAATCGAACATTCCGAAGATTCTGAAAATATGGTAAAACGAGCAAAACAGTTTGAAAGCAGCGGCGACACCGAAAAAGCAAAAGAATATTACCAAAAAGCTTTGGATTTTAACCCCGATAATAAAATTGCAAGCGATGCTCTTTTAAAATTAGCACAGGATAACTGTTATATTATAGAAAAAAATATAGAACATGACGAAGCTGTTAAAAAATCGCTTGAATATCTTTATTCGTGCAAAAATGTTACACCGGATATTTTTGCAAATATAACAGATGTTACGATAACCGAAAAATATTATCCGTTTGTTGAAATGTCGGCGGATTTATCGGGTCAATTTGCTGGAGTTTCCTGCTACAAGCACGAAATTCCGTACACAGAATATAAAAACAAACAAGTTTATTCAAACGGCAGATACCATACAGAAAAAGAGGCTGTAACAAAATACAGAACTGAAATCGAACGAAAACCAGCTACAGGATTCTTTTCTGCGGAAGCTTGCGGTACATACTCGATTTCAAAAGAATTCGGTGAAAAAACTGCAAAGTGTGCTGCCGATAAAGCGGGTGCAACAGAAGATCTTTACTCACAATTGTTTTTAAAAGCAGAAACAAAGGTTAGTGACATTATTAGAAATATTAAAAATATCAAAAGACTTGATATCGAAAAAATTGTTAGAGACAAAGATACTTCTAAATACAACAACACCGAAATAGAAATAGATTTTAAAGACAAATCCTGGCTCGAAAGAATGGGTAAACAATTTCTAAAAGAAAAAGTTTCTTCTTGTCAATGGAGTGCTAAATCAAACTGCCCCGGTGACTATTCGGAAAATGTCAGCTATACTCTGATAACAGAAAAAACAGAAAGCAGAATTATTTATATTCCCTTTTTGTTGTTTGAGTTTAAATACAAAGGAAAAGATTATACCGTCGTTTCCATACTTAATAATGATAACTTTGAAATTGCGGCGGTTTATCCAGCCGACAAGGAAACAACCGAAAATCAAATAAACTTGGAAATTGCCACAAAAAAGCTGAATGAAGGGACGATCCCAGGAGCTATAGCAATATTAGCAGGTATTGTAGGAGGATTTTTATGGCTTGTCGGCGCATTTTTTTCAGATTCATTCACAATTGTAATGTATATCGGAATTGCTATGCTATTTTTAATAACCTTGCCATGCGGATTATTAGCGTTTTACTTTAATAAAAGAAAAAAGAAAAAATTAGATGATATGAGTCAAAATGTGGCTTTGCAAAGACAACAGGTATTAAATTCATTAGAAGTCATGTATAAGTGTTTTATGGATAATTATTCAAAAACACAAAATATAATCGCTTCAAGCAAGGAATTAAAAAATGTCTCAATAGTAGAATATGAATTTTGTGACTCAATCTCAAATTTCAGAGAATTAACACTACCGTCTGGAAATCAATTGTCAAAAGAAACAAAAAAAAACGAAAATCAAATTTCTTCGGGAAATTTGATGCACTTTTTTGCTCATTTTGGAATTTTCCCGATGTTTTGGTGGACAGGTATTTTTGTTCTATTTTTTAAAAATAAAGCAAAAAAAGAAAATGGAGGAGTATTATCAAAAGATTTAAAAAAATATTTAAAAATGGGTATTATTGAATTCTCACTTTTTATTACGGTTTTTCTTATTATTATCATTGTTTTTCTGCTTGACGAATATATCATCTAAAAATACTTAAGCAGTTACAATTCAAAAAATAATAATTTACAGTAGCTTATGATAACATAAAAACGGAGGAATACAAATATGAATCTCGAAAATAAAATCATCACTTTTTTAAGGAAGAACAATTATAAACCAAATTATTTATGGGCGGCAACAAACTATTTAAATGGTTTTTTAATCAATATTCCCAATTATCGTAGTGCCACAATGCAAGAGTTTCAAATAATTATGAAAAAATACTGTGAATTAGGCTATTTCACTATGGAACAGGGTTTTTCAGAATTGCCGAATTATAGACTTACAGTTGACGGATATCAAGTTTTAGTTCAAAAATAGATTGCGGAATGCAATTCGATATTTCAACTGTTCGCAACCTTTTAAAAGACATAGTTGAACAAGAGATTTCAAAGACACAAAGTCAACATACATTCTAATCGGCATCTTAATTCTACACCTTTACCCACTACTATATAATACTTTTCATATGAAACATTTAGGTCTTGTAAACATATTTAATGTTCCATATGAAAAGTATGCTTTAAATTTTATTCACAAATTATTCACTTGACATTGTAAGTATGCGGCAATAAAATAAAAATATTAAAATTTGCACGGCTTCTTGCTTGCGGTGGGTTAGTACCGCAAACAAAAGACCGTGAACCACACTTTTTGCTCACCGCTTTCGACCTACCCGACGCCTTTAGGACGGACAAAGTGCGAACTTCGGGAGTTATAGGCTAATGGTGCAAGGTTTGATGTGAAATAATGCGGCGTGTCCGCAATGATTTTGGTTTGAGTAATGAGTCCGTTTATGTTTTTTAGTGCCTAGTAATGGAAAGTAGCCGAGACAGGCCCAGGCGAAATCCATCGTTCCGCACAACCCGCAGAACAAGGAAAACCCCGCCTGTCTTGCTGTCGGACATGCTTTAGCGTGATCGGGACTGACGGCAATATCAAATGACCATTTACAACCCGTGTATAGGGGCAGTCTGCCCTGACGGTTAAAACTCATACGTGAGTCCATAAGAGAAAAAGGTGGAAGAGTACAGCATTATTGTTGTACTCTTTTCACTACCAAAAGAAAACTTGTTGTTTTTGCTCCCGGAGGCGGAAAGTCAACCTATAAACTTTTCGCCCTTTTTAAGAAGGAGGTGGTGCCATGGTTAATACACTGTATTTTTGTATCCATAGCATTTGGGCATATTTTAAACTTGTCTCCGCCTCCGAGTGCAGAATAATCGGTTAACCGAAAATCGGGGTTGTCTTATTGACAATTAACCCGCAAAACAACAACTATAACAAAGAAGTAAACAGTTTTTCAGATTCCGTTAAAAAGTATCTGAAAATCAAGAAAATGACACAAGCTGATTTAATCAGAAAGAGTATGTTAACAAGAACTACCGTAAGCCGTATATGCCGTAACAGCAACGATAAAGGCAGTACATATCAGCCTACAGATCGCATTGTTATGAGCGTTTGTGTGGCTTTAGGGTTAGATTCAAAAGAAACAAAAGAATTGTTCAGTCTCGCATTCCCCTATTTGAAATGTTGGGATAAAATAATAGCCGAGAAAATGAACATCGATCAAGCAAACAGCTTCCTTTATGACGAGGGATTGCCTCTGTTGGGAAGCCCCATAGACGAGTAAAATTTGTGTGCCGTCCTGCTTTTTTGCAGGGCGGTCTTTTTTTGTTTCGCCGGGGAAGCAAAACGCACCTGTTAAATCTGTTACAATGCAATCAGGTTAAAGGTGCGCGCCAAACTTGAATAAAATTAAAAAGGAGAAACAAAAAATGTTAAACATTCGTGATTTGAAAATTGATCCTGCGTCTCTCGGCGCAAAAAAGCTGTTGGTGGATATTGTCCCGACATATGAGTATAAGGACGGACACCGCACGGAAACCGTTACCGGATACCGATATATTGTCGCTTTACCGGATTTAAGCCTTGAAAAGCTCGGCGTGAAAATTGACGGGAAACAGCTTATGGAAAAGCCGGACGGTTATGCGGAGGTTGAATTCAGCGGACTTGAAGTGTCGGCATACGAAAGCCAGGGAAAAACACAAATCAGCGCAAAGGCTACAGGTATTTCATTGGTTAATAAAAAGCCATAATGCCGTGCGGCGCTGTAATGCCGACAGGGGAACAGAATATTTTTGCCTTAGTAAAAATATTCCCCGGCGGCAGCGCAGCGCCGCACTTCCATAAGGGCAAGTATTACCCTTATGGAAGCATAAGTAGCAGTAGCAATGAAAGGAGGATTTTCATATGGCTTCTAATCCGCAATCACGCAAATGGACGCTGACAATCAATAATCCGCAGGACTGCGGGCTTGACCGTGACGGTATTCGCAAAATTTTAAATCTGTTTTGTCCGGATTATTACTGTTTGGCGGACGAAACGGCAACAACAGGAACATTTCATACCCATATTTTCATTTACTCTAAATCCCCTATCCGCTTTTCAACAGTTAAAAACCGTTTTCCCACCGCACACATAGAAAAAGCATTCGGCAGCGCAAAGGAAAACCGCGACTATATACGCAAGGAGGGCAAATGGGCGGACGGTAAAAAGAGCGAAACATCACACAAGGGCAGCTTTTACGAATTCGGAAATATACCGAATGAATGTGAGGAGCGCGACCCGAAAATGTATAAGCTGCTTTGCAATGTAAAGGACGGTTTATCAACGACAGAAATAATAGACGAAACACCCTCTTTTGCCTTTAAGCTAAAGGATATAGATATTTTGCGCGAGGCATATCTTTCGGAGCGCTACCGTTCCGAAAACAGAGAGCTTACCGTTACATATCTGTTCGGAGCGTCGGGTACGGGAAAAACAAGCGGCATATATAAAAAGCACCCTGCAAGCGAAATATGCAGAATTACCGATTACAACGGGAAAAACGGTGTGCGGTTTGATTCGTACCACGGGCAGGATATATTGGTTTTTGAAGAATTTAATTCTCAAATACCCATAGAAACAATGCTTAATTTTCTTGACATATATCCGCTTACACTACCGGCACGGTATTCCGACCGCACAGCGTGTTATACAAAGGTGTATATAACCTCTAACCTGCCCTTAAACGAGCAGTATATTGATGTCAAACACAATCACCCCGAAACATGGAAAGCGTTTATACGCCGTATTCACCGCGTTTTCTTTTATAAAGCCAGCGGGCAAACAGAAGAAATTTATTTCAAGTGAGGAGGGTTTCTATGACTGATAATGATACGGAACGACTGAAAAGGCAGACGCAAAAGCGGTATTTATTGCTTCGTATTAAAAACGGATATAATTTTGTAAGAGAAAATAAATCGGGGAGATATATTATTTTGGCGGTTTATGCCGCTGTTATAATATTTTGGATTTTCTGCAAAAGTTACTTTGATATTGAAAAGACGGACTTTATCTCCCCTGCATTTATCGCTTTGCTAAAGCTTTTCTTTCCCCTAATGATTATTGCCGTCGCACCTGCCGTGCTTATACTGCTCGGAACTCCTGCCGGCAGCGAAACCGTTTCAAACGGGTTAAAACGAATCGGGTTTACAAACAGCGCCGGAGAAATACCTATGCTTATTTCAAAGGAAACGGACGAAAAAGACAATTCGGTAACCGTATATCGGTTTTACGGTGTAGGTATACCGCTTAAAGAATGGGAAGACAAACGGCAAAAAATAGAGGCTGCGCTTAATTTGAATATAGTAAATCTGAAAGAGGGAAGCGATAAACAGGAAATTATGCTTTACACAGTTCAGGCGAATAATTCCCTTTTAAAGCGTATGGTGTGGAACGACAATTATCTTGCAGGCAGTAATTCCGTGCTCGTGCTCGGTAAAAGCCTTTTGGGAACGGTCACGGTGGATCTGAAAAAAATACCGCACATTTTACTCGGCGGCTCGACAGGCAGCGGTAAAAGCGTTCTGTTAAAGCTATTGCTTATGCAGGCATTAAAGAAAAATATGTCAGTCAGCATAGCGGATTTTAAGGGCGGAGTGGATTTTCCCTTCGCCTGGCAGGATAACTGCAAAATGTGTTTTGATGAAAATGAGCTTATAACGCTGCTGACCGGGCTTGCAGATGAATTGCAGCGGCGAAAAGTCTTACTGCGTGAAAGTAATTGCCGAAACATAGACGAATACTGCCGAGAAACAGGAAAAGAACTGAAACGCTGCATATTTGCCTGTGATGAAATTGCCGAGGTACTCGATAAAACCGGACTTACAAAAGAACAGAAAGAGCGGGTAAGCTTAATAGAAAGTAAGCTATCTGTAATAGCCCGACAGGGGCGAGCTTTCGGTATTCATCTGATACTCGCAACGCAAAGACCTGACGCCGCCGTTCTTTCGGGGCAGATACGAAACAATATTGATTGCCGCATTTGCGGCAGAGCCGATAACATACTGTCGCAGATTATACTCGACAGTACCGCCGCGGCAGAACAAATACCCAAAGATACCGCAGGCAGATTTATCTTATACGACGGTACGGTTTTCCAGGCATATTATTTTGAAGATTGACGGAAAGGAGTGTGTTTGAATGCAACAAAGCAATGTAGGTATACCGCTTAATTTAAGGCTTACAATGACAGTAAAAGAAGCCGCAGAATACAGCAATATAGGTATTAACCGCATTGACCGTATGCTGCGGAGTCCGAATTGTCCGTTTGTGCTATATGTCGGAACAAAAAAGCTTGTTAAACGCAAGGAATTTGAGCAATTCATCAGCAATAAATTAACAATTTAATACGGTCATATTAATTTTATATGTTTTATATTGAAAAAACAGGGCCGATGCATTATAATATAATAGTTGCATTGGCTCTTTTTCTCGTTTGGAGAAAGGAGTTTTAAAATGGGTAAAAACCTTAAAGGAAAAGAATTAGGAAAAGGTATTTGCCAAAGAAAGGACGGATTATATACCGCAAGATTTGTTGACAGAACAGGTAAAAGACACGAAAAATGTTTTTCGCTTCTTCCGGAAGCTCGCAACTGGTTAGAGGACTCAAAATATGCAGATAAGCACGGCAATATTTTTGCCCCGTCAAGTATGACGGTTGATGAATGGTTTGAATATTGGATAAATAATATTGTGGGTGATTTAGCCCCAAATACCGTAAGGAATTATCGTGAACGGTATAAATTCAATATACAGCCCGTTATCGGCAAAATGCTTTTAGCCGATGTTAAGCCTATGCACTGCAAATTGGTATTAAACAAAATGGACAGCGATTACGCAGGCTCGACAATAAGGCAAACCTATATTTGTATGGGAACTATGCTTAAATCCGCATTGATGAACGATATAATTGAAAAGCACCCTATGAACGGCGTAAGGTACACCAAACCTGTACGTGAAGTAAACGATATTAAATATCTTACAGTAAGCGAACAGCGGCAATTTTTAGAAGCCGCAAAATGCTCTCACAATTATGCGCAATATTCGCTTATTCTCGAAACGGGACTTCGCACGGGCGAATTGATCGGTCTGACATGGGACGCTATCAATTGGAAAAAGCGGACTTTAACCGTTAATAAAACTTTAGAATACAGGCACGGTCAAGGCTGTTGGAGAGCAGGACCGCCGAAAACACCGCAAAGCTACCGCACTATTCCGTTAACCGATAAAGCTTACGAAATTCTAAAGGATATTTACAAGACCGCAAAAACTCGCAAGACCTCCGAAACGCTTTCGCAGACATTGGAGTTTATTGACAGGCATACCGGGGCGAAATCTTTTCTTGAAATGAAAGACCTTGTATTTATAAATTGGAGAACGGGCGAACCTGCAAAAAACAGCTCATATGACACACATCTATACAAATTGTGCGACGAGGCAGGCATTAAACGCTTTTGTATGCACGCTTTACGCCATACATACGCAACACGGGCGATAGAAAGCGGTATGCAGCCAAAGGTTTTACAAAGGCTTTTGGGGCATTCAAGTCTTCAAATGACTATGGACAGATATGTGCATGTGACCGAGGATTCTTTTGTAAACGCCGTTCATCAATTTGAAAACTATTCATTTCTGCAAAATGGTGTAGAAATGGTGTAGTTGGGCAAATAAAAACGCCCCAAACACTAATAAAATAAGGAGATATGGGAATAAATGAAATTAGGAATGGTAGGACTGCCGAACGTCGGCAAATCAACGCTTTTTAACGCTATTACAAACGCCGGAGCGCAGTCGGCGAATTATCCTTTCTGCACAATCGAGCCGAATGTCGGTATGGTAAGCGTTCCGGATGAAAGACTTGAAAAGCTGGCGGAAATATACCACCCCGATAAATTCACGCCTGCGGTTATTGAATTTGTCGATATAGCCGGTCTTGTAAAGGGCGCGTCAAAGGGCGAAGGTCTCGGAAACAAGTTCCTTTCCAATATCAGAGAGGTTGACGCGATAGTTCATGTTGTGCGCTGCTTTGAGGGAACGGACGTTATCCACGTTGAAGGCTCGGTTGACCCGGCACGCGATATCGAAACTATAAATCTTGAGCTTATTCTTTCCGATTTAGAGCTTGTTCAGCGCAGGCTTGACCGCTCGCTGAAGGCTTTGAAGGGCGATAAGGGAATGCAGCGAGAGGTTGACTTTTTAAAGCGGCTTATGGCACACCTTGAAAACGGACAGCCGGCACGTTCGGTTGAAATAACCGACGACGCCGAAACAGCCGTATTAAACGATATGCCTCTGCTTTCCGGAAAGCCGGTTATATACGCCTGCAATATGAGCGAGGATGATTTTACATCCGGGATTGAACAGAACAGGAATTATAACACCGTTAAGGAGATTGCCGAGCGCGAAAAGGCAGAAATTCTTCCGGTATGCGCGGCGCTTGAGGCTGAAATTTCCGGTCTTGACGATGAGGAAAAAGCGATGTTCCTCGAAGAACTCGGACTTGAGCGCTCAGGTCTCGACAGAATGATTCAGAAATGCTATCACCTGTTAGGGCTGATTTCCTATTTGACCGCAGGAAAGCCGGAGGTAAGAGCCTGGACCATAACAGAGGGTACGCGCGCTCCCCAGGCAGCCGGAAAAATTCACAGCGACTTTGAACGCGGCTTTATCCGCGCCGAGGTTATCGGATTTGACGAATTTATGGCTTGCGGAGGAAGTATGACCGCGGCAAAGGAAAAAGGTCTTGTCCGCAGCGAGGGCAAGGACTATGTTATGCGCGACGGCGATATAGTACTGTTCCGCTTTAACGTATAAATTATTCGGAGGTATTTTATGTACTGGTATGCAGATTATTACGGCTATTTAATATTCGTTATACCCGCGCTTATTATTTCTCTTGCGGCTCAAATCGGAGTTAAGAGCGCATTTTCGCGCTGGTCGCGCGTTTCCTGCAATATGACGGGAGCGGACGCCGCAATGGCTGTTTTGAAGTTTCACGGTGTTACCGGAGTTGCGGTTGAGCGGGTTGCGGGCGAGCTTACAGACCACTACGACCCGCGTTCAAATGTTATCCGACTTTCGGATTCGGTTTATTCAAGCTGTTCTGTCGCGGCGGTCGGGGTTGCGGCTCACGAAGCCGGTCACGCGGTTCAGTATGCGACCGGGTACACTCCGATAAAGCTCAGAGCGGCAATAATTCCGGTTTGCAATATCGGCTCTCAGCTCTCAATGCCGCTTGTATTGCTCGGAATAATTTTCAGCAGCGCCTTTTTAATAAACTTCGGAATTATTCTTTTTTGCGCGGTTCTGCTTTTCCAGCTTATAACGCTCCCGGTTGAGTTCAACGCTTCGCGCCGCGCTGTTGCAACAGTACGGGACGGACAGCTGCTTGCAGACCCATCGCAGCTCAAAGGCGTTAAATCAGTTCTTACCGCTGCCGCGCTTACCTATGTTGCGGCGGTTATAACCGCACTTCTCCAGCTGCTGCGCCTGATAAGTCTTGCCAACAGGAATAACCGGAGGTAATTTATGTTCAGAAAAACCTATGCCGTGATAAATTCCGAAGCGCTTGAAAGCAATGTCAGGCAAATACGGGAGCAATACCCCGACTTTAAGTACTACTTCGGAGTTGTAAAGGGCAATGCTTACGGTCACGGTATGCAGTCGGTCAAGGCGCTTGCGGCGGGCGGTATAAATTATTTTGCCGCAGCTACCCTTGAAGAAGCAATCCGCATAAGAGAATATGAATACGATATTCCGATACTTTGCCTTGAGCCTGTCGCACCGGAATTTTCTTTAACTGCATTTGAGAACGGAGTAACGCTTACCGTTCACAGGACTGATTATCTCGAACAGCTGCTCGAAATCGCTCCGGCAGGAACGAAAGTTCATATAAAGCTTGATACCGGAATGAACCGTCTCGGTTTTAAAAATCCCGATGAGGTTAAAAAATGCGTTGAGCTTATAGAAAAAAGCGGAAATATAACCCTTGAAGGAATTTACACTCATCTTGCAACAAGCGGTCTTAACGATTTGCATTACGGCGAGCAGCTTGCGGAATTTAAAAGACTTACCGGTAAAATAGACCTCTCTGCCGTTCCTATCGTTCATATTGACCGTTCGCTTACTCTGGTGCATCATAAAAAGCCCGATTTTGTAAACGGAACAAGGCTCGGCATATGTATGTACGGATTCGCGCAGAGTGTCCCCTCTCCTACCGGTCTGCACGCGCTCAAGCGTAAGCTTCTGCTGCGCGGACAAATGCCGGACGAGCCTGTTTTTGAAAACGGATTAAAGCTTAAAACGGCTATGGCGCTTTATAGTGAAATTATTGACATAAAGCGGGTCAAAAAAGGCGAATTTGTCGGCTACGGCGCAAAATTCACAGCTGACCGCGATATAACCGTTGCGACCGCCGCTATCGGATATTACGACGGCGTTCCGACAAACGCAAAAAGCGTATATGTCAATAATAACGCCTGCCGGATAATCGGCGAGGTATGTATGGATATGATTCAGCTTGAGGTACAGGATAATACAAAAATCGGCGACCGGGTTGAGATATTCGGAAACAATATACCGATTTCCGTCTCGGCACACCGTTCCGGAACAAACGCTTACCGTCTGCTTACCGGAATATCGTCACGGGTGCCGAGGATATACGATGGAAAGGAATACTATCTGTAAATGGATTTTGAAATACTGATAGCCGGAACCGATGCGAACGCCTATTATATGGCGCGCTGTTATCATGAGCTTACCGGCCAGCGCGCCCGTCTGCTCGGAAAATCCCCTCTCCCCTTTACCGCGTTTTCGGATATACTTACAATTAAATACGATGAAAACATATGGGATGAAAACGGATTTTTAGACGCGGTTTATAAGCTGAAAATACCGGATAAAAAAACGCTTTTGATTTCCTCAAACGAAACATATGCCGGTTTTATCGCCAAGAATGCCGAACGGCTACGAGAAATGGGCTATGTTTTCAATTATCCCGATATTAAAATCATCAATACATTTATGTATAAGGAAAGCTTTTACAAAACCTATGCGGACAGTATTCTGAATTTACCGCGAACCGAGTATTACGACTGCTCCGCCGTTTCTGAGGTTCCGTCTGATTTCAGCTTTCCGATGATAGTTAAGCCGAGCAATGTTATTGAGTATAATCATCTGTCATTCGAGGGAAAAAATAAAATATACAAAATATATTCTCAGCAGGAGCTTGAAAATACCGTCAGGCTGATAACCGACGGAGGATATCGGGACAGGCTTATTCTTCAGGACTACATTCCCGGAGACGACAGCCGTCTTTTCGACGCGGTTGCCTATTGCGACCGGAACGGAAGGCTGAAAATGCTTTCGTTTGCTCAGATAGGACTTCAGGAGCATACGCGCGCGATGGTCGGAAATGCCGCCGTTTTGATAAACGGGAGAAATCCGTTCGGCGGCACAGAAAGCATAGCCGCCGATATCAAGAAATTCCTGGAGGATATAGGCTACTGCGGATTTGCCGAGTTTGACCTGAAATATGACGAACGCGACGGCAGGTTCAAGGTTCTTGAAATAAATGCACGGCAGGGACGGTGCAGCTATTACATCTGCTCTCTCGGCTGCAATCCGGTTAAAATATTAGCTGAGGACTGCTTTAATAATGCTGTTCCGGATTACGGACTTTTGACCGATACCGCTATGCTTTCGTTTGTTCCGCGGGGAATAATAAAGAAGTATGTTAAAGACAGCGGATTTAAAGCCGACGCTCTGCGGCAATGGAGGAAGGGTCACGCTGACCCTCTGCATTACAGCCGCGACCGCAATTTAAAGCGGAAGCTCTACCTTTTGAAGCGGCAGCTCCGCTATTACAGGGACTATGCCGCAGGTTATTGGAGGAATGAATAGAAAATGTGTGGATTTACCGGATTTGCCGACTGCACGGCGGCGGATAAAAAGCAGGAAATCGTTAAAAAAATGGCTGATATGATTATTCACCGCGGACCCGACAGCGACGGATATTTTACCGACGATTACGCCGCCCTCGGCTTCAGGCGGCTCGCTATCGTTGACCTTGCAGGCGGAGACCAGCCGATATTTAACGAGGACGGAAATCTTGTTATTGTATTTAACGGCGAAATATATAATCACAAAGAGCTTCGCGCTGAGCTTGAGGCTAAGGGGCATATTTTCAAAACCAATGCCGACACCGAGGCTATACTTCACGGCTATGAGGAATACGGCGCGGAGCTGTTTCCTCGTCTGCGCGGAATGTTCGCATTTGTTATTTACGACAGAAAAACACACAGGCTTGTCGGAGCGCGCGACCCATTCGGAATAAAGCCGTTCTATTATTACCGCGCGGACGGCGAATTTATGTTTTCCTCGGAAATTAAATCGATGCTCGCTCATCCGGGCTTTAAAAAGGAAGTAAACCGAGCGGCTCTTAAAATGTTCCTGGTATTTCAGTATTCGGTTTTCGACGAAACATTTTTCAAGAACGTTTTCAAGCTGCGCCCGGGACATTGGTTCAGCTACGAAAACGGAGAACTGGAAATTAACCGCTATTTTGAGGTCGAATACAACAAGCAGGATCTCGGATACGAGGCTCACAGGAAAGAAATAACAGACGCCCTTGAAAATTCGGTCAGATACCATCAGATGACGTCCGATGTTGAGGTAGGCTCATACCTTTCGGGCGGCGTTGACTCCTCTTATGTTGTCAGCGTTGCAAAGCCGGACAAAACATTTACGGTAGGCTTTGACGTTGCCGGCTTTGACGAAACAAAAATGGCGGCTGACTTTTCCGCGCTCTGCCATATAAACAATTTCAGCCGTTATATTTCAAAGGAAGAATTTTTCGAGGCTCTCCCGCGCGTTCAGTATCATACGGACGAGCCGGACGCCAATCTTTCGGCAGTTCCCCTGCTGTTTCTATCAAAGCTTGCAAGAGAGCAGGTTAAGGTTGTTCTTTCGGGCGAGGGGTCGGACGAAATGTTCGGAGGATATAACGAATACTATGAAACGCGCGCGGTAAGAGCTTATATGAAGCTGCCAGCGTGTATTCGGCGCGCAATGGCGTCCGTATCCAAAAAGCTGCCGCATTTCCCCGGTAAAAACACAATTATAAAATACAGCAAGCCGTTTTGCGAGCGGTATCTCGGTCACGCTCAGATAATGGACGAGGACGAGGCGAACTCTATTCTCTGCAGCGACTTAAAGGACAGTATGACCACGACCGACGTTCTCCGTCCGTATTTTGCAAAGGTTAAGGACTGCGACGAGGTATTGCAGAAAATGTATATTGATATGCACTTCTGGCTGCCGCAGGATATTCTGCTTAAAGCGGACAAAATGACTATGGCAAACTCAATAGAGCTTCGCGTTCCGTTTCTTGACCGCGAGGTCTGGAAAGCGGCGTCAAAGGTTCCGACGCAGTATCTTGTCAAAAACGGCAGAACCAAAGCTATTTTCCGTGATATTGCAGACGAAAAGATGCCCGACGAATGGGCTGGAAGAAGAAAATTGGGTTTCCCTGTTCCCTTTTCAAAATGGATTCGCGAGGAAAAGTATTACAATATGCTGAAAACCGAGTTTTCAGCGGAATATGTCCCGCTGTTTTTTGACCGCAAGGTTATTGAAAGACTTCTCGAAAATCATTATTCAGGCAAGGAAAATAACGGAAGAAAGCTTTATAATATTTATTGCTTCCTTATATGGTATAAGGTCTACTTTGTTGAGGGCGGCGTATGAGTAAGCTGAAAAAAACCTCTTTTTTGGAGGGCGCTTATATCGCCACCGCCTGCATATTTATAAGCAAGCTGCTCGGCATACTCTATGTTATTCCGTTTTACAGGATTATCGGTAAGCAGGGCGGCGCGCTTTACGGATATGCTTACAATATTTATAATGTTTTTCTGACTATATCAAGCGTTGGGATACCGTTTGCCATAAGCAAGCTGACAAGTGAATATTCAACGCTCGGTCAAGACGAGAAGAAAATCAGAATGTACCGTCTGGCGACTGTTGCGGTAGCGGTTTTTTCACTTGCTTCCTTTCTTGTGTGCTTTATCTTTTCAGAGCCGATAGCCCGCCTGATAATAGGAGATATCTCCGGCGGAAACACGATGGAGGACGTTGTATTTGTTATCCGCTGCATTTCCTTTACTCTGTTGATTGTTCCGATGCTTTCGATTAAGCGCGGATATCTTCAGGGACACAAATATATCAGTCAGCCCTCTCTGAGCCAAATTGTTGAACAGGTCGCAAGAATAGTCATTGTTCTTATCGGAAGCTACCTGTTTGTAACCATTGCCCATTCTGTCAGAAACGCTGTCGGAATTTCAGTTCTTGCCGCCGGGCTCGGCGGACTTATCGCTTATATCTATCTTTCGGTTGTCGTGAGAAACAACCGCTCCGAATTAGGTCTTGACCGCCGCGTTAAATCCACAAAGGAAAATGACCGAGAAATAGTACGCGAAATAATCGTCTGCGCGCTGCCGTTTATCATAATTAACCTCGCCAACACGCTTTATACGTCAACAGATATGATACTGGTGCTTAAAACCCTGCCCCGGCTCGGATTCAGCGCGGAGGACACCGAATTTATCAGCAGCGTTTTTACAACCTGGGGAACAAAATTCAACGCCATTATAACCGCTGTTTCGACCGGGCTTATCGTAAGCCTTATTCCGCATATCGTATCCGACTATACAGCCGGAAATCATAAGCAGGTGAATATAAACTTCAACAAATGTCTTAAAATGATACTGCTTATTATTGCTCCGATTTCCTGCTTTATCAGTCTTATGGCGGACAGCTTTTGGACTGTCTTTTACGGCGCGGACGCAACCGGACCGTCGGTTATCCGATTTACGATAATCGTTACAATATTCGATTGTCTTTATATGGTTTTAAATTCCCTTATGCAAAGCCTTAACCGCAAGCAGATAATTTATTTCAGCGTAACCTCCGGTCTCGCCGCCAATCTTGTTTTAGATGTTCCGATGATGCATCTTTTCAAGGCTTTGGGACTTCCGGCATATATAGGCGCAGTTTTTGCGACATTTATCGGCTTTGCAGTTTCAAATACGATGAGTCTCGTCTATCTCAGGCGGCATATACCGTCTCTCAGATATTCGGATACGCTAAAGGCTGTTCCGCGCGCCTTTGCCGCCATAGCTGCGGCTGTTGCGGCAGGAATTCTGCTCCGGCTTATACTTCCGGTTGAAAGCGCGTCAAAGCTCGTTCAGATATTCAATATTGCCGTCTGCGGTATAGTTTCAGGCGGAATTTATATTGCTTTAAGCTTTAGTCAGCTTAAAAGCGTTCTGCCGGAAAAGCTTTTGCGCCGGCTGCATATAAAATAAGGATGTAATTTTAAAAATGCAAAATAAATATTGGTACCGTCAGGGACTGCGCGACGGTATACCTATCGCACTCGGCTATTTTGCCGTTTCGTTCGCATTGGGAATAACCGCCCGCAGAATAGCGGGACTTTCCGCCTTTCAGGCTGCTCTCGCAAGCTTTCTTCTCAACGCATCCGCCGGAGAATATGCCGGTTTCACACAAATAGGCGCAAATGCCCCGTATTTAATAGCTGCGGCTATGGTTCTTATTGCCAACGCAAGATATCTGCTTATGTCCTGCGCACTGAGCCAGAAGCTCGACCCCAAGCTCCCGTTTTTTCACAGATTTCTGATTGCATTTGACGTTACCGACGAGCTGTTCGCGATTTCGGTTTCGGTTAAGGGAAAATTAAACCCGTTTTATAATTACGGCGCTATGACGGTTTCTATCCCATGCTGGACCGTTGGAACGGCTCTCGGAGTTCTGACCGGTGACATACTGCCTGCACGGATTGTCAGCGCTCTCGGAGTAGGTCTTTACGGTATGTTTATCGCAATCGTTGTTCCGCAGGCTAAAAAAAGCCGCATAATAGCAGGAATTTCTTTGATTTCTATGGCTCTGAGCTATATTTTTGCAAAGGCGCCGTTTTTAAAGGGAATTGACTCAGGACTGAGAATAATAATTATAACGGTCGTCATTTCTCTTGCGGCGGCTGTCTTGTTTCCGGTTCCGGAGGAAGCCGAAAATCCGGAGGATGAGGATAAGGAATTATGAATAAATACATTTATATACTTATAATGGCGGCTGTTACATATCTTATAAGGGCGCTGCCGCTTACTCTTATGCGCCGCAGGATAACAAACAGGACATTCCGTTCATTTTTATATTATGTCCCCTATGTTACCCTGAGCGTTATGACCTTTCCTGCAATTCTTGAGGCGACCGGCTCGCAATGGTCGGGACTTGCCGCCCTGCTTGCCGGAATATTGCTTGCGGCTGCGGGAGCAAAGCTTCTGAATGTTGCGGTTTGCTCCTGCGCGGTAGTATTCATAACAGAGCTTTTTCTCGTATAAAATCAAGTCGTTTTCCCGATAATATTCCGGGGTGACGAAATTTGAAAAAGCAACGGTTAAAGATTATTTTTCTATGCGGCGTTATTGCCGTATGCCTAAGCGCATTTGCCGGTCTCGGCTGGATTTATCTGGTAAACAATAAGGATGCCGCCAATACCGCAGAATCGGCTGATAAAATGCCCTACTCCTCCGTTCCGGGCAGCGTTACGGTTAAATACGTTTTTTCAGACAGAAGCAGCGCGCTGCTCTATCTCGAATTTTCAGCCGGAAGATTAACTGCCGTTATAGGCGCCGATGAAAATGCCGGGTACGATTATGAGCTTCAGCCGCTTTCCGGGACTGCGGCAGGATTTATCGACCGCCTGGGCGGGATTGAAATAATGTTTGATAACAAAATTCTGAGGTATACCGGTTCTCAGACGGTTAAGCTGCTTTCGGAAAATGCCGTTGGAAAAAAGGAAATTATGGAGGCTGTTTTTAACAGAATAGCTTCTCAGGGCATAACCCGCGGACAGCTTACCTTTCTGCTGCAAAACAGTAAAACCGGTCTTACCGTTCCGCTTTGCTATTCCTGGCCGGAATGGCTGAAGGACCTTTGCGCCAATGCTGATATTGAAGATAACACAGAGGAAGTGTTTCAGTGAAAAAAAGGCTTGTTTCTATTCTTGCTGCCGCTGTTATTTTTCTATGCTCCGGATGCTCTGTTGAGGATATAACAAGCGGAATTTCAGATGCGGCTCAGAAAATCGGAAAGCTTTCCGGTTTCGGCGGAGAAACGGTTGAAATAATAACCGAAGAAATTATATCGGTAGAGCCTGCGGCAATTCCGACCAGTACCGAGCAAAGCCTGTACTGCTATAATGTTCTTACAAAGCAGCAGAAAAAAATATACCGGGTTATTCTTGCGGCTGTCCGCGAAATGACCGAAGGCTTTTTCAAGCTCGGCAGCTTTTCGGGCGACATTAACCGCGATATAAGCGCCGCCTATCAGGCTGTTTCAAACGACCATCCTGAGCTGTTCTGGATGCCTTATACCTATCTTATAAACGGCGGAAATTCCGATAACTCCCCTGTAAGCCTTGCCCTGTCGTACAGCGACAGCAGGCATAATTGCAGCTATCTTATAGACAGCAGCGAACGAGACAGAATGGTATGGGAATTAGACCTTGCGGTCGGCATCCTTGTAGATCAGGCTGCGGGACTTTCACGGTTTGAGGCGGAATGTATTTTCCACGATGCCCTTTGCAGTCAGACAACATATGAAGCCGGAGAACCGGAAAGCCTGGTTTATACCGCCTATGGTGCGCTTGTGAACGGAAAAGCGGTCTGCGAGGGATATTCAAGAGCTATGCAGCTCCTCTGCCAAAAATTAGGCATACCCTGCACGCTGATTTCCGGAGAAAGCCGCGGAGAGGGTCATTTATGGAATTTAATAAATCCCGGCGACGGCTGGTATCATCTTGATGTTACATGGGACGATAACGATGGCGGAGAACCGTATTATTTATATTTCAACGTTACTGACGAAGAAATAAAACGTGACCATACGATATCATCGGATTTTTCTGCGTATACCGCCTCGGAAAATTCAAGCTACAATCTCAGAAATGACAGCTGTACTTCAACCTCTTATAACTATTTCACATATAACGGATTAAACCTTGATATTTCTGATTACAGTTCTCAGGCGGCGTTAAAAATCAGTGAGGCAGCTTACAGAGGAGAAAAAAGTCTGACATTCAGAATAACCTCCGACAAGCTTTTAAAAAGCTTTGAAAAGGACTATAATTCCTGCGTTCAAGCGATACAGAAATCTCTTAATTCATTTTCCTCCGCCGTTACAATATCCGAAATTACAACCGTCCTTGATACGGTAACCTTTCATTGGAGATAGCTTAATTTTATTAAGATAAACAGCGGCAAAGTTTAGAATATCATTCTTATATACAAATGTTTGACAAGCAAAGACGGCTTTGTTATACTGGTATAAGATGTTTTACATTTTTGGAGGTATCGGTTTGGAAAATATTAACGAGCTTTTCGGCAGCTATGTATTCGGAGACGAGGCAATGTCCGAGCGTCTGCCTAAGGAAATATACCGTTCCCTTAAAACCTCGGTTAAAGAGGGACGCAGTATTGACAGCAGTATCGCGGACACGGTTGCCGCGGCTATGAAGGACTGGGCGATTGAGAAAGGAGCAACTCATTTTACCCATTGGTTCCAGCCTATGACCGGAATAACGGCTGAAAAGCACGACAGCTTTATTTCCCCGGCAGACGGCGGTCGTGTTGTTACCGAATTTTCCGGCAAGGAGCTTATTAAGGGCGAGCCGGACGCATCCTCATTTCCGTCCGGCGGACTTCGCGCAACCTTTGAAGCGCGCGGATACACCGCATGGGACCCGAGCTCATACGCTTTTATAAAGGACCGCACGCTGTGTATTCCGACGGCGTTTTGTTCGTATACCGGGCAGGCGCTTGATAAAAAGACCCCCCTGCTGCGCAGTATGGACGCTATAAACAGGCAGGCTCTCAGAATTGCAAGGCTTTTCGGGCTTGACGATGTTAAACGCGTAAACGTTACCGTAGGTCCGGAGCAGGAATATTTTCTGATTGATAAAAATACATATGACCGCCGCCCGGACCTTATCTTTACCGGCCGTACCTTGCTCGGAGCCATGCCGCCTAAGGGTCAGGAAATGAACGACCATTATTTCGGGGTTATCAAACCGCGCGTCGCCGCGTTTATGAAAGAGCTTGACAAGGAGCTTTGGCGGCTCGGAGTATATGCAAAAACCGAACATAATGAGGTTGCACCGGCTCAGCACGAGTTAGCGCCGGTGTTTACTACCGTTAATATCGCCGCCGACCATAATCAGCTTACTATGGAGATGATGAAAAAGGTTGCGGCGCGGCACGGTCTCGTCTGTCTGCTGCACGAAAAGCCGTTTGACGGAGTAAACGGAAGCGGAAAGCACAACAACTGGTCGATAACGACCGATACCGGAATTAACTTTCTTTCTCCCGGAAAGCTGCCGAGCGATAATCTTTTGTTTTTGCTCACTCTCGCCGCTGTTATCAAGGCGGTTGACGAGCATCAGGAGCTATTGAGAATATCGGTTGCAAGCGCCGGAAACGACCATCGGTTAGGCGCTGATGAGGCTCCCCCGGCTATCATTTCAATATTCCTCGGCGACGAGCTGACATCCATACTTGAGGATATTTCGCACGGCGTGCGCCATAATGACGCGCATCGCATAAAAATGACAGTCGGAACGGATGTTATCCCGTATATAAGGCGCGACAACACCGACCGCAACCGCACATCTCCGTTCGCCTTCACAGGCAACAAATTTGAATTCCGTATGCTGGGCTCAGGCGCCTCCATTTCCGACGCCAACGTTATGCTGAACACCATGGTCGCCGATGTTTTCTCGGATTTCGCCGACCGGCTTGAAAAATGCGAAAATTTTGAAAGCGAGGTACGCGCAATAATTGCCGAAACCGTTAAAAATAACGGAAGAATAATTTTCAACGGCGACGGTTACTCCGAGGAATGGTGCAAAGAAGCAGCTCAGCGCGGTCTGCTCAATCTCCGCAGCACTCCTGAAGCAATACCGCACCTCAAAACCGGTGAAAATGTAGCCCTGTTTGAAAGACACGGTGTTCTTGACAGAACCGAGCTTATCTGCCGCGCCGATATTGCTCTTGAAAATTATTGCAAAACAATTCATATTGAGGCCTTAACGCTTATCGATATGATAAAGCGCGATGTTATTCCCACTGTCAGCGAATACAGCGACCGCTTATGCCGCGCCGTTTCCGACAGACGTTCGGTTTCAGGCGACATTGATACAACTGTTGAAAGCGAAATCATAAAGCAGTTAAGCGAGCTTAATTTACAGCTTTACAGGCTGACCGGAAAGCTCAGCGAAACAACTCAGAAAGCTGAAGCCTGCGCCGCGGACCGCCGCGCAGAGTATTATCACGATAATGTTTTATGGCTGATGGAGAATATACGCCACGCCGCCGATACCGCAGAAACTCTCGTTCCGCGCGATATATGGCCGTATCCCGGATACGGCGAAATGCTGTTTAACATATAACTTAACCCCCGCCGGGCAGCCCGGCGGGGGTTTTATAACAGTAAATTTTTTATTTCTTGGGAGCCTCGTATTTATGCTTTGCGCGAATTACTTCGGTTCCGCCCATATACGGCTGCAAAGCCTTAGGAATTTTAACGCTGTAATACTCGCCGTCAAACTCAAGATTGTTTTCAAGCAGAGCGATAAGCATACGCGGAGGGGCTACAACCGTATTGTTTAACGTGTGAGCCAAATATTTCTTTCCGTCCGCACCCTTTACTCTTATTCCGAGTCTCCTCGCCTGAGCATCGCCGAGGTTTGAACAGGAGCATACCTCAAAATATTTCTTCTGCTTAGGACTCCACGCTTCAACGTCATAAGATTTAACCTTCAGGTCGGCAAGGTCGCCTGTGCAGCATTCAAGGGTTCTAACCGGAATATCAAGGCTGCGGAACAGCTCAACCGAATAGCTCCACATTTTATTGAACCATTCCATACTCTCCTCAGGACGGCATACGACAATCATTTCCTGCTTTTCAAACTGATGTATACGGTATATTCCGCGTTCCTCAATACCGTGCGCCCCCTTTTCCTTGCGGAAACAGGGAGAATAGCTCGTCAATGTAAGAGGAAGCTTGTCCTCGTCGGTAACGGTATCAATAAATTTACCTATCATCGAATGTTCTGATGTTCCGATAAGATAAAGATCCTCGCCCTCTATCTTATACATCATAGCGTCCATTTCCTCGAAGCTCATAACGCCTGTAACAACGCTGCTGCGAATCATAAACGGAGGGATAAAATAGGTAAATCCCTTGTTAATCATAAAATCGCGGGCATATGCCGTAACAGCGGAGTGCATACGGGCAATATCGCCGGAAAGATAATAAAAGCCCTCGCCTGCAACGCGTCCGGCGGCTTCCTTGTCTATTCCGTCAAACAGCGCCATTATATCGGTATGATACGGTACTTCAAATTCGGGATTGGTCTGCGCTCCGAATTGCTCAACCTCGACATTCTCGCTGTCGTCACGTCCCACCGGAACGCTATCGTCAACGATATTCGGTATTTTCATCTGACGCTCCCTGACCTGACGTTCAAGCTCGGTTTCGCGTTCCTCAAGCGCTTTAAGCTCTGCCGCCTGCTCATTTACAAGGCGTTTCATTTCCTCCGCCTCGTCGCGCTTGCCCTGTCCCATAAGAACGCCTATCTGACGGCTGACCTTATTACGGTTTGCGCGCAGATCGTTAGCACGGCTGTTTACGTCCTTTTTCTCGTTATACAGCGCGATTACCTCATCGACAAGCGGAAGCTTTGAATCTTCAAATTTCTTTTTAATGTTTTCCTTAACAGCATCGGGATTTTCACATATAAATCGGATATCCAGCATTTTTACTCCTCCGTTTCATTACGAAAACAAGTATATCACATCCTAATTGCGCTGTCAAACGAATTATACGTATTTTAAGCGTAAAAATAAATATACGGGAGGTGAAATCCGATGAAGGAACGTAAAGAAAAGCTTCCGGATACCGCTGTTTCCGCAATACCTGTTGACGGACAGCCGGAAACGGCGTTTGAAATGGTTAATAAATACGGCACCTACAACATTCAGCCGACAGCCGAAAGCTACAACAAATATCCGGAAATAGCGCAGGGATATCCTAAAAGGGATAATAAAAAGAAAAACTCCTAACAGGAAAAGCATCGGGCAAAGACGGCAATTTGCCCGATAACATATACATATTCGGCACAAAAACATTATTTGATAAAAAACTGTATTGATATCTGCATTCTTATTTGCTATAATAAGGTGAAAAGAATTGGAGATGTGATATAAATGGCAAAGGTCACTCTGTTAGCATATACCCCCGACCCCGAAAGAACTATCGCGGCGGCGGCAAAGCTTTGTTACAGCTCAGCCTCTCCGGACGAGCTGTACGACGGATTAACGGATGAAAAAGCCGCCTCATTCCTTGAAATGCTTTCAGGTCTCGGACACGAAAGTCCTATTGAGCATGCGAGCTTTACATTCGGTATTGAGGGAGTGTCACGTTCCCTGCTTGCACAGATAACGCGCCACCGCATAGCCTCCTATTCGGTTAAAAGCCAGCGCTATGTAAGCGAAGGAAATTTTGAATACGTTACCCCTCCGGAAATCGCAGCAATTCCGGAAGCGAAGAAAATATATGAGGAAACTATGAGAGCAGACCAGGAAGCGTATGACAAGCTTGCCGAGCTGCTTGCCGCACGGCACACCGCCGCATTTATCGCCGAGGGGAAGGATGATAAAACCGCGGCGCGTTTGGCTCAGAAAAAAGCAAACGAGGATGCGCGCTTTGTTTTACCGAACGCATGCGAAACAAAAATGGTCGTTACCATGAATGCCCGTTCCCTTTTCAACTTTTTCCGTCACCGCTGCTGCGCCCGCGCGCAATGGGAAATTAGAGACGTTGCCGACCAGATGCTCCGTCTTGTATGCGAGGTTGCGCCGTCGCTCTTTAAAAAAGCCGGTCCGCCCTGCGTTTCCGGAGGATGTCCGGAAGGAAAAATGAGCTGCGGAAAGGCTTCCGATGTCAGAGAAAGATATGAGGAAATGAAAAAGAAATGGGAAAGCTGATTGTTATAGAAGGACTTGACGGCTGCGGAAAATCAACTCAGCTGTCTCTGCTGCCGAAAGCGCTTTCCAATCACGGCGTTGAGTGCAGAAGCGTTTCCTTTCCGGATTACGAAAGCGATTCAAGCGCGCTTGTTAAAATGTATCTTTCAGGTAAATTCGGCTCTCGCCCCGGCGATGTAAACGCCTACGCCGCAAGTGTTTTCTATGCGGCGGACCGCTTTGCTTCTTATAAAACCGACTGGGGCGATTTCTACCGTTCAGGCGGAACCGTCGTTGCGGGGCGGTATACAACAGCCAACGCGGTTCACCAATGCTCAAAGCTGCCGCCGGAGCAATGGAACGGTTTTCTTGACTGGCTGTATGATTTTGAATACGGTAAAATGGGAATTCCTAAGCCTAATCTCGTAATTTTCCTTGATATGCCGGTTGAGGTTTCTCAAAAGCTGCTTGCTCACCGATATAACGGCGAACAGGAAAAAAAGGATATTCACGAGCGCGACACCGAGTATCTCGCGGCATGCAGGCGCGCCGCTCTTCATACTGCCGAGTATTCCGGCTGGAGCGTTATATCCTGCGCGGAAAACGGACTTCCGCTGCCGATTGAAAGCATTTCCGAAAAAATAACGAACGCGGCTCTTGCCGCAATAGGAGTAAAATAAAATGGTATATGTTTTTCTTGCCGACGGCTTTGAGGAGGTTGAGGCGTTAGCGCCGGTTGACCTGCTCAGGCGCGGCGGAGTTGAAGTAAAAACCGTCGGAGTTACCGGAAAAAATGTTACAGGGGCGCACGGTATAACAGTTGCTGCCGATATAATACCTGATGAGGCGACAACAGAAAATCTTGAGGGCGTTATTCTTCCGGGAGGAATGCCGGGTACGAAAAATCTCGAAAATGACAGCGCAGTTCAGTATTTTATCAGCTACGCCGCCAAAAACAATATACTGCTCGGAGCGATATGCGCCGCGCCGTCGATATTGGGACATAAGGGATTGCTCAACGGCAAAAGAGCAACCTGTTTTCCCGGATTTGAGGAGTCGCTCGCCGGGGCGGTTATTGTTTCCGACTGTCCTGCGGTTGTTGACGGTAATATTGTAACCGGCTGGGGCGCGGGCGGAGCTATTGATTTCGGACTTGCCCTGTTAAGAGTGCTACGCGGCGAGGATGCGGCGAATAAACTGCGTAATTCATTCAGATATAAATAAAATTACGCCGAAAGGAATTGCAATATGGAAGAAAACCAGAACTTAAACTCCGGCAATGAGGAAAAGCCGTTAAACGACGCAAGCACCGATGTCAATGAAAGCGACGACGAGTTTATTATCGGAAAGGGATTTTCGGTTGCTGAGCCGGAAAGCGCGACGACCCAACCTGCTTCTCATTCAAAAAAGAAGCGCAATAAAAAACACGGTCCGGTATATTATGTTATATGGATATCGGCAATCATTATTGTGTCCTGTTCAATAGCTTTCGGCGCTATTTATATCGGAGCTGATTTTTTCGGAATGGCTTTCGGGAGAACCGGAGAAAAAATAACGATTGATATACCTTCCGGTTCATCGGCGCAGAAAATAGCCGAAACGCTGAAAGAAAACGGTATAGTCAAATGCCCCACCGTTTTCAGGCTCTATTCAAAGCTCCGCCATTACGACTCGAAATTCAAATACGGAGTTTATACCTTTGTTGACGACAGCGGATATGATTCGATAGCGCAAAAGCTAATGACCGAGGGCGCTCAGGCGGAAACCGCAGAGGTGAGAATACCTGAAATGGCTACCGTTGACGACATTGCAAAGCTGCTTGAGGACGGCGGAGTCTGCTCAAAATCCGATTTTTACGAGGAAGTTCAGAACGGTAAGTTCAATTTTGATTTTATTGACAAAATTCCGACAACCGCCGTTCATTACCGTCTTGAGGGATACCTCTATCCGGAAACATATAAATTTTACAGCTACGACTCGAAAGAATGCGCGCATCTCGCGGTTCAGAAGATGCTTGAAACCTTTGATTCCCGTCTCGGAGATTTAAAGGAAGCATATTCAAGCAATGCGAAATATGATTTCCACCAGCTTGTAACCCTTGCCTCCCTTATCAATTCCGAGGCAGGAAACGCAACGGACGAGGACCGTTCAAGAGTTGCACAGGTGTTTTATAACCGTCTTGAGGGAATTAACTGGAACGAGCCGAAATATCTGCAAACCGACCCGTCTACAAAATATCCATACGGCGCCGGAAGATACAACACCTACAAAACCGAGGGGCTGCCGCCGGGACCGATAGGCTCGCCGAGTATTGCCTCCCTTAAAGCGGCGGTCAACCCCGAAACCGGCTTTAAAGCGACATATTTTGTTACGGACAGTGACGGCAAGTTCTACTTTAACGAAACCTTAGCCGCCCATAATAAAACAATAAGCGATCTTAAAAAGGCAGGTAAGTGGACATATACCACTTTAGGATAAAATGAAAAGAATGGAACTTTTATGCCCCGCAGGTACTCCTGCGGGGTTCAAAACCGCCGTTGACTTCGGCGCAGATGCCGTTTATATAGCAGGCAATGAATTCGGAATGAGAACCGCCGCGGCTATGAGCAATGACGAGCTGAAGAACTGTATTGAATACGCCCACTCGCGCGGCAAGCGGGTTTTCGTTACCTGCAACACATTGCCGCACAACAACGAAATAAAGCGGCTGCCGGAGTTTTTGGAATTTATAAACTCCTGCGGAGCGGACGCGGTTATAGCCGCCGATATCGGCAGTATGCGCATGGTACAAAAATACGCGCCCGACTGTGCGCTGCATATTTCGGTTCAATCGGGCGTTGTTAATTACGAAACTGCCGCCGCCTTTTACGAAATGGGAGCAAAACGCGTTGTTTTAGCGCGCGAGCTTTCTCTTGAGGAAATAGCGGAAATAAGGCAGAAAACTCCTCCTACTCTTGAGCTTGAAGCATTTGCTCACGGGGCTATGTGCGTTTCATTCTCGGCAAGGTGTCTCCTTTCCGATTATATGACCGGCAGGGACGCTAACCGCGGCGCCTGCGCGCAGGCATGCCGCTGGAAATACTCGCTTGTTGAGGAAAAAAGGCAGGGGCAGTATTTTGATATCACCGAGGATGAAAAGGGCAGTTATATTCTCAATGCGAACGACCTTAAAATGGCTGAGCATCTCGACAAAATGGCTAAAGCCGGAATTGACTGCATAAAAATAGAAGGCAGGGCAAAATCCGAATACTATGTTGCGGTAACGGCAAATGCTTACCGGGGAGCACTCGACAGCCTTTCAGATTCAGCGGGAGACTGGACCGCTCCGGAATGGGTAACCTCAGAGCTTGACAAAATAAGCCACCGCCCCTACTCTACCGGATTTTACTTCGGCAGACCGTCCGGCGAGCAGACCTATAAAAGCGCAGGCTATCTTCGGGATTATTCGGTAGCGGCAGTTGTTACGGGATACAGAGGCGGCTGCATAGAGGCGCAGCTTAAAAATAAATTTTTGCGCGGACAGGAGCTTGACTGTCTCGAACCCGGCAAAATTCCGTTTAAAGTATCTGCCGAAGTACTGTTCAACGGCGACGGACAGCCCATTGAGTCTGCTCCGCACCCTATGATGACAGTTAAAATACCTTTTGAAAGAAAAATTTCGGTCGGAGCAATGCTCAGAATGAAAGCGGAGGAATGAGGAGCTTTGAGTAGCAATCAGAAAAAAGGTTTAAGCATTATTATAGTCGGCTGCGGAAAGGTCGGAACGGCTCTTACGGAGCAGCTTATACGCGAGGGTCACGATATAACCGTTATCGACGAGGATTCCCGCAAAATACAGGAAATAACCGACCAATATGACGTTATGGGGCTTTGCGGAAACGGTGCAAGCTACAGTATGCAGATGGAGGCCGGCATTAACGACGCCGATTTGCTTATTGCGGTTACGGGCTCGGACGAGCTGAACCTGCTTTGCTGTACCGTTGCAAAGCGTGTCGGAGACTGCGCAGCCATCGCGCGGGTAAGAAACCCCGATTACAGCACAGAGGTAGGTTATCTCCGCGAAAAGTTAGGTCTTGCAATGATAATAAATCCCGACCTTGAAGCAGCTAAGGAGGCTGCGCGCGTTCTTTCGCTTCCGACAGCACTTGAGGTTGACTCATTCGCCCATGGTCAGGCTGAGCTTATCAGCTTTACCGTTCCGCAGGGCAATATGCTCGACGGAATGGAGATAGCCGAGCTCGGAAAAAATATTCCGACAGATATTCTTATATGCGTTGTTGAACGTTCAGGCGAGGTCTATATACCGTCCGGTAATTTCACATTGCAGGCGGGCGATAACATTTCTTTCGCCGCCACGCGCTCAACGGCAAGAAAATTCTTGCGGCAAATCGGGTTTGATGTTGACCAGGTTAAGAGCGTTATGATAATCGGCGGAGGAAAAACGTCTTATTATCTTGCGAAAATGCTCTTAAATTCTGGAGTTTCGGTTAAAATCATTGAGCTTGACCCGGAACGCTGCGAGGAGCTGAGCGTGCTCTTGCCGCGCGCGGTTATAATAAACGGCGACGGTTCAAGCGAGGAGCTCCTGCGCGAGGAGGGCATAACCTCGGTAGGCGGCTTTGTTCCGCTGACCGGAATTGACGAAGAAAACGTTATGCTGACCCTTTTTGCAAGCAGAGTTTCAAAAGCAAAGGTTATAACCAAAATTGACCGGATTAACTTCAAAAGCGTTATTTCCTCTCTCAATCTCGGCTCGGTCATATATCCGCGTTATATAACCAGCGAAGCGATAATCGCATATGTCCGCGCAAAAAAGGATTCTATGGGCAGCAACATAGAAACGCTTTACCATATGTTCGACCACAGAGTTGAAGCCATTGAGTTCAGAGCCGAAACGAACAGCAAGGTTCTTGACATTCCTCTCAAGGATCTTCCGATACGCGAGGGTATCCTTATTGCCTGTATAAACCGGAAAGGGAAAATAATTATTCCGAGCGGTCAGGATTGTATACACAGCGGCGATACGGTTATAATCGTCTCGCGCCATGCCGGCTTTGACGAGCTGAATAATATTCTGAGGTGAGCAGACTTTGAACTATTCCATTATTCGTTACACTCTCGGATGCGTTTTAAAGCTGGAGGCAGGATTATTACTGTTGCCGAGCATAACCGCAGCAATTTACCGCGAATCCGACGGATTCTATTATCTCGGTGTTGCCGCTGTCTGCGCCATCCTTGGTTTTCTTATGAGCTTTAAAAAGCCTAAAAGCAATGTTTTCTACTTAAAAGAGGGCTGCGTTGCCACCGCTTTAAGCTGGATTGTAATAAGTCTTTTTGGCGCGCTGCCGTTTATTTTAAGCGGCGAAATACCCGGATTTGTCAACGCTCTGTTTGAAATCGTTTCCGGTTTTACGACAACCGGCGCAAGCGTTGTTGAAAACGTTGAGGCTCTCCCCTATTGCGCGCTTATGTGGAGAAGCTTTTCGCATTGGATAGGTGGTATGGGAGTTCTGGTATTCCTGCTTGCGATTGTACCGCTCAGCGGCGGTTCGCATTTTAATCTTATGCGGGCGGAAAGTCCGGGACCTACCGTCGGAAAGCTCGTTCCGAGATTAAGGCATACCGCAAGAATACTTTATATAATATACATCGCTATGACGGCGATTGAAATTACTCTGCTGCTTTTAGGAGGTATGCCGCTGTTCGATTCGCTGACATTATCGTTCGGAACGGCAGGAACCGGCGGTTTCGGAATAAAGAGTGACAGCATAGGCAGCTATTCCGCATACGAGCAATGGGTTATAGCAATATTTATGCTTATGTTCGGAGTTAATTTCAATGCATATTATTTTATTCTTTACCGGCAGTTCAAAAAGGCGTTTTCCATTGAAGAGGTACGGTGGTACTTTATTATAATATTCGGCGCCGTCGGTGTTCTGATGATAGACCTTGTCAATAGATTCGGCAATTTCTTTACCGCTCTGCGTCACGCCGTTTTTCAGGTTGCAGCCACTATCACTTCAACCGGATATTCGTCGGCAGACTTTGACAAATGGGCGCAATCAAGCCGATTCATTCTGGTGCTGCTTATGTTTATCGGTGCCTGTGCCGGAAGTACGGGCGGCGGAATCAAGGTTTCGCGTTTTGTTATTGCGGTTAAGACCGTCGGCAAAGAGCTTGAATCCTATCTGCATCCGAAAAGCGTCAGAAAAATCAAAATGGACGGAAAACCGGTTGAACACGAGGTTGTGCGTTCGGTAAATGTCTATTTTATAACGTTCCTTATAATATTTACATTTTCGGTTTTCATTCTTTCCTTTGAAGGAAAAAGCGCAGAAACAAATTTCACCGCCGTTATAGCAACACTCAATAATATCGGTCCCGGACTCGGAGAGGTTGGACCTATGGGTAGCTTTAACGGGTACGGAGTTGTTTCAAAGCTTGTTATGATATTCGATATGCTTGCCGGCAGGCTTGAGCTGTTCCCTATGCTTATTCTGTTCCGCCCGGCAGTCTGGAAAAAATAAAAAACCATCGGCTGAGACGATGTATACCGTCTCAGCCGATTTAATATTCAATTCTGATTATTTTTTTGCTTTCTTCATTTCGCGCTGCTTTTTCAGTCTGCTGCGCAGCTCCTCAAGCGTATCATTATAACGAGGAATGCGGAATTTCGGGAACGCTTTAAGCATACGTTTCTCCTGCGCGTTGATACGTTTTTCATAAGCCTCAAATGCAGCGGTTACAGACTGATATACAGTTGTTTTGCGCAGCTTTTCGGCAATCTCCGCGCGTTTTTCCTCCGAGCGCGAAGCAGCCCTGCGGCGATGCTCGGCAAGCTCGTCGGAAAGCTCGTGAAGCTTTTTGTCGAACCCGCTGATTCCCCGAACGGTTATCACGCAGTCGGCAGCAAAGCCTGCAAACAGCACAGCGCTTATAATTCCTTTGGCAAGCGGCGGCAGGCTGTCGGTTAAGCCTTTGACAAATGGGTGAATCACCAATATCAAAACAACCGAAAATGCGCCGAAAACAACCGCGCCGAGCAGGCACACACGACCGTTTATGTTGAATTTTTTATCCGAATAATCCCACCAGCGCGCATGAAAAAGCTCTTCCATTATCCACGAGGTAAAATATTCAAGCGAGCAGGTAAGCAAAACACCCAAAATAAACAAAAGCGCCGGATTCTGAATTCTTCCGAGAACCAATATATCAAGCACGGCGCCGGAGCCGTATATCGGGCAATACGGACCGTTCAGAAAGCCGCGGTTGACCAGCTTTTTACCGGTTATGGAGCAAAGCGTTGATTCATATACCCATCCGACAAAGCTGTATATCATAAGCCATAAAAACAGTTCTTCTATCCTTGCCAAGCTCATTTCGACTTCCCCCATCTTTAAATTAAAAACTGATAACCCCGAGATGCTCAAGTAAAATTTTCAGTCCGATAATAATAAGTATAATTCCTCCGGCAATTTCCGCGCGGGATTTATAGCGTTCCCCGAAAATACTTCCGACCTTGAGCCCTATCGCCGAAAGTATAAAGGTTATGCAGCCTATCAGCAGCACGGCGGCGTATATCGGGATTTTGGGAGGTACCATTGCAAACGCAATTCCGACCGCCAATGCGTCAATACTCGTTGCAATAGCCATAACCGACATAGTTTTAAAGCCGAAGGAGGCGCTTGCCGTTTCGGTCTCACCCGAAAAGCCCTCTTTCAGCATATTGGCACCTATAAACGCAAGCAGAACAAAGGCTACCCAATGGTCAAACCTTTTTATATACTTATCAAAAGCAGAACCGAGGAGAAAGCCGATTGTAGGCATAAGCGCCTGAAAGCCGCCGAACCATATGCCGACCGTGAAATAATTCGATTTCTGCGGTTTGCCGGCAGATAATCCCTTGCAGACAGCTACCGCAAAGGCATCCATAGAAAGGCCTATTGCTATAAGTAAGAGTTCAATTATTCCCATTTTTCAAACCACCTTAATATCATTCCGCAAGAACGATTTCAACCAAAACGTCGGTCATTTTTTCAAGCGCTTCAACCGAAACAGCCTCATAAATGCTATGAAAATTCATTCCTCCGGTTGAAAGGTTGGGACAAGGCAGACCCTCAAACGAAAGGCGCGCGCCGTCCGTTCCGCCCCTGATTGAGGACGTTACCGGCTCTATTCCGACCTTTCTGAACGCCATTTGAGCGCGCTCCAGTATTTCCGGATGGTCTGAAATTATATCGTTCATATTATAATAGCTGTCCTCAACGTCAACTAAAACGGTACGCTCTCCGTATTTTTGATTTAAAAACTCGCCTATCCGGCAAACAAGTCTTTTGCGTTCCTCAAACGATTTACTGTCAAAATCACGTATCAGTAAATGCGCCTCGGCAGAGCTTACATCACCCGACATATCGGTTAAATGATAAAAGCCCTCCGCGCCCTCTGTATTCCCGGGAGTTTGCTCAGCCGGGAGCATAGAAACAAACTCATTAAGATAAAGCAGAGCGTTGCGCATTTTATTTTTCGCCGAGCCGGGATGAGTATTAACGCCTGCCGTTTTAACCGTTACTCCGGCGGCATTGAAATTCTCGTTATCGATATTTCCGAGCTCACCGCCGTCAACCGTATAAGCAAAATCAGCCGCAAAACGCTTATGGTCAAAATTATCCGAGCCGCGTCCGATTTCCTCGTCGGGAGTAAAGCAAATGCTTATTCCGCCGTGCTTCAGGCTGCTGTCGGAAATAACTCTTTCGCAGGCAGAAATTATCTCGGCAATTCCCGCCTTATCGTCAGCTCCGAGCAATGTAGTTCTGTCTGAAACTATAAGCGGTTTCCCGATATATTTACTGTCGGTCATAGGGGCGTTTGAACCGTCGTAGGTTATTATCCGCGGCTTAACATTTTTTCCGCTGACATCCGGCGACGTATCCATATGCGATATCAGTCCTATAACAGGAGCGTTCTCGCAGCCTGCCGATGCCGGAATATGACCGTAAACATATCCGTTTGCATCCCGGAAAGCGTCCTTAATTCCGATTTCGGCAAGCTGACCGGCAAGATAGTCCGCAAATATAAGCTGTTTTGAGGTTGAAGGGCAGGTATCGCTCCCCTCGTCAGACTGTGTATCAAAGGTTACATATTTTAAAAAACGCTCGGTTGTGTTCATTTAACATTCCTCCGAATATTAAAGCTTTCAGATTCTTCTGAATTGCTAACCCTTTGATTTTAGCATTATATCATAATATTGTCAAGTAATATGTGTTGTACTTGATACTGCTTAATTTATATGCTATAATATAATATAATTTTATAAATTCGGAGCTAACAAATGAAGCATGAAATTTTGTTAAGCGCACCGCCCGTTATTCGCGATTTCTTAACATATAACGAAACTATTCGCGGAAAATCCTCAAAAACCGTTGAAGAATATTACCGTGACCTTAAAACATTTTTCAGATATCTGCTGAAACTGAGAGGTCTTGTTGACCCTGAGATACCTTTTGAAGAAATACCCCTGGATAAGGTTGACGAGCAGCTGATAAAAACCGTAACGGTTTCAGACCTTTATTCATTCATAGTTTATTGCAAAAACGACCGCGGAAACAACACAACAACAAGAGCGCGCAAAACCTCTACTCTGCGGATTTTCTTTAAATACTTAACGGCACAGACACATTTGCTTGAAAAAAATCCGGCGGAAATGCTTGAAATGCCGAAAATCAAGCAGTCCTTACCCAAGCATCTGACGCTTGAGGATTCCGTTGGGCTTTTGGATGCGGTAGACGGGCAGCACCGCGAACGCGACCTATGCATCTTAACGCTGTTCCTGAACTGCGGAATGAGACTTTCCGAGCTATGCGGACTTAATGTAAGCGATATACAGTCGGACGGCAGTATGCGCATACTCGGGAAAGGAAATAAGGAAAGAATAATATACCTGAATTCCGCTTGCAGTCAGACGCTGAAGGCATATATGACTGTACGCCCTGCGGACGGGCTGCGCGGAAACGACCGCGACGCGCTTTTTATAAGCCGCAATCACCGGAGAATAAGCAGGCAAAATGTGCAGTATCTTGTAAAGCGTTATCTTGATAAAGCCGGTCTCGGCGGCAAGGGATTTTCAACCCACAAGCTCCGCCATACGGCGGCTACGCTTATGTATCAATACGGAAACGTCGATATTCGCGTACTTAAAGATGTTTTGGGACATGCCAATCTCGGAACAACTCAGATATATACTCACGTTTCGGACAAGCAGGTGCGCGGAGCTATCGACTCTAACCCGCTTAACAGCGCAAAAAAAGGCACCAAAAAGCGAATTAAAAAACAGGATAAAGAATGAATTGCTTTTTAAGCCGATTTAAAGTATAATATTCTAACCTATTAGTATGGAGTGATTTTAATGATTTGGCACAGCTCTGCCGCAGACGATATTATAAATGCGCTTTCGGTTGATATTAAAACAGGTCTTTCAAACGGTGAGGCCGAGCAAAGGCTTGAGGAATACGGACCGAACACAACCGCCGAGAATGACAGACCTACGCTTTTTCAGCGTTTTCTCGCGCAGCTTAACAACAAAATCACTATTGCGCTGATAATTGTCGCCGTTATCTCATTCGCCGTAACGCTTATATACCGCGACAATAGCCTTATATCGCCTATTCTTATAATTGCGATGGTATTTATAAACGCGCTTATAGGAGCATTTCATCTTTACAGCAGCGATCACGCTAAAAATGCTTTGACAGGCGCCGTTTCGCCGAAGGCTGCCGTTTTCAGAGACGGCGGTATCCGCAAAATACCGTCAGAGCAGCTTGTTCCGGGTGATATACTGATACTTTCCGAGGGAGATTACATAACGGCGGACGCCCGCATTTTCGAGGCAACCGAATTTCGCTGCAACGAAGCTCCGCTTACCGGCGAAGCTGTGCCTGTTGAAAAATGTCCGGACGCAGTATTCGAGGATATAACGCCCGCAGAGGGACGTTCAAATATGGTTTTCAGCGGCTGCACCGTTGTTCACGGCTCAGCGCGCGCGATTGTTGTTGCGACAGGTCTTTCAACCGAGCTCGGTCACAATGCCGTAATTTCCCGTCAGGTCGGGGACGATGTACTGCCCCTGCAAACAACGCTTGACAAGACCTCGCATATAGTCAATACCGTTATTCTAATCTGCTGCGCGCTGTTTTTCATAATCGGTATGATTCGCAATTTCCGCGACACCGGGCATTTTGCCAGCACAACCGTTCATATGCTTTTAAGCTCGGCGGCGCTCGCGGTAGCGGCTATACCCGAAAGTCTCCCGGCCATTTCAACAATCGTTATTTCCATAGGAATTGAACGCATTGTGCGAGACCGTATTATTATCAAAAAAACGCGCGCTGTTGAGCTGCTCGGGAGAACAACCGTTATCTGCGCCGACAAAACCGGTATACTCACACATAACAGTATGCACATAAGCAAAATTTATGACGGAAAAAGGCTGCTCGATATCGAAAACGAAAAGCCAGACGAACGGGATTTACTTATATTGCAGCTTGCCGCGTCCTGCTCAACCCTTACAAATGACGCAACCGAATCGGCAATCAACAATGGGTGTCTGCAATACGCCGCAATGTCGGAAAACGACCTTGCCAATCATTTTCCCCGTTTAAATCAGATACCGTTTGACCCTGAAAGAAAAACCATGGCAACGATAAATATGATAGACGGCAAGCCTTTTGCGATAGTTAAGGGAGCTGCTGAAATTCTTGCTGAAAAATGCGTCGGCTGCGACAGCGAGGCAATCATACGCTGCAACGATGAAATGGCTCAGGACGCTATGAGAATAGTCTGCATAGCAATGAAGCCGCTTGACGAAATCCCGGCAAATCCCAATCCGGAAATTATTGAACGCGACTTGATATTTGTCGGGCTTATAGGTCTTTCCGACCCTCCGCGCTCAGAGTCTATCAAAGCGCTGTCGGTATGCGAGCGTGCCGGCATAAGAACGGTTATGATAACCGGCGACCATCCGCTTACAGCCGCCGCAGTTGCGCGCAGAATAGGAATCTTGCGCGACGGAACCGAGCTTTTATGCGGCTCGGAGCTTGAAAAAATGAGCGACGGCGAATTAGAGGAAAAAATTGACCGCTACTCGGTATTTGCAAGAATAACGCCTGCCGATAAAACGCGTATAGTAAAGGCATGGCAGGCGCGCGGAGAGACCGTTGCCATAACCGGAGACGGAATTGAGGACGCCGACGCTCTTACGGCAGCCGACGTAGGCTGCGCGATAGGAAAACGCGGAACGGACGTTGCGCGCGGCTGCGCCGACATAATTATCGCCAACGACAGCTTCCGTTCGGTTGTTTCGGCGGTTAAGGAAAGCCGCGGGCTTTATGAAAACATCCGCAAATCGGTCGCCTATCTTTTCAGCAGTAATTTTGGCGAGCTTTTGATGTTCCTTATTGCAATTATGTTTTCCGGCGCCGGTATAGCCCCGCTGACAGCCGTTCAGCTGCTTTGGCTCAATCTGCTTACCGATTCGGCTCCGGCAATATCGCTCAGCTTTGAAAAAGCGGAAAGCTCGGTTATGACCCACCGTCCGATTGGCATTGCAGGAAGAATATTTGATTTAAAATCCGTTATATCAATAGCGATTGAGGCGGTATTTATCGCCGCTATGTCGCTTATAGCCTTTTTCACGGGAAACGGCGAAAAGGCTGCTATTACCTCCTGCTTTGCAACGGCTTCTCTTATACAGATATTCCATGTTTTCAACATCCGCACCTCCGGTTCGGTTTTCAAATCATTAAAAAACGTTTACCGCGATAACCGTTTCCTTGTTATCTCCTCGCTTTGTGTTTTTGCAATAGTGACGCTGTTTGTTTTAACGCCTGTCGGAGGGCTGTTCGGTCTCGGAATACTGAGCTTTAAACGCTTTTTGATTTGTCTGTGTCTGTCCGCAGCGGTTATTCCGTTCTGCGAAATCGAAAAATGCGTTTCGCGCAGAGTTTTTCGCTGAACTTTAAATATTTTTCCTTTTAATGCTTTGATTTTCTGTTTTTTTCACAGTTTAGCTCCTGTTTTCGTAGAATGAAACAAGGGAGTTGATGCTGATGAAACGGAAAAATCCTTTTTTAAGCTTTTTAAAGCTTGCGGCGATATTAGTTATAATTTGCGCCGTTATATGCACTGCAATACTTATACGCGCGCGCCCTATGATATACGATGTTGCGGTAAGCAATGCCGAAACATTAGCGTTGCGGCTGACCGATACGGCGGTTTCCAGAGTTCTTGACGGAGAAAAAATCGAATACGACAGCATAATAACCCTTAACCACAGCGAGGATGGAGCGGTCAACAGTCTTGAGGTTAATCCGCTGATGATAAACAGGCTTAAAACCGAAATTTCAAGCGAGGTTTCAAGGCTTGTAAGCGAAAGCCCGGAATGTCCGGTTGTATTTCCAATAGGCTCCCTTATCGGCGGTGAATATACTGCCGGGCTCGGTCCGATGCTCAATTTCAAAATGCAGATAACCGCAACGGCATATGTAAACTTTAAAAGCAATTTTATCTCTTCCGGTATAAATCAGGTGCTTCATCAGATACTTTTAGAGATTAAGGTAAACGGTTCGGTTTTGTCTGTCGGTAGCCGGTATCCGTTTTCAACCAGTACATCAGCCATAGCGGCACAGTCGGTTATTGTCGGAGCAGTACCTGACGCCTTTACCAATGTTATAGAAAATCCGGACAGTGATATTGCCGGATATATATTTGATTACGGTCATCTTGAATAAAACACGGAGGAAACTATGAATATTTCGCAAGCGCAACAGCGGGCCCAGGAGCTTCGCCGGATAATCAATTACCACAATAAGCGTTATTATGATGACGACGCTCCAGAAATAGAGGATTTTGAATATGACGCGCTGATGCGGGAACTGAAAAAGCTTGAGGCCGATTTCCCGGAGCTTTTAACGCCAGACTCCCCCACCCAGCATGTCGGAGGCACGGTTTCCGCAAAGTTTTCCGAGGTTCATCACGCCGTGAAGATGAAAAGCCTTCAGGACGTATTCAGTCTTGATGAACTGCGGACGTTTGCAGATAAGCTCGACCCCGAAAGGCAGCAATTCTCAGTTGAACCTAAAATTGACGGTCTGTCGGTTTCTCTCGAATATGAAAACGGCGTCTTTTTCCGCGGTTCAACCCGCGGAGACGGCACAACAGGCGAGGATGTTACCGATAATCTGAAGGTCATTCCGTCTATCCCCCATTCCATACCCTTTAAGGACAGTCTTGAGGTTCGCGGAGAGGTTTATATGCCGTTTAAAAGCTTTGAGCGGCTGGTCGAGGCTCAGGAAAATCTCGGACAGAAGGTACCGAAAAATCCTCGAAACGCCGCAGCCGGTGCGCTTAGACAAAAGGACTCCTCCGTTACCGCGCAGCGCGGGCTTGATATTTTTATTTTTAACATTCAGCGTATAAACAGTTTATCTTTTACCTCTCACGACGACTCGCTGGACTTCCTTAAAAAGCAGGGATTTCACGTATTGCCGAGCTATAAGCGCTGCAACGGCATTGAGGAAGCCATTGCAGAAGTCGAAAAAATAGGAGAAAGCCGGGGTCAGATAGATTTCGGTATAGACGGCGCTGTTATAAAGGTTGACGACCTAAGCTACCGCGAGGAGCTCGGAAGCACGGATAAATACCCGAAGTGGGCGGTTGCGTATAAATATCCTCCCGAAGAAAAAGAAACAGTTCTGCGCGATATTGAAATAACCGTAGGCAGAACCGGAGCTTTGACTCCTACCGCCGTTTTCGACCCGATAACTCTTGCCGGAACAACGGTAAGCCGAGCAACACTTCACAACGAGGATTTCATAACCTCAAAGGGAATATCCCTCGGCGATACAATAGTCGTCAGAAAAGCCGGCGAAATAATTCCGGAGGTTCTTAGGGTCAGCAGTCACAATCCGTCTGCGGAAGTCTTTGTTATGCCAGCGGTATGCCCGTCCTGCGGTTCTCCCGTATTCAGAGAGCAGAATGAAGCGGTTTTACGCTGCACAAACGCTGAATGTCCCGCACAGCTGCTGCGCCACCTTATTCATTTCACCTCAAAGGACGCTATGGATATTGAGGGATTGGGACCGGCTGTTCTTGAGCAGCTGTGGCGCTCGGAAAGGGTAAAAACCATTATAGATATATACAGGCTTGAGGCAAACGACTTGGCCCAATTAGAGCGTATGGGCGAAAAATCGTCTCAAAAGCTTATAGCCGCTATTGAAAATTCAAAGAATAACGACCTTTCAAAATTGCTCTTTGCGCTCGGAATACGCCATATAGGCAGCAAAAATGCGGCGCAGATGGCATCTCATTTCGGCACTATGGACGCTATTCTTTCCGCCGAATATTCGGATTTCGAGCAGATAGAGGGCTTCGGAGAGGTTATGGCGCGCTCCGCCGCCGAGTTCTTCGCTCTTAACGACACAAAAAGCACCGTTGAAAGTCTGAAATTGCTCGGAGTCAATATGCGTTCTCTCAAAGAGGTCAGAGATGACCGTTTCAGAGGAATGACATTCGTTCTTACCGGAACGCTGCCGACATATAAGCGCAGCGAAGCAGAGGCGATTATCGAGGGCTTCGGAGGAAAAGCCTCATCTTCGGTTTCCAAAAAAACGACCTATGTTCTTGCCGGAGACGAGGCAGGAAGCAAGCTTGAAAAGGCAAATTCGCTCGGTATTCCGGTTATCAGCGAGGAAGAATTCCGCAAAATGACGGAGTGACCGTCCGAGTCTCCGACTTTTTTCGACATTTTTCGACAAAATATTATATTACTTGACAAAATTCCGCAAGACGACTATAATTGAAATATAAGAAAATCCCGGATGCAAAAAGGCATCCGGGATTTAAATGGAGCTGAAGATGGGACTCGAACCCACGATCTGCTGATTACGAATCAGCTGCTCTACCAACTGAGCCACTTCAGCGAACACTTATAGAGTATATCACCTGACCGCCGTTAAGTCAAGTATTATTTTTATTCGGAGAGTTTTTTATGAAAGAGAAAAAGAATGTATCGCCCATTCGTCAATGCCGCGTCGCCGCCAATATGACTCAGGAGGAAGTTGCTGACGAGCTGGGTATGAACAGAAGTACATATGCCCGACAGGAAGCCTCCGGAAACGTTAAAGCTGAAAATTTAACCAAGCTTGCAAAGCTTTTCGGCGTAACTTTGGACGCGCTTGTAGGATATAATAATCCAGCTCCGTACGGGAATGTTCCCGATTGGATGATGAAAATGTATCAGAATCCGTTTCAGCCGCAGCGGTTACATTCGGATCCTGTTCCGGAGGCGTTCAGAACCACCGTTTCCGCCAATGAAACCTTATTGACAAATAATGAAAGAAATATTATCCGGATTTACCGTTCGCTGTCTGCGGCGCAAAAGAAAAGAGTCAACGCCGTTATTCAGGAGGAAGCCGGATTCCGAAAATAATTCAATCCCGACAAAGGATTTTCCTCTGTCGGGATTATTTATACCGTATTTAAGCCATCGCTTTGGACAGTCTTGCCCTTACGGAGCTTTTTTCACCGAAAAGCAGATATATTGAAATAATCTGAATAACGGTCATAAGAATCGCCTGCGCCGCGCGTACCGGAAGCAAGGAAAAATAGTAGGTCATAACCGGCATACCTTTTTTATTGTTCAAAATTGCAATCCACAGGGAGTTAAGCGCAACAGAGCCGAAAGCCTGATTTATTATAACGCTTGCGGAAATTCGCGGCAGAGTTGAGTTTTTATTTATAAAAACAGCGGTACAAAGCGCCATAAGAACGGCTGTCAGAGTAAATCCGGGGAAATATGCGCCCGTCGGGAAAAGCAGCGCTCCGACAACGTCGCCTATACCTGCCGTAAGCATAGCCCAGGGTATTCCGAGCATTGCCCCGGAAAATGCCACCGCAATAAAAGCGAAGCCTATACGCTGATTCCAGACATTATAGGACAGAAAACGGTCAAGCACTACCTTCAGCGCCGCCATCAGAGCGGTCAACAAAATTTTTGCGAGATACGAATGTGTTTTTTTCAAAAAAATTCCTCCTTTATTACCCGTTTTCCGAATAATAAGGGAGGCTAATTCCGATATTAAACGGCAGCGGGATGCGGCTGACGAACCGTGGATTACTCCTTCGTCCGCAAGGCAACTCCCCGTCCCCGCGGCACTTAACGCTCGAAAACCTACTCTGCACAAAGGGCATTATACCCTTTAAAATTATTATAGCATACACCTCAGGAAAGTCAAGCCGATTTTATATTATAATGCTTAAGTTTGATTGAGAAATTCTATTAAAGAATTTCTATTCCCAATTTTTCTTGCAAAAAAACCTTATATGTGCTATAATTACGTTGCTAAATAAATTTCTATGAAAATACGAAATGAAAAGCAAAAGAGGTATAATATGAACGGAATGCAGGGTACGACACCGTCCTCAGCAATTTATTCAACGCTAATAATAGAAATTATAGTTTTGTTTGTAATTTTGGCTGTAAAGATTGGAATTGCATTGATACCTGCAAATATTGCAAAGAAAAAAGGGTACAGTTTCGCCGGATTTTTTATCCTTGGAATATTCTTTTTTTGGATAGGCTTGATTATATCTCTATGCTTGGATGACAAAACAGTTCAGCCAAACAGCATTATTATCCAAAAGCCCGATAATTACAGTAGCAGCGCTGCCGATGAAATCAAGAAGTTTAAGGAGCTTATGGACAGCGGAGTCATCAGCAGCGAAGAATTTGAAGCAAAAAAGAAAGAGCTTTTAACCCGCTGAATGATTTTCAGAGTATCGTAGGCTCTCAAAGACAGCAAACAATCCGGGTGTATCCGCTAAATCGGATACACCCGGATTTAATTATTTATTTCAGGTTTTTAAGGAAAGGATTGCCACCGTCTCAACGTGAGCAGTTCGGGGGAATAAATCTATCGGAGTATATTCCAAAAGCTCATATCCGCGCGCTTCAAGTCTGCTGACATCCCTTGCAAGCGTTGCCGGGTCGCAGGAAACATAAACAATTCTCTGAGGTTTGAACTCCTCTGCGACAATCCGCAGCAGCTCATCCTCGCAGCCCTTGCGCGGCGGGTCCAAAACAACCACCTGCGGCATTTCTCCGCGCTTGGAAATACGTTTTGCGGCAACCGCGGCATCGGCGCAGATAAACTCGGCGTTTTTAATTCCGTTTTCCATAGCGTTAATACGGGCGTCGTCAACAGCCTGCGGAATAACCTCAACACCGATAACTCGCCTTGCCCGGCGCGCCATAGACAAGCCTATTGTTCCGGTGCCGCAATACAGGTCAAGAACGGTTTTTCCGTCCGGCTCGGCATATTCCGCCGCTTTTTCATAAAGCCGTTCAGCCATGGTTCTGTTGACCTGAAAAAACGACAGCGGCGAAATTCTGACGGAAATTCCGCAAATCGTATCGCGGATATATTTTTCACCGTAAACAGATACGCATTTCTTACCCAAAATAACGTTTGTGTTCTCGGTATTTATATTCAGCTGAATACTGACGAGACTGTCGCCGACAGCAGTTTTAAGCTCGTTTATAAGCTCATTTTCCGCCGGTACGCCGTTTCCGTTTATAACTATTACCGCCATTATTTCGCCCGTTGTTTCGGCACGTCTCAGGTATAAATGGCGGACAAGTCCGAGTCCGGTTTGCTCGCTGTAAACGCTTATGCCGTTTTTCCTTATCCAGCTGCCGAAGGCTTCCGCAGCAAGGGAAAATTCGGCGGGCTGCAAAAGGCAGTCGCAATTCGGGACTATCCGATGAGAATGAGTTGCATAAAAGCCGACAGAGCCGTTTTGGGACACGGGGTATTGCGCTTTATTCCGATAGCGTTCCTCGCATTCCGCCGGTATAAAGCCGCTTGCTTTAAGAGCAATCCCGCCTATCCGGCTCATTGCGTCCTCAACCCTCGCCCGCTTTATATCACATTCGGCTTCATATGAAATGTGGCGGTAAACGCAGCCACCGCACTGTTTGAACACCGGGCAGGAATTTTCGGTTCGCACCGGAGAATATTTCTCTATTTTTTCAACAATTCCGTATGCGTAGCGGCTTTTAACCTTTACTATACGTAGCTGCGCTATATCTCCCGGAGCGGTTTGCGGTACAAAAACAGCCATACCGTCGCAGCGCGCAATTCCGCTGCCCTCAGCGGAGACGGCAGTTATTTCTGCCGTAAAAACATCATTTTTATTCATAACGGGTACGGCTGTTCCTTCCTGCGTTTTCAATGTCAATACCCTCCAGCGAGCCTTCACTGAAAATCGAGTAACCGCGACGGCAGTCATAGCTACCGAGAGCCGCATTTATTCCGGTATCGTTAATCGTTACCGTATCCCGGTTAGTCCATTCATAATCAACATCCTCAATGCCGGTTTGCCAATAGATATTTCTGGTGCCGTTTCTGCCCTGAATCTGGGCGCGGACAGCTGTTCCGAGAATATTATCGACCCGGTAAATCTCAAGCTGATACTTGCCGTCCGGAGAGGCCGCGCAATGTATTTTCTGCCCTGTCGGCAAATCATCCATAGAGAATTTAACAGACTCCCGGACGCTGAAAAACATATTCACCGCAGTAACCGCAAAAGCAAGGATATATATGCAGGAGATTATCCACTTTTTCAAAACCTCAACCTCTTTCAAATATTAAAGGCATAGCCGTCATACTGCCGGTTTGCAACAGCGTTATACTGCGCAACGGCAAAACGGCAATGAACTATATAAGCCATAACGAAATACGGCACGGTATAAAGCAGCGGAATAGCAGCCAAAGACAGAATTATCCAGCCTGCAAAGCTGAAAATCAAGCCAATAAAATCATAGGCATTGCGCCTTGAAATCATACGTGATACCATAAATATATCGGCGGTACTCAGTTCACCGTTTGAGACGGTCAGGAACGGAACCAAATAATAGCGCAGCTGCAAAAGCAAAAACGCGATAAGTCCGATTGAATAGAGACAGTCCTGAACGAACCAAAGATTAGTTGCAAAATTCGGAATTGATATATTAAAAAACGAATACAGCTCCGGCGAGCAGAGCGCCTTTACAATTCCCGACGGGATAAAGCAAGCAACCGCAATTCCTATAACCCTTACCGCAAGTCTTAAAGAAACTCCGGCAGCGCGTTTATAGGCAGAGCCGGAAGAAAAATAATAAAATACCTCCGAAAAACCGTCCCTCGCATCAAAAAGCGAACGCCAGAAAAATCTCAGAACACCGAGAACCAGCGGAAAAAACAAAAACACAGACACAGAAATAAGAAACAGCACCGCAGCAATATCTCCTGCTGTTGAAGAAAACAGCTCTGTTCCGAGAGAAATAAACAAAACCGTAAAAATAAGCGCGGTTGCGGCTACGGTATAGGCGGTTCTGTTCTTTTTCAGCGCTATTCTTGCGTTGGTTCTGATAACCTTTGTCGGAGCTAACATAGTATTCCTTCTTTCATATGCTCAATTATACAGTAAAACACAGCGGAATATATTACAGAATTTTTAATTTTGCATAGCTTGCCATAATTTTTTTGTTTCCGCTCTTTTCAAAAGTAATACCGAGCAGCAAATCGCCTCCCATCGGAGTTACGGAGCAAATAACGCCATTTCCGAACACGGTATGCTCAACCCTCTGACCGACGGTATATTTTTTATTCCCGGTTTGCGGCTTAGGACTTTCAGGCGGACGGTTTGAAAATGAAATCTCCGTATGACCGGAAACAGATTCTCCGAAACCGCCGCTGCGCCTGTTTACGGAATATCCGCCGCCGTATCTGTTTTCACTTTGATATCTGAATACCGGACTGCAATTCTCGCAAAGCTCCTCCGGAATTTCCTTTAAAAAGCGGGACGGAAGATTGCGGTCGGTTTTCCCGAAAAACAGTCTGCTCTGAGCCCGGCTTATAAACAGCTGACGGCGCGCTCTTGTTATCGCAACATAAGCGAGCCGGCGCTCCTCCTCAATTTCGGCGGCGCCGCCGTATACCGACTGCATTCCGGGAAATATCCCCTCCTCCATACCTATAAGGAAAACTCTGTTGAATTCAAGTCCCTTTGCGGAATGAATTGTCATAAGAACAACACGGTCATCGTTATCGCCCAATGTGTCAAGATCGGTAAAAAGCGCAATCTGCTCCAAAAATTCCGAAAGCGACGGTTCTTCGCTTTCCTGCTCGTATTGCTTTATCATAGACGCAAATTCATTCACGTTTTCAAGCCTGTCCCGCGATTCGGCGGAATCGTCGGCAAGCAAGGCGCCGCGATATCCCGTAAGCGCCAGCATTTTCTCATAAAGCTCCGAAATCGGCAGCTCGGCGCTCAGCTGAGAAAGCTGTCTTATCATATCGCAGAATTCGCGCAGTCTTGTTTCAGCCCGCGAAACCGACGGATAATCTCCGGCATTTGAAAACACCTCAAACAGCGAAAGTCTCAGAGACTGAGCAATATCAGAGGCTTTGGTTACAGTTGTCTCACCTATTCCGCGCTTAGGCTCGTTGATTACCCGGCGCAGGCGAATATCGTCATTATTATTATTTATAAGCTGGAGATAAGCCAGAACATCCTTGATTTCTTTTCTGTCGAAGAATTTATGTCCTCCGACTATTCTGTAGGCGATGCCGCTGCGCACAAGAACATTTTCAACCGCCGCGGACTGAGCGTTCATACGGTAAAGCACAGCGTTATCGGAAAACTTATTTCCGGCCTGAACTCCGTCAAGTATCTGCTGAACGACCCAAGCCGCCTCGGAGCGTTCATCGGTTGCATCATAAAGCTTTATTTTCTCGCCCTCGCCGCTTTCGGTCCAGAGCTCCTTGCCCTTTCTTCCAAGGTTATGGCTGATAACCGCATTTGCGGCGTCAAGAATATTGCCGGTTGAACGGTAATTCTGCTCAAGGCGGATTGTTTTGGCGTTCGTGAATTCATCCTCAAAGTTCAGGATATTTTCAATCGTAGCTCCGCGGAATCGGTAAATACTTTGGTCATCGTCTCCGACGACGCACAAGTTGCCGTTTACGGATGCGAGCAGGCTTATCAAAACATATTGCGCGTGGTTAGTATCCTGATATTCGTCCACCATAATATATCTGAACTTGGAGCCGTAGTATTCAAGAACATCCGGGTTATTATCAAGCAAATTAACTGTTTCGCATATCATATCGTCAAAATCCATGGCATTTGCAGCGCGCATTCTGTTGCTGTATATGGCATAAAGCTGAGCAATTTTATTCTGCCGGGAATCAGAACCCGACATTTTCAGCATTTCCTCCGGAGATATAAGCTCATTCTTGGCAGCGGATATAGCAGAAAGCACCGCCTTATGCGGTAAAAACTTTTCATCTATGCCCTCATCCTTGATTATCAGCTTCATAAGCCGGCGCTGGTCGTCGGTATCGTAAATCGTGAAATTAGAGGTATAGCCTATGCGTTCGGCGTTTCTTCTCAAAATCTTTCCGCATACCGAATGGAACGTTCCCGCCCAAAGGCTCTCTCCGCCCTCGCCGAGACGGGCGGTTATTCTCTCTTTTAGCTCGTTCGCCGCCTTATTTGTAAAGGTTATCGCAAGGATTTCCCAGGGGCGCGGAGCGCGAACGGAAAAAACTCCCGCCGGCAGGCTGTCGGTCCTGTCGTTCAGATAATCCTCGCCTGCCGCCAAATCCTCTTCAGTATATTGCGGTATGTAATCGCTGTGATAGGCTGAACCGTATTTAACAAGATTGGCAATACGGTTGACTAAAACGGTTGTTTTGCCGCTTCCCGCCCCCGCCAAAACAAGCAGCGGTCCGCTGACGGAAGTAACCGCGTCAAACTGCCGGCTGTTCATATTTGAAAAATCCTTTTCTATCAGCCTGTCCCTTAGCTTTTTAAAATCCATTTTAAACCTCATATATCAAAAAATCTCTGTCCGGCGGACTATAACAGTATTTTACACCAAAAGTCCGCTTTTGGCAACATAAAAGAATTTTTTATTTACCTATTGACAAAGTAGGTTGAACATGCTACAATACAATTAACCTACCGGATAGGTAGGCTGAATCAGAAAAGAGGAAATAAAAAATGTTCTGCGTATTTAGCCTCCGCGAGCGATGTTGCCGCTGAAATAACAGCCACAATATTAAAAACAAATGTAAATAATATAAAATGTAGGAGTGTTATGTTATGTCAAAAATATACGAAAGTGCGGATATGCTGATAGGAGGAACCCCTCTGCTTCATCTGAAGCATATCGAAAAGGAAACCGGAGCCGAGGCAACATTGCTTGCAAAGCTTGAATATTTTAACCCGGCAGGCTCTGTTAAGGACAGGGTCGCGCTGTCAATGATTAACGATGCCGAGCAAAGCGGAAAGCTGCATAAAGGCTCGGTTATTATAGAGCCTACAAGCGGCAACACGGGAATAGGTCTCGCGGCGGTTGCGGCAGCTCGCGGATACAGAATAATTATTGTTATGCCGGAAACTATGTCGGTGGAGCGCAGACAGCTGATGAAGGCATACGGCGCGGAGTTGGTATTGAGCGACGGAGCAAAGGGAATGAAGGGTGCTATTGCAAAAGCGGAAGAGCTTGCCGCCGAAATTCCGGCGAGCTTTATTCCCGGACAGTTTGTAAACCCCGCAAACCCGAAAATTCATTTTGAAACTACCGGTCCGGAAATCTGGAACGATACCGACGGAAAGGTTGATGTCTTTGTAGCGGGAGTCGGAACAGGCGGAACAATTACAGGCGTCGGCAAATATTTAAAGAGCAAAAATCCCGAAGTAAAGGTCGTTGCGGTTGAACCGGAGTCTTCGCCGGTTCTTTCAAAGGGCGTTTCCGGACCGCACAAAATACAGGGTATCGGAGCGGGCTTTGTTCCCGAAATACTTGATACCACTGTTTACGACGAGGTATTCCCCGTTTCCAATGACGATGCTTTCAAAACCGGTAAAATCATCGGTAAGCGCGAGGGAGTTTTAGTCGGTATTTCATCGGGAGCGGCTTTATATGCGGCAATTCAGCTTGCAAAGCGCCCGGAAAACAAAGGAAAGAATATTGTTGTCTTAATGCCTGACACAGGCGACCGCTATCTCTCTACCCCGCTCTTTGCAGAAGAATAATAAAATATAACGGAATAACGGACGGATGATTTATGCAGATATACGCTGATAACGCAGCAACAACAAAAATTTCGCAGAACGCCTTGCAGGCTATGATGCCTTATTATGAGGAAATATACGGTAATCCCTCAAGTCTCCACTCCGCCGGTCAGCAGGTTGCGGCAGCCCTTACAAACGCACGCGCGAAATGTGCGGAGCTGCTCGGCTGCTCTTTGCAGGAAATAACATTTACCTCCGGCGGCAGCGAAGCTGACAACACGGCAATATTATCTGCCGCAGCCCTCGGAGAAAAGCAGAATAAGCGGCATATTATATCGACAGCGTTTGAACATCACGCCGTTTTGCATACACTTGACGTTCTGAAAAGGCGCGGATTTGAAATCACACTGCTTGACGTTCACGAAAACGGACTGATAACCCCGGAGGAGGTCGCCGCCGCCATAAGGCCGGATACCTGCCTTGTTACGGTTATGTACGCCAACAACGAAATAGGGACTGTTGAGCCGATTGCCGAAATCGGTGAAGTATGCAAAAAAGCAAATGTTATTTTCCATACTGACGCAGTTCAGGCGGCAGGGCATCTGAAAATCGACGTAAAAGCCCAGAATATTGATATGCTTTCTCTCTCGGCTCATAAGTTTCACGGTCCTAAGGGCGTCGGTTTACTTTATTCAAGGCGCGGAATACGTCTTACCCCGCTTATAAACGGCGGTGCTCAGGAGCGCGGTATACGCGCCGGAACCGAAAATCTTCCCGGAATAATCGGAATGACGGCGGCTTTTGAAGAAGCGCTTGAAAAGCTCGATGAGAAGAATAAAAAGCTTTACGGTATGCGAAACAGGCTGATAGAGGGTATCGGCGAAATACCGCACAGCATTCTCAACGGCGACCTTGAAAACCGTCTGCCTGGCAATGTTAATTTCTGCTTTGAGGGAATTGAGGGAGAATCCCTGCTGCTGCTGCTCGACGACAAAGGAATTTGCGCATCGTCTGGTTCGGCGTGTACCTCCGGTTCGCTTGATCCGAGCCATGTTTTACTCGCGATAGGCAGACCGCACGAAATAGCGCACGGCTCTCTCAGACTCTCTATTTCCGATGAAAATACCCCTGAGGAAATTGAATATATCATCCGTTCCGTTAAAGAGGTTGTTGAATATCTGCGCGGATTTTCGCCGGTGTGGCGCGACCTCGAAAGCGGAAAACGCAAATTCATTTTAGAATAAGGAAGTAATTTTATGGCTCTTTACAGCGAAAAAGTAATGGATCATTTCCGCAATCCGAGAAATGTCGGAGTTATCGAAAACGCCGACGGCGTCGGAGAGGTAGGCAATGCAAAATGCGGAGATATAATGAAGATATATCTCAAGATTGACAACGATATTATATCTGACGTTAAGTTTGAAACCTTTGGCTGCGGCAGCGCAATCGCCTCAAGCTCAATGGCAACCGAGCTTATCAGGGGCAAACCGGTCGGAGAGGCGCTGAAACTCACCAACAAGGCTGTCGCCGAAGCGTTGGACGGGCTTCCGGCGCATAAAATGCACTGTTCTGTTCTCGCCGAGGAAGCAATTAAATCCGCCTTAAAGGATTATTACGAAAAGAACGGCATAGAATATGACAAAAAAGAGCTTTGCTCTAACGACTGCTGCTGTCACACCTGCGAATAAGGGTGAACTCATATGATGATATCAAGTAAGGGGCGCTACGCCCTGCGGGTTATGATTGACCTTGCTGAAAACAGCGGCGGAGAATACATTCCGCTTAAGGAAATATCGGCAAGGCAGGAAATATCGCAAAAATATACCGAGTCAATTATGGCGCTGCTCTCAAAAAACGCGCTTGTAGACGGTCAGCATGGCAAAGGCGGCGGATACCGGTTGTCTCGCCTTCCCGAAAGCTATCGGGTCGGAGAAATACTGCGTATTACCGAAACATCGCTCGCTCCGGTTTCCTGCCTTGAATGCGGAGCTGAAAAATGCTCCCGCGCGGAGGATTGCAGAACCCTTCCGATGTGGAGCAAGCTTGACAAAATGATAAACGATTTTTTTGACAGCATAACCCTTGCAGACCTTATTAAAAAAGATTAAACACAGCAAGCCGTTCCGAAAATTTCGGAACGGCTTGCTGTGTTATTACTGATATTATTTTTCAAGAAGCATATTCATTATGTCGGGACCGTGTTCGATGAAAATGCCGGTATCGGCGGCGCTTTGCTCTGTAAAGCAGGAAACGCCTTTTTCGTTGCGACGGCTGTCATAAATCAGGAACGGCACCGGCTCGCGGGAATGGGTTTTTGTTTCAAGCGGCGTCGGATGGTCAGGCATAACAAGTATACGGTAATCATCGCCGCAGCCGCGCAGATACTCAAGCATCGGAGCGAGAGCAAGGCTGTCGATAAGCTCTATTGCCTTAACCTTGTTCTTCGCCTCGCCGCGGTGACCGCATTCATCGGGCGCCTCAAAATGAAGATACACCAAATCACAGCCGTTTTTAAACGCTTCTATTCCGGCGGCGGCTTTGCCTGCAAAATTTGTATCGATATATCCGGTTGCACCGTCAACCTGCGGCGCATTCATTCCGGCACACTTTGCAATTCCCTTGAGGAGGTCAACCGCGCTTACAATGCAGCCCCTAACGCCGTTTTTCTTTTCGAAATTTTCAACATCCGGACGTGTCCCCTCGCCCCAAAGCCAAATTGCATTCGCCTCGTGACATCCCGCAGCGCGGCGCGCAATATTAACCGGGTGATTCCGCAGTATCTCGCAGCTGCGTTTCATAAGGTCAAGCAGCGGCTTTGCGTTTTCGCTTTTGCTCAGATATTCGCCTATAACCCTGCCGCTTATATCATGAGGCGGAGTCATATCTCCGAGGTCGGTTGTTCCGTTTGAAACAACAAGGCAATGCCTGTAACTTACGCCGGCATAGAACCGGTAGATATCGTTACCGAGCTTTTGCTCAACGGTTTTTATTATCTCACTCGCTTCCTCAGTCGATATATCCCCGGCACAGTAATCAACCATACGGCGGTTTTCATACTCCGGTTCGTCCGAGAGAGTTACAAGGTTGCAGCGCAGCGTTACATCGGTATCCTTTAAATCAATTCCGATTGACGCGGCTTCAAGCGGTGAACGTCCGGTATACGAAACGGTAGGGTCATATCCGAGAACCGATAGATTCGCAACATCGCTTCCGGGCTTCAATCCATCCGCAACAGTCCGGCATTTTCCGACAACCGCGTTTGCCGCAAGAGCGTCAATATTCGGCTTATCGGCGCACATCATCGGCGTTTTTCCGCCGAGCGCCGGATTAGGCGTATCAGCCATACCGTCGCATAAAAGTACCATATATTTCATTTTGAATTACCTCGGAAAATCAAAACCATCACTTTTTCGACGAAGTCTGATTATACTTCGCCATTATCTTCCTGATACGGTCGACCGGGTCAAGCAGACTGCTGATGGAATTATCGTTATTGAGAGTATCGACAAGCAGAGCAATATATTTTGACATATCAACGCTGCAATACCAGTCTCTTGAAAGCAGTTCGGGAGTCTGATAAATAAGATTCGTTGTAAATACCTTATTTATAAGACCTTCGTTATAATATTTATCGAATTTTTCAAGTCCTTCAACAAACAGACCGAAAGTTGAAAACATAAATATACGTCCCGCGCCGCGCTCCTTGAGCTTTGCGGCAATATCGAGCATTGAATCTCCCGACGATATCATATCGTCAACAAGTATCAAATCCTTTCCGGTTATATCGCTGCCGAGGAATTCATGTGCTTCAATCGGGTTTCTGCCGTTGACAACTATCGAATAGTTACGGCGCTTATAGAACATTCCGAGCGGAAGACCGAGAACGGATGAATAATAGATACAGCGTCCCATTCCTCCCTCGTCCGGAGAAACAATCATGGCATGGTCGCGGTTAAGTTTTATATCGGGTACATTTTTAAGCAAAGCCTTTATCATCTGATAGGTTGCCTGAACATTATCAAAGCCGTCAAGCGGTATTGCGTTATTGACGCGGGGGTCGTGAGCGTCAAAAGTGATGATATTCTTAACGCCCATATTAACAAGCTCCTGCAGCGCCATTGCGCAGTCCATTGACTCACGCGCGGTGCGGCGGTGCTGTCTGCCCTCATAGAGCATTGGCATAACGACGGTTATGCGGCGCGCCTTTCCTCCGAAAGCGGCTATAACGCGCTTTAAATCCTGATAATGGTCGTCAGGGCTCATAGGAACGGTCCTGCCGTACATTTTATACTCTACGCTGTAATTAAAGCAATCGCAGATTATGTATGCGTCCAGTCCGCGAGCGGTGTGGTTAAGAACCGCCTTTGCCTCGCCTGTTCCGAAACGCGGACAGTTGGCTCCGACGACAAACGACTCGTCCTCCGGGATATTGCGCCATTGTTTCAGGTAATAATCCACCTTGGACGCAATATTTTCGCAGCCTCTCATACTGACGAGCGCCAGGTCGCCGTAAGGCGTATGTTTAAAATCAATGCTTGCCATAAAATACCCTCCGAAAAGTATAGATTTTACTTCATATATAATATACCACACTTTTCCCGACGAAAAAAGACTTTTTTTAAAAAAATTTGCAGCGTTTTTCTGTATATTTTTTAGAATAATCGTCCAAACTGCGTTTTTTATAATTATCCGAAATAAAAATCTGTCAATTTTACCGTTTTTTCCTAAATTATTCATCATAAATCACAAATACTTGCGCATATTGCCTTTTTTTCTGCAAAAAGCAACAAAATGGGGGCAATTTAATCCGAAAACTTGACATTCATTTATGCAAATGGTATAATAACGAAAAAGCACAGATGAGGAAAAAGCAAATTTTTCGGCATTCAGAGAGTCGGCGGTTGGGTGTGAGCCGGTGGAAGATTTTTTTGCGAGCTCTCCTCGGAGCTTCCGGGCTGAATTAGGCGTTTAAGCTTATATTAGGACGGACGGAGCCTGACCGTTACAGCGGGAAGTGATTTTTCAAGTCACGATTGAGAGGTCGCCGGAATATAACGGCGGCAAAAAGAGTGGTACCGCAAGATTTTTATTGTTTAAAAATCCTGTCTCTTTGTTTGCAAAGAGACAGGATTGTTTTTTAGAAAGGAATTTGACTATGCTTACTATCGACCGTATTTTTCATGCCTCAAGCGTACTGAAAAACATAGTAGCCCCTACCCCGCTGCTGCGGACGCAGGCGGTTGCTCCCGAATGTACGCTTTATCTCAAGCCGGAAAACCTGCAGCGCACAGGCTCGTTCAAGCTGCGCGGTTCGGGATACAAAATTGCTATGCTGTCCGACGAAGAAAAGCAGCGCGGCGTTATCGCCTGCTCCGCCGGAAACCATGCTCAGGGCGTTGCCCTTGCGGCAAGCAAATGCGGTATTCCCTCGCTTATCTGTCTGCCGGATTCCGCTCCGATTTCCAAGGTTGAGGCAACAAAGGGCTACGGTGCGGAGGTTTGCCTGGTTTCAGGCTGTTATGATGACGCATACCAAAAAGCGCTTGAGCTGAAGGATGAAAAGGGTTACACCTTTGTTCATCCGTTTGACGATGAATACGTTATCGCCGGTCAGGGTACTATCGGTCTTGAAATTCTGAACGATATTGACGATATTGACGCAGTTATAGTTCCGATAGGCGGCGGCGGACTGATTTCCGGAGTTGCGTTCGCGCTTAAATCCATCCGTCCGTCGATAAAGGTATACGGCGTTCAGGCGGCAGGCGCGCCGAGTATGTATAACTCGGTCAGGGACGGCTCGATTGAATGTCTTGACAGCGTTTCAACCATTGCCGACGGTATTGCCGTAAAGCAGCCCGGAGAAAACACCTTTGAGCTTGTTAAAAATTATGTTGACGATATCGTTCTCGTTTCGGAGGATGAAATTTCATCGGCGATACTGACCCTGATTGAAAAGCATAAAATGATTGCTGAGGGCGCGGGCGCCGTATCGGTTGCTGCTGCAATGTTCGGAAAGCTGCCGATTGCAGGCAAAAAGGTAGTCAGCGTTGTTTCGGGAGGAAACATTGACGTAACTATTCTCTCCCGCGTTATAGAACGCGGACTTATGAAGTCCGGACGTTCGACAAGTCTGCTTATAGAGCTTATCGACAAGCCCGGTCAGCTGAAGGACGTTTCAAGAATAATTGCCGACTGCGGCGGAAACGTTACAAGCGTTCATCACGAGCATACCGGCGAAACCGAAAGCGTCAACGGCTGTTACCTGCGTATCGCGATGGAAACACGCGATTTTGAACACGTCAACGAGATTATAAGCGCACTCAAAAAAGAAGGCTTTAAGATAGTAAACGAATAGAAAGGAAAGGTTAAAATGAGCAAAGCAATTCATACAAACAACGCTCCGGAAGCGATAGGACCGTATTCTCAGGCGATAGTATCGGGAGGTCTTGTTTTCACCTCCGGACAGATAGCGATAAACCCGAAAACGGGAAATGTTGAAACAAAAACCATAGAGGAGCAGACAAAGCAGGTCTGCAAAAACCTCGCAGAGGTTTTGAAAGCTGCCGGCTCCTCGCTTGAAAAGGTAGTTAAAACAGTCTGTTTTCTGCGTAATATGGAAGATTTTGCCGCATTTAACGCCGTATACGGCGAATATTTCACCGAAAAACCCGCGCGCTCCTGCGTTGCGGTAAAGGAGCTTCCGAAAAATGTTCTTGTTGAGGTTGACACAGTAGCCGAAATCTGATTTAATATATTATAAGGAGATTTTAAATAATGGACGCAAGTAAATACAGTATCGGGTATTATCCCGCGCCCGGAACGCATCTCAACTGGGCGCGCAGGGACCATATTGAAAAGGCTCCGTTATGGTGCAGCGTTGATTTACGGGACGGCAATCAGAGTCTTGTTATCCCTATGAGCCTTGAACAAAAGCTTAAATTTTATCAAATTCTGCTGCGCGTCGGCTTTAAAGAGATAGAAGTAGGCTTCCCGGCAGCAAGCGAAACGGAATATGAGTTTCTCCGTACTCTCATTGAACGCGATATGATTCCTAAAGATGTTACCGTTCAGGTCCTTACCCAATGCCGCGAGCATATAATCAGAAAAACCTTTGAAGCCTGCAAGGGCGCGCCGAATGCAATAATACATTTTTACAATTCTACAAGCGTTGCTCAGCGTGAGCAGGTTTTTAGAAAATCAAAGGAAGAAATCAAAAAAATAGCGGTTAACGGAGCAAAGCTTGTTAAAAAGCTTGCCGCAGAATATGACGGCAATTTCCGCTTTGAATACTCCCCCGAAAGCTTTACCGGAACAGAGCCGGAATATGCGCTTGAGGTATGCAACGCGGTTCTCGACGTTTTAGAGCCCTCTGCGGACAATAACGTTATAATCAATCTCCCGGTAACTGTTGAAATGAGCCTTCCGCATATCTACGCCTCGCAAATCGAGTATATGAGCGAAAATCTCAGATACCGCGAAAACGTCACCCTTTCTCTGCACCCGCACAACGACCGCGGAACCGGGGTCGCAGATACAGAGCTTGCGCTCCTCGCAGGAGCCGACAGAGTTGAGGGAACACTTTTCGGAAACGGCGAGCGCACCGGAAATGTTGATATAATAACCCTCGCTATGAATATGTATTCACACGGCGTAAATCCTGAGCTTGATTTTTCAGATATGCCCTCGATAGTCTCGACCTACGAGGAATGTACCGGGATGCACGTTTACGAACGTTCGCCCTACGCAGGCGCGCTGGTTTTTGCCGCTTTTTCCGGCAGCCATCAGGACGCAATAGCTAAGGGAATGAGCTGGAGGGCGGAAAAGCAGCTTAAAGCCTGGACTGTTCCCTATATACCTATTGACCCGCACGATATAAGCCGCACCTATGATGCTGACGTTATACGCGTTAATTCGCAAAGCGGAAAGGGCGGAATAGGATATATTCTTGAACACAGCTACGGATATATTCTTCCGCCTAAAATGCGCGAGGATTTAAGCTACCGCTGCAAGGATGTTTCCGACCGCGAGCATCGCGAGCTAAAACCTGAGGACATTCTCAAAATCTTCAAGGCGTCCTATTTCAACTGTTCTCAGCCGCTCAGTATATCCGAAACTCATTTCACGAAGAAAGACGGAAATGTTTCGGCTGATATAACATTTATAAAGAACGGCGTCAGCTGCTGCCTGCACTCAGAGGGCAACGGTTCTCTCGACGCGGTAAGCAACGCACTTCACGAATATACCGGAAACAGATATAAGTTACAGGTATACACCGAACACAGTATGGCTGAACACGGTTCAGGAAGCGTTGCAGCGGCATACATAGGCATTGAGGACGAGTACGGCGTTATGTACTGGGGAGCAGGCTGCGACACCGATATTATCAAGGCAGGCTGCGAAGCCCTTGTCAGCGCATATAACGATATGACAAGCAAATAAGGAGCGTGGTTTTATGGGAATGACAATGACACAGAAAATCCTTGCCGCTCATGCAGGACTTGAAAGCGTGACGGCGGGACAGCTTATAAACGCCCGTCTTGATATCGTTCTCGGAAATGATATAACAACTCCGGTTGCGGTAAACGAATTTAAAAAGATAGGCTTTGACAGCGTATTTGATAAGGATCGCATCGCGATAGTTCTCGACCATTTTGTCCCGAACAAGGATATAAAAGCCGCGGAGCAGTCAAAGCAATGCAGGGAGTTTGCCTGCGAGCATTGCGTGAGTCATTTTTACGACGTCGGAAAAATGGGAATTGAGCACGCATTACTGCCCGAACAGGGAGTTGTTACCGCCGGCGACTGCATTATCGGCGCCGACAGTCACACCTGCACCTACGGCGCTTTGGGAGCCTTCTCAACAGGCGTCGGAAGCACGGATATGGCAGCAGGTATGGCAACAGGTATGGCGTGGTTCAAGGTTCCGTCCGCAATCCGGTTTGAACTTACGGGCAGGCTGCCGAAGAATTGCAGCGGAAAGGACGTTATTCTTCATATCATAGGTATGATTGGGGTTGACGGCGCTCTTTACCGCAGTATGGAATTTGTCGGTCCGGGGGTCTCCTCGCTTTCAATGGACGATAGACTCTGCATATGCAATATGGCTATTGAGGCAGGGGCTAAAAACGGAATTTTCCCTGTTGACGACATAACACGCGAATATATGGCAGGACGCTGCGAGCGCAAGCCGGTTGAATGTTCGGCGGATGCCGACGCGGAATACGAAAAAACAATCGTTATCGACCTGACAAAAATCGTTCCTACGGTAAGCTGTCCGCATCTTCCGGAGAATACCCGCCCGGCTGAGGAGCTCGGCGATATTAAAATAGATCAGGCTGTTATAGGAAGCTGTACAAACGGACGGCTTGAAGATATGGAAACAGCATACCGTATTTTAAAGGGCAGACATATAGCCGACGGTGTTCGCTGCATAATAATCCCCGCAACCATGAACATATACCGCGAATGTATCAAGCGCGGCTGGGCAGAGGCATTTATCGATGCAGGGGCGGTTATTTCAACGCCGACCTGCGGACCGTGTCTCGGAGGATATATGGGCATACTTGCCGCCGGAGAGCGCTGCATTGCAACGACAAACCGTAATTTCGTCGGAAGAATGGGTCACATTGACAGCGAGGTCTATCTCGCAAGCCCTGCGACCGCTGCGGCAAGTGCGCTTACGGGCTATATAACCGCACCAAAGGAGGCAGAGCAATGAACACTCAGGGTAAGGCTTTCAAATATCCGGACAACGTTGACACAGACGTTATAATTCCTGCGCGCTATCTTAACACCGCAGACGCAAAGGAGCTTTCTCTGCACTGTATGGAGGATATCGACAAGGATTTCGTTAAAAACGTAAAGCCGGGAGATATTATTGCTGCCGGGTGGAATTTCGGCTGCGGCTCATCCCGCGAGCATGCCCCGCTTGTTATAAAAACCTGCGGAACCGGCTGCGTTATTGCGAAAAGCTTTGCGCGGATATTCTACCGCAACGCAATAAATATCGGTCTGCCGATACTTGAATGTCCGCAAGCTGCCGATAAAATATCCGCCGGCGACACCGTTTCGGTCGATTTTGACACCGGAGAAATAACCGACATAACAACTGGAGAAAAATGGAAGGCTCAGCCCTTCCCTCCGTTTATTCAGAATATTATCAAAAGCGGCGGTCTTCTCGCTTCGATAAAGAACGGAGGAAAAGCCGAATGAACAAGCAAATTGCCGTAATCCGCGGAGACGGAATAGGGCCGGAAATAGTAAATGCCGCGCTTGAGGTTCTTAACCGGACAGCCGAGCTATACGGTCACTCCTTTTCTTATACAGATGCTGATATGGGCGGCTGCGCCATTGATAAATACGGTGACCCTCTGCCCTCCTCCGAGCTGCAAAAATGCCTTTCGGCGGACAGCGTTCTTTTAGGCGCTGTCGGCGGAGATAAATGGAACGGGGTTCCCGGAGACAAGCGGCCGGAAAAGGGACTGCTCAGGCTCAGAGCCGGTATGGAGGTCTATTCAAACAACAGACCTGCGAAAATCTGGAAGCAGCTCGCCGCTGCTTCACCGCTCAAGCCCGAAATTGTTGAAAAGGGTATTGATTTCATTATCGTCCGCGAGCTTATCGGCGGAGTTTATTTCGGCGAGCACAGAACGGATGATATAAACGGAGAAAAAAAGGCTACGGACACTATGAGCTATTCCGAATCGGAAATTGAGCGCATAGGTCGAATAGGCTTTGAAACCGCACAAAAACGCGGAAAACGGCTATGCTCGGTTGAAAAAAGCAACGTTCTTGATTGCAGCAGGCTTTGGAAGTCGGTTATGCACCGTCTCGCCGGGGAATATCCGGATGTTGAGCTTTCGGATATGCTGGTTGACAACTGCGCTATGCAAATAGTTAAAAATCCGTCGCAATTTGACGTTATTGTTACTGAAAATATGTTCGGCGACATCCTCTCGGACGAGGCTTCAATGATAACCGGTTCAATAGGAATGATACCGTCGTCGAGTCTCGGAAAAACCGGACGCGGACTTTACGAGCCGATACACGGCTCCGCGCCGGATATTGCCGGAAAGGATATTGCAAATCCGATAGGAACCGTTCTTTCCGCCGCTATGATGCTTCGTTACAGCTTTGATATGCCGAACGAAGCGGACTGCATTGAAAAAGCGGTTGACGCGGTATTGACCGCAGGTTACCGCACGGCGGATATTATGCCTAAGGACGGCGGTTTTGAGCTTATAGGCTGCCGCCGGATGGGAAGTCTTATAGCAGAAAATCTTAAAAAGGACTGAAAAAATGAGATTATCAGGAGCAGATATAATTGTCAGAGTACTTATAGAGCAGGGCTGCAAGGTTGTTTTCGGCTATCCCGGCGGTCAGATTCTGAATGTATACGATTCGCTTTATAAATACTCCGACGAGCTGCATCACGTTCTTGCGGCTCACGAACAGGGCGCGGCTCACGCCGCCGACGGTTACGCACGCTCAACAGGAAAACCGGGAGTTGTTATCGCAACATCAGGACCCGGGGCGACAAACCTCGTAACAGGAATTGCAACGGCATATCTCGACTCGGTTCCGCTGATAGCTATTACGGGTAATGTTCCGAGTTCGCAGATAGGAACGGACAGCTTTCAGGAAATAGACATAACCGGAATCACTCTGCCGATAACAAAGCACAATTACTTTGTCGGCTCGGTTGAAACCCTGGCGGACACGCTAAGAGAGGCGTTCAGCCTTGCAATTTCCGGCAGACCCGGTCCCGTACTGATAGATGTGCCTAAGGACATTCAGATTGCCGAATGTGAGTATATTCAAATGCCTGCCGTTATACCGGCTGCAAAAAGCGCCGCCAAGCAGTCTCGCATCATCAGCGCGGCGGAATGTATCAACAGCGCAAAACGGCCTTATATTTACTTTGGCGGAGGACTGATAGCGGCGGACGCAGCCGAGGAAATGTTGGAACTTGCTGAAAAAATAGATGCGCCGATAGGCTGTTCGCTTATGGGGCTTTCCGGAGTTCCGACCTCACATCCGCGTTTCCTCGGTATGCAGGGTATGCACGGGCATTACGCAAGTTCAATGGCAATGCACAAAGCCGACTGTATTATAGCGCTCGGAAACCGCTTTAATGACCGGGTTACCGGGAACCGCGAGAAATTCGCGGTAGGAGCAAAAATAATACACATTGATATTGACGGCGCAGAGCTTTCAAAAACCGTTCCTGTCGCTCACGGGCTGCGCGGCGATGTTAAGCTGACCTTACAGCAGCTTCTTCCCCTGCTTTCAGAGAAAAAGAACGATGAATGGCAGGATGAAATTGCCCGTTTCCGCCGCGAGGAGGAGGAAACCCTCGATAAACGTCCGGGGCTTACTCCGCGAAACACTCTTTTAGCGCTTAACCGTTATCTCGGAGAAAATACTCCGGTTGCAACAGATGTCGGTCAGCACCAGATGTGGGCGGCGCAAACGCTCAGCTTTAAGAATTCGCGCAGATTTATTTCAAGCGGCGGTCTCGGAACCATGGGCTTCGGTCTCGGAGCGGCAATAGGCGCGGCTTTCGGAACGGGTGAACGTTCGGTTCTCGTAACGGGAGACGGCAGCTTCGGAATGTGTCTCAACGAGCTTGCAACGGCTGTAAGCCAAAATGTACCGCTTGTAATTTTAATGCTGAATAACGGCGTTCTCGGTATGGTCCGTCAATGGCAGACCCTTTTCTTTGACAAGCATTATTCTAATACCATTCTCGACCGGAAAACCGATTTTGTTGCCCTCTCCCGTGCTTTCGGAGCAGACGGAACCCGCGCTGACACGCTTGAAGAGCTGGAGCAGGCGCTTAAAACGGCGTTTTCGGCTAACGGCACATATTTGATTGACTGCCGGATTGATAAGGACGAATTTGTTCTTCCGATGCTCCCTCCCGGCGGTTCAATGGATGATATTATAGTAAAGGTGGGTGACTGAAATGCAAAGATTTACCGTTGCGGTATTGGTCAGAAACCAGTTCGGCGTTCTCAATCGGGTAACCAGTATGTTCCGCCGCCGGCAGTTCAATATCGACTGTCTGACCGTCAGCGAAACGGAATCTCCTGATTTTTCAAGAATAACCGTTTTATTCGACGGCGAGGAGCAAACGAAAAAACAGCTTATCGACCAGCTTTATAAGCTGCCAGACGTTTGCTCGGTAAAGCAGCTGCACCGCAGCAACTCAGTCACCTGCGAGCTTATGCTGATAAAGATGAAAAACGAGCCGGAAACGCGCGAAGAAATCCGCGACGCTGCCGCCGCTTTTGAGGCTAAAACGGTTGATTACAGCCGCGAGGCTATGGTTTTTCAGCTGACCGGTGACAGCAGGCGTATCGATGACTTTATAAATCTTATGAAGGATTTTACCATTCTTGAGATATGCCGCACCGGAATTGTTTCGCTTGAACGCGGAGAGGAAACTATCCGCAAAATAAATTGTTTATAAATTTAGAAAGAGGTTTTAACTATGGCAAGAATTTTTTATCAACAGGACTGCGATCTTCAGAAGTTGGCGGGAAAGACCGTTGCTATTATCGGTTACGGCTCGCAGGGACATGCTCACGCGCTTAACCTCAAGGACAGCGGCGTTGACGTTATAGTCGGTCTTTACGAGGGCAGCAAAAGCTGGGCAAAGGCGGAAAGTCAGGGCTTGCGCGTTATGACCGCAGCTGAGGCTGCGAAAAATGCCGACATAATTATGATTCTTATTAACGATGAAAAGCAGGCAAAGCTTTATAAGGAAAGCATTGAGCCCTATATGACCGAGGGTAAGACACTTGCCTTTGCACACGGCTTCAACATTCATTTCGGCTGCATTGTTCCTCCGAAAAACGTAAACGTTATAATGATTGCCCCCAAGGGTCCCGGACATACCGTCCGCAGCGAATATCAGGCAGGCAAGGGTGTTCCCTGCCTTATCGCTGTTGAGCAGGATGCAACCGGCGACGCCTGGGATATCGGTCTTGCTTACGCGCTCGGCATTGGCGGCGCACGCGCCGGAGTTCTCGAAACAACCTTCCGCACCGAAACGGAAACCGATCTGTTCGGCGAGCAGGCGGTTCTCTGCGGCGGAGTATGCGCCCTTATGCAGGCAGGCTTTGAAACGCTTGTTGAGGCGGGCTATGATCCGAGAAACGCTTATTTCGAGTGTATCCACGAGATGAAGCTCATTGTTGACCTCATTTATCAGAGCGGCTTCAAGGGAATGCGCTATTCAATCTCAAATACTGCGGAATACGGCGATTACATCACAGGACCCAAGATAATCACCGAGGATACCAAAAAGGCAATGAAGAAAATCCTTTCCGATATTCAGGACGGAACCTTTGCCAAGGACTTCCTGCTTGATATGTCCGATGCGGGCAGTCAGGTTCATTTCAAGGCAATGCGCAAAAAGGCTGCCGAGCACCCCTCCGAGCTTGTCGGCGAGGATGTTCGCAAGCTTTACAGCTGGAGCAACGAGGATAAGCTTATAAACAACTGATTTTCGGCGCATAAACCGAAAAAATATGAATTTACAAATTCCGCTGCCTGAAAAAATCGGGCGGCGGAAAGCTTAAAGGAGCGGTTTTACAAATGGAAAGTGAAAAACTAAAGCTCGGCGCGCAGAATGCGCCGCACAGGGCGCTTTATCATGCTCTCGGAATGACCGATGAAGAAATTTCCCGGCCGATAGTCGGCATAGTCAGCTCCTATAACGAAATTGTTCCGGGACATATGAACATCGACAAGATTGTTGACGCGGTTAAATTAGGCGTTGCCATGGCGGGAGGAACACCGGTTGTTTTCCCGGCAATCGCTGTTTGCGACGGAATTGCAATGGGACACCGCGGAATGAAATATTCCCTCGTTACCCGCGACCTGATTGCCGACTCAACCGAGGCTATGACCTTAGCGCACGGCTTTGACGCGCTTGTTATGGTTCCGAACTGCGACAAAAACGTTCCGGGATTGCTTATGGCGGCGGCAAGGCTCAATCTGCCTACCGTGTTTGTCAGCGGAGGTCCTATGCTCGCCGGTCATATTGACGGCGCGAAAACGAGCTTTTCTTCCATTTCGGAGGCTGTCGGTCAGTATAATGCCGGTAAGCTTTCGCTGGAAAAGCTGCACGAATATGAATGTAAAACCTGCCCTACCTGCGGTTCATGCTCAGGAATGTATACCGCAAATTCAATGAACTGTCTTACAGAGGTTCTCGGTATGGGACTTCGCGGAAACGGAACAATTCCGGCAGTTTATTCCGCCCGTATTGAGCTTGCCAAGCATGCCGGTATGGCAGTTATGGAAATGCTGAAGCGCGATATCAGACCGCGCGATATTATGACAGAGGGTGCATTCAAAAATGCGCTGACGGTCGATATGGCTCTCGGCTGCTCAACAAACAGTATGCTGCATCTGCCGGCAATCGCCAATGAATGCGGAATAACGATAAATCTTGATATTGCAAATAAGATAAGCGAAAAAACGCCTAATCTCTGTCACCTTGCTCCCGCAGGACGCACCTACATAGAGGAGCTTGACGAGGCGGGCGGAGTTTACGCCGTTATGAACGAGCTTTCAAAGAGAAATCTTCTCGATACCTCCTGTATCACGGTAACGGGCAAGACCGTAGGCGAAAACATAGCCGACTGTCATAATTTAAATCCGAATGTAATTCGTCCGATAGACAATCCATACAGCGAAACCGGCGGAATTGCGGTTTTGCGCGGAAATCTCGCACCGGACGGAAGTGTTGTAAAGCGTTCGGCGGTTGCTCCCGAAATGCTGGTTCACGAGGGACCGGCAAGGGTTTTCGACTGCGAGGAGGACGCTCAGAGCGCAATAAACGCCGGAAAAATCAACCCCGGAGACGTTGTTGTTATACGTTATGAGGGACCAAAGGGCGGTCCGGGAATGAGAGAAATGCTCAATCCGACCTCCGCCATTATGGGAATGGGGCTCGGAAACAGCGTAGCTCTGATAACCGACGGAAGATTTTCCGGAGCTACGCGCGGAGCCTGCGTCGGTCACGTTTCCCCGGAGGCTGCCTCCGGCGGAATTATCGGAATTGTTGAGGAGGGCGACCGGATACTTATAGATATTCCGGGAAATAAAATCGAGCTTTTGGTTGAAGAATCCGAAATTGAAAGAAGAATGAAATCCTTCGTTCCTAAAAGCCGCGAGCTTTCCGGATATCTCAAAAGATATGCTCAGCTTGTTTCAAGCGGAGCTGAGGGAGCAATACTGAACCGATGACCGATTTTAAAAGACTTTATACTTCCCTGCACTCGCTGACAGTTTTCCGTTCTCTGCTGAAGGACACTGTTATCGAAGCGCTTGGCGACTATCTTTCCATGAGAGCTGACGGCGGTATTTCGAGCAGCATAGACCGCTACTGCGAATTTGTTTCGCGCTTATTCTCCGCGCACAGCTGCAATTTAACGCGGTATATTTCAGAGCTCGTCTATAACGATGAGAATGTTTACATTTTATCTGCCGCATCGCACAAGCCGGTTCCTAAGCAGATTTGCGAAGCAGTCCGCGCCGAGCTTTCGGTTTTGCAGGAAATTGCAGAGCTATCCCCTGCCGCTTTGCAGGAAGGACTTGAATGGAGCGGTTTTCTTCCGAATTATGAGGTTGAGAGCATCAATATAGCTGAGGTTTATACGCACCGCGCCGAAAATATTGAAAAATACGGCTACGGAATTTACGCACGCTATCATATGTTTTACCTCGGTTCGGAGAGCCGGATTATTCCGGTTAAAAATCCGGATACAATAAGGCTTAGCGATTTAGTCGATTATAAGCGCGAGCAAAAAATCATTATTGATAATACCCGCGCGCTCTTAGCCGGAAAGCCCGCGGCGAATATTCTTCTGACAGGTGACGCAGGAACGGGAAAATCCTCAACCGTTAAGGCGGTTGTCAACGAGCTTTACGGCGAGGGACTGCGAATTCTTGAGGTTAGGAAGGAGCAGCTTCACAGTCTGCCTGCCATATTGGACGCTCTGGCTGTTAATCCGCTTAAATTCATTATATTTATTGACGATCTCTCTTTTCAGTCGGACGATGATAATTTCGGCGCGCTGAAAGCGATTTTAGAGGGTTCTGTTTCGGCGCGTTCGGAAAATGTTGTTATATACGCTACCGGCAATCGCCGGCATTTGATTAAAGAGAAATTTTCCGACAGGGACGGCGATGATATTCACCGCAACGATACAATGCAGGAATTACTTTCCCTTTCCGAGCGTTTCGGTATTCAAATTACCTTTGAACGTCCGGACAAGCAGACCTATCTTGACATTGTTCACAGCCTCGCGCTCCAAAGCGGCATAACACCGGACGACGAGCTTGACGCCGCGGCAGAACGCTTTGTTCTCGGACGCGGCAACCGGTCGGCGCGCGCTGCAAGGCAGTTTATCGACGGAATTCTTGCAAAACGGTAGTATATACCCGTGTATATACACGTTCTATCCTATGTTCTTTTCCGGAGGTATTCCGAAATGAAAATCAAAAACGTTTCAGCGGCTTTCCGCGCGGCTTGTCCGTATACAATACCGATTATGGCGGCATATCTCGTGCTGTCCGTAGCATACGGCGTTTTAATGCAGTCAAAGGGCTATTCGCCGATCTGGGCGCTGCTCATAAGTATGCTTGCATACGGAGGAAGTATGCAGTATGCGGCGGTCAATCTTTTTACGGTTCCGTTTGACCCTCTTAACGCCTTTATTTTAAGTCTGACGGTCAACGCGCGCTATCTGTTTTGCAGCACGGGAATGTTAAAACGCTTTTCGGATGTCGGAAAATGCCGACCGTTTCTTTTCTTTTCACTTTCCGACGAAAGCTTTGCCATAGCCGCTACAACCGAGCCGCCGGATGGCATAAAGCCGGGTCCTTTTTATACGGCGGTTTTTCTGCTTAACTATCTTTATTGGGCAGCAGGTACTCTGCTCGGAGGATTGCTCGGCAGTCTGCTGCCCCTTTGATGCGGGCGGGCTGGAATTTACTCTGACGGCAATGTATACAGCTATGCTCATAGACCTTTTGCACGACCGTAAATCACGGTTCTGCGGTTTGGTCGGTGTCGGCTGCACGGCTGCCGCGGTTCTGCTGTTATGCGCTTTCTCCCGCCGATTTTGTTTCCTAAGGGAAAAGCATATCCAAAGCTTATTGACGAGCTTACTCCGATGATACCGCCGGCTGTTATCGGGCTTTTGGTTGTTTACAGTCTTAAAGATATAAACTTTCTTTCCGGAAATCACGGCTTGCCGGAGCTGATTTCTGCGGCGATTGTTGCCCTGCTGCATTTATGGCGCAAGAATATGCTGCTTTCGGTTATAGTCGGAACAGCCGTTTATATGGCGCTTTGCCTGGTTATTTAAGAGATTAAAATACGCTGCAAAACTTATGTTTTGCAGCGTATTTTTTTAAACAGGCTCAAAGCCGAATATTCTGAATTGCTTGTCTCCCCAGGTGGATTTTGGAGTTAAACGAACCGATTTAATCCGTTTTCCTATTTTATGCAGCGCAAATCTGCAATGCGAATTTTCTACGCTGATTTGTCCGGTCTCTCCGTTTTCAAGCTCATACGATATTTCATAATCCCTTATCAATGTTTTCGGAGGATTGGCGTCGCTCATATTCAAAGGATAGCTGCATCTCATATTGCGCTCACAGCGGTTTAAGCTGCTGTCAAAAACTATTCGCAGCTCTTTGACAAGCTCCGGCTTTTCAAAGGTATATTCGATAAAATCCCCTTTGTTTCCCAGCCATAGATTTTCATCTCCCCTGTCAAAGCCGTTTCTTATAATTTCGCAGTTTACCGCCGCTTTTTCCGCAACCGGAGATATTTTACGCCTGATTCCCGGAATATAGCAGTCGTTATACAACAGCTCCTGCTGCAATGCGGCAATATCAAGGCAGCGTATATCGGTTTTCTCTGTTACCGCCATAGCGACGCCCGTTCCGACCGCCTGACCCACTATTCCGCAGGTTGCCATAACGCGCGAGGAGGACAGAGCCACATGAGTAACGCTGATATTACGCCCGGCAAAGAGCAAGTTTGAAATATTCTTTGAATAAAGACTTCTCCAGGGTATTCCCCAGGGATTATCAACCGGATGCTGAATTGTAACATCCTCGCAGCCCGGTCTGAAGTTAAAGCCCTCAGGGAAATGATTATCCATTGTCCAGCCGGCATAAGCCACGCTGTCGCTGAAGCGTCCGCCTGCAACAACATCATTCTGATTGACTATAACCTCTCCGACATACCGCCTGCTTTCGCGCTTTCCCGGCAGAAAGCCGACCCAATCGAGCGTCCAGTTATCCGCTCCGTGGTCCCCGCGGTTTTTAATATGATCCCATATTCCGAAAACGACCTTCAAAAGCTCGTTTCTCACGTCTTCGGTATCGGCAATGCTGTCCCGGTCGCCGCCAAGCTCAATCCACCAGAAATTATTGTCGTCATTCATAAACTGATCCACATTAGGCAAATCGGCATCGGTTTCATAGACGTTTGCCCACTCCGGAGGAATAAACCTCTGCGGACGGGTGGTTTCTCTTGCCTGGAGCAGACAGCTCATACCCATTGTCTTTCTGTCGGCGGTATCAGGAGCAATACTTTCGCCGTATTGCTCCCTGCCCTCCCGTCCGAACATAAATTCCGCGCCTGTCAGCGGGGCTAATACAGAATCTCCCGAGCAATCGGCAAAATATTTTGCCCTGACAATATGGTAGCTCTGGGTTGTCGTCTGCCAGCCCTTTATTTCAGTTATTTTGTTTCCGTCCATTGTGCAGTCGAGGCAGCTGCAATTAAGAATTATTTCTATATTCCTCTCAGTAAACACCTTTCCGAAAAGAACGCTGTCCCACAGCGAAAAATTGCTGTTAGGATTGACATAGAAATTTTCAAGTATCATTTCTTCAACCAGACCGGTTTCCCTATTGTCCGTTCCGTGAGCGCCGCAGATCCACATACGGATTTCGCTTGATGCGTTTCCTCCGAACATAGGACGATCCTGCATTATTGCGACCTTTATACCCTTGCGCGCCGCAGCTATCGCCGCGCAAAGACCTGAAAGTCCTCCGCCTATAACGCAGAAATCAACATTATGTAGCGTTTCTCTCATTTATTTGCTCTCCCCCGACTTTGTTTCGCATTGAATTTCAAAGAGTTCTAATATTTTTATCCTATCCGAGCAGCATTTTTCTAAGCTTAGCCAAATCGTACGCATCCGTATTGCCGTCGCCGTTGATATCGCTGTTATATGTATTTCCGGTTCTGACAGTAAGCTTTTTACCGCCGACGAGATCCCTTATATCGATAAGTCCGTCGTCGTTAATGTCTCCGGCACGGTTCAGCAAAGCGACAGGTATTGTTTTTCCGTCGCATATAAGCTGGACGCGAACAGTCTGAGAGCCGTAACCGCTGAGGGTTAATGCCGATTTCTCCTTACCCGGCTTAACAGATTCTTTAAGCTCTCCGCCGAGGTAAACATTAACAGTCCATTCGGCGCCGTTGTATTCTTCCGGACGTTTTACGGTTATGCTTTCCGCGGAACGGGCGACACACTCGGATTTATCAAGCGCCGCCGTTCCCTCAGGTACATCAAGCGCGCCGAAATTATATACCGGATAAACGGAGCCGTTATCAAAGGCATAATTTCCGTTACTGTCCTTTGCGCCCAAAATATCCTCAATATTATCGACTATCGCAAAATTATCAAGATAGAAGGTGCAGTCGGCAGCTTTTGTGTTGTTGGCGGTCAACGGGGCAATATTTCTGCAATTAAATTTAATCATTCTAATCATATACTCTTCGCCCAGCTCGATTATACTCTTACCAAGCGTATCCGATGTGCCCTGACTCACCTTTAATGCAGAAAGCGGAACTATCCACCAGCCGGAGTTATAGTAATTTCCGCCTGACTCGGCGAGCTGAACAGAAGAATTGTATGTGCTGTTCTTTATAACAGTACCGTCCTGTGAGGAAATAAAGTATACCGATTTTTTATCTACAGCGCTCGCATTGATAGAAACAACTGTATTGCCTTCGTCTTCTTCTCTCTTTAATACGATACTCGGAATAATATCAGCATAAGCTTTTTCGGTCTGTCCGTCAACGGTTCTTGTTTCGCTGTGCTTGAAATAAAACATAAGCGCACCGTTATTTACCGCATCGGATGAAATTGATTCGTTATAGAATGAGCTGTGCGTTCTCTCGGTGTAAGTTTTTGAAACGGTTCTGTCAATAAATCCCTTGCCGTCCGGAACATTATCGGTTCCGTTTCCGTCGCCGGTTACGGGGTCATAAGGGGTTAAATCGGTATAATCACGGATATAATGCAGATTTGAAAGGTCAACGCTTGCTATCGGCAAAGTATAATACTCCGAGGCGTTGGCATACCTGCCGTTTTCGGATTTTTCAACCGTTTGGAGAGTATAGCTGCCGGTTGCAAGTCCATCAATGACCGCCTTGCCGTTTTCAGACGCAGCCGAAGCGACAAATACATTACTGCTGTTATATGCGTTTAAAATTGCTCCATCCGGAAGTTCGGACGCGGTAACGCTGCCGCCCTCAGCCGAGATATTCGGCTCAACGCCGTTTTTGCCGGTCATATAGCCCAACTTATAAACCGGATAGGTTGAACCGGCGTCATAAGCGAATGTACCGTCGGTTTTGCTGCCGAGAATATCCTCGATATTATCTACAAAGCAGAGGTTGTCGTAATAACATTCAAAATCTGCTCCGACTTTGACAAGTGAGTTACAAGCAGCGTTCATACTCTGCGAGTTACAGCTGACAAGCGAAAGTGTATGCTCGGAATCATCTGTAAATTTTGAAAGATTTAAAGACGAACCGGGTATTACCCAATATCCCTCGTTATAATAGTTTCCGTCAGTATCCTTTGCAAGACCGGTTGCTGTATTTGTTGTTTTATTACATATAACGGTACCGTCAGCAGATGAAATAAAATATATCGGAACCGATGTCATCAAATTCATATCATAAGCTCTATTATTATCATAGCGAAACATAAATATACTTCTTATATATGCTTTCTCAGCTTCGCCGTTTTCTGAGATTCTGTTTTCATTATGTCCGCTCCAAATCACAAAAGCGCCTTTTTCCAAAGTGTCCTTTGTAACCGTAACAGGATTTTCCAATTCGTCGCTATATATATTTTCAGAAAAAATACTATTACCGCTTACAATTTTAAGCGAGTACCCGATACCGTCAGGTGTTTTATCAGTCAATGTCTTTTTAGTTGTGTTTTTGCTTGTAAGCTTTGAACAGCTGCTTATAAGCTGCATATGCTCCTGAGGGTTTACGTCAGCCGCCTCCTGCGCCGACGCCGGCAGCGCAAACACAGCGCCTGCCGCCAAAGCCAAAGATAGAATTGCCGAGAAAAGCTTTTTTGCATTTTTTAACATAAAATTTTCTCCTTTCAGATTTCAGATATCTTGGTGTTTAACGCCCTGCCGCGCAAAATCACCTCCTTAGAACCTGCCGGCAAGGCTGATTGCGCGTTATTCTATTCCCTTTATATAAAGCGCAGAGCCGGAAACCGGAACGGTAACTCTGCCGTTTTCGGCGGCATAGATTTTAACATTGCCCATAATATCGGTTACCTCTACTTTTTCGGCAGCGGTCTCAAAGGTTACGTTCTCATATTTTCCGTTCCATTTATCAACCCAGGGCATTGACGGAACGCGTACTGTCTGCTTGCCGTAAACCCCGTTTGAAAGCGGATACTTATTTGACCATACCGCATAAACAGGCTCGCTGTCCTTTAAAGTCAGCTTAAAGGCGCGCAGAGTTCCGTCGGAGCGGGTGTATTTATCGCAGATTTCGGTTTTTTCAATTCCGTCGGTAACCGCATTTATAACGGCGAACGCCGCTGCGGCAGGCTTAGGCTTAACAACACCCAAAAAGTCCGGCTGATAGAATATACCGTAATTCAGCTCCGCGTCCTCTATGCTGTATCCGTTATTGTATGAAGCGCGGTCGAAGAAGCAATACAGCTGTATTCTTGACGCACCGTAGGCGTGACCTAGAATAAGCTCCCTCATTTCATAATCTGCCTGAGTTCTCAAATCGGTCTGCATCATATTCGCGGGCGGGGTTGTGTTTCCGGTTTCGGTTATATACCATTCCTTTTCGCCGTGCTTCTTCAGCGCATTAACAGTTCTGATAAGCGCCGCCTCATAGTTCCATTTTCCGCTCTGTTCGCCCTTGCCGTTAAGATCCGGCATACAAGGGTGACCGTAGGGGTGAACCGACAATATATCGGTTCTGTCCCAGAGCTCTTGAGTTTTTCCGATAACCTTATCGAACCAATTTGTATCGCAGGCGGATATTCCGGCGTTAGCATATTTAAATCCGGCATTATGCACCGTATCGCTCGACGGAATATACATATCGTTTATATACTTTTCGGCGTAAGCGGCGGGATCCGCCTCCTTGCCCTCGGTATACGAATAATTTATTTCGTTTCCGACCTCTACGCTGTCGGTGATATCCTTAAGCCCCGGCAGATAATCGTTCATTGCCTTTACGAACTCATCGACTGTTTTAAAGCCCCAGGGCTTTACGTCGTTCATATTGAGCTGAACGTTGATTTTAACGCCGTTTTCATGCAGGTACTCGGTCAGCTGCCGCTGATAGCCCTTTGCATTGCCGATAAACCGATAATTTCCGGTTCCTATCTTAACATTGAGCTTTCCTGCCGTTACTGCATCCGCCTCAACGCCGTTATCCGCAGCGGAAGCTATTCCGAACGGATTTGACGAACGATATTTATAATCCGATTTCGGAATCAGCGCAAACGGATAACATTCCGTATGCTCATATTTATCGGTTCTTACCCTTAAATCAAGGTAATACATACCGTAATTTCCCTCAATATGCAGCAATCTGTTTTCGGCGGTTTCGGCGGCAAGCGGCACATTTTCAAAGCTGCCGACATCGACAAGTCCGCCGTAATAATCATAAACCGAATAACAAAGAGTATATTTTATCTCATTTGGAACAAGGTTTGAAACGTTTACCCTCAAATCAACGCTGTTACCGGTAAAAACGGTTGATTTTTCGGTATTTTCGGTTTCGGGAAAAACTCCGGCGGCAAAATCTGAACCGCGGCCGCTGAAAAGAGGCAAATAGCCATCGTATTCCCCACCGGAAACAGTTGCCGGAACAAGGCTGTATTCCGCGTTTAAATCAATATCCGAGCCATCCTCAAAGTAAAGCGGTATGCTCTGCTTCGGGAAAGACGGAGCGTAGAGGGCAAAATCCTCCTTTACCTTAACGAACGTATAAAGCGAATGGTTTCCGTCAAACTTCATAACCGTTCCGACGCTCTCGCCTATCTGATACGGATAATCGCCGTTTTCGGGATATACCCACTTTCCGACCATAGCCGCGTCGGCTGAGGTATACTTTTGAAAAACGTTTCTTGCAATAGCCGAATACTTTGACGATACTGTATAGGTATCGGATTTAAAGCTTATATGCTGGGACACCCTGATGCAGTTTTCAAGGAAAGTATAGGTATTGACAAGGCTTGCATATTCTGCGCCGTCGCCGCTCAGGGTATAATACACGGACAGTCTGTTTTCATCAGTTTCAAAACGCTTTATACCGGATTTTTTAGCAATCAGATTTTTGTTTTCATCATAGAGAACAGCCGTTCCGGCGCCGTCGGTTATATCAATCAGCTTACCGGTAACGCGGTCTCTAAGCGCAAGGATTTCTTCATTTGCCGCAGTCAGGGCGTATGTATACGCCTTTCCGTTAAATATAAACTTATTATTGTTGTTTTCCAATTTTGACACCCCATATTTTTTTGAATAATCAGGATAGTTTTCCGTATCGTAAAGATAGGCAGGCTCGGTTTTATCGCCGAAAACGCTTATTTCAGCCCCGAGAAGTATTTGCCTGAACAGCGCTATATCAGCCGAATCGGTTCTGCCGTCAGCGTTCATATCGCTGTTGTATTTATTCCCGGACTCCGAAACAAGCTTTTTAAACGCAACAAGGTCGCGGATATCCCGCTCGCCGTCGAGATTTATGTCCCCTGCGCCGCAGAAGCTCTCCAAAGGCGATATTTCATTTCCGTTTACCGCTTGTATAAGAGTAATTCCGCCGTAATTCAAAAATGCCCGGAAATATCCGTCTCCGGCAGGAACCTCAACAGACGAAAGATACAAGCTGTCGCCGGTATATATATCGGCTCTGTAAGCATTTTGCCGCTGTCTCAGAGATATGCGGTTTTTATGCTTTTTAACGCCGTTTTCCTTATCGGGAGCGGAAATATCGCCCTGCGCCTTGCCCGGACCGAGCTTATATACCGGATAAACCGAGCCGGCATTATACTCAAATTCGCCGTCCGGCGCTTCACCGAAAATATCCGAGAGCTTTTCCGCAAAGCAAAAGTCATCGTAATAAAAATTGCAGGTCGCTGCCTCATAGTCGACATTCAATTTCCTGTTTCGCGGATTGCATTGTATCAATGCGAGCTTATGGCTTTCCTCCGCAGAAACACCGTCAAGATTAAGCGACGCGCCCGGAATTATCCAATAGCCCTCGCTGTAATAAACGCCTGTTTCGCTGTCGAGCGCGAGGTTTGTTGAAACCCTCAGGGAATCAAGCCGCAGCACACGCCCGTCGCTTGCCGAAACGAAGTATACCGGCTTTTTATCTTTAAGCTGCAGTCTCGGACCGCTTTTTACATCGTCCAGTATAAACGTAAAAATATTATCGGCATACGCTCTCTCCGTTTCGCCGTCCGATGCTCTTGTACGCGTCTCATCGTGTGAAAAATAGATTATAAACGCGCCTTTTGCAAGCTCCTCCGCAGTAAGGCTGATTTCTGAGACAAAATCGGACGAATACAGATTTACCGCGTTCGACTGAGCGTTATTAAGGGTCACTTTAAGTCCGTGACCGTCCGGCACATTTTCGGCGGCGCGGCTGTCCTTTATTGATGAGCAGCTGCTTACGGTTTGTATGCCGCAGACGGCAGACGAGGGCTCGTCGGCTTTGCATTCGGGCGCAGAAAACCAAGGCACCGCCATTATTACACAAAGCGCCGCTGATAAAGCTCCTTTTAAATTTTGTTTCATTTTATGCCACCGATTTACCTGATTCCGCTTATATAAAGCGGAGAACCGGATACCGGAACGGTGACCTTTCCGTTTTTCGCCGTGTAAACCTTTGAATTACCCATTACGTCGGTAACGGTAACTTTGCTGCCTGCCGCGTCAAAGGTCACGTCCTCATATTTTCCGTCCCATTGGTCAACCCATGGCAAAGAGGGCTCCCTGTCGGTCTGCTTTCCGACAACGGCGTTGCAAAGCGGATATTTATTTGACCAGACAGTATAAATGTCTCCGCTGCCCTCAACCGACATTTTAAAGGCTCTGAGCGTACCGTCCGAGCGTGTATATTTATCGCAGCTTTCGGTTTTCCGGATACCGTCGGTTACATGATTAAGCGCCGCCAATGCCGCAGCGACCGGCTTAGGCTTGACAACACCGAGGAAGTCGGGCTGATAGAACATACCGTAATTCATCTCGGTATCGTCCGCGTCAAAGCCGCTGCCGAACGAGCGTCTGTCATAAAAACAGTAAAGCTCTATTTTTGAAGCGCCGTAGCTATGACCCAAAACCATTATGCGCATATCGTAATCCGCCTGAGTTCTCAGCTCAATCTGCAAGGGCTTTGCCGGGGAAACAGGATATCCGGTTTCGGAAATATACCATTTCAGCTCGCCGTTCTTTTTGAATATGTCCTTTACCCTCATAAGCGAGCCCTCATAGTTCCACTTATTTGAAAAGCCGCCGTTGCCGTATATATCAGGCATACAGGGGAAACCGTAGGGGTGAACCGAAAGCACATCCATCAAATTCCAAAGCTCTGCGGTTTTGCCCACAACATCGTTAAGCCATCCCCTGTCGCAGCCGGAAATTCCGGCTCCGAGATACTTATATCCGGCAGCGCGAACCGCCTTGCTCGCAGGCTCATACATATCCTTCAGATATTTTTCGGCATAAGCCTGAGGATCTGACTCCTTACCCTCGGAATATGAGAAATTCGTTTCGTTTCCTACCTCGATATCCTCGGTAAGCCCTTTCAGCTTCTCCGCGTATTGGTTTATAACTCCGACAAGCTCGCCCACAGATTTAAGTCCTGTCGGTTTTACGTTATTGATATTTAACTGCGCGTTGAGGTTTACGCCGTTTTTGAACATATATTCCGCCGCTTCCATCTGGTAACCGCCTGCATTGGCGACCACCCTGTAACAGCCGACGCCGATTTTAACGTTAAGCTTTGCGGCGGTCATAGCGTCGTCTATATATCCGTTATCCGCAATGGATGTCATACCGAACGGATTTGTTGAGCGGTACTTATATTCTGAGGTTGGAATAAGAGCGAACGGGTAGCATTCAATATGCGTGTAGCGTTCCGTCATAGCGTATATGTTCATATAATACATACCGTATTTACCGGAAATATGTATTTTTCTGTCCATTGAGGTTCCGGCATAAGCCATGCTGTCAACAAAAAGTCCGGCGTCTATAATGCTTCCGTAATAGTCCCTTATATCATAACGGAGAGAAAAGCTTATATCGCTCGAAACAAGGTTTGTTACATTGAGGTTCAGATTTACGCTGTTTCCGACAAAAACCGTTGAGCTTTCGGAGTTTGCCGTTTCCGGAAACACTCCTACGGCATAATCCGAGCCTCTGCCGCGGAAAAGAGCATAGTAATTATCCGTTTTTCCCTCCGCCGATACTGACGTAGCCGGCACCAGGTCATATTCTACGGTGTAGTTAAATCCCTTTCCCTCCTCAAATGAAAGCGGAATATTAGCCTGCGGGTATTCGGGAGAATGAATAAGCTTGTTTTCGCAATCGGTTTTCAAGAAGGTATAGAGCAGATGGTTTTCATCAAAGCGAAGCACAGTTGCGACGGATTCGCTTACCTGATAGGGATAGTCGCCGTTCGAGGGGTATTTCCATTTTCCGACGACATCAGTCTTTTCGCAGCTGTATTTAAGCTTTATTCCGCGTTCTATCTGCGATGTTTCGGGAGAAGCCGCAAAACTATCGGATTTAAAGCTTATATGCTGAGAAACATTTATCTCGGTTTCCTTAAAGGTATAGGTTGTTATAAGCCCGGCGCCGTTTGCGGCAACACCGCTCAGCGAATAAAATACCTCCAGTCTCATAAAACCGTCGGACATACTGCGCTCAAAGCTGCTTATTCCACTAACGGAAACCAAATCAAGGTTATTTTTATTCCGCAGAGCAGTTTTACCGCCGCCGTTTAAAATATCTATAAAATCCCCGTTATTCTGGTCTATGAGAGCTATAACCTCGTTTCCGTTCTTTGTTATACCGTAAGCATAGGTCATACCGCGATAGAAAAATTTAAGCTCATCGGTTTCTGCCAGCTCGGAAACGCCGTAAACCTTTGTATAATCGGGATAATCTTCCTTTTTAGGCGGTTTTACGGATGTTGAATTATCGGCAAAGCCGTCCTCGTTTCTTTTTCCGTCAAACGAAATGTCTCCGGAGCTGCTTTCGTCCGAATTTCCTCCGCTTACGTCGGAGCTGTTTATTTCCGAGGGAGTTTTCTTTGTTTTATCTCCCTTTTTGCCTCCGCAGCCGGCGCCCGACGATATAAGTATTACGGAAAGGAGGCAAATCAGCATTCTTTTAAGTATTTTTTTCATTTTTATTATCCCCTTTGCGCATCATCCGACAAGCCCGGTGCGCTCTATTCCCTGAATAAAGAATTTCTGACAAAACAGGAACATAATGAGCAGCGGAGCCATTCCCATAAGATATCCGACGCTTACCAGAAGTCCGGTGTATGCGTCCGATACGGTTGACCAGCCGCCGAGATAGGTTGTTACAAGAACGCCGAGCGATTCAAGCTTCTGAGCCATAAGACCGAGCTCAGAGGCATAAACCGAAACATAAAAGGTATCGTTCCATTGCCACACAAAGGTCAGAATAAAGCATACCAAAACGGTCGGAACAACATTCGGCAGCATTATAGAAACAAAGGTTCTTGCAACATTTGCGCCGTCAACCTTAGCCGCCTCCTCAAGCTCGCGCGGCATACCGCGAAAGGTCTGGCGGGTCAGGAATATGAAAAGTCCCGCTCTGATGCCGGTTCCGGTTACGGCGGTCAGCAGAAACGGCCAAACCGTATTGAGAACGTTTATTCCCCTGCCGGCTGTTAAAAGCTTGATTATTCCGAGAAAATCAAAGCTCTGAAACTGGGTCAGGAGCGTTACCATATATGTCTGAGGAGGAATAACGAGTGTTCCGATAACGAGAGCAAAAATTATTCCGCGCCCTTTAAATCTGAACCGGGCAAAGCCGTATGCCGCGAGGGTGCAGGAGGATATTTGAAGAAATGAAACCCCGGCGCACAAAAGGAAGGTTTTTAAAACCGTTTTCCCGTAGTCAAGTATCGACGCTACGGTTTTAACGTTTTTCAGAGTAAAATGACGGGGAACCCATTTAACCGTTAAATCCTCAAGGTCAACCCTATCCATAAACGCTATCGAAAGCTTGGATATAATCGGATAAAGTATAACGTAGCTTATTCCGATAAGGAAAATGAGCCGCAGCAGCGATATTATAAAGCCGACAGCCTTTTTCCGGGCAATTTCCGGATAAATTCTTTCCCTTACACCTACTGACATATAAATCTCCCCTTGCAAAGCTTAATCATCATAATAAAACAGCAGTCTTGAAACGGTAAGAGCTACCGTTCCTAAAATAACTGCGATAGCCGCGAAATATATCCAGCCCATTGCCGAGGCAATGGAAAATTCCTGCTTTGAAAACGACATATTGCTTATCATAGCCATAATGCCGTTGCTGTCATCCGTAAACGAATCGATAATAGTGTATATGAGACAGGTGTATATCGTCGGTCCAGCCATCGGAAAGGTTATCTTCCAAAAGCATTCCCAGGCGGTTGCTCCCTCAACCGTTGCCGCCTCATAAAGCGACGGCGAAATCGAGCCTGTTCCGACTATCATTACGAGAATCTGTATTCCCGAAGCGTTGATAATTCCGTATACCTTATCAGCTATGCCGACAATACTTCCCGACAGCGATTTATCTATTCCGATATTCTGAAGATAATCGGATATCTGAGAGGTAAACGAGGCGGCTGCCGTTCCGAAGGTATCCTTATAATCGGAAAATCCGTTCATTCCCGTTTCAAGCTGTGTTTGAGTCTGAGCGAGCGTTATTATAACCGGTATAAACATAATGAGCTTAAAAAATGTGCTGCCGCGGAATTTTGAATTGAGTACCGATGCGACAAAAAAGCTGAACACCATAATCAGCGGAGTTGTAAGCAGCATATTAAGCACCGAGGAAACCACCGTTTGCCGGTATTCGGTATCGACGAACAGCGCATAATGATAATTTTTAAGTCCCTCAAAGCTTTCCGCCTTATATCCGCTGCCGCCGAACGAAATATCGGTAACGCTGAACAAAAACGATTTTATAACCGGAATTATAAAGAACATAATCAAACCGATAAGCAGCGGGAGTATAAAAAGATAGCCGTTTCGAGCTTCTTTCCTTTCAAGTCGGTTATTTATTCTGTTATCCGAAGTTTTCAAGCTGTTTTCCCTCCCAGCCGGTTATTTGATTATTGCAAAGCTGCGCGGTTCGACGTTTACTCCGCCTATCGCTGACACAGTATCGCCGTAATTCACAGCGACTTCCGTACCGTTTTCGTATTTTACTCTTACAACGCCGTCATCGGTCATTTCGTGACCTGTAATCGTACTGCTGCCGACAGCCGAATATAAAGCCGACAGCTGCTCATAATAAAGCTTTGCCTGATTTATTGTGTCGCTGTACAGTCTGTTATAATAAACCTCTGTATTGCTCTGAACATTCTGCGCGTTCTCATAAACCCACGAAAACTGAAGCTCCGCGCCCGTTTCCGCTGTTTTAAGGAACTGAGTCTGCATATCGTCGGCAGTATTGACAGGCTCGGTTATCAGCGGCAGTATGCCGCGCAGGGCAATCTGATAAAACGGTACGGTTTTATCAAATATCAGATAATCGCTGCTGCTTACCGGAGCATTTCTTACCGCTGATGCATATTTGAGCGAATAAACCCCGGCGCCGTCCGCCGTAAGGTTTAACTTTCCGGAAAGCTTTTCGAGATACTTTTCGGTTATAACACGCGTTTTATATCTGTCCGTTTCTTTTTTTCTCCCAAGGTCGCTGTTAAGCTCCTGACCGATATCCCGGACCGTAAGTGCGGTTATACCGTATTTCCCGGTGCTTTTAATTATACCGCCGGCATTATTTTGCAGTGTTGACGGAGAAAGCTGTTTCATCAATCCCGCTTTTTCGGCAAGTCTTGAAACAGGATTGTATTCATATATTTTTACTTCTTCATCGCTGACGGAATGAGCGGCAGCCGACTTACCGGCTTTTTTCTGCCTTAATGCGTAGTACGAAAACGAAACGCTTCCGCAGAGTTTTTTCAATTCCTCAAAGTTCTTTTTACTGCCGAGAACCGATGCCGGTTTGATTTCGGACGCGCTTTTTTGGAGCTTGCCACCGGCGAGCGCATTTGTAAAGGTAACATTAACCTCTCCGGCATCCAATTCCTTTATAATCTTTGCCGCCTGCTTATAATCGGTAAGTGCGTCAAGCGTTTTATAAGGAAATCCCAGAAATTTTCTTTTTACCTGAGCCGTACCGATAAATTCAATATTAAGAGAACCGATCCTTTGCGTTTCGTTTCGCGAAACGGTGCCGTTTTTCAATAATATATCGCGGTAAAGGCAGGCAAAGCGGTCGTAAGACGTATAACCGGAGGTAAAATGATAATTAACCTTTATTTTGCCGGAAAAGATGTTTTTGGATGTAGCGATAAACATATTGCTGTCGCTTTTATTCGCGCTTATATTAACAGAATCCGAAGCGAACAGGGTGAAGAACGGGTAAATATTATTATAGCTGTTTGATTTCCCCGAAATATCGGCGCTTATCCCGGCACATTCATACCCGGCTTCGATTTCTGCCAGAAAGCCGCCATTATTATCCGAAAGAGCAAATATCGGCATCATAAGCTCCTGACGGCGCGGCTCTGTTTCGTCCTTCGGAACCGCGCTGTCGTCCCCGAAAAGCATACGCCAATACTCGTTTGAATTAAGCTTGCCGTTATTAAAATCAATAACCGCGCCGCAGCCGTCCGGAACAAGCATATAACCGGAGTCATCTGTTCCCGCCGCTCCGAAAAACGGCAGAATTTCAAGCCGCACAGGCTTATAATCATCGTTGAATTTGATTTTTCGGGGGTTACATTCAACCGAAAAGCCGTCCTCAGAAAGTCTGTATATCAGCTCTGCCTCAAAGCTCGGAGAGGGAGTATATGTATTCTCAACGCCGTTTTCATCGCAGTCCCTCTGAAGATCCTCAAGGGAATAGCCGATACCCTCTAATATTTCCCAGATTTCCTCGCCAAGATAATCGGGGAGTTGACCGCGGACATAGATATCATGGTCAGCGATTGCGGGAAAATTCAGCTTAACCGTTTTATAGCTTTCCTTATCGAGCTCAGCCTTGCTGTACAGCGAATAGCGGTTTAGAACAGCCTCCCTGCCCTGCGCGTCAAGCTTGGGCAGTATTTCCTTTTCCATTCGGCTGCGCGATATAACCTGAGGCAGTCTGTCAATGGAAAATTTCTGTTCGCCGAGCTTATATATAACGCTGAAGCTGTCGCTTCCGGCCTTAACCGAGGTCTGACCCAGCTTGGTTGAGTTTGAATAGCTGTCAACGGCATCAAGCGCCTCGCCGCTGTAATAATAGAGAATCAGCTGACTGTTGAGATTGTATTTTTCCTGAGCGTCGGCAAGAGCGTCGTCTGCCCTGTTCTGAGGGTTAGAATACCAGGTCTTTTCCCCTGCGCTTACAGCCGTTTCGTCAGTTTCCGAATTATAGAAAAGCGCGCTTGCCCCATTATCGAGAACCTTTTCAAATCCGTTCGTTACAATGCTTCCGTAAGCTGTTTCCGGCTCGGCGGCATTTTCGGCATTTGCTGCGAACAGCGGAAATATCAGCGTTAAGGAAAGCATAAGGCAAATTAACTTTTTCTTCATTTTTTCCTCCGTTTCAATTCCGCTTTTAAAGTCTGTACGATACTTCACGCACAACCGAAAGCACCCAGACATAGACCTGCTGGCAAAGATTTATAAAAAGTATGCCTATAACCGCAATTATCACCATTATAAGCAGCGTTGCAATAAAGGTCATAATACTTTTGGTCATTGTGAAATCCTGAATCTGCATATTTCCTATCAGCATAAGCGCAACAGACCAAATAATCGCTGCGGTATTTATAAAGGTATAAAATGACGCTTCTTCGTTTGTTATTACATTGCTGAGCGCCGCCATAGGGAGATTAACAAGGATTACAGGCGTCAGGCTGTACATAACCGACGTAAATATTTCCCCGTAGGTTCCCTTGCCGTCAAGCAATGTCGTAAGCGCCCAGTTGGCGGTACAGTAGAGCACGATAAGTCCTATGATAACCGTAGCCAGAAGCCATACCGAAAAGCTTTCGAGAGAAACGCTCGAAAAAATATACCCGGTTGTGTAAATCCTCACGGCGGTCGTAATAATCAGCAGCAGCAAGAGAACAAGTCCGGTCTTATATGTAGCCCGTTTCTGAGATTTCATAAACCAAAAGCCCTCAAACGGGTGCGAATAAATGCTGAAGGTATATTTTAAACTGTCAATCAGCCTATTCAATGCTGTTCCCTCCCTATTTTCCGCGCCGGACATTCTTTTTATTTCTTTTTCTGAACCCGTTCAGAACCGCTGCGGCAGACAAAATCAGCACCGCAGCAATTATATAGCCGATGTTTTTATATATCCATTCCGAGCGCAGCTCCTTGACTGCCTTTGAATACATATTTTTATTATTTGCCTTTCTGAATTCCGACTTTGCCTTTGAATAATCCGAATTGTTATAATATATCTGTCCTAAGGAATTATGCGCAAAATCGCAGCTGCTGTTGAGCGAAACAACCTTTTCCCAATAATCAAAGGCGGCGGTGTATTCCAGCTTTCTTTCATAATGAATACCGGTGTTTATCAGTTCGGCATAATCGGTTGCCCGAAAGACCGTAATTCCGCCGGTCCCGGTGTCAAGAACTGCTATGCGGCTGTTAGTGCCGAGATATGTCAGGGCAGCCGGCGCGGAAAAACCGCCTGTCTGGTCCGCAATGGTTCCGAAATTATAGAGCATATATCCGTCGTTATCATAGCAGAAAATCTTTCCGCGCTTATAGTCGAGACAGGCGTAAATATTATCCTCTCCCGCCGCAACATCCGAAAAGCTGCTTTTGCCGGAAAGGCTGCCGCTCCAAATGGTTCCAGGGTCGCCGGCTATACCGATTTTTGAACGGTTTCTTATTACGTTTGAGCCGCCGGGATTAAGTCTTTTTACCATAGCGCCGTTTTGCTCGGTATATGCGGTTGTAAGCAGGAAACCGGCGCTGTCTATATCGATACCGGAAAAGTCCTGAGGAATGAGCTGGAGCATTGTTTTCCGCTGCTTTTTGGTTGAAAATCGGCGCCAGAATAAGTCCCAGGCGGATGTTGAAACGGTGTTGCTGCCGAAAAAGCCTAAAAACTCGCCGTCGGTATTCATATTTATAACGCCCTCGTATGTTCCGTCGCCGACTACATACAAAAGACCGTCTGAATCGACCGCCACCGCGGCAGGCTTGAAAACGAAATTTTTTCCGAGAGCCTCCGCCGCCGGCGCGCCGATAAGCCTTACGGCTTTTCCGTCCGATTTTCGGAGCATAACAATCCGGGCATGAAGCGTATCGGCGATATAAATATAATTGCTGTCAACGAATATTCCCTTCGCACCGACGATATCCCCGCTTTCTGCGGATAAATCGGAAAACGAAATATTAAAAACATTTTTTAATGACATATCGTTTTCCAAAACGGCGACGCGGCTGTTTCCGGAGTCCAAAACATAAACAAGTCCGGAGTCATCGCAAAAAAGGTCGGCGGCGCTTTTAAAATCGCCGATACCCGTATCGCCCGCATAAACAACCCTTTCCGGCAGATACGCCTGCGGCGCGTATACAAGTCCTCCGGTCACCTCGGAATAGTTATAGTTTGAATAAGGAGCGTCAGCCGAAACGGGAACGGCGAGGAACGCGGCAGCAAGCAGACAAATTACTGTCCGGCTTATTATTCCGGTTAATTTTTTCATTCTCGCTTACCCCTTTATTCCCGATGACGCCATTGTGTCAATTATATTTGATTGCATCACTATAAAGCAGGCTATGGGAATTGAAATCATAATAAGAGAAATTGACGCGCCGGCTCCGGTTCTTTCAATTCCGCCGACGGCAATTTGGGAAAATGCCTGAGTCAGAGTTTTATAAACCTCGCTGTATGTATTTGAGCTTTGCGCGCCCCAGAGCGCCTGAATCGAAAGGATAATAAGCGTAAGCCAAGCCGGTTTGAGCAGCGGCATTGCAATTTTAAAGAAAATTCTAAGCTCTCCGGCACCGTCAATCCTACCTGCCTCCAAAAGAGTAGGAGAAATTGCGCTTTCCATAAACTGTTTCATAAGGTAAAGTCCCATAGTCGATACAAGCACCGGCAGCAGCATACCGGCATAAGTATCTATAAGACCGAGCTTTGCAAAAATTATAACGGACGGAACAGCGGTAACCGTGCTGCTGAACATAAGCGAAAAGACTATGACTTTAAATATAAGCTTGCTTCCGGGAAAGGGTATCATAGCAAGCGAATAAGCGCAGAGCGACGCTAAAATTATCTGACCGGCGGCGCCGGTTACGGTAAGAAAAACGGTATTGAAAATGTATCTCGAAAACGGCATTGCCGTCTCGCTTAAAAGGTTGAACATCGTTACAAAATTTGAAAGAGTCGGGTTCTGAACAAAAATTTTTGGCGGAAAACGGAAAAGCTCCTCTATCGGCTTAAAGGCGTTATTGATTATATAAACAAACGGAATAAGCATAAATATGCCTATAACGGCGATAAAAAGAAACATAACGGCATTTCCGGCTTTGCTTCTTTTAAATTTTGTACCTGACTGTGCCATATCCTTTTATCCTCCAAAACTAAAGCCTACTGACCTATTCTTGATATAAATTTAGCTGAAAGCCTGTTTGCAGCAACCGTAAGCAAAAACAGCACCGTTGCCATAGCGCACGCCATACCGAGCTCATAGCGGACGTTGGCATAATCCTCCATATGCAGAACAACGGTATGCGCGCCGTAGTTAGGACTCGGATTTCCGAACAGCGCGCTGCTGACCGCGCCTACGCTGAACGAGCCTGTTATAGAAATAAGCGCAGAGAACAGCATTTGCGGCCGCAAAGCCGGAACGGTTATATACCAAAGCTCCTGAACGCGGTTTTTAATTCCGTCTACCGCAGCCGCCTCATAAAGGCTTACGTCTATTCCCCTGAACGCGGCGACATATGAAAGAAAGCCGGTTCCGAGACTTCCCCAAAGCGTAACCAAAAGCAATATTCCGAACATATGCTTTGTGTCGGAAAGCCATTGAACAGGTTCGGAAATAATACCGAGCTTCATAAGCGCGTTATTTGCGAAGCCGTAGCTGTCGCCGCTGAAAATCAGCTGCCAGATAGCTATGGCGCCGCCGGAAAGCGACGGAGCATAAAATATAAACGTCAGAACAGCGCGCATAAGCGGCGGAAAATCGTTTATCATCCATGCTACCATCAGGCAGGCAAGCATAGAAAGCGGCGCGGAAATAATGGCGAAAAGCAGCGTGAATTTAAGAGCGCCGATAAAAATTTCGTCCTTCAGAAACAGCCGGAGATAATTCTCCATCCCGACAAACTCCGGCGGCTTTAATATACTGTACCGCGTGAAGCTGATAACAACCGCCGTGAACACAGGTATTACAACAAAGATAAAAAACAGCGTTAAAAAGGGAAGCGCAAAAAACACGGATACCCTATGCTTTTTCCATTTTGAGGAAAAATTACTGCCCAATTCAAACACAACCCTTTCTTTCACCGATTGTTCAATCCGAACTCCTCGCGTTTATATGTAATTTCATCGTCAATAGTTTTAGCAAAGCTATGGAGAGCATTTCCGGGTATTTCTCCCTGATAGAGAACCTTGTTAAGCGCGTTAGTAAGGTAGCGCGACACATAGTACCCTCCGGGCGCATTCGGAACGCCTACCGCAAATTCGCCCTGCCGCTTTATAATTTCGCTTACCTCCAGCGGGTAACCGAGAATATCGAACGCCTGCAAATTTGCAGTATTATATCTGCCTGACTGTCCGAGCGCCATTTCAAGCCGCTCGGCGTATTTTGCCTGAGTGTCCGCCGAGGTCCACCATTTCAAAAATTCCCATGCGCCGTCCTTCTTTTTCTCGTTAAGTATTATTGCATAGGTTCCCGTTCCGGCAACGCTGCGGTCGAGAGTATCGCCCTTACAGCTGCCGGGAATCATTGCGATACCCCATAAGCCGCGGATTTCCGGGGCTAATACGTTCAGGGTGTTATACATCGAATAATCGGCTATCATAAGCGGCATTTCCCCGGTTCTGAACCGCTGCTGACCGTTAAACGCAATCGGAGATTTATATTCGGTAAACCAGCTTGAAAAGGTTGTGAAGGCGTCAATAGAATTATAGTCCGTAATAGTGCAGGCGCTCAGCTCGCTGTTATAAAGCGTTCCACCCTTTTGGAACAGCAGGGTCAAAAACGAATGTATATCTGACGGCACGCCGAATTCAAGGTTTTTCTTTTTAAGCGCAGCCATTGCCGAAATAACCTCGTCCCAGGTTTCCGGAACCTTTACCGACATATCGGCTAAAACGTCCCGGCGGTAGAAAAGCATCGAATAGGTTTGCGTAAGAGGGAGAGCATAAACGCTGCTGCCATAGCTCACGGGAACAGCCGCGCTTTCCCGGAAACGGCGGCTTACCTCTTCGTAGTCACCGAACCCGGACAGGTCTACAAGCGCGTCTCTGTAAGCGTAATTCATAACGGCGTCAGGCGCTGCTCCAAGACAAATATCAGGAGCCTTATCTGCTATTATCGCTGAAATAAGCGAGGTTGTTACAAGCTTTACCTCTATCCTGTCCTGCGCATTTTTGTTATACGCCGCGCGGGTAAGCTGATTGACAACCGCGTGCTGAGCAGCGCCGGAGCTTATCCATACGGTTATAACGTCGCCGTTTCCGGAATGGTTTCTGTATTCATCAGAAAAGGTATAAAAGAAAGATTGCAGGCTGTATTTAAGAGATTTTAACAGTCCGGGTTTTGCCGGAGAAAGCTTTTGACCGACACCTGAAACGGTTATATAATCTATGCTAAGCGGCTGAGACTTTGCCTCTGTAAGCCAAGAGCCGAGCGACGATATATTCGATTTAAAATCTGCAAGCCCGCTTGTCATATTATAAGGGTCGTCTACAAACTCAGCAAGCTGCTTTTTAACCGTGCCTATTATCTTAGTGCCTGATGAGCCGCCGGTTATTTCGGATATTTTTTCAAACAGACCGTCGAGCTCGGCACGCTGTATATCAAGCTGTTTAATGGTATCCGGGATTACCTCCTCCAAGCGATAATCTCTTAAAGTATCAGGATTTGAGCCGGTTACCATTATTACGCTGCGGTAAATACTGTTAAGCGCCTTAACGCTCTCCTCTAAATACGGCAGAACCGTTCCGAGCCTGCCTATGACTACCTCCATACGAAGCGTATGAGTACCCTTTGACAGGTAAAAAGCCATTGGCTCGCCGCTTTCATCGCTCAAAATCAGATTTTTATAAGACGGCGAATAGGCAAATTCCGCAGCCTCAAGCTCGCTGTAAGGAGCCTTTCCGTCTATCGTTATACGGCGGTAGCTGTTCATTCCTATTTTAGTGCTTTGGCGGTACTTAACCGCAATCTGATACAAGCCGTCCTGAGGAACTTCAATCTCCCATTCGAGGTACTGGCTCATATTGCTCCAGCTTGATGAGCCGATAGCGTTAAGATATTTCTTATACGGGCTTGAGGGGCTGACTCCTGCCGAGGAAGCGTCGTTCACAGCGTAAAGAGACGCGTCGGATTTATAAACCGCGTTCTCGCCCTCAACGATAACAGGCGCTCCTTTATAGCTTTCGCCCTGCAAGCTTTCCTTAGCCGCTTTATAGGATTGCGGTTTTTCGTAATTTTCAAAAACAACGCCGGATATTTCAATGCTTTCAGACAGCATCCGGATTTCTGCCGAGTTTTCCCCTTTTTGAAGGTAGAAATACAAAATATCGCCGTAATACTCGGAATTATCTCTCAAATAAACGGTTTGCGGTTCAAAAACCTCGCGCTGCTCCGGTATTATATCGTTTGTAAGCAGTTCAGTGCTTTTTTCGGCGTTTTCCCAGCGTCTCATAAGGTTTACCGACGCCGCCTCGCGATAAGGAATTTCGCCGTTGACAGCTATTGCAACGGCAGGATACTGCCCTCTCGACTGAATTACCTTATATGTCAGCTTTAAAGCATACAATCCGGCATTCTCCGCGACAACGCGGGCAGTAATACTGTTTCCCTGCTTTAACTCGGCGTTTTGGTTTTCCGCAGCATAAGAGCCGACAGGATAAATATTTTCAACGGCTTTAAGATAATTCGGGAATGTCAGCTGAGAAGAAATGCTGTCGGCGGAAAAATCCGAAATTTCAGAATTCAGGTCAGCCGCGCAAAGCGGCAGCGTTTGAAGCAGCATAACCGCCGCAAATATAAGCGCGGAAATTTTATTTCCGATTTTCACCATCATCACATTCTTCCGAAATTATGTTTTATCCGTTTGAATAGACAATACAATCAGGGTACAATACTTCCCATAGCGGAAAATTTGTCCGATTATATTGTCTCGTCATTTGAAATACGTCAGTATTCCTGCATTCCTCGACTTCATAAGCGAAAAAATTTTCTTGCTATGGGTCGCGGATTTTGTAAGAAAACGGCGCTGTTTAGCGGTGCGACGCCCGACCGAAGAATACTGACGTATTGTGAGCGGAGGGCAACAATGCCGATAACGGCGCCGTTTCTTCAAAAAAGCATTGTACCCTGATTGTATTGTCTACCGGCTGCATCGACTTAATTTACGGCTGATAGCCCGACCAAACCTGATTAAGCTCTGCTGCCGCGTCTGCCGATACGGAGGCGGCGTATGCCTGAGGACTCTGATCAGTGTCTACTCCGAGCGCGCCCCAAGCGATATTATTGGTTATAAAATCATACTTAGTTGCGTCAAGCTCAAAGTTTCTTGACGCTATATTCGTCATTTCCTTTGCGGTACTCAGCGATGTTGAATCACCGAAAAATTTCTCGTGATAATCGTTCCACGTCTGTCTCCAGGAATAGGGATAAATCCAGTCATATAAGACCTTGGCTATCTCCTGAGGATTTTTGACGGTTGCGGGTATTATCCAGCCCTTTCCGCAATAGGATTTATAAACCTGAGTGTAATCGTTTACGTTCTTTCCGAGCGGCAGGAATGTAAAGCCGGCGTTTGAAGAGCCGAGGCTTTCCATATATGCCGTTCCGTTATAGTAGGGTCCGAATATCATAGCGGCAAAGCCCTTTTTCCAGGTGCTTTCACTATCGCTCAGGTTTCCTGTCGTTACATTTTCCTTATTGAAAAGGTCCTTTGCAAACTGCATTGCCGTAAGAGCATTTTCCTCGTTGAGGACAAGGCTGTGAGAGCCGTCGGAATTGGCGCGGACCAGAGAAACCGGCAATCCGTTGGATTGCAGGAACACTCTTACGGTTCCCTTTTGCATAGCAAAGCCGTAATAATTTTTTCCGCCGTCCGTACGGGTCATAGCCTTTGCGCACTCAAGGAACGTATCCCAGTTCCAGTTATTTTCCTTAACATAATCGGCAGGAGATTTTACTCCGAATTTTGAGAACAGGGCTTTATTGAACCAAAGTCCGTTCGGAGCGTTCTGCCAGGTGCTCGGAAATACCATATAATGCTGACCCTTAAAGCTGACCATATTCATTTTCTTGCCGTTAAGCGCGGCATCATTGAAATCAAAATATGAGTCAATCGGAGCAATATAGCCCTTCATAATCTGCGAGGGCATAAGGAACTCGGTGTTTATACCGACAATATCCGCAAACTTAACGCCCGCTGCCGCCTGAGTGACCCAGGTCTTATTATGAACATTGGCATCGGTTATATATTTAAAGCTGAGCTTGCAGTTATATTTGCTCTCAATTTCCTTTATAAGCTTCTGCTCGTTTTTATAAATTGCCGTTCCGGGCTGAGAGGCGTCGCCGTAGCTTGATATAACAACCTCTGCGCCTTTCAGATTTATATCGGTTTTACTGCTCGGAGCGGAGGAGTTACCGCTGAATTTATTATCCGTTCCGTTACCGGATGTGCCGGATACATATTGCCCCTCGCTTCCCGATACGACGATTTCCTCATCGACCCAGGATTCGCTCTGAGTAACCTTTTCGCCGCAGCCTGCCGCCGAAAAAATCAGCAGCACCGACAGCGACAGCGGCAATATACGACCGATTAGCTTTTTCATAACCCATCATTCACCTTTCTGTTTTTTCTTTTTTTAATAAACACGATAAGAAAAACCGTTCCTCCGCAGACAACCGCAGCCGCTCCGACCGCAATCAGAACTACCACATATGTCGGTATACCTCCGGAAACAAGCGTTGTTATCTTCTTTCTGCGTTTTATGATTTTATCCGGAGTACCCTCGATATAATAACCGTCCGAGCCGGGCGTTTCGTTTATCTGCTCACTATCCCCGGTATCCTCTGAGCCGAAAATTCCGAGCAGCTTTGCGAGCCATCCGCTCTCAAGCTCCTCCTGCTTTCCGAGGAAGCCCTGCGAGTTTTTACGGCTCTGCTCCGGGGAGGTATCAAATTCAGAGGACGCTTTTCCCTTGAAATACTGATACATTTCCTTATCAAGCATTCCGAAAATGTCCTTATCCTTTGAATATACCGCGCCATATCTGCTGTAAATAAATTTAGGATTAAGAGCAATCTTGATTTGCTGACCCTTTTCCAAAGCTTCGGCAGAGGATATTTCAAAGCGTATTTTATCGCCCTTTTCAATAGCTATGAGCGTTTCATCAAGCTGAACCGAGGTATCATCGTCAATTCTTTGCCAGCCGCCGTCCTCAGGATAAACCGTTTTGCCGTTCTGGGTTATCCTGAACCGCGCTGCGGGGAACATATTTGTTTTCAGCATCTTTACCGTCATTTTATTGAACTGAATATATCCGTTTGCCTGCGCCGTATAAAGGGCTGCCGCTCCGGGATTAACCGCATTCTTAAAATCGGAGTTTGAAAGCCAAAATTCTCCTGCGCCGGTCGGCGAAACGCCTATGTAGCTGTCTGACGCCGCCGTCCAGTATCTCCAGCCGGAACGCCATGTCTCCATATCGTTCCATTCGGGCGCGTCAACATCGTATGTATACTGCGCTCTCCAAAACGGGCTGAGCTGTAAGCTGACGCCGGTCATATCGTTGACAAAGTTGAAGTTTGTTTTGGAGTCTGCCACAAAATCCATAACCGCAATACAGGGACTGAAAACAATAACCTCGTTGCAGGTTTTGCCGGAATAGGTTTTCAGGACTTCATCATCGGCATCGGTATAAAACTGATATTTAATCTCATCGGATTTTTTAAGCTCAAGCTTCAGTTCCTTAAAATCCGAATACTTTTTATCGCCCTCGATTATCTCCCATCCGCTTTCGGGATATACTGTTTCGCCGTTGAGAAGTATTCTGAAATAAACCTTCTGTCCTGCGTTCAAATCCCTGCTCAGCGACGGAGCGCCCAAAAGAAGCGCTTCGCAGTCTCCCGGAGAAACAAATCTCAGGCTTTCGCCCGCCGTTTCCGTCCGCTTATCGGTTTGCTTATCAAGAGAAGTGAAAACGCGCAGCTCAATTTTATCCTGATATACCATATAATTAGGATTATTATGCTTATTCTTGAAAGAAATAATATCGTTTGTAAGCTGGTGCTTATATTCCGTCGCCTTTATTTCCCGCGGACTGTTATTCTCAACCCGACCGCCGGAAAGCAGGTCTATAAACTCGAAATTCCAAGCGCTCCCGGTTACCGGGTGTCCGGTTACCGTATGCCCCGACTCAAAATCAAGCGCGGCATAAGGAGTATATGAATAAGGAGTATAGACGCTTGCGGTAAAGTCGGAATTTGATATCTTTTCGGATGAGCTCAGCTTGAACTGCGGAGAATTAAGCGCCAGCTGCACATCACCGCCCGAAATACCCTCTGCATATATTTGCAGGCTTACGCGGTCGTTTTCCTGCAAATTCAGATATAAAAGCGGGATTTGCATATCGGTTTCTTTTCCGGCTCCGGCTTTTTTCTGCCATTCGCCGTTTTCCGGCCATACGGTATCGCCGTTTTTAACGACGCGATAATATATATCCGCCTTTGCCGCGTTTATAATTCCTATGCCGGACGAAAATTCAAGCTTACCGCCGTAAGGAGCCTTAAAGCCTAATGATATTCCCGCCTTTGACGTAATATCGGCGTACAAAAGCTTATCCTTAAACCAATAACCGCTCAATTTTTCTCTGCTGTACAGATGTTTTCCGTCCGAGCTGTCATAATAATCCGCAGTTTCGGCAGAGAATTTTCCGTCAGCCTTATTCAGAATACCGAAGCTCCATATACCGTTTCTTTCCCTATATTCTCCGGTATATTCCTCGTCGGCATAGGGGTAATCGAGAGATGCGATGAATATATTTGATTCGGGGGTATTCTGAGTCGGATAGACACCTGCGGTGTTTACGGTTATTCCGTCAAGCGCAATTTCCTGCGAGCCGGTAATTTCAAATACCAGACTGTCCCCGGCTTTAAGAGAACAGGCATTATTAACGCTGTAAGACGAATTTCCGCTTTCCTCGAACAGGATTTCCTCTCCGCTGTCTCCGCTCTTTTTCAGCTTAAAGCCGAAATTCGCGTCGGACGACGGAGCGGCGGTAATACTTGTTTCGCCGAATCTTACCGGATTATATGTTATTCTGAGAGTGCCGCCGGATGACATGTCAGCATAAAAGCCGCCTGTCAGCTTAACTCCGGTATCTGAGCCGCTGCTGTAAAGTCTGCGTTCTCTGAAATCCGCCGTATCTAACGGATATGCCGTTCCGTTTTTAACGGTTTCAAGCTTAAAGCGTTCTCCGTCCAGCCTGACAGGACCGCCGTAGCCGTTTTCTGCGCGGATAAATCTATCCGGACTGTAAGAGGCGATATTGCCGTCGGCATTGGGAGTTACGCTGACGCCGCTTATTACTACCGGCGCGCCGAGTGATATCTCAAGCGGAGAAACAACCGACTCGGCAAAAAGCTCAAGGCTCAAAATCTCATCCGCTTTAAGGAAGACTTCGCCGTTCAGTCTGACGTTTTCGGACTGTGCCGCCAAAGTCTCCCAGCCGTTTTCCGTAAGAGCCGTATCACACTTTATCAGCCGATAGCGCAGCTCGCCCTCGCCGCCGATTTTGCCGAAAATATATCCGTAATCATAATATCCGGTCTGTGGGGCTTTAAATCTGAGCGACGCGCCGTTTTTGCTTTCTGTGAGCTTTAAGGATATTTCGTTTTCCTTAAATATATATCCGGAGCCTGAGCCGACAGAGCTGTTATACACCAAGCCGTCGAGGGCTGAGGAGAACATATCTCCGGAGACTGTCTGAGAATTTTTATCTATCAGATCAAAGCTCCAAACGCCGTTTGACTGCTCATATGAGCCGTTATACGCCTTTCCGTTAAACGGTCTTACCCAAAGCGCCGAATAATATCCTGTTCCGGGCAAGTTAGAGGTATTTTCCGATTCTCTGACCGAAAGCCTGACATCGCCGAGTCTGACCTCGGCGGGAGCCTTGCTGTCGGCATAGTGTTCCAGACTGACGGTATCTCCGGCAAGTACCTCAAGGCTCTGCTTAACAGTTCCGGTTTCCTCAGACCAGCCCGACTTCGGATACGCCTGTTTTCCGTTAAGAAGTATTCTGAACTTACCGTTCGCGCCGTCCGGATTATCAAAGCTAAGCTCAGCCGCTCCGCCTTTCGGCAGAAGATACGAAAACGCAATTCCGTATTCCGCTGAGGTTTTTGAAACTATCCCGGCGCTGCTGCCCGAAAGGTCCGTATAATATCCTATTCCGCTGTTTTCATATTCGGTGAAATATCCGTCGCTGCCGGTGTATTTTGTAAATGAATATCTGATACTGCTGTCTGATGGGGCAAACGCCGATATATTTAGCCTGTTTTTTCCGTTTCCGTAATATCCGCGGCTTACGGCAGTCTCATTCCTGAAACGGTCGGAATATACCGCCGCGCTGTATTCGGTTATGCTCTCATTGCCGGAGGCTGACGTCTCCGTTTTCACAAGCGCAGTATTGCAAAGCCGTATCGTTGCCTCGCCTGCCGGGCTGTCGGGAAACTCCGCATAAGCCTCAAGTCTCAGCTTTTCTCCGGCTTTAAGCTCGATTTTAATACAATCGGGCGTTATTTCGCCGGAATAGCCGTTATCCGCTCCGCAGGTTATGCTGCTCCATTCTCCGTTCACCGGCCATACTGGCAGGTCGCCGGTATTTTTATCTTCCTTTATCACGCGGTAATATATAACGGCGTTTCTTTTGCAATTTTCAACCCTGATAAGGTTTGTGAGGTCGTATACTCCGCTTTCGGGAGCTTTAAAGCCGAGCGACATACCGTAGCTATGATTCTGAGATGATACCAGCTTATATGAAAGAGTTGTATGAACCTTGCCGTTATCATCATAGCCGAAGGTATATTCGGTTCCGTTTCCGGCGTTTGCAAGAGTAAAACCGTTCTTGCTCTGAACGCTGTGACCGTATACCATACTTACGCCGCCGTTAAACTCGCTGCCGCTGTAGGTCAGAGATTTCAAAAACAGGTTCAAATCCTTAACCGCGCAGAAATCGCTGAAATATACATTATAGTCGTTAAATGTCACCTGCTTTTGGCTTCTTGTATATGTATTCTTTTCGCTGTCATAGCTTATCTCATAAAGCTGCTCCGCCGTAAGGATAAATCTGTGCTTGCCGCTGTCGTCAAAATAGCTTGATTTGAAAAGCGACGAGGGAATTATTACCCAGCCCGATTTAAACTGCGGATATTTAAGGCTGTTAAACCTTGTGTTGCCGTTATTTCCGCTTTCAAATACCTCGCCGGTATCAGAAACATAATAAACCGTAACATTATTTCCCGAATAAGAATCGTTATTCGTTGTATCAATAAGAGGCTTAAAAGCCGGAGACAGCCATTTATTACCGTCCGATTTCAGAGATTCCTGACCGAACCTGAAAGCAAAAGCTTTGGTATCTCCGCCGAAGGTAAGGTTACTTCCGCTGCCGAAAATAAGGTTTGCCCAGCCTGCCTTTGAGTCGGTATAATAAAGCACCGTTCTCCCGTCACTAAGCTCCTTTACGCCCTTGAAATTTGCGGTATTATTTTTAGTGTCGCCCTTTATCAGCATTTTTTCATTGGCTGACCTGTTATAAGTGAAAAAGCTGCCTATTTTGGAATACGCTGTCGGTTTCCCATCCTTATAGGCTGTAACCTGAACGAAATGCTCGCTGTTCGCGCTGAGCTGTGAAACGGTTATCTGCGTGTCGGCTGAGGTATAAGGACAGCCGGAAACAAATTCGTTTCCGTTTAAAATATTAACGCTGTATTTATCTGCGTTTTCAAAGCTTTTCCAGGAAATAACCGCGCTTTTGCCGTCCTCCCCGACTTCGGCGGAGGGCTTTGCAAAGCTTTCGTTCCCGGTTTCAAACGCCGTCGCTCCGGAACCGAAATCCTTTCCCTGAAACGACCAGTCAGAGCTTTCATAAAAATCCTTTATAAAGCTGCCGTTTTTCGATACAGCGCCCTTTAACGGATAATACACAGCCGCGCCGGCATTCTCAGGCGGCTGCGCGCCGGTTGCAAAAAGCCCTGCCGCAGAGGAAAGCGCCAAAATCAGTCCGAGAACAAGCGGCAGCGTATGCCTGCTTACATTATTAAGGCTGCTCTTTACCTTTTTTAACAATATAGGCACATCCTTTCACTGTAACCATTCAATTATCACATATATTTCCATATAGCGCAATGTATACTTTTTCCATGTCGTAAGAATAATGTTTGACTTTCAAAAAAAGGCGTTAAAATCCGTTATATTTTTCGGTTTTTAAGGTTTTCAGAGATTAAATAGTTAATTTTTCAATATTTATCCTTAAAAATCCGTTGACTTTTTGTTTATTTTATTTTATCATATGGATATACTCTTTTCTTGCAAAAAGGTGTCTTAAAAGTATAAAATCGTGCAAAGGAGAACCAAAAAAATGCTTGGATATATTATTGATTATCTGAATTTCCTATACAAATACGGTTTAACGGTAACTCTGCACGGTTCAATAAGCATTTGCGAGGAATTGGTGCCTTATTTCACCCATCAAAACCCCTATTGCCATTACATTAAAAGTCTGCAAAACGTCAATATCTGCGCCTTCCGTCAGGGCAAGGTCTACACAAAATGCTCCGAGGGCGAATTTTTCGGAACCTGCTTTGCGGGAGTAAGCGAGTTTGTCTATCCGATTTTTCATAAGAATAATATTGTCGGCTTTGTTTCCGTCGGAGGATATCTGAGCGACACCGAAGAAGCGCGGCAGAAGGTCTCTCATTTTTCCGAGAAGTATCATGCCGATGCAGGCACGCTTGAGGAGTTGAGAAAGCAGTATCTTAAAAAGAGCATACCCGACAAAAGAACCATAGACTCTCTTATTCATCCGCTGATTTTTATGCTCGAAGCCTATTATGACGATTTCGATTTAAAGCGCATTGAATATGACACGGTTTACAGGTTGATGTTAAATTACATATCCGAAAATTATCACAACCACATAACAATGCAAACGCTTGCCGAGCATCTTAATTTCAGCGTTTCGTCACTCAGTCATATTTTTAAAAAAAACTGCACAAAAAGTCTGCCGGAATACATTTTATCGTTAAGGCTCAACGAGGCAAAAACGCTGCTGAAAGAGAGCAACACCTCGATAATAGAAATATCGAGTCTCCTCGGATTTTCAAGCAGCAATTATTTTTCAACCGTTTTCAAAAAGCATTTCGGGGTAACTCCCCGGCAATACCGCGCCAAGCATACCGTCGTTTATTACGGTACGACATAACAAAACAGGGACAGTCTCCTTTATAACGGATGCTGTCCCTGTTTATTTTTATTTACCGTTACACAGATACGGCTGAAGCTGCTTTGCAAATTCGGCGACCATTTCGCATTTTGCGGTCATATAAACCGGCTTTGTAAGGTCAAGCTTAAACACCTCTGAGATTTGCTTGGCATTTACGGTTTTATCGCCCTCGCGCAGGGTTATTTCATAATCCTTGGTTTCCGAAAGCTCAACAAACGCCACTACCTTATCATAACAGTCAAGCAAAAGTTTCTTTTCAAGCATATTATAAAAGCTCCTCAGGCTTAACGCCGTATTTTTTCAAGTCCACACAGCCCTGCTCATTAAGGAAAACTCCCTCATCACGCAGCAGGCGCGCATGCTCCTCTTTTCCCCCGAAAGCAAAAGCGTCCGATAAACCGCCGTTTCTGTTGACGACTCTATGGCATTTTATTGAAGCGGGGTCGGGATTTACGTGGAGTGCATATCCGACAACTCTCGCCCAGCGCGGATTTCCTGCAAGCAGGGCAATCTGACCGTAGGTTGCAACCCTGCCGCGCGGTATTCGCCGCACCTGGGCATAAATCCGCTCGAAAACCCCGCCGCTCACAGCAGAACGGCTCCCATTTTTTCAGCGCGTTCTATCTCGCTTTGCGGCCATACAGAGCAATGAACCTCGCCTATATGAGCCTTTTGCAGCAGCAGCATACACAGTCTCGACTGACCTATTCCGCCGCCGATTGTAAGAGGAAGCTTATCCTCCATCAGAGCCTTATGGAAAGGAAGAGAAAGTCTGTTTTCCGCATTTTCCGCTTTCAGCTGGCTGACAAGGCTTTCCTTATTAACCCTTATTCCCATTGAGGAAATTTCAAACGCCGCATCAGTAACGCGGTTATAGACGATTATATCGCCGTTAAGGCTCCAATCGTCATAATCCGGCGCTCTGCCGTCGTGCTTTTCGCCGCTTTTAAGTCTGCCGCCTATCTGCATAAGGAAAACCGCGCCGTATTTCTTTGCAGCCTCGTTTTCTCTCTCCTTAGGAGTAAGCTCCGGATAAAGCTCCTCTAATTCATAGGTCGAAGTAAAATGAATTTCGCGGGGCAAATAATTATCAAGCTCCGTATATTTTTCCTCAACCGCGTCGGCGCATAAAACAATCGCGTTATATATTTTCCGCACGATGTCTTTCAGAAATTCAACGTTTCTGTCCTCCGCAGAAATAACCTTTTCCCAGTCCCATTGGTCAACATATATCGAATGGAGACTGTCACACTTTTCATCGCGGCGGATAGCGTTCATATCGGTATAAAGTCCCTTGTGCATACCGAAGCCGTAACGTCCGAGCGCCATACGCTTCCATTTTGCGAGACTGTGAACAACCTCCGCCTCCTCGCCGCTTTCGAGAATGTCAAAGGTAACGGGGCGTTCAACGCCGTTGAGGTCATCGTTTATTCCGCTGCCGCGGCGGACGAAAAGCGGAGCGGTTACGCGCGTAAGGTCAAGAGCCTGCGCAAGCCGCGCCTCAAAATCATGGCGCATATCCGATATTGCCTGCTGGGTTGTAAAAATATCAAGCTTTGGAATATATTTTTCCATACTAAAACTCCTTTAAGAAATAGAACCTACTGTACGCGGATACAAAATAACGTCTCTGATATTCTGCATACCGGTTACATACATAATAATACGCTCAAGACCTAAGCCGAAGCCGCTGTGAGGTACAGAGCCGAAACGGCGCAGGGCGATATAGTCGTTATAGTCCTCAAGCGCCATATTTCTTATTTTCATAGCCTCAAGCAGCTTATCAAGATCAGCCTCACGCTCGCTGCATCCGATTATCTCTCCTACTCCGGGAACCAAAAGGTCGGTTGCGGCAACGGTTTTGCCGTCGGGATTTTGTTTCATATAGAACGACTTGATTTCCTTGGGATAATCAGTTAAGAACACCGGCTTGCCGCATACCTGCTCGGTTATATAGCGTTCATGCTCGGTCATCAGGTCGCAGCCCCATTCAACAGGATACTGAAAATCAACCTTTGCCGCTTTAAGATGCTCTATCGCCTCGGTATAGGTCATAACCGCAAAATCATGTCCTGCAACGGTTTCAAGCTTTTCAATAAGTCCCTTTTCAAAATGTGCGTCGAAGAATTTAAGCTCATCGGGACATTTTTCCAAAACAGCCCGGATAATGTGCTTAATAAGCGCCTCAGCGATTTCGATTATATCCGGCAGCTCGGCAAACGCCACTTCCGGCTCAACGTGCCAGAATTCGGCAACGTGGCGCGGAGTATTACTCTTTTCCGCGCGGAAGCTCGGACCGAAGGTATAAATCTTTCCGAGCGCCATTGCGGCAACCTCGCCCTCAAGCTGACCGGAAACCGAAAGCGCGGCTCTGCGGCCGAAAAAGTCGGCTGCATCATATTCCTCGGCGGTTTTATAATCACGGCTGAAGCCTATTGTGGTAACGCGGAACATCTCGCCCGCTCCCTCGCAGTCACTCGCAGTTATAAGGGGGGTATGGACATAAACGTAATGTCTGCTCTGGAAAAATTCGTGAATAGAAGCAGATACGACCGAGCGCACGCGGAACACCGCATTAAACGTATTGGTTCTGACGCGCAGCGCCGGTATGGAACGAAGATATTCCATTGAATGGCGTTTCTTTTGCAGGGGGTATTCCGGCGGGCAGACGCCTAAAACGGTTATCCTTTCGGCGTTTACCTCAACCGAGTCAGCCGCAACAACGGAACGGACCAGCTTTCCCTCAATTTTAAGCGAGGCTCCGAGCTTCATAAACTCCGACGGCTCCGGTATCGATGCTTTGTCAATAACAATTTGCAGATGCTTAAGCGTTGTTCCGTCGTTCAGCTCCAAAAAAGCCATATTTTTGGAATCGCGCGATGTTCTTACCCATCCGCAGACGGTAACCTCTGTTCCGATATAGCTTTCATCGGAAAACAAATCGACAATGTCAGTATGCTTCATAAAAAACACTCCGTATAAAAAAATTGGCGCCGTTCATCCTATAAATAGGACGAATCGACGCTCGAATCCGCGGTACCACCTACATTATCGCGTTTCCGCGATCGCTCTCAGGCCTGACAGCCTTACCGGCTTAACGCGCCGGACACGGCTCACCTACTTATCCAGAAGGGTGTTCAGATTGCAGCTCAAAAGTGTTCTTCCCGCCGGGCGTATGACCGCGTTTGCACTGTCCGCGGCTCACTGCGCACCGTTTCCAACGGTACTTTTCTTTTTCAATGCTTTTTTCAATATGGGTGTATTATAACATTATTATTTACTGTTGTCAATATTTTTATAATCCGAAATATCTTGAAAATAAAATAAAGAAATTCTTGACAAAATCCCCCGATAAAGCTATAATGGATTTTGTGACGATAGAGGTGGAGCATATGACGCTTGATTTGCGGCGCATTTTTGCGACCGACGGTGCTGTTACGCCTATTTCGTATGAAATGGATATGAGTTCGGTTGACCGCGCGGGTATTTTTCCGCTCAAAAAGCCCGTTTCGGTTCATGGTTCGGTTTCCAACAAAGCCGATACGGTTCAGTTGGAGCTTGAGATAAGGTATGAATATACCGCCGGGTGCGACCGCTGCGGCGTCGAAACGACGCGTGAATATACGGTTTCGCTAAACAGGGCTCTTGCCGTTTCTATCGAGGGCGAGGAAAGCGATACCATTATTACGGTACCGGATATGCGGCTTGATGTGGACGAGCTGGTATTCACCGAAGTGTTTATGGATCTTCCTACTAAATTCCTCTGCAAGGAAGACTGCCGGGGAATTTGTCCGAAATGCGGAAAAAATCTCAACGAGGGCAAATGTAATTGTCCCGAACGGGAGATTGACCCCAGATTGGCGGCTTTAGCCGATCTGCTTAACTAATCAAAATATACCGTCCGTTTCCGCGTCCGGTATATACTATATGTAATTCTATTAAGGAGGTGCTGAAAATGGCAGTACCTAAGAGAAAAACCTCAAAGGCAAGACGTGACAAAAGAAGAAACAACGTTTGGAAAATAAGTGCGCCGGCACTCGTGCGTTGTCCGAGCTGCGGCGAATATAAGCGTCCGCACAGACTTTGCCCTGCATGCGGCAAGTATAACAACCGTGAGGTCATTAAGATCGCAGAGTAAACGCAGAGGGGGAGCGATCCTCCTCTGTTTTTTTCCTAAGGAGGCAAACAGAGGATGTCCGTTATTATAAAGGATGTTGAGCCGGGCAGCCCCGCGTACCTTGCCGGAATAGCTCCGGGTGATACATTGCTGACGCTTAACGGCGAAGAAATCGTTGATGTTCTTGATTACCGTTTTTATCAGGACAGCATCCGCGTTAAGGCTGAATATATAGACAGCTCCGGAAAGATTAAGCAGGTAAAAATCAAAAAGGGTGAATACGAGGAGCTCGGTCTGCTGTTTGAAACCTATCTTATGGATAAAAAGCACTCCTGCCGCAACAAATGCGTTTTTTGCTTTATTGACCAGCTGCCTTCCGGACTGCGGGAAAGCCTTTATTTCAAGGATGACGATTCGCGTCTTTCTTTCCTGTTCGGAAATTATATAACTCTTACCAATATTACCGAGCATGAGGTTTCGCGCATAATAAAGCTTCACATAAGTCCGATAAACGTTTCGGTTCATACGACCGACCCGGAGCTGCGGGTTAAGATGATGAAAAACAAGAACGCCGGCAAGGTTTTGTCTCTGCTGGACCGTTTTAACAGCGCCGGAATAAAGCTCAACTGTCAGCTCGTTCTCTGCCCAGGCTATAATGACGGCAAGGCGCTCGAAAAAACGCTTGCCGACCTTACTGACCTTGAGAACGTTCTTAGTATTGCGGCGGTTCCGGTAGGGCTTACGCGTTACCGCGAGGGTCTGGCGCAGGTTGAACCGTTCGGCAAAGAAAGCGCCGGAAACGTTATCGATATTATGAACCGATACGGCGATATTTGTATGGAGCGTTTCGGGGAGCGAAAGGTCTACCCTGCCGACGAATTTTTTCTGCTGGCGGAGCGTGAAATCCCGCCTGCCGAGTATTACGGCGAATTTTCTCAGCTTGAAAACGGCGTCGGAATGTGCGCTTCTCTGAAAAGCGAGGTTCAGTCTGCGCTTGAATTTTCCGGCAAGCCGCCTGAAAGAAAGCGGAAAATAACCGTTGCAACGGGTGAAGCCGCTTACGGTCTGCTTTGCTGGATAACCGGGGAATGCGAAAAGCTTCAGCAGAGTCTTGAATGTCAGGTCAAAGCAATTAAAAATAATTTTTTCGGCGGTCATATAACCGTTTCCGGTCTTGTTACGGCTACGGATATTTATGAACAGCTCAGCGGAACTGATCTCGGAGAGGAGCTGCTGATACCGGCGTCTATGCTCAGAGCAGAGGGCGACCTGTTTCTTGACAGCATTTCGCTCGACGAGCTTTCAGAGCGGCTGAATATAAAAATAACGCCTGTGCCGAACGACGGCTGGGCACTTACTGACTGTATTTTCGGGAGGAATAACGATGAATGAAAATGAATTCAGATACGATACGCAATTACTGATTGAGGGAACCGGACTTGACGAGGACGCTATCCACGATTATTTTACAAGTCACTTTGAGGGAGACTGTCTGCTCGCGGTAGGCGATGAAAACCTCATTAAAATACATTTTCACACCAACAAGCCCTGGCTTGTCCTCGAATACTGCGCTACCCTCGGCGAAATATTCGATATAGTTGTTGAGGATATGGATCGGCAGTCGCGCGGTCTGAAGGGTTAAAAATCATATGCGCGCAGGGCGCTTATTTAAAGACTGAATTTCGGTTTGCGCAATACTGTTTAGGAGGAAAAATCTATGGCAAAGCCGGTAGTTGCCGTTGTTGGGAGACCTAACGTCGGGAAATCTACTTTATTTAATAAGCTTATAGGAAAGCGAGTTTCGATAGTGGACGATACCCCCGGAGTTACGAGAGACCGCATTTACGGCACTGCGGAATGGCTTGACCGCAGCTTTATGCTTATAGACACAGGCGGTATTGAGCCGAAAACAGACGACGTTATACTTTCGGGTATGCGCGCTCAGGCACAGCTCGCCATAGAAACGGCAAATGTTATTATATTTGTAACAGACCTCAAAAGCGGAGTTACTGCGGCGGATATGGAAATTGCAAATATGCTTCAGCGCAGCGGAAAGCCGATTGTACTCTGCGTAAATAAGTGCGACGGTATCGGAGAAATTCCGCCGGAGATATACGAATTTTATAATTTGGGTCTCGGCGACCCGATTGCCGTTTCCTCTGTTCACGGTCACGGTACCGGAGATTTGCTCGACGCCGTTTTTGAACACATCCCTGCCGACGACAGCGAGGCTGAGGACGATGATGTTATTTCCGTTGCGGTTATCGGAAAGCCGAACGCCGGGAAATCCTCTCTCATAAATAAAATATCCGGCGAGGAGCGTTCAATCGTTTCCGATATCGCGGGAACAACCCGCGACGCTATCGACACTACGGTTGAAACCGCCGCCGGAAAATTCAATTTTATTGACACGGCGGGACTTCGCCGCAAAAGCAGAGTTGACGACAAAATCGAAAAATACAGCGTTCTGAGAGCCCAGATGGCGGTTGAACGTGCAGACGTATGCGTTATAATGATAGACGCAAACGACGGATTTACAGAGCAGGACTCAAAGGTTGCAGGTCTTGCTCTCGAGCAGGGAAAGGCTTGTATCATTGCCGTTAATAAATGGGATCTCGTTGAAAAGGACGGCACCACTATGGACGCCTACCGCAAACAGCTGATGAAGGACTTTTCGTTTATGCCGTTTGCCCCGATAATCTTTATTTCCGCAAAAACCGGTCAGCGGCTGGACAGGCTGTTTGAGCTTATAAAGTATGTCCGTTCTCAGAACACTATGCGTATTTCAACCGGAAAGCTCAATGACATTCTTGCAGACGCTACGGCAAGGGTTCAGCCCCCTACCGACAAGGGACGCAGGCTCAGGATTTATTATATGACCCAGGCTTCAACCTGCCCTCCGACCTTCGTTTGCTTCTGCAACAATGCAGAGCTGTTTCATTTTTCATATCAGCGTTATCTTGAAAATCAGATACGCTCAACCTTCGGACTTGAGGGAACGCCGGTGCGGTTTGTTATTCGTGAAAGGGGCGACAAATAATGCTTTTTGCTCTTGAACTCACAGGAATTATTATTGCAGCCTATCTTTTAGGCAGTATAAATTTCGCAGTTATATTTGCGCGCGCGTTTTCAAACCGTGATGTCAGGGATTACGGCAGCGGAAATGCCGGAACGACAAACGTTATGCGGACAGTTGGCTTTCTTCCGGGATTGCTGACGTTTGTATGCGACGCTCTCAAAGGCGTTATAGCCTGCGGTGCCGGTCTGATTGTGTTCCGCCATGTCCCCTGCCCCGGCTGGTTTCATTCCGTATACAGCGCTTATGCCTGCGCGATAGCCTGTATGCTCGGACATATGTTCCCCGTGTTCTTTCAGTTCAAGGGAGGAAAGGGCGTTGCCATAAGCGTCGGCATATTCCTCGTCTGCTGTCCGAAGCTGGTTCCGATAGCCCTCGGAATTTTCATTCTGCTGGCTCTTACAACACGAATTGTATCTCTCAGCTCTCTTGCCGCCATGCTTTCGGCCGTTATCCTTACCTGCTTCTTTTATAACCGTGCGGCATCCCCCGCTCCCCAGATAATAATGACGGTTATAATGTGCATTTTAGTATACATAAAGCATACAGAAAATATTAAAAGACTTATAAAAGGCGAAGAAAAAAAGCTGACGCTCAGGAGGAGTAAATAAATGGCTAAAATAACCGTTTTGGGCGCCGGAGGCTGGGGAATGGCGCTTGCTCTTTCCGCTGCCGGCTGCGGACACAATGTAACACTTTGGTCGCCGTTTGAGACAGAGGTTGAGGAGCTCAGAAAAAACCGCGGAAACGAAAGACTGCTGCCGGGAGTAAAGCTGCCGGACTCAATCGCGGTAAGCAATGAGCTTTCTGTTGTTTCCGGCTCACAGCTGACTGTCATTGCAACACCGTCAACCGCTGTCAGACAAACCGCCCATTCCCTGCGCAAATATCCTGACTGCGGCATAATAGTAAATGTTGCAAAGGGACTTGAAAAGGGTACTCTCAAACGTCTTTCCGAGGTTATTTCGGACGAGCTGCCGACTGCAAGGGTCGCGGTTCTTTCCGGACCGTCCCATGCCGAGGAAGTTTCAAGGAACATTCCGACATCGGTAGTATCAGCAAGTACAAGCCGTCCGGTAGCGGAAATAGTGCAGGATGTACTTTCAAGCGAATATCTCCGAGTTTACACGTCCGACGATATTATCGGCGTTGAGCTTGGCGGAGCGCTGAAAAATGTTATTGCCATATGCGCCGGCGCCTGCGACGGTCTCGGACTCGGCGACAATACAAAAGCCGCCCTTATAACACGCGGACTTGCGGAAATGGCGCGTCTCGGAGTATGTATGGGTGCTAAGGAAAGCACCTTTGCCGGTCTTACCGGTATAGGCGACCTTGTTGTTACCTGCACATCAAGGCACAGCCGGAACAACCGTTTCGGTTTCAAGGTAGGCAGCGGAGCTCCGGTTGATGAGGCGCTCAGGGAGGTCGGAACGGTAGAGGGATATTATGCCGCGCTTATGGCGCACGAGCTTGCCCTGAAATATGATATAGAAATGCCTATAATCAACGAATGCTACGGCATACTTTATGAGGGAAAGCCGGTCAAGGGCGTAGTCAGAGATCTTATGCTCCGTCCGCGCAGAACGGAATACTGATACAAAATATAGTGCGGTATCAGATTTTTGCAACAAGTTATTGTATACAGAAAAAATGCAGTCGAAATAGCAAAATACGAGTACACAATTTTTTAATAATTTATTCATATTCACAAACTTAAAAAATTATGTCGTTTTTTGTTGACAAAATCACTTGCGATATGATACCATAGACTCACAGAAAAACTTAATACGGTTTGCCAATATAAATTTGATATGGATGGTTCAAATGTTTCTACCGCGGCGCCGAAAGTCCGCGACTATTGGTTTAATGCTCTGTTTTCGGCTGTTTCCGGGAATGGTGTATTATGTATTGGCAAAACAGACTTTTTAAGTCTGTTTTTTCATTTTTCAGTAACGATTTTGAAAGGAGAATTTGATATGAAGGCTCTTGAAGATAAAATTCTCCGCGAGGGAACTGTTCTTCCCGGCAATATTCTCAAGGTCGGGTCATTTTTAAATCAGCAGATTGACGTCGGATTTCTTCTTGAAATGGGCGAAGAAATTAACCGTTTATTCAGCGGCTGCGGCATAACGCGTATTCTGACCGTTGAGGCATCGGGAATTGCGGTTGCAGTTGCTGCGGGAGCGGCTATGAAGCTGCCTGTTGTTTTCGGAAAGAAACATAAAACCGGAAATGTTTCGGGCGAAACCTATAAGGCGGTTATTCATTCATATACACATAATACCGATTACGAGGTTGCCGTTCCCTGCGAATATCTTCACCGCGGTGACAAGGTGCTTTTAGTAGATGATTTTCTTGCCAACGGCAAGGCGCTTGAGGGACTTTGCGATATAGTTAAGCAGGCAGGCGCAGAGGTTGCCGGAGCGGCGATTGCGATTGAAAAAGGCTTTCAGCACGGCGGCGACAGGCTCAGGGAAAACGGCGTAAGAGTCGAGTCGCTCGCTTTGATTGAAAGTATGGACGGCGATACAGTCATTTTCCGTAAATAAGGATATGTAAGCGGATTTCCGCTTGTATATATAAAAATTTTTTCTGGAGGAAGAAAGTATGAAAAAAATTATTGCAGCTTTGATGTGTCTTACGATGCTCTTTGCTATGTCTGCCTGCGGCAGTAAGGGTACGGACTCCGGCTCAGCAACGGGCGGAGATGCCAAAAAGGGCGTCAGCGAGGACATTCTTCCGCGTCTTGACATTAAATCAGAGGTCAGCGTTCCGGACGATTTCAAAATCGGCATGATTTGTCTCCACGATGAAAACTCCACCTATGACAACAACTTTATTCAGGCGCTCAAGTCCGCTCAGAAGGGTCTCGGACTTAAAGACGATCAGGTTATCATAGTTACCGGCATCGGCGAGGACAGCAAGTGCTATGACACCGCTGTTGACCTTGCCAAAAACAAGGGCTGCAAGGTTATATTTGCTGACTCTTTCGGTCATGAGTCGTTTATGAAGCAGGCTGCCGCCGAGTATCCGGACGTTCAGTTCTGTCATGCTACCGGCACTTCCGGTAAGATAGCCGGTCTTGCAAACTTCCACAATGCTTTCGCCTCCATTTATGAGGGCAGATATCTTGCCGGTATCGCTGCCGGAATGAAGCTCAATGAAATGATTGATTCCGGAAAGATAAAGGCTGAAGAAGCTGTTATCGGTTATGTCGGAGCTTACACCTATGCTGAGGTTATCTCAGGTATGACCTCTTTCTTCCTCGGCGCACGTTCCGTTTGCGAATCTGCTACAATGAAGGTTCGTTACACCGGTTCCTGGTATGATCAGGGCAAGGAGCAGGAGGCTGCCACCGCTCTTATCGAGAAAGACAAATGCGTTCTTATAAGCCAGCACGCCGACTCCCTCGGCGCTCCCACCGCTTGCGAGCTTGCGGGCGTTCCGAATGTTTCCTACAACGGAAGCACCTATTCGGCAGGAAAGAACACCTTCATAGTTTCCTCCGCTATCAACTGGGCTCCCTACTTCCAGTACATCATTGAATGTGCAGTTAAGGGACAGGCTATCGACGCTGACTGGTGCGGCGATATCGCGACAAATTCCGTTGTTCTTACCGGTATAAATCAGGGCGTTGCCGCTGAGGGTACCGAGGCTAAGATCAAGGAAGCTATCGATGCTTTCAAAGCCGGTACTCTCAAGGTATTCGCAACCGATAAGTTCACCGTTGACGGCAAAAAGCTTGATGAATATTTAGCTGATGTTGACGGCGATTTCAAGGGCGAAACCAATGTTATCCACGACGGATATTTCGATGAATCCAACGCTAAGGACTTCCGTTCCGCTCCCTATTTCGATATCATCATAGACGGAATTACAAACCTCAACAAAGAAGTTTAAGCTTTATCAGCTTAATTTATCCCACACAAGGGGAATACATTTCCCCTTGTGTATTTTGATTTTTAAACATACAGGAGGATACTTGTGAACGCGCTTGAAATAAGAAACGTAACAAAACGCTTCGGTAAGGTAGTTGCAAACAAGGACATAAATCTTACGGTGGAAAAGGGCGAAATTCTTGCTGTTCTCGGAGAAAACGGCTCCGGCAAGACGACGCTTATGAATATGATCGCAGGTATCTATCACCCGGACGAGGGCGAGATTCTTGTGAACGGAGAACGCGTTGTAATTAACTCGCCTAAGGACGCATTTGACCTAAAAATAGGTATGATTCACCAGCATTTTAAGCTTGTGGATGTATTTGACGCTACCGAAAATATTGTTTTGGGAATAGACGGCGATAAACGCTTTAACCTCAAAGAGGCGGCAAAGCGGGTTGCCGAAATTTCGGAAAAATACGGATTTGAAATAGATCCGAGAAAGAAAATCTATCAGATGTCGGTTTCGGAAAAGCAGACGGTTGAAATAATAAAGGTGCTTTACCGCGGCGCGGACATACTGATACTTGACGAGCCGACGGCGGTTCTTACCCCTCAGGAAACCGATAAGCTGTTTGCGGTTCTGAGAAGAATGCGCAGCGACGGCAAATCAATAATTATAATAACGCATAAAATGCACGAGGTGCTTTCCGTTTCCGACCGCGTTGCAATACTCCGCCGCGGCGAGTACATAGACACGGTTGTTACCAAGGACACCAACGAAGCGGAGCTTACCGAAATGATGGTAGGTAAAAAGGTGTCTCTCAACATTGACAGAACAGAACCCGAAAATCCTGCCGAGCGGCTGATGGTTAAAGGACTCGACCTTTACAGCGAGGAAGGTATTAAGGTTCTTGACGATATATCATTTACCGCAAGGAGCGGCGAAATTTTAGGTATTGCCGGAATTGCGGGCAGCGGGCAGCGTGAGCTTCTGGAAGCAATCGCGGGACTTCAGAAGATAAGCAGCGGCGAAATAATTTATAATAATCCGAAAACCGGAACAGAGGAAAACCTCAGGGATAAATCGCCTATGCAAATCCGCGAGCTCGGAGTCCGGCTTTCGTTTGTTCCTGAGGACAGGCTCGGAATGGGACTTGTCGGGAATATGGATATAGTTGATAATATGATGCTCCGCAGCTATCGGCGCGGACGCTCTATGTTCCTTAACCGGCAATCACCCAAAAAGCTTGCAGAGGACATTATAAAGGATCTTGAAATTGCAACGCCCAATGCAAACACGCCGGTTCGCAGGCTTTCGGGCGGCAATGTTCAGAAGGTGCTTGTAGGACGTGAAATTGCCTCCTCCCCTACCGTGCTTATGGCGGCATACCCGGTCAGAGGACTTGACATCAACTCCTCGTATATGATATACAATCTTTTGAACCAGCAGAAGAAAAACGGCGTTGCCGTTATTTTCGTAGGCGAGGATTTGGACGTTCTGATTGAGCTTTGCGACCGCATTATCGTTGTAAACTCAGGCAGAATAACCGGAGTTGTTGATGCAAGAGATACTTTCAAGGAGGAGCTTGGACTTTTAATGACAAAATCGGGAGGAACGAAAAATGGCAAGTGAAAAAAACCTTAAACGCGAGCCTCTCGCATACATTTCAAAGAGGGATAACGTTCCCCTCACCTACCGCATATTAGTTCGTGTTGCGGCAATTATCCTAGCGCTAATAGTATGCGGTGTTGTTACAAAGGTTTTGACCGGAGACAATCCGATTTCGATTTATCAGACGATTGTTCACGGCGCTGTCGGAAAGGGACGGCTCCTCGTTACGATTCACGATATTGCAATACTTCTCTGCATTTCCTTAGCTGTTACCCCCGCATTCCGTATGCGGTTCTGGAATACCGGAGCGGAGGGTCAGGTGCTTATAGGCTGTCTCGCGACCGCTGCATGTATGTTTTGGCTCGGCGGCAAAATCGAGCAGGAATGGCTTCTCATTCTTATTATGGCAGCAGCAGCAATCGTTTCAGGTATGATTTGGGGCGTTATTCCGGCTATATTTAAGGCTCAATGGAAAACAAACGAAACTCTTTTCACGCTTATGATGAACTACGTTGCTATTCAGCTTGTTGAATATTTCCTCAAAATAGCTGATAAGAGCGGTTCTAACGTTGTCGGTCCGGATCTTTTATCCCGCGGATGGCTGCCCAATATTTTCGGAGTTAAATATCTTCTTAACATCATAATTGTTGCGGTTATTACAATTTTAATGCAGATTTATCTCAAATACAGCAAGCACGGCTATGAAATTTCGGTTGTCGGAGAAAGTGAAAACACAGCGCGTTATATCGGAATAAACGTTAAAAAGGTTATTATCCGCACAATGCTGGTTTCCGGCGCTATTTGCGGTCTTGCCGGTCTGCTGCTCGTCGGAGGCTCGTCTCATTCTATCGACTCAAACCTCGTAGGCGGAAGGGGCTTCACCGCAATAATGGTTTCGTGGCTCGGAAAATTCAATCCGATAACAATGATTCTTACAACACTTCTCCTCGTCTTTTTGGGACGCGGCGCGGACGAGGTTACCTCTAAATTCGGTCTGAACGGAGATTTTTCCGATATTTTAACCGGAATAATTCTTTTCTTCATAATCGGCTGCGAGTTTTTCATCAATTATAAAATCAACTTCAGTCACCGTAAAAAGGAGGCAAAATAATGTTGACGATTATTAACTTTATTCAGCGTGCTATTCTACAAGGCACACCTTTGCTTTACGGTGCTACCGGAGAAATATTAACCGAAAAATCCGGTAACTTAAATCTCGGTATCCCCGGCATTATGTATATAGGAGCGATTTCCGGAGTTGTCGGCGGTTTTCTTTACCAGACCTCGACCGAAGAGGTTATACCGATTATTGCGGTTTTAATTCCTTTCCTCTGCTGCATTTTAGGCTCGCTGCTCGTTTCCCTGCTCTATTGCTTTTTGACCGTAACGCTAAGAGCCAATCAGAATGTTACCGGTCTTGCAATAACCACTTTCGGTGTAGGCTGCGGCAACTTCTTCGGCGGTTCTCTTATTAAAATTATCAAAAGCGATGTTCCCTATCTTGCCCTTGTTGACATAGCGAGAGCCTTTAAAACCACTCTGCCGTTTGCCGACTCATTCGGCGATATCGGAAAGCTGTTCTTCTCATATGGATTTATGGTTTATCTTGCCGTTATTATCGCCGTTATATCCGCAGTTTTCCTCAAAAAGACAAAGCACGGACTTAATCTCCGCGCAGTAGGCGAAAACCCGGCAACAGCCGACGCCGCCGGAATAAATGTTACGCGCTATAAATATTTTGCTACCTGCATAGGCGGTATGATTGCAGGGCTCGGCGGTCTTTTCTACGTTATGGATTACTGCAACGGAATTTGGTCAAACAACGGCTTCGGCGACCGCGGCTGGCTCGCGATTGCGATTGTTATTTTTGCAACCTGGAAGCCCTCGCTTGCCATACTCGGCTCTTATCTGTTCGGTGCGCTTTATATTCTCTTTAACTACATAAACGTACCTATGCAAATGATTCCACTTATTCAGATGCTGCCGTATGTCGTTACAATAATCGTTCTTATCGTTGTCAGCATACGCAAACGCCGCGAAAATCAGCCGCCTGCGCATTTAGGACTTTCCTATTTCCGCGAAGAAAGATAAAACGACATTTATAGCCTTGAAACAAGGTTTCTGCAAAAATTGCAGAAACCTTGTGTTTTTTAACTTATAAAAAAATCCGTACTGCTCCTTTAACAGTACGGATTTCAAATTTTTTACAATATTCTGTTTTATCAATAACTCAAATAATCTGTGAAAGCTTAACTGTACATTGGTACCACCCGAAATATTTATTTGATTTGAAAAATTACACGGGTAAACATTTTACATCACCTGATACTTTTTCAATCTATATAAACTTTCCTATCGGAAACAAAGCTTAGAACTGCTTTTGAGTTTTTATTTATAAGTACATCGGTCTCACCGAATTATAATTTATTTTTTCTTTAATTTAAAAACTTAACTGTGCATCGGACTCACCCTTCTTTTTATTTTCTTAGCTCTTCGGCGGAGCTTCCGTCATATCCGGCTCACCTGCCTTTCTCTTGATTGCACCTTTATTATAGTGCATAGTTGATTATTTGTCAAGCACTATTTGATGATTTTTATTTAAATTAACATAAAGTTAAAATTTCGTTTACAAATTTGCGATTTGGATTAAAATGTGTTACAATTAGTAGGAATAAAAAAGAAAGAAAGTGAATTTTAAATGGCACCTCCGAATATGCCTCCCCCTCCCGGTATGGGACGGGGCAGACCGCCGGGACCGCGCAGCTTTCTGACTGCCGAAGAAAAGGCGGCAAAGCCGAAAGTAACCTATGCGCTCATAAAACGTATATGCGGCTATTTGAAGCCGTATTTGCCGCAGTTCATTCTGGTTCTTGCATCCCTTGCGGTTTCCGCGGTTCTCGGCCTTTTTCCGTCTGTGCTTACGGGAAAGATTGTAGACGAAATAATAAGCTCTGACCGCTCTCTGCACCGTCTTGCCGTTTTGCTGATAATTGCCTTTGCAGTTCTTGCCGCGTCGCAGATAATAAGTGTTCTTGAGCAGTATATCAGCGCTTGGATTTCGCAAAAAATCATATACGATATGCGAAATCAGATGTACAGTCATCTTTCGGGAATGTCCCATTCCTTTTTTACGTCTGAAAAGCAGGGTGATATCCTGACGCATATGAACAGCGACATAAACGGCGTCGGTATGGTTATTTCCGGAACGCTTTCCTCCATCGTCAGCAACACCCTAACCGCAATAACCTGTATCATCTGTCTTTTTTACACAGACTGGCGGCTTGCGGTTGTCGGACTGGCGCTGCTGCCGGTAATGATATTCCCTACCCGCGCTGTCGGCAGAAAGCGCTGGGAGCTTGCGGCAAAGGCGCAGGAAAATCAGGACGAGCTGAACCAACAGGTCGATGAAACTCTTTCGGTAAGCGGCTCAATGCTGGTTAAGCTGTTCACGAGAGAAAGCAGAGAGTTTGAAAAATTTCGTTCAGTTAATAAAAGGCTTACGGACACCACGGTAAAGGAGCAGCGCGCCGGCAGTTGGTTTCACGTTATGCTCGGAATGTTTATTCAGACAGTTCCACTGCTGATATATTTCGCCGGCGGCTTTTTAATGCTTTCCGGCAACGGAGGAGCGCTTACCGTAGGCGGAATATCGGTTGTTGTATCGCTTGTCAACCGGCTTTACCAGCCCGTCCGTCAGCTGCTTAACATTCAGGTTGATTTTATCCGTTCGCTTGCCCTGTTTACGCGTATTTTTGATTATTTTGACCGTCCCTGCGAGATAGTCAATCCCCCGTCGCCGAAAAAGCCGGATATGTCGGACTGCTCCATATGCTTTTTGGACGTACACTTTTCATACGGACGAGGCGGCGAAGTGCTGAAAGGCGTTAATTTCAGTCTCCCGAACGGCAAAATGTACGCGCTGGTCGGTTCGTCGGGAGCGGGAAAATCAACAGTTATACATATGATACCGCGTTTGTATGACGCAACGCAAGGAAGCGTCACGATAGCAGGTGTAGATGTCAGAGAATTTGACCTTGACTATTTACGAAGCAAAATAGGTGTTGTTTCTCAGGATACATACCTTTTCAACGGCACAATACGCGAAAATTTGCTGTATGCCTGCGAAAACGCCGACGAGGCAATGCTTGACGATGCCTGCCGGGCGGCGAACATCTACGATTTTATAAATCGGCTGCCGGATAAATATGATACCTTAGTCGGAAACCGGGGCTTAAAGCTTTCGGGCGGAGAAAAGCAACGTATATCGATAGCGCGGGTAATTTTGAAAAATCCGCAAATACTTATACTTGACGAGGCAACCTCTTCTCTCGACTCAGTTTCCGAGAGTCAGATACAGTCTGCGCTTGAGCGGCTGATGCTCGGAAGAACGAGCCTTGTTATTGCTCACAGGCTCTCAACTGTTCTTGCAGCGGATAAAATTATGGTTCTTGAAAACGGCGTTATTTCCGAAAGCGGAACCCATGACGAGCTTTTAAAAACAAGCTCCTGCTATAAACTATTGTACGATACCCAATTCAAGCGTGTTATTGAACACGAGCGCGAAAAAATTTCAACTTTTTCCGATTGACTTATCGGGCAACATAGTTTACAATATAAATATAAGAATTTACCCCGTTAGGAGAATATTTATGAACGACGAGCTTTTAAAGGACGACGGGTACGATCCCGATATTATTACTCTGAGTGACGATGACGGCAAGGAATACACCTTTGAGGTGCTTGACGCTATTGAAACCGAGACCGACCGTTATCTTGCCCTGCTTCCGGTATATGACGACCCCAAAAAACTGCTTGACGACAGCGGTGAGCTGGTCATTGTAAAGGTTGCCGAAGAAAACGGCGAGGAGTTTTATACCGAAATAGAGGATGACGACGAATACGAGACTATTGCCGACGCGTTTGTTGACCGTCTTGAGGATTTCTTTGAAATAGACAACGAAACAGAAGAATAAAAATCACCCGTCCTTTCCTGTACGTGAACCGCATTTTTATAACCCTACAAGATTTTAAATCGGGGTCTTTTCTCGGACGGTGGGCTTGCAGACCTCCCGCGGCTGTGCCGAGTTCGGAAGAAGGGAGCGCGAAGCCGCCCGGCGGACACCCACCTGCAAATAAAGCAGGTTATCTTAAATGCGCTACGGCAGGACAGGATTTTTTTTATTCTTTCGGTTTTTGTTTTATTGCAGGCGGCTGCCCTCTTGCGGTACCCGGCGAAAAAGCTCCTTGGAGCGTCGCTTTTCTGCCGACCGCTGCGCTTCGTTTTGCTCCCTATTTCCGCCACCGGCGGCGGGAGCAACCTCACCCACCTGCAAATAAAGCAGGTTATCTTAAATGCGCTACGGCAGGACAGGACTTTTTATTCTCTGAATTTCATCAACAGCAGGCTGGAGTGACCTTTTTATGCCAAAGAAAAAAACAAATGAAATAGTCGAGGAGCAGCGGCGGGCAAGAGAAGAATTTCTCGAACTCAAGCGTATGCAAAACGGCGAAATGCCGACAGGACCGAAACCGAGCGAGGAGGCTGTTCTGCCGAAAACATTCGGTGAAAAGCTTAAAAATATATGGTATCATGATAAATATGTTATTCTCGGCTCACTTGCTGCGGTTATTGTAATTATAATTCTTGTTGCTCAATGCTGCAGCCGGGTTGAAGCGGATTTACAGCTTGTTTTGTTTACATACACTCCGGTATCAGACGATGCCTGCGACCGGATATCTGAATTTGCCGAGAAATACTGCGAGGACATAAACGGAGACGGCAAGGTAAAGGTTCAGGTTATAAATTGTTCTTTCAGCGAAACCGGAGATATGCAATACAAGTATACCATTATGCAGAAATTGCAGGCAACTCTCGCCGCTAACGACAACGCGCTGTTATATATAGTTGACGACAAGGGAGAAAAGTATTTTACGGAATCAGACGGCGCGCTTTCGGGCTGCTTTGACAGCGATTTCATTCCGCTCGGACAAGCGTTTTATTCTGCCTGTCAGCCTGACAGCGAATCAAACGCTTTAAGCCTGCCGTTACCGGAAAATTTAAAAATTGCCTGTCGGAAAACCGACGCACAGGCTTTTAAAAAATCCAAAAACCTTGAGGAATGTGTTAAATCCTCAAAGGCAATAATTGAAATTGCAACAAAAGAATAAACAGAGTACAGCCGCCCGTTTAATTAAAAACGGGCGGCTGTGTTTTTCACTGATTTAAAACAGCTTTTTCCAGTATTAAATATTGCTCCTGAGGGTGAACTCCGTCTATTTTTGCTCCGCGGCATTTCAATTCAAGGCGGTAACTGCGTTTTTCTTTCGCTGTTCCAGTATGATTGCGCAAATACTGCTTAATTACGCCTGACACGGTACCTAAATAAATTCCGCCCGAACCGTCCGCTGAAATTGATGTTATTTCCTCTTTGCAATCAAGCCCGGTGACATCGGATGATACATGCCAGCCGCCGTGCGCCCTATCAGTTGTAATTCTAAAGCTGTTTAATATACTTCCGTCACTGATAAGGTATATATACCCCTCGCAAGCAGAAACGGCAGCAGCGCACAGGTAATCAACCGGCTGTTCGTATGGAATAATTTTACTTTCCGGTTCATTGCCCAAAGCACTGATAATTTCCAAGCCGTTTTCCTCAGACCAGAAAACAACGGTGTTGTCATTAAAAAGGCACGTTCTATACCTACCTATTGTCTCGCGGCGGAAAATAATTGTATTATCAGGTAGATTGATAAGAGAAAGTATGCCGTTTTTAACAGCTAATACGCTGTTACCGCAAAAATCAAGAACCTCAGTTCCCTGTCTTAGAAATACATATCCTGAAAAATCAACTTTATTCAGAGAACGCTGCCAAAATTGCAGCTTTTCCGGAATTGCAAATCCTGCCCTGAAGCCATCGGAAAGAATTAAACGTCCCGTATTTTCAGGAGGCAGGCTTGCAACGGTCTGTGTATCACCCGTTTGGGTTTTCCACTCGCGCAGGCTGCCGTCTCTGTAATACGCTAACAGGGTTGTTTCATTCGGGTCAATCGCAAACGATAAGAGCTGACCGCTTTTTTCAAAACGAACGCCTGTAAAATCACAGCCGCGCAAATCGCATCCGGTAAGATCGGCATTATCCATTCGGGCATATTTCATAGAGCTGAATGACAGATTTTTACCTGAAAGATCTTCTCCTGACAGTACTGCATTATCAAGAATAAGATTACTCCAATCTTCTCCGGCAAGTCCCGCGCCGCTGTAATGCAGAAGGTTTACACAGTTTGTACTCAGAACCGAATACCGTTCCTTATCGGCATCATTTTGCTTTCCGCGGCTTTGTAAAGCAAGGCTTGTCAAGTGTTTAATTACCCGGCTTTTTGCATTTGCATTAAGTCCCTTAACAGCATTTCCTGCAAATTCGAGGATTTCATATCCCAAATTGCCGGTTTGCAAGAAGATGCGCGCTGCCTGCAAATCATTCAGCAACCACCGGACAATTCCTGCGGCAACAAAATATTCTTTCATAGAGCGGTGACAAAAGCATATGCTGCCGGTATGTCCGTTATCATATTTAAGGAGCGACCTGTTTGTTATGCGTTCATCGGCATCAGCTGAAAGCTCTGAGTCGGGCGACTCAATACTGTCCCAAAGCAGCTGAGCCAAATCCGCCTGATTTGTATGAGACTTAAAGTTGTCAAGGCTTATACTTTCAAGACCGTTTTGCTGCAAGCATAATGCAAGCTTTTCGAGCAGCTCGATTAAGCGGCTGCAAACATCAGCCGGATTTGTATAATCACGGGTCAATGCTAATTGAGTTTTATACTTACGCATAAGAACCCTTTCGGCATAGCTGCGATATATTCCGGACATATCCGTTGCGCGGATATTGTCATCCTCCAGCTGAGCTCTCATCATATTCAGGAACAAAGGCTTTGCCGCCAGACCCAAAAGGTCATGAGTGTTTCGGATTTCATGCAAACGAACCCTTTTTTCCGGCGTATCTGCAAGGCGATTCAGGAAATCAATACGTTCCTTGTTTGCAAGCGGCGCAAGATGAAGTATTTCGGGATTATTAAGAGAAAAAAGTATTCTGTTCCTTACGCTGTCTGAATAAATAACATTTTTCCGCGAGGTAACAATTATTTTATAACCGCTGAACTGTTCTATTATTCTTTCAAGCGTGAGTATATTTTCAAATACGGCGGCATCGTTCATTTCCTGGGACATTTCATCAAAGCCGTCGAGAATAATAAGACAGCGGTATCTGCATTTAATGTCATTCCATTCGCTGATACCCTCTGAAAATTCCCTGAGTCTTTGATCTAAAAACGCTCTGGGATCCATATTGCTTTTATTCCCCACCCCTCTTAAAGAAAGACGCAGCGGAATCCAGCCTGAGTTCGGCGAAGCGGAAAAATCTGCGCACAGTCTGCGGGCAAGAGAGTATGTAAAAAAGCTCTTTCCGTCGCCGAAGTCTCCTAAAAGCAGCGCATTGCTTTTTTCCGACTCGTTAAGCCACTTTAAAAAGTATTCCTCCGCCGTACCGTCAACAACGCGCCCGTCCTTATCCAACAGCCTTGCAGCAGCCCTGCGTTCATATATAAAATCATATTCGCGAACGGTAGCCGGATCGGCCTCGTGTTCAGTAAGTAAAAGTCCGGGAGTTTTTAAATATTTTCTCCATTTTTCAGGCAAATACGGAACGGGTCTTATTCTTTCCTTCCACTCGGCTAAAATCTGACGGCGTTCCTCATCGCTTAACCGGCAAGCATCATCATCGTTAATATAAAATTTAGAATAAATATGCGGAAACAGGCTGAACAGCTTATGCACATTCTGATCAGGCGTCCAAAACTGAACATCCTTAACAGGGTACCATGCGTCCTGCTCTGTCCATTTCAGATATTGATTCCACAGGTAATTTGAAACATTGGCGTTCGGCGAAATCAAAATCCAATGGTCTACCTCTATACCGTCGGTTCTGAGAGCGCTTAATTTGTCCACGACATTGGATGGATTTATCGCGTTCTGATAATTTTTACATTCAATCATACATCTGCATATTGCGCCGTATGCGTCCGTATATGTAAATGTTATATCAAAGCCGAATTGTTCTCCGGAGGTTTGCAGCCGCAATTCACGCAGTATGTCTTCATCATCCGGGTCCAAATCAAACAGCTCGCTTATCAGCCGTTTTGTTTCACGTTCCAGCAACGCGCCGCGCTCCTGAGACGTTCCCTCGGCTGTACGCGGTCTTGCCGGAATTTCCTCATTTTCCTGCAAGACCTCGGAATCGGCATTATCGGAAAAAGCAGGCGTCTCCAACTTACGCGCAGAATCAGCCGACAGCGCGCACCACATATTACTTTTCCAGCACAGCTCATCCGCATGCTGCCGCCAGTATGTTTCAAGCTGCTGCATATCATTATTCGGAAACAAAAAGGCTAATTGCTCAGACAGCGACGCTCCGGTTTCGTAATTTTCCTTATCTATTTCCGACAGCAGTGACCCTACTGTTCTGTATTCTCCCGATTTAAGCGCGTCAGAAAGACCTTTTAAAAGCTTATTCAGGTTTTTCTTTTGAGCTTCTTCCGCAGATTTTTCCACAAAGAGAGGAAATTCCGTCATCAGCTCATTCAATATTTTCCGGTTATTGCCGACATCTATCAGCTTTCCCTCTTTTTTGCGTCTGTTATCCTTACTGCACAGCAAGGAAAAAACAGACACAAATTCAGGTCCTTTCAGCCTTTTTTCAAGATATACAGTATCGAAAATATCGCCTGCAATATATGTCGTAACGGCAACCACAATGCCGTTAAAATACTGTCCGTTCCAACGGCGATACGGCGTACCATCACTCCTTTTATATTCTTTTGGCAGTATATTTGATGTCCTTATGCGTATTTCATATTCACCTTCGGCTAAATGCTGCAGCAATGAATAATACATATATGCAGTTTTACTGTCCGAGCAAAGGAGCAATGCGCAGCCGCCCTGTTCCTTTTCGCGTGTTAAAATCAGTTCTGCAAGCTCTTCAGAAATTTCTGAATTATCCTCATTCTTCGGTTTAATATAAATGCTTTCATATTCAACGGTGTTAATAGCCCCGTCCATAACAGCCTGTTCGTATGTATAACGGTAAAGCAGAGGTCCGAAGCATTCGGCGAGCTGCTTTGTCGGCTGAGGCTCCGCGGTAAACGCCATAAAAACAGCATTGGGAAACCGACTATGTACATCGCTGTATATGCGCCCCAAGCTATTAAACGCCGGATTATCAACGGAGACAACAAGCAGACTCCGGGAGTCTGAAAAAGGAGACATATCATCGTCTACAAACCGATGCAGACTATAAGAACTTCTCACTGAAAACATTTGAGCAACAGCTATTACCACAGTATTCTGCCTGCCGGTAAAGCTTTTGAGCTTTTCAGTAGTGTCTGCCAATACTATTTCATATAAGCCGTCTGATAATTCTTTAAGCTGTTTCTCAAGCTGCTCGGCAAGTTTCGTACTGGCTGTAAGCAGGAGAACCGAGCTGATTTGCTCTTTTTTCTCAAACAGGCGGCGGATGATTTCGTTTAAAACAACGGTTTTTCCTGTCCCCACAGGCTGACTTATAATTCCGGCATTGCCGCCGCTCCCGCCTAACTCAGCTATTCCTTTCACAGCTGACCGAGCCGCTTCGATTTGCCATTCTGTCTTATTGACATCCACAGCATTATCAATTATAACTAATACATTACTCGGTAAATTTGCTTTCTTTAGCAGCTTATCAATCATAGCCTGCTTTGCCTTTAAAGCATATGCGCTGCCGATGCAAAGACTTTTTTCTCCCGAATTTATTCTGCGGCAGCTTCGGAAAGCTGGCGGCATCTCCGGAGCCCGGTTTTGGGGTGCTGTATAATCAATCAATGAAACACAGTTTAAATTCTCCGCAGCCCAGTCTGACAAACCGGAATTTTCCGATAAAACGGTTTCAAATACGCGATACATCATTTCAGCCTGTGTTGAACGGTACAGCTTACCAAAAAAGCGATAGGTTATTTCGGGCGCGGCTTGCTTACGCTCTCTTTTTGCTACTTCTTTATCTGCGGCAGGACTGACGTTTGTCTGCTCAAAGCTGAACTGAGCCTCATCCTCGCCCAACAGCTTAAACAGTCTTGCTATCAGCGACAGCTTTTGCTTTAAATTATAAGAAGTCCCGACATAAATCCGCCGTCCGTCAACCGTAATTTCGTGTTTATTTAAAAATGCGTTGGGAGCCGAGCGCAGTGCCTCAGGGCTCTGCAACAAATCCGCGTCTGTCAGACAGGTAAAATACTCAATCGCCCCTGACAGTTTTTCGGGATGGCGGTTTAAAAGCTCCTCAAACGTTCTGCTCATCATATTGCCCTGCGATTCAACAAAGCTCTGTCCGAATAGGGTGTATTGTACATTTGCCATAAGCTGTAATTCACTTCCTGTTTTAATTCCAATTCCTTGTAACCATATCCCAATCCGTGCCGTAAAAATCAAATCTTGCACCGTCCGGAATATCTATATAAAATTTGTCGGCGTTATAGGTTGAACGCTCTTTATTATAAAAATATCCGTCGCTTGTACCGTCGCTTTTGAAATCGAAAGCAAGAGTATAATCGTTCTCGTCGCTTTTGAGCGTAAAACCGCCTCTTTCAATGCTGTAAGAGCCCTGACTGATATAGCTGCTTGAAATTGAAAAGGTAATCGTAAATCTTCCCTTTCCGTCAAGCGTTATGCAGGGACAATCCAAAAGGCTTTCAGAGCGGCGCCATATATAATATGAGGGTACCGATTCGGATTTACTGCCTACATAAAAGTTTTCTCCGGTAGTTTTTACCTCAAATACATACATTACCGGCGGTTCCTTAAGCTTGTTAGCGTAGGCAATATATATTTTCCCGCCCTTTTGCTTAAAAACATAGCAGTAGCGGTAACCGTCAAAGGAATAGGCGCGATATGTGCGTTCGTTATTTTTAAATAATTCCTCAAGCGAAAAGCCGCTGAAATCTCTGGGTATTCCCAGTTCCTCCTGCATACTCACTATATCCGGAGATATTTCAACAAGCTCATCCAAATAATACTGATTATTTCCGGGTTTTTCAACCGAATAAAAGGTCATAGCCGGAGATATGCCGAAAAGAGGCAGATTACTGTCGACAAGCGCCGGTGCGCTTTCGGACTGATACAAAATCCGTTCAGCCCGATACATTTTATCGCGGAGATTTCCAAGCTCACGCTCGCCAAGGTTCATATCCGCAATACTTTCATCGGTTTCCCTTAGCTTAAAAACAAGGTATGCCGCGCTTTCGTCCTTGCGCCTGCCGTATGCCAGGTAAATATCTCCGTTATCCTGAAGCAGCAAATAACAGCGTTTATTATCACTGCTGTTAAGCGCACAGAAGATGAATACATTATTTTTTTCGAGAGTTGTTCCGTCAATTCCGCCGCGCCAGCCCTCTTTTTCGGCTGCAAACATACCGTCAATCACAGTAGTTTGAGTAAACATGCCGAAATAATACATATTAACTGTATCTATTCTCCCGCGATAATAAAAGTTCAGATATCCGAACATTGAGTCGTCAACCGCAACGCGCATATCCTCAATGCCGCTGAGCTCATAATCCGTATCCGCTCTGACAACGCTTTCAACAGAATAAACCTTTTCGACAAACGGAAATCTGTCTCCGATAATAAAGCCCAATTCGGCAACGCGTTTATCGTTCGGGGAGTTTTCAAACCAAAATTCTTTTTTGAGCGTGTAGCTCCCTTTTTGCAAAATGCTGTAATCCTGCAAATTAAAGGTATCGTTAAACCGCTCGCCCGGCTTTAAAACAGTCACTTCAGCGGTATGCTGCCTGCCGCTTTTCAATGGCTTGCCGTCACAGAAAAGCGAAAATTCATCAGGTATGCAGATACTGCTTTCGGTTTCGTTTATCCAGTCTGCATAAACAGCAGAACCTGTTCCGGCGACATTCCCGGATATAAACTTAAAAACAACTCCGGCAGTTCCGCTCGTCGTCGTTACGCCGACAATCCCGCTGTTTTCTGTAAGGCTTACTCCCCTTTTCGGATTTGTCAGCAGGCAGACGGCGGACAGGGCGCAAATAACTGCAGCGGCAATCATTATCCAAAGCGCCGGCTTTTTATAGCTAAGCGCGCTCTTTATTCTCTGCTTAACGCCGACCTCGCAGAACGCAAGCGGACATACGGAAAGCGCGCTCTGCCCTGCGCTTAGCTCCAGAAGAGTTTTGGAATATTCCTTTCTCTGCTCAAAATCAAGAGATTTTATAACTCTCTCATCACAGGCAAGCTCCATATCCTTACAGAACAAGGCATAGCCCGCCCAGCACAGAGGATTGAACCAATGCACCGCAAGTATCATAAATCCGAGCGGTTTCCAAAGATGATCCCTGCGGGCAAGGTGCGAACGCTCATGAGCCATAACATATTCGCACTGTTTTGCGCCAAGGGACGACGGAAGATAAATTACCGGGCGGAAAATTCCGAAAATAAAAGGCGAATTAACAGAATCGCAGATAAGTGCGTCATAAGTGTTATGCTCAAACGGCGTACTGAATTTTACCTTTCTTTTGAGTCTGATAAAGCTGACCGCCGCATATACCAAAATAAGTACTGTTCCGAGCAGCCATATCAGAGAAATTACGTTAATCGGGTTTGCCGGAGAACGGCGCACCGGAACGGTAACGCCCTCAAAGAAGCGCTCATTCAGATAGCCGTTTGCAGCGCTATTTATCGGCGCTATTCCGGAATCAACATACGGTCTGAAATCGTTTACCGAATAATCAACCGTCTCGGCGCTCGGAATAAGACTGAAAATGCTTTCAAGTGATACCGGAAAAATCAGTCTCAGCGCCGCTATACCCCAAAGCAGGCAGTTTACAAGCTTAGGCGCTTTTTTAAGAATAAGTCTGAGACAAAGCACCGCGAGAATTACCCAACCTGCCGAAATACTCATATTCAGGGTTTTGAGAAAAGCGGTTGAAAGAGCTTCAAGAAAGCGCGCCATAGCTAATCCTCCCTTGCGTTGTCAATCATTTTCCTTATTTCCGATATTTCAGCCTCGCTCAGGCGTTTTTTCTTTGTAAAAGCGGCAACAAATGCCGGCAGCGAGCCTCCGAACACCTCATCGACGAATTTTTCGCTCTGCCTTGCGTGAAGCTGTTCACGGGTAATCAAAACATAAACGACACCGTTTTCCATCTTAAAAATGCCGTTATTGCAGAATTTATGCAAAGCGGAGTAGACGGTCGGACGTTTCCAAAAAAGCTTTTCCGAGCATTTCTTAACAAGCTCGCCGGTCGTTATAGGCGCGTTATCCCATACTATATCGGCAAATTTCCCGTCAACAACGCCTAACTTGATTTCATCCACAGCCATACCTCCTTATTATATGTCGGTATGCTACCGACATATATAGTTTACAGCATACCGACAAATTTGTCAAGAAAAAAGTAAGCCCTCTGAAAACAAAAGTCTCCAGAAGGCAAAAAGCTATTCCTTGTCCCCGTCCTCGGAATTTTCCGCATCACCGGGCGGCAGCTGTTCAACAGCTACTCTTTCGATACGTTTATCATCCGCTTCGAGAACGGTTATAATAAGATTCTTATAAAATACTGTGTCTCCGACATCAAATTCACCGTCAAGCCGGTCGATAACCCAGCCACCGACGGTTGTATTATCGTCCTCAAAATCCTCGTCATCATCAATGTCGATATCAAATTCATCGAAAAAGTCGTAAATCCGCATATCACCCGTCGCCTCAAAATGAGTATCATCGATACAAACGAACTCGCGTTCGATTTCATCGGTTTCATCCCAAATTTCGCCGACAAGCTGCTCCAAAACGTCCTCCATTGTGAGCAGACCCATTGTGCCGCCGTATTCATCAAGCACAATAACGAGATGGGTTTTAGCCTCTTTCATTTTTTGCAGAACATCAGGCAGCGGCATAGTTTTATGAACATAGGTAACAGGCAGCAATAAATCCCGCAGGCTTATCTGGCTGTTTTCCATAAGCTGCTTGAACACACGGTTAAGATGAAGAATACCGATGATATTATCGGGCGTATCCTCATAAACCGGCAGCCGCGAATGGCTGCACTGCATTATTTTTTCGATATTCTTTTCGTATGGGTCGCGGATATCGATAGCGTCCATATCAACGCGGGGAGTAATAATCTCATATGCCAGAACATCGTCGAAATCCAAAGCGTTCTGAAGCAGGTCGCATTGCTCCTCGTCAAGAACTCCCTCATCCTCGACTATATCGATAATATTTTCAAAGTCGTCCTCCGAAACCGAGGAGGAGTCCGCCGCTTTATGCTGCCAGAGCTTAGAGGTCAGTCTGACAAGCAGCATTAAAAATGCGGTTATAGGCTTGCAGAGCTTTGAAAGCAAAAAAATCGGTATTGATGAAATTCCGGCAAAGGTTTCCGGAAACTGCTTCGCCATAACCTTTGGAATTATTTCTCCGAAGGTCAGAATAAGCAGGGTCATAACAGCGGTTGCAATCCAGGCATAATCATCGCCCAGCAGGTTTATAACTATAACCGTAGCTATTGATGAAGCCGCAGTATTAGTGATATTGTTCCCTATAAGTATACCGCCGAGAGCGTCCTCATAATGGTCAACAATCCAGCAGGCAAGTCTGTTAGGAAAATTTTTGTGTGCCTGAGCTTTTGAACGCAGACGATGCGGATTAACGCTTGCAAATGCAATTTCGCTTGCGGAAAAAAAGGCGGAGCACATTATCAATATAACAATAGTGAGATAAAGCAAAATATCAGGCATCCGCTTCACCCCCGATGTCGTCCTCGTCATAAATCTCGCCGACAAGCTGTTCGAGAATATCCTCGATAGTTAAAATTCCGACGATATTCCCCTGTTTATCCTTAACAACAGCGAGATTGCGGCGATGGTTGCTCATCTGAGTGAGCAGCTCGTCGATAGGGGCCTCCTCGCGCACATAATACGGATAATCGATAACCGACGCCAAAACAAGCTGATGGTTTTTAATATATGCGCGCATAAAGCGTCTTATTTGCAGAATACCCTTAACGGTCCCGTTTCTGCCGATAACAGGCAGTCTCGAATGTATCGTTTCCTTAATTTGTTCGGCGATTTCCTCATTTTTCATACCCGCCGCTATTTTTTCGGTTTTATCCCAGGGCGTCATAATTTCCGCAGCTGTAAGATCGTCGAACTTCAGCGCGGATTTCATAAGCTTGCCGGTATCCTCGTCGATATCGCTTTCCTCGGAAATATTATCAACAATATCCTGCAATTCGTCCTCGGTCATAGTAACCTCAGGCGGAGCATGTTTTTTGAACGGACGTGAAACCGCGGATGAAAGTGCGGTAAAGAAAGCCGAAAGCGGCTTTAAAAGCTTCATCAGGAAAAGCAGAAGTCCCGATGACATAACGGCAAAGCTTTCGTTGCAGGTCCGCGCAAGGGTTTTCGGGAGCATTTCCCCGAAAATAAAGAGGATAACCGTTGTGAAAACGGTTGCGAATGTCAGAGAACCGCTGCCCCAAAGTCTTGTTGCAATAACAACAGAAAGAGTAGCGCAGCCGATATTAACAATATTGTTGCCTATCAGCAGTACAGAGAGAGCTTCGTCAAAGCGTTCCAAAATCAGCAGCACTCTCTTTGCTCCCCGGCTGCCCTTATCGGCAAGGCTCATAATATGAATCCTGTTAACCGATGCCAATGAAATCTCCGTTCCGGAGAAATAAGCGCTGCAAACTATAAGAAAAAGATACAGCAGAATACTGCCGGACGGAATACTCCCAGGGTCGTCCATTATTTTACCAACTCCTAAAAAAATATACTAATGAATATATGATACACAAAATCGGAGAATTTGTCAACTATAAAAACCTGCAATTCGCATATTTACAACAGCTGCCGCAGAGCATCAGCCCCGCGGCAGCCGTTTCAGCGCAAACGGTTTTATCAATAATAATCGCGTTCGAGCCTTTTCAGTCTTTTCATTATCTCGTTGTTCTGACAAATCACGTGTCCCAATCCGAATATAAGGAACATTGTTATCATAGCGAACACAAGACCGGCTATAACTATGCAAAGAGATATGACGACTGCCGTATGGTCTTTGGAATAAAGGAAATACCCCACAAAAAGCGCTATTCCCAGTATTCCGAACGAAACCATAAAGGATATGGCTTTAATAATGTTTCCGAGATGCTTAAAAATTCCGCTGCCGTAAAGCTCGGCGGATTCCTTAACCTTTCTTACTGCCTTTTGAGAACCCGTACCGGATGAGGAACGGATGTCCTCAAATTCAACAGGCATATCGGAATTATTATTTTCCTGCACAATATAACCCCCTTTAAATTACAGGCGTTCAACGCCGATAGTTACATTTTCTCCGTTGATATCCCATTCCCTCGTATATCCGAACGGCTCGCCGACAGAAAGCTCGTCGGCAAGAGTGTCTCCGGATATATCCGCAGAGCATTCCTTTGCTATATTGCAGACCTTTTCGCTGCCGGAAACTGTTATCCTGATATGGTCGGTAACATTAAAGCCGGCTTCCTTACGCATTGTCTGAATTTTGCTTACCAATTCTCTGACAAATCCCTCGGTTATCAGCTCCGGAGTCAGGACCGTATCGAGGGCAACGGTTATTCCGCGGTCGGAAACAGTATAGAAGCCCTCGCGCTGCGTTGCCTCTATGAGCAAATCCTCGGCGGATAATTCAACCGGACCGGAAGAAAGCTCAAGGGTTATTTTGCCGTCCCTGTCAAGCGCAGCCTTGGCATCGGAGCCGTTAAGCTCTGACAGCGCCGTTCTGATTTCACCGAGCTGTTTGCCGAACTTCGGACCGACGGTTTTAAGCTGAGGCTTGAATTTATAGTCAACAAAATTATCGACCTCATCCGTAAAGCAAACCCGTTTGATATTCAGCTCATCCTTAATTATATCGGTACAGAAATCTTCAAGCTTTAAATCGGTTTTAACATACATAACTCCGAGCGGCTGTCTGTTCTTTCTGGAAGAACCGTTTCTTGCAGCTCTGCCGAGAACGACTATTTCTAGAACACGCTCCATTTCCTCCTCAAGGCGAGTATCAACGGCGGTTTCATCGACCTTGGGGAAATTGCACAGGTGAACGCTTTCGGGCGCGTTTTTATCAACGCTGCGAACGAGGTTCTGATATATATTCTCAGCCATAAACGGAATCATCGGAGCCGCCGCCTTTGCGGTTGTTACAAGGGCGGTATAAAGCGTCATATATGCTGCCGTCTTATCGTCGGTCATACCCTGAACCCAATAGCGTTCCCTGCCTCTGCGGACATACCAGTTGCTCATTTCGTCAACAAACTCCTGCAGAGCGCGGGCGGCCTCCGGTATACGGTAATTTCCGAGGTTTTCATCAACCGCCTTTACCATTGAATTAAGCTTTGAAAGCAGCCATTTATCCATAACGGTCATATGAGCCGGGTCAAGTGTATGCTTTGTCGGGTCAAATTTATCAATTTCGGCATACAGAACATAAAATGCGTAGGTATTCCAAAGAGTACCCATAAACTTATGCTGACCCTCGGTTACAGCCTTACCGTGGAACCGGTTCGGCAGCCAGGGCGCGGAATTGGTATAGAAATACCAGCGTATAGCGTCCGCACCGTATGTGGTAAGAGCGTCAAACGGGTCAACGGCGTTACCCTTCGATTTGCTCATTTTCTGACCGTTTTCATCCTGAACATGACCGAGGACTATAACGTTTTTAAACGGAGCCTTATTAAAAATAAGGGTTGAAATCGCAAGCAGCGAATAGAACCAGCCGCGGGTCTGGTCAACCGCCTCGGAAATGAAGTCCGCCGGGAACTGGCTTTCAAACAGCTCCTTATTTTCAAACGGATAATGATGCTGGGCAAAAGGCATAGAGCCGGAATCAAACCAGCAGTCTATAACCTCGGGAACGCGGTGCATCTGCTTGCCGCAATGGGGGCATTTAATAGTAACCGAGTCGATATACGGGCGGTGCAGCTCAATATCGTCCGGACAGTTATCCGAAAGCTCCTTGAGCTCGGCTATACTGCCGACCGAATGCAGATGACCGCATTCGCATTGCCAGATATTAAGCGGAGTTCCCCAGTAGCGGTTACGGGAAATTCCCCAATCCTGAACGTTTTTGAGCCAGTCGCCGAAACGTCCCTTGCCTATGCTTTCGGGTATCCAATTTATAGTATCGTTATTGCGGATAAGGTCGTCCTTAACAGCCGTCATCTTAATAAACCAGGATTCACGCGCATAGTAGATAAGCGGAGTATCGCAGCGCCAGCAATGGGGATATTCATGCTCAAACTTAGGAGCGTCGAACAGAAGTCCCTTTTCGTCAAGGTCGCGCAAAACAAGCGGGTCTGCGTCCTTAACAAATTTTCCGGCATACGGTGTTTCCTCGGTCATATCACCCTTACCGTCAACCAGCTGAACAAACGGCAAATCATATCTTCTTCCGACTCTCGCGTCGTCCTCACCGAACGCAGGGGCGCAGTGAACTATACCGGTACCGTCAGTCATTGTAACATAGCTGTCGCACATAACGAAGAATGCCTTTTTATTCTGCTTCTCGCAAATCGGCTTTGCGCAGTCGAACAGAGGCTCGTATTCCTTATATTCAAGCTCTTTTCCGGTAAATCTTCCGGTTATCTCATAAGCAGGAGTGCCGTCGTGAGCAAGACCGCCGAGAACCTTATCGAGCAGAGCCTCAGCCATATAGTAGGTATAACCGTCCGCAGCCTTAACGCGGCAATAGGTTTCATCGGGATTCACGCAGAGCGCAACGTTGGACGGCAGCGTCCATGGCGTTGTCGTCCAGGCAAGGAAATAAGCGTCCTCGCCGGTTATTTTAAAGCGCACGATTGCAGAGCGCTCCTTAACGGTTTTATAGCCCTGAGCCACCTCGTGCGACGAAAGCGGAGTTCCGCAGCGCGGACAGTAAGGAACAATTTTAAAGCCCTTATAAAGAAGTCCTTTTTCAAAAATCTGCTTTAACGCCCACCATTCCGACTCGATAAACGAATTATGATAGGTTACATAAGGATTATCCATATCCGCCCAAAATCCGACGGTTTTTGAAAAATCCTCCCACATTCCCTTATATTTCCAAACGCTTTCCTTGCAATGGTCGATAAAAGGCTCAAGACCGTATTCCTCAATCTGCTCCTTACCGTCAAGACCGAGCATTTTTTCAACCTCAAGCTCAACCGGCAGACCGTGTGTGTCCCAACCTGCCTTGCGCGGCACCATATAGCCCTTCATAGTACGGTAACGCGGAATCATATCCTTGATAACGCGCGTAAGAACGTGACCTATATGCGGCTTGCCGTTAGCGGTCGGAGGTCCGTCATAAAAAACATAGGGCTCGCCCTTTGCGCGGGCGTCTATGCTTTTTTCAAAGATATGCTCGTCCTCCCAGAACTTTTCTATTTTTTTCTCTTCCTCAACAAAATTAACATTCGGCGAAATGCTCTTATACACCTTTTTCAGTCCTCCCGTTAAAATAAAAGCTCCCCGTCCCATAATAGGACAAGAAGCTCTGATTACCACCTATTACGGCAGACGTTAAAAAAATATCTGCGTTCCCTTAACGCGGGATACGGGCTTGCTTACTGCTCAAAAGAGGTTCGGCTGCCGGCTCATGAGTGATATTCCGCCTGTTACCGTATTCCGGGCTTGCACCCTCCCCGGCTCGCTTTGATACGTTTACGAACAGGCATACTGTCTCAATCTCCGCCTTTATACTGAAATAATACCATACGCCGCCGAAAAAATCAATAATTTTTTAATTTAATTATTTTTTCGGCAGGAAAATATGTTAATATCTTGAAATATACATATAGATATGATAATATATAAGCATTAAATTTAAGGGGTAAAAAATAAATGGGAAGTAAAATAAAGGCAGCCGCGCTGCTGCTATGCGCCGCAATTTTTATAACGGGCTGTAAGAAAACGCCGGATAAGGCTTCTTCGGTCAGTAAAACCGTTCCGGATTCGCCGGTTATATCGTCCGAGGTAAGCGAAGCAAGCTCTGAGGAGTCTGCGCCGTCCGTTCCGGAGGCTCCCACCGAAAGCGCTGCTTCTTCCAAGCCGCAGGTTTCCTCGAAACCCGCCGCACAGCCGTCTGCTCCGCCGGCTCCGGTTTCGGACATTCCGGGTTATCCGGTTCCAGAGACTGTTCCCGAAAGCGGAGTTCCGTTTACAGCAAAGAGCTATTCCGACGATGAGCTTATGCAGCTTGACAATACCCGCAACGGCTACGGACACGGAAATAAAAAGGATAATGCAAACAGACCGACAGTAGCTATGGCGGCTCAGGAAAGAGTTAAGGATTACGGCGGAGTTTTTATCGCGCCGCCCTCCAATTACGTTTTTCTCACTTTTGACCTCGGCTATGAAAACGGATACACAAGCAAAATTCTCGACACGCTTGCGCAGCGGAATGCAAAGGGCGTTTTCTTTGTTACAATGAGCTATTGCAAATCCGCTCCGGCAATCGTTGAAAGAATAATCAGAGAGGGACACGTTCTCGGAAATCACTCGGTAAGTCATAAGTCAATGCCGTCGCTCAGTATTGCGGAAATGAAAAATGAAATTATGGAGCTTCACGATTATATCAAAAATACATACGGATATGATATGTTCCTGTTCAGACCGCCGATGGGAGAATATTCAATCCGTACGGTCGCCGTTGCGCAGAGTCTCGGTTATCAAACGATGAACTGGAGCTTTGCCTATAAGGATTGGGACACAAAAAATCAGCCGGAGGAAAATTACGCCCGGCAGAAAATGATAGACGACGCTCACGGCGGCGCTGTTTATCTTATTCACGCCGTATCTAAAACAAACGCCGCGGTTCTCGGAAGCGTTATAGACGGTATCCGCGCCAAGGGCTTTGAAACCGCAAAATACGTTAAAATAACTCAGTAATATTCACCGTTCAAAGGAAGTTTTAAAATGCGAATTGTTATAAAAGTCGGAACATCCACTCTCGCCCACCCCTCAGGTCTGCTGAATATACGCCGCGTTGAGCAGCTATGCAAGGTTATGAGCGATCTTGAAAACGCGGGACACGAATTGGTGCTGGTATCCTCGGGAGCAATAGCGATGGGAATAGGAAAGCTTTCGCTCAAGGAAAAGCCGTCGGATATTCCGACAAGGCAGGCGGCGGCGGCAGTCGGTCAATGCGAGCTTATGTATACCTATGACAAGATATTTTCTGAATATAACCGAACCGTAGCCCAGCTGCTGCTGACAGGTGCTGACATAGGCGATGAGCTGCGGCGCAAAAACTTTGAAAACACTCTTTTTCGTTTGCTTGAAATGCGGATTATTCCGATAATAAATGAAAACGATACGATAGCCACCGAGGAAATCGTTATCGGTGATAACGACACTCTGGGCGCCATAGTTGCGACGGTTGTAGACGCGCAGCTGCTCATTCTTCTTTCGGACATCGACGGTCTGTTCACCGCAGACCCGCACCGCGACCCCGAAGCGAAGCTGATTCCGGTTATCGAGGAAATAACGCCGGAAATATACGCTATGACGGGCGGAGCGGTTACAAACCTCGGAACTGGCGGTATGCAGACCAAGCTGCACGCTGCCAAGCTCACTACCGAGCAGGGCATAGAAATGGTAATTGCCAACGGTCAAAAGCCCGAAATTCTTTATGATATAATTGCCGGAAAACCGGTCGGAACACGTTTTAAAGCACAAAAGGAGCATAAATAATGCGAACAACGGAAGAAATACTTATAGCCGCAAAAAGAGCCGCAGAGGCGCTCGTCGGAGTTACAACCGAGCAGAAAAATGCCGCGCTTTGCGCGATGGCTGACGCACTCATAAGCCGACAGGACGAAATCCTTTCGGCAAACAATCTCGATGTTGATGCGGCAAAGGGAGTTATCAGCGAGGTTATGATTGACCGGCTGCGGCTCACGCCCGACAGAATATCGGATATGGCTGTCGGTATCCGCAATGTTGCAAAGCTCCCCGACCCCGTCGGCAGGATAATTTCCGAGCATACCCTGGAAAACGGTTTAAAGGTTCAAAAAACCGCCGTTCCGTTCGGAGTCGTTGCTATAATATACGAAAGCCGCCCCAATGTCACGTCTGACGCCGCGGCGTTAGCCTTAAAATCCGGGAACGCCTGTATTTTACGTACCGGAAAAGAGGCATACCGCAGTGCTGCTGTTATAGTTAAAGCAATGCGCGAAGGGCTTGTAAAGGCAGGTATATGCGAAAATGCGGTTTTGCTTATTGAGGATACATCACATTCCGGCGCTGAAACGCTTATGAAAGCGGACGGTTTTGTTGACCTGCTTATTCCGCGAGGAGGAAAGCGGCTGATAGAAGCCTGTCGGGAAAATGCTACTGTTCCCTGTATTCTGACCGGAACCGGAATCTGCCACGTCTATGTTGACGCGGACGCCGACCTTGAAAAGGCTCTCAGAATAATAGAAAACGCAAAAATGAGTCGTCCGTCGGTATGCAACGCCGAGGAAGTCTGCATCGTCAACAGCAAAATAGCAGGCGAATTTCTTCCGAGACTAAAGGCGCTGTTATGCGCGCCGGAGCGCGAGCATATATGCGAGCTGCGCTGCGACGAGCGCGCGAACGGCATTATCGGCGGAGTTTTGGCGGATGAAAATGATTTCGACACGGAATTTCTTGATTATATCCTCGCAATAAAGGTTGTTGACAGCGCAGAGGAAGCCATAAAGCATATTTCGTTACATTCAACTCATCACAGCGATGCGATAATCAGCGAAAATCCGGACGCAATACGGAAATTTACTGCCGGTGTTGACAGCGCGGCTGTATATGTAAACGCCTCTACCCGTTTTACAGACGGCGGTGTTTTCGGTTTGGGCTGTGAAATGGGAATATCGACCCAAAAGCTCCATGCCCGCGGACCTATGGGACTTGAAGAGCTTAATACCTATAAATATGTAATCACCGGAAACGGTCAGATTCGCTGAAAGGAGCTATAATAATGAATTATTCATACGGTTTTATCGGAGCCGGCAATATGGGCGGAGCATTGGCTCAGGCGGTTGTTCGCTCGGTCGGCGGCAAAAATGTTATGATTTCCTGCAAAAACCCGAAAAACGCTGAAATGCGCGCGGCTGAGCTTGGCTGCGCAGCTTCGGACAATATTCGTATTTCAGAGCATTGCGATTACATTTTCATCGGCGTTAAGCCGCAGATGGCGGCTGACCTGCTCGGCAGCATCGCTCCCTGTCTTGCAGCAAGAACAAAACCGTTTGTTCTCGTTACCATGGCGGCAGGAATAAGCTGCCGGAAAATAGCCGAGCTTGCCGGAGGAGATTACCCGGTTATGCGGATTATGCCCAATACTCCGGCGGCAATCGGAGAGGGTATGATACTCTGCACACGCAATTCAAAGGTAAAGGATTCAGACTTTAAAAATTTATGCAGCGCATTGAGCGCCGCCGGAGCTTTGGATGAGCTGGATGAGCGTCTGATTGACGCCGGCTCCGCCCTCTCCGGCTGCGGTCCGGCATTCGTTTATCTGTTTATTGAGGCGTTGGCAGACGGCGGAGTTGCCTGCGGGCTGTCGCGGCAAAAAGCGCTTGAATATGCGGCAAAAACCGTTGTCGGGAGCGCTCAGATGGTTCTTTCAACAGGAAAGCATCCCGGTCAGCTCAAGGACGCCGTATGCAGTCCGGCAGGAAGCACCATAGAGGGCGTTCGCACGCTTGAGGATAAGGGCTTCCGCTCCGCTGCCATAAACGCTGTTATTGAGGCATACAAGAAAACAAAAGCATTAGGCTGATATCTCATTTTTTGATATAAGGTTAAATGTTCAGTCTCCGCCCGTATATGCCCACTTTCGGATTTTAAAACGGGAAAATAAAGCCGGGCGGAGCTGATAAGGCGTCAGGTCACGGTAATACCCTTTTGACGGGAAAAGTCATTTTTCTTTATTTTTTGTTTGCTGCAAGGCTTTTCTTTTTGGCGTTTTATCGCAAAAATACGCTGACAGCCGAATTTTTTAAAACTTATTCAGTTTTTTCTTGACATTTGAGCGGCAAATTGATATAATACTAAAGTCGCCTGTTTAAAACAGCGGATTTTCAAAAGCTTAATATCTGATCCATTAGCTCAGCCGGTAGAGCACTTGACTTTTAATCAAGGTGTCCGGGGTTCGATTCCCCGATGGGTCACCAAAAAATAAAAGCCGCATATGCGGCTTTTATTTTTTATGTATTGACAAATGCCTTGCTTAAGCAAAGCCGACAAATCCGAACCCGTAACGGTTTCGGCTCTCGTCAGTCTAAATAAGCTGCTGTTCGTTTATTATAAGCTTAAACCTGAGTCCTAATTTCTCCGCAGCCTTGCGGCACAGCTGCATACGCTGCATAAAAATTTCAAAAAAATCCATAACGCTGCTATATTCGGTATCAACCGAAAGCGAAAGCGTTATAACCGTTTTATCCTCACTGATTTTAAGCGCGGAATCATAAACCGAATAATTAACCCGGTCGTGAATATCAAAAGAGCTTTTATCCCTGTTTCTGACGCGGCTGCGGCGAACATCGGACTTATCGGCAAGAATGAGCGCTGCTGAAAGCCGGTCAACCGGAACGCCGGTACCCTCATCGTGATTTCCTATTGCAGCAACAACCGTTGCAAGATCCTCCGCGTTCATTCCCAGCTCGCCCAAAATTCTGAACGCCATAAGCGCACCGCTCTGGGAATGGGCGATACGGTTTACAAGATTTCCTATATCGTGAAGATGTGCGGCTATTTTAACAAGCTCAATTTCGTATTCCGAGCAGTCAAGTATTTCAAGAATATACGCCGCGGCATCGGCAACACGACCCACATGTGCAAAGCTGTGCTCGGTAAAGCCAAGCGCGGCAAGAGAACGGTCAGCCGCAGAAATATAAGCGTTGATTTCGATATTCCTTCTTATTTCATCATATGTCAGCATATTACTCTCCCCTATCGCTGCCGACCGGATTTATTTTTTCCTGCGGGTTATGCTCCCTGAAAGCCATATAGCTCTCCAAAATCATTACCGCCGCAACGGCGTCAACCGACTGTTTACGCTTTTTTCCGTATGTTGCCGAGACGTTAAGAACGGTATATGCTGCCTGAGTTGTACATCTCTCATCCCACATAACAACCGGTATACCGCTTATTTCACCTATGAGCGCCGCCTGTTTTCTGCATTCTTCCGCTCTGGAGCCCGAACTGCCGTCCATATTTTTCGGAAGTCCCGCAACAATAAGCTCCGCGCGGTTTTCCTCAGCAGCAGCGGCAACCTTTTCGGCAAGCCTTGTTTCGTTATATTCGGTAATGACTCCCCTCGGAAACGCAAAGCGCTCGCCGCCGTCGCAGACGGCAATGCCTGTCCGAGCTTTGCCCAAATCGACCGACATTATAATCATTTTCCTGCCCTCTGCATAAAGTCCGAAAGACGGTTTCTTTTCGGCATATATTCATCGGGAACGTGACTGTGGTCATTAAAATACTTTAAATCCGGATTAAGCTCATCGTCAAATTCAATAAGCGCAACGGATGTATTTTCGCTCCAGGGTATGGAGGCAAGATTTTCGATAGAACCGGTTTGCAGGCGGCATATAAGGCAGCGCAGCAGTCCGCCGTGTGTTGCGGCGGCAATATTTTTACCCTTATTTTCGCTGACAATCTGCATAACCGCTTCCCATACGCGTTCATAAGCATGTCTCATAGGCTCGCCGCCCTCAGGCGCAAAATCCTGAGGATGATTATTCCATTGCTCGGCAAGCTCAGGCATAGCGGCAAAGGTTTCCTGAAACGGCTTGCCCTCGACAACCCCGCCGTCTATTTCTTTAAGTCCGGCACACTCCCTGACCTCTATATTCTTTCCGTATGCTACCGCCTCAGCAGTTTTTCTTGCCCTTATAAGCGGGCTTGTATACACACAGTCAAGAGGAATTTCGCTGAACCTCTCTTTTAAATACTCTAACTGTTTTGCTCCCATTTCGCTGATATCAAGATCGGTTGAGCCCTGAAAAAGTCTCTTTGCGTTTCCGAGAGCTTCGCAATGCCTGATAAGATAAAGCTTTGTCATTTCCATTCCTCATTTCTGTTATACTCATATTTTACCACATAACAGCTGTTTCTACAAGTCCCAGTATTAAGTAAAATTAAGATTTGCAAGGCTTGACATATTCATTGGCGTATGTATAATAAAAATACGGTAAAGGTGGCTTGTTAATGCAGAAAAGTAAGAATAAATTTCAAAAATCAAGATACAGGAACGCAAGGCGTTTTCTGATTTTCTGGACGCTTTTTATAGGTATCGGCGCAGTCGGCGGTTCGCTTATGATGCTGATTGACCCTACGGGGAGGTCTATGGGAATGGACGCCATGCTCCCCTATTTTCAGGTTCTCCCGTTTTCCGATATCTTATTTAGAGATTTAACCTTTTCCGGTATCGCGCTGCTTATTGTCAACGGAATTACCAATCTTACGGCGGCAGGCTTGCTTTTTGCAAACAAAAAAAGCGGCGTTATTCTCGGCGGCATTTTCGGAATAACCCTTATGCTCTGGATTTGTATTCAGTTCTATATGTTTCCGCCGAACTTTATGTCAACGATATATTTTATTTTCGGGCTGTGTCAGGCGGCAACAGGCTATGCCGCACTTATTTTTATGAAGCAGGAAAGCTTTAGAGCGGACATTTCCGATTATCCCGATATCGGGAAAAATCCGAGCCGGCTTGTCGTTTTCTTTTCGCGTATGGGATATGTCAGAAAACTGGCGTATGACGAGGCGAACCGAACCGGAGCGGCGGTTTATGAAATAAAATCCACCGAAAAAACCGACGGCACAATCGGCTTTTGGTGGTGCGGAAGATACGGTATGCACAAATGGGATATGCCGATTGAGCCTATAAACACCGACCTTTCAGCCTATGAGCATATAACAATCTGTTCGCCGATATGGGTGTTTTCTCTCGCTCCGCCGGTCAGAGCCTTTTGCAGGCAGGCCGCCGGAAAAATCAGGGAAGCCGACTGCATATTGGTGCATCACACAGGCTCAGCCTATAAAAACGCCGCAGACGAAATGGAACGTCTGCTCGGAATCAAGTGCAGCCATCTGCGCAGCATAGTTTGCAAAACCGGAAAATTCAGAAACATAGACATATAATTATTATAATCGCCCCGAATTATATTCTCAATAATTCGGGGCGATTTTAATTTATTATTTACTGTTATTTGAGCCTATGGTCAATTCTGCGGTATACGTCTTTCCGGAGCGGTAAACCTTAACTGTCACCTTGCTGCCGGGCGTGCTTTCGCGTATCAGCTCCTCAAGCTGGGAATAAGAGGTTATTTCCTTATCTCCGAATGCGGTTATTATATCTCCGCGGCTGATACCGGCTGATTTTGCAGGACTGTTATCGTCAACACTCTGCACAACCGCACCGGCGGGATATCCGTAATACTTCAGAATACTTTCCGTATATCTTTTTGAAAGAGTTATTCCCACATAAGACTCAGGTTCATTCTGACGTTCGATAATGCTGCGGCATTTTTCTATAACCGTATTGACAGGAATAGAAAATCCCATTCCCTCATACTCTGTCGATACTATCTTGGAGCTGTTTATACCTATAAGTCTGCCGTTGGTATCAAGCAGCGCGCCGCCGGAGTTTCCGGGGTTTATTGCGGCATCCGTCTGAATAAGCTTGACCTCGGAATCCGATGACACTACGCGGTTAAGTCCGCTTATAATACCGTAGGTAACGCTGCCCATAAATTCAAGACCGCCGGGTGCGCCTATTGTTACGGCGTACTGTCCGACCTTCAGGTCGTCAGAATTGCCAAGCTCAATAGGAGTCAGATTCTTTGCATCAATTTTTAACACAGCGAGGTCGGCTGAAATGCTGTATCCTACAACAGACGCCTCATAAGGCTCTGTATCGGCACTTCCGATATATACGTCTATTCTCGATTTTCCGCTGCTTTCAACAACACTTGAAATAACGTGGTAGTTTGTTATAATATAGCCGTCCTCGGAATAAACGACTCCCGAACCAGAACCGCCTTCGCTCTCGCTTTCGCCGAAGAAAAAGTTCTGAGACGAGGTTGTTGTTCTGATTCCGACAACGCTGTTAACGCATTTCTCCGCTACTGCCTGAGCAACCGAGCCGACGCTTTCATCAACGTTTATGTTGACATTTGATGTGTTGAGCTTTGAGCTGCCGTTACCGCTTTGGACGGTCGAAGTATTACGGTTCAGAAGCATTGCCGTGCTTACTCCGCCGCCGACCGCGCCTATAACTGCGGCAAGCAGTGATGCAACAACAACCCTCGCTGTTCCCTTTCCGTTTCTTTTAGGGCGCTTCGGCGCGCCGTAATATACACCCTGATTATAATAATTATTCGCACCTGTTCCGAATGTTCCGGAATTTAAATCGTTCTGATTGTCAGAGCCGTAAGAGTTATTATATTCATTCATAACATTCATCCTTTCCGTTTAAAGGAGATTTGACAGGCTGTTGCGTTCAGCTTTCCCCTTTGCTTTGCGATTATTATACGCGTTCTTTATTACAAATTTTACGGGAATTTGTAAATTAAATGTTACGCTTGATTAAAGTGATACTGAACAGGGCTGCCCGGAGCGTCTCCGGCTGCTTTATCAAAGCATATCCACTCTCAACACAGCCGGAAGTATGCCGCCCGTACCGATATCCGCAACCGCATATGTTTCCGGTCCGCTCCGCGAGGACGAGCAGGAGCCGGGATTTACAATATATATTCCGCCGCGGTATTCGCACAGAGGAATATGGGTATGACCGAAAAGCGCCAATTTGCATCCGCGCTCCCCTGCCGCCGCAAGAAGTCTGTCGGTGCCGTATTTAACTCCGAGGGTATGACCGTGAGTATAAAAAACATTTATCCCTCCGCACTGCTCAACAGCGGACGAAGGCAGCAGAGAGCCGAAATCGCAGTTGCCCGAAACCTTATGAAATATTCTGTCGGGGAAATGCTCCTCCTGTTTTTCGATATCCGAAAGTATATCGCCCAAAAAATATATTTCTTTACATTCCGGATGCGCACGGATAATCCTTTCAACCGTATAGGTGCGGCGGTGGGAATCGGATATTATTAAAATACGCACTTTCTTCACCTCATAATTATTTATATCATAACATATATTATACTGAAAACGGAGGGAATTTCAATGAATAATCGTTCTATCGACAAATCAAAGCTTGCCGAGCATATTATGCGGGTGTCCGGAGGCAAGATAGACAAGAGCGCATTAAACGCCGCTGCTGCCGGGGATACCTCAAAGCTTATGAGCTCGCTGAATGCTGAGGACAGACAGCGCCTGACAAGGCTTATCAGTGATCCGGGAGCTTTGGCGAAGCTTATGAGCGACCCCAAGATGCGCGAAATTATAAATCAAGTTTCCGGCGGGACAAAAAATGGATAACCTAAGCGAAAAGCTTGCCGGCATTTTAAACGACCCGGCAAGTATGGAACAGTTCCGGAAGATGGCGGAGGGGCTTTTGGGTTCCTCCGCTGACCCGCAGCCTGCCGCATCACCTCCGCCGAGCGTTACACCGCCGTTGCCGGATATAGGCGAGCTCGGCGGCATAGTTCAGATGCTTTCAATGCTTAAAACTCCGGCGCAGGATAACAGAACCGCCCTTATAACGGCGCTGCGTCCGCATTTGAGCGCCGAGCGCCAAAAGCGGGCCGACCGTGCAATTAAAATATTGCGCATACTCGATATTCTGCCGCTGCTGAAGGAAAGCGGTTTGCTCGAAAAATTGTTATAGGAGTCATTATGCCTGAAAATAACGAGTTTTTACAACAGCAGCAGCGCGCTGTCGAAAGAATGAGGGAAATGAGCGCTCACGCAGCTCCTCCTGCTCAAAATCCTCATTCTATGCCCCCGACGCCGCCGTTTATCAGGATGCCGCGCAATTCGCCTGCCGCGCCGTCCTCTGCCGCTTCGCACACGCACAATCAGAATACCGATACTCCGCCGGTGAAATCCGAGCCGTCAGTGCCGACGCCACACTCTGCCGGCATAGCCGATTTTGCCTTTCTTGAAAAGCTGCGTACCGAGCCCGACCTGCCTCTTATTCTCGGTTTGCTGCTGCTGCTCTGGAACGATAATGCAGATAAAAAGCTGATGCTTGCGCTGGCTTATATTATGATGTAATAACATATCCGATAACCGGGCCGGCGCAGTTTTCCGGCTCGGTTATAACAGTTCCGAAAGGTCGGGTATTCATAAAGCTGCCGGCTTTGCGGGGTTTATGCAAAAATGTGCGTTTTAATAGCATTTTTAATGCAAAATTTTTTGTTATGTAAACCCGGACAACCTGTTTTGTTATTCAACTTATCCACCGGGATTTCCACCGATATTACCACTAAAATTTGGAAAATCGGCATATTTGGAGGGTATTTTCGGTGGATAACCCAGTTAATAAGTAGAATAATTATATGTCGAAATATAAAATGAATATAATGTTATGTAAAACGGTAATTTTACGGACTGCGGATTTAGGAGTATAAAATTTTGCCGTTCCGAGCAAAATTTCTAACGCATTTTTCACAGTTTTTATTCTAAATTTTTTGTTTTTTGTTCGTATAAACTCTTGTGTTTTCAAGCAAATGTTGATATAATATTTTTGTACGGTCGTTTTTTGAAAAAAGCGCGACTGAAATACCGAAAGGAGTACATATATGATTTATTCAAAGGAAGTAGAAAGTATGTGTCCCGTTGCCAAGGGTCCGCATCATGGTCCCGCCCCGATTCCGGAGGAAGGCAAATGGATACAGGCAAAGGAGATTAAGGATATCTCTGCCTATACGCACGGCGTTGGCTGGTGCGCCCCGCAGCAGGGTGCCTGCAAGCTTTCGTTAAACGTTAAGGACGGTATCATTGAGGAGGCTCTTGTTGAAACCGTCGGATGTTCAGGTATGACTCATTCGGCCGCTATGGCTGCCGAAATTCTCCCCGGCAAGACTGTTTTGGAAGCGCTTAACACCGACCTTGTCTGCGACGCTATAAACACTGCTATGCGCGAGCTGTTTTTACAGATTGTTTACGGCCGCAGCCAGTCCGCTTTCTCTGAGGGCGGTCTCGTTATCGGAGCAGGAATGGAGGACCTCGGAAAGGGCGCCCGCTCAATGGTCGGTACTATGTACGGCACCAAGTCTAAGGGCGTAAGATACCTTGAAATGACCGAGGGCTACTGTACAAGAATGGCTCTTGACGAAAACGACGAGGTTATAGGCTATGAGTTTGTATCCCTCGGCAAGATGACTGACCTCATCAAGAAAGGCGTTGAGCCTAACGAGGCTTACAAGCAGTCTATGGGTCACTACGGACGTTTCAACAAAGAAGACGGCGCGGTCAAGTATATTGATCCGCGAGTAGAATAAGGAGGTACGGTATAATGGCACAGTTTGAAGGTTATGAGAGACGCGAGGAAAAAATTCTCGGCGTTCTTAAAAATTACGGTATCTCATCAATAGACGAATGTAAGGACATCTGCGCTGCGCACGGTGTTGACCCCTATACCATAGTTCAGGAAACCCAGCCGATATGCTTTGAAAATGCAAAATGGGCTTATACCGTAGGCTCGGCAATCGCTTTTAAGGAGGCTGAGCGCACCGGAGACAAATCCGCTGCCGCTGCCGCCGCAAATATAGGCGTAGGTCTCCAGTCTTTCTGTATCCCCGGCTCTGTTGCCGAGAACCGCAAGGTCGGTCTCGGCCACGGCAACCTCGGCAAGATGCTTCTTTCCGAGGAAACCGAGTGCTTCTGCTTCCTCGCAGGTCACGAATCCTTTGCGGCAGCTGAGGGCGCTATCAAAATCGCTCTCAATGCAAATAAGGTAAGAACTCAGCCGCTGCGCGTTATTCTTAACGGTCTCGGCAAGGACGCGGCATATATAATCTCGCGTATCAACGGCTTTACCTATGTTGAAACCGAGTTTGACCCCTATTCCGAGGAGGTTAAGGTAGTTTATGAAAAGCCGTTCTCCAACGGAGCGCGCGCGGCAGTTAAATGCTACGGTGCGGACAATGTTCCGGAGGGCGTTGCGATTATGAAGCTTGAAAAGGTCGGTGTTTCAATAACCGGTAACTCCACCAATCCGACCCGTTTCCAGCATCCGGTTGCAGGCACATATAAGAAATGGTGCGTTGAAAACGGCGTAAACTACTTCTCTGTTGCTTCCGGCGGCGGTACGGGACGTACCCTCCATCCGGACAATATGGCGGCCGGTCCGTCCTCTTACGGTATGACCGATACAATGGGACGTATGCACTCCGACGCTCAGTTTGCCGGTTCTTCATCCGTTCCGGCTCACGTTGAGATGATGGGACTTATCGGCGCAGGCAACAACCCGATGGTCGGTATGACCGTTGCGTGCGCGGTTGCAATAGCCGAGGCGCTGAAGTAATTTCAAAAATACTTATACAGTATATAAAGACAGCGGTATATTTCACCATTCGGTGGAATATACCGCTGTTAGTTTATTTTACAGTTTAAAAGATTTCCTTTTCAACCTTTGCGCAGAGATAGTGGTAAACCGGAAGATGAAGCTCCTGAACCTTAAAGGTTTCAGTTTCGGGAACGCAAAGGCAAACATCACAGATTTCCTTTAGCTTTCCGCCGCTCTTACCGGTAAGGCCTATTGTTTTAAGTCCTAATGCCTTAGCGGTTTTGGCTGCGGCAACAACATTAGCCGAGTTGCCGGATGTGCTGATGCAGATAAGCATATCGTTTTGATTGCCAAGTCCCATAAGGCTCTGAGCAAAAACCAGCTCCGGGTCAACATCGTTGCAAAATGCGGTATTGAGAGCGGTAAAGGACGGCAGAGAAATAGCGGGAACAGCGCGCTGAAGCTTTGAAAGGTACCCGTCGTTTATATCCGGACAGTTTTCCCTCATCTGTTTTTTCTGAATATCGGTCAAAGGGCGAAGGCTTAAAAAGCCCTTCATCAGCTCGCCGACAATATGCTCACAGTCCGCACAGCTGCCGCCGTTTCCGCAAAGCAAAAGCTTATTTCCGCCGCGAAATCCTTCAATCAGCATATCTGCCGCCGCCGAAATATCGCTTTCTATACATTTCAGCACCGGGTATCTTTCTAAAAGCTCATTTAACATATATTAAACCCTCCTACAATAATGCAGTCGCGACAGCGGCATAATCCCCTATCTGCTCTCCGAGCTGCGCCGGAACAATACTGCAAACCTCTGCGGCTGCGGAAAGCGCTTCTTTTTTAATGAACTGCTCCATCGGTTCGCGCAGCAGCGATTCGCTGCGCGCAAACACGCTGCCGATAACAATACGTTCGGGATTGAGTATATCTATCAGAACAGAAAGTCCCTTTCCCAGCTGCTCGCCGCATATTCTGTAAACCTCGGCTGCGGTTTCATCACCTGCAAGCGCAGCCTCAGCCAGCGATTTAGCGGTTATATCGGACGCGCTCATACCTCGTTTAAAATACATCGGGTAATTACCGGACTGCGCCCTCTCAAGCGCCTTTATATACCCCAGCTGAGCAAGACCGTTTCCGCTGCAAAAGCCCTCAAACGAGCCGGACTTGCCGTAGCCTACCGGTCCGAAGCTGTCAAGCCGGATATGCCCTGCCTCGCCGGCGTTATCGTTTGTTCCGGAATAAAGCGCTCCGTTGAGGATAAGACCCGCGCCGAGACCCGTTCCGAACGTCAGAAAAATCATATTTTTACAGCCACGCCCCGCGCCGAATTTCCATTCCGCAACCGCGCAGGCGTTTGCATCATTCTGCAATTTAGCCGGAACGCCGTAATGACCGGAAAGCTGCTCGGTTATACGGACATCGTTCCAGCCCGGCAGATTGGGAGGACCCTTAATTATTCCGTTTTCGGAATCAAGAGGTCCGCCGCAGGAAATGCCTATGCTTTCTATTGTTTCTCCGCATATAATTTCATCGGCAATAGCAATAAGCCTTTCAATCATATCCTCGGGAGAAATATCAAGCTGAGTCGGTATTTTCTTCTTAGCCGCGATATTAACATTCCCGTCTGCATATTCCGCCTTAATAACAGCGCATTTTGTTCCGCCTATATCAAATCCGAGTATCACGGAATCACCCTTTTACTAACAAATTAAACGGTAAACTTATGGAAAACCTTTTTACCCTTTTTGACGACAACGCCGTTTTCAAAATCTGCCTTTTTAAGGGTAAACGCCGGGTCGGTAACCTTTTTATCATCCACGCTTACACCGCCCTGCTGAACGAGACGACGAGCCTCGCCGTTTGACGCGGAAAGTCCGCCGCATACCATAAGTCTGAGCAGACCTATTCCGCCGTCGGAGAAATCGTCATCGGAGAGAACGGTTGACGGCATATCCGCGTGTTCCCCGGAGCCGGAGAATATAGCACGGGCGGCATTCTGAGCCTTTTCGGCTTCCTCCTCGCCGTGAACCAGCTTTGTAAGCTCATATGCCAATATTTCCTTAGCGGTATTAATCTGGCTGCCCTCCCACTTATCCATTTCGTCTATCTGCTCAAGCGGCAGGAAGGTGAGCATACGGATACATTTCAATACGTCTGCGTCCGCCACATTGCGCCAATACTGATAAAATTCATACGGCGAGGTTTTCTCCGGGTCAAGCCAGACAGCTCCGCCGACTGTTTTTCCCATCTTTTTGCCCTCGGAGTTAAGCAGCAGAGTTATTGTCATAGCATAGGCGTCCTTGCCGAGCTTTCTGCGGATGAGCTCTGTTCCTCCGAGCATATTTGACCACTGATCGTCTCCGCCGAACTGCATATTGCAGCCGTATTCCTGATAGAGATGATAGAAGTCGTAGCTTTGCATTATCATATAGTTGAACTCTAAAAAGCTGAGTCCCTTTTCCATTCGCTGTTTATAGCATTCGGCTCTCAGCATATTATTGACCGAAAAGCAAGCCCCGACATCACGCAGCAAATCAATATAATTAAGCTTCAAAAGCCAGTCGGCGTTATTAACCATCTGCGCCTTACCCTCGCCGAATTCAATAAACCGGCTCATTTGCTTTTTAAAGCAATCGCAGTTATGCTGAATCTGCTCCGGGGTCATCATTGAGCGCATATCGGTTCTGCCGGAGGGGTCGCCGATATATCCGGTTCCTCCGCCGATGAGCGCGATAGGTCTGTTGCCTGCCATTTGCAGACGCTTCATCAGGCACAGTGCCATAAAGTGACCGACATGGAGACTATCGGCAGTCGGGTCAAAGCCGATATAGAAAACCGCCTTGCCGCTGTTAATAAGCTCCTTGATTTCTTCCTCGTCCGTTACCTGCGCTATAAGCCCGCGGGCTACAAGCTCGTCATAAATTGTCATCAACCTTACTCCTGTCCAATAGTTCCTTTGCGGATTTTAATAAGTTTTCGGTCAGCTCGCCGCCCGACATAATACGGGCAAGCTCGCCGAGCCTTTGTTTATCGTTCAGAGCGGTAACACCCGTAAAGGTGCGCCCGTTCTCTGTACGCTTTTCTATAAGCAGCTGTCTGTCGGCAGCCGCCGCTATCTGAGCCAGATGAGTTACGCATAAAACCTGCCTGCGCTTTGAAACCTGCCTCAGCTTTCTGCCGACTCTTATTGCCGCGTGACCGCTTATTCCGGTATCAATTTCATCAAAAATAAGCGTTCCGGCGCCGTCGGCGTCCGCCAAAATGCTTTTTATTGCAAGCATAACCCTTGAAAGCTCACCGCCGGAGGCAATTTTAGCCAGCGGGCGGGGTTCTTCCCCGGCATTGGCGCAAATAAGAAATTGCAGTTCGTCGCAGCCGTTTTTCGTGTATCTTCCATTATTCAGTTCAACCGAAAAACTCACCTGCGGCATATCGAGGTATTTAAGAGCGTCCGTTACCTGCCGTTCAAGCTCGGCAGCTGCCTTTTTGCGGCTTGCGGTCAGCTTTTCTCCGAATACGACAAGTCGTTCCGTAGATTTATCCAGCTCCTCGGAAAGCTCCGCCGCGCGCTCATCTGAAAATTTTATTCCCTTAAGCTCGTTTTTTGCATTTTCAAGAAATGCCAACAGCTTTTCCTCGCTGTTACCGTATTTTAACATAAGTCTGTGCAGGAAATCAAGTCTTTCGCGCAACTTATCGGCATTTTCTTCAGAAAAGTCGTTTTCGGAAAGATAGCTTTCGATATCGGCGTTAATTTCCGAAAGCTCATAGGATATTTCCGTAAGCCTTGCCGCGCTGCCCTCAAGCTTCTTAACGCCGCCTGAGCCGAGATATTTTCCTGCCTGAGCCACGAGAGCCGCCGCGCCCTCATAATCGCTTTCGCCGCCCAATGCCGCGCGGGCAAGGTTAAGCGCATCAAGCATTTTTTCACTGTTCTCCGCCAGCTTTATTTTTTCGCGCAGCTCCTCTATCTCTCCAACCTTAATATCGGCGGATTCAAGCTCATTTATCTGGTATTCCAGAATTTCCGTTCTGCGAATCTTTTCGTCCGAATCGGTTTCAAGCTGCTGCAATTCCCGTCTTATGGCGTTAAGCCTTTTAAACTCGTTATAATATTCTTTTTTAATTTCCTCATTATCTGCAAGCGAATCAACATATCCGCTGTGATACGCAGGGTCAAGCAGCTTTTGATTATCGTGCTGACCGTGAATATTAACAAGCTCCGCTCCGATACTGCGAAGTATTCCGACGGTTGCCGGGCGGCTGTTTATTCTGACGCTGCCGTTTCCGGACGCCGAAAGCGTCCGCGTTATCAAAAGCTCTCCGTTTTCATCGGGCGGAAAACCGCTGCTTTCGAGAAAATCAAGCTCATAATTATTAAAATTGCAGAACAGCGCCGAAACGCTTGCCTTATCGCAGCCGTTTCTGATAAGCTCACGCGAGGTTCTCTGACCGAGTACCGCCGAAAGGGAGTCTATTATAATAGACTTTCCTGCGCCTGTTTCTCCGGTCATAGCGTTAAAGCCCTCCGAAAGCTCTAAATCGGAGCGCTCTATTACGGCTATATTTTCAATATGGAGACACTTTAACATAAAGCCTTACCGCCGTTCAGATAAGTTTTTTTAATTCCTGAACAAGATCTGCCGAGTCTTCCTCGCTGCGCGTTACTATTAAAACAGTATCGTCTCCGGCAAGCGAACCGAGCATACGGTCGCCGTAAAGAATATCGAGAGATACGCAGGCGCTTGAAGCCATACCGGTATCGCATTTTAAAATAACGTTATTCAGCGCATAATCCACACTGCGCACGGAGCGCTTAAAAAGCTCGCGGTAGTGAGCTGCGGACTGCTCGGTCGGCAGAGCGGATTCCGGCATAATATAACGGTAATTGCCCGCGCCGTCATGACCCTTTACGAGCCGCAGCTCCTTGATGTCCCGCGAAACCGTTGACTGAGTAACGCGGTAGCCCTCCTCAAGCAGAGCGTTCTGCAAATCCTCCTGAGTAAAAATAATACGCTTTCTGATAAGCTCTATAATTTTTTCCTGTCTGTTATCTTTCACCGTTCATACTCCTCGAATCAAGAAATTTTAACGAAAGTGTTTTATAAAACGAACGGCTGTTCAGCCTGATAAGCTGAACATACTGCTCGGAGCGCGTTACGAATATATCCGTATACGGACGTATCTGCGCTGCGCGTCTGCCGTCCACCGTTAAGAAAATATCACATCGCTTTTTAGAAAAGGCTTTAAGCTTTACAACGCGTTCGGCGCTTAATATGATAGGCTTTGCGGAAAGAGAATGAGAGCAAATCGGGGTTATACAGAAATTTTCGGTAAGCGGGTCTATTATCGGACCTCCGGCGGACATGGAATATGCGGTTGAGCCGGTCGGAGTTGAAACTATAAGTCCGTCGGCGCGGTAGGAAATGCTTTCGCCGTCAACCGAAGCGGAAACATCAATTATCCGCGAGATATATCCGCTTGTCAGAACGGCGTCGTTGAGGGCGTGATAGGTGCCTGTTGTCCTGCCGTTTTCACAGGTTCTTATTTCCAGCATCATCCGCTTTTCAACGATATATTCGCCGCTTTTCAGCTTGCCGAGAAGCTTATATTCATTTTGCTCGATATTGGCAAGGTAGCCTATTCTGCCGGCGTTTATTCCGACAACCGGCTTACCGTCCATCGCAGCGCGCTTTGCGTAGCGGATTATAGTTCCGTCGCCGCCGATTGTTACGATGATATCGGCTATGCGGTACAGCTCGTCCTCCGGCAAATGCTCATATTTATCGCTTCTTATATGCTCCGGAAGAAACGCCTGTATACCCTCGTCTCTGAAAAAATCTCCGATGCGTTCAACGGTTGCAGCCGAGCCGCGTTTATCGAGATTAGGCAAAACGGCAACCTTCATAAATTTTCCTCCTTTACGCGGTCAAGCGCGGAATGTGAGTTTTCAACAACGTTTTCGGGCGAAATGCCCTCGGCGCAGCCTCTCTCTCCGCTTTTTTCGATATAGCAAAGGTATTCGATATTGCCCTCCGGTCCCTTGACCGGGGAAAAATCAAGTCCCAGTATTCTGTATCCCTCATTCTGAGCAATACCGAGAATTTTTTCTATAACAGCCTTATGGACTGCTTTATCGCGCACAACGCCCTTTTTCCCGACATTTTCCTTACCTGCCTCAAACTGCGGCTTTATAAGGCAAACGGCGCGTCCGCCGTTCCGCAGCAGTCCGAAAAGCACGGGCAGGATATGAGAAAGCGAGATAAATGATACGTCCACAGATGCAAAATCAAGCGGTTCGGGTATCTGCTCGGAGGTTACATATCTGAAATTGGTTCGTTCAAGGTTTATTACCCTTTCATCGCAGCGCAGCTTCCAGGCAAGCTGACCGTAGCCGACATCAATGGCATAAACCTTTTTTGCTCCGTTTTGGAGCATACAGTCGGTAAAGCCGCCGGTTGAAGCGCCGATATCTGCGCATATAAGCCCGGAAAGGCTAAGATTAAAAGCGTCAACCGCCTTTTCGAGCTTCAGTCCGCCCCGGCTTACATATCGCAGGGTTTCTCCGCGAACCTCAATTCTATCGCTTTCCTTTACAAACGTTCCGGCTTTATCGCACTTTTGATTATTTACATAAACAATTCCCGACATAATAAGCGCCTTAGCCTTTTCGCGGCTTTCCGCAAGTCCGAGAGAAACAAGCGAGGCGTCCAGCCTTTGTTTACCGTTCATTATTATCCTCCGCAAAAGCAATTTCCATAGCGCAGCGGTCAAGACCGTAATTATGCAGGGCAGACGCAACCGAGGACGCGGGAACAAAGCCGTCTATTGCGTGAATAGAATAGCTGCCGCCAAAGCCGCGCTCAGCCAATTTGCCGGCAATATGCTCCGCTATGCCGCCGCTGCGTATTCCCTCCTCGAAAAAGCGAACTTTTCCGTAGCTGCCTATAAGCGATGTCAGCTCATCCGAAACAGGGAAAATTTTATTAAGCTTTAAAACATCCGCTCCGTTTATATTTGCGGCGACCGCCTCGGAATAAAGTCTGCCGTAGGTTATAAGCAAACCGTTTCCATTTCTTTTTTCCAAGCTGTAATCCGTATCGCCGGCAGGATCAAAGTCCGCCTTTTCGCAGCCGCGCGGATATCTCACCGCGCACAGTCTGCCGTTTCCGGCGGCAAGCTCTATATATTGTTTCAGCTCGCTGTAACAGGCGGGCGCCCAGATTTCCATTCCGGGAATACCGGTTAAAAACGCCGTATCAAAAATTCCCTGATGCGTTTCTCCGTCCTCCCCGACTATTCCGGCTCTGTCAACAAGGAGCTTTAAGGGCAGACCTGCGATTGCCGCATCGTGAATTATCTGGTCATATGCACGCTGAAGAAAGCTTGAATAAACAACAAAGAAAGGAATCATTCCGCCGGCGGCAAGACCCGCTCCGAACGTGACAGCGTGCTGTTCGGCTATACCGACGTCAAAAAAGCGCGGTTTAAACCTTGCGGAAAATTCCGAAAGCCCGGTGCCGGTAGTCATAGCGGCGGTTATGGCGCATACACGTTCATCCCTTTCGGCAAGCCCGCAAAGTGTTTTCCCGGCTATATCCGAAAAAGTCGGATTGGCGGACGGCTCAGCCCCTACGTCAACATCGAACGGCGAAACGCCGTGATAATTCTTAGGCTTGCTTTCCGCATACGGATAGCCCTTGCCCTTTGTTGTTATAACGTGAACAAGAGTAGGCTTATTATAATGCTTGGCGGCTCTGAAAAGCTCTTCCATTTCGTGAATATTATGCCCGTCAACCGGACCCATATAGTTATATCCCATCGCCGTAAAAACATTATTCCTGTAAACCAGGCTTTTAAAGCGGTTTTTTGCGTTTTCGAGCGCTCCGAAAAGCGGCTTTCCGACTGCCGGAATTTTTAAAAGAAATTTTCCGAAAGCAAATTTAAAGCGGTGATAATGAGGTCGGTTGCGGAGCTTTGTAAAGGCGCGCGCCATTGCTCCGACGTTGCGCGATATAGACATTTTATTATCATTGAGGACGATAATAAAATTTCCGCGTCCTCCGGCTGCGTTATTAAGCGCCTCATACGCCATTCCGCCGGTCATTGCCCCGTCGCCTATAACCGCGACCGCCGTTCCGGGCTTTTCCGAAAGCTGACGCGCCTTATAAATACCGTATGCGGCGGAAATCGAATTGCTGCTGTGACCCGTAATAAACGGGTCGTGCTCGCTTTCGTCCGGGCGCATAAAGCCCGAAATCCCGCCCTCGGTTCTTATGGTTGAAAAGCGGTCAAATCTGCCGGTTAAAAGCTTATGCGTATAGCTTTGATGACCGACATCGAAAATTATGGCGTCCTGCGGAGAATCAAACGCGCGGTGCAGCGCGACGGTAAGCTCAACGGCTCCGAGATTTGAAGCCAGATGACCGCCGTTTTTCGCGACCGTCCGGATTATACAATCCCGCGCCTCCTCGCAGAGCAGCGACAGCTCGCGGCTGTCCAATTCCTTTAGCTGTGCCGGCGACTTTATACTGCTGAGTATTTTATATTCCAAGATATATTACATTCCTTTTAATACTTTCTGTCAAGTAAATAATCGGTAATAGCTTCAACTGTTGAAATATCGCCCGGAAAGGCTTTAAGAGCCGCGCGCGCCTGAGAGGTGAAAAGCGCAGCCGCCCGGCGGCTTTCCTCAATTCCGAGCAGCGAAACAAAGGTATTCTTGCAGTTTTTGCCGTCGCTCCCCGTAGGCTTGCCGAGTATGGCAGAGTCGCTCTGAACATCTAAAATATCATCTATAACCTGAAATGCGATACCGAGCTTTTCACCGTATTCGGCAGCCGCCTGCTCAAGCTCCGGTTCCGCTCCCGCCAAAATGCAGCCTATAACAGCCGCCGCTTTTAACAGCGCACCGGTTTTAAGACGATAGGTTTCGGTAACGGTTTCAAGAGCAACCGTGCGGTTTTCGTTCTCAAGGTCGATAGTCTGCCCGCCTATCATTCCGGCAGTTCCCGCGCAGGCGGAAAGAATTCCTATCGCCTTGACAACTCTTTCAGCCGGAATACCGGCTGTTTTTGCCGCCGCGCCGAAAGCCTCGGTAAGCAATGCGTCCCCGGCAAGCAGCGCGGCAGCTTCGTCAAACTGCTTATGGCAGGACGGTCTGCCGCGGCGCATATCATCATCGTCCATACACGGCAAATCGTCATGTATCAAAGAATAGGTATGTATCATTTCAAGAGCCGCCGCAAGCTGATAGGCGCAGTCGTCATTTCCGCCGCAGAGCTTGTAAAACTCCAGCAAAAGAATGGGTCTCAGCCTTTTTCCCCCGGCAAGCAGGCTGTAACGCGCCGCACGGACGGTCTTGCTGTAAAGGCTGTCGTTCTCAGGCAAAAGAATATCGAGCCTGTTCTGCATTTTTGTCTGATAATCTCTTAAAAGCGCTTCAATTTTCATCTTCGGTTTCCTCCGCTTCGGCGTCGGTTAATGTTAAAATACGGCGGCGGGCATTTTCAAGTCTTCCGGCGCAGTCGTTTGAAAGCTTTATTCCCTTTTCAAACAGCGAAATTGATTCATCAAGAGAAATATTTTCTTCCTCCAGTTTCCGGACTATTTCCTCCAAAGCCGCAAGAGACGCCTCAAAGCTTTTCTTTTCAGCCATTTTTCTTTATCTCCTCCACAGTACATTCAGCGGTTCCGTCCGCCATACGCAGTTCTATTTTTTCTCCGGCGCTTAGCTGACCGACCGAGCGGACAGGACCGTTTTTATTCTCAACCGCCGCAAATCCGCGCGCCATAATCCGCAGGGGACTCATACCGTCAAGCTTAGACGCTGCCCGCGAAAACGCCGCCGCATTATTTTCAATACGCCTTTCGCAAGCCGTTCTGAGCTGCTCGGAAAGTCTGTCAAGACGCAGCTCGCGGCGTTCTGTGATTTCAGCAAGCGGACGGCGGAAAAACGGAGCGGCAGCCGCCCTTTCGTATCTTGCCGTTTCCCTTTGCAGGCGGCTAAAAATCAAATTCCGCGCTGTTTTTTTCAGTCTTGCTATTCTCGCCGAAAGCTCCGACGAATCCGGCACGGCAATTTCTGCCGCGGCAGACGGCGTAGGAGCGCGCAGGTCTGCAACAAAATCGCAAATCGAAAAGTCGGTTTCATGTCCGACGGCGGATATTACAGGTATCGGCGATTCGTATATTTTCCTCGCAAGCGTTTCATCGTTAAATGCGGAAAGATCCTCTGCCGAGCCGCCGCCTCTGCCGATTATTATAAGGTCGGTATCGTCCCGCCCGTAAACCCTGTCGAGAGCGTTAAGCATTTCTCCGACAGCCGATTCTCCCTGAACCGAAACCGGACAAAGCATTATTTTGCAAAGCGGATATCTTCTGCCGGTTATATTCAGAATATCCTGAACGGCGGCTCCTGTTTCGGAGGTTATAACGGCAATCCTGCGCGGAAATTTCGGGATCGGGCGTTTACGCGATTCATCAAACAGTCCTTCTGCAAGCAGCTTTTGCTTAGTCTGCTCGAAAAGTCTCGCCAAATCTCCGGTTGAGCCGGAGCTGAGCTCCTCAACGTAAAACTGATACTGTCCGTCCTTTTCATAAAGCGAGGCTCTGCCCCTCAAAGTAACGCTCAGTCCGTCCCTTACCTCGCAGGCAACTCTTGCCGCCGCGCTGCGGAACATAACGCATCTTACAGAAGCGTCAGCGTCCTTTAACGTAAAATACCAATGTCCGCTTGCATAGTGATTTTTAAAGTTCGATATTTCGCCTGTAACGGTTATATCCGAAAGCCGGACGTCGCCCTCAATAAGCGATTTAATATAGAGATTGAGCTGGCGGACGCTTACCGCGCCTTTCATTCCTTTACCACCGAAGCAAGTATGCCGTTGACGAACGAAGCGTCCTCCTTGGTTGCGTATTTCTTGCAAAGCTCGACTGCCTCGTTAATCGTGACCGAAACAGGTATATCATCCATATACTTTATCTCATAAATTGCAAGTCTGAGAACCGCAAGCGCCGTTTTTGAAATTCGCTTTATGCTCCAGCCAACCGAATTTCCGGAAATAATGCCGTCCAGCTCCTCCAAATTTTCATAAACGCCGAAAAAGACCGAGCGGATATATGAATCCGGCTCGATTTCCCTCACCTGCACCGCACATTCCAGAATATCCTCAAGAGAGTCAGAGTTGAACTGTTTTTCAAAAATCAGAATAAACGCTTCCTCACGCGCCTGTTTCCGTGTCATAAAGCACCTGCTTTCATAATTATGCGCAAAACGGGACAGAACGCCCTCAAGACACGCTTTTCGGCGCTCTGTCCCTGTAAAGCTTAACACAGAGTACAGTATACACTATTTTTTTGCATATTTCAAGCAATATGCAGGAAAATATTCAGAATATTTGCAAAATCGGCGTTTTGCCGAATAAAGGTATAAGGCCGGCGGAAATATGAGCTGCGGTTATTAAGAAAAAGTGGAAAATGCTGTTAGCGTATGGTATACTTTATTTAAAACCGGAATTTGGAGGGTAAGCAGCGACATGAATGATGTAATTAGCCATTACGACCTGTTGATTGACGAAAACAACGACCCTGTTTATGATGCGGAACCGCTGAAAAGTTATATGAATAAATGGGATGGTCAACAATTTATTGATTCGTTGCAGCTGTCAAAAGAAAAGTCAGTACTTGAAATAGGCGTGGGAACAGGACGGCTCGCAGTTCGTGTTGCGCCCGAATGCCGTAAGTTTTTCGGTATTGATATTTCGCCGAAAACCATCCAGCGAGCAAAGGAAAACCTAAAAGGACACAGTAATGTAACGCTTATTTGTGACGATTTTATGAGCTATCATTCCGGACGCAAATTCGATGTGATTTATTCGTCACTCACATTTATGCATATAAAAAACAAACAAGCAGCAATCAATAAGGTGAAATCATTATTAAACAGCGGCGGTCGGTTCGTGCTTTCCATAGACAAAAATCAAAGTGATACCATAGATTGCGGAACACAAAAAATTAAGATTTACCCTGACCGCAAAGAGGATATTATGAGATATATCAATCAAAGCGGAATGCGCTTAATTAAGGTATTTGAAACCGATTTCGCATATGTTTTTGTAACGGAAAGGTAACACGACATTAAAAAAGAATGAGACACGGCATGCAAGCATCTTTCCAACCGCAGGTTGGGGAAATCCAATATCTGCGTTATTGATAAAGCTAAGCTCCGCATTTAAAATATAAGTGCAGCTGCAAGAAATTTTTGGAGGGCAAAAATATGGAAGGTTTAAAGCTCTATGACACCATTTCATTTTACAGAAAGAAACAGGGACTCACACAAGAGGAGCTGGCAAAGAAATTGGGCGTGACCAATCAATCGGTATCAAAATGGGAGTCGGCGCAGTGCTGTCCCGATATTGGGTTAATACCGGCGCTTGCCGATATTTTTGAAATCAGCATTGACGAGCTGTTCGGACGCAAAAATGAAAAAGAAATCCACTATGACCTTTGCTCCGAGCTCCCTTGGAACGACGATAATACCATTCGGGTTTTCAGAACGTTGGGAAAGAAAATTTTACAATCAACCGAGGAAAACGGAATTATAAACATTACTTTTCCGAAAGACGGCTATAAAACCGACGGGCGGTTTTTTAAGGTCGAAATTATGGGCGATATGAACGGTGATACGAATATTATCGGTGATGTTGTGTGTCACGGAAATATCAAATGCAAGGAAATTAACGGCGGTGTCAAAGAGTGCCGCGGAAATATTTCCGTCGGCGGAGATATAAACGGTGCAGTTAATTGCGGAGATAATGTAGCTTGCGGAAAAAGTATTTCCGGAGCTGTAAATTGCGGGGATAACGTGGCTTGTGGAAAAAATATTGCCGGCGATGTGAATTGCGGCGGAAATATTGAATGCAGGATAATTGAGGGCAATGCCGAGTGTAAGGGAAATATTATTTACAAATAGCCCAGGTAAATCAGCCTTTCAGCTGCGCCACGGTTACTCCGTTTTCTCCCTCGCCGAAGGTTCCGAGTCTGAACCCGGATATACATTTATGATTTCTCAAATGCTGCTGAACAGCTTTGCGCAGGGTTCCCGTTCCCTTGCCGTGAATAATCCGTATTGTTTCCAGTCCCGAAAGAACCGCGTTATCAATATATCGGTCAAGCTCTAAAATCGCCTCATCAGCCGCCATTCCCCGCAAATCAAGCTCGCCGGAAACGGTTCTCTGCGCACGCGACATTATTCCGGTTATCTTTCGGGTCTTTTTCTGCTCGGTTGAGTCTCCGCTCTTTTTGACAAGCAAATCGTCAAAGGAAACCCAAAGCTTCATAGCTCCTGAGGCGACATATGCTTTCTTTTTCTCCGCGTCAACGCTGAGAACCGTGGCATCGCGCCCGATGGACGATACAACAACGATATCATTTTCGCGCGGAGCACCGGAAAGCTTTTCACCCGACACCCGGCGTTCCGAAACCGGATCGGCGCTTTCCTCAAGGCTGCGGAGTGTATTTTTATATTCCGAACGCGCCTTATCAAGCATTTTTGCGGAGTTTTCGGCATTCAGCTGTTTTTTCATTTCCTCAAGCTCGTTAAGCAGCTTTCCCGAACGGTATCTTGCGTTTTCGATTATATCAGCCGCCTGTCTGCGGGTCTGCTCCATAAGCTTATCCTGTTTGATTTTCAGTTCGTGTTCCCTGTTCTCGGAGCGGCGCTTGGCGGCGTCAAGCTCGGCGCGCAGCTCGACTGTTTTATTATGCTCCTGTTCGGCAAGTCGGCGCGCCTGCTCAAGACCTGCAACAACGCGTTCAAACCGCATATCGTCATCCGAAATTTCCGATTGTGCGTCGCCGATTATCGACGGGTCAAGTCCGAGCCTTTGAGATATTGCGAAAGCGTTTGACCTGCCCGGAACGCCGATTATCAGTCTGTATGTCGGTTTAAGCGTTTCGACATCAAATTCGCAGCTGGCGTTTTCGACCCGTTCGGTATCAAGAGCGTATGCTTTAAGCTCGGCATAATGGGTTGTTGCAACGGCTTTAACCCTTCTGCTATGCAGCCGCATAAGAATGGCTTTAGCGAGAGCGGCGCCCTCTATCGGGTCCGTTCCGGCGCACAGCTCATCAAACAAAACCAGAGAATTTTCATCGCAGCAGTCCAAAATTGAAATTATATTAACCATATGCGAGGAAAAGGTTGAGAGCGACTGTTCTATACTCTGCTCGTCCCCGATATCGGCAAATACCTTGTCAAACACGGATATCTCGCTGCCGTCGTCCGCCGGTATCATCATTCCGCACATTGCCATAAGTGTTAATAGACCTATTGTTTTAAGGGTTACCGTTTTACCGCCGGTATTAGGTCCGGTTATTACAAGAGAATCATATTCTCCGCCGAGCTCTACCGTTATCGGAACAATGGTACGTGCCGGAATTGAGGGATGTCTCGCTCTTTTGAGCTTTATATACCCCATGCTGTTCAGTTTCGGAACAACCGCTCCCATAGCGTAAGCAAGGCGTGCCTTGGCAAATATCAAATCAAGCTCAACAAGGGCGGAAAATGAATATTTAATACTATCGGCAAAATCGGAGCACATAGCGGAAAGCTCCGCTAAAATTCTTGCAATTTCCTCCTGCTCCTTAACCCTCAGCACTCTTATTTCGTTATTGATTTCAACAACCGACATAGGCTCTGTGAAAAGAGTTGAGCCGGATGCCGAGGTATCGTGAACAATGCCCTTAATTTCATTTTTATACTCAGCCTTGACCGGAACAACAAATCTGCCGTCGCGCTGAGTTATAATAGCCTCCTGAAGATACTTAGCGCTGCCTGAGCGCACTATTTTTTCAAGCGTATCCCTGATATGGGCGGAGCGAGAGGCTATTTTCCGTCTGATACTGCCGAGCGCCGGAGAAGCGTTATCATAAAGCTCCTCCTCGGATTTTATTGCGGAATTTATTGCGTCCTCAAGGTATTTATTCGGATTAAGCGCGGAAAAGAGCTCCTCAAGTGTTGTTTTTTCCGGCATTCCGCAATCCTCTCTCCACTTTTTCAGCTTTCTTATAACGCTGAGCAGAGAGAATATTTTCAAAAGCTCGGAGATTGAAAGGGCGGCTCCGACCTTTGCGCGTTCAAGCGCACCGGAAACATTCTCCGCCCCGGAAAAGCCGGGCGAGGAAAAGCGCGCGGTCATACGGTAAGCGTCGTCGGTCTGACGGAGCATTTTTTCAACGGCTCCAAGCTCAAATTCCGGAGTAAGTCCGAGAGCGCGTTCCTTTGCATCGTCGGTTACGGCAGCGTCGGCAAGCCTACGCAAAACGCTTTCCAGCTCCAATGCGCCGCAGTATTTTTTCATATTGTATTTCATATAACAAGTACCTCAAAACGGCCGTCATATATGCTCAATACAGCCGTTATAAAAATCAAGAGTTAAAAATCTATGCTCGGTCTGGGTTAAAATATACCGTTCTGTTATTTTTGAAAGCGCCTGCGCGTCCCTTTCGGGTATTTTAAAGGAATATAACGAAGAAAAATCGGAAAAAACAATATGTCGCATAGCGGAAAGCTGGGTTTTATTAAGTGCAAATGCCGGTTGGGCGGTTTTACAATCGGCACACCTCAGTTTGCCCTCTCCCGGGTAAAAATACATCACATTGCCCTCAAATGCCCCGCAGCCGTCGCAGGCGATAATATCGGGCGCATATCCGGCGATAACAGCCGTCCGCAGCTCGGTTATTGCTTTTATAATCGCAGGGTCCCTTTTTTTCTCGGTAAGAAAATGAAGCGAATTGAGAACAAGTCTCAGATACTCCTCGGAGTCGGTTTCCGCAGGCACAAGCACCGCGCAAAGCTCACAGAAATACTGCGCGAGAGACAGCAAAACAATATCCGAACCCGCGCCGAAAAATATTTTTTGAGGAACAGCCTCGTAAATTTTATATGTACCGTTCCTTTTTACTATGGCAAAGGAGGAATAGGAAAGCAGACCGGTTGCCGCCCCTTTTTTGCTTTTTATTGTTTTGGCGCCGGCGGCAAAGGCGTTTATAACCCCGCGGTCACGGGTAAGAACAGATATCAGGCGATCGTTTTCCCCGGCATTCCGCTCCCGTATCACAAGACCGTCGGTTGTAAAACGAATTTTCTCCTGCATATGATTTTTCCTCCATCTGACGCGCGTTTGTATATGCCATATAGTCCTTTATTTCCCCGCTTATAACAAAACGAAGCCAGGCTTCCTGTCTGTTCATAAAATTACCCCCGCAATCAGTTTAATAACGGTATGTTCCGTTATAAACATTGTTTGCGAAGGCGATAAAAATATTTAAGGAAATGTTTACAATGCGAATGCCGGACTCAGCGCTTCCGTTTAATCCAATCCGAAAGAATGAATAATACCCTCGCGGTTGCGCCAGTCCTCCTTAACCTTAACCCAAAGCTTGAGGGACGCGCGTATGCCGTAAAATTTTTCTATATCGCGGCGCGCCTGCATCCCGATTTTTTTCAGCATTTCTCCGCCTTTCCCGATAATTATCCGCTTATGCGATTCCTTTTCGCAGTATATAACCGCGTCAATTTCGAGAATGGGTTCGCCGGCGGCTGTATCGCGTTCAAAAAAGCGTTCGAGCGAAACCGCTATACCGTGAGGTACCTCGCTGTTCAAATTGCGCAGCAGCTTTTCCCTCACCGTTTCGGCAACCATTACCTTTTCCGGCTGGTCGGTTATCTCGTCATCCGGGAAGAAATGAGGAGAGCTATGCGCGAATTTCAAAAGCTCGTTCTTCAGTATATCCACGCCGTCGCCGGTACGCGCCGAAAGCGGCACAACCGCCTCAAACGGATACGCTGCCGAATAAGCTGAAATCATACTCAGCATACTGTCCTTTTCAGCCAGAAGGTCAATTTTATTAAGAACCAGTACCGCGCGCATTTTTTTAGCTTTAAGGTTTTGGAGCAGCTGAACCTCCGCAGGGGGCAGCTCATCGCCGTTAAACTTAAAACCCGGTGCGGAATCCGCAACGAAAACCGCCGCGTCAACATCCGTCATTCCCTCGTCAACCGCGCGCACCATATTCTCTCCGAGCAAATTCCTCGGCTTATGAAAGCCGGGTGTATCGATAAAAACCAGCTGGGTTTCGTCTTTCGTAAGAACACCCATTATACGGGTTCTTGTTGTTTGCGGTTTATCCGAAACTATCGCAACCTTATGACCGAGAAGCCGGTTCATAAGCGAGGATTTTCCGACATTCGGTCTGCCGATAATAGTTATAAACGCTGATTTCTGCTCCACGGCCTAAACCTTATTTATAGCAAGACCGAGCTTTTCAAGTATCGATTCCTCTTTTTCGCGCATAATAGTGCGCTCCAGACCGCCGTTTACATGGTCATAGCCCAAAAGATGCAGCATTGAGTGAACCGTTAAAAATGCTATTTCGCGCTCAAGCCCATGACCGTATGTATCAGCCTGAGCATAAGCGTGCTCCACGGAAATAACGATATCTCCGAGCATTTTTGCGCCTGTTTCGGGATTTACGTCATAATTGCCGTCTACTCCGAGGGGGAATGAGAGAACGTCGGTCGAGTCGTCAATATGGCGGAACTGCGAATTCATTTCCTTTATCTGTTCATCGTTTACCAGCGATACCTCAACCTCAGCCTGAGAATCGAATTTTTCCTCCTCAAGAGTTGCAACGCAGGATTTACGTATAAGCAGACGGGTACCCGTCGGAAGCTTAATCCTTTTCTGTTTATCCGTTATATTTACCTTTACGCCCATTTAAATTATCCTTTCTGCTTTTTATATACTATTTTCAAACCGAAATCCGGCGTTACTGTTTTGAGCCAGAATTCCGTTCATATGCCCTGATTATTTCCTGAATAAGTCTATGCCGGACAACATCCTTTGCAGTAAGCTGAACGGTAGCTATATCGTCAATGCCTTTCAGTATCTTAACAGCCTCTATAAGTCCCGAACGTTTTCCGGCAGGCAGGTCTATCTGAGTAACGTCCCCCGTAACAACAGCCTTTGAATTAAAGCCGAGACGGGTTAAAAACATTTTCATCTGCTCGCCGGTCGTATTCTGAGCCTCATCGAGAATTATAAAGCTGTCGTCGAGAGTTCTGCCGCGCATATAGGCAAGCGGCGCAACCTCGATATCGCCGCGCTCCTGACAGCGCTGAAAATTCTCCGCTCCGAGCATATCGAAAAGCGCGTCATAAAGCGGACGGAGATAAGGGTCAACCTTCTGCTGCAAATCTCCGGGCAAAAAGCCGAGACTCTCCCCTGCCTCAACAGCCGGGCGGGTTAGAACAATGCGGTTTACCTGCTTGCTGCGGAAAGCGTTTACCGCAAGCGCAACCGCAAGGTAGGTCTTTCCTGTTCCTGCCGGACCTACGCCGATAGTAATAGTATTATCGCGTATCGCTTCAACATACTTTCTCTGACCGAGCGTTTTCGGCTTTACCGGTCTGCCCTTTGAGGTTATACAGATACAGTCGGCGTCCGTCAGCTCGGATATTCTGTCGTCCTCGCCGTCGGCAACCATTGAAATAACGGTATCAATACTCTGGTCGGTCAGCTGTTCGCCGCGGTTAAGCATAACAAGCAGGCAGCCGATAGCACGGCACGCACGGTTCACGGCAAGCGAGTCTCCTCTGACCTTCACCTGACTGCCGTGAGAAAATATCTGAACGCCGTATGCTTTCTCAAGACGTTTCATATTTCCGTCAAAATTTCCGAAAAGATTTACAAGCTGCTCAATGCGTTCAATATCAACCGACTGCTCAAACAAGGGCGTTCCTCCCACAGTATTGATTTATATGAATTATTATACCATAAATATGCAAAAAGTCAATTTTATATTAGCAAAAAATATGAAAAAGTGCGTAAAAAACAAAAAAAGCTCCAAATATTAAAGCAGTTTTGCACAAAATAATAAGACTTCCCATAGTCAGGAAGTCTTATTATAAGATATTAAGCCGTCAGGCAAGATTCAGGCGCTTTGAAAGCAGTCTGTTTGTTACGGCAAAATATATAACCGAAAGGGTTATCTGATACAATATAACTGCGCCTAAAACCACGCTCAAAATTGCCAATGCGTTTTCGTAATTATATATTGAACCGATGCCGGCATACCGGGATGCAATAAAAATTGCAACAAATGAGACGGTCTGCAAGGCTGCATAGATACAGATATATGCTATGACCGAGGCTCCTATTCTGTTCTTGAACTGCTGACCTATCGCCATTGCAGTATAGGTCATAAGCAAGGCAGCAGCAAGAGTGACAATAGCTATTACGGCAAGTTCCGCAGCAACAACAAGCGTAATGCCGCCGTATTCATCCAAAGCGCATACAAACGTCTCAAAAGCTCCCTTTACAAGCATCTCCAGCGAATCGCCGTAGCCTATAAGGAGTATAAAAAGCGATAAAAGCAGACAGATGAAGTTCAAAATTATCATAACTGCACCGCATATGAGCTTGCAAAGAATATGCTGTGACATTTTAAAGGGCAGCGTCATCGTTAAATAGCCCTCCGCAGAAAGCAGATTCCTGTAAAACCTGACAACAACCGCAACCGCTCCTATTGCAAACATCGCAATAATTCCGAGAATATAGAGGGTTATACAGCTTTTTTGTATTGCCCTGACTATATTTATTCTATCGTCAAGCAGAAAGAACACTCTGTTGAAAATCGCAAGTCCTATAAGTCCGATATATATAGGAGTAAAACAGCGAAACAGCGCACGAAATTCATATTTATAAAGCTTACTTAACATCTGAAAACCTCCCTGAAAAAGCCGTCAACGCTTTGACCGTGCTTTTCTCTGATACTGTCCGCAGAGTCCTTTAAGACGATACTGCCGTTATTTATAAAAATAACATCGCTGAGTATCTGCTCGACATCGGCTATAAGATGAGTCGAAATAATTACAGTTGCGTCCTCATTATAGTTTGAAATTATAGTACGTAAAATATAGTCCCTCGTTGCAGGGTCAACGCCGGCTATCGGCTCATCAAGCAAATAAAGCTTGGCGTTTCGACTCATAACAAGTATCAGTTCAACCTTTTCCTGCGTACCCTTTGAAAGCGTTTTGATTTTACGCGTAACGTCAATTCCGAGACCTTTAAGCATTTCATATGCCCGCTGAGAGCTGAAATCAAGGTAAAAATCCTCAAAATACTGCACCATTTGCTTAACCGTAAACCATTGGGACAGAAAATTGCGGTCAGGCAGGTAAGAAACTATCATTTTGCTGTCAACCCCTACCGGAACGCCGTTTATAAGAATTTCTCCGCCGGTCGGAGTAAGCAAGCCGTTAGCAAGCTTTATAAGGGTTGTTTTTCCGCTGCCGTTCGGTCCTAAAAGTCCTACTATTTTACCTTTTTCCACCGAAAGCTCGATATTATTGAGCGCCGGTACGCCGTGATAAAATTTAGTCAGTCCATGACATTCAAGAATGTTATCCATTATCCTCTTCCCCTCGTTCATTTATTCTTTCGGCTGAAATCCTGTCAGCCACCGCCGATATTATCTCATCGCCGTTAAGACCTACGCCCTGCAGCGCTCTGACAAATTCATCGGTTTTCTCAAGAACGTATTTTTTTCTGACAGTCTCGATAATCTGCCTGTCGTCTCCGACAAATCTGCCGTCTCCGCGCTTTGTGAAAATAAGTCCGGTTTCTTCAACATACGAAAGCGCGCGCTGAACCGTATTCGGATTGACACCCGCCGTAACGGCAAGATCTCTTACAGAATCAATCCTATCGCCGGGAGCATATCTTCCTCTGATAATATCCATTATTATGCTATCGGCAAGCTGCTGAAATATCGGTTTATCGCCGGAAAAATTCCACGCCATACCTTCACCTCGTTTCTGTACTAATACAATAATACACTAATACAGTAATTTTGTCAAGTACATTTTAAAAAATAAGAACCGCAGGCAATTAAGCCTGCGGTTCTTATTAAGCTTCTCTTTTAAATATCAGATCACGCGAACTCTGATAACTCCGTCTATGGCGGAAAGCTGTTCGCTGATAGTATTGCAGTCGGCAGCGTTTATATCAAGCATAGTATATGCAAAATCGCCGCGCGATTTATTAAGCATATTTTCGATATTGACTCCGCCTTGTGCAACAACTCCGGTTATAGCGGTAAGCATATTGGGTATATTCTTATGAATAACGCATATACGCTTCTCTCCGGAGCGCGGCATCGTTATTTCCGGCAGATTAACAGAATTGACTATATTTCCGTTTTCTATATAATCAATAAGCTCTTTAGCCGCCATTGTTGCGCAGTTATCCTCGGATTCGGGGGTTGAAGCGCCGAGATGAGGAATAGCGATAACGCCGTCAACGCAGAGCAGGTCGTCGTCCGGGAAATCGGTAACATATGCCGCCACCTTGCCGGACTCAAGCGCCGCCTTGATATCGTTATCGTTGACCAATCCGCCGCGGGCAAAGTTGAGTATGCGAACGCCGTCCTTCATCATAGCGATAGATTCGGCGTTGATAGTATTCTTTGTAGAATCGGTAAGCGGAACGTGAACGGTTATATAATCGCACTTCTGATAAAGCTCTTTTATATCGTCAATATGAATGGCGTTATGGGTAAGATTCCAGGCTGACTTTACCGAAAGATAGGGGTCATAGCCGTAAACCGTCATTCCGAGGCTGTTAGCCGCGTTTGCAACTAAAACGCCTATTGCGCCGAGTCCTATAACTCCGAGTGTCTTACCCTTTATTTCAGGACCGGCAAACGCGCTCTTTCCCTTTTCAACCTCTTTGCCTACCGCGTCGCCGTCGCCCTTAAGAGTTTTAGCCCATTCGATTGCAGATATAACGCGGCGCGAGCTTATAAGCAGACCTGCGAGCACCAGCTCTTTAACGGCGTTTGCATTGGCTCCGGGAGTATTGAATACAACAATTCCCTGTTCGGAGCAGCGCTCAATCGGGATATTGTTGGTTCCTGCTCCGGCGCGGGCTATCGCTTTAAGGTCCTTAGGGAATTCAACGTCGTGAAGTGCGGCGGAACGGACGATAGCGCCGTCGGCATTTTCAACCTCGTCACCGATTGTATATTTATCGTCAAAAACAGAAAGTCCGATTTTAGAAATCTTGTTATATGTCTTAATCTTATACATTACGCGTTTTCCTCCTCAAACTTCTTCATAAACTCAACCAGCTTTACAACGCCCTCATAAGGCATAGCGTTGTAAATGGAGGCGCGCATACCGCCGACAGAGCGGTGTCCCTTTATATTGACAAAGCCGGCAGCCTTGGCTTCTGCAACAAACTTAGCGTCAAGCTCGTCGCTTCCGGTAACAAACGGCACGTTCATAAAAGAACGGTCCTCAGGAACAACGGTACCCTTGAACAGCTTGCTGTTATCGAGGAAATCATACAGCACAGCAGCTTTTTTCTCATTGAGCTTTTTCATTTCCTCAAGTCCGCCGAGGTTCTTTATCCATTTGAAAACAAGACCTGCAATATAAATGTTATAGCAAGGCGGAGTATTGAACATAGAACCGTTTTCGGCGTGAGTTGCGTAATTCAGCATTGTCGGCGTTATATCCATAGCGTTGCCGATAAGGTCCTTACGGATTATAACTATCGTAACTCCGGCAGGAGCAACGTTTTTCTGCGCTCCGGCATACAGCACGCCGAATTTCTTAACGTCAATCGGCTCGGAAAGAATACAGCTTGAAATATCGGCAACAAGTGGAACATCGCCGGTATCGGGCAGCTCGTGATATTTAGTACCGTATATCGTATTATTCATACAAATATGAACATAATCCGCCTCCGGATCAAAGTCCGCACGCGTTGTTTTCGGAATATAGGAGAAGGTTTTATCCTCGGACGATGCAACAACCCTTGCAGCGCCGTAGCGAGCGGCCTCCTTATATGCCTTTTTAGCCCACTGACCCGTAATTATATAATCAGCCTTATGATTTTTATTCATAAGATTGAACGGCACCATAGCGAACTGAGTTGAAGCGCCGCCCTGCAAAAACAGAACCGCATAATCATCGGGAATATTCATTATTTCGCGCAAGTCAGCTTCGGCAGTCTTTATTATCTCACCGTATTCCTTTGAACGGTGAGACATTTCCATAACCGATTGACCGGTTGCTCCGTATTCCAGCATTTCATCAGCAGCGGTTTTTAAAACCTCGACAGGCAGCATCGAGGGACCTGCGCTGAAATTATAAACTCTTGCCATTTTGATTACCTCCCAAAATTTGCGCGGCATTTTCATAACTTTTTTAATCCGCGCGTCAACGTATTATATTATATGACAAAATAATCCTTTTGTCAATAGGATTGTTAAATATTTAACTTACTTTTTTAATTTTTTGATTTCCGTGTAAAAACTATGTTATTTTTTTAACAAACGATATCGTGAAAATTGCCGCCGGCTGTTTCTGACCGACGGCATTTCCTATTATTAAATTCAGTTTATGCTGTATTTTTCCGAATTATCAGACCTTACTGATTTTCGCAGTATTCTTTCCGGAAGAATTTCTTTCGATGACCGGTTCTCCGCCGTCAACAGTATCGGCTGTTACGGTTATTTTGGTTATTGCAGAGTCAGACGGCGCATCAAACATAATGTTCTGCAAAACTCCCTCGATTATCGAGCGAAGTCCGCGTGCGCCGGTTTTACGCTCAACGGTTAAATCGGCAATCCGCTCAAGAGCCTGCTTTTCAAATTCAAGCTCAACCCCATCCATTCTGAAAAGAGCCTGATACTGCTTCACTATTGAGTTCTTAGGCTCGGTCATAATACGGATAAGCGTTTCCTTATCCATAGCCTTGAGGCTTGTTATAACCGGAAGTCTGCCGACCAATTCCGGAATCATTCCGAATTTTACAAGATCCTGATGATTTGCGATTTCCTGCAGAGCCTGAGCCTCCTTTGACTTAGGCGAGCGGACATCAGCCCCGAAGCCGAGACTGCTGCCGCCGGTTCTGCGCTCGATTATCTTTTCGATACCCTCAAACGCGCCGGCGCAGATAAACAGAATATTGGTTGTATCAATCTGAATAAATTCCTGCTGCGGGTGCTTTCTTCCGCCCTGCGGCGGAACATTGGAAACCGTTCCCTCAAGAATTTTGAGGAGCGCCTGCTGAACGCCTTCGCCGCTTACATCCCTCGTTATCGAGGCGTTTTCGGACTTGCGCGCAATTTTATCTATCTCATCAACATAGATTATTCCGCGTTCCGCTCTTTCAACATCATAATCGGCAGCCTGAATAAGTCTTAAAAGAATGTTTTCAACATCCTCGCCGACATATCCGGCTTCGGTTAATGTTGTTGCGTCGGTAAGCGCTATCGGAACGTCGAGTATTCTCGCAAGCGTTTGCGCAAGCAAGGTTTTGCCGACGCCGGTAGGACCTAACATAAGCACATTGCTTTTATTAAGCTCAACGTCGGTCTTTTCATTGCGGTAAATACGCTTATAATGGTTATACACCGCGACGGAAAGCGTTTTTTTGGCATCATCCTGCCCTATAACGTATTCATCAAGCTTCTGCTTGATTTCGTGCGGCGTGGGGAGGTCGGCAAAAGAATCCTTTTTATCTTCCGGCTTATGCTTATCTGATTTCCCTCCGAAAATCAGAGAGTTACAGAAAGCAATACAGGTGTCGCAAATAAAAACTCCGTTGCCCTCAACCAGCTGATTGACTTCATCCCGCGTTTTACCGCAAAATGAACAGCATATTTCCCTGTCATTGTCCTTTGGCATTTATTACCCTCTTATCTCTTGGTTATTACCTTATCTATAAGCCCGTATTTGCAGGCTTCCTCTGCTGTCATAAAATTATCGCGCTCGGTATCGCGTTCTATTTCTTCAAGAGAACGTCCGCTGCGTTCTGAAAGTATGCGGTTTATCGTAGAACGCGTGCGCTTAATATGGTCGGCATGGATAAGAATATCGGTTGCCTGACCCTCGGCAGAGCCGAGAGGCTGATGAATCATTATTTCGCTGTTGGGAAGAGCAAGTCTCTTGCCCTTTGCGCCGGCTGTAAGCAAAAATGCGCCCATAGACGCCGCCATACCGAGGCAAATAGTGCTGACGTCGCACTTAATATACTGCATAGTATCATATATTGCCATACCGGCAGAAACAGAGCCGCCGGGGCTGTTGATATAAAAGCTGATATCCTTATCGGGGTCCTGACCCTCCAAAAAGAGCAGCTGAGCGATTATAAGGCTTGCGGAAGCATTGTCAACCTGGTCGTTAAGCATTACTATACGGTCGTTAAGGAGTCGGGAAAAAATATCGTACTGACGCTCTCCCCGGCTGGTCTGTTCAACAACATAAGGTACTAAATTCATATTCATAGCATATCCTCCTATATCAGATATTATGGACTGAAAGCCCAAATTATAAACCGGATATTTGAAAACTGCGGTATTATTTCAAGGCTGTTTTCAAAATTTCGGGTTTAAAGACATTTTTAGCTGCGGAAGCACGGTTTTAAGAGCGCTTCCGCAGCTATTTTAATTATTTATCGGCTTTTTCGGTTTTCTTTGCAGTTGTCTTTTTAGCTGCCGGCTTTTTTGCGGCAGTTTTTTTAGGAGCAGCCTTTTCCTCGGCTCCGTCCGCTTTTTCGTCAGCCTTTTCCTCGGGAACAGCATCGGTTATAACGGCGTTTGCCTTAATAAAGTCTATCGCCTTTCCGACGGCAAGATCCTTTTTAAGCTCCTCAGCAGGAATCATAGCCTTTACGCGGTCAGCCTCAACGCTGTACTGCTCGGCAAGTCTTGAATACTCCTTATCAACTTCCTCATCGGAAATTTCAAATTTCTCAAGCTCGGCAATTTTTTCAAGAGCAAGACGGTATTTAACCTGCATTTCTGCCTGCGGACGGAAAGACTTTTTGAACTCCTCCGCCGTGCTTCCGGTGTACTTCAGGTATGTGTTCAAATCCATACCCTGAGAGCGCAGTCTGTAATCAAAATCCTGCAGGCTCTGATTCATACGGTTTTCAAACATAGCCTCCGGAATGTCACCGGTCAGACCGTCAACAATCTGCTGAACGAGAGTATTCTCAACAGCCTCGTCAGCCGCCTTGTTTTTACGCTCAAGCGCTTTCTTTTTAAGGTCTGCCTTCAGCTCCTTAAGAGTATCGAACTCGCTGACATCCTTAGCAAACTCATCGTCCGCCTTGGGAAGCTCGCGAACCTTGATTTCATGAAGCTTAACCTTAAAGACAGCCGGCTTTCCTGCGAGCGATTTCTCGCCGTATTCCTCAGGGAAGGTAACATTAACGTCAAATTCATCGCCGATATTCTTACCGATTATCTGATCCTCAAAGCCGGGAATAAAATGACCTGAGCCAAGCTCAAGAGAATGTCCCTCAGCCTTGCCGCCGTCAAACGCCTTGCCGTCAGCGAAGCCCTCAAAGTCTATAACAACGGTATCGCCCTTTTTAGCGGCGCGGTCCTCAACCGATATCATACGCGCGTTGCGGTCCTGCAAAGAGCTGATTTCGGCGTTGACCTCGGCGGCGTCAACCTTAACTACGGCGCGCTCTGCCTTGAGTCCCTTATATTCTCCGACGCTGACCTCAGGATAGGTTGTTACGCTGACCTTGAAATCAACACCGTCTTCCTTTGAAATAGAAACCATTTCAAAGTCCATTTTATCATCGATAACGCGAAGTCCGGAGTCCTTAATAGCTTCCTCGACAGCGTCGTTATACAGCAGATTAAGAGCGTACTCAAAGAATACTCCCTCGCCGTAAAGCTTTTCAATCATTTTCTGAGGAGCTTTACCCTTACGGAAGCCCGGCACGCTTATTTTCTTGCAGTTTTTGCGATACGCCTTATCAATCGCCTCACGGAATTTTTCTCCGTCAATAGTAATTTCCAGCGTATACCTATTGGTATCTGCCTTTTTGGTTTCTTTTAACATTATATATCCCTCCGCCTAAAGTTACGAATTATTATAACATACCGAAAAGTGAATTTCCACATTTTTTATAAAAATTAAGAAATTTATGGTGTTTTGCCGATTTCAGATGATTAAAACAGGCGTAAAATCAACACAATCACAAGAAATCAGCCTGAAATGTATGCCTTTATACTCCGAAACGGTATGATATCTGCCGGGACCGTGAATGTGACCGTACCACACGCGTGAAATTTTATGGCGTTCCAAAACATCGATTATCTCGGTACAGACATATTCGCCGTATACCGGAGGATAATGCAGGAAAACCGCCGGTTCAAGTCCGGTTTTTTCCGCAGCCGCAATCGACGTTTCAAGTCTGCCTGCCTCCCTTTTGAGAATGAGCGAATCCTCTTCACCGCAGTCATATAACCAGCCGCGCGTTCCGCATACTGCATATTTACCGACAGTATAGCAATTATTACGGAGCATACTGATAGTATCAAATTTATTCTCCGCCATAAACGCATTCATACGAGCCATCGTAGACCACCAAAAATCGTGGTTTCCTTTAAGGATAATCTTTTTTCCGGGGAGCGCGTTTATAAACTCAAAGTCTTTAACCGCCGCCGAAAGTCCGACAGACCAGGAAATATCTCCGCCGAGAACTACCGTATCGTCCGGCGATATTATTTTTTTCCAGTTTTTTGAAATTCTTTCGGTATAATTTTCCCAGCCGCGGAATATTTCCATCGACTTATTCTCGTTGGCAAGGGAAAGATGAAGATCAGAAAGTGCAAACAGACTCATATTTACCATTGCCTCCGATACATAAAATACTCTTTTTCTGCCGATAATAAATTAGGTTCCAAGCGAACCGGAAAGGAATTGTGATTTAAATGAACGATTGTAAAACCGAAAGCTGTATTGATTGCAGCGTACAGAACTGTATTCACCACACACACGACGACCACTGCACAGCCGGCAAGATTTCCGTTGGAAATCGCAGCGCCTGCACATGCAGCGAAACCTGCTGCGACACGTTTTCGGCAAAAAACTGATTAGCTGAAAGCAGCCGGGCGCGAGACTTTCCCGCCGCCCGGCATTTTTTATTTTATAGCAAGACAGCTAAGAACAACGGAGCTTAAAGCATCCTTTTCGCAGACGTCATTAAAGCGGACCTGAGCATTTTCGAGCGCGGCTATGGGCTTCGGAATTTCGGTATCGGTAACCTTTGAAAGCAGGCGGACATAACCGAATTCATCATCGGCTTTTTCATCGGAAACCGCCGAAAGAACGCTCTTTGCAAATTTATACGGAGACGCCGTTGAGGCGATAACAGTCGGTCGGTCATCACCGGTTTCGGCTAAATACTTATTATAAACGCCGAAAGCCACAGCAGTATGAGTATCGCAGAGATAACCGTATTTTTCATATACGCCGCGTATAGTCTCAACCGTCTGTCCGTCGTCGCAGCTGCCGCCGTAAAACAGGCTCTGCAATTTTCCGAAAATATCCTTATCGACCGTATATTTTCCGCTTTCCTGAAGCTGAGCCTGAAGGGAAGCGATAAGCTTATCGTTGCCGCCGGAAAGCTCAAACAGCATACGTTCGAGGTTGCTCGAAATCAGTATGTCCATAGACGGCGACATAGTTGTGTAAAAATGACGGTTGCGGTCATATGTTCCTGTGCGGATAAAATCGGTAAGAACATTATTTGCATTTGAGGCGCAAATAAGCTTATTTATCGGTATTCCTATCTTCTTCGCATAATAAGCGGCAAGAATGTTACCGAAATTTCCGGTAGGAACAACGACATTAAATCCGCCGTCAAGGCTGTCCCCTCTTTCGAGCATATCGCAGTAAGAGGATACATAATAAACAATCTGCGGAAGCAGACGTCCCCAGTTAATTGAGTTTGCGGAGGAAAATTCCATACCGTTCTGCTCAAGGAGCTGTTTTATCCGCGAATCGGTAAAAATCCTTTTAACGCCGGACTGCGCATCGTCAAAATTTCCGCGGATAGCGCAGACGTGAACATTGCCGCCGCTCTGAGAATCCATCTGGAGCTTTTGCATCGGGCTTACGCCGTCGCTCGGATAAAAAACTATAATCTCCGTTCCGGGAACGTCCTTAAAGCCCTCAAGCGCCGCCTTTCCGGTATCGCCGGAGGTAGCGACCAAAATTACCGATTTCTTGCCGTCCGACGCCTTTTTGACCGAGACGGTAAGCAGATACGGCAAAAGCTGGAGCGCAAGATCCTTAAACGCGCAGGTCGGACCGTGCCAGAGCTCAAGAACATTTATGTTTTTATCCAGCCTTTTAATAGGCGCGGGCTGTTCGTTATCGAAACTGCCGGTATAAGCTCCGGTTACGCAGCTTTTGATTTCCTCAGCCGTAAAATCGCTCAGAAAGAGACTGAGTATATAATCAGCGCGCTCAATATAGCTCATCTTGCGGAGAGCGCAGATATCCTCCTCTTTAAGCGCCGGAAAGCTTTCCGGAACAAACAGTCCCCCGTCCGGAGAAATTCCGCGGGCTATCGCCGCCGAAGCGTCAACCGAAACGGCGCTGTTACGAGTGCTTATATACTTCATAATGAGTCCCCCATAGTTAAAAATCATATATAATACTATAATAATTCAAGGATTTTGTCAAGCCGGAAATAAAAGATTTGAAATAATACTTGACATCCGGCTTTATGTGGAGTATTATGTGTTTTGTTGGATTTGATTGGAGTTGATTTGATTTGTTTGCAAATGAACGGATGAAATATATCTGCGACCGTCTGAAAAAGAACGGAGCTGTAACAACAGCGCAGATAAGCTCGGAGCTTAACGTTTCGATAGAGACTGTTCGCCGCGATTTTTTAACCCTTGAGGAAGACAACCGGCTTATAAGGGTTCACGGCGGCGCCGTAGCTCCGGGAGGCGGCGTAGAGAGAATGACGCTTAACGAGCGGTTCGGTATGAACCGGGAGGAAAAGCAGATGCTTTCAAAGGCGGCTTGCGAATATATAAAGGACGGCGATATCATTGCGGTCGATTCGGGAAGTACCGCTGCCGAATTTGCGGAGGCTCTGCGAGTCGGCTTTAACCGTCTTACGGTTATAACCCATTCCCTGGATGTTTTTGAGCGTTTGCAGAGCAGAACCGATTTCAAGATAATCTTAGTCGGAGGAAATTATCTGCCGGAGGAAAAATCCTTTTGCGGCATAACCGCGCTTGAAACATATAAAATGCTGCACTGCGACAAGGTCTTTATAATGCCGGCGGCGGTCTCCCTCAAAAACGGCATAACCGACTGCGGCGAGCAGCTGATGACGGTTCAGCGGCAGATGTTGGACTGCGCGGACGAGATTTTCGTTTTGGCAGACAGTGAAAAATTTGAAAAAACAGCGCTTTACAGGCTTTCGCCGTTAAGCGACAGGTTCACATATATAACGGATGCCGGACTTTCGGAGGAATTAAGAAGGCTTTACGAGGAAAACGGCATATCGGTAGCCGTGAGAGGTTGAATTTATGGTTAAAAAGCTTCAAAGCGCATGGAAAATAGGCTCTTTCTGCATCATCACATATATAGCAAGCTATGTTACAAGAAATATTCTGAGCGTTTCCACGCCGCAGATGATAACGGAAGCGTTTTTTACAAAGGAATACACCGGTTTCCTGTCCTCGGTATGCTTTATTTTTTACGCAGCCGGTCAGCTGATAAACGGATTTATCGGAGATATGGTACATCCGAAATATATGATAATAGCCGGGCTCGGCTTCAGCAGTCTCAGCACCTTTGCAATACCGCTTTTTGAAAACCGGGCTTTGCACTTTGCCGCATTTGCGGTTATAGGCTTCGGGCTTTCGATGCTGCGCGGTCCGCTTATGAAAATCATATCGGAAAACACCGCCCCGTCTCACGCCCGTATGATATGCACTCTTTTCTGTATGGCAGGCTTTGCAGGTCCGCTTATTGCAAGTCTTTTATCAATATTCTTAAAATGGCGCGCCGTTTTCGCGGTAACGGGCTCATCTACTGTTGCAATAGCGGTTTACTCGGCGGTAATCATATCAAGGCTTGAAAAAAACGGAGAAATAAAATTCACACCGCAGAAAACACACGGAATAAAGGATATGCTTAGTGTTTTCCGCCTTGAAAACTTTGTTTTTTATATGTTTATAAGCTCTCTCAGCGAAATAGCATCCTCCTCAATAACCTTTTGGATTCCTACGTATACCGCAGAACGCTTAGGTTTTTCCGATGAAGCGGCATCAACGATATATTCGATAATTTCCTTTTCGGTTCTTTTCGCTCCGTTTATAACGCTGGCGTTATATGAAAAGTTGATTCGCGACGGTATAAAAATATCGCTGATTATGTATTCCCTCGCAACAGCGCTTTTTATAGGGGTAAGATTTGTCAGCTCGCCGATAATAAACATTTCCCTGTTCCTTGCCGCAAAGGTTTCCGCAAGCTGCGCCGCCGGAACAGTCTGGAACGCCTATATACCGAGCCTTGCAAAAAGCGGCAAGGTATCAAGCGCAAACGGAGTTATCGACGCAGCCGGATACGCTATGGCGTCGCTTGCAAACCTTCTGTTTTCGGGCTTTGTCGATAAGCTCGGCTGGAACGGCATAGTTGATATGTGGTATATTATTATGGCTTTAGGCGCGGCAGCGTCGCTTTCAAGCTTACAAAGAGCAGGAAAGCGCAGCCTGCATAACAGCTGAAACGGACGGTAATCGGAAGATTGCCGTCCGTTTTTTGCGTTAACAAACGCAGTATACAGGCAAAGCCTTAATATTCCGTAACGCCCTCATAAACCAGAACGGCGTTTCCGGTAAGAGTTGCCCTGCCGTTTGAACAGCATACCGTGAGGTCTCCCCCGCGCACCTTAACGGTTATATCCTCGCCATCGCGGCAAAAGCCGTTTTCGCACGCTGCCGCAACTGCGGCGCACGCTCCTGTTCCGCAAGCGCTGGTTTCGCCGTTTCCGCGCTCGTATACGCGCATTTTCAGCATATTCGGGTTTACCGTATGGACAAATTCGGTGTTCACTCTTTCGGGGAATATCGGAGCGTTTTCAAACTGCGGTCCGATGCTTTCAATATCAATATCCTCGACGCGTTCGCAGAAAACAACGCAATGCGGATTTCCGACGCCTACACAGGTTATTGCATAATCCTTTCCGCCTATCGTAACCGGACGGTTAATAACGCTGCTTCCCGGCAGCTCCACAGGTATGTTTTCCGGCTTCAGCTCGATTTCGCCCATATCTACCGATGCAAGAGTTACAACGCCGTTGCTTGTATAAACGGTTACGGTTTTAACTCCGCTTGCAGTTTCAATGGCGATAACGTCCTTTTTAGCATAGCCCTTGTCATACAAGAGCTTAGCCGCGCAGCGGATACAGTTGCCTGCCATCCTGCCCTCGCTCCCGTCGCGGTTGAATATCCTCATTTTAGCGTCGGCGCAGTCGGATTTTTCTATAAGGACAATACCGTAGCCGCCTATGCCGGTGTTACGGTCGCAAAGACTTATGCAAAGCGATTCGGGGCAGGTTATTCCGCCGTCAAAGTTCTCGATAAAGATATAATCGTCGCCGGTCGCCTGCATTTTGCTGAATTTAAGTCTGCGCCGCGACGAGCGCATATGATTTATATTAACCAGCTCCGTATTTTGCAGGGTGTAGCGGCTCGCGATAATATCCGCAAGCGCGTTAGCCGTATCGAGCGAGGTCAGGCACGGTATAGACAGCTGCAAGGCGCGGCGGTGGAGCGCGATATAGTCGTCAACCGTTGAGTCAAGCAGCGCGCCGGTATAAACGATATAATTTATCTTTCCGCTCTCAAGAAGCTCAAAAGCGCGTTCGCTTTCCTTTATTCCGGCAACCTGAGTAACCGGAACGCCGAGCTTTCTTATAACCTCGGCGGTTTCATTGGTGGCGTAAATATGAAATCCGAGGTCGTCAAGCTTTTTGGCAAGAGACTGAACCTCTGAAAAATCATGAGAATCAACGCTGACCAGAATACCGACATCGCTGTGCAAGACGGAGGATTTCAGCATCATACCTGCGCTTGTAAGTCCCTTGAACAGCGCCTCATAAAGATTTTTGCCTATTCCGAGAACCTCTCCGGTTGACTTCATCTCCGGTCCGAGATAAGAATTGACCTGATTAAGCTTTTCAAACGAAAACACCGGCACCTTTACGGCAAAATAGGGCGGCGTTCTGTAAAGACCCGTTCCGTAGCCAAGACCGCTCAGCTTTTCCCCGGTCATAACGCGGGTAGCGATATCGACCATAGGCACGCCGGTAACCTTGCTTATATAAGGTACTGTACGCGACGCGCGCGGATTGACCTCTATAACATAAAGCTCGTTTTGGAATATGAGATACTGTATATTAACAAGTCCCTTTGTTCCCAAAGAGAGGGCAAGCTGTTCGGAGCAGCGGCAGATCCTGCCCATCATTTTATCGTCTATTCCATACGGCGGATAAACGGCAATAGAGTCGCCGCTGTGAACTCCGGCGCGTTCAATATGCTGCATAATACCCGGAATGAGAACATCTGTGCCGTCGGAAATAACATCCGCCTCAAGCTCTGCTCCCGGCATATATTTATCAACCAGAACCGGATTTTCAATTTCTCCGGAGAGTATGCGTTCCATATACATTGACGCTTCGTCGGCGTTATGAACGATTTTCATATTCTGTCCGCCTATAACATAGGACGGGCGCAGCAAAACCGGATATCCGAGGCTTTCAGCCGCCTCAAGCGCCTGCTCGCGCGTATTTACTCCCATACCGCGCGGGCGCTTTATCGAAAAGCGTTCCAAAAGCGCGTCGAACCGCTCCCTGTCCTCAGCTACATCGATGCCCTCCGCAGACGTTCCGAGTATATTTATACCGTTTTCATCCAAAAACTTTGTAAGTCTTATCGCGGTCTGACCTCCGAATGCCACAACAACTCCGACCGGCTTTTCAACCCGGATTACGTTCATAACGTCCTCAGGAGTAAGCGGTTCAAAATAAAGTCTGTCGGCGGTGTCGTAATCGGTTGAAACCGTTTCGGGATTGTTGTTTATTATAACGACATCGTAGCCGAGCTTTTTAAGCGTCCAGACGCAATGAACCGAGGAATAGTCAAACTCTATTCCCTGCCCTATTCTTATAGGTCCCGAACCGAGAACGATTATAACCGGCTTGCCTGACCGCGCAAAGCTGCGCGACTCGCAGATTTCATCATATGCCGAATAGAAATAAGGAGTTGCGGCGTCGAATTCCGCCGCGCAGGTATCAACCATTTTATAAACGGCATTTTCTGCGGGCAGCATTTTTGCATTTGAGAGCCTTAAAATTGCGCTGTCGGTATATCCTAACTTTTTGCCTTTAAGGTAGCTTTCATCGTCAAGCCCGTTTTGAATTTCGCGTTCATAAAGCGCGAGGTTTAAAAGCTTATAAAGGAAGAAACGGTCTATCCGGGTGATTTCAAAAATCTCGTCCGGCGAAATTCCCTCCTTCAGCGCCTCAAATACGGTGAAAATTCTGCGGTCGTCCATATCCCGCAGTCTCTCGCGCACGGGTCTGCCGTCCAGCGGGGCGGCGTTAAGGGTATCAAGCGATATTTCCGCTCCTCTGACCGCCTTCATAACCGCCGCCTCAAAGCTTTGAGCAATAGCCATAACCTCTCCGGTAGCTTTCATCTGAGTTCCGAGCTTTCTCGGAGAACCGGCGAATTTATCAAACGGCCATTTCGGCAGCTTAACGACGACATAATCGAGAGCCGGCTCAAAACAGGCACAGGTTTTCCCGGTTATATCGTTTGTAATTTCGTCAAGAGTATATCCGAGAGCGATTTTCGTCGTTATCTTGGCTATCGGATATCCGGTTGCTTTAGATGCCAGCGCAGACGAACGCGACACTCTCGGATTGACCTCTATAACCGAATATTCAAACGAATCCGGATTGAGAGCGAACTGGCAGTTGCAGCCGCCGACAATTCCGAGCGCCGAAATAATATTCAGCGAGGCGGAACGCAGCATCTGATATTCCTTGTCCGAAAGGGTAAGAGCCGGAGCAACAACTATACTGTCGCCGGTATGAACCCCGACGGGGTCGAAATTTTCCATACTGCAAACCGCGATAGCGTTTCCGGCGCTGTCGCGCATAGTTTCAAACTCAATTTCCTTCCAGCCGTAAATATAGCGTTCAACAAGAATCTGAGTTATCGGGGAGGCATCCAGTCCCGTTTTGGCAATAACGCTCAGCTCATCCGGATTTTCGGCTACTCCGCCGCCTGCGCCGCCGAGGGTAAATGCAGGGCGGACAATAACCGGATATCCGATTTTCTCCGCCGCCGCGAGGGCTTCGTCAACGCTTTCGGCTATGTCCGACGGAATAGTCGGCTCGCCGATTTTCTCCATTGTTTCCTTGAAAAGCTCTCTGTCCTCGGCGCGGTCGATTGCCTCGGAATTTGTTCCTATAAGTCTTACGCCGTTTTCGGAAAGAAAGCCCTCCTTGTTAAGCTGCATTGCTATTGTAAGTCCTGTTTGTCCGCCGAGACCCGCAAGGAGACTGTCCGGCTTTTCCTTGAGAATTATTCTTTTTACGATTTCGGCATTAAGGGGCTCAAGGTATATTTCATCCGCCAGGGCTTTATCGGTCATAATAGTCGCCGGATTTGAATTGACGAGAACAACGTTCACCCCGGCGTCCTTCAAAACACGGCACGCCTGCGCTCCGGCATAGTCAAATTCCGCCGCCTGACCTATAACAATAGGTCCGGAGCCTATAACCATAACCTTTTTAACAGAAGTATCAAACGGCATTTATTTTTCCTCCATCAAAGCTGTAAAGCGGTCGAACAAAAAGGACGTGTCAAGCGGTCCGGAACAAGCCTCCGGATGAAACTGAACCGAAAAGGCGCGAAGCGACGGATAATCTATTCCCTCGTTCGTTCCGTCGTTGGCGTTTATAAAGCTGACGTTTCCCTGCTTTATACTGTCCGTTACAACCGCGTAGCCGTGGTTCTGGCTCGTTATATAGGTTCTTGTTCCGTTTATCTCCTTAACCGGCTGATTAACGCCGCGGTGACCGTATTTCAGCTTTTCGGTTTTTGCTCCGAGAGCGAGCGCCAGCAGCTGATGACCGAGGCATATTCCGAACATGGGCGTCTTTCCTGCAAGGGCTTTCAGCGTTTCAATCTGCGCGGTATTTTCAGCCGGGTCTCCGGGGCCGTTGGAAAGCATTATTCCGTCCGGATTTCCGGCAAGAATTTCTTCGGCAGCAGTAAAAGCCGGAACGACCGTCACCGTACATCCGCGCTTTTGCAGCTCTCTGATAATGTTGCGCTTTGCGCCGTAGTCTATCAGAGTTACCTTATATTTTTCCTTTTCCGCCTTATAAACTGCGGCTTTCCCGGAGGTCACCGCCGCTACCGCTCCGCGAACGGAATATTCTCTTACCGCCGACATATCAGCCGGTATTTCCGAGCAAACGGCAGCATTCATAACGCCGTATTCCCTGATGATACGCGTAACTGCGCGAGTATCTATACCGCATATGCCGGGAATGCCCTTTTCACGCAGGAATTCATCAAGCGTTCCCCCGCAGCGGAAGTTAGACGGATTTTCGCAGTATTCCCTTACGACATAGCCGCGAACAGAACATTCGCCCTCGAAATCCTCAGGAATAACGCCGTAATTGCCGATTAAAGGAAAGGTCTGCATAACAATCTGACCGAAATAGCTTTCATCGGTAAGCGTTTCGATATAGCCGCACATACCGGTTGTAAAAACCAGCTCTCCGATACAGTCGGTTTCCGCACCGAATGCCCTGCCCTCAAAGGTCATTCCGTTTTCCAAAACAAGATATGCTTTTTTCGCCATATTATATCAACCCATAAACGCAGCCAAAACTGCCTTGATAGTGTGCATTCTGTTTTCCGCCTCGTCGAATACAAGTGATTGCGGACCCTCGAACACCTCGTCGGTTACCTCCATAGCGTCCCTTGAAAAGCGTTCGCCCATTTCTTTGCCGATAACGGTTTTATGGTCGTGGAAAGCGGGCAGGCAGTGCATAAACACCGCATTTTCTCCGGCAAGCCGCATTATTTCCGCATTTACCTGATACGGCGAAAGGTCGGCTATGCGCTCCTCCCATATTTCAAACGGCTCACCCATAGAAACCCAGACATCGGTATAAATAACGTCCGCATTGCGAACCGCCTTTTCCGGGCTTGTTTCAAGAGCTATACTGCCGCCGGATTTCTCCGCGATTTCACGGCATCGGGCAACAAGCGCGGCGTCGGGGAAATATTTTTCCGGTGCGCAGGCAATAAATGTAAGTCCCATTATAGCGCAGCCGACCATAAGAGAGTTACCCATATTATAGCGCGCATCCCCCATATAAACGAGCTTTTTGCCCGAAAGAGAGCCGAAATGCTCGCGGACGGTAAGGAAATCAGCCAAAATCTGGGTCGGGTGAAATTCGTTTGTCAGACCGTTGAATACCGGAACACCGGCATACCGAGCCAGTTCCTCAACTATTGTCTGACCGAAGCCGCGGTATTCTATTCCGTCGAACATTCTTCCCAACACCCGCGCGGTATCGGCTATACTTTCCTTTTTGCCTATCTGAGAGCCGGCAGGGTCGAGGTAGGTTACTCCCATTCCGAGATCCCTCGCCGCCACCTCAAAGCTGCAGCGGGTGCGGGTGCTTGTTTTTTCAAAAATCAGCGCAAGGTTCTTACCCTCGCACATTTTATGCGGCTCTCCGTTTTTCTTTTTCTGTTTCAAATCCTCCGCGAGGTCGAGCAAATATGTTATTTCCTCGCGGTTAAAATCCAAAAGCTTTAAAAAGCTTTTTCCTTTAAAATTCATTTCAATGCACCTCACAGGCTTTTTTCAGAACGGCAACCGCCGTTTCGAGCAGCTCAAACGGAATATTCAGCGCCGGCAGAAGTCTTATTTTTGATTTCGCCTTAATAACCAGAACTCCGTTTTTCATACATTCGCCGACAACCTCGTCGGCGCTTTTTTCGGTTTCGACTCCGAGCATAAGTCCCATACCTGTAACTGATTTTACACCTGGCGCCCCGGCAAGCTCGTTTACGATATATTCCGACTTGGCGCGAACCTCGGAAAGCAGACCTTCATCAATCCGGGATAGGATATTCAGCGCTCCTGCGCAGCAAACAGGATTTCCGCCGAAGGTCGAGCCGTTTGAGCCGGGAGTGAAAACATTCTTAACCCGCTCTCCGAGCAGCGTAGCCCCGATAGGCAGTCCTCCGCCCAGTCCCTTTGCGGTCGTAACGATATCCGGGGTTATCCCGTAATTCATATATGAAAAAAGCTTTCCGGTTCTGCCGTTTCCGGTTTGAACCTCGTCAATTATAAGGAGAGCGCCGTTTTCCCTTGCTGCTTTTTCCGCGGCAAGAACAAAATCCCGTTCAAGCGGCACAACTCCGCCCTCACCCTGAACACATTCCAGCATAATTGCCGCGATTTTATGCTCCGCGGCGGCTTTACTGAGCGCTGGCACATCATTTGCCGGAATATGACAAAATCCCGGAGTCAGAGGCTGAAAATCCTTATGGAAAATTTCCTGTCCGGTTGCGGCGAGGGTTGTAAGCGTTCTGCCGTGAAAGCTGTTTTCGAGGGTTATTATCTCATAGTATTCCGCGCCGTTTTTCTCTGCGGAATACTTTCTTGCCGCCTTTATCGCACATTCGTTAGCCTCGGCGCCGGAATTTGAAAAAAAGACCTTTTTCATTCCGGTTCTCAGGCAAAGCTGTTCGGCGAGAGCAGCGCCGGGAGCGGTATAGTATAAATTTGAAGAATGCTGCAGCTTATTCAGCTGCCCGGTTACAGCCGAAATCCATTCGCTGTCCGAAAAACCGAAGGTATTAACGGCAATTCCGGTTGAAAGGTCAATATATTCCCTGCCGTTTTCATCGGTTGCAACCGATCCCTCTCCGGATTTCAGAACAACCGGAAAACGCGCGTATGTTCCGGCGATATACTCGCCGTCAAGCTCCTTAACGTTCAAATTCCTTTTCCTCCGTTACCATTGTTCCGGCACCCTCGTCGGTCAGAGTTTCTATAAGAAGAGAATGAGGAACTCTGCCGTCCATAATTATAACCTTTTTAACACCGCGGTGAATGGCGTCTATGCAGCACTCAACCTTAGGAATCATTCCGCCTGAAATAGTGCCGTTTCTGAACAGCTCAACCGCCTCGGCAATATCTATACAGGGAATAAGCGACGACGGATCGTCTTTATCCTTGAGTATGCCGGCTATATCGGTCATTGAAATAAGTCTTTCGGCTTTCATTGCTCCCGCAATATACGCAGCGGCGGTATCGGCGTTTATATTATATACGTTTCCTTTCATATCGCAGCCTACGGTTGATACAACCGGAATATAGTCACGGTCGAGCAAATCGGTTATCGGTTCGACATTCACGTTGGTTATTCTTCCGACAAATCCGAGTCTTTCATCCTTCGGAACGGCTTCAATCATATGACCGTCCATTCCCGAAATTCCCATTGCCTTTCCGCCCTTGATTTCAAGCAGATTAACAAGGCTTTTATTTATCTTTCCCGCAAGCACCATCTGAACTATTTCGGCGGTTTCCTTATCGGTTACGCGAAGTCCGTCGATAAAGACAGATTCCTTACCCGTTTTTTTCAGCATTTCTGTGATTTCCGGTCCGCCGCCGTGAACCAGCACGACCTTAACGCCTATAAGCGACAGCAGAACGATATCCTCCATGACCTGCTGCTTCAGCTCCTCGTTTATCATCGCATTTCCGCCGTACTTTATAACAACGATTTTTTTATAATACTTCTGAATATAGGGCAGCGCCTGAGTAAGCACCTCGGCGCGCTGCGCATTTGTTAAATTGATAGGCATTTCTTTTTCCTTTCAGGTGCGGTAATCGCCGTTTATCTTAACATAGTCGTATGTTAAATCGCAGCCCCAAGCCGTTGCAGAATACTCTCCGGAATTTAAGCTGATAAGTATATCAATCTCGTTCTCCAGCAAAATTTCCTTTGCCTTTTCCTCGCTGAACGGTATGCCGGAACCGTTTTCACACACACGAACCGTTCCCTTTGCCGAGCTGAATGAAACGTCTATTTTTTCAACGTCAACATCGGCGCCCGAATAGCCTATTGCGCAGAGGACTCTGCCCCAGTTTGCATCCGAGCCGAACATAGCCGCCTTTGTAAGAGAAGAACATATAACCGATTTCGCAACCGTTTTGGCAATATCGTGGCTTTGCGCTCCATCCACCTTACATTCAAGCAGCTTTGTTGCGCCCTCGCCGTCTCCGGATATACGGCGGCACAGCTCAACATTAACGGTATTAAGCGCTTTCATAAATGTATTAAAAGCGTCCCCCTCGGAGGTTATCGGCTCATTTTCCGCCATTCCGTTAGCCAAAACAGCAACCATATCATTCGTTGAGGTGTCGCCGTCTATGCTTATCATATTAAAGGTATTTACAATGTCGCCCGAAAGAGCCTTTTGGAGCATTTGCGGACTGACAGCGCAGTCGGTAGTTATAAAAACAAGCATTGTAGCCATATTGGGATGTATCATTCCCGAGCCCTTGGCTATTCCGCCCATTTTGCAGACCTTTCCGCCTATTTCAAAGCTTACGGCAACCTCCTTTACCTTTGTATCGGTTGTCATAATGCCCTCGGCGGCTTCAATACTGCCGTTCTGCGACAATGAGTCAACAAGCTGCGGTATACCGTTTTTTATAGGCGCGATATCAAGCGGCTGACCTATAACTCCGGTTGAGGCTACTATAATATCATCTGCCGGTATTCCGAGCTGAGCTCCCAGCAGCTCGCAGGTTTCCTCCGCAATTTCAACCCCGTTCGCGTTACAGGTGTTTGCGTTTCCGCTGTTGCATATAACCGCGCTCGCATAGCCGTCATTAAGGTGGGTCTTTGTAACCTTCAGCGGAGCGCCCTTTACAAGGTTTGTTGTATAAACCGCGGCTGCCGCCGCTTTTTCTTCGCTTAAAATCAAAGAAAGGTCGCGCTTTTCGCGGTTTTTCCTTATTCCGCAATGGATTCCTGCCGCCTTAAAGCCTTTTGCGGCGCAGACGCCGCCGGATATCAATTCCATAACTGCCTCCTATAATTCAAGTCCCTTTGTTTCGGATATTCCCAAGCTCAGGTTCATACATTGCACCGCCGCTCCCGACGCACCCTTGCCGAGATTATCGTACCGGGATATCAGCAATATTCTCTCGCTGTTTCCCGCAACCGAAATTTCCATACAGTCCCTGCCGGAAAATTTAACAGCCGAAGCAAAGCCGTTTTCATCGGCGTTACAGCTGAACTTAACGACCGGTCCGGTATATTTTTCGGCATAGATTTTTCTTATGTCGTCAGCCGTTCCGTTTATCCAGTCTGCAAACAAAGGCACGGTAACGGTCATTCCGCTGTAAAACGGAGCCACGATCGGCGAAAAGCAGGGCGCGTTTTCAAGTCCGCTGACAGCGGTCATTTCCGGCAGATGCTTATGCTGCTGAGATAATCCGTACTGGCGCGGTGCGTTCAGCAAAGCATTCCTGTTTTCGTTTTCGTATTCCTCAATCATCTTTTTACCGCCGCCGCTGTAGCCGGTAACGGAAAAGCAGGTTAAAAGAGCGGATTTACTGAGTAATCCCGCCTCAATCAGCGGATACACAAGCGAAATAAAGCCGCTCGCATGACAGCCGGGAACGGCTATCCGCTTTGACAAAGCGATTTTTTCCTTATGCAGCCCGGAAAGCTCCGGAAAGCCGTAAGCCCAGCCTGGGGCTGTACGGTGAGCCGTTGAGGTATCAATAACCACCGTTTCGGGATTATCAATCATTTCCGCAACCTCTTTTGCCGCCGCGTCCGGCAGGCAGAGAAACGCGATATCCGCCGAATTAAGCGCGTTTTTGCGCGCATCAAGGTCCTTTCTCAGTTCATCGGGCAGAGTTATCAGCGAAATATCGTCCCTGCCGGAAAGTCTGTCGAAAATGCGCAGTCCCGTAGTTCCGGCGCTGCCGTCAATAAATACCTTTTTCATTTAATAGCTCCGTAAAATATTCAATTTGTTTTTTAACGGATTCCGGTCCCGTTCCGCCTGCCGATATCCGCTTTGAAACGCAGGTCTCAAGCGAAATTTCACCGTAAAGGTCGGTATCGAAATGAGAATCAAGCTCCTTGTATTTCTCTATCGGAACCGTTTCGAGAACAAGTCCGTTTTCTATGCAGTAGGCAACGGTTTCTCCGACCTTTTTATATGCCGTTCTGAAAGGCACTCCCTTTTTAACAAGATAATCCGCAAGGTCGGTAGCATTTATAAAGCCGTTCTGCGCTGCCTTATACATATTATCAGGCAGAACCTTCATAGTTGCTACCATAGGCGCAAATATCTCAAGGCAGCGGCAGACGGTATCAACCGCATCGAAAACCGCCTCCTTATCCTCCTGCATATCCTTATTATAGGCAAGCGGCAAGCCCTTGAGAGTTGTAAGCAGAGCCATAAGGTCGCCGTAGACCCTGCCGGTTTTCCCTCTGACAAGCTCCGCCATATCGGGATTCTTTTTCTGAGGCATAATGCTCGAACCGGTAGTATAGCTGTCGTCCAGCTCAATAAATTTAAACTCCCAGCTTGACCAGAGAATTATTTCCTCGGAAAAGCGCGAAAGGTGCATCATCAGAATGGAAAATGCGCTTAAAAGCTCCAGGCAGAAATCCCTGTCGGAAACGCCATCGATACTGTTGAGAGAAATTCCCGAAAAGCCCAAATGCTCCGCCTCAAAGCAGCGGTCGGTATCGTATGTCGTTCCCGCAAGCGCGCAGGAGCCTATCGGGCATTGGCTGAGCATTCTTTTTTCGGCGTCGGCAATTCGGTCGAAATCGCGTTTCAGCATAAATGCATACGTCAGAATATGATGGGCAAAGGTTATTGGCTGTGCGCGCTGCAAATGGGTATATCCGGGCATTATAGCGTCTGCGGTTTCCTTTGCCTTTTCGGTTATCACCGCTATAAGCTTTAATATCAGTCCGCCTATCGTTTCACATTCATTCGCAAGATACATTCTTATATCAAGCGCCACCTGGTCGTTACGGCTGCGGGCGGTATGAAGCTTTTTCCCCGGCTCGCCAATTCTTTTCGTAAGCTCCGATTCGATAAACATATGTATATCCTCGGCATTCATATCAAACTGAATGTCACCGTTTTCAAGGCCGGTCAATATCTGACCGAGACCCTTTATAATTTCCGCCTTTTCTGCTTCGGAAATTATTTTTTTATCGCCGAGCATTTTGGCGTGCATAACAGAGCCGCTTATATCCTCTTTATACATTCTTTTATCGAAATGTATTGACGAATTGAAATCGTCCGCCTGTTTATCGAGCGCCTTATGAAAGCGCCCGGCCCACATTTTTTCCATCAAAACAACTCCCGAAATCAGTTAAGACCGTTTTTTGCTTTCATTTTGGCGTATACCTTTGTCGGAAGTCCGTAAAGGTTGATAAATCCGGCAGAATCCGCCTGATTGTAAACATTATCCTCGTCAAAGGTTGCAATCTCCGGATCATAGAGCGAATACGGCGAGGAAACGCCCGCGTTTATCATATTTCCCTTATAGAGCTTTAATGTAACGTCGCCGGTAACGGTCTTTTGAGTGGTAACAACAAATGAAAGTATCGCTTCGGTAAGCGGAGTAAACCATTGAGCGTTATAAACAAGCTCCGCAAGCTTTTGCGCCACAAGCGATTTATAATGAGCTGTTTCCTTATCAAGGCAAATGCTCTCCAAAACGCTGTGAGCCTTATAAAGGATAGCTCCGCCGGGAGTTTCATATACTCCGCGGCACTTCATACCAACAAGCCTGTTTTCAACGATATCCAGAAGTCCTATACCGTTTTCTCCGCCTAACTTATTAAGGGTCTCAACCAGCTCGACCGCCCCCATTTTCTTGCCGTCAACCGCAATAGGCATACCCTGCTCGAAATGAACGGTAACATATGTCGGCTTATCGGGCGCCTGCTCCGGAGAAACTCCCATTTCGAGGAAGCCGGGCTTATTATACTGCGGCTCGTTTTTCGGGTCCTCCAAATCAAGTCCCTCATGAGAAAGATGCCATATATTCTTATCCTTTGAATAGTTGGTCTCGCGGCTTATTTTAAGCGGAATATTATGCGCTTCGGCATATTCGATTTCCTCCTCGCGAGATTTGATGTTCCATTCCCTCCAGGGCGCGATTATCGGCATATCCGGTGCAAATGCCTTTATCGCAAGCTCAAAACGCACCTGGTCATTTCCCTTTCCGGTACAGCCGTGGCAGATAGCGTCCGCTCCCTCGGCAATCGCTATCTCGGCAAGTCTTTTCGCTATCGGAGGACGGGCAAACGCCGTTCCGAGCATATAATCCTCATAAAGCGCACCGGCGGCAACACAGGGAAAAACATAATCGGTTAAAAATTCCTCGGTAAGGTCCTCGATATAAACCTTTGAAGCACCGGTTTTAAGAGCCTTTTCCTCAAGTCCCTCAAGCTCGCTCGCCTGACCGACGTTTCCGGAAACGGCAATAATCTCAGGATTATTGTAGTTTTCCTTGAGCCAGGGGATGATTATTGAGGTATCCAGACCTCCGGAATATGCAAGCACTACTTTTTTAATATTTGATTTATCCATTTTTGTTTCCTCCTATATGCAAAAATAACGCATAAAATGAATTTCTATGCCAAAATAATAGCATAAAACTCATATTTATGCAAGTGCTTTTTGCAAATTTATTGATTTTTTCTGCATACGTGCATAAATTTGCATCCTGTGCAGAGGTTTTGTGCAAAATAACATTATGTGCGGATTACATAATAATCAGCGCGTACATACGCGCATAATTCCTATAATATAGAGAATTTTTGCATTTGATTTTTTGAAAAATCGAAAATTACGCGTTTTTCAGTCTGCAAAATGCGGTATTCTTAAATGCAAAAATGCGCATTTTTATGTAAAACATAGAAAACGTCGTTTTCCGTCAACTTTTTTCGAACTTTTCTTGACACGGCGGTACAAAAATGATATTATATTTACAAATTTTTAATAAAGTGTTCATTCCAAAGTATTAAAAGGCGTGAGCAGCCTGTTATTGCGGCGGAACGATGGCTTTATGAAGAAAGAGGTAATTAAGTATGAAACGCACATTAAAGTTTTCCGCGGTCGTACTTGCAGTTGTTATGATAATGACGGCGTTTGCAGGCTGCGGCAGTAAAAGCGGCTCCTCAGGCGATGCCATAAAAATCGGCGGTATCGGGCCGACGACGGGCGGCGCCGCGATATACGGCAATGCCGTTAAGAATGCGGCAGAAATCGCCGTTGAGGAAATCAATGCCAAGGGCGACCTGAAATTTGAATTTAAATTCCAGGACGACGAGCACGACGCTGAAAAGTCGGTCAACGCATACAATGCTTTAAAGGACTGGGGTATGCAGATTCTTATGGGTACCGTAACAACCGGTCCCTGCATTGCGGTTTCCGCAAAAACAAATGAAGATAACATTTTCCAGCTTACTCCCTCCGCCTCCTCTACCGACGTTATAGGCGGTCAGCCGGACACAAGCGGCAATGTTTCAAGCGCACGTAAATCAAACGTTTTCCAGATGTGCTTTACCGACCCGAACCAAGGCTCCGCATCGGCAGAATACATCAGCGAGCAGAAGCTCGGAACCAAAATCGGTATCATTTACAACAGCGCTGACGCTTATTCAACCGGTATTTATCAGAAATTCAAGAGCGAGGCTCAGAAGCTCAAGCTTGAGATAGTTGCCGAGGAGGCTTTCACAAGCGACGATACAACCGATTTCAAAACTCAGGTTGCCGCCTGCAAGAATGCAAATGCCGACCTCATTTTCCTGCCCATCTACTACACTCCCGCTTCTCAGATTCTCATTGAGGCAAAAAATGTCGGTTATTCTCCGAAGTTCTTCGGTGTTGACGGTATGGACGGTATCTTAACCCTTAAAAACTTTGACACCTCTCTTGCCGAGGGCGTTATGCTCCTGACTCCGTTTGCTGCGGACGCCCAGGACGAGAAAACGCAGAGCTTTGTAAAGAAATACAAAGAGAAATTCGGCGACACTCCGAATCAGTTCGCTGCGGACGCATATGACTGCATTTACGCTCTTTATGAGGCTTGCAAGAAAGCCGGCGTAACCTCCGGTATGAGCGCTTCCGACATAAGCGACAAGCTTCAGGAGGTATTTAACGGCGACTTCTCGTTCACCGGTCTTACCAGTGATACCGCTATTACCTGGAGCGATACCGGCGAGGTTTCCAAGGCTCCTAAGGCCGTTGTTATCAAAGACGGCGCATACGTCGGAATGTAATTCATATCCGTTTTATTCGGAAGTATAAATTATAATTGCGAGAAAAGGGGTAAAATTTCACCCCTTTTTTCGTTATTTAGAATATTGTAACCCTCAAGGAATAATAAATTATTTTAACCGCACATCAAACAGGGCGCACAAAACGGCTGTCCGGACGGTCTGCGGTCAAAGGAACAGAGGTGTACCCTTGTGAATTTACTGTCAAACCTCATAAACGGTATCAGTCTCGGAAGCGTGTACGCGATCATTGCTCTCGGTTATACAATGGTCTACGGCATTGCTAAAATGCTGAACTTTGCCCACGGTGATGTTATTATGGTCGGAGCATACTCGGCTATGCTCGCTATAACGTCTCTCAAGCTGCCCCCGATTGTGGCTGTTATACTTGCAATGCTTGTCTGTACGCTGCTCGGAATTATAATTGAGGCTCTCGCCTACCGTCCTTTAAGGCAGGCGTCCTCGCTGGCAGTACTTATAACCGCCATAGGCGTCAGCTATTTTCTTCAGAATATGGCGCTGCTGCTTTGGGGCAGCAACCCGCGTTCATTCCCGAAGATAATCGATCTCCCGTCCATCCGGCTTTTTGACGGCAAGCTTGTTATCACATGGGCGACTTTGCTTACAATAGTCGTATGTATAGTTGTTATGATAGGTCTTACCGTTTTCACAAGGCACAGCAAGATGGGCAAGGCGATGCGCGCGGTATCCGAGGATAAGGGAGCAGCCGAGCTTATGGGAATAAACGTTAATGTAACTATTTCCGTAACCTTTGCAATAGGCAGCGCTCTTGCCGCTATTGCCGGAGTTCTGCTTTGCTCATGCTATCCGATAGTTCAGCCGACAACCGGCGCAATGCCCGGAATCAAGGCGTTTACCGCTGCGGTTTTCGGCGGCATAGGCTCAATCCCCGGCGCAATGCTCGGCGGAATACTGCTTGGAATTATTGAATCGTTCAGTAAGGCTTATATTTCTACCCAGCTTTCGGATGCAATAGTTTTCGCAGTACTTATTATCGTACTTCTCGTGAAGCCTACGGGACTTCTCGGCAAGAAAATAAGCGAGAAGGTGTGAGGTGCGGTATGTTTAAAAATTCAAGACTTAATAAAAACACCATTTCGGGGCTTATTTCATACGCCATTGTTATCGCTGCATTTGCAATTATAATGCCGCTTCAGTCGGCAGGTATGCTTACCAACGCAATAAGCGGTCAGCTTGTTCCTATCTGCGCGTACATTGTGATGGCAATTTCGCTTAATCTTACAGTCGGAATTCTCGGAGAGCTGAGCCTCGGTCACGCAGGATTTATGAGCGTAGGAGCATTTTCGGGCGTTATTATATCGGCTCAGCTTGCTGATTCCATCAGCTTTGCCCCCCTGCGTCTCGCTATTTCTATCGTTGTCGGAGCAATTTTTGCCGGAATTGTCGGTCTGCTTGTAGGACTTCCGATTTTAAGACTGCGCGGAGACTATCTCGCGATAGTAACACTTGCTTTCGGAGAAATAATCAAAAACCTTATCAACTGCCTGTATGTAGGTCTTGACGGACGCGGACTTCATATCGGAATGAAGGATATTGCCTCGCTCGGTATGAAAAATGGCAAGGTTATAATAAACGGACCTCAGGGCGCGCTCGGCATAGAGCGGATTTCTTCGTTTACATCGGGTGTTGTTCTGATTTTAATTACGCTTTTTATCGTTCTCAATCTAATCAACAGCCGTTCCGGCAGAGCTATAAAAGCTATCCGTGACAACAGGATAGCAGCCGAATCTGTCGGAATAGGAATAACGCGCTATAAGCTCGTTGCCTTTATAACCTCGGCGGCTCTTGCGGGAGCGGCGGGCGCATATTATGCAATGAACTTCTCTATGATAGCGGCTAAAAAGTTCGACTTCAACACCTCTATTCTCGTTCTCGTTTTCGTTGTTCTCGGCGGAATGGGCAATATAACAGGTTCAATTATTGCAACAACCGTTCTTTATATGCTGCCGGAGCTGCTGCGCGAATTTGCGGACTACCGTATGCTTATATACGCTATAATACTTATAGCGGTTATGCTCATAACAAACAATAAACAAGCCACCTTATTCCTGAAAAATATAACCGGAGCCATAAAGAAGCTTTTCGGAAATATTTTCTCCGGGAAAAATAGTGGCGGTTCAGACGGCGGAAAGCAAAGGGAGGCGGAAAGCAATGAATAATTCTAAAATGGTTCCTATTCCGAGCAGCGGAATAATTCCTGAGCGGGATGTTGATAAAACCCCCATTCTCGAAACGCATCATTTAGGAATAGATTTCGGAGGGCTTACCGCTGTTGACGAGCTTTCCATAACTGTCGGCAGAACCGAAATCGCAGGTCTTATCGGACCAAACGGAGCAGGAAAAACAACCGTTTTCAATCTTCTTACAAACGTTTATCAGCCAACCCGCGGAACAATAATGCTTGACGGAGTTTCAACCGCCGGAAAAAGCACCGCGCAGGTAAACCGGATGGGAATTGCAAGAACCTTTCAGAATATCCGCCTTTTCTCCGCCCTTTCGGTTCTGGATAACGTTAAGGTCGGTCTGCATAATTCGATAAAAGAGGGATTGCTTCCGAGCTTTACTCATCTGTTCGGCTACCGCAAGGCGGAAAAGGCGGCAAACGAGCGCGCGCTGGAGCTGCTTGATTTCTTTTCAATGGCTGACCTTGCAAACGCTCAGGCAGGTTCTCTGCCCTACGGCGCACAGCGCAGGCTTGAAATCGTAAGAGCGCTGGCAACAAATCCGGGAATTATCTTATTGGACGAGCCGGCGGCAGGTATGAATCCGTCGGAAACCTCGGAGCTTATGAACAATATCCGCCGCATACGCGATACCTTCGGCATTGCAATACTGCTTATTGAGCATGATATGAGTCTTGTTATGGGTATCTGCGAGGGCATCTGCGTTCTTGACCACGGCAAAATGATTGCAAAGGGTTCGCCCGATGAAATCAAAAACAATCCGAAGGTTATCGAGGCATATCTCGGAAAGAAAAAGGAGGCGGAGAACGATGGCAAAGAAGGTTGATATAGCGTTTGACCCTAAAACCGAGCCTATGCTGAAGGCTGAGGAGCTGAATGTATATTACGGAAATATTCACGCGCTTAAAGGAATTTCGCTTGAGGTTTATCAGGATGAAATAGTTGCGCTGATAGGAGCAAACGGCGCCGGAAAATCGACAACGCTGAAAACCATTTCGGGACTTCTCCGCACAAAAACAGGGTCAATCACCCTTATGAATGAGGACATAACCCACAGCGAGGCTCATTCTCTCGTTTCAAAGGGTCTGGCTCATGTTCCGGAGGGACGGCGCGTATTTCTTCAGATGACCGTTCAGGAAAATCTTGAAATGGGAGCATACACTCATCCGCAGGATATGAAGCTCACGTTACAGGATGTTTACGAGCGTTTTCCGCGGCTGAAGCACCGCAAAAACCAGATAGCCGGTACCCTTTCCGGAGGCGAACAGCAAATGCTCGCCATGGGTCGGGCGCTTATGAGCCATCCGAAGCTCCTTATGCTTGATGAGCCGTCAATGGGCTTGGCGCCTATCCTCGTTCAGCAGATATTCGATATTATCAAGGAGCTGCACCGCGCCGGTACGACCATTCTCCTTGTTGAGCAAAACGCCGAAATGGCGCTCGGCATCGCTGACAGGGCTTATGTTCTCGAATCCGGAAGAATAACCCTTTCGGGAACGGGCAAGGAGCTTGCGGCAAGCGAATCGATAAAGAAAGCATATCTCGGAGGCTAATCGCCCGAAAGGATAATTCTGAATGACTTTTTCTGACAAATCGGTTCACCGGATATTATTTATTGCGGCGCTTATACTGCTGTGTATTCCGCAGCTTATACTTGAATTTTTCGCATCGGGTGTTTCAAGGCACACGCGCGATATACTGCTTGCTGCCGATGCGGCAGGCTGTCTCGCGGCTGTTGCTGCCGCAGAGCTTTTCCGCAGAAAAAATAAGCGTTAAACCGCAGAAGCGGGCTGTAAAACTTTTGTTTTACAGCCCGCTGTTTATTTTGCAATTTTTTTAACGCAGTTTATAAAGTAATCTATTTCGTTTTCCGTTGTAAATACCGACGGGCAAATTCTAACCGTTCCGGTTTCCAGAGTTCCGAGCTTTCTATGCGCTCCGGGCGCGCAGTGGAGTCCCGCGCGCACCGCTATTCCCTGCCGTCCGAGCTGAGCTGCCGTTTCAAAGCTCGGCAGACCGTCGATATTAAAGGACAGTACAGGCGTCCACCCTTGTATATCCGGCATAGGCGTATAAAGTATTACCCGCGGTATTTTTTCAAGAGCGCGGTATGCGCGCCTTGTAAGATTCATTTCTCGGCGGTGAATATTCTCCTGCCCGATTTTTTTAACGAAGTCAATTCCGGCGGCGGCTCCCAAAATTCCGGGAACATTAACCGTTCCGCTTTCAAGCCGTTCGGGAAGAAAATCAGGCTGCATAGGACTTTCGGAATTTGTACCGGTTCCGCCCTCTATCAGCGTATACGGTATCGGTTTACGCGCTATCAGTATTCCAACGCCCATAGGAGCATACAGTCCCTTATGCGGCGCGATACAGAGAAAATCAATTCCGTCACGCTCCATATTTATCGAAACAACTCCGGCAGACTGCGCGGCATCCACCCCGAAAAGCAGACCGTTTTCACGGCAAAGCTCTGCAATTTGGGAAATCGGCAGGCATTTTCCGACAACGTTTGAAGCACCGGTTACAAAAATCATCTTAGTATCCGGGCGTATCAGGCGGCGAAAGCCTTCAACTGTTAAATTATCATCTGTAAACGATACCTGTGCTATGTCCGTTTGTGCGCCTATGCGATATAAGGGTCTGAGAACCGAATTATGCTCAAGGTCTGATATGATAACCCGGTCGCCGCTTTGCAGCACTCCCTTAACAACGGCGTTTATGCTATGAGTACAGCCGGAAGTGAAAACAACGTTTTCTGCGCCTGACGCACCGAACATCTGCGCCGCCTTTTCCCTCGCCGAATAAACCGCGAGTGCGGTTCGTTCCGAAGCGCGGTGACCGCTCCTGCCGGGATTTGCGCTGTATTCGCGCAAAGCTGTATTAACCGCCCTTATAACCGTTTCCGGCTTTCTTCCGGTTGTGGCGGCATTATCAAGATATATCATAACGAAAACGCTCCGTCAGCTTAATTTATTTATTTCAAGGAGCTTTACATCTGCTCCGCGAAGAAGCCTTTCCGCCGCTTCGGCGTCACCCTCTATAACAAGACTGTACCCGCAGCCTGCCTTTCCGATGCCGGAGGTAACGCGTTCCATACGTACCTTATAGCCGTGATGTCTGAGCAGGTCTCTCCCCTTGATGGCATAGGTAACAGTACCGGTTGTAAAGCGGTATTTGCTCATATTACCACACTCCCAGACAAAACACTCAGGATACAATAGTCTTTGAAAGCTATAATATCCTGATTGCTTTGTCTATACTTTATACCATACTATGCTGACGGCGGGATATTGTTCTCCTCGGCTATCTGGCGCTTATAATACTGAATTGTAACAACGCAGGCAATCGGAAGTATCAGCAGTCCGGCAAGACCGCCTATCCGAAGCCCTACAACCATCGCTATAAGGGTTATCAGGGGGTCAACCCCTACCCTTTTCCCTACTATATGCGGCTCTGCAAAATAACGCACGACCGATATCACCGCATATATAACGAGCAGACCTATCGCCTGGGAACGGTTTCCGGAGATAATATCAATGACAGCCCAGGGAATCAGCACCGTTCCCGTTCCGAAAACCGGCAGCAAATCAACAAATGCCGTAAGCGCGGCAAGCAATACCGCATATCTTATACGAAGCAGGAAAAAACCTATAAGCAGCTCGGCAAACGCTATGAGTGAAAGCAGAATATAACCTAAAATATATTTAAAAATATTATCCCTGAAAATATCGCGTATACGGATAATGCGTTCACATACGCGCACCGGAAGAAGCGCCTTTGCAAAACGTATAAGATGTTCGGAATCAAGCGCTATATAACAGCTTGCAACCACGGTTATAACAGCGCTGAATAAAACGGACGGCAGCTTACCTGCAATCGCCGCGACGCCGTCGGTCAGAAAACTGCTGGCGAACTTAACCGCACGGTCAACCGCGCTGTCAAAGGCGGATAAAATCGCCGCGCCGGTTTTATCGGGAAGCCGGTTACAGCGGGCGGCAAACCATTTTCCGAGATTGTCCGTAAAACTGTCCAGCTTTTCGATATACCCGGGAAGAACCTCGGTCAGTCTCCCTGCCTGAGAAACCGCCTGCCAAACCGCAAGCGCAAGCAGCGACGCGCATATAAGATAAAGCAGCACCACCAGCGACACCGACCATACTCCCGCTCCTATCTTTGATTTTCCTGCAAGATATCTGGCAGGCCGCTTAACGGCGGCGGCGAGGACTACGCCGATAACGAACGGCAGAAGATAGCCTATAAGAAATTTTACGGTTATCCATACAGCCGCGGCGCCTACCAGCAAAACCGCAATATTAACAAGAAAAACCTTCTTAGTCTCATAATCCAATTTTTATCCCCGCCTTTAACTGCTTTTATGCAATGCTCATATAATATTACTATTTCCAAAAAAACCGCAATTTTTTCGTTGATTATTTTGAAAAAGTGTATTATAATTAAATACAATCGTTCGTCTATGGAGGACAGTTATGCAAAACAGCGAGTTTGTATTGGTAAGCAAAAAGGCGCTGCCGCCGGTTTTTGCCGGAGTTCTGCTTGCAAAGCAGCTGTTAGCGGAGGGAAAAGCCGCAAATGCAACTCAGGCAATCCGGGAGGCAGGTATTTCCCGCAGCGCGTTTTACAAATACCGCGACTGCGTTTTTCCGGGCTCGGCAGAAAATGAAAGCAACATAAATCTGAGTGTTTCCCTTTCGGATAAGGCGGGTGTTTTTTCAGCAATGACGACCGTTCTTTACGAAAACGGAGCTAATCTGGTAACGGTAAATCAGGGCAAGCCGGTTGACGGAATTGCCGCCGTTTCGCTGACTATCGACGCCGGACATATGCGCATTTCAGCCGATAGGATGCTTGAGCTGTTAAGACAAACCGACGGCGTTATATCGGTCAGAACAGTATAGGAGGTTTAAACAATGGTTTATGCAGCAATAATGGGACACGGGGTTGTAGGCTCGGGAGTTGCCGAAATACTTATAAAGCATCCCGACCGCATAAAAGAGCATATAAAGGATGAGCTTGAGGTTAAATATATTCTCGACCTGCGCGATTTTCCTCAGCTTGACTATTCCGATAAGTTTATAAAGGATTTTAATACGATACTAAACGATCCGGAAATTAAAATAGTTGCCGAGGCTATGGGAGGAACAGAACCTGCTTACAGCTTTGAAAAGGCGCTGTTAAAAGCAGGAAAGAGCGTTGTTACCTCAAATAAGGAGCTTGTTGCGGCAAAGGGCGCGGAGCTGCTCGCAATCGCCGCCGAAAATAATGTCAATTTCCTGTTTGAGGCGAGCGTCGGAGGAGGTATTCCGATTTTGCGGCCTATGGCGCAATGTCTCGCCGCAAATGAAATCAAATCCGTTACCGGAATACTGAACGGAACTACAAACTACATTTTGAATAAAATGATAGTGGAAAACATGAGCTTTGACGACGCTTTACGGCTGGCGCAGGAAAAGGGTTATGCCGAAAAGGACCCGACTGCTGATATTGAGGGTCACGACGCCTGCCGCAAAATATGTATTCTCGCTTCTCTCGGTTTTGGAAGGCACGTATATCCCGAACAGGTAAAAACCGAAGGCATAACCGGAATTACGGCAACCGACGTTGAATACGCCGACAGCTTAGGCTATGTTATAAAGCTTATAGGCAGAGCGCAAAAGCTCGAAAGCGGCAAAATCTGCGCCTCGGTTCGCCCGACGCTTGTAAGCCGGGAAAATATTTTATCCGATGTAAACGGAGTTTTCAACGCGATAATGGTCAACGGAGACGAAACCGGCGACGTTATGTTTTACGGCAGAGGCGCAGGAAAAGCTCCGACGGCAAGCGCCGTTGTTGCCGACGTTATTGACTGCGCAAAGCACCTTACAGCCAGAAAATATCTTTTCTGGGAGGATGGCAGTCCGGACTATGTTACCGAGGCAGACCTGAGAGTAAGGCTTTATGTTTACGCTAAAAGCTCGGACTACGATTCACTTATAGAAAGCTCTGCCGTTGCGTTCCCCGATTTGGACGGCATAATCAAGAACAGCCGCAGCGGCGAAATAGCTTTTATAACCGACGAGGGGCTTGAAAGTCAGTTAAGGGAGCGTATTTCCTCAATCAAAGCCGACAGCATAAAAGTAATGCACACTCTTTCCTAAAGGAAAACGGAGGTTTTAATATATGGCACTGATAGTTAAAAAATTCGGCGGCTCATCCGTTGCGAATGCCGAGCGCATATTCAATGTTGCCGGCATAATAATTGACGATTACAAAAAAGGAAACGACGTTATTGTTGTTGTTTCGGCGCAGGGCGACACGACCGACGAGCTTATAGCCAAGGCGAAGGAAATTAACCCTGAGGGCGGTTCAAAGCGCGAAATGGATATGCTGCTTGCCGCAGGAGAGGAAATGTCGATAGCGCTGCTTGCAATGGCGGTTGAAAAGCTCGGATGTCCGGTTATATCGCTTCTCGGCTGGCAGGCAGGCTTTTATACCGACTCGCACCACGGCATTGCAAGAATACACAGCATAGACACCGAACGGATGAAATCCGAGCTTTCAAAGCATAATATCATAATAGTCGCAGGCTTCCAGGGGCTTAATAAATACGATGACCTTACAACCCTCGGCCGCGGCGGCTCAGACACGAGCGCGGTTGCGATAGCGGCGGCTATGAAAGCGGACCGCTGCCAGATATATACCGATGTTGACGGAGTTTACACAGCCGACCCGCGAAAGGTCAAAACCGCGAAAAAAATTGATATTATCGCATACGACGAAATGCTTGAGCTTGCGTCGCTCGGCGCGCAGGTGCTGAATAACCGTTCGGTTGAAATGGCTAAGAAATATAATGTTGAGCTTGAGGTTCTTTCAAGTTTGGAGCACAAGCCCGGAACAATAGTTAAGGAGACGGTAAAAATGGAAAAGACTCTTATCAGGGGCGTTGCCAAGGACACTAACGTAGCGCGCATATCGGTTATAGGACTCAAGGACACGCCGGGAATAGCCTTCAAGCTGTTCAACAAGCTTGCGCAATATAAAATAAACGTTGATATAATACTTCAGTCGGTCGGCAGAGACGGAACGAAGGATATAACCTTTACCGTGCCGCTCGACCAGGAGAAGGACGCTGTTGAGGCGATAGAGTCGATCAGCGGAATCTTAGACTTCAATCAGATAGTAACCGATACAAGCTGCGCAAAAATTTCAATAGTCGGCGCGGGTATGGAAAGCCATCCCGGCATCGCCTCAAAAATGTTCGAGGCTCTTTACGACGCAGGAATAAATATTCAGATGATATCGACAAGCGAAATTAAAGCGTCGGTTCTTATAGAAGAAAAATACGCCGATCAGGCGGTTCAGGCAGTTCACGATAAATTTATTCTTTAAGGATTTTAACAAGTACAGCAAACGTCACCCAAAACCAAAAGGTCTTGGGTGACGTTTGCTGTATCCTAATTAAGTCATTTATAATTTGATTACGCTCTCGCTAGGGTTTACCTTAATTTCAGCTGATTTTCCGGACGAAAGGTTCAGCTTTAAAACAAACGGGTTTTCCGTACTTATATGCAGCCTTCCGCTGCCGACAGACGGATCATATCCTCTTACGACGATGGAAATTTTCCCTCCGGCAAAAATCATATTTTCAATACCGATATCCCCTCTGCCGGAAATATTAAATTCAACCGTATTTGCAGGAGCGTCGAATTTAAAGCCTATTACGTTTTCGATAAGCGATGTTACCGGAATAAGGCCTCCCCAGCCGACAAAATCGGATTTGCACAATTCACCGTTTTCGGTTGTTGCCGGCTTATATTCCTCAGGAGAGTAGGTTTCCCATATCCCGCCGTATTCCGAGCTGCTGTAAACCCGATACATTCCGCCCAGTATCTTTTCCGCCGCGTTTTTCGCAATTTCGCCGAAACCGTGATTTTCCATAGCTCTGAGAATAACATAATCGACGGGCGGCCAAGCCCCTCCGAGCCAATATCCGCCCTTGGGGTCATAGTTCAAATCATCCCGCGAAAGCGAGGCAAACGGTATCAGCGTATTAAATTCATCAGGGTTCATAAAATGCTCAAGAACTCTATTAAAGCGCTCTCCCTCAGCAGCGCCGCAAAGCATAGTCCATGCGGCGGCAACCGTTTTCGTATTTATAAGCTTAACCCTCTGCTCCGCCTCCGAGCGGCTGAAAAAGTCATAATAAAAGCCTGTTTTTTCGTTCCAGTGATACCTATTTATAAGAGAGTTTATTCGTTTGTTCTCCTGCCTGTAATATTCAGCTTTTTCGGTATCTCCGGTTACTGAAAACATATTGCCGAGCGCCGCAGCACTCAGGGACTGCTGACAGGCAAGGTCGATATGACACACTCCGCTGCCGTCAAGATTTGCCGACGGATACTCCCCTCTCGGAGAATTATCCATTCCGGACGACCCGGTATCGTTAAACCAGTAAAGTCCGGATGAGCGCCTGTGGTTCTTTTCAATATAGCAATACAGCGCCTCGATTTTCGGCAGCACCGTTTCAAAGCGCGAGCTGTCGCCTGTAACGGCATAATGCTCCCATTCCGCCCAGGCATAAAGCGGAGGATTTATTCTTCCCTTATCATATGCCTCGGATTCGCTCTCTATCCTGTAAGCCATTGAAATATATCCGTCCTGCGGACGCTGAAGACGGTAAAGATTATCAAGGTTATTAAACGCCGAAAGCTCACCGTTGGAATAATTGGTAATAAGAGTCATAAAGCAGGAATCCCATTGCCAGATTACCCCTATTCCCGGATAGCAGGTAAGCTGAGGTTTCCAGTTCGGCTTATTGATATAATCGATATTTTTAAATGCGGTTTTCCAGGCGCAGTCATAAAGCTCTATCCATTCTGAGTGCTCCGAAAGGACAGGCCGCGGAAGTCTGTCCTTATTATAACTGTAAATTTTATTCATTTGCTTTTTCCCCATACCGTTAGATAAAATTTATATTTTCCCGCTGAATTTTCTTATCCATAGGCTCGGAGTACAGCTCCAGGCATGGCAGGCGCTGTTAAGCACCGGATTGGAATACGGCGTTACCCTATCATTTGTTATATCAAAGCATTCCGGGCAGCAGTCAAAGCCTGCGTTTATTATGGCTCCCCAGTAGCTTTTAATATATTCAAACGCCTTTTTCTCTTCATTGCAGGAGCAAAGAGCCTCTAAATAATAATGAGTCATAAACGGAGAGGACATATGTATTTCAGGGTTATATTCAGCGGTTTTTTCAAGCAGAACACGCGCCGCAGCGGTATCAAGCGCGCCCGAAAGCGCCGCCCATACCTGCGACTGCCAGGAAATTTCACCGTTTTCCGCTTCAAAAAGTCCGGTTTCGGCGTTTCTTTTTGAAAGCAGCGCAGAATTGACATCGGCAAGGATTTCTCTGAATTTCCCGGTCGGTTTACCGAGCTTTTCGGACAAATCAATCATACTTCGCAGCACATAAGCAAAATATCCGAGAGCTGCCGTGCTGCGGTCGTAATTACCGTGGTCTATAAAAAATCCCTCGTTTATTCTGCCGCTTCTGCGGTCAAAAACACTGTCGGTATATTCAACCTGCTTCAATGCGATACCGTAAAGCTCCTCAGGCAGAGAACGGTCTCCTGTGTTTTCAAGGTAATCAGCAAGGCACAGTATGATGCAAAGTGAATAATCAAGAAAAATCCATTGGTCGGCATAAGGCGGAGTATCGGGAAAAACGCATGGAGCCACAAGTCCTTTATCGTTGCGATGCTCGGCAAAAAGATAGACACAGCGTTTTATAAGGTCAATATTGCGGAACGTAACGTAATCTACTAACGCCTGCAAGCGCAAATCCCCTATCCAGAGACGGCGGTCGCGCTTAGGACCGTCCTCAAAAACATCCTGTTCACATTCCTTAAGAGTATTAACGCATATGCGGTCGATTGCGGCAAGCTCGGCATCATCAGCTTCAAGCGGCAACGCGTCTTTAAGGCTTACCGCCGAAACAGCGTCAATATAAAGTGCGGTTATTCTTATTGAAAAACGCACCGAGTCCGTCCGTCTCAGCTTCAAATATCTAAACGAATAGCGTCTCTCAAGACTGCCCTTATAAGGCATAAAGGCTATTGTTTTAAAATCGTTTTGCAGCCAGCCGACAGAAAGCGAATTTTCGCTGTCCTTCGCTGTTTCGGCAAGCTCTATCGGCATTTCTGCAAAGGAAAAGGCGATATTTGTCGGAGAGTCCGGTATATGCTCTGGTGTTCCCTCAAGCTCGATATTGAGATAGCCGGTATAATGATTTCCGAAATCAATTATAAGCTCCTCCTTTTCGAGAGTCAGCGGAAAGGAAATATCGGAGATTTTTTTAACCTCCCAGCCCTGAAAAGCTGTTTTTTCCGCGCAGACCTCAACCAATGCCGTCGGTTCTGCACGCGTATGCTTCAGTTCTCTTTTATATTTTTCTGATTTATTTTGCATATTTATCCCATCCTTAATAAAATCAAGGTATATTTTCCATTCAAATAGTTTAACTTAAATAAGGCTGCCTTGTCAAGGTTTAATTGCATAAATGCAACGCCACCCTGACTCGGCAGCCCTATAAATGGGACATCAGGAAGAAATACCTGACATTAACATCATTTCTTCCCGCATAAAGGCGGCTCCTGCCGCACCGCTTCTCCTGTTACGGGAGAAGATAACGGTCTGAAAAAATTTTACGGTCAGCCGCTTATTTGCAGTATTCAGAAGCAGCTCCTACCAGGAATTTGCGCATAGCGACAAGCTCGTTTGTAACTGAGGGACTTTCATCATAGCCGATATCGGAGAGCCATGTGCCGCGGGTCATTTCGGTGAACTTCACCGCTCCGGCGGCATAACGCTTCATATGTACGAGGTCGCGGATATCTATGCTGTCATCGCCGTTGGTATCTCCGGCGGCATACTGCGAGATTATTTCAACCTTAATGTCGTCAAACAATGCCGCGCCGTATGTTGTCTTGCTGTCATCGGCGTCAACACCGCACATAACTCTTACACGTCCGACATCGGATAATGAGCTGTTAGCCTTTTTAAGGAGAGTATCATTAAGGGTCATTTCAAATCTTACCCAGCCGTCAGCAAGAGTTTCAAATACTTCGGTATCATAACGGTCACTTGGGCTCTTATAATGCGAGCCCACCGAACTGCCTGTTTTGGTGCCTATTTTCAAATTTTTACCCAATCCGAACCATACCTTAGGCTCAGCCTTAGAGCTGCTGCCGTCAAGCTCCTTGAAATATCCGCTTGCCTTAACAGCAATATCTCCCTTAACAAGCGCAATTTTTCCCTTTGACAAATCATCGTCAAACGTTTCGTCACCCTTGGTCTGGAAATAAGCTTCAACTCCGGTTGAGGTTATTTTCAAAGCAGTCGAGCCATCACGTGAGCCGCCGGGAACGGCATAAGCGTTTGTACCGTCTTTTGCCAGCATACCTATATCGTATCCCGGAATATTAGTTACCTTAAACTCGCTGTTGTCGATAGCGCTGCTGTCGCTTACAACCGACTCTGTCTCACAGAACGTGCTGTTAGAGATAAGATTGGTTCCAGGGTCATTTATAGCATAAATCTGTACATTATCAATATACAGGTCGGCTATTGAAAATCCGCCGGTTCTTATAACAAAGAACATATGCCCCTTTTCGGTCATAGTAAATTCAAATTCTTTGCTTTCCCATCCGGATGTGTTAATTTTCAGGTCATGGTAATTAAGACCGGCTGTATCATCCCATGTGTATGTTCCGCTGCTGCCTTCAAAAGTAACCTTCAGCGGATCTTCGTCAGCTACACTGCCTTTGAAGTCAGCTTTAAAAACAAATTTTGTTCCCACGTCGAATTTTGACATAGTTTCAGCATCGACAAAGTTTACAATTCGGGCGGATTTTGCACCTGTATTATTATCGAAAAAATATGCTTTTTTCTTGAGAAAATGTACTGCGCCTCCGCTGTTGCAGCCTTCGTCTGCCACTTCAACCTTAAAATCATCATAACCGGGATTATAATAGACATTTGCCCAAAGCGGGTTTGCACCTTCGTTACGCTTCCAACCGTCAAGTGTTGTTGCAGGAGTGGTTTTATAGAAATCGCCGCCAGACAACAAATTTGTCTTTGTTTCATCCGACTTTACATAAATTTTTATATTATCTATATATAAGTCAGCCACGGTATATCCGCCGGTTTTTATTGTGAAATAAATATGACCTGCGGTATTGCGTTTAAAGCTCTTCCTTATAGTAGTCCATCCGTTATCTACATCTTTGGAATAGCTAAATACCCAATCGCCTTCCGTTCCGTCATCATTTAACCAAGGCTGTTGTGTTCCTCCTAACAGAAACTTGAAATTGTCTCCGTTATTAGCCACAGTACCCTTAACATTTGCCTCAAAAACAAATTCCGTGCCGAGTTCATATGTATATGTCAGACTATGTTGTATATTAAAGCATATGCGCGCTTCGTTATGGTTTGCATTTTCCTTATAGAAATGTATTGCACCAATATCATCGCAGCCTTCTTCAACGATTTCAATTTTACTGCCGTCCTCATTGGCATTATTATAGCCCTGAGAATATCCTCCCTCCGCTGTAAACTTCCAGGCATCGTCTAAACAGGCAATGTCTTTATAAACCGTCTGCTCGGTAATCTGCTTTACATCAAAGCTCTTAACTGTTATCTGAGTACCCTTATTGCCGGGAATCCAAATACGGAACTCATTTAACGGAGCGGCTGAGTCAACCGTAAATTCAGCGGTATAATCTGTCCAGTTTTCAGACAGTGCCGCCTCCTCTGCGCTGTTTCCGTCGATTTTAACATTGCTGAATGTAATGTTATGATCCGACGGAAGTGTGCCGTCAGCGGCATATTTAACGCCGAAAAGCTTAAATCTGCTGTTGGTGTTTACATCTGCGCTTTTAATTTTAAAGGAAACCTGATATTCAGCGCCGGCGGTAAGTGAAATCTTCCGGGTATAGAGCTTAGCCCAGGGCGATGCGCTGTCGCTGCCGGTCTTTGTAGCAACCGGAATTCCAACCTCACCGTCAACTGCGGCAAAGCTCAGCTCGTAAGCCTTATCGCTATCGTCCACAATGCCCCACATATAGTCCTCAAAAGTACCGTAGTTACCAACCGGACTGTATGAGTACTCACCTGTTGCATTCGCCGGGACCGCTCCCGCAAAGCAAGCGACCGATAGCACAATCGCAAGCGCTGCGGAAAGCCTTTTTCTTAATGGAAACGCTTTTTTCATAAAATAACCTCCAAACTTATTTTCGGCTTCCAGCCGGATTTTATATTTTCGCAGCATAGCTGCGTTAAGCGCACAGCGCGCGGCACCGCCGTTATCCTACGGGAATATCACCGAAGAATATACCGCGGATAGTCGCTATTTGCTCATCGGTAATACCGATGGAATGTAAATAAGATTCCGCTTTTTCGGCAGCGGTTTTTCCTGACAGCGAATTAAACGCGCTTAAAAATGCTTTCATATCGTCGCTTTTGGAAGAACGCAGACCGGCATACGAAAACGTTGTATATTCATAATCCTGAATAAGCGTTTTTTCGTCAACGCCGAGCAGAGCGTTAAGAATATAGCATACCGTTCCGGTTCTGTCCGCGCCGTAAACGCAGTGAACATAAATAGGATAATTGTTCACATCCGCATAGGAGGCGAAAACATTATAGAAAAGCTCCTTTTGATTCTCGGAAAACGCGGCGCTGTAAGAGCCTATACGGCAATTAAGATAATCTGCCGATTTTATAACGCTCGCGGTCATATTTCCGTTTTCGCTCGCGGTACGCAGGTCAAGGTCAAGCTTAACGACAATATCCTCGCCGAGAACGCGGACGCCCTGAGAGGTAAGCAGCGATTTCCCCTTTAAATCCGGCTGTGCTCCCCTGAATGCAATTCCCTGAACCGTTGTTCTGCCGAAAGAGGTTGCATAACCGCCGAGGTCACGAACATTGGTAATTCCGCCGACCGTCATAACGCGCGGACCTATATCTGCTGTTTTAAAGGTGCTTTCATCGGTTCTGACAAATCCGTTGGCGTAAGCAGTTACGCGGACATAATAAACGGTATTTCTGTAAAGGTTGTTTACCGTGACAGACTTTGAGGAAGTATTAACCGCAACGGCGTCGGAGTAATCGGCTTTTGTTGCGTATTCAACCTTAAAGCTTGCATTTTCAACCGGACATTCAAGAACAATCCTTACATCCTGCGCCGAATCTGTCATTTTAAATGCGTAATCCTCGGCAGAGGCGTTTTCTGCCGTTAAATAGCCCTTTGCAATACTGTTGTACGGGTACACGGTATCGTAAGGAGCAACAACCGCAACGTACGGTTCGGAGCCGTAATCCGAAAGTCCGAGAAGGCGGCGTCTGAGGGTTGTAAAATCAATAATGTTTACAAAGCCGTTGCCGTTCAGGTCGGCGGCGTTGGGACTGGCATATTCTGCTGTTCCGGCAGCCGCTTTCTTAAACCGGACAAAATCTCTTATGTCTACCTCGCCGTCAGCCGTAACGTCTCCGGGCTGATATTCTCTGTAAAACGCTATATTATCGTAAAGAATTTCAGCGTCCGAGGAATAGAACTGATTATCAAGCTGAACCTTAACGGCGGTAAGCCCTTTATCGTCAGCCGGCAGAGTGAATGTATAATTCAACTGCTGCCAGCCGTCGGTACCGCCGGTTACGACGGTGTTAAGTCCCGATTCCGCCGGAACCGTATAATTGCCGTTTCCGCGGAGCGATGCTCCGAGACGCATACTGCCGGTCGCTTTTACCATAAGGCGCAGGTGGTATGTCTCCCCTGCCGACACCGGAATATAGTCGCTTGTTCTGACCTTATATGTAAGCTCACCGGATACAGCATTATGCTTAACGCCGAGAGAGGCGCCGTCGTAACCCTCCTGATACTGAAAAACAGTATCGCTGCCGACGCCGGACTTCGGATTTTGCTCCCAGCCGTCTATTCCGTCGGTAAAGCCGCAGTTTTCTATCAGTGTTTCAAAGAAATAGAAATCCGCTCCGTTTGCGGTCAAAAGATTTCTCCATTTTCCGCCGCTGTATCTGAAGGAAACCGGTCCTACATGCTTTTTGTAATAATTATCGGACAAAGCGCCGTCAATAGAAAGCACGTCACCCTCTGCGGCGGCATAGTCTATACTCAAAATTCCGTCGGCAGCAGCCTTGAACGCAATGCCGTTCTTAATTTCGCCGTTCAGAATAACAGCGCCGTCAGCTGCGGTAACAGGTCCGATAAGAGAACGCTCATCAATCGAAACCTTAATCCCGGACTCATCGCCGGATTTAAGCTGCGGAGTCATTCTGACCGACGTCTGCTCCCCGATTTGCGGTTCTGAAGAAAAGCTTCCGAGACCGCCGAGCATATCCACGCCGTTTTCATCTATAACCCGCAGATTATCAAGATAAATATCGCTTGCCCCGTTATACTGACTGAAAAAGATTATAAAATCATTGCCGCCGTTTGTTTTAAAGCTGCCGCAAAGCTCGGTCCAATCGGAAAAGCTGTTTTTCGGGAACAGCTCAAAGCTGTTAGCGGCATCGGTCAGCGATGAGAAATAAAACGCCTCGGTTATAACTCCCTTTTTACCCTTTACATTTACTTTAAGGGTATATTCTCCGGCAGGAACGGTCTTATTAACGCAGACGCGGATATCACCGGCTGACGCGGTATTTTTAATATGGAGCGAGCCGTTATCAAAGCAGCCGTCACCGACAATTTCCGCTTTCCTCAGATTGGTAAACGCAGTTTCGGAATAGTTATACCAGCCGCCTGCCGTTTTACTGTCATAAAGAGTGAGAACATCCTCAGGTACCGGGTCCTCACCGCCGAAGTCCTCGGCGAGACGGTCAAAGTTGCCCAAGCCATCCAAAACATCGTTGCTTTCGGAGTCAAGTATTTTTAAATTATCGATATAAATATTTGAGTTGCCGTTATACTGACTGAAGAAAATTATATAGTTGCTTCTTCCGTCGCTTGTAAACGGGAAAGTCACTTTTGTCCAGTCTGAATAGCTATTAACACCGCTCATAAGCTCAATACGCTTATCGGTGCTCCCCCTCAGGGCGTAATCGCAAAAGTAAAACGCCATATCCGACGAGCTTCTGGTGCCTTTCAGTTTAAGGCTCAGCGTATAGCTGCCGGCGGGGATCGTTTTTGCGATATTTATACGCATATCTCCCTGATTCGTTCCTGAATTCATAAAATGCAGCGAGCCGATATCGTCCGCTCCATCCTTTGCGATTTCTATATAGCGGGAAGCGGTATCTGCTCCGCCGGGATATGTTCTGTACCAATATTCCTCGTTTACATCGTCATACGGCTGGAGCATTTTGATTGTTTCCCCGCTTCCTGAATCGGAAACGCAGAAATTGCCTGCTCCCTCAAGCATATCATTGCCGTCAGCGTCCAAAACCTTAAAATTATCGATATAGATACTTGAATCTCCGTTATATTGGCTGAAGAAAAATATATAATTATTGCCGCCGTAGCTTGTGAAAGAACGTGTTATCTCAGTCCAGCCGGAATAACCGTAGCTGTTCGGTATAAGCTGTACCCGTTTATTTATATCGCCTCTGCTCACAAAATCGGAAAAATAAAAGCTTTGGTCAGGATATTCCCGATTCCCTTTGATTTTAAACGACAATGTATAATTACCGGCAGGAATATATTTTTCAATATTTACGCGCATATCGCCCTGATTGCCCGAATTTACAAAATGCAGCGAGCCGATATCGTCCGCTCCGTCCTCGGCAATTTCTATATAACGCGTAGCGGTGTCAGCGCTGTTGCCGGGATATGTTCTGTACCATCCGTCCGAGGTATAGGCAGCAGAGATTTCAGCCGGCTTTAAGCCGCTGTCCGCCGCGGAAATCGGAAATGCGGCAAATGAACTGAAAATAATTGCGAGGGACAACAAGTATGGTAATGCTTTTTTAATCATTCTCATAATCCTCTCTTAAATTTATCCCTTGACCCCGTCTCCCGACGACATTCCGTTTTGCAGGGGCTTCTGGAAAATCGCATAGATTATCAGAATAGGAACAAGGGCTATTGTAAGACCGGCAAAGGTTCTGCCGTAATTTACATCGTAGGTTCCCGAATTTGTGAGGTAGGAAAGACCTATTGCCATTGTGTATTTTGTATTATCCCGTATAAAGGTCAGCGCCGTTATATATTCGTTCCAGGTTCCCATAATATTAAGCAGCGCCACAACGAAAAGCGACGGCTTGGAAAGCGGAACTATAATTTTAAAGAATATTGTAAACTGGCTTGCGCCGTCTATGGTTGCCGCCTCAAGCAGCGCGTTATGTATTCCCCGGACAAAGCCTGCCATCATAAACACCGAAAACGGCATTCCCTGAATAGCATAAATGATAGACAGCCAAACAAGCGAGTCGGTCATTTTAGCAGAGTCGGCGAAATAATAAAGCGGAACAAGCATAAGCACGGCAGGCACCATCATAGCAACCATATAAAACTTTTCGAGTCCCTTTATAAAGCGGTTATTATATTTCGCGATAACATAAGCGTTGGCTCCGACTATAAGCAGGGTTATTGCGAGGGTCAGCAGAACGGTGAAAAGACTGTTGAAGAAATACGAACCGAAATTAGCCTCGTTCCAGGCTTCGGCAAAGTTGCTCCATTGCGGAGTTTTCGGCAGCGCCCACGGGGAGGAAAAAAATTCCTGATTGCTTTTCAGCGATGTATAAAGCACCCATATCACCGGGAATGCAACGGTTACGCTCCATAGAACGAGAAATATTCTGATAATTCCCCTGCCTATTCTTGCGGACGGAGATAAACGCGGAGTGTTTTTATTCTTACTCATTTACGCCGTCCCTCCCTGACATTATGCGGTTGACGATAAAGGACGCCACCGCGGAAATAATAAGCATAAGTATTGCCGCCGCATAGGAATAGCCAACCTGCGGCCATTGGCTGTCGAAGCTGTTTTTATAAACAAACACGCCCATAACAACAGAATCCTCGCTGACCGAGCTGCCGAGCATAGCCTGAACCATTGTAAAGCTGGAGCTGAACGACTGATAAAGTATGGTTATAACCATAAATTTCGCCTGTTCCCAAACCGCCGGCATAGTTATATAGCGCAGCTGAGTCCATTCGCCCGCGCCGTCAATCGTTGCCGACTCATACAGCTCCTTGCTTATACCGTTTATGGCGGTTATCATTATCAGCATAAACAATCCTATGCCGCACCAGCTTGCAACAAAGGTTATAACGCCTATGGGGTGAGTAAAAGTCCAGCCCATTGACGGAATAAGCTTTGAAAGTCCGATACCGCGAAGCAAGGGATTTAAAATACCGAAGTTGGGGTCCAAAACAAAGGTCCAGATAGTGGAAATGATTATAACCGAAAGCACATTCGGCATAAAGAATATGAACCGGTATATTCCCGTTTCAAGCTTTGAAAATTTAAGTCTTGTCAGCGATACGGCGAAAAGCACGGTCAGAACGATTATTATTATCTCCTTTCCGAGAATAATCAGAAAATCGTTCTTTATAGCCGCTAAAAATTCGGAATCGGTTATAACCTTTATATAATTTTCAAAGCCGACAAAATTATCCTTTGTCAGAGCGTCATAGCCCGACCATTCAAAAAAGCTCGTATAGAGAGATGAAAAAATCGGATAAACGCAGAATAAAATATAGAGTAAAAGCGGAGGCAGACAAAAAAGCGAAAAAAAGGCAATTTTCGATTTATCTACCGGTCTGCGCTTTTTGGTTTTGGTATTCATCATTGGCAGTCATTCCTTTTTGGGCTTTATCTGCGCCGCATTTTAAAGTGCAGCGCAGATATTCCGATAAAATCTGAGATATCAGCCGACTTTCTTTTTAGTTGCCTTTTGCAGTTCGGAAACAACCTTATCAACAGACATTTCACCTGATACCAGCTTGTTTACGCACTGGTTGATTGTTGCGTCAACACTGCCCCAGGTTGTCGAGCCCTTGGAAATGAGAGTTACCTCGGCAGAATTTATCATTTCATTGACCTGTTTTGCGGACTCGGTAAGATTTGCGCCCGAAACGTCAGTTCTGGCTGCGCTCGGAACTGCGCAGAGCTCGGCAAATTTAGCAGCAACCTTATCGGTATAGAGGAAACGTAGGAACGCCTCTGCCGCCTTCGGATTTTTAGCCTTTGCCGCGATACCTACACTTGTAGCCGAGGCAACAACGGTTGTCGGCTGACCGGCATCCTGCAAAACCGACGGATAGTAGCGCATTTTAAAGCTCGCGGGAGTTGATGTTTTCATTTCGTTTTCGAGCCATAAGCCGTTCGGAATAAGCGCCGCGTTATGCTTGAGCCATGCTGCCTGACTGGTTATATGGTTCATAGAAAGTCCGGAAGGATCGAAATAATCTGCCTTTGCAAGCGTTTCGATTTTGCTGAGAACCTTTTTAAAGCGGGCGTCGCTCCATACAGACTCGCTCGACGCGTTCGCTATATCATAGAAGAACTGGGTATCTCCGGACGCCAATGCCTCAGAGGCTACTGCCGGCATAAGCATTCCCCAAACAAGATATCCGGAATACTGACCGGTATAAATAAACGGATACATTCCGGCTGATTTTACATTTTTGCAGAAGCTCTGGAGCTCGGTATAGTTCTTCGGAACTGACCAGCCCTTTTCGCCGAACAGGCTTTGGTCGTACCACATACCGTAGGTTGAAAGCAAAATCGGCATTTCGTATATTTTGCCGGTGTCCTTATATGTGCTTACAAGTCCGCTTTTAAGCTGACTGCTTATAGGCGTAGAGGTGCCGTATACCTTACCGTTTTTATAAAGAGAGCTTAAATCCCGCATTTTGTTTTCGCTCATCCAGGTAGAGGCAGGCATATTGCTGCCGTCGAGGAGAACGAAGTCGGGCGGGTTATCCTTTGCCCAGCGGGTTTTCATCTGAGCATTTACGTTGGTATCAAGGTGGGCGTTGATTTCAAGGTCGGGCTGAAGCTTCTGAAATTCGCTTATAGCGTATTCCCAGCATTCGCTGCCGTAGCCGCCGACAAATATTTGCAGCTCAAGCGTTCCTTTAAGCTTTTCCTCAGATGAATTATCGATTTCGCCGGCGTTATGAGCCGTATTATCTCCCGAACCGCTGACAACGTTTCCCGCGCCTCCGGTTCCTGTGCTCGTGTTGTTATCACCGCCGGAGCTGTTATCTCCCGGCTTTTTCTCGCCGTCAACATAACTCACGGTTTCGTCAACCTCGCTGTTGACGGTAGTCTTGGTAAGACTGCATCCGGTTGTCGCCGCCAGCATTCCGCAAGCGGCAATAATGCTGATAATGCGAATCAGAGTATTTTTCATATGTTTGCACTCCCTGAAATCAAATTTTAACCGTGTTCCGCCGTTCTGATATCGGCGGAACACAATTTTTTAAAGCTTTACGGAGTTTTCTCCGCTCTTTTCGAGAACCACCTCTGCATAAGGCGTTCCGTTAAGCGTGAAAACTGCCTTTTGCCCGGTGTGACGTCCGGCATAGCCTTTTTTAACTGTTGCCGTAACACCGGAAAGACCCTGTCTTTCATTCAGCCTGTCAAGGCTTACGGTTCCGCGCTTTAGCTTTGCGGAATATATCCGTTTGCCGTCTCTTGAGAATACGACATTTTTGCCCAAAAGCAGGACAAGCAGGATAATAACCGCAGCCAGAACCGCCAGCGCTGCCGCGCCGATAGCGATTATAACCGGCAGATTGAGAGAAACGGTTGTGTAATACTTTGTGTTTTTCTTGGTTATTGCCTGACGTCCGGTGTCCTCATCCTCCGTACCGTTACCGTTATTACCGCCGTTATTGTCCGGGGTATAAGAGTTAGAGTTATTATTTCGGTTTGGAGTATCCGGCTCAATCGGTTCGCCGCCGTCATCTATAGGAAGCTTTTCGTAAAGTCTGGTATAATAGACGGCAACGGTATGACTTTCCTTTATATTGCTGAAGGTATAGCTGCTGCCCTTAACGGTTGTTTTAACTCCGTCTATAAGCAGATAAGCGAGCCTGTAACCGCTGTCCGGTTCAAAGGTTAAGGTAATGTCCTCACCGGGTGTAACTTCGCTGAGTCCCTCAGGGGTTACTTTTCCGCCTGCGGTTCTGGTGAAGTAGAGTTTCAGCTTATTATTTTTGGAAATTCTGAAAAGCCGTGTTTCGCTCTTTTCAGAGGTATAGGTAAAGCTGCTGACGTTTTCGGCAATTATTCTGCGGTTAAACACATCGTATACGGTATAGCTGCCCGGCAAAGATATCGTTTTTTCTCCTCCGAAAAGCGAATGAACCGAAATATAGCTGTTATCCGCATAAATAACGTCGGACGCGGTTTCGTCATAGCTGTGACAGCCGGAATGCTTCAAGATGTTCCTCAGAATATCAGCCGGAACACAAGGTACTGCCGAATAAATACTCGTCCAGTTATTTCCGTTTCCGTCGGTCATTTCCTTTACGGCAAAGCCGACGTTTTCACTGCCGAATCCGGTCTGCCCGGTATGATAGCCGAGCGTTACTGCGCTTTGGTCGTCCACCGCTATAACCGGCGCTAAGGTACGATATTCTATTGCGCCGAAGCTGACGTCTGAAAGTCCCTCGGTTATCCAATGCTCATAATTTTCTACCTCGACCGTTCCTATGAGCTTGCGCTCGTCGGTCGGAGCTTCAATCAGCTTCATATTCATACCGGTCAGCGCCGAAAGATTTTCAACCGAAGTCGTTGAACCGTCGGACATACCGGATGTAAATATCCATATGATGACGTTTCCGTTCTTCTGCAGTTTCTCGCTTATGGCGCGGCGCTCTGCGTCGGTAACCTGAGTGCAGGAGAGCATAATGTTTACCTTATGCTCCGGAACCAATCCTTTTTCGAGGTCGTCGAGCAAATATGTATCATACGGCGTTCCGAGGCTGTAAAGCTCCTTCCTCTGCGCCAAAAGCAGTCCCTTATACAGCAATTCGTTTGTAAGGTCAGAGCCGGAGTACGGCATATAAGCCGCCGACTGTTCATCATAAAACACCGCCACATCCGAAACACCGCGGCGCTCAAGTCCTAATGAAAGAGTCATTTCCTGCATCATTGCAGAGGCAGTCTCCCAAAGCTGCTCATCGGTGAAATAAGTACCGGCAAGGCTGTAAAGATACAGTCCGCAGCCCTTTGAAAGAGCATAGGCAAAATTGCGCTTTAACTGCTCTATTGACTGCTCGGCAGTTCTGGTCCAACCGACAGACGCGCGCGCATCAGGAGCATCAAACATATCTGTTGTATGATTGCGGTTATCGTCCTCTGCAATATAAAGCTTCCCGTGAGCGGTAACGCTGTCAACCGCAGACATATAGTCTCCGGAATATCCTATTTCGCGCTCACCGTAATTCCACGGACAGGTTATAAAATCAATGCTTTCGGAATCAAGAATTCTCTGGAACGAGGTTTGCGAGGTCGAAGCCGCCATATCGTAATTTATAACGTTGAGCAGATAACCCGCATACGTTCCGACTATAAGTCTGTTATCGACAGCCTTTTTGACAAGTCCGGCAAAATAGAGCATTGCATCGGTTTTCATCTCACCCATAAACAGCTCATAATCTATTGCCTGTCTGTTGTTCTTGGCATTAAGTATGCTGCCGAACTCAGTTTCGCTGCGTGCTGCGATGCTCGGTACAGCCGCCGTTTCAAGCGTTACTGTATTACTGCCCCATGCCTGCCTTAACGCTGCGTCGGTGCCGTATTTGGCTTTAAGCCAGCTGCGGAACGCGGAAAGCCCGACAGAGGAATAATCTCCGACCTTAGTGCTGCCGTTTATTCCCCACCATTGCCATTCATAGGTCGTTCCGCCGGTTATTTTAAAGCCGACGATATTATTGGCGTATGGCTGTTCCATAAGATAATTGATAATTTCAACTATCTTTTCACCGGTTTCCTTTCTCCAAAGCTCCGAGGAGAATGACTCCTTGCTGACCGTTCCGTCGTTAAGCTTTACACATTCCTCAGGGTGAGCGTCGAGCCACCATTGCGGAGGAGTGGTATCAATAGCCATAACGAGCTGCGAGCTCGGATTAGCGGCGAGAGTTCCCAAAATCTGCTGGTCGATTGTTTCGGTTTTAATGCTGCCGTCCGACATCCAAAGCTCTCCGAGCGTTTCGCGCGGAAGAATAAACGCAATGGAAGTGTCTATACCGACGTTTGCAAGCCCCTCCATTTCAGTCTGATTGAACTGAGTGTCGCGTTCGGGTCTGCTATACCACAGCGGCGCCTGCGCAATACCGTTTACAAAAACGGTAGGTTTTCCGTTGTATACCTTAATTTCGCTCCGCGTCGATACATCCTGCTTATATTGGGCGACCTTGATATTTCCGACCTTATTGTTAATGAAATAATCGCTGACTATTGCAACTGAGTTATCAAACTGAACGGTATAATCACCCGCCGCCAAAAACTGCGGTACTGTTATCTCAAATTCAGCGGTAAATTCCTTTCCGACCGGCCAGGACTCAGTCGTTTTGCCGTTTGCAAGAGTTATTGTGCCGGTGCAAATGCGGCTTGTTGAATTGCGCTTCCAGAAATAGACCTTAAAGCTTCCTGCGTCGGGCAGCTTTTCCGAAATTTTCAGCGTTGCGGTAACATCAACGGTATCACCGGCATAAACTGTATTTTTCGGGAAACTGAACTCATCGGTTTCGATTTTATAATCGGAATACTCCGAAAAGTCAAAGTCGATAGCTCCCCAGCCGCCGCTGCCTACCTTTGCATAAATTTCCGCGTTGGTCCAGCCGCCCGTTGACATATCGTAATCTGGAGACATAAAGTTATCAGCGTCAAAATCGGTCCATTGCGGATTAGGTGTTTTATTTTCGCCGATAACCGAGCGGGCAACCTTTACGTTTTCATCGGTATAGAAACGCAGAACCGAATCGTTGGTCATCTTGACAATTCCATCGTATAACAGAGAGTATCTGTAAACCCCGTTATACAGCCGTACCGCTATAACATTTTTGCCCTTTTTGAGATATTCGGCAATATCGAGCGTTACCGGCAGGCTCCATGTATCACCGGTTCTTGTTTCCTCATAAACCTTTTCGCCGTTAATATAAACATCCGCTCTGTCGTCTGCGGTTATCTGCATCTGAGCAGATTTAATATTGCTTTCAAGGTTTATTTCCTGACGGTAATAATAATACCTTTCATTATTCAGCTGGCTTTCTATCGTATCGTAATCGGCGGGATGAACAATCCATGCGCCCTCCCAGCCGAGATTTACGCTCGGTTCGGCGGTATTGCGGATTGAAACATCGCTGAGAATAACCTCGCCGTCCCCGCCGGTTTTTTCAAAGCGCAAACGGTAGAAAGCGGCGGCGATTGCCGTGAAATCCGCCTTAATTTCGGCAGAAACCGCAGAGTCGGAAATTTCACGCTCCAAAACCGTTCCTACAAAGTCTCCGCGCCAGTTGTATCCCTTGAGCGTCAGCTTTCCTGCGGCTGTTCCGCCTGTTCTGTAATGAGCGGTAAATTGATAGGAATAATTGGTTTTTATTATATCGATCTCAGTTTCAATAGCCGCTTTATCGCCGGCGGCTCCGGATATGGTCGCCTCTCCGGATGTTCCGAAGTTCGGATTTCCATTGACATCGGTCTTTTTAAAGCCGCCGAACATGCCATCGGACGACGGAGAAGCAAAATCCTCCGCATAAACCGTATTGTTATTGGCGGTATAGTTATAATATTCAACAGAATCAATATACACATCGGATTGTCTTCCGCCTATACGCAGGGTAAGCGCAACGCTGCGGACATTTTTACCGACCGTATAGGGAATTCTGTATTCCTGCCAATCGCTCAAGCTGCTGCCGGAATTAAGCGTTCTGTCCTGTCCGGTCCAGCTCTGCACCAGTTTGCCTGAGCTGTTATAGCAGGAGAGCGAGGCGGTAAATGAGCCTGAAACCGCATCGCGGCTGCGTATATGAATAACAAATTCGATACTGTCGCCGGCGGCTACATCTATCCGTTTTTTCATTGTTGCGGTTGTATAGTTAATTCTGTTATACTGCTTTTCAATGTGCAGCGAATTGTTTCCGCGGTAGTAAACATTTTTATCGGCGGATATTTTTGCGATACCGTCGGAGGTTGCAAAGCTCCAGTTAAGCGGCTTTCCTCCTGCGGTATATTCAAAATCAAGATTCGGGTCCTCAATCTCCGAGGTTTTTGTCAGCGCAACGTTATCAATATACATATCCATTGCGTCGGCAGTATTTGAAACCAGCCAAATCTTAACAAATTTTGCGTCCTTTGAGGTTTTGAATGTCCCTCCGCAGCTTTTCCAGTCAAACGAGCCGTATTCATACGCCTCGGTCACCCATTTAAATGCCTCGGATTCATCCTTAACATTATCTCCTCCGGCGTTTTTATACTGCCTTATACATATTTGCAGCGAACCTTTTTTATTTCCCGCCGCCATCGCGTTATAGCTCAGCAAATAATTGGTATTGCTTTCAACAGGCAGCATAATGCTTTGCAGGTAAAGCTGAACGTCTCCCGTCTGAGGCTTGCTTATATGCAGCGCGGCGCTGCCGTCATACGATGCGTTTTCGGCTTTAACGGCTGTATATGCTCCGAAGCTGCCCTCCTCAAACTCACCGGGCTTATCCGGATTTTCGCGGCGCTCATACATATTCCAGTTAAAAACCTTTTTTCCGTTTTCGCCGATTTCAAAGTCCAGATTCGGATTGGTGGAGTCTCCTAAATACTCTACTGAAATATTATCGAAAAGGAATTCGGCTCCGGCTTTTTCCGAACGGATTTCAAAGCGCATTTCATAAAATGCAGTATCTCCGCCGGCTGTAAAGTCTGCGGTGTAGCTATGCCATTCGCCGTCGTTATTATTAGAATTTGCGGCGGTCAGCCAGTTATATGACGAAGTTTCGCTCGTATCATTTCCCTTGCTGTTATAGGTTCTGACATAGGGATAGACCTTTACGGCCTCTCCCGAATATTTACCCTGGAAGGTTACACGGTAAACTCCGTTGGCATTTGCCGGCATACGCTTGCCGTAAATTACCGCAAATTGATTGTTTTCCTTTTCGGCTGTTGCCTTTATAGCTCCGCTGCCGTTCACGCCCTCGTTCCCGACATATTTAATCTTGAATATGTCCTGGTCGGCGCCTCCGCAAAACGATTGCCAGTTAAGCGGGCGTTCGCTGTTCGGGTCCTTTATTTCAAAATCATAATTCTCCGGATTTTCAAGCTCCTTTAAGCTTATTGCTTTAACCGCGGCGCCGTTTTCCGAAATATAGGAAACGCGCATATACGTCGCACCGTCAGGTACAATGAATATACCGCCCGGCATAGCCGGTTCAAGCTCTCCGCCGTTATTAAAGGTTATTTTCAGCTTTCCGCCGCTGCCGTTTACCGCTGTCCGGAATATCTGTCCCTCCTCAACATTATAGCGGTAGGAAACCGCTGACGATGAGCTGCCGAGGGTTATAATACCGGATGCGGAATCATAATCTGCGCTGCCTAAAAAGCTCCAGCCGGGTGCTGAAACGACGCGCATATTCTCAAAGCCGCCGTTTCTGATAAGCTGATTGGTTGTATCCGGTTCGGACGGCACGCAGAAATCGCCGTTTTGCAGAAGATTGGTCTTTTGGTCGTCTCCCTTTTCATAAATTCTGATATTGTCGAAATAGCAGTCTGCATCAACATAACCGCCAACGCTCAGAATTAACGGTACGTCGCAGGGTGAATAAACCGTAAATTCCTTTGCAACGGTTTTCCAATCTGTGCTGTTTTCGGTAAGCGGCAAAGTATTGCTGCCGCTGTCGGTCCAGTTGGCAAAGCTCCATCCGAACAGAACAGAAACCCGGTCGTAATCTCCCGTTACGGTTCCCTTATAGCTCATCTCAAGAACATAAGTCTTACCTGAGATGAATTTCGAGAATGAAAGCATTTGGCTTGCTGACAGTCCGCTTGTATTCTCGGAGAATTTTCTGTATAAATGCAAAGCTCCGACCGAGCCGTTATATCCGCTTTCAACAGCCTCCGCCTTTGCCGATCCGGAATTCGGGTTATTATATCCGGTATCGGTCCAATGTTCAAGGGACGGGGCGTTTTTAAGAGGACAGAGCGAGGCGTTATCAAACAGCATCTTATCCCCTGCCGCGCCCTGGAACACAATACGTATCTGAATTTTTTCAGCCGCCTGCGGCGCCTCAAAGCTTGCCGATATGCTGTTCCAGCCGTCGGGCAAGTTTCCCTCAACGCCGTCCGGCTTAACCTGCAAAGGAGCAGTACCGTTACCGAAGAAATAGTATGCTGTCAAAATATAATAAGGATTGCTGCCTGTTCCTTTAAGGTCAGCGCTGAATTTATACACCGAGCCTGAGCTTACCGGAATTTCCGGGCTTGAAAGAGTTACCCAGCCGGCTCCCGCCGCAGCGGACGCACCCTTTGTCATTTCAAGAACTCCGCCGTGTTCTGAATCAGACGAAATTTCAAGCGTATCGCCTGTTGCGTTATTATCCATTCCCCAGCTGAGCGTTTCCTCATTTACCGCGGCACCGTCGAAATTGCCGTTGAAGCTTTCGGGGGATAAATAGGTATATACTATATCTTCAAAATCTCCGTTTTTGATAAGGTTGTTTGAGGTTATAAGGCTGTATCCGCCGTTCAGGCAGAAATCGCCCTTTCCTTTAAGAACATCCTCGCCTGTCGCCTTATTTGTGACCTTTAGCGAATCGATATATACATCGGAAGCGCCGTTATACTGACTGAAGGCAAACAAAAAGCGATTTTCGCCGCCGAGAGTACAGTCATAGGAGAAATCAGTCCAGCTGTCATAGCTAAGCCTATCGGCGAAAATGTTATATTTACTATCATCAATGCCCGAAAGCGGCGCAAAACGGAAGGTCTGGGCTGCCGCTGCAACGCTGCCCTTTACCTTCATTGAAACGGTATAGTCGCCGGCGGGAACATTTTCCGGAACCACCGTGAGCCACATATCACCCTCGATACCGGTATTTACAATATGTAAGGCTCCGTTGCCGTTATAGCCGTCCTCAACCGTTTCGATATACCGGGTAGAGGTATTTTCCCATTTCTTACCGTTTCCGTCCGGGTATCTTGCCCATTCGCCGGACGCATACCCCGAAACGGTTTCATCGGGATAAATCGGGAGGGCTGTGCTGTATACATATATGTATGCGTTATCTACCTTATAAGCATCGCCGGCTTTCCCATTTGAGCCTAACTTAACCGAAATCCTGGCATATTCTGCTCCTGCGGGCACGACGAAATCTCCCGCAAGCTCGCTGAAAGAGTCTGTGGGAGTGATTTTATCGAGAATTACAGTATCGGAAACAGGGTTTTTACCGTTTTCGTCGCTGAAAAAGGCTACTGAAAGCTCGGCGTCCGCCTCAGCGGCGTCTGAGCTGACAAATACCCCCCCCCCGTAATTCTTATTGCTTGTCACCTTAACTAAATCCGATGTGAGGGTTGCCGCATTTCCCGAATTTTTTGTTATCTCTGCGGCGTATCCGGTTATTCCGTCGGAAAATGTTAATTTATCCTTTTCCGAAAGAGTCCATCCCGAAAAGCCCTTAAAAGTTTCATCAGGCTCGGCAAAAGCGGAAAGAATGGGCAGACTGCCGAAGGCGATAACAACGCTCAGCAGTACCGCAATAGCTTTCTTTCTCAAACCGATGATTTCCTTAGTCAAAATAACACACTTCCTTTTTTGAATTGCTACTATTATTATATATTAAGCACAACTTTATGTCGTCACACTTTTTTTACATTTAGGTTACTTTTTTTTACTACTTTTGAAACTGTGTTCCAAAGAGTGCCAAATATTTGATTTCGTAACAATTTATTAACAAATTATAGGTATAATGAACGAAATAAAGCGTTAATAAGTGAGAGGTGAATATGAAAGCTCAAAATTTTTCCGGCAGGGTTACAATCCGGACAAAGCTTTTATCGGTCTTTCTGACCTCGGTTATGGTTCCGATAATTATATTCGGAATTTTTATGGTTCGTTCAAGCAACAACGCTCTCGAAAAGGAAGCCGCAGAGACATATACGCAAATGACAAAGCAGATTGCGATGATATTTTCGGAATATATATCGAGAGTAGACCAAACGACACGTATGGTTGACAATACCGCTGCCGTTCCGGAATATCTCAGGAACAAATTCACCGAGCTTATAACCGAGCCGTCCGCCGTTTCCGAGCTTGAACAGAAAGCACGTGAGGCGCTTGAGCTGGTAGCGCGGACAAACGAGGATGTTTATTCGCTTATAATAACCTCTCTCAGCGGAGAGTCGATATCGTATACCGACGGCAAATTCGACCGTCCCTCCTTCTCTATCGACGATAAATATTATGAGCCGCTGCGCGCGTCTACCGGAAATACGGTTCTGCTGCCCGTTAAAACCTCAAAATATGAATTTTCCGCCGACGCGGATGTTTTTTCTGTTGCCTGCCGTCATCTCGACGTTTCGTTTGACAACAGTACCGGGCTCAACGGGTACACCGGTTACGTTATTTCGGAATGTCCGGTTTCGGAGCTATCAAAAATATGCTCCGCCGGAAATTTCGGAAAAGGCACCGTTCTTTATATATTTGACAGCAGCGACTCGCTTGTTTACTCAACGGACACGGACGAAGCGCAGGCGGCCGCCGCCGCGGCGCTTTTCAAAAGCGGTATCTCTCCTAAGAAAACCGATATCAACGGGAAAAAGTATCTGCCGGTCAGCAGTACGGTTGATGACACAGGCTGGTCAGTGCTTGCAGCGGTTCCTTACAGCTTTGTTACCTCAAGCGCCGACACGCTGTTCAACCGGCTTATTATATTAAGCTTAATCTGCGCGGCGGTTATAATAATAATGACGGTTGCGGTTTCGTTTTATTTCACCCGTCCGATAAGAGTTCTCCAGTTCTCTATGAAACAGCTGAGCGGCGGCGATCTGAGCACCAGGATTTCCCAGACGCGCAACGATGAATTCGGAGATTTGTTTGATAATTTCAACAGTCTTGCAGGCGAGCTTAATAACCTTATATACGCAGTTTCGGAATCGGAAAAGCGGGAAACCGAGGCAAAATACCAAATGCTGCAAAGTCAGATAAATCCGCATTTTCTTTATAATTCGCTTGATACTATACGTATGATGGCGGTTCTTGACGATAAAAACGACATTGCCGAGGCTCTTTTAAATCTTTCGGCGCTTTTCAGATATCATATCCGAAACAGCGATAAGCCGGTTACGGTTAAGGAAGAGCTTACGCAGATAAAGAATTATCTTTCTCTGCAAAAGCTGAGATTGCAGGAAAAGCTTGAAATCATTTATGACGCCGACCCGGACGCGCTTTCCTGTTATATGCCGAAAATTCTTTTGCAGCCGATACTCGAAAACTGTTTTTCCCACGGTTTTAAGGACATATCCCATAAGCTTATAATTTCGGTCAGCGTAAAAAAATCGGGCGGGATTATAGGATTCACAATAACGGATAACGGCAGAGGTATGACCGCAAAGGGGCTTGAGAGTTTGTCCGAAAGGCTCGGCAGGCGGGATATGCCCTCGGAGTGCGGAATAGGGCTTTATAACGTAAATGAGCGGCTGCGCCTGTATTTTTCTGATAACCAGGGGCTTATTCTGCAAAGCCGGGAAAACGAGGGAATGTCGGTATCGTTCTCAATTCCGGCTACTCACGACGCCGATTCACTCTATCAGTTTAAAAAACCGAGGAGGGAAAATTAAAATGCCGCAAAAAAAGCTATCGGTCTTTCTTGTTGACGATGAAAGCATTATCCGCAGCGGAATGAAAAAGCTGCTTGACTGGGAGGGCAACGGCTTTGCCGTTATAGGAGAGGCGGAAAACGGGCGCGACGCTCTGCCGATAATACTTTCCGTTTCTCCCGACATTATTATAACCGACCTTAAAATGCCGTTTTGCGACGGTATTACCCTCGCGGCGGAAATAAAAAAATCCCTGCCGGCGGCAGAGATAGTTATTCTGACGGGATATGATGAATTTGAATATGCAAAGCAGGCCATAAAAATCGGGGTTTTCGATTTCCTGCTGAAACCGGTTTCACCGAACGAGCTTAAAGATACCCTTGAGCGGATAAAGGAAAAGCTGAGCCGCAGAGAGAGCCTCGCCTACCCGCTCGGCAGCGAATTGGAGCTAACGCGGGCAATAGAGGAAAAGAACGCGGAAAAAAGCACCGATATATTAAAAGGAATTTTCAGCGGGCTAAGGTCGGCAACTTCTGATCGCGGCGAGATACTTGCCGTTTGCCAAAAGCTTTCCGACGAGCTTGTCAGGATATGCAGAGAACAGCTTTCGGCTCTGTCGGTTCCTCCGCCGAGATTTGACCGGGAAAGCAGCATTGACGCTGTTTTTGGGACTATCAGCGGTTATGTACAAAGCTCATTTGAGGAATACGAAAATCATAATTCATCACAGCTTGTACAGAAAATCGTCCGATACCTTGAGGAGAACTACGCGCAGAATATAACGCTTACCTCATTAGGGGAAAAATTTTATTCCAATTCAAGCTATATAAGCCGCGTTTTCAAGCAGAAAACCGGAAAGAATTACAGCGAATATCTGCTTGATATACGCATTGAGCAGGCAAAAAAGCTGCTTGTTTCAACAAGTCTTTCGATAGGTCGGATAAGCGATATGGTCGGATTCGACAATACAAAATACTTCAGCAGAATTTTTAAGGAAAAAACCGGCTTTCAGCCTGTTGCATACCGCAAAAACGGAGAAACGCTCAATGAATAATATTGCAAAGATGTTTAAAAAAGTAATCGTTTGCGTTTGCTCCGCCGCTCTGCTGCTTTGCGGCTGCAAGGAAACTGTTCGCAGCGGGGTCAGGACAAGCAAAGAAGAAACGATAAAATCAGAGCTGAAAATCTGTTGCAGCTCCTATTACGGTCACGCTCTTGAGCGGGTTATCCGAACATTAAATTCGCATTACAGCGGCATTGATATCAGTCTTATTACGGACAGAGATGCCGCCGATATCCTGATTACCGACCGTATGGACGACAAAACGGCAGAGCATTTTATTTCACTTGACAGTCTGACCGGCATTGCGGATTTTATTCCCGAACTTTTATTCCGCCGGGAAGATGAGGTTATAGGCTTACCTCTGTTTTTGGAAACCGACGGAATATGGCTAGACCGGTTGCCTTATCTTAGGGAAAATGCAGGTGTACCCTGTCGATTTGACGATGCTATTTCATCGGATTTTATAAAATCAAATCCAATACTTTACAGTTCGCGGAGCGACAGCATATACTGGGGGATTATTGTTCCGACCTATATTTCCCGCGGCGGCTCGGCAAACTCGGTTTCTGCCGGGGTTCTTTCCGATCAGGCGTTATCTCAAAGCCTTGAAAGGCTTATGAAAATGACTGAAAACGGAATAATCAGAGAGAGCGATAACCCGTCATCCGAATTTACATCGGGGAAAGCGGCGGGATGGATATGCTCTTATCTCGATATAATAAAAATCCAGCAGGATATGCCGCTTTCATCAAAGCTCGTTTTTGCGCCCGGTATATCAGCCTATAAAGGCGAAACGATTAACCTTGCGGTTCGGGCAGACACATTATTTGTTTCCAAAAACGCAGATAAACAGGCAGCGGAAATTTTTATAGGTCAGCTATTTGAAGAAAGCAGTCTTTTAAGTCTCATATCCGACACTCATATGCCCATCGCTGCAAAAATAAACTGCAAAAATCATTCGCTGCCCGAAATATTCCGGGAATTTTATTCCGTTCTTTCGTCAACCGCAGTTAAAATAACCTATATAACGGACAGGCGGTCGGACGATGCAGCGGAAAGCATAAACAGTATAATAAAAAATGCATTAAGTTCTCAGTAACTGTGAACAAACACAAGCCCCATTAAATCTATGTAAGCATAGGCTTAATGGGGTTCATTTTGTGAATATATTATTTAATCTCAATTCCTCCGAAAACGCAGGTGGCGTTAATATAAAGCGTCGGCTTTCCCTCCTGAACTTTCCTGCCGGTTTTATCCGATACACCGCCGAAAATCGAGTTTGAACGCACTTTGACATTCAGCTCCGGCGGAACTGAAATATCTATTCCGCCGAAAACGGCGGAGGCGTTTATAAAGCAATCCTTTTCAATTATAGCGTTTCTTAAATCACATTTAACAGCGCCGAATGTTGCATTCATTGCTGCGCTTTCAAAGTTTTCTCCTGAAAAATCCATATTCAAGTCAGAAAAGGTTGCCGTTCCGCTTTTTAGCTCGCCGCCGTTTACCCGCATTTCCTTGAAGAACTCAGCCGTTTTATTCGGAATCAGGCTGTTTATTATAATTTTTATGCCGATAAGAACAATTATAATCGGAATAATCAGCTTCCAGAATATTGCAAAGCTAAGAATACCGCGGCAGCACAGCAAAAGAAGAACGCCTACGCAAAGTCCGATTATACTTCCGGTTTTATCCCTCTCGGTTATAAGTGCGATAAGACACGGGACAATAATAAACAACGTCCACCAGCCTTTAAAAAAGATATCAAAAGCAATAATTTCAAAAGCATTAAGAGCGAGTATTGCGCCTATTGCAATCAGGGCTATTCCCCATAGTATTCCGTTAAGCTTTTTCATAATCGTATCCGTTTCCTTTCCGAAATCCGTAAGCTTTACATATTTTACCGCTGTTAAACCCGATTGTCAAGATTTTATAGGGCGGCAGCGATAAATTGGGTCACAGCAAGCAAAACGGGACTGCCGGCAAATCGGCAGTCCCGAATATTTTTGACCTTAAAAAGGCTTATCAATCCTTTTTGAAGAAGCTCATAACGGTATCAAGCTCGCTGTCATCATCATTGCTGACGCTGTTGATAATTCCCGCCAAAGCATCGTCCTTCTTTTCTTCCTTGCGGTCGTCGCCGAGTCCGGTAGCGACAACGGTTACGCGGATAGTGTCCTCCAAAGATTCATCAAGCTGAGCGCCCCAGATAATAGTTGCATCCGGGTGAGCCATTTCGGAGATAATCGAGGAAGCAAGCTCAACCTCCTCAAGACCGATATCCTCGGAGCCTGTTATGCTGATAATAACTCCGCGCGCATTTTCCATAGAGGTTTCGATAAGCGGGCTGTTGATAGCCTTACGGGCTGCCTGCTCCGCCTTATCGCGGCCTGTTGCAACACCGACGCCCATATGAGCATATCCGGCATCCATCATAATGGACTTAACGTCCGCAAAGTCGAGGTTGACAAGCGCGGTAACATTTATAAGCTCGGAAATGCTCTGAACGCCCTGACGCAGAACATCATCGGCAATATCAAAAGCATTCTTGAAGGTTATCTTCTCCTCGGAGACGAACTTGAGACGCTCGTTGGGGATAACAACAAGGCTGTCAACCTGCTCGCGCAGAGCGGCAATACCTGCCTCAGCCTGAGCCATACGCTTTTTACCCTCAAATCCGAACGGCTTTGTTACGATACCGACGGTAAGTATACCAAGCTCCTTAGCTATGGAAGCGACAACAGGCGCAGCTCCGGTTCCGGTTCCTCCGCCCATACCCGCTGTTATGAATATCATATCCGCGCTGCGGATAGCGGCAATTATCTCGTCTCTTGATTCCTCGGCGGCGTTTCTGCCGTTTTCAGGCTTTCCGCCTGCTCCCATACCGGCAGTTGTTTTCTCGCCTATCTGAATTTTCTGGCTTGCCTTTGAAAGGAAAAGAGCAGCCTTGTCCGTATTAACAGCAACAAATTCAACGCCCCGGACACCGGCGGCAACCATACGGTTGACAGCGTTTCCGCCGCCGCCGCCTACTCCGACAACCTTAATCTGAACAACATTTTCCATTTCTTCTGCAACATCAAATGGCATTTTAAATTCCTCCGTCTTTATATAAAATCGATACAGATACAAACATATATTATGATATTACCATACTTGTTTTGAAATTTCAACACTTTTCTTTCAATTCCGGAAAAAATTCCGAAAAAATTTATTTTTACCCTTTTATCCGGCGGTATTCGGTTCAATTTCGGAATTCAAATCAATCGCTCCGGCAATAAAGGTTCCCTCGCTTGCGCTGCTGTTCCACATACTTAGGTCTATTCTTCCGGTTTTATCCGGCTCGATTGCCTTAATCATTCCGGCAAGGTGAGCCGCCTTTCCCCGAATATCAACCGCCGTTCCGAAATTCACCTTGAACCGTCCGCATACGACGGCGGATAAAACTCCGCTGTCTGCGGAATTTACGGCGTTTATCTGAATTTCATTAGCGGCAAGCTCGTTTATGAGGCTTTTAAGAGAATCGTCGTTTTTACATTTTGAGAAATCAACATTTTCTCCGACCTCGCAGCCGACACCTGAGCAGTTAATCGCAAAAAGCCGTTCGGGACGTTCGGCATAAAAATTCAGAACCTTAAAATCGCTGCTGACGGCATAATAGCCGCCGTTTTGATGAATATACGCAAACTCGCTGAGCTCGGTTTTGATTTTTATGTCAACCGTATCGGGAAGCTTGCGTGTCACGGCTATTTCTCCGGCATACGGCAGTTTTTTTCTTATTTTTTCGGCTGTTTTTTCGCTCGAAAAGGTAAAAATATTATTCTTCTCGGAAAGTCCGCTCGCCTTTATTATTTCCTCGGCGGAATAACGGGTTTTACCTCCGGCATTAACCGTTTTAACCGGGAAAAGAACGGTTACCGACAAAACGGCAAAAACAGCCGCCGAGAAAATCATAAACGTAAAAAATCCTATTATCAGGCGGCGCCGCCGTATTTTTTTCCTGCGCAAAGCGCGTTTTCTTTCAAATTCATCCTTTGCCTTTTTCAAGCTTCTTCTCCTCTGCAATATATATCCGCTCCGAGTGAGCTTAAAACTCCCGCGATATCGTCATAGCCGCGGAGTATATGCGAAATACTGCCTATATGGCTTTCTCCCTCAGCCGAAAGTGCGGCAACAACGAGCGCCGCGCCGCCGCGCAGGTCGGTACAGGAGCAGCCGGCTCCGGCAAGCCGTTCGACCCCCTCTATAACGGCGACCCGTCCTTCGGTTTTTATATGAGCGCCGAAACGGTTAAGCTCATCAATATAGCGGTAGCGGTTTTCAAATATATTCTCAACAAACACCGATGTTCCCTCGGCGCGGGAAAGCATGGCAATAACGCAGGGTCCGGCATCCGTCGGGAAACCGGGATGGACAAGCGTCCGCACGGTAGGTACTCTTTTCAGGCGTTCGGGCGCGCTAAGGCTGAGCGCTCTGCCTCTGGTTTCTATTTCACAGCCCGCCTCTCTCAGCACCGAAAGCACCGGAATCATATGCGCCGGCATAACGCCGTTCAGGGTTATTTCTCCGCCAGTTGCGGCAGCGGCGCAAAGATAGGTAGCGGCAACTATTCTGTCGGGTATTATGGTATGCTCCGCGCCGGACAGCTTTTTAACGCCGATTATTTCGACCGTATCCGAGCCGCAGCCCGTTATCCTTGCTCCGGCGCGGTTAAGGAAATCGGCAAGGTCGCTTATTTCCGGTTCGCGGGCAGCGTTATGAATAACGGTTTTACCGCTCGCGCATACTGCGGCGAGAATAATATTTTCGGTTGCTCCTACGCTCGGAAACGAGAGATGAATCTGCGCTCCGCGCAAGCCGTTCGGGGCATCGCAGTAAAGAAATCCGTGGTCCTCCGTTATCTCGGCGCCGAGTGTTTTCAAAGCGGAAATATGAAGGTCTATCGGACGCGGACCCAATTCGCAGCCGCCTGGACTGCTGATAACCGCTCTTTTGCAGCGGCTGAGTATCGCTCCCAAAAACACAACCGATGAGCGCATTTCGCGCATAAGCTCATCCGGTATTTCACAGCAGGCTATACCGCTTGAGTCGCACCGTACCGTACCATGTTCAAAGCTGCATTTACAGCCGAGCGCGGAAAGTATTCTGAGAGCGGTTGAAACATCCGCTATATCGGGACAATTATGTACCGTGCAAACGCCGTCGCAGAGAATACAAGCCGCAAGAACCGGCAGAACGCTGTTTTTCGCACCCTGAACCTCAGTTACACCCTCAAGTCTTTTTCCGCCTTTAACAACCAGCTCCATAGCGCACCCTCCCGCAAGTTGACTATGCAACATACTATGCAGATATCGGGAAAGTGCTACTGTGAACAAATTGTGAAATTACGGCTGCTGACGGATTACATCAGACCCATTATAACCTTATAAATACGCTCTCCGGCGTCGGAAATTGAGTTTTTACGGGCATTATCAGCCATTTTTTCAAGTGTTTCCGGGGATGAAAGCAATTTTTCGACCTCGGAAATTAAACTGTCTGAAGAAAGATTTTTTCCCTCTATTACCTCGGCGCAGCCCGCGCGTTTCAGGGTCATGGCGTTATGATACTGATGATTCTCAGCGACATAAGGCGACGGAATAAGGACGGACGGCTTTCCGCAGGCTTCAAGCTCACTCAGCGTTATAGCGCCGGCACGGCAAATAACAAGGTCCGCCGCCGCCATACATACGTCCATATCATTTATGTATTCCCTCAGTTCAAAGTCGGAACACAGCTTTATATCCGAAAGCGCAGAGGTCATTGCCGCGTAGCCTGCTTTGCCGGTTCCGTGTATCAGATGAAATTTTCCGCTGCCGTTATATTTGCGGATAAGACCCGTTACCGCCTCGTTTATAGGTCTTGCTCCCAAAGAGCCGCCGAATGAGAGAATAAGCGGACGTGAATCAAGACCGAGCTTTTTTCTCGCCTGCGAGCGGTCAACCCTAAGCAGCTCTCCCCTGACCGGATTTCCGGTTATTAAAGGCTTTGAGTTCAATTTAAGATACTTTTCAGCCTGCGGCATCGCAAGCATAACGGCATCCGCTTTAGGAGCCAGCATTTTGGTTGTCACACCCGGATAAGCATTCTGTTCGTGAATGGCGGTTTTTATTCCGAGCTTCTGAGCTTCTCTTACGACCGGTCCGCTTACATATCCGCCCGTTCCTACAACAACATCGGGTTTCAGCTTTTTAAGCAATCTGCGCGCCTTGACGGAGGACGAAACCGCCTTTCCCGCCGCAGCGATGTTTCGGCAGATATTCTTAACGCTCAGCTTTCTCTGAAAGCCGGCGACATCTATCGTATAAAATTCATAGCCCTTTTCGGGAACAAGCCGCGCCTCAAGCTTTTCGGCAGTTCCGATATAGCTTATACGAGCGTCCGGATGGCGTTCCTTTATAAAGCCCGCAATCGCGAGCGCCGGATTTATATGACCGGCGGTTCCGCCCCCTGCAAACAGAATATGCATATTTTTTCTCCTTTAAGCAAAGCCGACAAATCCGAACCCGATTTTAAAGGACGGATCTTCGCCTTTGCATTGTTAAAATACTCGTAAATCCGTTAGGATTTACTGCGTTTTGTGCCTCGCACAGACAAAAATCCGCCTCTTTAAAATTCTGCGACCTAAAACGAGCTGAATTTTGAGTGATTTTTGGTGCGGAGGAAGCCGCAAGGCTAACGCCTGCGGGTGACGACAAGCCGAAAAGCGCCGAAATTAAGCCGTTTTAGGCGAGTTCGGACTTGTCAGCCTAAGACTTATCAATATTTGAACCGCGGGAAACCGAAAGAACGATACCCATTTCCGCAAGCAGCAGAACGAGCGAGGTTCCGCCGTAGCTGAAGAAGGGCAGGCTTATTCCGGTATTCGGTATGGTGTTGGTAACAACGAATATATTGAGCATTGCCTGAAGTCCTACCTGAAAAGTAAGACCTATCGCAAGCAGCGAGCCGAATTTATCCGGCGCGCGCATGGCAATCGTAAATCCACGCCAAACAAGCAGCGCGAACAGCAGAACAACCACCATTGCGCCGACAAGTCCCAGCTCCTCGCATACTATTGCAAATATAAAGTCGTTATGCGGTTCCGGCAGCCAAAGGTATTTTTGTCTTGACTGACCTATACCGCGTCCCATTATTCCGCCCGAGCCTATCGCAAGCAGGGACTGAATAGTCTGAAAGCCCTTGTCGACAGGGTCAAGCCAGGGGTCGCGCCAATATTTCAGGCGGTCGGAGCCATAGTTGATAACTCCGCTGACTATAAGCAGTGCTCCGGCACCAAGCCCGCCGAGTCCGCCCAAAGCAATCCAGCGCATTTGCAGACCGCCGACTATCATAAGAACAATTCCTATTGAAAAAATAAGAACGGTTGCGGAAAGGTGAGGTTCAAAAACGACGAGGACGCAGGTAATACCGAGAATACCTATAAGAAAGGCGAGAAAGCCTATTCTTTTCATTTGCTTGTAATTAGCGGCTATAAGGGAAGAAAACAGCAGTATAATAGCAAACTTTGCTATTTCGGACGGCTGGAAGTTGATAGGACCGATAACGAACCATCGCTTAACGTCCTTTCCCTTTAGCATAGGCGGCAATATAAGCAGGATAACAAGCATAAGCATTGAAATGCCGTATATAATCCATGCGAATTTCCGCCAGATATGATAGTCGATTTTTGAAACTGCGAGCATAACCCCGACGCCGATAACGCCGAACGCGCCCTGCCGCATTATAAATTTATAGCTGTTGCCGTACTGAGCATACGAAAAAGCATAGCTTGCGGAGAAAAGCATAACAAGACCGATAGTTAAAATTATCAGAACCAGAGAAAGAAAGATATTATCTATTTTCCCGGCCTGAAGAACTGAAAATCTCTTGCGGCGCACCGGTTTTGCCATTCTCTTCCCTCCTCAAAAGCATTACAGCGGTTTTGCGGCGTTTTTCCGCAAAACAGAAAATTACCAATTAAAATATACGGGCAGCAGCGCCAGTATGCAGCCTATTGCCGCGATAAACGAAAACAGAAGAACGATTTTTTCTTCCGACCAGCCGCACATCTCAAAATGATGATGGAGCGGCGCCATTTTAAAAAGCCGTTTTTTTGTAAGCTTATAATATCCGACCTGGAGCATAACCGAGATTGCCTCGATAAAGTAAAGGCAGCCGGCAAGAAGCAGCAGTATCGGTCTGCCTATTCCGAACGACAGAGCAACGACCATTCCGCCGAGGAACATTGAACCGGTATCGCCCATAAACACCCTTGCGGGCTTTGCGTTCCAGAATATAAATCCGACGCAGGCACCTCCGAGCGCCGAGGCGAGAACGTTCATTCCGGCGTTATTCAGTCTGCCGGCGGCAAGCATCATAGCGCAGGCAACGACAAGCGTTACAGAGGATGCAAGACCGTCAAGCCCGTCGGTAAGGTTTACGGCGTTTGTAAAGCCGTAAATAAACATAAGCGCAATAGGCCAGAATATCAGTCCGGCTCCGCGGTCGATTTCAATATCGCCGATAAACGGAATATATGTCGTTTTCATTCCGGCAAGGAAAAGAGACGCAAGATATCCGGCGGAAACCAACAGCTGCAAAAAGGTCTTTTGGCGGGCGGTCAATCCTAAATTGCGCTTTTTGACGACCTTTATATAATCGTCTATAAAGCCGATACCGCCCATCAGCAGCGCAAGAGCCACTCCGGCAACAAGGGACGTCATACGGTATCTGTCGCGCAGCTCATCGCTCAGCGCGGCATTGGAAAGCATAGCAGCTGTAACCGAAAAGGCAAGCGACAAAAGCACTCCGGCGGCAATCATTATTCCACCCATAGTCGGAGTTCCCTGCTTTCCCTTATGCCACTTAGGACCTATGTCAAGTATAGTCTGCCCGAAATGGAGCTTTTTTAAAAAAGGAATTACAACAAATCCGAGCAGCGCCGTAACGCCGAATGCTATAAATGCCGCGAGCATCGGAATTATGCGGTTCATATATGAAGCCTCCCGTTTTTCAAATCCTCAAACGCTTTCGCTACGACCTCGCGTTCGTCAAGATGAATTGTCCCTGTTTTAAGTATCTGATATGTTTCGTGTCCCTTTCCGGCAAGAACGATTATATCGTCCTGCCGGGCTATGGCTATCGCATATCGTATAGCCTCTACGCGGTTTTCTATCACCTTATACGGCGTTCCCGTTCCTCCGACGCCCTCTAAAATATCGTTTATTATCGCCATAGGGTCCTCGGTTCTGGGGTTATCGCTCGTTATTATTGCAAGGTCGGAGTTATGAACCGCTATGCTGCCCATTATCGGACGTTTTGTTTTATCCCTGTCCCCTCCGCAGCCGAAAACAACTATAAGTCTGTTCTTTTTGCAATCGCTGAAGGTTGAAAGAATATTTTTCAGTCCGTCGGGAGTATGGGCATAGTCTATTATTACGGTAAATCCGAGGTCGCACGGCACCGACTCCGCCCTGCCCTTTACTCCCTCAAGCGAGCCGAGTGCGGACGCCGCAGTTGCCGGGTCTATTCCTATCACAATCGCCGTTACGGCGGCAGCAAGGGAATTATAAACAGTAAACTTTCCGCCTGTATGCACTCTTATATGGCGTATGCCGCTGTTGCTGACAAGCTCATAATCAACGCTTGCAGGGCGGTAATTTATACCCTTTGCGCTGTAATCGGAGGTATCGCCCGTAGAATAGGTCACAATTTTGCAGCTGAGACCCTCGGTAATTTTTTCCGCATACGGATCGTCGGTATTTATAACGGCGGTTTTACACATTCCGAAAAGCTTTTTCTTTGCCGCAAGATAGTTTTCCATTGTTTTATGATAATCAAGGTGATCCTGAGTAAGATTTGTGAAAACGGCAACATCGAAATCCAATCCGTATACCCGCCGCTGGTCGAGAGCGTGAGAAGATACCTCCATTATAACATAATCGCAGCCCTCCGCTTTCATAAGCGCAAAAAGCGAATTAAGCTCGTATGCGTTCGGAGTTGTATTATGGGCGGCTATCTGTCTGTCGCCTATAAGATTCTGTATGGTTCCTATCAGTCCGACCTTATGCCCGGCGGCTTCAAGAATTTTCTTAATCATATAGGTTGTTGAGGTTTTTCCGTTTGTTCCGGTAACGCCTATAAGATGGAGCGATTCTGCCGGATTCCCGAACCAGCGCGCGCAGATTTCGGAATATGCGGCATGGGTGTCGTTTACGATAATCTGATTTTTCGCTCCGGTATCGCGCTCCGCAATTATAACCGCAGCTCCCTTTTCAACCGCGGACGCGGCAAACAGGTGACCGTCGCTTGCGGTTCCGTTTATACAGACAAACGCATATCCGGTCTTGACCTCACGCGAATCGCAGGTCACTCCGGTTATTTCAAGCTCCGCCAGCCGCTTATCTGCGCAATCAATAACTTCCTTTAACAGCATATTCTCTTTCGCTCCTATATTATTCAGAAATATCCACCGTATCGTCAAGGAAATAAACCGTAACGATAGTACCTGCCGGAACCGTTTCTCCAGGCGCTATACTCTGCTTATAAGCCTTTAGCCCCGAAGAAGTAGTATTCCCGGAAAATTCAATATTAAGTCCCGCGCTTACCGCAGCGGTATTAGCCTCGGTTGCGGTAAGTCCGACGAGATTCGGAACCGTTGCATTTTCATTCTCGGTACCGTCGGTATAAAGTATGACCGTTCCCCCGTTGTATACCCGGCTGCCTGCCTCAGGCAGCTGTCTTGTAACCGCCGTACCTGCGCCGACAACGCGGTAGGTAAGCTTAGAGGTGGTTATCTTTCCCTTTGCCGTTGTTATATCGTCTCCGACGGTTTCGGGAACTGTTACCGCAAGCTTTTTAAGCTGTTCTTCGGTATACTGCGGCTCAAAGCCGAGATACGGAAGCACATCGGACATAATTTTCGAGCCGACCGGCGCGCATATAGCGCCGCCGTAATATTTTTCGCCCTTAGGCTCGTCAAGCATAACAAGCACCGCAATTTGCGGATTGTCAATCGGGGCGAGTCCGACGTATGAGCCTATATAAAGTCCCTTATCGCCGGTTTGAAGTATCTTTGTCACCTTCTGAGACGTACCTGTTTTTCCGCCTACCCTGTAACCCGGAACAACGGCGTTTTTAGCTCCGTTATTAACAACAAATTCGAGCAGCTCGCGCATAACCGAGGAGGTTTCGTTTGATATGACCTGCCGTTTATAATCGGTAGATATTGTTTCGGTTACCTTATTCTCAGAGTCGCGTATTTCGCTCACGACATGCGGCTGAACAATATATCCTCCGTTGACTGCCGCTGCGGCTATCGTTAAGGTCTGTATAGGCGTTATGTTGAAGGTCTGACCGAACGAGGACGAGGAAAGCTCGGTAGCTCCCATCTTTTCCTCCTTATGATAGGTTGAGGAGGCCTCGCCGGGCAGGTCTATGCCGGTTTTCGTATTAAGACCGAAGGCGTTAAAATATTTTGAAAAGGTCTGAACGCCGATAAGCTGACCTATCGTTATAAACGCGGGGTTACAGGAGTTGGATATCGCCTGCATAAGATTCTGCGTTCCGTGTCCGCCGCTTTTCCAGCAATGGTAAGTCTGACCGGCAACATTTATTGAATAATTACAGGTAAAGCTGCTGTTTTTATTAACCAGATTTTCTTCAATAGCGGTTGAGGCAGTAAAGATTTTAAAAACAGAGCCAGGCTCATAGGTATCCGAAACAGCCTTGTTACGCCACTGTCTGTTGAGCAGCTCACTTCTGAGCTTAGAGCGTTCATCCTCATCCGTCACAGCGTTCAGCTTTGCGGTATCGGTTTCCGAAAGCGTAAACGGACTGTTCGGGTTAAAATCGCCGCTTACGGCGTTTGCAAGTATCGCGCCGGTATTAACGTCCATAACGACAACCGCTCCGCGCTCGGCGACAAGGTATTCGTCTATCGCGGCGTCAAGATATTTTTCACAGACATACTGAATATAATTATCGATGGTCAATACCAGAGTACTGCCCTTTTTCGCCGACTCCATCTGCTGATATGTAAAGGTCATATCAATTCCGGCGCCGTTTTTGGCGGCAACAACGCGTCCTGCCATACCGGTAAGCTTATTGTTATAGTAGCTTTCTATTCCGGCAAGACCCTGGTCGTCGTCTCCGACAAATCCGATAACCGTTGAGGCGAGAGTATCGTTCGGGTAGTATCTTTTCGTTGTTTCGTCTATGCCTATATACTGGGTAAGCTCTAATTTTTCATTATCCGCAATAAACTGTCTGACCTTATCGGTCGTTTCTTTATCTACTTTCTTTTTCAGGGTTACATAATAGCTGTTTTTCTTGCTTTTCTCGTATATATCGTCCTTCTCCATTTCGAGAATACCCGAAAGTCCCTCGGAAAGAGTCTGGCGCAGATTTTCCGCCTTTTCCGCATTTTTAAGCTTATTTATTCCGTTAGGCGTAAGATATATCGTCCATGCGGGCGCGCTTGTTGCGAGAACGTTTCCGTTTCTGTCGAGGATATCTCCGCGCGGCGCGGTTATCAGGCTGTCATAAAGCTGCTGCTTTGAAGCCTTGCTCTGATAAAAGTCTCCCTTAACAACCATTATTTCGGTGAGGCGGTAGCCTGATATTGCGGTAAGCGCTATAACTACCGAAAGCATTATAATAAATATGCGTTTTGTCATCTGCTTTCCCGGTTTAACAGACACTCATCTCACCCTTTCTTTAATAACGCCCAAAAACGAGAGCTTTTTCGACTCTCGTTTTTGACTTCCTGAATTATTTGCGCTGACTGCGTCGGCTGCAACACATACTATAAATATATTAAGCCGACCCCGCAACTATACTTATTCATTCGTCGACGCCTTAACAAGCTCGCCGTTTTCGGTTCTTGCGGCATCGGTATCGTTTACTCTTATATAACGCACCTGTTCCTTTGTCCGCTTTGTCATTCCCAGCTCTGCGGCGGCAAGCTCGATATTTGAATATGAAATCCGGCGGTCGAATTCAACCTCAAGCTCAGTCTTAACGCTGTCCAGCGTATTAAGCTCGGTTTTCATTTTATTTATACGGTCATTCATTTCGTTGATTTCAAGGCGCAGGCAGATATTTCCGCAAAGAGCCGCCAGCATAAAGAATGCCGAAAGTACTGCGAACGCCGAAACGGAAACCGCTTTCAGCGCACGTCTCTGCGCGCGCTTTGTAACCGGTTTTTTTTTCGGCATTTTTATAATATTGTCCCGTTCGCGTTCGACCGGGCGCGGCATAAACATTTCAAAATCATATGCCAGCGAATCGTTATAATACTTCATATTATCCAATGCGGTTTCCTCCTGCTAAATTTTTTCTATAACCCGCAGCTTTGCGCTGCGGCTGCGCGGATTTCTCTCTGTTTCCTCCGGCGAGGGTTCTATCGGCTTGCGGGGTTCAAGTCTGCCTCTCGGCTTTTTTCCGCAAACGCAAACCGGAAGCTCAGGCGGACAGGTGCAGCCGGTGCAATATTTTCTGAACGCCTGCTTCACTATCCTGTCCTCAAGAGAATGAAAGGTTATAACGCAAAGCCTGCCTCCCGGAGCCAGCAGCTCAAAAGCTCTGTCGAGCGCGTCCTCAAGCATATCAAGCTCGCCGTTTACCGCTATTCTCAAAGCCTGAAAGCAGCGCCGCGCCGGATGTCCGTCCCGTCTTGCGGCGGCAGGAACGCTCGCCGAGATTATATCGGCAAGCTGCAGGGTTGTTTCAATTTTATTTTTTTCTCTTTCTCTCACTATTGACGCCGCTATTCTGCGGGAAAACTTTTCTTCTCCGAATCTGAAAAAAATATCCGAAAGCTCGTCCGCCGAAAGGGTATTTACAAGGTTGGCAGCGCTTGTCCCCTCGCTGCTCATACGCATATCGAGCGGAGCGTCGTTTCTGTATGAAAAGCCGCGCTGCGGATTATCAAGCTGATACGACGAAACTCCGAGGTCGAGCAAAATGCCGTCCGCCGTCTCAACGCCGTACAGCGCCAACACCTTGTCCATTTCGGAAAAATTACTTTTTACAACCGTTGCCGGATAGGCTTTCAGCCTTTCAGCCGCAACGGCAACCGCCTGGGGGTCCCTGTCGAGAGCGTAAAGACTGCCGGTCGTAAGTCTCTTTGCTATTTCCCCGGAATGACCGGCTCCTCCGGCTGTGCCGTCAACATAAATACCATCCGGTTTGATTTTCAAGGCAGCAATAGTCTCGTCAAGCAGAACCGGAATATGCTTAAATTCCATATTTTAAAGCTCCAGTTCTTCAACAATAGCGGCGACCGATTCGGGTGTATACTGCTCGTTTTCGGCTGCCCAGCGGTCGGTATTCCAAATTTCTATATTAGTGTGCATTCCGATAATATGCGCCTGAGCGCCGAGCTCGGCATATTCTCTGAGTACGGCAGGAATCAAAATACGTCCCTGTGCGTCAAACTCAACGTTGAAAGCTCCGTCATAAAGAAAACGGCGGACAACGCTTGATTTTGCAGCCGGCAATCCGTCTATCTTATCAACCAGACGTTCCCACTGCGGCATAGAATAAACGCAGAGACATCTCTTGCCGTATATTCCGCGGCATATCATAAAGCTTTCGCCGAGTCCGTCGCGAAGCTTTGAGGGTATGGCAAGTCTGCCCTTTGTGTCAATATTATGTTGATAACCGCCGTACAGCAAGAAATTTCACCACCGTTCCACACTTTTATGGATTTACGATACACTTTTCACCACTTAAATGTATTATAATGCCACTATCATTAAAAAGCAAGCATTTTTTTCAAAAAATAAAAAAAGACTGCCGCAAAGCAGTCTTTTCTGCTTACGGCAGCCATATTAAGAGCTGATATATTCAATTTTCGGCTTTTGCCGCAGTCCCGGAGCTTTCCCGTCTTTTTCTGAATATCAGAGGAATTGATATCAGCGAGATTATCAGCCAGGAAATAAACATTGCATTATATCCCCAATCCTCGATAACAAGCCCGTAAACGGCGGAGCCTATTCCGGCGCCGAGGTAGGTATTGAAATCCATTATTCCGCTTACAGTTCCGGAAATTCCCTCCGAATAAAAGCGCATCGGGAAAACGGACAGAATTGACGTATTTATAAGAGATACGGCTATATAAATCATGCTCAGATAAAATACCGCCCAAAACGGCGTTTCTGCAAGGAAAATAAGCAAAGCCGAGAAAACGGCGCACACGGCAAAGCCGAACGCCGAAACATTATTGCCGTTATTTCCGAGCAGGCTGAAAACAGACGGATATAAAAATCTGCCTATAAGACCGGCTGCGGGAATCAGAAGAAGATAAAAAGCGAATTTTTCTATTTCAAGACCGAATTTATCCGCGACATACACCGCCATCCAAAGGCTTATATTATCCTTCATAACCCCATGGAACAGCGCCGGAACAGCCATTCCGAATATTTCCCTCTGCTTTAACGCCTTTTTGATATTTGTATCAATTTTCTGGGTTTTATCGGATTTGCCCACAACGAGTGCAACCGCCAAAGCCGCCGCTGCCAGCATTCCGCCGGGAATAATAAACGCGGCGTTTACCCCGATTTTGCTTATTATCAGCGTTCCCAGAAGTATTCCGGCGATATTGCCTGCGGCAACCGAGGTTATCATATAGGCTGACATTTTCTGTGCCTTTTCTTCCCCATAAACCGCGCCAATGGTTTTAAGAACGGCGCTCCAAAGCATAGATTGGGCATATGCGTTGACAGCCCAGATAAACAGCACGGCGGCGAACGGCGGCAAAAAGCCGAAAATGATATTTGCAGCCGCTCCCAGCAAAAGACCTGCCGCAATCATATTCCGCGCATGAAAATGCTCGCTCAGAACTCCGTTTACCAGCCTGCCAAGGGCATAGACAACGAAAAACACGCTGCCGAGCAGTCCTATCTGCGCAGAGGTAAATATATTTTGGCTTTTCAGAGCCGGAGACGCCATTGTTAAAGACGTCCTATGTAAATAAAGGTGTATGCCAGATAGCAAACAATAAATATCGCTTTTTTCCTCATCCTATTCACCGGTTCGCCATATCAGCCATATCAAAGCTTTGAAAGTAATTCATCAATAGAGGAGTCGCTGCGGAAGTTTGCCTCGCAGGGCTGTTTCATAAGCGACCAGCTCTCGGTATTCTCAACCGTTTCGCCCGGCTTTACGTTATTAAGTCTGCCGAGACTTTCAATCTCAATAAACTGGTCGTTTGTATAGGTTTCAAAAGAGCAGCCGCCGTCCGGATAAGCGGCATCCGGATGCTCGGTGTCATAATGCTTGCAGAAAACCTCGCCGTTCAGGCAGTAATACGCACTTCCGCAGTTAAGGTCAAATCCGAGCTTAATGGGCGTTTCAGCGTTTATATCCTGACGCAGGGTAACATATTTTTTGCCCCAATAAATGCGGCTGTCGCTCATATCGGTATACGGCCAAACGGAAATTATACGGTTAGAAAGAAGTCCGGTATCGTTTGTGTTCATCGGCACGATAAGGGTACCGTTCTGCGCCGAAACCGTAAGTCCCCAGATAGCGAAGCGTTTTTCGGCGTCTCCTATATTCTTTACCTGCATATTGACCTGCATATTAGCATCGTCAGCGTCAAGCTTGAGCTCAAGGCGGAATGCCGCTCCGGCAGGCTTGCAGGCAGGCGGAGTAAACACAGCGCCGTTTTCGGTAAGCTCATACTCTACCGGCTCGGAATCGGGAATATAGGTTTCGGGATAGCTTTCTGGAGAAAGCCAGATACGGTGACCGCCGAAATTCTCCCATTTCGTACCCGCGCCGAAAAAGTCGGTAAACTCCTTATCCTCCATAGGAGCGAACGCCGAACGCTCGTCCCTCATAAAATTCTGACCTCCGACATAGCCGAAACGGATAATACGCGGACCTACATCGAGCGTTACATAAGCCTCGATAACGCCGTTGCTGAGGCTCAGCACGCGGCCGTATGCCTTATAGCTTTCAATTATCTTTTTTTCAATCATTTCAGACACTCCGTTTTCAATAATTTTGTTTTATATTCCGCACCGCACCACAGCGGCGTTGGAAACGATAATGAATAAAGGTCGGTAGCCCGGCACTCCGTCTCGAAAACCTCGGCTGCAAAGCCGCCCAAGGCGCGGATATCCGCCGCGCGCGTCAGAACCGGAATATCGCCTTTTTTAAGATGTCCCGCCCCGTTCTCGGAAAGTCCCAATATTCTGACATACGGCGGACGCATACCGAAAAAGCGGTTATCAATCCCTAAAAATGCCGAAAGTACAAGTCTCCTTATCCGAGCCAGCGAATAGCGCTTTGATTTCACCATACGGCAAAGCTCCTCAAACGACGATGAAGCCCTGACGGAAAGGTAAAGCTTATTTTCAAGTCCCTCGCTGATATCAGGCAAATTTGCAAAGGCTTCTTTGGAAAGAGAGCGCAAAACCGCTAATATAGCAGTATCAAGCCTTGAAATATCGGAAATTATATCCTCGCTTATAATTCCTCTCAGCTCCGCCGGCATAAACCGCTCGGCAAAGCCTATATCACCCTTTTTCAGGCGTTCTCTTATAGCTGAGGAGGATACCGCGAGCGGATGCTCCTCGGAGGAATCGTGTGCCGCGCCTATTCTTTTAAAGCAGCGGAATTTTCCGTTAAAGCCGAGCCTCCCGGCGGCGAGGATATATTCGACCGCAAGGGTATCGTTCGGTCTTGAAAGAACTCCGGAGGAAAGTCCCAGCCGCGCAGCAGCAGCCTCGCGCGCCGCCGCAAAAGATACTCCCTTTTTTAACTGAACACCGAGTTCATCGCAAAGCTCGTTGCTTTCAAGCAGCTGCGCCGCCTTTATTAGCTCGTTTATATCTCCGCATTCGCTCCCGAACATTATTTCATCGCAGCCGAGAGCCATAAGCTGCGAAACGCCGCCGAGGGCGAAATTCTGCGCTGTTGACATTGACCACGGCACCGGCAGCTCCGCAACCGCGTCCGCCCCGCACATCAGCGCTGCCTGAGCGCGTTTGGGCTTTGGGATAACGGCGGTATCGCCGCGCTGAACAAAATTACCGCTGATAACGCAGAAAACCGCGTCCGCCCCGGAGCGCGCCGCCCGCAAAAGTGCCGCATGACCGCGATGCAAAGGATTAAATTCCGCAATTATTCCGCAAACCGTCATTTTCTCACCCCCGCACTTAAAAAACACTTGAAATCGGCATAAGAATAAAGTATTATATATTGTATAAGATATGCGCCGGATACACGCTGACGCGCATAAATGCCGACGAGCATTCTGATTTTAACATATTTCGTCGGTTTCTTCAAGAGAAAAGGGGAAAACTAATGAAAATTTTTGTTGTTAATGCAGGAAGTTCTTCGCTTAAATACCAGTTGATTGATATGGAAAACGAAACTGTTCTTGCAAAGGGTCTTTGCGAGCGAATCGGAGTTACGGGAGCAATCAAGCACAAGGCTGCCGACGGAAGAACATACAGTGCCGAAACTCCTATGCCGACTCACAGCGAGGCTTTTCAGGCGGTTGTTTACGCTATGACGAAAAGCGAAGCTAAGGTTATCGATTCGTTTGACGAAATATCGGCTATCGGCCACAGAATAGTTCAGGGCGGTAGCATTTTCAAGGATTCCTGCCTGATAGACGATAAGGTGCTTGCGGAAATCGATTCTCTCAGCGGTCTTGCCCCGCTTCATAATCCGGCGAACGTTCTCGGAATACGCGCCTGCATAGACACCTTCGGCAAGGATATACCACAGGCGGCGGTTTTTGACACCTCGTTCCATCAGACGATGCCGCCGAAGGCTTATATGTATCCCCTGCCCTATGAATATTACGAAAAATATCAGGTTCGCCGCTACGGTGCGCACGGAACGTCGCACCGCTTTGTAAGCGACCGTCTTGCCGTTCTTGAGGGAAAGCCTAAGAAAGAATTAAAGCTCATAACCTGCCATCTCGGAAACGGATGCTCAATAACTGCCATCAAAGACGGCGTATGCGTTGATACCTCTATGGGCTTCACCCCGCTCGACGGATTTATGATGGGGACACGTTCGGGGACGCTCGACCCCTCAGCGCTTACATATATAGCCGAAAAGGAAAACCTTTCTCCGGAGGATGTCAACACTATATGCAACAAGAGATCCGGCGTTCTCGGAATTTCGGGAGTTTCAAACGACAACCGCGATGTCGGCGCGGCGGCTCAGGCGGGCAACACCCGCGCTAAGCTTGCCATTGAAATGCAGAGGTACGAGATACTTAAATTTGTCGGCTCATATATCGCGGCTATGAACGGAGTTGACGCCATAGCCTTTACCGGCGGAATAGGAGAAAACGATCCTGAGCTGAGAGGATATGTCTGCGAAAATCTCGGATTTATGAATGTTAAAATAGACGCCGAGAAGAATAAGCTGCGCGGCGAGGAGGTTAAAATCTCAACCGACGACAGCGCTGTTGACATTTACGTTATCCCGACCAACGAAGAGCTTGCTATCGCACGCGATACTCTCGCTCTTATCTCAAAATAAATCTTTAAGGTGATTTAATATGAATATCCGAGAGACAAAGGAAAAAATATCCGCCGGAAAATTTGACCGTGATTTCAATATGCTTTACGGTGACGCTGCGGCGGCGCAGAGCCGCTATACTGCCGCCTGCGACTCATTTTCAGAGCTTTACGGCGAGCGCGACGGAATACGGCTGTTTTCCGCGCCGGGACGTACCGAAATCGGAGGCAACCATACCGACCATCAGCACGGCTGCGTTTTAGCAGGAAGCGTTGATTTGGATGTAATAGCGGTTGTATGCGCAAACGGCGGAAATACCGTTCGCATTAAGTCCGAGGGATATCCTATGGACGAAATCGATATACGCGAGCTTGATGTTAAGCGCGAGGAAAACGGACGCGCCGCCGCGTTAATACGCGGAGTCTGCGCCGCGTTCCGCAACAACGGTTACGAAATCGGCGGTTTTGACGCATATACCACCTCAAACGTTCTCAAAGGTTCGGGGCTTTCCTCCTCTGCCGCATTTGAGGTTCTTGTTTCAAACATCATAAACGGGTTGTTCAACAATTCTGCGGCGGACGCCGTTTCCATAGCAAAATACTCACAGTTTGCCGAGCGCGAATATTTCGGAAAGCCCTGCGGACTTTTGGATCAGATGGCAAGCTCGGTCGGAGGATTCACATATGCGGATTTCAACGACCCTGCAAACCCCGAAATTGAGAAAATAGACCTTGACATACACCGTTTCGGCTACACGCTCTGCGTTGTTGACACAGGCGGAAATCACGCGGATCTTACTCAGGATTATGCCGACATAACGCTTGAATGCAGAAAAATCAGCGAGGCTCTCGGAAAAGAATATTTAAGAGACGCTTCCGAGGATAAATTCCGTTCGGAGCTGGCTATGCTGCGCAGCCGCTGCGGCGACCGCGCAATACTTCGCGCGCTCCACTTCTTTAATGAAAACAGGCGGGTCGGTGAGCAGCGCAAAGCGCTGAAATCCGGGAATTTCGAGGAGTTTCTGAAACTTGTAACCGCTTCGGGCGAATCGTCCTATAAATTCCTGCAAAACCTGTATTCAACATCAAACTGCTCTGAGCAGGGTCTTTCGCTTGCGATTGCTCTGACCGAGGATTTCCTGGGCGGCAGCGGCGCCTGCCGGGTTCACGGCGGCGGTTTTGCCGGAACGGTTCAATGCTATATTCCGAATGAGAAATTCAGCGATTACCGCGCAATGATAGAAAAGGTTTTCGGCGCAGGCAGCTGCGTTCCAATCAGTATTCGTCCGGTCGGAGGGTACGAAATTAAAGAATAATAAAAAATACAGCCTTGCAGCTGAATTCAAGCCGCAAGGCTGTATTTTTTTATCAGAACATTGTTATCTGGTTTGTGTCCGGCAGCTCGCCGAGCGCGCCGAGGTCAGCAAGATTCTGAATTATAGTTTTTGAAACGCCTGCCTGGAGCGCAAAATCCTCGCGGGATACAAATTCGCCCTTTTGAGCCGCCTCATAGATAGAGTATGCCGCCTTTGAGCCTACACCGGAAAGCGAGCCGAACGGCAACCGCATTTTTCCGTTTTCCGGAACATACTTCATAGCGTGAGAATGGTTAATATCAATCGGCAGAACGCCTATTCCGCGGCTCATCATCTCGTTAAATATCAAAAGGTTATCGCAGACATCCAACTCCTTTTGCCCGGCTTCGCGTCCCTTTGAGCGGATTTCGGTAATTTTTCTGCGGACAGCCTCGTGTCCCTGAATTATCGTAGGAACATCAACATCGTCCGGACGGGCGGTAAAATAAGCACAGTAAAATTCAAGCGGCTTATGCACCTTATACCAGGCGAGCCGCAGAGCCGAGATAACATAGGCAGCGGCATGAGCCTTAGGGAACATATACTTGATTTTATAGCAGGAGCCGATATACCATTCCGGTACTCCGACCGCGCGCATATCGTCCTCCATTTTTGCCCAGTCCTCTTTTGAAACCTTACCCTTTGCAACAAGTCCCTTACGGACCGTTTCGGTTATCTTGAAGGCGCGTCCCTCATCCATACCCTTATGGATAAGGTAAACCATTATGTTATCACGCGTTCCGATAACCTCAGAAATCGTGCAGGTACCGTTATCAATCAAATCCTTAGCGTTTCCGAGCCAAACATCAGTACCGTGTGAAAGACCTGAAATCTGGAGCAGGTCGGCGAAATTGCGTGGCTTACAGTCAAGCAGCATTCCCCGGACAAAGCTTGTTCCGAACTCCGGTATGCAGTAGGTACCCGTTTTTGAATCAATTTCATCGGGAGTTACTCCAAGCGCCTCGGTTGAGGTAAACAGGCTGTAAACCGCGGGGTCGCTCATTGAAATATCGTTGACCGGTATTCCGGTATATTCCTCAAGATACTTATATGTAGTCGGAACAACGTGACCAAGCTCGTCGAGCTTCAGGATGGTATCGTGAATAGAATGGAAATCGAAATGAGTCGTTATAACATCGGAATTAACGTCATCCGCCGGATGCTGTATCGGGCAGAAATCGTAAATTGTATGGGTTCTGGGAACGACTATCATTCCGGCAGGATGCTGACCGGTCGTTGTTTTGATTTTCGCCGCCTCAACTTTTTTGGCAAGGCGGTCAAGCTCAGCCGGACTTAATGTAATTCCCTTTTTCTCGGCATAAGCCTTTGCAAAGCCGTATGCCGTTTTTTCGGCAATCGTTGAAATTGTTCCCGCCTTAAATACATTTTCCCTGCCGAACAGCGTTTCGGTGTATTTCTGAACCGCAGTCTGGTATTCATCCGAAAAGTTAAGGTCTATATCAGGAACCTTATCGCCCTTAAAGCCGAGGAAGGTTTCAAACGGGATATCGTGACCGTCACGGTTCATCGGAGTTCCGCATTCGGGGCAGTTCTTTTCGGGCAGGTCAAAGCCCGAACCGACCGAACCGTCGGTAAAGAACTCGCTGTGGCAGCATTTCGGGCAGACATAATGCGGCGCCAAAGGATTAACCTCGGAAATTCCCGCCATAGTCGCGACGAACGACGAGCCGACAGAGCCTCGCGAGCCGACAAGATAGCCGTTTGCCTCGCTGTATGCAACCAGCTTTTGAGCTGAAATATACATTATGGAAAATCCGTTATTGATAATCGAATTAAGCTCCTTATTAAGCCGTTTTTCAACTATTTCCGGCACAGGATCGCCGTATTTCTTATGGGCGTTATCCCAGCAGATATTTCTAAGCAGGTCGTCAGAGCCCTCGATAACCGGCGGATAATTCCCCTCCGGAACGGGGATAACGTCATCATCTATCATATCGGCTATTTTATTCGGATTATCTATAACGACCTCGCGTGCGCGCCCGCCGAGATAATCGAAATCTCCGAGCATTTCCGCAGTACTTTTAAGATAAAGAGGAGCCTGATTATCGAAATCATCAAAGCCCTGACCCGCAAGAAGAATTTTACGGATAATATCGTCGCTGCGATGCAGAAAATGAACGTCTCCCGTTGCGACAACCGGCTTTCCGAGCTCGTCGCCGAGAGCCAAAACCTGGCGGTTGAAATCCTTCAGCACCTCGTTTGAGGTAACATGACGGTGAGGATTTGGGGTTATCGCGCCGGTTTTCTTATCGACCTTATCCGGCAAAGACGATTCTCTTATCATAAACGCATTATTTCCGAGCGGCTGAATTTCAAGATAATCATAATACGAGGCTATTCTGACAAGCTCCTCATGCGGCTTGCCCTCAACAATCGCTCTGAACAGCTCTCCCTGTTCGCAGGCAGAGCCCAAAATAAGTCCCTCGCGCATAGAGTCGAGCTTACTGCGCAGGGTTATGGGCTTGCCGTGAAAATCGTGAAGATGAGCCTCGCTGACTAACTTATAAAGGTTTTTAAGACCGATAAGATTTTTAACAAGAATTATCTGATGGTATCGGATTTTACCTATCTGTTTGTTGTTCATACCGGAAATATCGTTTAAGGTATCGTCAACAAAGTATCCCTCAACACCGTAAATCACCTTGAATTCTCCGCCGGATTTACATATTCCCTTAACTGCCGCTGCCGCCGCAGGATATGACTGAACAACACCGTGGTCGGTTATGGCTATCGCCTTATGTCCCCATTTATACGCCTGATTTATGATATCCTCAGCCGACGATACCGCATCCTTTGCCGACATATTGGTATGGCAATGCAGCTCAACCCGGCGGCCGTCGGGATAATCGTCGGTTTCCTCGTATTTCTGAAGCAGGGCGATTGAGTCTCCCCGGTTCACCTTAACCATAAAGCTCTTTTTGAAATTATCGAACTCATAGCTTGCATTCATAAGGATAAACGCGCCGTTCTTTATCGGAGCTATACTTCCCATACGTTTCGGGTCGATAAACATAGAAACCGAAAGCGAATTGGTATAATCACTGAACGAAAATTCAACAATATTCATTTCGCCGCGGCGGGTATTTATTGAGCGAACCTCATAGCCGAAAACCTCGCCCCAGCAGCAGACACGCTTGTCGTCCTCGGTAATATTTATCATCGGCTTGGTATGATTATCAATTCTGTTACCGTAAAACACCTGCGGATTATCAAGATAAACAACGCCGTTTTCGGGGCGTTCGGCGCGCTGTGCGAATTTTATCTCCTTTTTCGGCGCAGCGGGCGCTCCGCTGTCGGAACGCTTTACGGGCGGCGCGTCGTTTTGCGGCATCGGCGGAGCCTCTTCGGGCGGCGGAGGAAGCATTTCGACATCCTCGGTCTGACCGGCAAAGCTCACGGTAATACCGCGCGAGAAATAATTTCTCACGGAATTTATAAATTCCTTTTCGTATCCGCTCTCAAGAACGCTTGTAAGACCGCCGTATTTAAGCGTTATTTCAACATTATCGCCGTTAAGTATGTATTCAGCCTCGTTAAAATAGCCGTTCAGAACCGCATTATGGGTTTTAATCTCCGCAGTTATATCCGCGCAGGCTTCTGCACACAGGCTCTCCGGCGGAAATCTGAATTTAAGGGTGCAGCCGTTAAGTCTCAGCACACCCTCTATATTCCTTTTTGCCTTCAGCTGTTCCCCGCGCGGAATATACGTATTGCAGGAAAGCTCCGCATTAAGTGAGCGCCGCTCGGTATCAAGCGAGCAGGAAACAACGCTTGCTGCCGATATATCCGCGTTATCGGTCATACCCTCGAATAATACTCCGAACGATGGCATTTTTAACAATCCGACTCCTTTTTTACATTTTTTCTATTTCTGCAAACAGCTCGTCAATGAGACGTTCCTCCGGAACCTTTCTCAGAATTTCTCCGTTTTTGAAAATAACTCCGCAGCCGTCGCCGCCGGCGATCCCTATGTCTGCCTCTTTCGCCTCTCCCGGTCCGTTGACAACGCAGCCCATAACAGCAACTGTTATATCCTTATCTATACCGCGCAGTCTGCGTTCAGTCTCGTTTGCAATACCTATCAGGTCTATTTTGGTTCTGCCGCAGGTCGGGCAGGAAACAAACCTTACGCCGCCCTGCCTTAAACCTAATGCCTGCAAAAGCTCCTTTGCCGCTTCAACCTCGCGTTCGGGGTCGTCCGTCAGAGAAATACGAACGGTATCGCCTATTCCGCGAAGTAAAAGTCCGCCTATTCCGGCGGCGGATTTTATGACTCCGAGACGGCGTGTTCCCGCCTCGGTTACTCCGAGATGAAGCGGATAAGGGCATTTTTCGGCGGCGAGAACATACGCTTTATACATTCTCGCGGTATCGGACGATTTAAGGGAAAGCACGATATCGTTGAAATCGCACTTTTCAAGCAGAGATATATGATACATTCCGCTTTCAACCATAGCCTCCGGCGTCGGAGAACCGTATTTTTCAAGAATATGTTTTTCAAGGGAGCCGGAATTAACGCCTATTCTTATCGGAATATTATGCTCGCGGCAGACTCCGGCAACCTTTCTGACGCGGTCATCGTCCCCGATATTTCCGGGATTTATCCGGATTTTATCCGCCCCGGCAAAAACGCTTTCAACCGCAAGTCGCCAATCAAAATGGATATCGGCGACTATCGGTATTTCAACGGCGTTTTTTACTGCCTCAAGGGTTTTTAGAGTTTCTTTATCAGGAACGGATATTCTGAGAATTTCACAGCCTGCCCTTTCAAGAGACTGAGCCTGCCTTACATTTCCGTCAATATTATGCGCCGGAGCATTAAGCATTGACTGAACCGTTATTTTAGAACCGCCGCCGATAGCCGTTTTTCCGGCAAACACGCGGCGTGTAGTCTGATTATTATACATCCCTTTTCCTACCTTATAAGCGACCAGATATCCTTAACCGTAACCAACGCTATAAACGTCAGCAAAACCACCAATCCGACTATATGAACTATCGCCTCGCGCTGTTTCGGAACCGGCTTGCGGAAAATCATTTCAAACAGTATGAAAACCAGCCGTCCGCCGTCGAGAGCGGGAACGGGAAGCAGATTGAAAAGTCCCAAATTAACCGAAATCAGCGCCAGTATCGGCAGTAAATCCATAAGGCTGTTCTTTGCTATCGAGCCTATCTGAGCGGTTATTCCGACCGGTCCCGAAACTGCGCTTATACCGTATTTCCCGGCTATAAGGTCGAAAAGCGAGCGATAAATAACGGCGCAGTATGACGCTGCGGTTTTAAACGTCTGAGAAAAGTAGCTCACGACGGTTTTTTTCTTTCCGTAAAATTTAAAATCCATAACAAGATAGGAAATACCGCCGTCCTTTCTTGTTTCAAACGCAACGTCCTTCAGAACGACTTTTTCATTATTGCGGCGAACGGTTATGTCGATTTTCCCGTCCTTAACGTTTGTCATAGCATAACCGAAATCAAGGCTTGAAAAAATATGCCTGCCGTCAACGGCGATGATTTTATCGTCAATTTCAAGACCGCATTCCCGGCTGCTTGCATTTTCGGAAAACTGCGCAACCGTTGTTGTTGCAAAATATTTCTGCGGAGCCAAAATAATTGCTATGAGAATAAGTCCGAAAATCAGATTGAAGATTGCCCCCATCGCAACTATTATAAATCTGCGCCAGGGCTTTTTATTGCAGAATGCGCGGCTGTCCTCACTGGTTTCATCCTCGCCTTCCATAGCGCAGTATCCGCCGAACGGCACGCAGCACAGCTTATACTGAGTTTCTCCTATCCGGCGGGAAAATATTTTAGGTCCGAACCCGACGGAAAACTCATTGACCCGCACTCCCAAAAGCTTTGCGGCGATAAAATGACCGAATTCATGAATAACGATAAGCACCAAAAAGCAAAGGATTGCAACAAGATACGGCCAAACCTGATTCCAGATATCAGCAACAGCAGAAATATCAATCACCCTCGTTTAAATAATTATCGGCAAATACCGGCAGCTCCGATTGCCCTTCGCACGGTCTCGCGCGCTGCGCGGTCTGCCTCCTCGACATCCTCAACGCCGTAACAGCCGCTGCAGGACAGAGCCGTTTCCATTCCCGTCCCGACCAGCTCGGCAATATCGGGAAAACGGATTTTACCCTGCAAAAATGCCGCAACAGCCTCCTCGTTTGCGCCGTTTGCCGCCGCAGGATAAAGACCTCCCCGGCGGATTGCCTCTATGCACAGCGGCAGGCAGCGAAAGGTTTCGGTATCCGGTCTTTCAAAGGTAAGACTTCCAACCTTAAAAAGGTCAAGTCTTTCAAAAGCCGTCCCGCGGGCGGGATATGTTAAAGCATACTGAATCGGTAAGCGCATATCGGGCGTTCCGAGCTGCGCTATAACCGCGCCGTCGCGCAGTTCGATTCCGGAATGAAAAATACTCTGTCTATGAACCAGAACCTCGATATTTTCCGCGCTTATTCCAAACAGATGAACCGCCTCGATAACCTCAAGTCCCTTATTCATAAGGGTTGCGGAGTCAACCGTTATCTTAGCCCCCATAGACCAATTAGGATGCTTAAGAGCCTCGGCGGCGGTAACGTTTTCAAGCTCGGCGGCGGTTTTCCCATAAAACGGACCGCCGGAGGCGGTAAGGAGTATCCGCGAAACAGCGCCGTCAGGAACGCCCTGAAGCGACTGGAATATTGCGGAATGCTCGCTGTCAACGGGTAAAATCGGAACACCCTTTTGCTTTGCCCTGTTCATAACAAGCGTTCCGGCGGTAACGAGGGTTTCCTTATTGGCAAGAGCTAATATCTTTCCGGCGTCTATTGCAGCGAGGGTCGGTCTCAGTCCCGCAATACCCACTATTGCGTTTAAAACCGTATCTCCTCTGCCCTGTGCCGCCTCGCAGACGCCCTCTGCTCCGGAAAGTACCTTTATTCCGGTATCGGCAAGCCTTAATTTCAAATCCTCGGCGGCTCTCTGCTCAAAAACCGCCACACATTCGGGTTTCCATTCGCGCGCCTGCTTTTCGAGCAGCTCCAATCTTCCTCCGCCGGCGGCAAGCGCGGTTATACGGTAATTCTGAGCTTTTGCAACCTCAAGCGCCTGCGTTCCGATTGAGCCTGTGCTGCCGAGAAGAATAATTTCCCGCATCACATTATCCCCCGCATAACGCAAAGGTACATAACCGGCGCTATCAGCAGAATACTGTCAAATCTGTCAAGTATGCCGCCGTGTCCCGGAATAAGATGACTGTAATCCTTGAGACCGACAGAGCGTTTAATCGCAGAGGCGAACAGGTCGCCGAACATTCCGAGAATACAAAACGGTATAGTCAGCAAAAGCAGCAGCGGCAGCTCTGCAGCTCTGCCGAAGCACAATAGTATTATAACCGAAACGACTATGCTTGATACTATTCCTCCGACAGCTCCCTCGACGGTTTTTTTCGGGCTTATTTCCGGGCAAAGCTTATGCTTTCCGCAAGCTGAGCCGACAAAATAAGCGCCCATATCGCAAACGCTTGAAAAATTAAGCGTCAACAGTAAATAATACAGTCCGTCACGGTGATTTATTACTCCGCCTATACACGAAAATCCGAAAGCCAAGACCGCCGGCATTGCCGAAAGGGTTACGATAGAAGCCAGCGAAAAGCTTTTATGGTTTTTAAGGGTTAAACAAACGGCAAAAATGAAATATACTACCGAAAGCTCAAAAAACAGCTGAAACACATCGGCTTTAATTCCAAGCTCCTTACCCAAAAGCAGGCAGACCGCCGCAAAGGCATAAATACAAGCCCCGGCGACTGCCGCGGCATTTTTAATTCCGGCGGCGTTACTGACAAGCTCATAAGCCGCTCCGGCGGCAAGCGCCGCCACAAAAAACACTATAACGGCGGTATTCCACAGCATTCCGGCTGCAAGCACCGCCGCCACTATAACTCCCATTACTATTCCGGAAATAATTCGAGTTTTCATAAAAATATCTTCCTTTAAACTCCGCCGAACCGACGGTTACGGTGATTATAAGCGTCTATCGCCTGTTCAAGATGATGCGGCTTGAAATCGGGCCATAAAATATCGGAAAACCAGAATTCGGAATACGCCGCCTGCCATATGAGATAATTTGAAAGGCGGTATTCGCCGCTCGGACGGATAATCAAATCCGGGTCGGGCATTCCGGCAGTATAAAGCCTGTCGGAAATAAGCTGCTCCGATACCTCGTCCGCCGGTATGCCGCTTTCAATAACAGAGCGGACGGCATGTACCAATTCATCGCGCCCGCCGTAGTTAAGCGCGATATTAACCTGAAGTCCGGTTGCGTTTTCGGACTCCTCCTCATCCTTTGCGATAAGCTCGCGAATATCCTCGGCAAGCGGCAAAAAATCACCGATAAATTTAAGCTTTATGTTTTCCGACTTAAAATTGGTTGCGTCCTTCAAATAATCCCGGAGCAGGTTCATAATACCGTCAACCTCCTCGCGCGGACGTTTCCAGTTCTCGGTTGAGAAAGCATAGACGGTTAAATATTTAACTCCGATTTTATTGCAGTAACGCGCAATATTTTTAAAGGTTTTAGCGCCTGCCGCATGACCCGCAGAACGCGGCAGCGAGCGTTTTTTTGCCCAACGCCCGTTGCCGTCCATAATAATTGCGATATGGCAGGGTACTTTTCTTTCCTCATTTACCGCTTTTCTGCGAAAAAACACGAAATCGCTCCCCCGGCTTTTAAATTGCCATTATTTCCTTTTCTTTTTCGGCGGCGAGCTCGTCGACTTCCTTGCAGAATTTATCGGTAAGGTTCTGAATTTTTTTCTCGGCGTTCTGCTCGTCGTCCTCGGTTATCTCATTGGATTTTTTCATTGCCTTTAGCTTATCGAGAGAATCGCGGCGCAGATTGCGAACCGCAACCTTGCCGTCCTCAGCTTTTTTGCGGACGTCGCGGGTTATTTCCTTTCTGCGTTCCTCGGTAAGCGGAGGGAAAGCAAGGCGGATAACGCGGCCGTCGTTATTCGGGTTAATGCCGATATCAGAGGTCAGTATCGCCTTTTCGATTTCCTTGAGGGTACTCGCGTCCCAAGGCTGTATCTGGAGGATACGCGCTTCCGGAACGGATACCGCCGCCATCTGCTGAATAGGAGTCGGAACGCCGTAATAATCAACGGTAATCCTATCCAAAACCGCAACGTTTGCTCTGCCGGCGCGGATGGATTTATATTCCCTGTCCAGCGAGTCAAGGGTTTTGCTCATTTTTTCCGATGTATAATCCAAAAGCTCATTAACTGTCATAATTTTTTCCTCCAAAGTTATTCAACTAATGTTCCGTTGTGGGAACCTGTCATTGCGCGGACGATATTATCCGGATCGTCGAGATTGAAAACAAGAATTTTAATGCCGTTATCCATACAAAGCGACGCCGCAGTGCTGTCCATAACGTGCAGTCCCTTTTGCAGAACGTCCATATGCGTGAGGGTATCAAATTTCTTAGCGTCGGGATTGAGCTTGGGATCGCTGTCGTAAACTCCGTCAACATTCGTTGCCTTGAATATAACGTCGGCTCCGATTTCGGCAGCCCTCAGCGCCGCCGCAGTATCGGTTGAGAAGAACGGATTTCCCGTTCCGCAGCCGAATATAACGACGCGTCCCTTTTCAAGATGGCGAATTGCCTTTAATCTGATATAAGGCTCGGCTATCTGCCGCATTTCAATAGCGGTCTGCACTCTCGCGACAACTCCGAGCTGCTCCAAAGCGTCGCAAAGAGCGAGCGAATTTATAGTAGTTGCCAGCATTCCCATATGGTCCGCCCGCGTACGGTCCATCTTTCCGCTGGTTCTGCCGCGCCAGAAGTTGCCCCCTCCGACAACAACAGCAACCTGCACTCCCATATCAACGCACTGCTTAACTCTTTCGCAGACCTCAAGCACCTTATCAAAATCAATGCCGGAGCCTTTTTCTCCTGCCAGAACTTCCCCGCTCAGCTTTAACAAAACTCTTTTATAAACCGGTTTCAAATCACAACACCCCATCTGTTTTTTCTCCTGTTTATTTTACAATATTCACCTTACAAAGTCAATATAATAATACACTTTTGCAAAAGATGAATGCACAAATAAATTCATAGTATATACGTTAAAATGCGCATTTTACGGTTATAAAGGCAATTAAGAGGACAATAAAATTTTACACTGTTTTAGATTTCAAATTAAAACTTGTAAATAATTCTTATGTATGTTATTATTATATACATCATAATTTACAAGGAGGATAATGAATTGTCCTTTCCGCTTGAAAATATACGGAATTTCTGCATAGTCGCCCATATAGACCACGGTAAGTCAACGCTTGCCGACAGGCTTTTGGAGCTGACAAAATCCGTATCCGACCGCGATATGGAGGAACAGATACTTGACAGTATGGAGCTTGAACGCGAGCGCGGAATAACCATAAAGGCGCACGCCGTAACGCTTTATTATACCGCAAAGGACGGTATGGAATACGAGCTTAATCTTATTGACACTCCCGGACACGTTGACTTCAACTATGAGGTATCGCGTTCGCTTGCCGCCTGCGAGGGAGCCATTCTTATTGTTGACGCTTCCCAGGGCATAGAGGCTCAGACCCTTGCAAACACATATCTTGCAGTTGACCACGGGCTTGAAATACTTCCGGTTATCAACAAAATAGATCTGCCGAGCGCAGAGCCTGAGCGCATAAAGCAGGAAATTGAGGACGTTATCGGAATACCGGCGGACGAAGCGCCGCTTATTTCCGCAAAAACGGGGCAAAATGTCGAGCAGGTGCTTGAGCTTATAGTAAACGGAGTTCCGGCTCCCAAGGGAGACCGCAGCGCACCGCTCAAGGCGCTTATTTTTGACTCCTATTATGACGCTTACAAGGGTGTTATCGTTTATTTCCGCGTTATGAGCGGAGAAATTCACACAGGAGATACAGTCAGAATGATGGCGACAGGCGCGGATTTCTCGGTTGTTGAGCTCGGAAGAAAGAGCGCGACATCGCTTGTCAGCTGCGACTGTCTTTCAGCCGGAGAGGTCGGCTATCTCGCCGCATCAATCAAAACTGTTGCTCAGGCGCGCGTCGGAGACACGATAACGCTTGCCGAACGCCCAGCGGACGAACCGCTTGAGGGCTATCGGCGCGTTAAACCGGTTGTTTTCTGCGGAATTTACCCTCAGGACGGCGCAAAGTATCCCGATTTACGGGAGTCGCTTGAACGTTTGCAGCTGAACGACGCATCGCTGCTTTTCGAGCCTGAAACCTCAACGGCTCTCGGTTTCGGCTTTCGCTGCGGATTTTTAGGGCTGCTGCATATGGAGATTATCGAGGAGCGGCTTGAAAGAGAATACAATCTCGACCTTATTACCACCGCTCCAAGCGTTGAATATGAGTTCCGGCTGACAAACGGCGAAACGGTTATGGTTGATAACCCGACGAACTATCCCGATCCGGCGTCTGTCGCTCAGGCGCTCGAGCCTATGGCGGACGTTAATATTTTCAGTCCGAGCGAATATGTCGGAACGATAATGCAGCTTTGCGAGGAACGCAGAGGAACCTATATAGATATGAAATATTTAGGCGACCGCGTTGATATTCATTACGTTATGCCTATGAGCGAGATAGTTTACGATTTCTTTGATGCCTTAAAGTCGAGAACCAAAGGATATGCAAGCTATGACTACGAGCCGGGCGGCTACGAGCCCTCGCGGCTTGTAAAGCTGGACGTTATGCTCGCAGGCGATGTTGTTGACGCGCTTTCGTTTATAGTTCATGCGGACAATGCCTACGCAAGAGCGCGCAGGATTGCCGAAAAGCTCAAGGAGCATATTCCGCGCCAGCTTTTCGAGGTTCCCATTCAGGTTGCCGTCGGAGGAAAGATAATCGCGCGGGAAACCGTTAAGGCTCTGCGCAAGGACGTTCTTGCGAAGTGCTACGGAGGAGATATAACCCGAAAGAAAAAGCTGCTTGAAAAACAAAAGGAGGGCAAAAAGAAGATGCGCCGCTTAGGCTCGGTAGAGGTACCGAAGGAGGCCTTTATGTCGGTGCTGAAGCTTGATGAATGATATGTCTGGAAAAATGAGCGCCCGGAGACGGGCAATACGCCGCAGAAATATATTTCTTGCCTGCTGCGCTTTGGTTATTATTGCGCTGCTTGCGCTTATCGTATTCATTATTAGTGCTATTGCCAAAAAGGTTGAGCCTCGGCAGGAAAGCTCAACGCCGTCGGACAGTCAGGTTTCTTCGGAAAATGTGTCCTCTGAGGAAACCGGACCGGAATATGTTCAGAGGGGCAATTACACTCTCGACGCAAATTATACAAGGCTGCTGCTCGTAAACGGCAGCAACCCGCTGCCCGGAGAATCCGACGAGTCGCTGCTTGTGGAGATGGACGACAGCTACCGCCAGAAGGGCTACGACCTCAAAAAGTTCGATAAGGACGCATATCCTTATTTGCAGGCTATGTGCGAAGCGGCATGGGCGGAGAATATCCCCTTAAAGGTCTGCTCGCCATACCGTTCCTATTCCATACAGAAAATGCTTTTTGACAACCGCGTCAAAAAGGAAATGAGCAACGGACTGAGCGCCGAGGAGGCGGACGCCAAAACCGCGACGATTATAGCGCGTCCCGGAACCAGCGAGCATCAGACCGGTCTTGCCGCCGACTTTATATGCTCAAACGACTCGTTCGAGGGTATGCCGGCATTCACCTGGATGCAGCAGCATGCCGCCGAATACGGCTTTATTCTCCGCTTTCCCAAGGATAAGCAGGATAAAACCGGCGTTATATACGAATCCTGGCATTACCGATTTGTCGGAATAAACGAGGCTCAGAAAATCAAGGCTTCGGGGCTTTGCCTTGAGGAGTATTTAGAACAAAAAAGCGAAAAATAATGAATAAGAACTAAACGCCGCAGCAGGCTTTTCCAAAGATTTTTTCTTTCGGAGAAATGCCCGCCGCGGCGTTTTTTTATTTTTTTTGCAGCCTTTAGGTAAATTTTAAGTTTATGATTTATCATAGGCTTAACAAAACCGAGGGAGGTTATAAAAATGGCAAACGAAATATGCATTTTTAAACGCGTTGAAAAGAAATATATGCTTACCGTGCGGCAAAAGGACAGACTGCTCGGATATATAGAAAATGAGCTTTTGCCCGACCCTTACGGGAAAAGCACAATATGCAGCGCATATCTTGACACGCCGCAGCACCTTATAATCAGAAATTCGCTGGACGCGCGCAGCTACAAGGAAAAGCTGAGAATACGCAGCTACGGAACGCCGGAAATGGACTCAAATGTATTTTTCGAGCTGAAAAAGAAATATATGGGGGTTGTTTATAAGCGGAGAGCCGTTATGAATATGTCTCAGGCGATAAGCTTTGCCGAAAACGGAATACCGCCGTTTCAATCTCAGATAATTTCGGAAATCGGCTATGCTCTGAATTTCTACGGACACCCGCAGCCGGCGGTTATGATTGCTTACGAGCGTGAGGCTTATTTTGTTAAGGAGCTTCCGAATCTGCGGCTGACGTTTGACACAAACGTCAGATACCGAACCGAAAATCCTCTCCCCTGCTATGGCGACGGCGGCAAACAAATTCTTCCGTCCGACAGGGTTCTGCTTGAAATAAAAACCGACGGCGCGATGCCGATATCCTTTTCGCGGGCGCTTGATAAATGCGGCATACTGCCGATTTCATTTTCAAAATACGGAACGGCTTACCGCGATATCTGCGGATTAACGGCTTTTCCGTCTGTTTTTAAAAATTTTACCGATAAAGGAGAAATGAAAAATGTCTGCAATTTTTGAATCTGTAACAAGCGGCGGTTTTACCGTCGGAGGGTATCTTCTCTGTCTGTTCACGGCGTTTATATGCGGAGCAGCCGCGGCGCTCAGCGTTTCCTATCGTTCGGAAACAACGCGCAGCTTTATTGTTTCGCTGATATTGCTCCCCGCAATCGTTACAACCGTCATTATGATGGTAAACGGCAATGTCGGAACCGGAGTTGCGGTTATGGGCGCGTTTTCCCTGGTGCGTTTCCGCTCAGCCGCCGGAAAGGCGCGGGAAATCGCAGTTATATTCCTCGTTATGACCGCCGGTCTTGCCTGCGCCGCCGGATATATTGCTATCGCGCTTTTATTTACCCTTATAGTCTGCGCGGTAATATTACTGCTCGCAAGGCTGCCCTTAAGCTGCGACAAGGCGCTTGAGCTGCATATAACCGTCCCCGAATCGCTCTGCTTTACAGACGCCTTTGACGACCTTTTCAGAGCGTATACCAAAAGCTGTCGGCTCCTTAAAACGCGCACCAGCAATATGGGAAGTCTATACAAGCTCTTGTACAAAATCGAGCTAAAAAACGAGGGGCAGCTAAAGGAATTTATAGATGAGCTGAGATGCCGGAACGGTAATCTTGAAATTATGGTAACAAATTATGAAAGAAGCGATGATTTATGAAAATGAAAATAACAGCTATCTTGACGGCGGCTGTTCTTTTAGCCGTATCAATATGCGGCTGCGGCAAAAAATCCGCCGATAATTCATCAAGTGAAGGTCCATCGCTTGCCGACACCTCCGGCATGGATTTCAGTTTCACAGACCGCGATATGAACGCAGAATACGACGCCAAAAAGGCAGTCAAAATAGCTCTTGACGGTTCAGACGGAACGGTAGATGGCAGCGGCGCCGCAGTAAAGAACGGCATTCTGACAATAAGCTCGGAGGGTACCTATATTCTCAGCGGCAGCTTTAACGGAAAAATAAAGGTTGCGGCAGGAGAAAACGATAAGGTTCAGCTTGTTTTCTCCGGATTAAAGCTTTCAAACAGCTCCGGCAACGCATTATATATAAGCTCAGCCGACAAGGTGTTTATAACGCTTGCGGACAACACGGAAAGCTCTGTTTCAGACGGCAGCTCATACACCGAAACCGACGGCTCAACAACCATAGACGCTGCAATTTTCAGCCGCAGCGACCTGACGGTAAACGGCAGCGGAGCACTCTCGGTTACAGGTAATTACAAGCACGCAATCGTTTCAAAGGACGACCTTGTTATAACAGGCGGCACGCTTAATATAAGCTCGCAAAAGGTATCGCTGAACGGCAAGGACTGCGTTAAAATAGGAGGCGGCAAAATAACGCTGAACGCCGGAAGCGACGGAATACGCTCTGACAACAGCGAGAACTCCTCACGCGGATATGTTTATATTGCGGGCGGAGAAATAAATATAACCGCCGCAAACGACGGCATTCAGGCTGAAACGGTTTTCCGCGGCGAAAAAGGAACGGTTAATATCGTTTCGGGAGGCGGCAGTTCGGCAAAGGTCAGCTCATCGGACAGCTCATACAAAGGAATAAAAGCAGGCTCTGACATTCAGATAACCGGCGGCAGCTATACCGTTGACTCAGCCGACGACTCAGTTCATTCAAACAACAGCATAGCTATTTCGGAGGGAACATTCACCCTTTCATCAGGCGATGACGGAGTTCACGCCGATAACGACCTTTCTGTTTCCGGCGGAAAAATAACCGTTTTTAAAAGCTATGAGGGTCTTGAGGGCAGCCGGGTTCTAATCTCCGGCGGCGAAATAAATATAACAGCGAGCGACGACGGAATAAATTCGGCAGGCGGCAGCGACAGTCAGACTCCTCCCGGAAGCTTTGCGGCTGACAAATTCAGCGGTTCTTCATACGAAATACTGATTTCCGGAGGATATACAGTTGTTAACGCATCGGGAGACGGTCTTGATTCAAACGGTTCTCTGACCGTTACCGGCGGAGTGACGCTCGTAAGCGGACCGACAAGCAACGGCGACGGCGCGCTTGACTGCGACGGTACGGCAAGCGTAAGCGGAGGAGTTGTTATCGCTCTCGGCAGCAGCGGAATGGCGCAGGGCTTCTCGCAGGCGGAAAATCAAGGTTCTATTCTTTGCAGCTTTTCTTCTCAGAGCGCAGGAACGCCTTTTGCACTATGCGATTCCTCCGGCAAGGCGATTGTATCGTTCACGCCTGCCAAAGCGTATCAATCCGCAGCCGTTACCGCACCGGGGATAGTTAAGGGCGGAACCTACACGGTTGTATGCTCCGGAACGGTTGAGGGAGCAGATGAAAACGGTTATGCGCAGAATGCGGCTATAACCGGAGGAACAACCCTCGCAAGCATTGAAATGACCGACCTTATATACGGCTCATCCGGCGGTATGGGAGGAGGAATGAACGGCGGTATGGGAGGGCAGCAGCCCGGCTCCGCTCCTCCGGATATGAACGGGGAAAACGCGGACGGAAACGGCACGCGCCAGGAACCGCCCGGAGGCTTCGGACAAAACGGCGGAAACGGACAGAACGGCGGGCAAACGCCCCCTGAAAAGCCGGACGGCAGCAGCGCTCCCGAAAAGCCGGATAAAAGCTCAGGCAAGTCCGGCAGCAGCAATAAATCCTCAAACAAAAATTCAAACGGCGGCTCGGAAAATCAGCAATCCTCAGCCGCATCAGCATAAGAATACAAACAGCAAAAGCCGCAGGCGAAATCGCCTGCGGCTTTGTTTTTTCCTTTTAAAGGAATATTGAATTACATCTTTTCAAGATTGCTCTTGAGCTTATCAAGCTGTTCGCGCAGCTCAGCCGGCAGCTTATCGCCGAACTTCTTATAATGCTCTTCGATTTCAGCAGCTTCCTTAGACCATACATCCTTATCGACCTTGAGGATGCTCTTGAGAGTATCCATATCCATATCAAGATCCGTAAGGTCAATATCCTCCGGACGCGGAACATAGCCTATTGCTGTTTCAACAGCGTCAGCCTTGCCCTCGCAGCGGTCAATAATCCAGTTAAGAACGCGCATATTATCGCCGAAGCCCGGCCATACGAAGTTGCCCTCATCGTCGGTGCGGAACCAGTTGACATTGAAAATCTTAGGAGCCTTATCGCCGAGACGGGCGCCCATATCAAGCCAATGCTGGAAGTAATCTCCCATATTGTAGCCGCAGAAAGGCAGCATAGCCATAGGATCGCGGCGGACAACGCCGACTGCTCCGGCAGCGGCAGCCGTTGTTTCAGACGCCATTGTTGAGCCTACAAACACGCCGTTTACCCAATCCTTGGACTGATATACCAGCGGAGCGCACTTTGCGCGGCGGCCGCCGAATATAATAGCGGAAATCGGAACGCCCTGACCCTTATCAAATTCATCGGAGATGCAGGGGCAGTTCTTCGCGGGAGCGGTAAAGCGGGAGTTCGGATGAGCCGCATAGGTGGATTTATCCGCCTTGTCGAACTTGGATGCGTCCCACTTATTGCCCTTCCAGTCGATGCAGTTAGCGGGCAGATTCTTATTGAGTCCCTCCCACCATACGGTGTTATCGTCAAGGTTAAGCGCAACATTGGTGAAAATGGTGTTCTTCTTGGTGCTTTCAAGAGCGTTGAAGTTGGAATGCTCGTTTGTTCCGGGGGCAACTCCGAAGAAGCCGTTTTCCGGATTTATCGCATAAAGTCTGCCGTCCTCGCCTATCTTCATCCAGGAGATATCGTCGCCGACAGTCCAAATCTTATAGCCCTTATCGCGCAGATATTTCGGCGGAATAAGCATAGCAAGGTTTGTTTTTCCGCAGGCAGACGGGAACGCCGCCGCTACATACTTAATTTCGCCCTTGGGGTTTTGCAGACCGAGAATGAGCATATGCTCAGCCATCCAGCCCTCTTTCCAGCCCTGATAGGAGGCTATGCGGAGCGCAAAGCACTTTTTGCCGAGGAGAACGTTTCCGCCGTATGCGGAGTTGACCGAAATAATGGTGTTATCCTCCGGGAACTGGCAGATATAACGCTTTTCGGGGTCAATATCGCAGGAAGCGTGAAGTCCGCGCACCCAGTCGTTCGAGTCGCCCAAAACGTCAAATACCTTCTGACCGACGCGGGTCATAATAGCCATATTCAGAACAACATACTTTGAATCGGTTACCTCAACGCCGATTTTCGCAAGCGGAGAGCCGATAGGACCCATCGAGAACGGAATAATATACATTGTTCTGCCCTTATAGGAGCCGCGCGCGATATCATAAAGGCGCTTATACATCTCCTGCGGGTCGCACCAATGGTTGGTAGGACCGGCGTTTTCTTCCTTGCGCGAGCAGATAAAGGTTCTGTCCTCAACGCGGGCAACGTCGTTCGGGCGGGTTCTGTGAAGATAGCAGCCCGGAAGCTTTTCCTCATTGAGCTTTATCATCTCTCCGGACTCAACAGCCTCTTTGCGGATAGCGTCAAGCTGTTCCTCGCTGCCGTCGATCCAAACAACCTTGTCAGGCTGAACGAGCTCTTTAACTTCATCAAGCCATTTAAGAACGGTTTTGTTATTCGTCATTTTTCATTAACTCCTAACCTTTAATTTACCGAAACGGAAAAAATCCAATTTCGTCCTTATATATTATAAACGCGTGAAAGTCAAAAATCAATAGAGATTGCAAAAAAATTAACAATATTTTCAAAATTGCGTAATACTGACGGAATTTCTTGACAAACACGGCGGTTCGCGATAAAATTTATATATAATATGTATAATAGGTAATTTATATTGTTTTATCGGAGGGCAAAATGAAGGACGGTTTTATAAAGGTTGCTGCGGCGAGTGTTGAAATATCGGTTGCAAACCCGGCGGAAAACGCCGCGAAAATTTCGGAGCAGATTGTCCGCGCCGAAAACGGCGGTGCCGCGCTGCTTGCGCTGCCGGAGCTTTGCATAACCGGCTACACCTGCGGAGATTTATTTTTTTCAAAAACCCTTTTGGACGCTTCCCTTTCGGCTTTGCAGGCTGTTATCCGCGCAACTGAGGGAACGGAGATAACGGTCGCGGTCGGAATACCGCTCAGAGCCTACGGAAAGCTATACAACTGCGCGGTTGTTATTCAAAACGGGAAAATTTTGGGTGTTCCGGTTAAAACGCATATTCCGAACTACGGGGAGTTTTATGAGAAAAGGCATTTTGAGTCTGCCGAAACGCTGCCCGAAAATGCTCAGATAACCCTGTTCGGGCAAACAGTTCCTATGGGAAACGACATTATTTTCCGCTGCCGGGAAATCGGCGAGTTCACCTTTGGGGTTGAAATCTGCGAGGATGTATGGGCGGTAAATCCGCCGAGCGAGCGGCTCTGCCGGGCTGGCGCGGAGATTATTCTCAATCTTTCCGCTTCGGACGAGGTTATCGGAAAAGCGGATTACAGGCGCACCCTTATCTCCTCTACCGCCGCAAAGCTCAACTGCGGATATATTTATTCCTGCGCCGACAGCAGCGAGTCCACGCAGGATATGGTTTTTTCGCGGCATATGCTGATAAACGAAAACGGCTCTCTGCTTGCGGAAAATCCGCCGTTCGGGAAAAGTGATATTATTTTCAGCGAGGCAGACGTTTTCAAGCTGGCACACGAGCGGCAGAAAAGCACCTCGTTCGTTACGCTTAACGGCTGCTGCCGAACGGTTGAATTTTCTCTTAAAATTAAGGATACGCGCCTTACGCGGACATTTCCGCAAACGCCGTTTGTTCCGTCCGCCGAGCTTGATGTAAACGAAAGAGCCGAGGCTATACTGACAATTCAGTCGCACGGGCTTAAAAAGCGGATTGCCCACGCTCACGCCGCAACTGCGGTTATCGGCATATCCGGCGGACTTGACAGCACGCTGGCGCTGCTTGTTGCCGCAAGAGCCATGCGGCTGCTCGGCAGACCCGCAAGCGATATTTTAGCCGTTACGATGCCCTGTTTCGGAACTACCGCAAGGACGCGTTCAAACGCCGTTAAGCTCTGCGAGATACTCGGAGTTACGCTCAGAACCGTTGATATAACGGCGGCGGTAAAGCAGCATTTTGCGGATATCGGGCAGGACGGCTCTGTTTACGACGTTACCTTTGAAAATTCCCAGGCACGCGAGCGCACGCAGGTGCTTATGGATATTGCCAACAAAACCGGCGGAATGGTTATAGGAACGGGCGACCTTTCAGAGCTTGCTCTCGGCTGGGCAACCTATAACGGCGATCATATGTCGATGTACGGCGTCAACTGCTCCGTTCCCAAAACGCTGGTGCGGTATATTGTACGTTATGAGGCGGCAACGGCAGGCGGAGAGCTTGAAACCGTTTTAAACGACATACTCGACACCCCGGTTTCGCCGGAGCTGCTGCCGGTTGATGAAAACGGCGAAATGACCCAGCCGACGGAGGATCTTGTAGGTCCCTATGAGCTGCACGACTTTTTCCTCTATCATATGCTGCGTTTCGGCGAAACGCCGTCAAAAATATACCGGCTTGCAAGGTATTCGTTCGGCGGAAAGTACAACGGAGAAACCGTATTAAAATGGCTCCGGGTGTTCACAAGACGGTTCTTCAGCCAGCAATTCAAGCGTTCCTGCGTTCCGGACGGTCCCAAGGTTGGCTCGGTTACGCTGTCCCCGCGCGGAGACTGGCGTATGCCGTCGGACGCGTCGGCAGACATCTGGCTCAGGGAAATTGAAAATTTAAAGCCCTGAGCCGCCGATTTTAATTGATTTTATATGAATTATATGGTAAAATACTGCTATTGATGTAAAAAAGCGAGGTCTGTTTAATGAGAACGGTAATTTCAGTTATCGGCAAGGATACTTTCGGTATAATTGCAAAGGTAAGTCAGGAATGTTCACAGTATAAGGTGAATATTATTGATATAACGCAGTCTGTTTTGCAGGATATGTTCGTTATGGTAATGCTGACGGATATTTCGGAGATGAGCTGTCCTTTCACCGAGTTCAGCGAGCATATGGCTGATTTAGGCTCAAAGCTCGGTCTTGATATCCGCGTTATGCACGAGGATATTTTCAATTCGATGCACCGCATTTAAAACGAGGTAAACCAATGCTTAATCTTAACGATATTATGGAAACCATAACGATGATACAGCAGGACAATCTCGATATCCGTACCATCACTATGGGAATTTCCCTCCTTGACTGCGCCGATTCGGACGCGAAAGCCGCCTGCGGCAAGATTTACGAAAAAATAACCCGGCTCGCGGGAAATCTGGTTCAGACGGGCTGCGATATTGAAAAGCAGTACGGTATTCCGATAATCAACAAGCGAATTTCGGTTACGCCGATAGCGATGATTGCGGCAGCGTCCGGCGGCGACCCGGTTATGTATGCCCGCGCCTTACAGCGCGCGGCGTCGGCTACCGGGGTAAACTTTATCGGCGGCTATTCCGCGCTGGTTCACAAGGGATTTTCGGCGGGCGACCTTGAGCTTATCCGCTCGATACCCCAGGCGCTCAGCGAAACCGAAAACATCTGCTCGTCGGTCAACATAGGCTCAACCAAATCGGGAATAAATATGGACGCGGTAAAGCTGATGGGAGAAACCGTTCGCAAAACCGCAGAAATAACGGCGGACAGGGATTGCATAGGCTGCGCAAAGTTAGTTGTTTTCTGCAACGCGCCAGAGGATAATCCGTTTATGGCAGGCGCGTTTCACGGTGTCGGCGAGCCGGACTGCGTTGTTCACGTAGGCGTGTCGGGACCCGGAGTTGTTCGGGCGGCGCTGAAAAAATGCCCAGACGGCGATTTCGGCGAGGTAGCAGAAATAATCAAAAGAACCGCGTTTAAAATCACCCGTATGGGACAGCTTGTAGGCTCAGAGGCTTCAAAACGGCTCGGCGTTCCTTTCGGAATAGTTGACCTTTCATTAGCTCCGACTCCGGCTGTCGGCGACTCGGTTGCTCATATTCTTGAGGAAATGGGGCTTGAGCAATGCGGAACTCACGGAACAACCGCCGCTCTTGCTCTGCTTAACGACGCGGTTAAAAAAGGCGGAGTTATGGCGTCAAGCGCCGTCGGCGGACTTTCTGGCGCGTTCATTCCGGTAACGGAGGACGCAGGAATGATAGACGCGGCGCGTTCCGGCGCTCTTTCAATCGAAAAGCTGGAGGCTATGACGGCGGTTTGCTCCGTAGGTCTTGATATGATAGCCGTTCCCGGAGAAACTCCGGCAGAAACCATTTCGGCTATTATAGCGGACGAGGCAGCGATAGGAATGGTTAATTCAAAAACTACCGCAGTCCGCGTTATCCCGGCTATCGGAAAAAAGCCGGGCGAAGAGCTGGAATTCGGCGGTCTGCTCGGTTCAGGACCTATAATGCCGCTGCACCTTGACCGTTCAAGCAAAAAATTCATTGACCGGGGCGGACGTATTCCCGCTCCGCTGCAAAGTCTTAAAAACTGATTTTATAGGATATAAAAAGTCAGCCGACTTCCAACAGTCGGCTGACTTTTTTAGCATTGTCTTAATATGCCTTAACAGTATACTGAGCTTTTCCGTCCGCGACGCTGATATGCAGCATACCGTCCGCAGTTGGGATTTCCGCCTCTATTTCTTTAAGACCGAGCAGATGAGGCTCGACAGTCTCAACCCTGCCGTTTCGTATTTTAACGCCGAGAATATATTCGACGACAAAGGAATACACGCCCGCGCTCCAGCCGTGACAAAGAGAATGACGGAAGCCCTTATAGCAGTATTTGCCGTAGTCCCCGTGTATATCCTTTTCTCCGGGAGCAGGCAGCTCGTCAATTCTGCCTGAGCCCGAGAGCCAATCAAGGTCAAAATCCTCCCAAAAGGTCGTAGCTCCGCGGGAAAGCATTGCGCCGAAATAGCTTTTTATCAGGGAAAGCATATCCTTTCCGCCTGAGGCGGCATCCGCAGAAAGAATATAATAGCTCATAAAGGTTGAAAAACCGTGAGCTCCGTTTTTCTCTATTTTTTCGGCGGCTCCGTCGGTCTTACCCCCTGCCAGAATCTGAAACGCCCTCACCTGCTTTGTCTCGCAGGGTTTATCGAGGTATGCAGCCAGCTTGCGGCAGATATCCTCGCAATCGCTGTTGCTTTCAAATTTCAGATAGCGGCGCGCGGCATAAATCATAAGCGCCGCCGTTCCCGTCTCGGCGTCCGGAGTTGAATATGTCGGCCAATCGAGATAATATTTCATACCGTCCGTTACATAATTCATTTCTCCGTTTTCGGTTATACTGCCGTTAATCAGAGAAAAAATTTCGCGGGCATAGTCAGAATTGCATTCAAAAAATTCCCTGTTCCCGGTAAGCTCCGAATAGCTGCAAAGATTGATAACCCACCATGCGGAATACGTCGGTATGCTGTTTATCCATTCGCCCGGAGCGGTATCTCCGCGCAGAAATTCCAAAGAGTTCGGAGCATTCTCAATATCGCCGAACAAATACGCAGACGTTATTATCTCCTGGTGCAAATCTCCCGACCAAACAAGTCTGTCACGCTTAACACCGTCCCATATATAGCCGTTCTGGCAGTTCATTTTTATCGTATATGCGGCGGTATCGAGAATTCTATTAAGCTCAGCATCGTCGGTTCGGATATATCCCTCATACGGAAACTGCGGAATACGGCAGACGCCGAGAATATTCTGTATAAACAGTTCGGTATCTCCAACCGGCTCTATTAAGGCGAAGCGGAAGGCGGTCTGACCGAAGGTAAGGTCGGACATCTTAGAAACCGAGACTCTTATATCGCGCGGCGAATGGTCATTTCCGGCGTTTTTGCGGGTAAGCCCTGCGCACGCCTCGGAAACCGATTCGCCGAAGCGAATATGCAGTCTTGCGTTTTTTGAAGCGGCGGCAATGATAACGCGTATTCCACCGGATATTTCCTTTCCGAAGTCCAGCAGTACGCGCGAGACGCGCCCGGCGAAATGTGCGCAGCGGGTTCTGCTGAAAGATACGCAATACGGTTTTTCAGTTAAAAGCTGTTCCGGATTATCAACATTTTCGGCGGCAATTATTGCTTTCGGCATAATCGGCTTTTCGGTTATTATTCCCTTTTTCATTTTAAAAACCTCCGCATACGGCGTTTATTGCTTTTTGCGCTCAAGCCGCTTTTTTCCGCGTTTTTTCATCTGGTCGAACATTTCCTTTTCCTCGGCAAGCTCTTCCTCGGTTTTCATTCTCGGAATAAAATGAGAAACAAATTTTCCCTTATTCCGTCCGATAATATAAAAATATCCTATGGTTGAAAACACGACCGCACCTATACAGTTTACTATAAGATCCTCCATAGTATCGTGTATTCCGACGTCAAGATAACCGTTTTCAATTACCATTTCACGCGTTTCGCCGTTTTCAGTATAGGTTATAACCGTTTGCTTTATACCGTTCAGCTTTACGGTTTTATTAAGTCCGTCGGGATTAAGCTCGGTTGAGGAAATACTGTGTATCAGAGTATCCTTCTGCATATCCTTGCCGAACAGGGTATCGCCGCCGAACTCAAAAAACTCCCAAAGCACGCCGACGGTCATTGAAAAGCAGAAAGCGACAACCGCAACGAACACCGGCGACAGGCTGATATGAAATTTCGGGTGGTTATTCAGAACGTCAATAAGTGCAAAGCCTATTGCCGCCATAAGAAAACCGTTTGTTGTATGGAGCATTGTGTCCCACCAAGGGATTTTGGTATAAAAGCTGCCTATCTCGCCGAGAATTTCCGCCGCGAAAATAAATAAAAGAACAATTATTTCGAGAGTTCCCGGCAGCTTTACCTTAAACGTCCTGTCAACGATAAGCGGAATGTTAAAGAGAACAAGCGTCAGCAGGCAGAGAAACGCGGCATAAAAATCTCCGCGGACGAGTCTCGCCACAAGCACCGCCAAAACAAGCACAACAAGTATTATATGGATAATAACAGGCTTTTTTTCGAGCTTAGGTATTTTTATTTTCTGTTTGCTAACCGGCTTCTGTTTCATTTATCTTTTCCTTTCGGGGACGGTTAAGGTCATCCCTTAATATTCTCCAAAGCGCCGCCGTTATCGGAACAGCTATAAGCATACCGGATATTCCGAGCACTCCTCCGCCCAATGTTACGGCAGCCAGAACCCAAAGCGCCGGAAGTCCTATTGAGGAACCTACGACACGAGGGTATATCAGATTTCCCTCTACCTGCTGCAGCAGAACGATAAAGATAACGAATATTACCGCCTTTATCGGTGACACGGTTAAAATCATAAACGCTCCGACCCCTGCGCCTATAAAAGCGCCGACTATCGGTATAAGCGCGGTAAAGGCAACAAGCGCTCCTATCATAGTCGCATAAGGCAGCCGCAGTATCAGCATACCGATTATACAAAGTGTTCCCAAAATGACCGCCTCGGTGCATTGACCGATGATATATCTGCGGAAGCAATCGTTCAGAACGCCTGCAACATAAATTGATTTATCATAAGCCGACTCGCGCATATAATGCTTCATAACCCTTTTGCAGCGGCGCGAGAGTTGCTCCTTTCCGAGCAGCAGATAAATTGAGAACATAAACGAAACCAGTGCGGAAAACACACCCGACAGTACTGCGGACACAGTTTGAATAACCGTTCCCATAACTCCTCCTACTCCGTTTCCGAGCAGCGAGGCTATTTCTCCGAGGCGGGATTTCCAATCGATGGAGTCCAGCAGCTCTCCGATGCTTTTAGGCATAAATTCAAGCGTTTGAAGATAGTTTACGCATTTATCCAACGCGCCCGGCAGAACCGCAATTATAAGCTTAACGCAGGAAACGAGCTGCGGAACGACAAGTCCGATAACCAGTGCCAACAGGGCGATAACCGTAAGATAAGCAAGAACAAGACATACCGGACGGCGCGCCGAAACAATTACTTTTTTATTTGATTTTGCAAAAAAGAAACGCTCATACCTACCCATAAGTATATTAACCACAAAAGCCACCGCGCAGCCGGCTATAAGCGGAACTGCCGCTTTAAAAAGGGCTGTCAGCATTACCGATGCCTGCGGCCAGTAATGAATACACAGATACAGCAGGAATACGCATACTCCTATCCGAAAACAGGTTTTCCATTCCGGTTTCATTTATTTACCTCCGACATTTTTATATCTTTTTGATTTTGCCCGAAATAAGCCTTAATGTCCGTGCGGAACAATATTCAGCTTATTCTTTTCTCTGCCGCGGTCTGCAAGGAGCAAATCAGCAAACACCGCCAGCAGCAATATCTCAACGAACCATATTGACCTGCCGCTGAAATGCCATCCGAGCGCCGTTGCGGCTATCGCTCCGGCGATAAAGGCGAATATCATAAGCAGATGCATAAAAAAGCGTTCGCGCGCACCCTTATGACCGTGAATCCACTTAACAAGATGAACTCCGACCTGCCGGATATGATTGGTGCAGAAGGTGGTCGCCATAGGTATCTTTCTCGCCTGGCGGAAGGTGTTATACTGCATAGACGCAATAAAGTTGATTGCCACCTGGCATATCTGAGCGGGCGCGCTGTCAGGAATAAAGCCTATACCGAAAAGCGCCAGCATTTCAAGTCCTACAAAAAAAGTATCCCACCGCATAAAGCCCAGCCGATTTATTTTTTTCGGCAGAAACTCGGATATAACAGAGCCGAGCAGGTACGCGGTTATCGGAATAAAATAATAAAGCGCCCTGCGGAAATCGAGACTGCCGAGCTGAACCGCGAGCATAACTAAATTCGCGGTCTGAGCATTGCAGAAAACGCCGCCCTTTAGAGTGAACGTATATCCGCCGAGAAAACCGCCAACCGCAATCATCAGCAGAAATACCCCAAACCTTTCACATTCGAGGAATTCCTCATTTAAAATTTTTTCTTCACTTTTCAACTTATATCACCGAAGCCAGAATAAATGATACTGTTTTTATTGTCCTTTGCAATTACATCCGCCGAAAAGCCTATCGATATCAAGCTTTTTTTCCTGGGAGCTTTTAACAAATCCCAGCTTACTTAGCAGGTCCTCGGAAACGGTATCTGAAAATCGGGCGTCCATAGCGCTGCGCCCGGCGGCGATATGTAATGCAGAGCGCAGCAGCCCGTCCGCAAGCAGAATATCGCTTTCCGGGCATATACTGCGAATTTCAATTCCCTTTTCGGAAAGCTCGAAAAGACAGAAGCCGAGAACGGAAGAACCGTCCGTTGCCTCGACAGCTCCGGAAAGCGGAGTAGCTGAAAGCTTTGCATTGCTGTATAATTCACAAAGTCTTTCTTTTTCCTTTACCGGCAAAACGCTTATCATTCTATTTTCCCTCCGCTGCGTCTTTATTATCGGAAACGGCGTTAAGCCGCGCCATTTCACGTTCGTTGAGAGGACGCCATTTTCCTTGAGGCAGCATTCCGAGCTTAACGCCGGCAATTTCGGTTCGTTTAAGCCGCAGAACGCGCAGACCTACCGCCTCGCACATCCGGCGAATCTGGCGGTTCCGTCCCTCTCTTATAATAAAGCTCAGAACGGTTCTATCCTCCCGGCGTTCCATCACGAAAACGTCGCAGGGCAGAGTTTTCTTACCGTCCAGTTCAATGCCGCCGCAAAGGCGTTCAAGCTTTTCATCGTCAACCTCGCCAGCCACGGTTACGCGGTAGGTCTTGTTTATATGCTTTGACGGATGGGTAAGCTGATTTGCAAAGGTTCCGTCGTTTGTCATAAACAGCAGACCCTCGGAATCGCGGTCGAGCCGCCCTACGGGGTAAATTTTAACGCCGACATCCTTAACAAGGTCTGTAACGCATTTCCGTCCCAGCTCGTCGCTGACGGTTGTAACATATCCGCGCGGCTTATGCAGCATTATATATATCTTTTCGTTTACCGGAACGGCGCGTTTCCCTCTGACGGTTACCTTATCACGCTTAGGGTCTACCTTTGCGCCGAGTACCGCCACCCTGCCGTTTACCCGGACAACGCCGCTTTCAATCAGCTCCTCAGCCTTTCTTCGGGACGCTATTCCGCACTCGGAAAGATGCTTTTGAAGCCTAATTTTATTATCCTTCATTTGTTATTCTCCATTGATATTTACCCTGACAGAAAGCCGCAGACGCGTCTGCGCACTATCAGAAATTTGCAAGTATGTCCTTAAAAACAGCGGCAAAGCGCTCAAAAAATGCCGTTTCGCGCTCCGATACCGCATTTTCGCAGCATATATCGGCTGAACCGATGAGCTTATCTCCGCTGTAATACTCTGCTGTTCCGATTACCTCCCCGGCACGTACCGGCGCATAAACAAACCGCGGCAGCCTGAGCTTAACGGTTATTCCGTCCTCCGCTGCGGTTGTTACCGAAAACGCCTCGCTTTTCAGTCTGACCTCATTCTGGGAACCGCCTATGCAGCGAACCGAATCCGTCTGAGGAGGAGGCAGCGAAACAGACCTTACGACCGAAAGACCGTATTCAAGCATAGAACGGTGGTCGTTCCAGTCGTCCGGCGCGTTGAGCGTTACGGCTATTACATATTTACCGTCCCTTTTGGCGGCTGAAACAAGGCAGCGTCCCGACCTTTTTGTAAATCCGGTTTTAACGCCTACGGCGCCGTCGAACTCATTCAAAAGGCGGTTATGGTTTTTAAGGCCGCGTTTATAAGGCGGATTGCCGTAATAAACGACCTCATAGGGAGTTGCCGCCGCCGCCGCGAAGGTCTCGTTTTTCATAGCCTCCCGTGCAAGCAGGGCAAGCTCAAGCGCAGTAGTATAATGCTCCTCGGAATCAAGTCCCGACGGGGTTACAAAATGGGTATCCTTTAATCCCAATTCAGCGGCGCGGTTATTCATCATTTCAGCAAAGCCCGCGGCAGAGCCGCCGAGAACTATGGCAACGGTATTCGCAGCGTCGTTTCCGGAGGCTAAAAGCAATCCGTAAAGCAGCGCGCGCAGGGAAACCGTATCGCCCGGCATAAGTCCCATAGAAGAACCCTCGACCCGCGTCATTTCCTCGGTCACTTTTATTTCCCGGTCAAGCTCGCCGTGTTCGCACAGCAGCAAAGCCGTCATTATCTTTGTAGTGCTTGCCATAGGCATACGGCTGTTTGCGTTCTTTTCAAAAAGAACCTCGCCGGTATCGCCGGATATCAAAGCAGCCGCCTCGCCGGACACCGAAAGCGCCCGCGCTCTGAAGCCGCCGAACGCACAGAGCAATACGAGCGCAGCACAAACGAATTTTTTCACACGCTTTCCCTCCTGACGAATTTTATGCCGAAAGGAGGGTCAGTATGTCATTCGGTAATGCTTTTATCCTTTTTAAACAGCTCTTTTATCCTGCTCATAAGCTCAGGAGCCGCGTTTATAGCCTTATCGACAGAAGAAGCCTGGCTTGTTATCGGAAGAACTCTGATATTATCGCCGGAAACGGCTATAAATGAAACCGGAGTTATGGTAACCCCCGCTCCGCCGCCTCCGCCGAAAAGACCGGACTGCGTTTTGCTCGGAAAATCGCTGCCGCCGGTTGCAAGACCGAAAGAAACCTTTGAAACCGGGAAAAGGGTTATATCTCCGGCTTTAATCGGCGTTCCGACTATGGTATCGGCGTTCACCATAGCGTGAAGCTTGTCCATAGTGGTATCCATTATTCCCTTGATGTTGTTTTCACTCATCGAAACTCACTTTCCTTATCTTTTTATATTCGCAAAACCCCGCGGCAGCCGCAGCAATCAGAAAAACAAGCTGCGAGCTGACGGCGGCGGAAATGGCAAAGCTGATACCCGCATTATCAAAATCCGCGGAAACGTCAATGCTTTTCGCTTTACAGCGCGTAAGCACAAGCAAACCGTTTATCGCCGGATAAACCGCAGCACAGACAGCGCCGTAGACACAGGCAGTCTCGGCAGCGTCCCCCGTTCCGACGCAAAGGCGCATTTTGAAATTATGAAAATGAAGGTGCTTTAAATACTTTTGAAATCTTTTAAAGGCTGCCTTTAAAAGCTCCGCATAATACCTAACCGCTCCGGAAAAGCCGAGCTTTTCTCTTGCCCTTTCAAAGGCGTTCGGCTGTTTTTTCTCCTCGGCGGGCGGCTTTTCCTCCTGCTGCCCCTGCTGCGCGCGGGGCTTTTTTTCGCGCCGGCTGTCGTATACCATTATTCCGGCAAAGCTTACGGTAACGCGAAAGCTGTTCTCATAAGAAAAATTCACCGAAAACGGCAGCAGCAGCAAAATCAGGATAATGCCGACTAAGCCTAAAAGCACAAAAAGCAAAATTTTAAGAATTATCACCGCTATCACCCGTAAAGAACTTCAAGCATATGGATTTTTTCCTTATATTTATCACAAAAAGAGTTAATCTTTTTCTGTGTTTCGCAGTAAACATCAGATTTTTCGTTCATAAGCTCCGCTCTGTTTTCATACTCAATATTGCAGATTTCGGAGCAGAGAGCGCCTAATTCGGACGTCATTTCTCGGAAAAGCTCTGCCGCCTGCTGTCTTTTGTTCTGCGAAAAGCGGCTTGACTCGGAAACAATCTCTGCAGCAAGCGAATAATAATCTCTGCTGAGGAAGTTATTATTCGGGCTCTCTCCGCTTCCCGACATCATCGGTCTTATATTCGAGGTGCAGGCATTTACGACACCATTGATATAAAGCAGATTTTCCTTCAGGTTTTTCTCGTTAGGCTCCATTTTTTCAAGCTCCGCAGTCATAGCGCCAAGCCCGTTCCAATAAGAGAAATTCATTTCCGCCGCTCTCTGCCGCCATGACTGCGCGCGGCGTTCAAGGCGGAAAACAGCGTATACAGACGAAAAAACCAGCGCGAGACATAAAAGGGATATGCAAACGGTTCTTTTCCTCATATGCGTTCCTCCGAAAGAGTATTTCCCGAAAATGTAAATTTATTCCTCGGTTTCAGGCTGCGCGCCGCCGCTTTCGGCAACCGCATCCTCCATTTCAAGCTGCTCGGCAACATCCGCAACCGTCTGCTTTTCCTTCGGCAGAGGAGGCAGCTCGCTGAGATCGGTTATCGAAAAGCAGCGCAGGAAATTCTTTGTTGTTCCGTAAAGCAAGGGTCTGCCGGGCAGCTCAAGTCTCCCCCGCTCCTCGATAAGCTCCTTTTCAACAAGAGTTGTTACAACTCCGGAGCAATCAACCCCTCTTACCTGCTCTATAAAGGATTTTGTTACCGGCTGATTATAAGCTATAACCGCAAGCACCTCAAGTGCGGCAGGAGACAGCGGAGTTTTCCTGCGAATATCAAAAGCCTTTTTTATATACGGCGCATAATCCTTAACGGTTGCAAGCTGCCATGTATTTTCAAGTCTCAGCAGCTCTATTCCGCGCTTCTGAGCCTTCAGCTGTTCTGCAAAAGCCGCCAATGTTTTCTCAGTTTTTTCCGGAGAAAGCTCGAAAACCTGCGAAAGTCTGTCGGTACTCATAGGTTCGCCCGAAGAAAACAGCACCGCCTCCATAGCGGCTGCCAGTTCTTCCTTTTTCATATCCTCTTATGCCCCCTGTTCAAGGTTATTTCAGTCTCCTCGTTCTCCCCGGTTATTTCAACGCGGTTTGCCTTGCAAAGCTCCAGAACCGCGAGGAAAGTCGCTATCAGCTCGGAGCGGCTGCGCGCCGTTGCATAAAGCGACGACAGCTTTTTTGTTCCTCCGCGCCACAGGTTACGCATAACAAAAACAATTTTTGTTGAAACGGCAACTATTTTTCTGGCGACTATTTTCGTAAACGGAGCGGTTGAGGGCGGCAGTCTGCGCTGACCGCGGCCGACTGCGGCGAGATATGCGAGATAAACGGTATCGGGCTTATGTATGAGCTCATAGGTCTGCTCAAACTCAAGCTTTTCCGGCGAACGGACAAAGCTGTCAAAGCCGCCGGTCATAGTTTCAAGCTTCTGCGCAATTTCACGGCAGACCTGATATTCAAGCAGCTCTCCGGTAAGCTCCTGCTTCAACTGCTCAATTTCCTCATGCTTCGGGAGCAGGCTTACGGTTTTCATATAGATAAGCCTTGCCGCCATTTCGAGAAATTCGCTCGAAACCTCCAAATCCTGCTCGCGCATAGCGTTTATCTGCTCCATATACTGCTCAAACAGCACGGTAAGCTGAATATCGTAAATATTCATTTTATTACGCGCTATCAGCTGGAGCAGCAGGTCAAGCGGACCTTCAAAGCTTTCAAGATGATAGGTCAGTATGTTTTCAGGCATTTTTTTACCTCAAAACAGCGCCGAAAAGGGCAACCGCGCGAGCCATCTAAGTCCTGATAAAACCGCTCCGGAAAGATAAGACAGCGGAATGTCGAGTATTCCTGTCCAAAGCAGCGCCATAAGAACGATGAAAAAATAACGTTCATACTGCATAAGCTTATAATATGCCCGGTTTGGCAAAACTGCGGTAAGAAGGCGCGAGCCGTCGAGCGGAGGAATAGGAATAAGGTTAAAAACCGCCAAAGAAACATTTATCTGAGCAATATAATTAAAGAAAAGAAGAATTATAAGAACCACCGTGGAAAGAGATATACCTGCCGCAATAATTATTGCCCTCGCAACGTTCATAAGGAGCAGAGAAACGAGCGCGACGATAATATTAGAAACAGGACCGGCAAGCGCTGTTACCGCCATTCCGCCCTTTGGATTTTTAAAGTTATTGGGGTTTACGGGAACGGGTCGCGCCCAACCGAAGCCGAACAGCAGAATACAAACCGCGCCGACGGGGTCGATATGATTAAAGGGGTTAAGCGACAGTCTGCCCTGATAGCGCGCCGTACGGTCTCCGAGACGGTCAGCCGTAAAAGCGTGCGCCGCCTCATGAACCGGCATTGTCAGAAAAATAACCGCCAGAGAAGAAAGAATATAAACGACAATCTGCCAAATTTCTATCTGCGTGCCGGTACGGATATTTCTTAATAAATCAAAAAGCATTATATCACCTATAATATCACATATAATATACGCTATTATTATACAACACCGGCGCATAAATTACAAGAAAAACCTATTCAGACCGGAAACGGCAGTTCAGAGCGGTATCTTTGTTTTAAATTTCAGGTATTGACATACGTTTGCGGATTAAATATAATTGTTGTTAATGAGAACACTCGCCGTTCAAAACGAACGTCGGTGAGCGTATTTATATTGGAGTGAATGTAATATGGAAGCAAAAAACAGTAACGAACATTTTATCTTGACTCACAATGAACGCGAGCTCATCATCACCTTGCGTCAGATGACTCCGGAAAAGCAAAGCGAGTTTTTCAAAGCATTGCAAGGTCTTGCAGCCGAAAACACCGCCGGGAAATAGTTTTCCGCAATTAAATATTTTATCTTAAATTTAAGCCCCTGCTCAATAAAGCGTTGAGCAGGGGCTTAATCATTCGGTTTTTATTCAATCGGTTTCAAAACAGCTGAACGAACGGGCTGAACTTTTCCTTTTTTCGGAGACGAAGCTTCAAATCCTTCAAAGTCCTCCGAATCCCCTTTGCAGACAAAATACCCCTGAGGTTCATTATAAGTACCGGATATGCCGAATATTCAAACAGGCTTCGCATCTTCATCATTCCGTTTTATTTACAACAGTCTCTCTGCTTCCATAACAAAAATCATCCCGCTTTTTAATTATTGTACTTTCAATCGGAATGTACTGAAATCCTACTCCTGCACGCCTGCAAGCGACAGGAATTTTTTATCTGACTGTATAGCCTGCGTTATAAATTTTCCGTCACGGAACAGCGCGTAGGTCGTAACCGGCGCGGGAACGTTCTGCGCCTCCTCTTTGCTTGCAATATGAACCGCCTTAAAGGGAATACCGTGTTCCGCCGCCGTTTCCTGCACACGCGGCACCCAATAATAAGTAAAGGGGCATTGGTCGGTATAGTAGAGAACAAAACCTTCCCCCTCTGTCTGAGGATGCTTCGCACATTCCTTGAATTTAGGCGGTGCGGCGTCCGGCTCAAAAGCAAGATACATAAGATTTATACCGCAATCCGAGGTGTCGGCAACCGAAAAGCCTTTATACACCATATATTTCGGGTCTGATAAAAATTCTCTTTTTCTGCCGTCGGATGAGAGAATACATATACCCTTTCTGCCCTGCGCCTTTGCATCGCGGATACATTCGTCCAGCAAATCGTTTGAATATCCGTGTCCTTTCATAGAGCCTGCAATCCACAGACAGTTGATATGGATATACCCGTCAGCCTCAATCGGCACCCAAGCATTTTCCGCCGGAATATACTCAATAAAGCACTTGCCGCGTTCCTCGCTCCGGTAAAAAACAAGTCCATCATCAAACCTCTGCTTCATCCATTCTTTTTTGGCAAGGCTCTGCTTGCCAGACATGGCGCAGCAGATGTGTTCCTTATCAATATTGTCTCTTGTAATTTTTATGTAGTTCATTTTTTACATCCTCTCATCGGTCTGTTTGTCTGCACCGTATACCATGAAAAACTGCCGGATATGCCGTTCAATCAGTCCTATTACTTCTTTTTCCCGTTCCGGTTCGCGGTCGCAGAGATTTATCCAAGCTGATACGGGCAGGCAGAATTGCGCCGCCATAATCTCCGGGTCATTTGCTTTGCGTCACCTGCGGATATACATTCTCGAGGGTTTTGCTTCGCCGTCGCCGTAAACCTCGCACAGAAATTCCCAGCCGTAGCGCTCATAAAATCCGGTATGATTCGTAATCAGGTATACCGGGGTGATACCGTTGGATTTCAAGTTGTCCACAGCCATATTTAGCAAACGCCCCGCAATCCCCTTTCCGCGGTATTCCGGTTCTGTATATACGGCACAGATGTTGGGCGTCAGGTCCTTTCTGTTATGAAAATCGTTTTCGATAACGCCGAGACCGCCGATAATTTTATCGTCATACAGGCAGAGATACCAGTCGTATTCCGTTTCGCCGCTCAGGTAGCCGTCCATACATTCAAGATACGCTTTTTCGGGTACATTCCATTTCTGATGGAACCATTCGGCGGCAATACTTTTCAGCTGCGGTTTCTGTCTTAAACCGATAAATTCAAGGTCATTCAATATTATCACTTCTTTCTGACGATACTGCAATAATCTGTTTTTTGAATTACTTTTTACGTTTTTTCGGAACGGGCGTAATCCTAACCAAAATTTCTATTACGCTTTCGGTCAGGCTGCGGTTCTCGATATCCAGTATGTAATGCACCTTTGCTCCGTCATAGGGTATGCCGTCAGGTGCGTCCCTCATAATCTCCGCAAGCTCCGGCAGCTTTTTGACCATAACGCAGTTATCGCAGACGATAAGTACCGGTTTTTCCTGAACATATACCATATACTCGCCGAACATTTTCTTATAGGTTACGCCGTCAATGCCGTTCAGCTGTTCCAGAACGAACTGAATATATTCTTTGGTCGTGCTCATATCTTCTCTCCCCCATCTCTAAGCTCCGCGCCGTATCGGCAAAGCAGGGACATAACAATAAACATAACGCCGAGCGCAATGCTTGCCGCGTTATCAAAATACATATCTATTGACGATGCCCTTTCCGTTTTCATAAATCCGGCTGCAATTCCCTCAACAATCCTGCCTGCCACGACGCAGCCGGTAGGGACGGCAAGCGTCAGAATACCGAGCCGCAGCAGTTCCCTTGCCCCGGACAGCGTAAACGGAGTTCCGGCTTTCAGCTCGTTTTTAAAATAAGCCTCCGCAAACTTTGCCAGCACTGCCTCACCTGCGCAAACAACCAGCCAGCCGGCAATGGCTGCACTGACACTTTTAATATCGAGCCCCAAATTCTCGGAAACCAATCCATGCAGGGTAACGCCGCCAATTTTAATTAAGCCGCCGTTTCCGAAATTAAGACTGAGAAGTCCGGCAATACAGCCGCAAAAGCCGATAACGGAAAAAATAAAAGCAATTTTACTGAGTATTTTTCCGAGCTTTGAAAGAGCCTGAATAGTTTTAAGTGTTTTCATTGTGATTTCCTCCGATTTCATTTTATTTCAAGATTTCCGCTTGAGGTTTCGGCGGTAAGTCTGCACTCCGCTCCGCCGAACACATACAAATCGCCCTCCCGCTCATAACGGCGGTTTGTGCGCAGCTTTCCGGCGGATGAGGTATACATCACCTCTGCTCCGCCGTTTGGCAGAACGGCGGTGATTTTTCCGCTTGAGGTACGAACCGCCGCAGTCGGCGTTTTTGCAAGAGTCAGCTCAACGTCTCCGCTGCTTGTTTCGATTTCAGCCGTTTCCGCAGCAATGCTGTCTATGCCGACAGAGCCGGAGGTTGTTCGGCAGACAACTGTTTCCGCCGAAACATTGCCGCAAAAAATATTCTTTTCAGCATAATCAACCCTCTTTCGTTTTGACAAACAGTACCGTATGCGCTTTCATAGAAATTTTCTTAACCGCATAACCGTATGTAAGCAGTTCCTTTTTGCAGTTCAGAAAGGAATGGTCGAGCGGCACGCCCGAAATTTCCTCAATTTCGTCATAGGTCAGCAGCTGCTGCGGTTTGCCGCTTTCCCGAATATATCTCCAAAGCTTATTATATTTGCTCATTGCCTGCCCCGCTGTCTTTGTTCAGATATAATTTTCAATAAATTCCTCAAGCAGAGGAATATTATCCGATTTCCAGTATAGGCTGCAATCCGCATTTCGGTTCAGAAGTCTCTTATTATAAAGCTCGCGACGAAGTGTTGCGTGGTCGCGGAAAAGCGCCCATTCATCTAACAGGTCGTTGATTTCCGGCTCGGTATATTGCCTTTTCGGCTCGATTTTTTGAGCCAGATACCAAATCGCCGCCAGTTTCTTCTTATTCTTTGCGGGCAAAGCGATAAGCCGCCCGTCAGTATTCAGAAACGGAGTTAATTCCGATAAATTCCTTTCCATTTTCTTACACCTCTCAGCTTTTGAAATTCAGAGCCGCCGCCAGACAGCCGACGGCTCCCGTCCAGACCAAAGCCGCAAAAATCCATTGCTTTAAAAGACAGAAAATCACACCTGCAAGCAGCATAAGCACGCCTGCGGCTATCAATAATCTTACTGTATTATTCATAACTTCTCCTATAAAAAAGACGCAGAGCAAGCCCGTTTTACAGGGTTCAGCTCTGCGTCTTAGCGTCCGGCTTGTCTTAATATTTAATTTTAAGTCCCTGAGCCGAAATCAGAAACGTTTTCTTGCATTTCGGGCAGAACAGCGGAAAATTTTTAAGGACCGTAGACAAAGCAATCCGGACACAAAATCCAATGAGCTTTGCTCGCGTTCATTCTTTTCTTCCTCTTTGGTTTTGCGGCATTGCTGTTTTCCTTTATTATTCAAAACACTTGTTATGTAATGTGCGTTTTATATTGTACGTTTTAGTATAACACCGCTTCGGCGGTTTGTCAAGAGCTATCCGCATATATATCCGTTATTATAAGCAGCCGTTCTATTCCAGGAAAATACCCTTGACAGAAAGCCTTTTAATACGCCGGGAATACAGATACATAACAAGCTCATAGGCAATCGCGAACATTATCAGCGTTACGATGAACGCCTTGAAATCAAAGTCATATTCCGGAACATTTCCCACATCGGCAAATACTACCGACACCATCAGCCGCAGCAGTCCGTATTGATATACCGCACCTATTGCAAAACCAATATAGGAAATCGGACGGTAAGCGCCCAATATGTATCGGCTGCAATCAGTATCGTCATAACCGAACACATGCATCATAGCAATCGTCTTTGTATTGCCGCTGACAATGCTTGAAAGAGAAAGAAACAGCGTTACAAATGCTAAAATCAGTCCAATGGACAAAACCATAACGGCAAAGGTTTCACTTGCAAGCTCTTTCATCGAAAATGACATCTGCACCATTGCTGAAAAGCAGAACGCCGAAAAAGCCGCAAAGAAAACAAGCGATTTCCTGTTCTTTAACGTTACGGCGCGCAAATTCTTCAAAAATGGTGTATTTTTCGTTCCTTCTTTACCGATTTTGACCTTATAAGTCCGCTTTCCCCGCAGCAAATCAAGCACGGAGCTTTTAAGCTTCAGATAAGCAAACAATACAGATATTACGGCAAAGGCAATCGTCGGCACAGCGACCAGAGCAAAGGTCAGCAGAGGATGAAATTGCGCCTTGAGTTCGGGAATAAGAGCCTGAGAATTTGGGGCTTGTTTTTGATAAAATGTCGGAAGATAAAGATAACCGATAGCAAATCCCACGGCACAGCCGACAAACACAGACAGCCCGAAAATCCAAAAATGCTTTGCTATATTCATCTCCGAATAGCCGAGCGCCTTGAGAATACCCAGTTCCCTGCCGTGTTCAGCTATATAATTTTTTACATAAAACAAAAGCATTACAGCCGAGGTTATAACAAGGCAGCCGCCCGAAACGGCAGCAATCACTCTGCCCATAAGCACCTGCGCGTTATACATTGCCGTTCCTGCCGCTGTCCAAATCTCATTCTTTATTTCCGCAAGGTCGATATTGTAGCTCAGAAACAGCGTACAGACAAAAACGGCGCAGCAGGCAATCACGGATATTCCGAACAGCCGCGCAGCATCCTTTAATCGGATAACCATAGTCACCACCCTATTTCATAGGCAGTTTTTCGTACCGCGTTGATATAGATTTCAGCAATTTCACCGCTGTTCATTCTGATAACCGTATCTGCCATTTCCGCAATATTAGCGTTGTGCGTGACCATTACAATAGTGAAACCATATTCGGTATGCAGCTTACAGATATAATCCAATACCTGCCGCCCTGTCTTTTCATCAAGTGCGCCTGTCGGCTCATCCAGAAACAGAACCTTAGGCTTTTTGGCAAGCGCGCGGGCGACCGAGACTCTCTGCTGTTCGCCGCCCGAAAGCTCGGACGGATATTTGGCGGCTTTCGCTTCAAGTCCCACCGCCTTTATGATTTCTCTATAATCTGAGTTTCCTGCAAGGTCTGCGCCCATACGGACATTTTTATCAACGGTCATATCGGGAAGAAGATAATACTGCTGAAAGATAAACCC
>CAKSOL010000001.1 GCA_934477125.1 uncultured Eubacteriales bacterium | reverse complement strand
AACATCTGCCTAAGAATTTTCCTGTCTTTTATTGAAACCATACTCTTACCTCTGCACCAAATTGTGCCGTAAAAACACCTCGTTGGGGCGTTTTAATCCATTATATTTAGCTCGTATTGCCAAGTCAAATGTGTAGCAAACCACACCATTCAAATTATAAAACGGTGTGGTTGTAATCACCCGCTTGTCCACAAATGGCGCACACGGTTTAGCATTGATTTAGACCGCAATTTGAAATTTCGTAGTAGCGATGGCGTATAGATTTATCGTCCGTTTTGTTTCGCCAACCTTGATAGAATAAGGCTTTTCGGCATTTTCCTCGCTGTCAGAGTCATCGTATTTTTTAATTCTGTCGTGTGTCGAAAAGCTATGTATCTTAAAGCCAAAAACCTCACGCTTGTCCTCATATTTGATACTTTGGAACATTTCCGATGCTTCTCTGGGAACCGAGGAGCTCGGTCATCTTGAAATGGTTTGCTCAATGGTCTATCAGCTCACGCGCAACCTTTCCCCTGAGCAAATAAAGGAAAGTGGGTTTGACACCTATTTTGTCGATCATACGGCAGCCGTTTATCCGATAGCTGCCTCCGGAGTGCCATGGAGCGCAGAACAGATACAGGCAACCGGCGACGTTATAGCCGACCTGCATGAGGACCTTGCAGCGGAGCAGAAAGCGCGCGTAACCTATGATAACCTTATACGTCTTATAGATGACCCGGATATTCTTGACCCGCTGCGTTTTCTGCGTGAACGCGAAATAGTTCATTATCAGCGTTTTGGCGAGGCGCTTCACAGAACAACTGACCGTCTTGACAGCAAAAATTATTATTATTACAATCCCAACTTTGATAAGCCTAAGCGTCCGAGGTAAGGAGGATGCGAAATGGTTGAAATTAAAGTCGTACCCTGCCCCGAAGAGCAGCTTGCCGTTAAATGTCCGTTTGCAATGAAGCCTACGCGCATAGTTATCCACAACACGGAAAACGACGCAACCGCCGAGCAGGAAATTGCCTATATGCACAGCAATCCGCGGGAAGTGAGCTTTCATTTCGCCGTTGACGACGAACACGCCGTTCAGGGAATAGCCCTCGACCGCAACGCCTGGCACGCAGGCGACGGAAACGGCAAGGGCAACCGAGAGGGAATCGGAATAGAAATATGCTACTCCCGCTCAGGCGGAGAACGCTTTGAAAAGGCTCAGAAAAATGCAGCCGCTCTTACTGCCCAGCTGCTCAGCAGCTACGGTTGGGGAATTGACAGGGTTACAAAGCATCAGGATTACAGCGGCAAGGAATGTCCGCGAAGAACTATGAATGAAATCGGCTGGGACGGATTTTTACAGCTTGTTCGCGAGGCATATGACCACTCCCCCGCCGAGCCGTCAGGCGACACGGCACCTGATATCACCTATGCGGCATATACAAAGCGTTGGTGGAAGGATGTAGTCAATTACAACGAAACCGACGCAGAAGGATATGCAGGAGTACGCGGAAACGCCATAACCGGAATACGCGCTGAGCTTTCGCGCGGTCATATAGTATACCGCGCTCACCTGCTCTCGGGAAGCTATCTTCCCTGGATTAAGGATAAGGACGCCGCGCAGGCAGGCTATGCCGGACTTTACGGCAAAGCCATAGACGGTATTCAGGCATATCTCGAAGATTTGCCCGGATATGCTGTTGAATACAGAGTATCAACCTTAGGCAGCGATTATCTCCCATGGATAAGGAATTATTCGGACGGCGCTGAGGGCTACGCCGGACTTTACGGAAAACCCATCGACCGTATACAATTCAGAATTATAAAATTATGATACTGTAATACTAAGACTGAAAATTTGCTATTACCTCCCGCTGTCCCGATTTTGGGACAGCGGCGGTTTTATAATATAGACATAAAGAACGCCAAACACTGCCGGCAGCTGCGGGGCGCGCGAAAAAAGTTGAAAAAATACTTGACAAATGCACACTCATACGCTATAATAATAGCAGAAACGAACAAATGTTCGGCGGAGGTAAATCAAATGAGCTTCGGTATGATAATCAGATCGGTTTTGGAATTTGCGGTTATAGTCTTTACAATCTGGGCAGTTCTGCATGAGGACAGATTTGCCGCTGTTGAGCGCCGCATTTTTGCGCAGCTGCGCCGCCGCAGGCTGCGCGTAATAACTGCTGACGCCGCGTTGTCGGAAAGCTGCCGAAAGGCGTCGCGCCGCGCTTAAAATAAAATATACCAGGCTATACATAATATCCCTCTCTCTCGGAAATGATATTTCTGAAAGGGAGGGATATTTATGCAAAACGGTTCAAAAACCTTTATGAAAGGACTCGGTGCGGGAATGGTAGCCGGAGCCGCTGCTGTTACTGTCGGTAAAATTATGCTTCAGGACAAGCAGCATGTTGCCAAGGGTTCAACAAAGCTTGTTAAGGCTGTCGGCGAATTTGTTGACGGAGTTCAGACTCTTTTCAAATAATTTTCTTTTTGTAAAAGCATACAGCCGGCGGAATTTTCCGCCGGCTGTATGCTTTTTATCTGACCAAAACTCCGCCGTCAGCCCGCAGCAGTATATATATCTGCTCCTCCTCAAGCGTTTCGGCATTTATATAAACAAGAATTTCCCTGCCGTTTCTGCCGGTACAATTAAATTCATAGCATAAGCTTTCTCCGCCGCCGTCGGTCGGAATAAGAACGGTTGACTCCGAATTTACCGTCAGCATACCGCTCAGCCGCTCCCGCGCCTGTTCTGAGGTTTTTAACGGAGCCGTAAAATCGCGCTTGGTGTGATTAAAAATATATCCGCTTGCCTCATACATAACCGTTTCGCCGTTATCAAGCGCAATTCCTACCTTAACAAGATCGGTATAGCAAAGAATATCACCGTCGGCAAAAGCAAAATTTATAACGCATACACCGTCAAGCATAAAATAGTAGGTCTCGCGCATATCGGCGCCGAGCTGCCCGGAAATAAAGCGTTTTGCACTTTCGAGCGCGCCCTCATAACCGAGCCTGCTCTCCCCTATTTCTCTGCCGCTGCGAAGATATACAAGATACCCGCCCTTTTCGCTGACCGACGCCGTTGCTCCGCCTCTCTCAAAGCAAAACTGAGGAAGTCTGCCGCCGCTTTTTCCCCGGCTTTCGGGTTCTCCGGTTCCGGGGAGAGCCTCTGCCGCCTTTTCTTTTGCCGCGCTCTCGCTTACGGTCTGCGCGTTCTGCAAAAGAACCGGACTTTTATCAAGAATGTGTTCCGAATAAGGACCGTCGTAAATAAGCTTGGCATAATCGGTCAGAGTTTCCTCAGTCTCGCTGAGAGTTGAGCGCAGAGTTTGCGCGGTATCCGCCTTAACGGTATTTTTCAGCTCTCTTGCCCACCGTTTCGGGCTGACATTAACCGCGTCCCAGTCCGAAACGGCACTGCTGATTTTACGCGCGGTATCCGCCAGCGATAAAAAGCTTTCAGACTGCTCCGGACTGACCCTGCCGCTGCGGATAAGGTCGTTTGAAACCGAAAGGGCATAATTGCCGACCTGAGACAAAAATAAATTTATCTGAGAATACTCGTTGCCCGACACCGGCAGTCTTGACAGCGCCGATTTAGCAAGCTCAGCCTCGCAATAAAGCTTTGAGGCAAGACCGCTCAGCTTATAGGGCGTATTTACATATCCGATTTTCTCGCCTGTCTGAGAAATGTTTTCCAGCGCGGCGCCGAAGTCGGCAAGCGCCGCCGAATAAACATTCTCCGTTTCAAGGCGGTAATTGCTGACCGCTGTATTCATCTGAACGAAAAGCCCGATAATTGCGCCTAAAACTGCCAATGAAAATGCTGTTATTCTGACCGCCGTCCGTTTTTTCATAAAAATCTTTCCTCTTTGCATATAAACTCTGCCTGTTAATTCGGCAATATTTAGTATTTCGCCCGGCAAGGTTAAATATTCCTGTTTCTGATGACGCATATACTATGTGAGCTTTTTGAGCCGAACAGACGCTTTGTGCATGCTCGTTTTGGACGGCGCGGCAAAGTAAACGAAATATGCTTTTTATTAAAAAATCGCCGCAGACAATGTATAAGTCTGCGGCGATAGTGGAGCGGACAACGGGAATCGAACCCGCCTCATCAGCTTGGGAAGCTGAGGTTCTACCAATGAACTATGTCCGCACATTACCCTGTTATTTTACAACAGGGCGGCTCGTTTGTCAATAAAAAATTACCGAACTCTGCATTTGCACCGTTCAGTTCTGCGCAAGCCAGTTAGCCCAGTCAACATAGTATTTTGCGTATATATGAACGCCGTCACTCGTACATTCCGCGCGGAGGTTACCTGCGCCGTCGTCGAAAATCGAGTTGACATTGAGATAAAAAATGCTCTGCCCGTCCGCAAGAGAGGCAAGACGATTGTTATATTCGTCTATGCGCGGATTATTGAAAACAGTTCCCGGAGCAGACGATTTTGCCGCCGAAACATGAAGATTGGCCTCAATCATTATTTTAGCTTCAGGCTGCGCCGCGCGTATAACGCCTATAAGGCTGTTAAACTTTTCAGCATTCTTATCGAGGTTGCTCCCTATCTCGTTTATACCGAGCATTATATATATTTTCCCGAACTGACGAGAGGCAAGAACATTCGCAAGCTTTGACGCTGCGGCGTTTTGGGGAGCGCCTATCGTCTGAACATTAACATCCACGGTCTGTACCGAATTTATACTCATAGAGGTTTTTGAAAAGAAGGTTGCTCCGGTCATAATCGGATTTTCTTTCGGACTGCCGTACATCCGCAGTCCCTCGGTACGCGAATCGCCTATAAAAAGCGAATCGGAAAAATAGCCCTCCGGCACGGAGACAGCCGGAGTCGGGGCAGATGAGACAGGCGGCTGCGGCGGGGAGCTTGGCGCAGAGACAGCGCTTGACACCGGCTCCTCCGGCGGCTGTTCTTCGGATGACTGTTCATCGCCTGACGTCTGTTCCTCACTTGAGGACGGCTCTGCCGAGGACGAGGGCAGCGAGCTTTCCGCCGCCTTTGCAGACCTCCTCACGAAAAGCAGATAGTAGCCCGAACCGAGAAATGCTGCAAGCAGAACCGGAATAAGAACCAAAGAAAGCCGTTCAATTACAGCTCGGTTTAATCGCATATAATTTTCCTCCCTTTAAAAGCGGAAATACAGAAACGGGTCGTTCATTCCCTTATAAATAAAGAATACTGACGCTCCGAAAACGGCAAGCAATATAGGATAAACCGCCGGAGTTTTCCGCAGACTGTCAAACACCGCCGCCGGGATACGGGTGCAGAAAAGCAGTCCTACGGCAAGCAGAATATAAAATGCCGCGCTGTAATTTTTATAGTCGTTTGCATAAACCGAAATTCCGCCGATACCGACAAGTCTTTTCAGGTAGTTAAGCAGGGCTTTCGGCGATTCGGTTGCAAAAATCAGCCAGGACAGAGGTATAAGAAGCGTCATATAAATATGACCGATAATCGGAATTTTATTCAAAATCCGCAGAAGTCCCGCTTTTTCAACCGTAATAATGAGAAACAGAAACAGTCCCCAAATAATGAAATTCCAGCCCGAACCGTGCCAACAGGCGGTAAACATCCAAACAACCGCAAGATTGAACAGGGTTCTGAATCTGCCGCGCCGGTTTCCGCCGAGCGGAATATAAATATAATCCTTAAACCATGCTCCGAGAGTTATGTGCCATCTGCGCCAAAATTCGGTCATAGAACGCGAAAGATAAGGATGGCGGAAATTCTGCGGCAGTCTGAAACCAATCATTTTGCCAAGCCCGACCGCCATAAGCGAGTAGCCGTAAAAATCAAAATATATCTGCATACTGTATGCAAAAATACCAAGCCAGGCAAGGCGCACCGACACAGATTCAAAGCCGAGCATACAAACATCGCTCCAAAGCACGCCTATGCGGTTGGCAAGCAGTACCTTCAAGCCGAGACCGATAACAAAATCAACAACGCCGTCCGCAAAAAGCTTCCGCGAATGAGTTCTCGAAGAAAGGCCGTTTTCAATACGTCCGTAACGCGTTATCGGACCCATGGTAAGCTTAGGGAACATCATCATATATGTTGAAAGCTTGAGCAGACTCTTTTCAGCCGGTATATCGCCCCGGTATACGTCAACAAGGTAAGAGGCAATCTGAAAGGTATAAAAGCTGATACCTATCGGCATTACAAGGTTAAGCCCGGAAATCTGCGGGAATCCGGGAATAAGCTTTAGATTTTCAAGAATAAAGTCAAGATATTTAAAAACAAAAAGAACGCCGAAATCCAAAATAAGTCCGAGGGTCAGGAACAATCCTTTAAGCCCGGAAATACGGGAAATGCATATTGCCAAAGCATAGTTTATAAACGCCGTTAAAAGCACAAGAAGAATATAATACGGCTTTTCGATTGTTCCGAAAGCATAAAAGGCGACGCTGAAGCCGAAAAGGCACAGATTTTTATACTTATCCGGCGCAAGATAGTATACCGAAAGAAAGAAAGGCAGAAACCAAAATAAAAACGAAAGACTGCTGAATACCATCGCCGCAATTCCCCACCAATAATCTATTAAAAGCTCAGCCGGCAGCATAGCCGACCGAGCTTTTTTATTATATCACCTGTATATTGCAATGTAAACAGAAAAATAGTTAAAATTTTGTTCCAAAAGTTAAAAAATTGTTCCTTTTATCTGCTTATTTCAGCCTTTTATCGCATTTTGCGGCAAGGAAGGTTCCGAGACTTTGAAAAACCTGAACGAGAATTATAAGGAAAATAACTGCTAAAAGCATTATGAGATACTGGTAACGCTGATAACCGTAGCTTATAGCGATTTTTCCGAGACCGCCGCCGCCTATCGCACCGCTCATAGCTGAATAGCCGAGTATCGTTGTAAGCGCGATTGTTTCGTTTGAAATAAGGGACGGTATGCTTTCGGGAATCATAACCTTAACTATAATCTGGAAAGGCGACGCACCCATACTCTGCGCCGTTTCGATAATATTAGGGTTTATCTCCCTCAGGCTGCCCTCAACAAGTCTGGCAATAAACGGGAATGCCGCCATAACAAGGGAGACTATCGACGCCGGTGTTCCGACAACCGTTCCGACTATAAGCCTTGTCAGCGGAAATACCAATATCATAAGTATCAAAAAAGGAATTGAGCGAAGAAGGTTTATAATAACGTTAAGTATATGCAGAACGCCTTTGGGAACGCGAAGTATTTTCTTATTCTCTCCCGCAACCAGCAAAACTCCGAGCGGAAGTCCGATAACGGTTGCAAAAAAGGTTGCGAGCAGCGTTACATAAACCGTTTCCCAAATAGCAAGCGGAAACTGCGTTTTCAGCACCTCAATCGCCTTTTGAACAGATTCAGAAGCGAAAAAATCACTCATCGTCTCTTACCTCCTCTACCGTAACATCGGGTATCTTCCTTAAATACTCCATAGCTCTTTCAAGCGGCTCTCTGCCGCCGGTTATACCGAGAAGCATATTTCCGTATGCCTTTTCTCCGATAGCTCTGGTTGACGCTCCGAGAATACTCGCGGCAATATTGAGGTCAATCGCCATCTGAGCAATAAGCGGAGTTTTGGTTGCCTGAGCGCCGTTGAAAACAATTCTTATAATGCTTTCATCCTTACCGCTCATAACAGTTTTATCAAAGCCGCCGTCCGGATAAACAAGAGACTTTGCCGCGCGTGAGCGGGGCGCGGAGAACACCTCGCTTACCGCTCCCTCCTCGGCAACGGTTCCGTTATCAAGAATGGCAACGCGGGTACATATCTGCTCAACAACGCTCATCTGATGGGTTATAACTATAACCGTTATTCCGAGACGGTCGTGGATATCCCTGATAAGCGACAGAATTGACTGGGTTGTCTGAGGGTCAAGCGCGCTGGTTGCCTCGTCGCAAAGCAAAATCTTCGGATGGGTTGCAAGCGCGCGGGCTATGGCGACACGCTGCTGCTGACCTCCCGAAAGCTGAGACGGATAGCTTTTCAGCTTTTCACCGAGACCTACAAGCTCAAGCAGCTCCTTTGCCCTCTTTTCGGCGTCCGCCCGTTTAACTCCCGCAAGCTCCATAGGGAAGCAGACGTTTTTAAGGCAGTTTCGCTGCATAAGAAGATTAAAGCCCTGAAATATCATCGTTATGTCGCGGCGCGCCTCTCTCAGCTGCGAATCGCTTAAAGAGCCGATATCCTTGCCGTCGATAATAATTTTACCGCCGGTCGGCCTTTCAAGCATATTTATGCTGCGTACAAGCGTGCTTTTCCCTGCGCCGCTCATTCCGATTATGCCGTATATTTCGCCGTCGCCGATAGTCAGCGATATATCCTTGAGCGCGTCTATTTCGCCGTCGGCGGTAGCAAACGTCTTGGTAAGATGCTGAATTTCTATCATATGTTTTCTCCTAAAGCATAAATTGCCCCCCGATAAAATATCGGGGAGCTGACATCGGTTTTATTATTACTTCAGAGCGTCAAGAGAGGTCTGTTTGCCGCCGTAAAGGCCCATCGGCTCAACATGGATAGCCGCAACCGAAACAACGTTTGTTCCGTTCTGCTTGTTGAAATCGTCAAGATAGGGCTTGTGCTGGAAATAGTTGGCGTCAAGCTCGCCGCTGTCAACAACATTGTTCGGCTGAACATAATCGTCAAATTCCTTGATTTCCAGCTTAATATCCTTTTCGGCAAGAATTTCCTTTGCAACGGCAAGTATCTCAGCGTGAGGAGTCGGAGAAGCGGCGACGGTTATCGTCTGACCCTTGAGCTTATCGTAATCAACAGAGGAGTCGAAACCGTCCGTCGGGTTCTCAACCGTGCTTACAACGGCGCCGTCATATTTTGTCTTTATAAAATCAACAACCTTCTGGCTTTCGAGAGCAGCTTTAAGAGCCTTTATTTTATCGGAATTTTCATTGCCCTTCTTAACTGCAAGAATATTGCTGTATGCCGAGGAAGAACCCTCTATTGCAAGAGAATCGTCAACGGGATTAAGCTTTGCGGATATAGCATAGTTTGAATTGATAACGGCATAATCGACGTCCTTGAGGATATTCGGAATCTGAGCCGCTTCAACCTCGTTGAACTTAATGTTTTTCGGATTTTCTTCAATATCGTTTATTGTTGCGGTTATTCCGGCGCCGTCCTTCAGCTTGATATAACCCTTTTCTTCAAGCAGCAGCAGCGCGCGGGCTTCGTTTGTTGTATCATTGGGAACAGCTATTGTTATTTTACCCTCCTTGCTTCCGCAGCCGGCAAACAGGCTGAGAGACAGGACGGATACGAGCAGAGCAGCAATTATTTTTTTCATTTTTAATCAACCTTTCATATTTTAAAGCGTAAATTCAAATATTTTTTATTTTCCGGATTTCAAAGCAGGACGTCACATTCGTCCGAAACGGAAATTTGCACGGACAAGCGCTTCAAAATAGTTCTTCATAACAAAACCCCCGTGATAAAATAAAATAACCGAAGTGCGATCCCGTCGGGCTGCACTCCGGTTAAAAGCAAAACAAAAACAAATCAGCTTTTACTGGAGAGGCATACCGAAAAACGGGAAGAGCGAAGCATACGCATCCCGAAACACATTTCCATAATTTTCATCGAAACAGTGTTTTTCATTATGCCGTTCTCCTTTCAGATTTATCTACCGTTCCGGTAGGTTGGTGTTATAATATCACAAACCCGCAGGTTTGTCAACCCTTATTTCTCATTTTTTATAATTTTAACGTTTATTTTTCTCTATCCTGATTTTTTTCGGTCAGATTTTCGGTGCGTTCGGCAATTATATACCTCGGACGCCTTTTGACCTCCATATATATTTTACCGATATATTCCCCTAAAACGCCGGTGCAAATAAGCTGTATTCCCCCGATAAAGCAGATAATACAGACCGTGCTTGCCCAGCCGGCGACGGTATATCCGGACAAATGCGCAATAAGCGCCCACAAAGCGCCGGCAAAGCCGAACACCGAAACTATAATTCCTATAAGGGAAATCAGCCGTATGGGCTTATTGCTCAGGCTTGTTATACCGTCAAAGGCAAGACCGAGCATTTTGCTCAGCGGATAATGGCTCTTACCCGCAAGCCTTTCCTTTCTCTCATAATAAACGGCGGTGCTTTTAAATCCGACAAGCGGAAACATTCCTCTGAGAAACAGATTAACCTCCTCAAAGCGCGAAAATTCCCGAAGCACTCTTGAGGACACCAGTCTGTAATCCGAATGGTTATAAACGACCTGCGCCCCGAAAAGATTTAAAAGCCTGTAATAGCTCTGCGCCGAAAATCTTTTGAAGAAGGAATCTGTTTTTCTGCTGCTTCTTACGCCGTATACTATTTCGCAGCCCGAATCATACGCCTTTACCATTTCCTCCATAGCGTCGATATCGTCCTGACCGTCGCAGTCTATTGATATGGTTATATCGCATTTATCGGCAGCCTCCATAAGGCCTGCCAGAACCGCATTCTGATGACCGCGGTTTCTGCTCTGCATTATTCCTGCGAAGCGGCTGTTCTCTGCGGAAAGGGCGGAAATTATATTCCAGGTTTTGTCCGAACTGCCGTCGTCAACAAAAAGAATTTTGCTTTTATCGCTTATCAGCTCTTTTTCTATCAGAGTTTCCAGCTCATTCAAAAACATCGGCGCCGTTATCGGTAGCACAGCCTCCTCATTATAGCAGGGAACAACAACATACAGTACTGTCGATTTCATAATATTTCCTCTTTTAAAAATAGTACTATATAAGATTAACATAATCTGATAAATAATTCAAGTATACAAAACAGCCGACCCCGATTATCTTACCGGAGCCGACTGTTAAAAAAATGATTTGACATACGGGAAAACCGTGCGTCAGGCTGAGCCGTATATTTCAGATAAGCCCGGCTTCCCTGAGCCATGCGGTATAGCGTTCAAAATCATAGGGAGCCGCGCCGCTGATATAGTGATTTTTACATTTAACCCCGTTATATTCCCATTCAAGAAGATAAAAGCGGTTATTTTCGCTGTCATACGGGATTTCACCTAATTCACAGGCTTTATTTGCCGCTATAACGCTCTCTGCTTCGCATACAACGGAGTGTTCTCCCAAATCGGTTACCCTGTACCTGATTTTCGTATCGTTCAGGAACTCGTTTGCCGCCGTTAAGCCGAGGAAACCGTTTTCGGGTTCTCTTATCATAAGCGCAACCGGCTCCTGCGAACGCCTGATAAAGTCATATGCTATTTTCTTATTGTAATAATAGTCTACAACCGCATCGGAAATCTGCGGCCAGCCGTCAATCAAATTCCACCACATCAGTCCGGTTCTGCGCCATTTCTGCGACCTGAAGCGTTCAATAAAAAACTTTACCGCCTCTGCCTGAGAAAGCTGACTTGCAAGCGAAAATGTCTCAAGATCGTCAAAATCCCTGCCAAAAAGCGTTATAACCTGACCTGCCATCAGGGCTATTCTGTAATCATAAGGTCCTTCGCTGTCGGTTTCCATACATGTAGAATGTATCCGCCATTCATCGTTGCCTTGCCAGGGCCACAGCTTTTCGGGTGAAATAAACCTTTTAAGAGAATCGACCGAAGGACACCCGTGATACCCGGTTTCGCTTGCAAAATGTGCAGCAGCCGATGTATAAAATTCGCCCTTATAATAGTCGCGCGGTCCCCAAAGGTGGTTTTCGGGCAGACCGTTGCGGTTATCGGCAAGCCACGCCCTTTCGCTTACATACGGCGAGCTCGGAAGATATTCTCTGTATGGGTCAAGTCTTTCGATAACCTTTGGAATGACCTCTCTGGTTATACGGTTTTTATTCGGGTCTCTTTTGATATCAAGCCAGAAAGCAGCCGCCTCGTCGCACTCATTATCCCCTGCCCAAATTGCCAGCGACGGATGCTGACGGAGCTTTTTTACGATAAACTCCGCCTCTTTTCGGATTTTATCAAGAAATTCATCGTTCTGCGGGTATGTTGCGCAGCCCATGGCAAAATCCTGCCAGACTAAAATGCCGTTTTTATCGCAAAAGTCAAAGAACTCATTATCCTCATAAACATTTCCTCCCCAGCAGCGCACCGCATTGCAGTTGACGTCAAACAGCAAATCAAGCGCTCTTTGCAGCCGCTCGCCGTCTCTTGAATGGAATGCGTCGAGGGGGACCCAGTTTGTACCCCTGATATACGCTTTTTCGCCGTTGACATAAAAGCAGAACTCGCCGCTGCCGGAGCTGTCGGTCGTATCGCTTTTTTCAACAGTGACCGTTCTTATACCGAAATTAAACTCCTTTATATCGGCAATTTCTTTTCCGTGGAAGAGCGTTGCCGTTACCCTGTAAAGATTTTGTTCTCCCATATCGCGAATCCACCAAAGAGCCGGAGACTCCACCGAAAATGTAAGAACGCCCTTATTATGCCACAGCTTATCAAGATAAACGCAGAAATTTCTGCCGCCGCATATTCCGCTGATTGAAAGCGAATATTCAGTTGAATAATCTCCGTCGATAACGGTACTGTATCTTCCGGCGATAAACGCCCTGTCACCGTCCAGCTTTACGGTTGAAAGGTATATATCCTCAATATAATCCGCTTTCTTTTCGATAAGAAAGCAGCTGCGCCAAATTCCGCCGGAAACAAATCTCGGCATAATATCCCAGCCGAAGGAATGAGCCGCCTTTCTCACCGAGAGTGACGCCGCATTATACTTATGATATGTAAGAACATCCATATCAAAATCAAACTTCCGCGCCTCTGTTACGGTCGGCTTTATATGCACCAGCAGCTCGTTGCTTCCCTTTTTAATTCCGACAGCGGGGAATTCATGGGAAATCAGCATATTGTCGGTTGAGCCGATTATGCCGCCGTTCAGAAATATATCCGAAAATGTATCTATCCCGTCAAATTTAAGATATGCACGTTCCGGAAAATTTCCGGTATATTCAAAATCAACCGCATACCAGAGATGACGGTTTTCAAGCTTTTGAATTTTAAGCGGATTATCGGCGTAAAACGGGTCGTCGATTAAGCCCGCTTTTTGCATATCCAATTCAAAATTTCCGGGAACAGAGGCGGAAATCGGCTTAATTCCGTATTCCTTTAATGCCTTTTCGTTAAAAATATTATCTGCAAAGGCTCTGCAATTTTGGTTTTCTGCGATATAAAGTCTCCAGCTTTTATTCAACACCTGTTCTGTACAGTACATCAGGCTCACCCTATCCTTTTATGAGTTACCTATTATTTCAAAAACCGCTCCGTCGCAGGGGTCAAGCCGCTCCGGATTTCCGCGGAATATACGTCCTATCCGCTTGCCGTTTTGCAGGTAAAGACCGGTTTCGGCAGGCTCGTTTGAATAATTTATAACCGTAGCCATATTTCCGTTCTCGGTTACAGCGACCTTCGGATGAAGCTTTCTGACGGTCTTTTTTTCAAGCACCTCTTTCAGAACGCTTTCATAAAGCTTATAGGCGTTTCCCTCAAATACCCTGTTGCCTCTGCACAGCATATCCTCAAGCGGGAAATTAAGATAATAAACCTTTCCTTTGCCGTAACGGTTGACCGTGAAAATAGGATCGCCGCAATCGTCTCTTGCAAGAACCTCGGCGTCAGTCGGACTTAATACCGTTCTGCAATACCGCTCATAACGGATGGTATCGCCGTTAAAATCAAACGTGCCGCTGCTGTAGGTGTCCTCAGAGGATATAACGGCAGAACCGAAAACGGTTTCTCTCCGATTGAAGAAAGCGTCCGCATTTGAAACATACAGAACCGCTCCGTTTTCCACCTTTTTAAGCAGCTGTTCATAGTATTTTGAATAAAGAGGACCGCTGCCGTGAACCGAGGGCATAAAATACACCGCGCTGTCAGGAATATCGCAGTTAGGAGCCAAAAAGTCGAGGGTCACTCCCGCCTGCTTGCCGAGTATAAAGCTCATAAACGCGGTACTCCAGCAATCCTGATCCTTTGTCAGCAAAATCAAAGCGTCCTTTTTGGGAGGTTCGATTTCAAGACCTGTTTCTTTCAGCCAGTCGCTGAATTTTTTAAGCTCCTTTAAAATCGGCTTCGGCTGTCTGTTTATATCCATCATGCCAAGCTCCCGCTCAAGCATAAACCAGTTATAAGGCGGCGTTTCAAGCTCAAGCTGTTCATGGGCGCACCACCAAAGCACTCCCGCCGCGCCGTTCGCCCAGTTTGAAATAAGGTTCAGTCTCAAAAAATTACCTGATATTTCATCGCTGCATATGTTCTGACCCAGAGTTCCCAGCTCCTCAACAAGGCAGGGCTTTCCTCCTACAGAGGCATAAAGCATGGTTTCGCAGGTACCGTGCATAAGCGTTCTTATAGAATCGATAGGGTCGTTCCTGCAATATGGCACGAAATAGGCATACGGATGAGTTGTTAAAATATCGTTCCAATCCGCCTGATCCGAAATCCGCCAGGAAGCTCCGTCGGCACTGAGCGAATGCATACCGGAAATAACGGGACGGCTTGGGTCGGCGGCACGGATAGCATTTGATACGGCAGCTGTCCAGACCATAGCCTCCTCCCTGCTCGAAACCTCTGACATACAGTTGCACTCATTGCCTAAATTCCAGGCATAAATAGCGCTGCGGTCGGAAAACCGGCTCACAATACCCCGCACCATAAGCAGTTCAAATTTAAGCGCTGTCGGGTCGGTGCATACATTTTTACCGTATAGAGCGGCGGGAATGAAAAGTCTGCCGCTCATCCAGCCGGTAATAAGACCGACAATCAGTTTCATTCCGTGTTTTTCCGCTATGCTGCAAAAGCGGCCGAAACGCTCAAGCATTATTTCGTCCAAAAACCACGGGTTTTCCGGCTCGCGGCAGCCCTCAAGCATATATTCCTTTATATGTCCTCCGCCGCCGTAAACGGGAATAACGGGCTGAAAATCCCGCCAGTTCGGAAAAACACGCAGGTATTTTACGCCGTATTCCGATAAATCGTTAAGGTCGCGATCCACCTGCTCCTCATCCCAGTTTTTCCACATTTCCGCTCCAGCATGGGACGCCCAGTAATTGCATCCCAGCATAAATTCACTCATAGTTCAATTTCCTTTCGTACCCTTAAAAAATGCATTTTTACTTATAAATATCGTTTTTCTTTATAAAGTCTATTATTTCTTCGACCTCGCAGAACGCTAAAGCAACAACCGTATCGGCGCCGCCGTAATATATCGCTATTCTGCCGGTCTCCGGGTCTGTCAGGGCAGAACACGGGAATACAACATTCGGAACGTCGCCGACGCACTCGTAAAGGGTGCGCGGATTGAGCAGATAGCAGTTAGCTCTATGCAGCACGCGCCACGGCTCGTTCAGGTCGGTTATAACAGCACCCATAGAATATGTAAGCCCGTTGCAGGAGGTTGTAACACCGTGATAGAAGCACAGCCAGCCCTCGTCGGTTTCTATCGGAGTAGGACCGGCTCCGACCTTTGTCGATTCCCATGAATAATAAGGGCTTATAACATGGCGGTGCCTGCCCCAGAACGTAAGGTCGGGACTCTGACTCAAAAATATGTCGCCGTAAGGAGTGTGTCCCTTATCGCATGGGCGCGACAGCAGCATATACATACCGTTTATTCTTTTAGGGAAAAGAACTCCGTTTCGGGATACCGGCACAGTGGCGTCGTCCAGCTCCTCAAAACTTTTAAAATCGTTTGTTTTCGCAATACCTATAACCGTTCCGAGGGGCCAGGTAAGATTTTTGACATACGAAAGGTAATAAGAGCCCTCTATATTGCATAATCTCGGATCGTATCCGTTAAATATGTAATCATTGTTCAGCCGCCAATGTATTCCGTCGTCGGAAAAGCCGGTAACTAATTTCTGTTCTCTTGTTGTCAAGTCAACCCTGAACACACCCGCAAAGCCGCTGCCGAACGGAACAACTGCGGAATTGAATATACTGTTTGAGTTTGGAAGAGCGTCACGCTCAATTATGGGATTTTCGCTGTATCTCCAGACAGGTCCGCGGCAATCCGACGGTTTATCCTGCCAGGGTATGTTTTTTAGTGGATTTCCGATTATTTTAGCCATTTAATTCTCTCCGATATAATTTTTCGGAAACAGACCGGACTAACCGGTCTGTTTCCCGTACCATTAGTTTTTCAGCAGTTCTTTTCTTAAATGCGCAAGGTCATAAGCGTCTATTGAGCCGTCAAGGTTATAGTCCGCATTTTCGGCGTTTATTCCGACAGAGGTTTTATCCGCAGAATATTTTTTCATTCTTACAAGGTCTATAACATTAACCTCATAGTCGTTATTGGCGTCGCCGAGCATTTTTGAGGAATCGTATTCCCAGCTGCCGTCAGCGGCAGCAGTCATATATCCGGGCGTATCGGAGCCGATAATTCCCATTTCCGTAAGCTTATCGAAAAGATAATCCGCGGCTCCTTTGTTTGCAGCAACGTCGGGGTGCCAGCCCTTTCCGAAGCCGTCAGAAAACTCGCTCAGTTTCGGCAGGGGGATAAAGCATATCCGGCTGTCTGCGGCGGAAAGCTCCGAAACCGCACTCTCAAAAGCTGAGGTAAGATCTGAATTCATAAGTCCGTACGTCCAGACGATATACGCATTGGGATGAACCTTTCTCAGATGATTTATAAACTCTTTCGCAGCCGCTGTTATGTTTTCCTCTTTGATTTCGGGATGTTCGCTCATAGCAAATGAATCGTTCGTTCCGAGGTTTACGATTATTATGTCCGGGTTGACAGAAGAATGGTCGAACGCAGTATCGTCAATTCCCGGTAAAAGCTTATCGTAAAGTTCGGGCATAGTGCCGCCTGTGCTGCCGTCGGAATTGGCATATATGCCGCGTCCGCTGTTTGCAATAAGGTTTATCTGCGCTCCGATTTTATCGGCAAGAATTTTCGCATAGCTGTATGTTGCGTCGGTATTAACATCGTCGGCAGCGTTGTCATCGGACGTTAAAACTCCGTAGCCCGCGCTTATCGAATCGCCTACAACCTCAATAAGCTTATTCTTTAAGGGAGTCGGTTCAACAACCTCGCCCGAAACGGAAAGCTTTTCGATTTTTGCGCTCATCCATCTCTCGTTTGTTTTGACAAGGCGGATGTTCGTTATCTCGGAAGCCGATATTCCCGAAGCTATGGTATACCAGTTTTGTCCCTGCGTTACCTCAAACTTTTGAGTCAGCTTTCCGTTGATATATACCGCAAAATAAGGCGCCTGAGTTTTCCCGTTATCGGTTGAAATAAGGCATTTTACCCCGCTTGCCTTTACATTGAAGTTAAGCTCTGTAAGTCCATAGCCGACGCTTACGGAATTATCCTCGCCTACGGCGCAGCGGCCTATAAGGTTTATTCTGCTGTCGTTAGGAGAAATCTGCGTATCGTCAGCCGATACCGAAATAGCTACCGCGCACATTAAAATTACAAAGGATATTATAAAGCTAATATATTTTTTCACAATTAACCTCTCCTTTCTCCGCATAAATATCAGTCGGCATAGGAAGCCGTCATATACTTTCTCTCACCGCCGGATTTCAGCAGGTCGGCTCCTATTCTGATAATTCTTACCTCTTTTTTATCGGTATCGATTATATAGGTATTAAAGCAATCCTGATAATAGCCGTCCCTGCTTCTTATAAGGTCAACGTTTTCGGCAAGCGCGTTTCCGTCCTGTACGCCCTTTGAAGCCGTCATACAGGATATATTGAGCATAAGCTGGGTATGTTTTGTGGGCAGGTACGCCACGGTATCAATATGCCAATGACCTGTCATATGCGCCACAAAGGTTGCTTTTGCGCCGCTAAAATCCGCATTTGCGGTAACTCCGTATGTCGTATAGCTTTTATCAATCGTTTCTCTGCCGATAAACGCGTCGATTATATCGGAAATAGCCGTGGGAATATCACTTCCGCCACCGTCGTCCGTCTGATAGAATGTGTTGTTGTTTTTGTTAGTAATTTTATCTCTTTTACTTTCGGGAGAATGGTAGGCTAAAACAACGCTGTATCCGTCAGGGGTTGAGTTGAGAGTGTTTATAAGGAAATCAACCTGCGCCTGATTCATATGCATTTCCCAGAATTCCGCAGTGCTTCCTCCCTCCCGTTCATACTGGTCAAGAGTTATCACGCGCAGCTTATGCGCGGCGTCGTCCTTATAATAATAGCCTTTGTCTTTGTCATTCTGATAGCCGTACTCATTATAAAGCTTTGAAAACAGCTGATTGAATTTTTTAGCGTCGGAATCGGCGCCCACCGGCATAAAGCCTATATCGTGATTGCCGGTTGTTGCTATAACATTTGTTTTTCTTCCGAGCATGGCATTAACGAACGCCGAAAAGCCCGTGCGGTCGGCATATGAGGTTATATCGCCGGTAACGGCTGCGAAATCCGCGTGTATCGCATCGGAAAAGCTCATCATATTATAAAGTCTTACAACGTCACCGTGCATATCCGAGCCATGGGTTATAACCGCATAATTTCCTCTTTCAACAGCTATTTTTGCCATTTTGCTGAGATTATCGGCTTCAATGTTTGCAGAGCTGATATAATGCAGCTTCAAGCCCGTTTTGCTTATATCAGTAACCTTTTTGGCGTCCACAATATTTCCTGCGGAGTCGATATTGTCCTTATGGGTTACAAACACGCGCATATACAGATACAAGTAATGAAGTCTGTATTTATCGCCGTTTTTGAACCATTTTACTATTCCTTTTGTTATATTTACGCCATCGACGGAATTAAGCGTTGAGCCGGGTCCCGCAATAAAGCCTACGCGGTAATCGCTGTTGAGCTCAATGTCAAATACCGTATTTTCAACAGGCAGCTGAACAAGGCTTTCGGTCGTAAGAACATTATTATTGTCCTCTGTAAGCACAAGCTTTGTCGGAGTTTTGTTTACGAAGTCGCCCAGCGGCATTGTTTTATAATCCGCGGAACGGCTTGTGACCTGCTCGCCGTAATACGTAACATTTTCGTTTTTGACATTATCAAAATAAACAGCATACGGGCGCGCGGCATATTCCGTATTTTTATAGCCCTTGCAGCAGCCGCTGTCGGTTGCGTTGGGGTCGGTTAAAACGGCTGTGTATTTTTCGGGGAGGGTATCTCCCTGATTTACTGAGTAGGAAGCCTTTTTAACTCCGCTTGTCGCAGTTTCAAGCTCGCTTTCACCCAAAAGCGCGGCGCGATGGAACAAAACGCCGTATTCTTTCATTTCGTAGCGCGTTCTGGTCTGAGGAACAAGCGCCTCTATTTTAAGCTGACCCTCGGCGTCAATCGTCTTTTCCGAAAGAACCGGAGTATAAGCCTCGGTATAACACGGACCCGTTACCGTTTCCATATGTATCGTGTTTGTTTTATCGCCGGTTGATTTACTTCTCCACCCATATTGGTCTATAAACATACCCTTATCGTCAGTTCTTGCGATAAGCGTGTCATTCTCAAAACCGCCGTTGCCGCCGCAAAGGTCTGTATCTCCGGTAAGGCTGCTCTTGATTACGAGGTTATCTATCGCATAATCTGCGCCGACTTCATTTTCGCCGAGTAAAATCTTAGTTGCAGCCAGCTTCCTTGTTCCGTCAAGCGTGACTTTAATCGTTCCGGTATATTCGACCCAGTCGCCCTTTGTTCCGGTTACTTCTTCAGTAAACTTAACCTCTGTTTTATCGCGCCAAAACTCTTGACCTTCATAGCAGTAACAAAGCCAAGCGCTGAACGTCATAGGCTTATTTCCGTAATTATAGTAGGTGACCGAAACGGTAAAATCAACCTCATTAAGGATTTTATTGTGAATATTGCCATTCCAAAAATTGTAACAAAGGTTGTTGTCCCAAGATTGATTATACCTGTAAATCCGCAGCGCTCTGTTTCCTTCATATACGGTCTGCGCGTCGGCAGTTACAGCGCTTATATCCTCGGCTGCCTCACCGAGCCTTACAAAATCAATATTGGCTTTAAAGCCGCTGTCGCCCTCGATTTTATTTTTAACAAAGGTTACGGACGAATCGTAAAGTCCCTCAAAGCCCTCGCTGACAATCGTCTTACGGGTACCGTCAGCCAGAATTTGTTCAACCTTGACCTCATCGACATATAAATCCGAACACACCTCTCTGCTGCCCTCGCTATGGAACAGCAGCGCCGCGCCATAAAGCGAATTATCATTATCGAGTTTCTTGATGCCGTTTGCGTCAACCTCGCCCGAAACAGTCGTCCATTTGTCAGAAGTGACAGTTGCCGTTTCGCTCGGTGTATAGTCTTCTTTCCAATAGTCTTCATTATAATACAGTCTGAGTACCGGTTTTATTCCGCTGTCGCTTAAATTCTCGCCGCCGAGCCTGTATGTAGCAGATATAAAGAATTTATAGTCTCCGGACGGATATTCAGTATTTACAAGATCTGTAAGATTGAGCTTTACCGTATTTTTTTCGTTTTGCTCAACGGTGTACTCGCCGATTTTAAGAGCAAATTCGCCCTTATATGCCGGGAAATCAGCCGGCTGCTCTGTTTCCTTTTCGCCTAAGCGTACTACAGACTTCACGCCCTCTATATTATTCTCCCAGGCGGTTGAACCCGCATGTCCGCTTTCAAAGCTTTCGTTGATAATTACTTCGCCGTTCATTTTAACCGAAACGGAGTCCACATATAAAACAGACTGTAAATTTCGTTCACCCGGAGCATGCAGAAGAATTGCCGCTCCAATTAACTTTCCTTCGTTATCGCCGTCGTCAATTTCATCATATTCGTGTTTCCATCTAAAATCAGTTGCATCAAGTCCGGTCGCACTTACTGTTGTCCATTCTTCCGATGATATTGCAGGCGAACTACCCTTTTCGCAAATAGGCACATCATATGGCCAGTAAGATGTATTGTAATAAAGTCTTAGAATAGGACGTATTCCCGAATCTGTTTCGGTTGTTCCGTCAAGACGGTAGGTAACCGAAACATCAAAAAGCACCTGACCACTCGGAAAGTCGGTATTTGCAAGCGACATCAGATTCACCTTAGGACTTACGGTTTCTTTAATATCATCTGAATACTGTTCAATCTTCAGGGCGTATTCTCCGTCATACGCAGTGAACGGCATGCCCTCCTCAAGCTCTGCCGAAACACCGAGCATTGCAGAAAAACAAGTAAAGGTCAGTATCAGCGCCAAAAACAAGGATAATAACTTTTTCATAAACAAGCTCCATTCTGCCGTTTATAAACGGCTTATTTGTTTTTTGCCGAAAGGGATTTTTACTGTTTAGGACTCCCGGAACGCTTTTTATTTGCCTTTTTTACGAATACTGTTCCGAAAGCTGCCGCTCCCGCGGCAACGATTACTGCCGCAAGCGAAATTATCAGTGCTGCGGGTATGCCGCCCTTTGTTTCCTCGGCGGCGGGCTTAACCTCGCTGTCAGGCTGTTTGCTTCCGCTGTTGTTCTTGCCCTGAGAGCCGTTTCCTGCGTTATTGTCCGCAGTATCGGCGCGCGGAGTAATATCAATATCCGTATTTTCGCTTAAAAGGCGGAATTTGCTGCCGTCCCTGTCGGACGCCGCGGCTCCCTCGCCCTCAACAATAGCCATTTTTCCTATTCCGCCGTATTCAAAGAAAAATCCGGCAGTGTTTATCTGAGAATCGGCAAGCATTTCAAAGCTGCCGTAGGGACACATCTGAGCGCCCTTATAAATAACGCTTAATTCATCGATATAAATATCCTCGGTTCCGCTCTCAAAGGTTCCTCCGAATATTTTCAAAATCACCCGTTCTATCTCAGAGCCCTCCGGAACGGAGCCGGCGCCCTTTGTCTGCCATTTTGAGTCTGTGAAATCGCAGCTGATTTTGCCTGAATATACGCCCCAGCCGCTTTCCGAAGAGACCTTGACTCCGGCGGTCGTTGTTGACCAGAACTGCTGGTTTACGCCGTTTTTATAATTTATCTGAATTATCGGATAAAGCGACTCCTCCGCCTTAGCGCCTGCGCCGAGTTTATAGGCGGCGCTTACGTCAAATTCAAAAACGTCCCCGGATTTTACCTTATATCCGACAAGATCGCTTCTTCTGATATCAAACATCGGGGAAACGTATTCCTCGGCGCGGTCGTAAATGCGAAGCGCCTTTGTTCCTTTGCATACATCGCCTTTCCAGCCGGTTGCCGAATCGGGCGGAATTATAATTTCTTCCTCAGTTGAAACTATTTTAAGCGAACATTCACTCTCCGGTCCGCCGCTCCATTGAGTCTGAATACCGTTTGATTTAAGCAGCTCAATATTTGCGCTCGGCGTGAGAGCCTCAAAATCCTGACCGGCTATAACCCTTCCGTTCCATTCAATGATTATATCGTCAACATAAACATCAATATCGGTTGAATTTACGCTGAACATTGAAACGTACGCCCATTTAACGGTATCGCCTGAAAGCGCGCTCAGGTCGCAGACAAGGTCTCCCTTAAAGGTCGCCCAGCTGCCGGTAGAAGCCATTACCTGCTCACCCGAAGAAAATTCATATTCCCTGCTTGTTTCTTCGTCTGCCGAAAAAACAGCTTTAGGCGACATCGGATGATTTTTTACCGCCTTATCAGACTTGAGCAGATAGGAAATCTCAATATGCAGGGTTACGGTTTTATTTGCCGAAATATCAAGTCCCTGAAGCTTTTTCATTTCGATTTTTGCGGTATCCCAGGGATGAACAAGATCGTATACAAGGAGTGCCTTTGTTCCGCTGTGAACTATTGACGGCGTTTGCTGAGGCTCGTCGTCGTTATCATCATCGTCAGGCTTATCTCCCTTGCCGTCATCCGGGTTATCCGATTTTTTAACCGATATGATTTTATAGCGGCATTCATTATCTCCGCCGCCCCATTGGGTTTGCAAGCCGCAGCCCTTTAAATCCTCGGCAGTTGCGCTTTCGTCGAAGTCCTCAAAGCCCTGCTCAAGCAGAATTCCGCTTTCTCCGGTTATCTTGATATCGTCCACATAGACCGAAATATCAGTCTCGCCGGGTGCAAAAAGCGTAATATAAGCCCATTCGATTTTATTGCCGGCGGTATCGCCGAGGTCGCAGGTTATATCGCCTGAAAATGTCACCCATTTTTTGGTCGTAGCTTTGACATCGGAGCTAAAGGTGAATTCCTTTACGTTTGCCGCGTCGGTTGAAATATGTACCTTAGGCGCAAACGGCAAATCGTTCCTTTCGGTTTCAGCGCCGATAAGGTAGGAAATTTCAACGTTAAGCTTTAGCTTACGTCCTGCCGGTACTGCCGTTCCCATAAGATTTTTTATATCCAGCTTAACGGTGTCCCAGGCATGAACGAAATCATAAACGCACAGGGATTTTTCTCCGGTTTTGACAAGCTCGGGAGCTTTCTCATCTTCCTTCCGGACAGATATGATTTTATAACGGCATTCATTATCTCCGCCGCCCCATTGAGTCTGCAAGCCGCAGCCCTTTAAATCCTCGGCATTTGCGCTTTCGTCGAAGTCCTCAAAGCCCTGTTCAAGCAGAACTCCGTTTTCTCCGGTTATCTTGATATCATCCACATAGACCGAAATATCGGTCTCTCCGGGCGCAAAAAGCGTAATATAAGCCCATTCGATTTTATTGCCGACGGTATCGCCAAGGTCGCAGGTTATATCGCCCGAAAATGTCACCCATTTTTTGGTCGTAGCCTTGACATCGAAGCTAAAGGTGAATTCCTTTACGTTTGCCGCGTCGGTTGAAATATGTACCTTAGGCGCAAATGATAAATCGTTCCTTTCGGTTTCCGCGCCGATAAGGTAGGAAATTTCAACGTTAAGCTTTAGCTTACGCCCCGCCGGTACTGCCGTTCCCATAATATTTTTTATATCCAGCTTAACGGTGTCCCAAGCATGAACGAAATCATAAACGCACAGGGATTTTTCTCCGCTGCGTACCTTTGGCGGAATATCGTCTGCCAAAGCGGAAAAAGCAAAGGGAATTGCTGCCAAAAGGCAGGCACAGGCGACTAAAACCGATATAATTCGTTTCATCAATACTCCTCCTTTTTAGAGAATATTACCGCGTTGGTTACTGCTCGGATAACACATACCAGCCGCTCTCGGTGCGGTTTGCATTTCCGAGCCTTATATCGGGCTCGGAGCGGTTCTTTGATGTGAACAAACCGATTGCCAACCGATATCCCGCGTCGGGGCTGTTATAAAATTTAAGCGGACTTTCAACGGTGACTGTGCCGGCATCGGACTGCGGAGCAATCTGAGACATATCAACGCCGTCAAGCCAGCAGATTTCAACTGCGTTACCGTTTTTATCGAGCAGCGCCGCTGCTAAATGCGATTTTATGAAAATCGGCGCATTTCCGCTGTTAATCCAGCTCATAATCAGCGCGTTTCCGCTTCCGAAGCCCATTGTTTTTGATACCTTCACTTCGGAAAGAGCAAAATGATAGCCGATTTTATTTGTCATTTCCTCAATAGCGGATTTCTGGTCATCTATAAACGTCTGAGCGTCCGTTTCCCAAGCTCCGCCCAACGGATAGTAGCTTGTTCCTGTCGCCGAGACCGAATCAAGGAATTTATCGGTATCCCAGCTGCCCTTGCTCTTTAAAATACCGTATGAAGCGGCAAACTCCATAACTGCGGGCGCTTTTCCCGCAACCCAAAGATTGGTTGCTCCGTAGTTGCTGCCGTTCCAATGAAACGCACCGTCATTTCTCAGTCCGACTCCGGCATTAACCGCTCTTTCAAAGACCTCTTTCAAGGCGTTATTTTTCAGGCTGTATGCCACTATAAGCCTTGTTCCGGTATTTTCAAAGGCGTTTATATAGGTTTGCCAGCAGTTCCACATATCCTCGCCGTTTACGCCCGTGTCATCCTGTTCCTTATACAGCTCTTTTATATCGTAGAAATTGTTTTCTCCCCATGAGCCGTAGCAGCGGATATCGATAAATTCAATATCCGGACTGCCGCCGTAGCGGCGGGCGAGCGCGTTTGCCAGATTTTCGAGCTTATCGATATATACCTTATCGCCGAAATCCGGAACATACTGTTTTACCCCGGCAGTACCGCTGATTGAGTTATTAACCTCGCTGTAATAAAACTTCGCGCCTGCGTTAAACACCCATTCGGGAGTGACATATTCATCCGCTGACATAGGATCTGCGCTCATTATTCCGAATGCAAACCGCGCGTTATGCTTTTTACATTCCTTTATCGCGTTATCGATATAATCCCAATCGAATTTTCCCTCCTGCGGCTCTATATCCTTCCAGCTGTAGCGTATATAGCCGATTGAGGCGTAATCCCAAGCCGCAGTCTGCTTTTCGGTAAACGGATTTTCCTTATTATTTCCGCTGCCGTAGACATACCAGCCCTTGCCCGGATTTTTCAAAAGCCCCGATGACGCTTCGGCTTTAAGCGTTATAAGAGAGCTTTCATCAATCGTTTCCCAGTCCGGCGCCCCTACGCTGTTTTCAAGCAGCCAGTTTGTTTTCGCGGTTAAAAGCTGACGTCTCATAGCGCCGAGATCGGAGCTGTCGATATAACTGTCTCCGTTATAATCGCAGGCTCCGGAATCAATCCATACCGAGCCGTCGGAGGTATCGGAAATATACCTTTTCATTCTGACAAGGTCGCGGATATCGACCAGACTGTCGCCGTTAGCGTCTCCGAACAGCAGCGGTACGTCATATCCCCAGTCGGCGCCGGTTTCAGTTGACAGCTCGCTCGGAGCATAAACGGCGGCCGATGCAGCAACTACCGACAGTGCCAGAACCGACATCGCTGCGGTTATAATTCTTTTTCTCATCATTTCACCTCTGCAAACGCAAAATCAGTAAACGAACGTCTCAAGGAGCGTATAGCTTCCTTCGGTAACCGGAGTATATTCGATTTCTCCGGTTACCGGCTCAATTTTTTTCATTTCAAGATCGTCTACCAGCGTCTCAATCGCCGAAAGCATAGTATCGGGAGCGTTTATATAGGCATAATCCGCCTTGCCCTGCCATTGAACGTCAATCACAGCCGAAAGCTTTGTCCATTCGCCCGCTTTCAGCTCTCCGAGTTCAATGAAATAATCATTGCCCCAATCTTCCTTGCCCTTAATGTGCATACTTATAGTTGCAAGTGCGTTCTGCTTTGCCTTAAACCAGCCGGAAATCTCATATTTGCCGGTTCCGGTCTGATTAAGCCTTGCGGCTATGGACTGTCTGAGGCAACCGTTATCCGAGGTTCTCGCCGCAACCCTTGCAGATGAAGAGCCGCCGTGAGCATCGCCGGATATTTCCGCCGTACATTCATTCATAGTCCAGCTGTTGAGTCCGTTTTCAAAATCGCCGTTTCTTAAAATATTTACGCCCTGCTTTGCCTCAAAGCCCGCCGAGGCATCGCCTGACTGGTCCGCGCTTTCAAGCGTCAGCTTAATATAACGCGCCTTCTGCTTTTCAAAGCCTATATAAGCCTTGCCGCCGTCAGCCGAAGAGGTAGTATATACCTCCCTATAATCCTTGCCGTCCTCGGAAAGCATTACGCGATATTGCTTTGCATAATTCGCTCCCCAATAAAGCTCAACCGTGCTTACCTCTCTTACGCTTCCCAAATCAAAGGTTACATCCTGCGGCTCCGCCGTAACAGCGGATGACCAGGCGCTCGTATAGTCCATATCCGCGGCGTTGCCTGCCGCAAATTTATCGCTGAACTGAGTTGACGCGCTGACCTTGCAGAATGCGGCGTAATTTATGTTTTCCAGACTTACGGCGTCCGGGTCGTAGGCAGTATACCAGTTATCGGTCTGGTTTTTATTTCCGAGCTTAACATCCGGATTTTTCAAGTCCTTTGATGTAAACAGACCGATTGCCAGCTTATACTTGCCGGACTTATGCTTTGAAAACTTCAGCGGACTGACGAGAGTTACCGACTTATACTCGGTTTTGTTATCCATAGACGGCGTAACAGCCGACATATCAACCCCATCAAGCCAGCAAATATCAACCGTCTTTCCGTTTTCATCTATCAGAGCGGCGGCGACATTGAGCTTTTTAAACACCGGCGCATTTCCGCCGTTGGTCAACCGCATAATAAGAACGTCGCTGTCTCCCTGACCGACGGTTGGCGAAACCATAACCTCGTTCAGAGTAAAATGGTAGCCTATCCGGTTGCTCATAGACTCTATAAGCTCCTTATTATCGGTTACGAAAGCCGTTGCGTCGTTGGTATATGCTCCTCCGAGAGGATAATAGCTGGTTCGGGTTGTTGTAACCGTTTCTTCAAAAAGTCCGGCGTCCCAGGAGCCCTTGTTCTTTATATATCCGTATGACGCCGCAAATTCCAACGCTGACGGAACCTTTCCTATGCCCCAGGCGTTTGAAGCTCCGGTTCCGCTTGAGGTCCAATGGCAAAGTCCGTCGTATCTTACGCCGACTCCCGCCTCTATCGCCCTTTCGTAATACTCCTTACAGGCGTCATCGCCGAGGCTGTATGCTACCATAAGCCGCGTTCCGGTATCCCTGAATGAATTTATATAGGTTTCCCAGCAGCGCCACATAGTCTCGCCGTCCACGCCGGTATCGGGACGGTCCTTATAATAAGCGTCGATATCAAACATATTGTTTTCGCCCCATGAGCCGTAGCAGCGGATATCAATAAATTCGATATCCGGACTGCCGCCGTAACGTCCGGCAAGAGCGTTTGCAAAGCTCTGAAGCTTTTCAATATAAATCGGATCGGAAAATTCGGGAACATATTGAATACTTTTTTCCTGCGAATCGGACAGCGAATTTTTAACGCCGCTTTCATAGCCTTTCGCCCCGGCATCATACACCCACTTCGGCGTTACATATTCCTTTTTGCTTGTCGGGTTAATGCTCATAACGCCGAATGCAAATCTCGCGCCGTTTTCGCGGCAGGATTCGATTGCGCTGTCGATATACGACCAGTCGTATTTACCCTCCTCCGGTTCGAGAGTCGCCCAATCGTACCGGCAATACCCAAACGAGGCATACTTCCACGCAAGCGGCTGACTGCTGAACGGAGTCAGGTTATTTTCGCCGTCGCCGTATATAAACCATCCCTTACCCGGATTTTTCAGGATTTCGGTTGAAACCGACGGAACGGACTTTATAAGCGAGGTCGCGTCAACAGACGCCATATCCGCCGCGCCTACCGAGCCGATATGAATTTCCGTTTCCTTTTTCCCGGCATCAGCCTTTTTGCCGCAGCCGGATATCAGCGACAGAGCCATTAACCCGGCAAGTATCTTTAAAAAACGCCCGGACATTATTATAACCTCCCTTTAAAGGCAACGGGCAAGCGCTCAGGAGAGCCCATTGTTATACTCATCAACATACGCCTGCAAAGCGGCATAATTCTTTTCAACCAAGGTTTCCCAGGAGGTTCCCTTTGAACGCACCTCGTCCTGCATACTTGATACAATGCTTGTGAAGTCCGGGAGTGAATCCACGATATGCGCGGGAGACAGCTCGTTATAGCTTTCCTGCATTTTCAAATCGTCATCATCGTTGCCGAGAACCGATACGCGGCGCTGAATATTCTCGTCATATTTTTTAGCCATTTCCTTATTATCGTTTCTCTTAACCAACGAAGCGCGGTTGAACAGCTGATAAATGATATAAGCCTTTGCGCCCTCGACATTTTCAGCTCCAACCGGAATTGAAAACAGCGGATCATAGTCGGTCTGAACATAGTATTTATCCGCATCCGGGCATTTCGGAACGGGAACAAAGTTTACATCGTTCCGCTTTGACTGTTCAAGCAGCTGAGACTCCTCAAGCCAGTCGCCATCCATAAGCATCGCAAGCTTACCCTGAGAAAACGCCTGTATACCCTCGGTATCGGGACTTAAAACCTTATATTTCTGAGCAAGGTCGCCATAGAAATTCATAACCTTTGCTATCATAGGACTGCGGAGATTGTTCTGAAGCTTGCCGGTTGCGCTGTCATATTTCAGGAAATGCTCGCCGGTTGTCATTGTTAAATAGTTCCCGGTTGCGCCGACTCCGTATATTCCGCTCTTTTCGTCGGTCAGTTCCTTAGCGGCGTTAAGGAAAGTATCCCAGTTCCAGTTATTATTCCAATAAAGCTCGCGCGGGGTATCAAGTCCCGCCTCGGAGAACATTCTTTCGTTATACCATACAATCCAGCCGACGCGGTCCGGAGAGGCAACGGCATAATTCTTTCCGCCGAGCTGTACGGTAGGCTGAGTATCCTTTGTAAACTCAAAAAGCGGATTTTTGAAATCTATTATTTCATCGAGAGGCTGTATAAGGTTTTTCGAGGCAATAACCGGATAATCCTTATAGCGGCCTATGTATATATCGGGAGCCATATTGCTGAGAACCATCGAGGTAAGTCTTGTTCCTAAATCATTCCAGTCAACGGTAACGTATTCCACATCCACGCCGTACTGAGTTTTAAGCGACGCATTGAAGGTCTGATTTTTAACATCGTCCTTTGACCAATGGGTCAGAACGGTTACCTTTGTGCCCTTGGCGTTAAGCTCCGGCAAAAGCTCGCTTGTCGAATAGGAATTTTTGCCGTTCTTAGGGTCGTCTGTCTTTTTTTCTCCGCCGCAGCCGGCAGCCGCCGTCAGCATAGCTCCCGCAAGCAGCAAGCACAACAGTTTCTTTGTTTTTTTCATTTTTCCAGTCTCCTTTTTTTATTTTTAACCGACAATGCCGGTACGTTCGATACTTTGAACAAAATAGCGCTGTAAAAACATATACATAATCAAAAGCGGTATGCAGACAAGAAAGCTTCCGGCTTGCAGCAAAATCAAAAGCTGATATGGGTCTCTGCCGACCGTTGCGTCGGTTGACAGCAAATTCTTCAGCCCCGCAAGCGCAAGCGAAACGGTTTGCTTTGTCGGGAAAAACATTGAGGAATAGTAATAATCGTTCCAATACCACACGATTGAAAACAAAAACGAGGTTAAAAACGCGGGTCCCGCATTCGGAACGAAAATTTGCAGAAAGGTTCTCAGTCCTCCGCAGCCGTCAACCGAGGCGGCGTCCTCAAATTCCTTTGGCATACCCTTGAAAAACTGTCTGAATATGAATATAAACAAGCCGGAGCGTATTCCCTGACCTAAAATTGCAGGAATATAAAACGCAAAATAAGTATCGAGCAGGTGCAGATTTCTGTAATTTAAAAACAGCGGGATTATTATACTGTTCACCGGAACTACCATTGTGAATATAACGACCGAGAACAAAAATCCTCTGAGCTTAAATTCAAAGCGCGCAAAGCCGTAACCGACAAATGCGGTTGAGCATACCTGCAAAAGCGCGGACAGAAGATTTACGACAACCGAATTAAACAGCGAGTTCCGCGAACCTATCGGCTCAAGCATATTCATCTTGCTCATTGCCAGCTTTATATTGCTGAGTGTAAAATGCTTGGGAATCCAAACCACCGACGGGTCAAACAGCTCGTTTAACGGTCTGAAAGCAATACTTATCATATAAATCAGCGGATACAGAATTATAAACGACAGACCTATAAGCAATACCGCCCTCACTATACTCCAAACCGATTTATAGGTACGGGAAAGCAATTTAATGCGTCTGATTTCAACAGCTTCATTCTTAGTCATTGCATTTCCCTCCTTAAAGCGCGTCGTCAAAACGCCGTTTCGCAATCAAAAACACTATTCCGAGCAGCAGCATTACCGCAGCAAAATACAGCCATACCAAAACCGAGCTGTAGCTGTAATCAAACTGCTGAGCATAAGAAACAGCCAGCTTTTGATATTCGTTTGAATAATCGGAAAGTCCGTCTATAACGGTATAAACGGTTGTAAGCAGTAAAATCGGAGTTATCATCGGGAGAGTTATGAACCAGAATACCTCCCAGCCGGTAGCGCCGTCCATAGACGAGCTTTCATAAAGGGCAGGTGATATTCCCTGAAGTCCGGCAAGAACCAATAATATCTGAACACCTGATTTCCAAACGAGGTCGAACAGATTATCTATCATTCCGGTCAGCATTCCCACCATATCGCTCGAATACCCTGCCTGAAGCAGAATATCGGAAAGCTCAACCGATTTCAGCATTGATGAGGAGCGGTCGCCGGAAAACATCTGCGAGGATACCGAATCTCCCCTTATTATCGAAATAATAACGCCGCTTGTTACGATTACCGGCATAAAAAACACCGCGCGGGCAAGCATCCTTCCCCTGAACTCCTGAGACAGCACCACAGCAATAAAGAGGCTGAAAACGGTTATATAAACCGTATCAAGCAATATGCCGCCGAGCGATGAAAAAAGCAGCTTGAGCGCTTTCCCGTCCTCGGTAAATGCCTTTACATACTTTGAAAAGCCGACGAAATGCAGCTTTATCGAGCCGGACAGAAACTCCAAATCGGAAACGGAATAAAGAAACGACTGTATCAGAGGAACCAAAAACATAAGCAGCAGACCCAGCAGCCACGGGCTTATAAAAAGATATCCGCGAAGCCTGCGGCGCCCCTCATAGCTCAGCTTTCTGCCGTTGTTAAAAAGAAATGCTTTCATCTCAGCCGTTCCCTCCCGATATTGAATAGGACACAGCCTTTACCGAATTTCCGTTTTCATCGGTATATGCTACGTCGCCGTAATTGACGAGTACTGCCGTACCGTTTTCATATAGAGTGTATGTAACATCCCGACTTAAATTTTTATGGGATACCATTCTGCTGCCGCCTGTCGCCCGGCATAACTCCCGCCACATTGAGTAATGCTTTGATGCTGTGTCACGCCAGCCGTCGAAGGTCGCGCCGTAAAGATTGTTATAGGCGGTATTTTTCAAAATATAGGAATAGCTTTTAATCCACAGATAGCCCGGACAAATTCCGGTCTCAACCGCCTTCAAAAACGCTCTCTCCGGGTTTCCGTTCTGATTTATCGGGGGAGTTGACATACCTATAAGTCCCGAAAGACTGAGCTGATAAAACGGAACGGTTTCGTCCTCGATATCAAAATCGCTGGATGTAACCGGAACGGAGCTTATAAAGCCGACAAACGGGAGCATATAGGCGTTTCCGCCGGAGGTAATAAGCGATTTTTCCTGTGAAAACGCTTTTGCGGCATCGGCAAAATGATTTTCGGTTATATTCCGGCTTGAGGACTGCCCGTAATAATCGGTATATATATCATTTCCGAGGCTTGAAAGCGAAAATCCGGCATTAAGCTCCTTTGCCGAGGCGTAATACTTATTTACCGCCTTTTTAAAGGATTTCATATTGAGAAGATAGCTCCAGGGAGCGTCATCATCCTCATAAAGCGTGCTGAGCAGGAATTTTTTCTGAACCGCAGTAGTTTTTGAAAGCAGCGTAGCGCTGTTGAAGCGCGTGCTGTAACCGTGCCCGCTGTACGTATAATGAGTAAAATCCAAATCAAGGTAAATATCCGTTCCTGCTTTTTTAAGCTCCGAAAGCATTGCGTCAAGCTTTTTCCTGCCGCCCAGCTTTCCGACGGTTCTCAGCTTATCCGGCACCATGCTTTTAACGTTGCCGGCGTCCCAGTTCTTATACTGTATAATTATCCCGTCAACCCCGCTGCCGTTAAGCTCGCTGTTAATATCGGTAACCTCGCTGTACTTTGTCAGCGGAGTTGTCGCCCTGTAAGGCAGACCCAAAAAGGTCTTTTGAGTTTCGGCGGCACCGTATATTTCGGCAAAAAGCTTGCCGGAGGAGTTATCCGTCCTTTTTCCGAGCCTTGTCTCAAGGTAATTCCGATAAGTATGCGCCATTGCGTTATAATCAAACGGCTCCTCGGAAACAGGTATATACCTGACTGTATAGCGGGAGCTTCTGTCAATCCCCTGCTGATACATACGATATGTTGTTGCCGAGCTGCTGTTTCCGAATGAATATAAATCGGAATTCCTGAAAATATAATTTCCGCAAACGGAATTATAAGAATTGAATGTTCCGGAAACATAAGCGTTTATTTTTGAGCTTGCCGCCCCGTTTTCCAAAACCGCAATAAATGCAGAATTATCGGTTTTCATTCCGTAAACCGGCAATCTTACCGTTTCCTCGACAATCGGGCTGCTTTCGAGCATCCGGGCATCGTCGCCGCCGTAAACCGTCTGGCTGTACCCCGATGAGGTTTTGCCGTTGTTATAGTATATCAGCGCGCCGCAGCCGTCGGGAACAAATATATATCCGTTCTTATCAGCTCCGGCAGCTCCGAAATACGGCAATACGTCAGCCGACACCAAAAAGTATTTATCCTTATCCGTTTCCTTAACGCTGTCTCCCCTAACCGTTGCCGTAAGACCGTTTTCGTCTATACGGTATTCCGCAGTAAGGGTTATTCCGACGTCGGTAAAGCTGTATTCGGCGTCAAAACCGTTTTCGGCTTTGGCAGTCTTAATCTCGCTGCCCGCCCTGAGCGTTCCGCTTGCAAGAGTTATTTCCTGCTTGAGAACGGCGTCGCGGTAGGTTATTACAAGCTGCGATTCAAGCGCCCTTTTAAACTTCGCCTTGGCTATGCTGTCAAGTCCGGTTTCCTCTTTTGTAAGGCTGCTTGATATTCTCTGCCCCGTTGACCGGACAAAAAGCTCAAAGCCTGCTGTCTGCATATCGGCAAACAGTATATATACTCCGTTCTCGGCAACCGCAGTCATACCGCCGTTTGAAGGAGCGACAGTCTGTAACCCGTCCGAGCCTTCTGCGCGCGCCGCAAAGCCTAAGGAGGATAAGAACACTATTGCGGATAAAGCAACGCATAATAAATGCCTGTTCATTATATTTCCTCCTTTAAATTCTGAATTTGATTTCCGAAAAGACCGTATAGGCAAAAACATAAATCTGCTGCACCAAGCTATAAAGCATAAGTATCAGAAAAGCCATAACAAGCATACCGAAAACCGTAAGCAGGATTGCCGCTATTGCCTTTTTAAGGGTATACTGGTGAATTGCCATAAGCGCTGAAACAAGAATCAGCACGCTCCAGATTACCGAAAGCACCGTTACCCCTGTCAGCAGATCCGCCTCATCATAGCTCAGAATATATGAAAGCGGAATTGAAAGCCAAAGTCCTAAGGCATAGGGCAGCAGCGAATACGATGAAAAGCAGAATATCTGACCGAAGCTTCCCTTTCCCTCAAGCAATGTTGTAACGCTCCAGTTAGCCGTAACAAACAGAATAAACGGAAGAAGCGTGCTGAGAGATATCAAAAATACGTTGACCGTATCGGGTTTATTTATATTGAAATTTCTGCCGGTAAACTGATAAACCGCGAGATTGGCGGTGAAAAACAGGAAAACACAAATAAATGCCGCCGCAAAGGAATATTCCTTATTCTGTTTCATTTCCTCCGCCGTTTTTAACGGATGAACGAGCAGAGAACGCAAATTTTTCAATATGCCGCTTTCCTTAGGCGCAAATCCCTTTTTGCGCCGCAGAAAATGAAGAGCTATCACTCCCGCCGCGAGCAGCGCGGCAGCGGCAAAAACAAACGGCAGATTTTTATTGAGCCAAACGCTCCGATATTCTTCAAACGCCTGCGACCGTCCGACATTATCGTTTGCAAGCTCAAAATAATGAATTGCTTTTTTATAATCCTTCATCTGATAATAAGCCTTACCGAGTCCGAGGTAAGCAATTTCAAAATTTGAGTTGCCGCCGATAATGCTGTTCCAATAATCTGCCGCCTCGGAATATTTTCCTGCCTTATGCAGCAAAATGGCGCTGCGAATTGTTTTCCCCAATTCCGTAGGCTTAAAAACCGTTACGCTTTTTTTGGATGAGTCAAGAACAAAAATACTTCCGTCTGCGCTTTCGATTGCGGTCGGCGAAATAAACGTTCCGAGCTGACCGTCGGATTTTCCGCCGAAAATAAAGGTAAGCTCACACAGGCTGTCATACTGGAAAATACGCCCCTTTGTAAAATCAAGAGCCGAAACAAAGCCGTCGCTGTCAACCGAAATATCGACAAATTCAGTCGCAATCATTTGACCGTTGACCCATTTATTTTCCATATCTCCGAATTTTCCGCTTGCCCAGGCGATTTTTTTATCATTGACGAATATGTTCTTTGCACTGCTGTTAAGCTTTTTCAGCTGACCGGTTTCGCTGTTCGCCGTCTTGCTGCTTGTGCAGGTATAAACAAAGCCCTCGCCGTCTATATCAAAATTGGTAAATTCAATCGGAATATTGCGAACCTGCTTTGCCCGCTGCGTTCTTGTCATAAATTTTGCAAGAAATCTGTTGAGAACAACCTCGGCGGTAACCGAAACCGAATTGCTCCCGAAAAAGCCGTCGAACTTACCGTCGGGAGTAAACAGTATGGCGCCCCTGTATAATCCGGAAACCAGCGTATAAACCGTTCCGGTTTTATCGGCTGCAACCTTTGACGGCTTAAAATCCACAGTTTGGTCGAATGAAGATGAGGACGGCTTCCCGAACTCAAGAAGAACATTGCCGGTTCTGTCAATTTTTAAAATACGCTTATTTCCGGTATCGGCGACAAATATACTCGTTCCGTCGTAAAAAACTCCCTCAGGAGAGTTAAAGCTGTCAGCCGAGCCGTTATTCGAGAGAACCGAAACCGTTTCCTGCAAGCGCCAGTCGCTGTTTAATATCAAAATGCGGTTATTGCCGGTATCGGCTATAAAAATCTGTCCGTCGGAGCTGTAAAACAAATCCTGCGGATTATTCAGCTCGCCGCAGCCCATATCCCCGCCGTTTATCTCCCTTTCAGCGAAATAGCCGTCCGGCTGAGGCACAGACTCGCCCCACGAATTATAGCCATAGCTGTTATATGACGGTGCGGCAGACACGGCAAGCGTTCCGCAAAGCAAAGCCGAAAGCAACATTAAAGCAATGATACTCAATAATTTTTTCATAACCTAAGCTCCCTACTTAATGCCGGAATGTGCCATTGTTTCAACAACCGACGACTGCGCCAGTACAAATATCAGTATCGGCGGAATAAGCAGCACCAACGCCACGGCGGACGCCGCTCCCGCACGCGCCATACCTCCTGTTGTTATCTGCTTCAGAACCACCGGCAGAGTTTTAAGATTTTCCTCGTATATGTACTGTATTCCGGTAGTGTTCCAGAAGCTTTGGAATGTAAACACTATGAGTGTGAGCCAGGCGGGCTTTACTACGGGCATTACTATCCGGAAAACTATGGTAATCTCCCCGGCGCCGTCGATACGCGCCGCCTCTAAGGTAGTATTCGGAAAGCCGTCGATAAACTGGCGCATCAGGAATACTCCGAACGAGCCTGCCATAACCGGAAGAATAATCGCCCAATAGGTATCAATCATACGGAACTTTGCGATTATTACATAAAGCGGAATACTTGTTACCTCTGTGCGGAAAAGTATCGCCCATATAATGACCGCCTCATATATCTTCAGCAGCTTGGAATTATATTTGGCAAGCGGGAATGCCGCCATAGAGGCAATTAAAACATATGCCGCCGTTCCTCCGAAGGCTACAAAAAGGCTGTTGAACAGGTATCTGCTGAACGGAACCCACATTTCCTGCGTCAGCTGAATCATCTGGATAAAGTTATCAACCGTAGGATTGCGGACAAAAAACCTCGGAGGGAATATAAACAGCTCCTCTATCGGCTTAAACGCGGTAATCAGAGTATATACAAGCGGCAGCGCCATAAACACGCCGACTACCGCCAGAAACAGCAGCAAAACGATATTTCCGCCGAGCGACCTCGAAAGTCTCAGCTTTTTTCCTTTGCGCCTGCGGGAAACACAGGAACGTTCGGGCTTTGCATTTTTCATTTATTCTTCCCCTTTTTCGTCTTAATCGCCTGAAATACGCGAAAGAACGCCGCTTATGATTCTCCACATAAGCACCATGGTTCCGAAAAGCACCACAGCCAGCGCGCTCGCATAGCCCATATCGAACCTTATTGTTCCGACATCGAGTATATGAAGCAGTATCGTATGGGTTGAATAGTCCGTGCTCGGAAAGCCGGTAAGCTCCATACATTGATATCCGACGGCAAAGGATGTGGAAATAGTCATAACGGCGGCAAACATCATTTGCGGCGCCATCTGAGGAACGGTTATATACCAAAGCTCCTGCCAGCGGTTGCGTATACCATCGATAGCGCCAGCCTCAAAGCATTCCCGGTTAAGGTTCTGAAATCCGGCAATAAAGGAAAGAAAGCCGGCGCCGAGGCTCAGCCAAAGCATTACCAGAATTACAACGCCCATACTGTATTTTGAGTCGGTCAGCCATTGAATCGGCTCTAAAATTATTCCGTATTTCATCAGGAAGCTGTTTACAAGCCCGTATGAGTCTCCGGAAAAGATAAACAGCCATATGAAGAAAACGTTGCCTGCAAGCGTCGGAGCATAAAAGAGCATTGTCAGGAATGAGCGCATTCCCCTGCCGAAGTCGTTTATCATCCAGGCAAATATAAAGCTCATCGCATAGCCTATCGGACCCGTTATCAAAGCGAATATCAGGGTGTTTTTAACGGCGATGAAAAACACCGAGTCATCCGCAAGCATACGGACATAATTATCTATTCCTATAAATCTCGGCGTGTCCACCATATTAAAATAAGTAAAGCTGAGAGCGACCGAGCTTATAATCGGGAGAACGGTAAACAGCAGGAACAGAACCGTAAACGGCGCAAGCAGTATAATTGCCGCCCGGCGCTGACTTTTATTCATCTTCATAATTCTCCCCGCCCTACTTAATATATTTTTCGATTTCGTCCGCTTTACGGGTAAGCTCGGCGTTAATCTCCCTGCCGTATTTACTCAGGGTTTCAACGTGGTTATTGAGTACTCCGCGGTTATTGAAATCATAGACGACCTTGCGGTAAGCAAAGGTTATATTTCTCGTAACGAAATAATTTCCCGGCACCTGCTCGACCGCACTCACGCTCGACCATGCCTTGATTATGGTTTTTTCGGCGTCTCTCGACCAGGGCAGCGAATAAAACGCCTCTCTGTTCGCGGTTTCATACCGAGCCAGCGGACCCATAACATTTTCCACTTCAATTCCGTAATTCGACTGCACCTGCGCGGACACCCACCAGCTCATAAACGAAAATGCGGCATTTTTGTTTTTAACGCCGTTCATCATTATTATTCCCGTACCGGTTGAGCTTACGGTGCGGTTCACGCTGCCGTCGTCCTGCATTATTCCGGGAACGGGATACATCTGCCATAGTCCCCTCAGCTCCGGAGCCGCAACATAAAGCTTGTTATAAAATGCAAGGGTTGAAAAGCCCAGCGGCATTTCTCCGGTTCTGAACCTGTTATAAAGGTCAAACGACACCGGAAAACCGTATTTCGTATACAGCGACGTCCATTGATAGAACGCGTCCGCAACACGCGAATCGTCAAAGTTTACCCTGTCAAGCCCCTCGGTATACAGCGTTGCTCCTCTCTGGAAAATCAGAGATTCAAAAAACGTCTGATCATATGAAACGCCAACCGTCATATTTTTGCGCTGTATGAAACGAACGGCGTCGTAAAACTCATCCCAGGTTTCGGGAACCTCTATGCCAAGCTCCTCAAATATGTCGGTACGGACAAACATCATCGGATAGGTCTGAGTTTCCGGAAGCGCGTAAACCCCGTTTTCATAGGTATACGGTATAAAAGCCGAATCGTAAAATTCTTTTTTCAGTTCGTCGAAGCCGTCAAACTGCGAAAGCTCGGCCAGAGCGTTTCTGAAGGCTAAATTAACCGGAGTGTCGTTCGGAACCATCATGGCGATATCCGGTCCCTTTCCTCCGAGCGTTGCCTGAATAAGAGTTGAAACATCGCTTACCAGGCTTAAATTGACCCCTATTTCGGTTTTCGGCGAAAAATCGTTATCTATTATTGATTTAATTATCTGCGCCTGGTCCCGTCCTGTTCCAACCGCCCAAACGCGTAAATTTTTGCTTTTGTCGCCCTTATATACAGAGCCTATTGCGTTATAATCCGCATTAAATGAGCCTAAAAACGCTCTGAGACTGAAAACAAGCTGCTCTATAAAGCCGGCGCCGGACTTATATTCGCTGCTGTTTTCGGTAAAAACGGTTATATAGTCAAGCTCAAGCGGCTGCTCAACCATATTCAGCGCCCAAGAGCTGAGAGTGCTTATGTTGCTCTTAAAGCGGTCAAGCCTTTCGGTCATCGTTTCGGGCTTTTTCGCGATATCGCGCATCTGGTACACAATTTCGTCTATCGTTGAGGTTTCGCCGCCGGTGTTTTCCATAAGTCTGCGGATATTTTTCGCCTCGCTGTCAAGCGAATCGGCAATAGTCGTAAACCGCTCGGTAAAATCCGGTATTTCCTCCTCCAAATAATAATCACGGTAGATATCGGGAGAAACGCCCGTAATCATAATTATTTCCCGGTAAAGTCCGTTAAGCTCGGCAACGGCGCTCTGTATGGATTTTATAGAGCCGGCTATTTCTCCGATAACGACCTCCAAGGTCAGGATATTGCTTCCCTTTTCGAGATAAATCAAATACGGCTCGCCGTTTTTATCGGCAAATTCCTCGGTATACCATTTAAGACTGTACGGAAAAGAAATATTGAGCGCCTCGCTGAACGGCACTTTTCCGTTGACATATAACCGCCTGTTAGTGCTTATTCCGCGTACAAAATTCTGTCTTGCCTTAAAGCCGAGGCAATAATACCCCGCCTTAGGAACGGTTATTTCCCAGCTGATTGACTGACCGGGAGTTTTCCAGTTTTCCTTGCCTATGGTATTGAGACTTATTTTCACCGGGTCATTGGGGCTTGCTGCCGCGTTGGTTCTATCGTAGGTAGGATAAAGGGTTGACTGCGTTTTTTCATATGTATTCTCAGCTTCAAATTTTTCACTGAAGCTGAAATTTCCGATGTTATCGGGACGCTCATATTTCTTTACGGCTGCCGGAGTGTGAATATAAAACGCCGCAACGGCAAACGGCTCTCTGTAGGACTCAAGTCTTAACGTATGCTTTCCGGCGGAAAGCTCAACCGTACTGTCGGCATCGGAAATTGCCTCAAAGCTGCGCAGCACTGCGGTTTTCCATTTATACACCTCCGACTGAGAGCTTCTAAGCTCGTTTCCCTGAGCGTCCTGCTCCCGCTCGGTAAGGTCATCCTTCCATGTCCGCGGCAGAGAATAATTTTCCGACTCGTCTCCGAACGGCTTGCCGTCTATACTAAGCCCGAACTCAATATCTCTGCCTTTGCCCTCAAGCGGACGGTATTTAACCGAAACGGCATAAGTTCCTGCGTTTTTTATTTCAAATTCAGCTTCTATATATCCGGTTTCATTCGTGTATGCCGCAGCGGTTATGCCGTCAAACTCAGTCTCGGAAAGCTCCGCGCCGTCAGCGGCATAAAAGGCGCTGTACGGCACTTCAACCGCATCGGAGCCGGTTTCCGCCGACGGCAGAGCCGTCTCTGCGGAAATTGCAAATCCGGACAATACGCTTAAAGCGCTCACCGTAATCGCCGTAATTTTCTTGACAAGCCTCATCCGAACCAAACGCTCCTCTTATATCTTTTTATTATTTTTGCTTTATCTGCGTTAAAGTTTTCCAATGTTCTATTTGATATAATTCAACTTAATTTATAATTTCTTTTTAACAATATTGTTGCGAAACATCCAACAATATGGTATAATATTTTCAAAATCAATAAAAGTCTTTTTTTCATATTTACTTGTACAATATTAACTTTTTGATAAAAATACGGAAAAGGAGCCCAAAATGGATATACGCCACGAAAATGTTGAATATTCAGACCTTAATATTCCTATTTATTGCAGAACCGTTATTTCAACGGAGGAGGATATTTCCGCCAATGCTCATATTCACGAGGAAATAGAAATAGTGTATGTGTCCCAAGGCTCGCAGATATTTTCGTTTATCGATGAAAGCGTATTGGTTCATGAGGGAGAAATAATTCTGATAAACTCAATGTGTCCGCATTGTTCGGGCAACGGACAGAATACCAGAATTTACATATTGCAGTTCCGGCCTGAGCTTGTTATGAACAATCATTCGGATTATTCATACCCCTATCTTGCCGCTCTGACCGACAACCAGTCATCCTCTTACAGTCTTTTCAGCATAAACGATAATTCCAATTTCCGCAGAATTGCCTCAATGCTTATAAGCATAACCGATGAGCTCAAGGAGCGCTCAACTGCATATGAGCTGAATATAATGGCATCAATATACAGCATACTTACCACTCTGTTCCGTTTTAACGCCATTGATTATGATATAATGTCGCCTTTCAACGACAGAAACCAGCATCTGAAAAAGTTAGAGCCGGTTTTCAAGTATGTTGAAAAGCATTATAACGAGGATATCAGTCTTGACGAGGTTGCAAATCTCGTTAATTATTCGCCGCAGTACTTCTGCCGGATTTTCAAGGATACAACGGATAAAACCTTTATCGACTATCTTAACTGCTTTCGGATAAACATTGCCAAAAAAATGATAATCAATACGAATGAATCAATATACAACATTTATATCAAAACAGGCTTTTCGAGCTTCAGCTATTTTAACCGGATATTTAAGAAATACAGCAAGTTCAGCCCTACCGAGTACCGGCAGGTATTTTTAGACAAGCAAAGCGCGGCAGACTGATATGCGACGGATATACTAAAGCGCGGCCTGCGAAAACGGAGCTTTTACCGTTTTACGAAGGTCGCGCTTTTGCATTTTATCTGTTTTTCAAAGGCGTTTCTGATGTAGAAATCCTATGCCGGTCAATCGCCTATAAACGTAAATCTCTGAAATATTTTACCGTCGCGTTCAACCGTTTCGTTCCACATTTCCGCCGGTCTTACCCACAGCTCTCTTTCACCGTAAAGAGCGCGGTATACGACCATTTCCTCAAGTGTTTCCGAATTTTTGGCTGTTCCTATAACCTCATACTCGTTTCCCTTGAAATGGCGGTAACGCCCGCAGCGTACTGTCCCGCTCATTTCATAAACTCGTACATAGTGCGATAGCACATATAAATATCGAGCTTCGCGGTTGTTTCAAAAGGCGCGTGCATTGAAAGCACAGGCACTCCGAGGTCTACAACATCTGCGCCGAGGTTGGCGATATACATAGCGACAGTTCCGCCGCCGCCTGCGTCAACAGCACCCATTTCGGCGGTCTGCCATACTATTCCAGCGTTATCGAGCATAGCGCGTATCTCCGCAACATACTCGGCAGAGGCATCGTTGGTCGAGGATTTTCCGCGGGCGCCGGTATACTTTGTCAGAACAACGCCGTAATTAAGCAATGCGGCATTGCGGCGTTCAAACGGCGACTGGAAGGTCGGGTCCATAGCGGCATTAACATCCGCCGACAGACATCTTGAGCGGCGGAGCGCCACGGTTCCGTCCCCTCCCTGCATAACAGCAAGGTCCCTGATAAGAAATCTGAGGAAATCGGAGTTAAGACCCGTATTTCCCTCCGAGCCTATCTCCTCCTTATCGGTAAGGATAGCAACAGCCGTATGCTCAGGCTTTTCAACATTCAGTATCGCGTTGAGAGCCGGATATGCGCAAACGCGGTCGTCCTGACCGTAAGCGCCTATCATCGAGCGGTCAAAGCCAATATCGCATGCCTTGACGGCAGGAACAAGCTCCAGCTCGGCAGAAAGGAAGTCCTCCTCGGTTATACCGTATTTTTCATTAAGCATTTTCAGAATATTGAGCTTAACAAGCTCGCTTCCCTTATCGTCGCGGAACGGGCGGCTGCCTACTAAGACATTAAGCTCCTCACCCTTTATTCCCTCTGACAGAGTGCGTTTGCTCTGCTCTGCCGCAAGGTGCGGCAAAAGGTCGTTGACAACAAACTTAGGCTCATCATCCTGCTCGCCGAGAGAAACCTCAACCTTTTCGCCGTTTTTAAGTGCAAAAACACCGTGAAGCGCGAGCGGTACGGTAGGCCATTGATATTTTCTTATTCCGCCGTAATAATGCGTTTTAAAGAGCGCCAGTTCAAGCTCCTCATAGAGCGGATTGGGCTTCAGGTCAAGTCTCGGAGAATCGATATGCGCCGCAGTTATATTAACTCCCTGCTCAACCGGCTTGCTGCCGATTACTACAAAGGCGACTGTCTTTCCCCTGTTATTAACGAACAGGCGGCTTCCTGCCGGATATTCCTTTCCGCGTTTAAACTCCTCAAATCCGCGGGCAACAGCCATAGCAACGGCGGTTTTTGCCGCCTCGCGCTCGGTTTTTGCGAGGTTAAGGAAACACTTATACCCCTCGCAGAATTCGTCCGCAGCGCCGACGGTTGCCTCGTCAGCCTGCAAAAGTCCGTTTTTCCGGTTATTAAACAGCTTTTCCTTCAACTGTTCAGCCTTATTTTTTTCTTCACTCATTTTATATGCCCTCCCATAATTATTTCAAACAGCTCCTCCGCGTCGCTCAAAAACGATTTGAAATCGCCGTTGTTATACAAAATTTTATCCGCGCGTTCCAAATAAAAGCTGTCCGGCTTTCCTGCGGATATACGCAGCCGCGCCTCATTTAGTGTAAGTCCGTCGCGCCTGATTATTCGTTCGGTTCTCTCAGAAACGTCCGCCAGAACCGCCACCGTAACATCGCATTTTTTATCCAGTCCGCTTTCGTAAAGCGTAGGAGCGTCAAGCAAAACATATTCCCGGCAAAGCTCCGGCTCTATAAGCGCGGCTATATGCGGCAAAAGCGTTTTATTTAACAGCTCGGTTTTCTCCGCGGATGAAAACGCCGCGGAGGCTAATTCCTTTCTGTTAAGAAAGCCGCCGGCATCCAATATCCCTTTACCGAAAGCGGAAACCAGCGCAGACAGTCCCGGTGTTCCGGGTTCAACCGCCTTTCTTGCGGTTTTATCGCAGTCAATAACAAAAAAGCCCTTTTCGGCGGCAACGGCGGATGCCATACTTTTCCCGGCTCCGCTCGGACCGGTTAAGCCGACGGTTATGCTCATAGCTTTATCACCCTGAACGCCGCCGCCCGGACAAGACGGTTATAAACCGCAAGCCCTATTCCGTTTTTGTCCGGTGCGTGAACATATGCGCTCCTGGCACCAAATTCGTCCACCTCTCTGAGAACCTCGAAAATACGGTGAGCGTGAGCCGAATCGTCTCCGGCGGAACCGTATGACAGCTTTTTGCCGTCAACCGCCGGCAATTCTTCGTCAAAGCAAACCGCAACCCGGTCGGGAACCGAGTTTACATACCGGGCAAAGTCCTCCGAGCTTCCCTCAACAAGGTAGGTCTGCGTTGCAGGCGCATAGTGCTTATATTTCATTCCGGGCGAGGCTACCCGCTCTCCGCTTTTCGGCTCTGACATCACTGCGGCGTCAATCTCAAGCTCCGGAATAAGCTCGCGCAGCTGTTCGGCAGTAACTCCTCCGGGACGCAGAAGTCTCGGCGGATTGGCAACAAGGCTGACAACGGTTGATTCAACCCCGACGGTACACTCTCCGGCAAGCACAACGGCGTCTATTTTACCGTCCAAATCCTCAAGGACCCGCTCGGCGGTGGTCGGACTCGGCTTTCCGGAGGTATTCGCCGACGGCGCGGCGAGAGGTCCGGCGGCGCGGATTATCGCTCTTGCTATATTGTCCGACGGCATTCTTACCGCAACCGTTTCAAGACCTGCCGAAACCTGAGGGTCAACCTCAGCGCCGCGCGGAAGTATCATAGTAAACGGTCCGGGCCAGAAATGCCCGGCGCAGGTAAACGCCGTTTGCGGTATGTCCCGCGCAACGCCGTTAAGCTCACTCAAATCCGAAATATGAACTATAAGCGGATTATCCTGCGGTCTGCCCTTTGCGGCGAAAACATCGGAAATCGCCTTGGGGTTATCCGCCCTTGCGGCAAGTCCGTAAACCGTTTCGGTCGGAATAGCGACTATCCCTCCGGCTCTGAGAATTTCAGCTGCGCGGCTTATCGCCGCGGCAGGGTCGTTTCTTGCGTCCAGACGTTCGGTTTTCATATTTCCGCCTCCTGAGCCTTGAGAGCCTCGGTGCGGTAATGGGTTATGAGGGCATCGACAATCTCATCGATATCTCCGTTCATAACGGCGTCAAGCTTATAAATCGTAAGACCTATACGGTGATCGGTAAGTCTGCCCTGAGGAAAATTATATGTCCTTATGCGCTCGCTCCTGTCGCCCGTTCCGACCTGACTACGGCGGTCGGAGGCTATTGCCTCGTCATGCTCGCGCTGTGCGGCATCAAACAGTCTCGCTCTGAGAACGCGCATAGCCTTATCCTTGTTTTTGAACTGACTGCGTTCATCCTGACATTCAACAACCGTTCCTGTCGGAATATGGGTTATACGGATTGCCGAGGAGGTCTTATTGATATGCTGTCCGCCCGCTCCGGAGGAACGGAAGGTATCGATTTTCAAATCTGCCGGGTTTATTTCAATTTCAACATCGTCCGCCTCAGGCATAACGGCTACCGTTGCGGTTGAGGTATGGATGCGCCCCTGCGTCTCGGTATCGGGAACGCGCTGAACGCGATGTACTCCGCTTTCGTATTTAAGTCTTGAATAAGCGCCCTCGCCCTCTACCATAAAGCTTATTTCCTTATAGCCACCAAGCTCGGTTTCGTTTTCATTTGTTACCTCAACTCTGAAATTATGAGATTCGGCATACATAGTATACATTCTGAAAAGCGCCGCCGCAAAAAGCGCCGCTTCCTCTCCGCCCGCTCCGGCGCGGATTTCAACAATAACGTTTTTGGAATCGTTGGGGTCCTTAGGCAGCAATAAAAGCTTGAGCTGTTCTGCGGCTGAGGTCTGAGTTTCCTGAGCGGTTTTCAGCTCCTCCTCGGCAAGCTCCTTAAAGTCCGCGTCGAGAGAGGAGTCCTCCAAAAGCCTGCGCGCCTCTTCTGCGCTTTTTTCAGCGGCTTTCAGCTCGCGGTATTTTTCAACTATCGGAGTCAGCTCGCTATGCTCCTTCATAAGCGACCTGAACTGCGCGTTATCGCTGACAATCTCCGGGCGGGTAAGCTCAACGCCTATCTGCTCGTATCGGTTTTCAACCGCATCAAGATTTTCAAACATCGGTTTCCACTTCCTTAGGAATTATCCTGCGTATATTCTTTTCAGCCTTGGTTCTCGGCAGCATAATTTCTCTGCCGCAGCCGTTGCAGCGGAGCTTGAAATCCATTCCCACACGCTGCACCGTAAAGGTATTTTCCCCGCAGGGATGCTGCTTTTTCATAACAAGCATATCGCCCACCGAAATATTCATATATATAACCTCACTAACTGATGAATATTATAATATAATTTTCCGAAAAAGGCAATATTTTCTTAAATACAGAAAATCGGGAGGGCAAGACCTTTAAGTCCTTGCTCTCCCTAACACAATATGCTTGTCCCTGATTAGTGGGTATTATCAATTCCCGGTCTGACAAACAGCTTTTTAAACGCTTTCCAATTAAAGGGTACCAGCGGGAAAAGATATCCTCTCCCCGAAAGAGTTTTTGAAAATCCGAGTGTCATTATTATTATTGCCGTTCCTGCAAAAAAGCCCCATATTCCGAAAAGTTCCGAAAGAATAAGCAGAAACACCCTTTGAAATTTCATGGCATAGCTCATTTCTATGCTCGGCTGCGAAAACGACGCAATCGTTACAAACGCCATAAAAAGTATTGCCTCCGCTATAAACCAGCCTGCATTAACGGCAAATTCCGAAAGCAGCAGTCCGCCGATTATTCCGAGGGAATTTGAAAGGGTATCGGGAGTATTGAGAGAGGCGAGCTGCAAGCCGTCTACAACGAATTCAAGTATCAAAAACTGCCAGAACAACGACAGCGCCGCCGACTCTCCCGGCATCATAAAATTAAGACAGTCCGGCATAAGCCCCGGCTGCTTGGCGGCAATCAGATAAAGCGGCACTATAAAAACCGTAAGCAGGGTTACGACTGTGCGTATTATACGCGTATAGCTGCCGACTACCGGCATAAAGTAATAATCATCAACATCGCGGAAAAAGTCCGCAAACGACGTTGGAATAATCATAACCGCAGGGCAGTTATCCATAATAACGACAATTTTTCCATCCAGTATACAGGCGCTCGCATAATCGGGGCGCTCGGTAAATTTAAACCTGGGATAAGGATTGAAGAAATTAGTCGGAATCAAAGCTTCTATAAATGCCTGCTGAGTCATCGAAATTCCGTTTATCTTGATTTGCGAAAGCCGCTTTTTCAGTATTTTCAGCGTTTTCTCGTCTGCTAAGCCGTCAATATAGCTTATGGCTATATCCACCTTTGAACGCGTTCCTATTTGAAGATATTCCATTCGCAGCGCGCCTGTCCGGATGCGTCTGCGCACCATTGCCGTATTGAAAATAAGCGTTTCAACAAATCCGTCCCGCGAGCCCCTGAGGGATTTATCCTTCTGCGGCTCCTCAATGCTGCGCGTAGGATAAGTACGCGTATCTATTATCAAAGCGCCTGCCACGCCGTCCACAACAAGCACCGCCGGACCCGAAAGCACCTGCGTCGCGGCATTTTCCGCCTCGTAGGTATAATCAACCTCGACATACGGCATTTTAACCCAGCTGAACTGCCTCATATCGGTTATCGGAGCGATATCCTCCGGCTTTTGCTTAAAGAGGAATTCAAGCATTTTCTCAAATACCTCGTCCTTGATAAAACCGTCTATAAAATAAAGATAAGAGCGCCGCTCGGCGATAACCAGCTCCCTTTTAATAAGGTCAAAGCTTTTATCCGGCTGCAGAGCCTTATCCAGCTTATTAACAAAGCTTTTAAAATCATCCATAAAAAAAACAGCCTCCCGGCGGTATTATTACCGCAGACAGGCTGTTTATACCAATTATCAGACTCAATCCGGCATTTCATTGCCGGTTTTTTTATTCTTCTTAGAGCGGATATCCCTTATAACGGTATATCCGAGCCATACCGCCAGAGCGGCAAAAAACGCTATCCCGGCAGCGGCAAGCAGAGTATAGAATCCGCCTGACGCGCCGTTTTCCTCAGAAGCGTAATCCTTTAACGTCAAGCCGTTCATAATTTTATCGGACAGGGCGCCGATATCACCGGCTGTCGTTATTCTGAGCGTATAAAGCTTTCCGGAGCATACAGTTATATAATCCGCGGTAACAGTATCCGACATTTCAAGCAGCGTAAGCCTGAGAAATTTAATTCCGTTCGAGGACTCGGCAATTCCGTCCGCCGAAAAGGCAGTTCCCGCAAGCTGATTTTCAATATCGGTAAGCTCGCTGTAATTCATCCTTGAAAAGGTTGCCGCGCGTCTGCTGAAATCGGTTTCCGTTTCCGAAAGGCTTATTTGCTCTCCGAAATTTTCTCCGACCGCAAGAAACAGAACGTCGTTTTCGGAAAAATATTTTTCCATTTCTTCAGCGCTCATTTCAAACCGCTCTGCAAGCTTATCCTTTTTACCGTCCGACTCGGCGAAAACATATCCTTTGGGGATTTTAACCGAATATACCTTCCCCGCCGCAGCCGCCGGAATGGACAAAGCAGCAAATAAAACCACCAGCAAAGAAATAATTTTTTTCAAGAATAACGCCCTTTCATAAAATATCAGCAGCCGTTCTGCTGCTTTGCAGCGGTCAGGGTATTGCGCATAAGCATAGCGATAGTCATAGGTCCGACTCCTCCGGGAACTGGAGTTATCGCCGCCGTTATCGGCTCAACTGCGGCAAAATCGACATCGCCGCAGAGCTTTCCGTTTTCGCGGTTCATTCCGACGTCTATAACCACAGCTCCGGGCTTTACCATATCCGCCGTTACAAAGCCCGCTTTCCCAACCGCGCTTACAAGAATATCCGCCTCGCGGCATATATCCTTTAATCCTCGTGTTTTTGAATGGCAGACCGTAACTGTGCCGTTCGCCTGGAGCAGCAGCATTGCCATAGGCTTGCCCACAATATTGCTTCTTCCTATAACAACGCAGCGTTTTCCGGATACCTCAATGTCCTCAAATCTGAGCATTTCCATAATCCCGGCAGGAGTGCATGGAAGAAATGAATAGTCGCCTATCATAATATGACCGACGTTCTGCGGGTGAAAAGCGTCAACGTCCTTGAGGGGAGAAATTGCGTTGATAATTCTCTGTTCGTTAAGCTGGCGCGGCAGTGGGAGCTGACAGAGAATACCGTTTACTTCCCTATCGTTATTAAGCTCGTCTATAAGACCGAGCAGCTGCTCCTCCGAGGTATCCTCCGGAAGCGCGTATTCACGAGAAATAATACCGAGAGCCTCGCAAGCCTTTTTCTTATTTGCAACATAAACCTTTGAAGCCGGGTCGTCACCTACTATTATAACCGCAAGACAAACGCTTATTCCCTTTTCCTTAACCTCGGCGACCTCTTTTGCCACGCGCTGCTTAACCGACGCGGAGATTGCCTTTCCGTCAATCAGCTTTCCCATTTTCATCTTCCTTTATTTCGCTTTGAGCTTCGTTTTCCGTTTCTTCATTATCCGCCGGGTCTTTATCAGGCTCTGAGGACTGTCCGGCGTTCTCAAACACCGAAACATATTCTCCGGCGGCAGCCGTTTCGCGCTTATGTCTTAATATAATCACAAGCGCCGCGGCGCAGGCAATACACAGGACAAACGAAAGCACGCAGGAAACTTTGAAGACTCCGGCATAAAGACTGTCGCTCCGGAGAATTTCTATCCAGCCTCTCCCAAAGCCGTACCACACGCCGTATAACAAAGTAATTTCACCGCTGAATTTTCTTTTTTTACTGAAACGGTTAAGAATTACCGCTCCGGCTATGCACCAGACGGACTCATAAAGAAAACAGGGGTGAACCATAACTCCGCCGGTGTTTTCGCTCATCATCCCCCACCAGCTGCTGCCGGTAGGCCCTCCGAACGCCTCCTGATTTATGAAATTACCCCATCTTCCTACGCCCTGACCTATCAGAAAGCCCACTGCGGCGACATCAAACATATCAAGTATGTTCACACGTCTCAGCTTACACATAACGGCGCCTACCGCGAATGCGGCGATAACTCCGCCGTAAATTGCAAGTCCCTGAAATCCGGACGAGTTGAAGTTGAAAAAGTCCCGGAACTTTTCATCCGGATCAAAAATGATATAATATGCCCTTGCGGAAAGAATTGCAAGCGGGGTGGTTATTAAAACAACATCCAGCATACGGTCGGTGTTTATCCCGAAACGCGGAGCGGTCTTCATTGCGTATATAAGCGCGCCGAGAAAGCCTGCGGCAATTATTATGCCGTACCAATATATGCTCCAGCCGCCGGCAATCGGCAGAGTAAAGGCAACCGGATTCAGTGTTAAATGTATTCCGAATATTGTTATATGATATGCTCCCATTTTTATTCCTCCGTATTGCTTCGCGGCTTTATAACCGAAAGAACAGACGCGTTTTCATCGAATGAGCCGAGCCGTTTCATAATACTGTCCGGCGTAAGAGCCTTTAAAAGTTTCAGCTCATCGAAAAGACCGTTTCCGGTAATAGCGCATTCAACCAGCTGCGTGCCGATGTCATTAACGCTGTCAAAACGGCGTATTGCCTCGCCGTAAAGGCTGCATTTTGCGGCGCTGAACTGCTTTTTATCTATTCCGTCCTCTTTTATGCGGCGCAGCTCGGCTCTTATCTCCTCGGCAACGCGCTCCGGATCCCTCGACTCTCCCTCGAAAATAACGGCGGCATAGCCGTGTCCCGTGAAATACTCCGTTTCAAATTCATCATTTATAAGTCCCTGTCTTATAAGGCGCGCATAAAGCGGCGACGCCTCTCCGCAGATAAGCTCAAGAAGAAGAGAAACACAGAGCTTTGTTTTCAGACTTCTCTGAGGAGAAGTGATTTTCTGCTTAAAGCCGTAGCAGAATATCGGCAGCGCAACATCCAGCTGCTGTTCAATATAGTTAGAATGAACCCCGTCGCCCTCGGAGAATTCACCGCGCTCTATACTTACGGGTTCGCTTTCGCGCACTCCCCTTTCAATATGCTCAAGAGCCTTGCCGGCATCAAAATTTCCGGCTATGCAAAGGAACATATTGGACGGATTGTAAAAGGTGTTATAGCATTTATAAAGCAGGTCGTCGGTTATTTCGGCAATAGACTCAACCGTTCCGGCTATATCTATCCTTACCGGATGAGAGGTATACATTTCTCTCAGCATATTGAACATAACGCGCCAGGATGGGCTGTCGTCATACATTCTTATTTCCTGACCTATTATCCCCTGCTCCTTCTGAACGGTCTGGGCGGTAAAATAAGGGGACTGCACAAAATCAAGCAGAATGTCTAAATTCTCAATGAATTTATCCGTACAGGAAAAGAGATAGCAGGTGCGGTCAAACGATGTATAGGCATTGGCGGATGCTCCGGTCTGAGCAAAGCGGGTAAAGGCGTCGCCGTCCTCGCTTTCAAAAAGCTTATGCTCCAAAAAATGCGCTATACCCTCCGGAACATCGCAGACCTCGCCGCCGTTCTTTGAAAAGCGGGTGTCAATAGAGCCGTAGCGTGTACCGAAAACCGCGTAAGCAGAGCTATGCTGGGGCATTTCCATAAGATATATCTGCAAGCCGGAGGGATGCTCCGCTTTTATATAGCTGTGTCCCGTCGGACTTTCAAAAACCGTTTTCTTCATTACGCTTCCTCCCTCGGCAAAAGCTTATATACCGTGTGCAGTCTTATACCCTGAGCAGCGGTTATTACCTGTTCTCTTGTAACTCCGGATATCTTTTCCGCAAAATCCTCCGGCGATACAAGCTCCTTATTTGCGATACGTCCTGCATACCACATATCGATTGCCGCCGGAGTATCATTTACCGAGCGGAGCGCATCGCAAAGCGAACGGATTGAGGACGAAAATTCAAAATCCGAAACCTCGCCGCGCTTAACCGCCTCAAGCTGGTCGGTTATCGCCGTTACAGCCTTTTCGGCGTTTGCGGATTCTACTCCGGAATCAACCGTAACAAGTCCCTTGAGCCTCGTGCTGCCGGCAAAGCAATAGTAGCAAAGACTCATTTTTTCGCGGACGTTGCTGAAAAGCTTTGAATAGGTTCCGCCGCCGAAAATATCGGTTGCGACAAACAGCGGCACGGTCGTCTCGTCGTTTCCGGCAAGCTCGCTTGAAAATCCGAGACAAAGCTTACCCTGCACAACATCCATTCTGTCCGTAACGGTTTGCGGTCGGGACACCGGTCGCGTCGGAGAATGGTGCATACAGTCGGTTATATTTTCTCTGCCGAGCGACGCAAAACGCTCGCCTATCGTCTGAAACAACGCGGCAGGCAATGTATCCGAAACAACATTGACCCGAACTGCGGCATTTTTAATAACTCTGAGCCAGGCGCGGTAAAGCGAAACGCCGTCAAGAGCCGCGACCTGCTCCTCGGTTCCGCATTTCGGAGTTCCGAACGGGTCGTCCTTATACATTTCTTCAATCATTCTGCCGCGGGCATAGATACGCTTTTCGGCTATTTCGCCGCGGATATGCTCTATCGCCTTTCTCTTTTCGCGCTCAACATCCTCTGCGCAGAAAGCGCCGTTTTCTATCTTCGGCTCAAAAATAAGGTCGAGCAGCAGCTCGCACGCCTGCGAGCAAAGCTGTTCGTTATCAAGAGCGTAGCGGTCGTTTATAACCGATACCGACATCTGAAGCTTTTGCAAATCTCCGACCTTTTCGGCGGATACCTCCAGCGAAGCGCCGTAGAGCTTGCTCAGCTTATAATTAAGCTTTGAAAAATCGGGATATTTTTTGCTGCAGGTCGTCATAAGAAACGGCAGCAGCGCATATTCAGCCGCCGTTTTTCTTGAAAGCGGCATATAAAAATGGAACGAAATAAGAGTGGTATTGAACCTTTCGGTTTTTATAAAAAGACCGTCCACTCCCTTTTCAATCGGTGTAACAAAACAAGCCATAAATAAAAAATTACTCCGTTCTGCCGCTTTTTTAAGCTTTCCGACGCGGCGTTTCGGAAAACAACAATATTATATTTTACATTATACCACATTTTCCCTTGAATTAACAACAGTTTCAATGCAAAAGATAAATTTTTTTGCCGCCGCCTTAAATTTTACCATGCCGCGGCTTGATTTTACCCGGTATACATTATATAATTATTTAGAAAATACAAAAGGTAGGAAAAAACTAATGTATGCGAATTATCACACCCACACCGTAAGGTGTCACCATGCCGTAGGCACCGAAAGAGAATATATCGAAAACGCCATTTCAGCAGGTATTAAAATACTCGGTTTTTCCGACCATTGCCCGCAGTTCTTTGATAACGGGTATGTTTCGGGTATGCGTATGCTTCCGCAGGAGGCTGAGGGGTATATAAAATGTATAAGACGGCTCGGCGAGGAATATAAAAACGATATAAAAATATATGCAGGCTTTGAGGCAGAGTATTTCAGAGATAACTTTGAAAGATTCAAACAGCTTTGCATAGATATCGGCGCCGATTATCTTATTTTGGGGCAGCACTTTTTAGGGCGAGAGGACGGCGGCGTATATCCGGGAGTTCCGCAGAGCAACAGCAAGCTTTTAGCCGAATATGCAGATACCGTTCTTGAGGCAATTTCAACCGGCTGTTTCAGCTATATTGCCCATCCCGACCTTTTCCTTTTTACCGGCAGCGACGATATTTACGAAACGCAGATGACGCGTCTTTGCCGTGGCGCCAAGGCTCTCGGAATACCTCTTGAGGTAAATATGTTGGGGCTCTTCGACCATCGTCATTATCCGAGTGAAAGATTTTTCAGTATCGCCGCAGCAGAAGGCTGCGACACCGTTATAGGCTGTGACGCTCATAATCCGCAGTCATTGAGCGATACCTCCGCTCAGAACGCAGCGCTTGAATTTGCCCGGTCTTTCGGACTGACGCCGCTTAAAGAAATTTCGCTGAAGAAAATAAAGTAATCTACGGGAAATACGGATTATTCCGGTTTTAATTACTCCAAAACGACCTTATTATTCTTTGCAGCTCTGAATCATCTGCGTCCTGTATTTTCTCAACAAGTCTGATATTCATATCCCCCGCCCGCTCGCGCAGATAATCTGCGTTGCTCCCCCGTTCGTCAAGAGCGGTTGCAATAAGAACCTTTTTCGCATATTCGCCGCCGAATTTTTCAGCAACCGCGCTCAGCTTATAAAGCTCCTCCGTTTCAACGCAGCCGTTTTTACAGGACACGAATACCGGAATCATTCCGCGCATCATCATAACGTCAATTTCATTTTCGGTGTTATATTTTCCGGGGGCTGTATGAACGTCACCGTCCCAATCTATGCAAACGCCGTTTTGGACGTCGTTATATGTATGCGCCCCGTCCTTATCGCGCGCCCGCAGAGCCGAAATGTATATTTTCATTTCGAGAATTTGTCCTGCCTTTGTAAGGCATTTTTTAACCTGAGCATTTTTATACGAAACCGAAAGCTCAAACCCGTCATCACGGATATCCGCAAGACCGGCGCTGCACAAAGCGTCGGTTATTTCTTTATCTAAAATGTATTTTAATTTCCTTTTTTCAAGCCGCTCAGTCAAATCGTCCGTTGAAACCGAAACACTTAGCGGATTTCCGCCCTTTTCCAGCTCCCGCGCTATCGCAAACACGCCAATCTGCATATTCCAGCGTCTGACGTTTTTTCTGCATATATTCCACATTATATCAATATCATCGGTAAAATCTTCGTCAAGCTTCCATACCGGCGTCGAATTGGGTCTTGTACCGCCGTATATTACGTCGCCGCCGTAAAGCTGAATATTCTCCTCAACCGTCAGCTCCGGTATTTTGCTCTCATAAACGGTTTCGCCGTTAAAATCCAAGTCTCCTACGGTATTGCTGCGTATATTAAAACGGTGCATTCTGATATTTCTGTCCTTATACCGCTCTGACATAATGCCTGCCGCAACCAAAAAGGTTTCGTCCCCGCCCGTTAATTCAAAAACGCAGTCATCGTATTTTTCAACTACAGACGAGAGAACGGCAATAATATTTTTCATATTATTTCTGTTGACAGATTTGCAGATAAACTCAACGTTATACCCGCGTTTTTTCAAAATTTTTCCGTATCTTTCGGCATGACTTTCAAGAAGCTTTATCCTGTCGCCTATGAGAATTACCCTGTCAGGCGGAGAAATCAGACTCGCACAGATATTTTCAATTATTGTTTTATCGAAAAATTCTATATAAGTCATTAAGCTTCTTTCCTTTTCTTTATACTTCTGCCGATTTATTATACAACGCCGGGCAAATATTTGTCAACCGCGCCGGCAAAACGCCTTTAATCGAATAAATAAAATTTTTTAAAAATAAAGGTTGACAAATGCCGCAAAATTCTGTATAATAATCAGGCTGACGTTTTGAATATTTCGAGGTGTGGCTCAGTTTGGTAGAGCGCTGCGTTCGGGACGCAGAGGCCGCAAGTTCAAGTCTTGTCACCTCGACCATATCGAGTATTCATAAGGAATTTGACTTTATGAATACTCGTTTTTTTATCTTGATACGGTTTTATGTACGGAGCAGGTTTTAACCTGCTCTTTTCTTATTTGTTTACTTTGTGAGTTATTCGTCGGCGACAGCCCGGAGAATATATTCCCTGTAATGCGGGTTCCGCACTTTCAAAAATATCAATGCGGTTAATAAGTTATTTCAACAGCGCTGCGGTCATATCAGACCAACATATAAAAATTCCTCCAAACCTTAAACAGGCTTGAAGGACGGCACTATTTTGTTTGGGCGATACAGAGCACAAATCACCTTTTTATTTGTCATGCTTGTTTCAAATTGCTTTCTAACAATACTTCTTTTTTCTTAAATAAATCATGGGAGCTGCAATCATCAGTAAGCTCCATCCCAAAAGGTATAGCTTTGTGGTATAGTTACCTTTCGACATTGAGAACAAATAAAAGATACTTTTTTCCGATACATTCCCAAGAAAATTCAAGAGAAAGTATCCTGCTGATGTAAGGTAACCCGCAATAGCAGAATTACTCAATACGGATACGGCAAAGCCTAAACTGCCTAACGCCATTGCACTTATAACCGTTCCTGCTGCATAAGCCGCAAACGGGAAGGTACAGTTTTTCCATACCATAATGCCGGAAAACAGGCTTACCATCACAATCAGCAGCATCGTTGACATAATTAAACGCACCGACAGAATTTTCCAATGAGAAATTTTCCTTGTATAAACTGCTTCTTGTATCGCTTTCGACTGTTCCGGCACATTCAGCGGAACAATAAGGAATATTCCTACGAGTATTACGGAATGCTCCAGACACTCCGCTGAATGAACCATATCCAAGTTTGCAATTCCTCTAAACAAAGAAATCGACAGCAGATAAGCGGCGGCTAAAAACAGGTTAGTTCTTACTGCCAGAAGAAAGTTTACCCTGAATATACCAAAGACCCCTGTTATAGACATTCGCTGCATTGATTTTTCCTTTCCGCTTAGAAGTTAAAACCCATATTGACAGAATGACAAACAAAATACCAATTCCAGCCATTAGCAATTTGTTCATACAAATTATTTGCAAGTCCTCCCTAATTGTTTCATAGCCACGCAATGTATTGTGCCTAATCATTAAAGTCGTGAGTTTTGTATCCCCAGATAGTCCCGTTGCCCCTTTATCAACCATCCACCACAAGAATTGAAGGACAATAGCAATCGGAGAGTCCGTAAGCAAAGTGAAAAACATTCCTATCGCACATACCACCATAACCTCTGGTAATAGCCACCATACGATGTATTTGATATACGCAAAACAGTCTATTTGGATACCATTCTTTGCTCCGAAAGACATAAGCGGTACAAGTGACTCAAGACTTAACAGCAAAACAGGAATCAAAACCATAGTGATGCCTGCTAAATATCTTGAAAGCACCAGTTTGGTTGAAGATACCTTTCGACTGTAAATCAATTCTGTCGCATTGCTCATACGGTCTTTCATCCATATAATCACTACCAAAAATACAGGATACAAACCTAATGCTAATCCCATATAATCGCAGAACAGCCGTGCAAATCCGCCTGTCACTTTATCTTGATTTATTGTTTGATTATATTCCTCCAGTGCTTCCTCATAAGTCATTTCAGACATTCCGAAATAAGTAAGCATCATTTCAGGAGAATACTGAGAGCCTTTTTCACCAATGACGGCTTCCGTTTTCCGCATCAGTTCTTTGAAATGCTCATAAGTGACCTGCGATACAAAATGCGCATATTTATTATCTTCGCCTTTTGCGTCTGTCCCGCCGTCCATTTCCATATTCAGATTTCCGTCTTTATCAACATTCATTGCGTCAAAAGAAATAATCGTCCCTGTGACTGAGGGGAAATAATCATCCGGCAAATTCTTTAGCTCTTCCTCTGTCAATCCGGTTATTTCACATAGTATTTCAAAAACTTGTTTTTGCTCGTCACCGCTTAACGTAATTGCTTTATAATATACGAGAGGATATGTGGCATAACTATTAGCTTCATATTCCGACAGCAATGCTCTTGTAACGCCTGTCATAATTGCTTCTGGGTTATCTTCCGAAACCTTACTGCCGAAATAATCATCTTTTTCAGATGGTTTGGAAAGCAACGGACGTTCAAAACCTATATCGGCAGGTGCGATACCGTTTGCCCGATTGATTTCCGTCTGCGTTACTCCCCGAAAATTCTGAAACCAGCTAAAAATCAAAACGGCGATAAAAAGATAAAAAATAATACTTGCCGCGATTTTTTTACACTCTTTCAGATATAACTTCATTGTTTATCCCTCCGTCCGGCTCAGCAGATACATATACCCATCTTCCAAAGCAGGGTCTTGAAGTATATGCTTTTCTTCAGGCGGTGAGTCTGATAACACTCTGTACTGTGTGCCTGACCCGGAAGAAATGATATTTAAAACAGTATATTTTTCCTTTATGAGCCTGTCCTGCTTTTTTGCTGCCGAAATAAGATAAACCTTGCCTTCGGCTTGCTTTACCAATTCTTCCGTACCGCCGCTCCATATCATTCTCCCGTTGTCCAACACTCCTATGTTTTCACAAGAAGACTCAACATCCGAAGAAATATGGGTAGAAAGTATAACAATTCTGTCCTCCGCGAATTCACTTAACAGATTGCGGAAACGAATACGCTCCTCCGGGTCAAGCCCTGCCGTTGGTTCGTCCACAATAAGAATTTGCGGATTATGTAATAGTGCCTGCGCAATTCCGAGCCGCCGTTTCATTCCTCCGGATAAAGCCTTTACCTTCGTTCTCGCATTCTCTTTCAAGTTTACCTGTTCAAGCAATGCCGATATTCTTTCTTTTCGGATTTTATCCGGAATTTTCGACAGCAGCCCAAGATAATCCATTGCACCATAAACACTCATATTTCTGTAAAATGAAAAATCCTGCGGAAGATAACCTACGATTTCCCGTATTTTTGCCGTTTCTTTGATTGGGATACCGTTCATACTGATTTCTCCGCCTGAGGGGACAGAAAGCGTTGCCAAAATTCTCATCAGACTTGTTTTTCCTGCACCGTTACGCCCAAGCAGCCCGTACATTCCGGAACGGATAGTAACGGACACATCTTTGAGGGCTGATTTTTCCCCATAGCTTTTGGAAAGATTATTTATCACGATTTCCATAAATATAAAAAACCTCCTTACCTGTGTCGTAAGGAGATTTTACAACAGAAAAGTCAATTTTCCGAAAAGAACCCTAAATTATATTCAGCTTTGCTGTTACACAAGCCCCTTTTTTATTGTTTGAAACATCTAACAGTCCGCCGTGTTTTTCACAAAGGATACGACAAATGCTCAGACCTATTCCAAAATGCTGCCCTTCTTTATCACTGCTGTAAAATACCGCAGTTGCTTTTTCCAAATCCTTCTCTGAAAAACCTTTTCCGTCATCCTCTACCGTAAGAATGAGAAAATCCTTATTTTGCGAAAGATTTATACGCACTTGTTTCTCCGCATATCGTAATGCGTTCTGCAACAGATTTTCTAAAATCCGAAAAAGTACGCCTTTATCCAACTGAACTTCATTCATAGTCATATTGCTTGAAATAAGGATTTCCTTTTTTGCTTCCAGCTGCTGCACATTACTTTGTATTTCATTCAATAACATTTTCACATTTTCGGGTCGTTTCTCGATTTCAATACTTTCGATTTTTTCAATGTCCCGAACACAATCCGCATATTGCTCCAATCGGGTTACTGCTCCCTGCATAGAAAATACCGTATCTGAAAGCATATCCTCCGTGAGGCTGCCCTGCGGTATGTTTTTCTCCAGATAGTCTAAATACCCTTTAAGAACAGTAATCGGCGTTCTTATGTCGTGGGCTACCGAAGCATTTAATAATTTCCTTTGCTCTAAGGCCTCCCACAATGCTTTATACTTTTGCCGAAGCTCTCTGCGCATTTTTTCCATTGAACAGCACAACTGCCCCAACTCGTCATCTCCGCTGTATTCAATGTGAAAATCGAGATTATCTTCCTGTATCTTTTCTACTCCGTTCTGCAGCTGTGTAATAGGAAACCGAAGCTTCTTTCGGTAATATATTGCCGCAGCCGCCCCAATACCAATCGTAATATAAAGAACAGGTAAGCCAATCATAGCAGCATAAGAGCCGTAATAGGCTATATTATCCCCCGTACTTAAAGGCTGCCAAGTAATATTATCGCTGTCTGCATCCAAAACATAATTTCCCGTACCCTCATCTATTTGAAAATCAGGGGAGCTTATCATCAAATACCGTTTTTTCAATATCTCCTGCTGCAAATGGTTTGACGCAAGGATTGTGATAGCTGACAGCACGGCAATTACGCATATTGTAATCAGAAAAGTCGCCGTCATAGATGCTTTGAGTGATTTTGTTCTTATTTTGCCCATTTGTATCCGACTCCCCACACCGTTTCAATATAGTTTTTATCCGTATAAGCGGACAGCTTATTTCGTATCTTTCGGATATGTTCCTTTACTACAATGCTGTCGCCTTCGCTGTCATATCCCCAAAGCTTTTCATAAATGGTTTCTCTGTCAAAAACCATACCTGCATTTTAGGAAAGAAGTCGGATAATCTCAAATTCTTTGTTTGAAAATTCCAACGGTGTTTCTCCGTAAAATACAGTACGGCTGTTGTAGTTGATAATCAGTTCTTCATCAAATCTCAAATTCGACGCCGTACCTTTCCTTTCTTCACGCCGAAGATGTGCCGAAATTCTTGCCGATAGCTCATCCATACCGAAGGGTTTTGTAATATAATCATCTCCGCCGGCAGACAATCCCTTTATTACATCCTGTTCTGTTACCCGTGCCGTTAAGAAAATGATAGGACAGGATATATGGCTTCGTATAAGCCGGCACAATTCCAATCCATCCATTTCCGGCATATTGATATCCAATAGTATAATATCCGGCGCTGCACTCAATAGCCCCAACGCTCTTTTAGCACTGTCCGCCGTATACACCAAAAACTTATCGTTCAGACACTTCTCCATCATTGATAATATCATTTCTTCATCATCAATAATCAATATTTTATATTTCATAAACAGCCCCCTGCGTTCCTTTAGTCCTTTTATCATAAACGATAAAAGACAGATTTTCGACAAAGCCTTGCTTTGTCTTTCTGCCGTCTGCTTTTAATTATACTTTTTTCATCAGAGAACATCAACCGCGCGGGAATTCGTATTCCGCAGGACGTTGTCGTTGCCGGGATGAACGATATACCGGCAGTAAAATATGTTTTCGGCGGTCTTACAACCCTGCACTTTGAATTCGGCGCGGTCTGCCGGCAGATAGCCGAGGACATTATAAGCGACCGCCGCAATCCGCCTTCGATAAAACGGAGCTATGAAATTCCTTTCAGACTTATCGAAAGAAAAACCTGACAAAATGGGCAAACGGACGCAACAGAAAGGATTTGCAATTCAGATGTATACATTTATAGACAAAGCAATCAAAACTTTAACGGCTTTTTTCAATTTCACAAAATATTGTGCCGCAAAATCCGAAACCGCTCGTTTTTCCGCCGTGAGAAACGAGCCTTTTTCATAGTGCAAGCTTTTTGCCAATCGTATCATTTGCAATATAAATCGTAAGATTTCACATATAGAAACGCTATAAATCCGTTATACTGCTTACATAAAAGCTCAAAACCCCGTTTCCCGCGTCTGAACGGTGACCCAAGCATATGCGATATAGTAATTATCGTCTTTTTATATTTCAGAAAGATATGGTGATTATTATGAAAACAACAGTTTGCAGCACAAAAATCTTCAGTATAATAACAGCATTTATTTTGTTAATTTCACCTTTAGGAATTTATTCATCCGGAGATGCAAAGGCTTTGTCATATTCCGCAATGGTTGATACCGATTTTTCAAATTGGGAGAGTACGTCCGAAAAAGAATTGGCTGCCGGAGCAAACGCCGACATTTCATATGCTTGGGACGATGTGCTCCAAAGAAATGTCATTGTCGCTAAGCTTCCCAACGGTCTTAACGGCAATAATTCAATTTACGTTCCCAAAGCCTTAACAAAAGGAAAGGAATACCGTGTTTTTATCGCTTATCGGGTAACGGCATGGAGCTGCATTTCCTATAACGGCTCAAATGCTTTTGACGGAAAAAAGCCGTTGGATAGATACGGCTGGAGCAGTGTCTCTTATACATTTACTCCGACTGTTGATAACGCCTGCTTCAGAATAGGAACAAATCAGGATAATTATACAATTTATATTGCCGAGCTTCGTTTATGTGAAACCGTAAAGGTATCAATAGGAAATTCCGAAAACGGAACCGGTTCTGTTTCCGCGGAATCGGCGGCAATCGGCGAGAAGGTCACATTTTCCGCCTCTCCGAACAGCGGATATGTTTTTAAAAACTGGCAGGATCAAAACGGAAATATAATTTCTGATAAGTCTGTTTATGAGCATACCGTAACGGGAGCAGTCACGCTTATTCCGACCTTTGAAAAAGAAAACAATGCTTTAAAGTATTATTTTGAAAATTTCGAGGATGGCGAGCTTTTTGACGGCGGTTATCTATATCCGAGTGAATATTTAAGTACATTTTCCGTTGTGCCGCCGCCCGACGGAAGCTATCTTGACCCTTTGAGCGTCGGAAAAGGCTCAGGTTGGGCATTTGCCAATACGCTGAGGGCGGCGCAGAAAAGTACCGGAAATTTTGATTTTATTCTTCACACCGGAGATATTGTTGAATGGTCAAAATATGAAAGCTATTGGAGAAATATGATTGATTTCAACTCCGAATATTTCGCCGCTTTTCCGTTTATGCCATTATCGGGAAATCATGAGTCAACATACAAGAACGGAATCTATGAGATATTCAAGCATTTTAATATAGCGCTTACCGAACAGGATAAATCGAAAGGCGTTTATTATTCATTTGATTACGGCAATGCAAAATTCATTATGCTGGACACTAATAATCTCATAGGCAATAAGATTAAATCCGACCAATATAATTGGCTTGTGAATACCCTAAAAAATAGCAGCAAGAAATGGACTGTCGTTTCTATGCACAATCCGATGTATTCGGTCGGAAAATGGGGCAGTTCGCAGAACGCAATTTCTCTTGCGCTGAGAGAGCAGCTTGCCGATTTATTTGCAGAATACGGTGTTGATATTGTTCTTCAGGGTCATGACCATACATATTCTAAAACTTATCCTATCGCACAGGGAGCAACGGTTCAAAAGTCGCTTGAATACAAAAATGTTTCGGGTATTAACTACTGTACCAATCCGCAAGGTGTAATATATATAATGAACGGCGCGGCAGGCGATCAGGCAAGGAGCGTAACAGCGGTTGACCCGGATTTATACGAACTTTCGGGAAATTCGGGTATGTCCTCCTGGGCTGAAATAGAAATATCTTCCGATAAGCTTTCAGTTAAGGTTTATAAATATAATGCTGCTGCCGACCAAGCGCAACTGTGGAACAGTTATGGAATAATAAAATAAATTTCATATCGGAACAGACAAAAATATAAAGCTCAAAATAAAGATTTGCGCCTTAAATACCGTAAATTTCACAATCCTTTACCCGGTTGGTAAAAAAAGCTTATCGGTGCCGGACATTAAGAATTATTTACGGCGGCAGAGACTTTGACGGATTGCTTTAGTTTTAAAAAAGACTTATTCCAAGCGGGATGAGTCTTTTTCATTTTCCTCCGACCTGCTTCCCACCTGTACCAAACACATAGTCACCGTACCGACCAGACCGCCGAACATTGTGCCGCAAATAAAGCATATAATTCCCATTTTTCATTCCTCCGTTCATAACTATTATTTCCGTTATTCCGGTTTTACTCTTTTTTCAAGGCTTTCGCGTTCAGCGGTTATCAAACTCGGTGTACGAAGAACGGATTTCAGCCGCTGTAACGCGGAATTGTTAAAAAGCACGCAAATCACTTTTTAAGGTGATTTGCGTGCTTTTCTAAAACAGGCAGAAACAAATGCTTCACATTTTAAAAAACAGACTGCCCTGTAAAAGTATATTTTCCAACAAGCCTGACTGACTTACACGGAACAAATTGATATGATTTTATACCGTTTTTTGCTTTTGTAATGTATAAACAAGCTTTCCGGGCGCCGCTTCGGTCTTAGTCTCACCGTTCGGTAAAACAAAGCCATCCTCAAGCTTTAACCTTACTTTACAACCTCTCGGAACCTCAGTTTCAAGAATGTACGAACCATTACCTTTTCTTTCCCATTTTACGGAAAGCTTTCCGCAAGCTGAATCGTATACAGCCGATGCGCTGTCAAGCTTTTCGGGGAAATGAGGGCATATTTCAAAATCGGTTATATCGGCAGCGGTCGGATTGGGTCTTAAGCCGGCTATATCCTGTATAAACCAGCTGCTTATATCGCCTAAAAAGTGATGATTTCTTGAATCAACATACGGACCGTCCCAAGCCTTAAAGCTCTCGCACATTGTGGTTATACCGTGCAAAAGCCAATGACCATAGCAGGTGCGCGACTTATCAAGCACTATTTTGTACGCTAAATCCGTTTCGCCAGCATTTGTAAGCGCGTGATAAATATGTCTTATTCCCAGCATACCGCAGGTATTAACATCGCCGTCCCTGTGAATAATTTCCACAAGCTTTTTTCTTGCCTGCGGCAGTTCGCAAGCGTCAAACATACCCGCATCTATTGCAAATGCCTGTGATGTCTGGCAATCTCCTGCTGCGGTACATTCAGGAAAGCTTATCAGGTGCTTTCTGAATGCATTCCGCAGTTTTTCTGCAAAAGCTCCTGCAATCTGCGCTTCACTTTCGAGATATGCCTCATCAAATAAGTGTTTCGCCTTGACTGCCATATCATACAGTGAAAGCGTTGAAGTAACCTCCAGCGGTGCTGTTATATATCCCTTTTCAGACTCATAAGGGTCAACCCAATCTCCGAGACCGGTATCGGCAAGACCCTTTTCGTTCAGGCGGCTTTCGGCAAACTTTATATACCGCACAATCATATCCGCCGAATCGTATACGACCGAAATATCCCCGTCAAAGCGATACAGATTATACGGCAGCACCGCGCATACGGCATCCCACGACGGTCCGTTGCCCCATTCAAAGCCCCAGCCGCCGGTAGGGACTATTCCCGGAAGCTCGCCGCTCGGCTTTTGAGAGGCGGCAACATTTTTCAGCCATTCGCGCAGAGTATTTGAGGATTTTAAATTCAGCAGGTGATGCTCAGAGGAAACATTCATATCTCCCGTCCAGCCGTTTTTCTCTCTGTGGGGGCAATCGGTTGGAATGTAAAACAGGTTTGAAAGGTCGGAGCGCCTGACACATTCCTGCAATTTGTTAAGCTCCTCGGAGGAAGAAACAAATTCAGCCCTCGGCTTAACGTCGGACGACTCTATTATAAAAGTCAGCAGTTCAGGCGTTGCCTGTTCCTTTTCCAAGCCCTCGACATAGGCGTATCTGAAGCCGTCGTATTTAAACGGAGGTACAAATTCCTCATATCCTCCGCGGCAGATATACTCATTCGTCTGAGCGTAATCCATATATAAATCGCGCGCACCGTCGCGGTCAAAGATGATTGTATTAACAGAAAATTTACCGCTGACATTATGCTCTGCGTGACGGATAGTTATTTTTTGTCCGGGCTTGCCGTTGATTTTCAGCTTTGTAACTCCGGAATCATTCACACCGAAATCAAATACATATACATTTTTTCTTATGCTTTTTTCATACGGTTCCGCATCAGGAGAGCAATTTTTATACATAAACGGAAGCTCATCATAAAAGTCTATGCTGACCGCTTTGCGTTCCTCGCGCACCGCTATAAGGTCTGCTTTACAGAGCGTCGGAACACCGAGCGGCGGTTTTTTGCACCTGACGGCATTTTTCCAATCATCGGCATTATATTCCGGAGTATTCCAGCCGGGCAGCTCAAGACGGGAATCGTATCTGCAGCCCATTCGTATATCGTCAAATGTAACCGGTGACGGGTGCGTAAGCAGGGTTTCGTCCGCCTCAAAGAACAGCGATTTATCTGATGAAACAGCCTCAAATGCAAACGCAAGACAAACCGGACCTCTCAGCGGCGCTTTATCGAAATCCCAGATAAATCCGCCGAAGGAATTGCGGAATCCGTTGCCGAGCATAAATCCGAGGGTGTTTTTACCGTATCTTAATTTATTTGCAATATCATAATTATCATAATAGCAAATATCGTCGGGATTGCTGATATACGGCGCCAGCGGACATTTTGTTATCTTTTCCCCATTAATCCAAAGCTCATAAAAGCCAAGACCGCAAACAGTCAGCTCAGCACTTTCCGGAATGAAGTCAAGCTCAAAATCCTTTCTGAAATACGGTGCCGGAACGTGTTTCTCAAAGCTACACATTTCCTCTCCGCCACAATAAAACTTTTTGAGAATTTCATAATTATCTCCTTTACGTCTGTCAGCCGTCTGCCGCATTCAATCCGTGCTATTTTAACCCATAATTTACATATTGTCAATTATTATTTCCGCAATACATAACGTCCCGGAGCCATCGGCAAATTTGTCCGCCGGCGGTTTTTCTTGAAATCTACTCGGTCAGCATACTGTCAACAGCCATTAAGCATCTCGGCACGTGAAACGGTCCCTTAAAGGTGCTTCCCTTTGAAGCGGGCTGCGTCGGCAAGCCGTCGCGCCTTAAATATCCGTACCATTCACCGAACTCATCATCACAAAAATGCTTTATGCAATACTGCCGCACCATTTCAAATTGCTCAAGGTATTCCTGTTTTCCGGTTTTTTTATAGAACATAAGCGAAGCAATCATCATTTCGTTATGCGGCCACCAGAGCTTCATATCGTGTTCATATGCCTCAGGCGGAAAGCCTTTGCAGTCTACAAAGCTTAAAATTCCGCCGTATTCGTCGTCCCAACCGCCCTTTAATGCACATTTATATATTTTTTCGGCGTTTTCAAAAAGCTTCCCGTCGTTCGTATATTCAGCCTGCTCCGCCAGAAACCAGCTGCACTCTATATCGTGTCCGGGATTAACGACTCTGCCTGCGGAATTGTCAAGCATTGCGTCCCCGTTCGGAGCGACGGATTCAAGCGTGCAGGACAGCTCCGGCTTAAAGTGATATTTTATAATGGCTGCGGCACATTCCTCGGCATAGGAATCGTATTTTTCCCCGTTTTCGGCATCATATCTTCTCATAATCGAGGTTGTATTAAGGAATATCATAGGGTCCGCCAACGCCCTACCCTTCCGGGTTTCGGGTATGGTTTTAGGTCCGAGTCCGGTAGGGTCGGCAATTATTCCGTTGTTCAGTTCATAAAGAAAATCATAGTATTTCCGCGCACGCGCAAGACAGGTCTTATCCCCTGTCGCACCGTAATATTCTATATTAGCCATTATATAGAATGCCTCGCTGAAGCAATATCTCCGCTGTCTTAAGGGCTTGCCGTCAGCCGTAACCGTAAAATAAAGCCGACCGCCGGCGTTGCGGTTGATGCAGTATTCCTCCAAAAAGTCCAGGCAGCTTTTCGACGCGTCAAGCCATTCCCGGCGGTTGCCGTACTGATTACACAGTCTTGCAAACGTCCAGGCGCAGCGTCCCTGCATCCAGACGCTCTTATCGGTCGAATAAATTCTGCCCATACGGTCAAGACAGGTGTATACACCACCGTTTACCGTATCAATGCCGTTTTTAAGCCAAAATTCAACCGCCTTTTCAAGCTCCTTTTCAGCCCAGTCCCGTACCTCTTTAAAATATTCTGTATTCATAGTTAATCCTCCGTTATTTCAGATAACGCTCGTAATAAAGCTTATTCAGATTTCTTGCCGACGGATAAATGGACTGCGGACTCAAAAAATGAGAATATTCAAAGCATATCATTTTATCCGAGGTTTTTTTATGCAGCTCCAATTTCGGAACAAGCTGAGTAAAGGGTATCGGGTAATACATACGCCTTACATCCCTTTCAAACAGCTCAACATTTACCCAATGCTCAATATTGTATTTTTCGCAGATTTTTCTTGAAGCGTCGAAATATTCGCTCATATGCGCCAGCGGAACCGTACCGTCCTGAAACGCGCATATATCTATATCCTTACCGCCGTAGGAGAAAAGCTTATCCCATTCCTCGTAGGTCTGCCTGGGGGTATATCCGCCGTCGCAGGATGTGCATGAGGTGTAGAAAAACGGCGAAATCAAAACCTTTTTGTCAGGCGCTTTATCCTTGCACAGCGCTGAAATTCCCCTAAGAATTTCGCTGAAATTCAGGCGTTCACGTTCACATTCCTGAGGTATGTACCAGCCCTTAAACGAGGGATTGCCGCCGTAGCGGGACCAAATCTCGCTGATAAACTCTTTGTTTTTCAATATTTCGCCCGCCGCGTCGCCGCAGTTCCATTCAAGATTAGACACATACAGACCGAAAAAAACATCCATATTCCGTTTTGCGGCTTCCTCCATAATAAAGCCTGCAAAATCCGGCGTACCCGTTGTTCCCAGCACCTTTGACGGAAAAATACTTTTATTTTCAAACCCGCCGCGTATAAATATCAATGTATCGATACCCGATTGCTTCATATTATCGAGATCGGCTTTCCATTGTTCGTCCGACCAGTTTGAAGAAGGTATATCATAGGTTATCTCATCAATAAACGTTCCTGTTATCGGTCCTTTTTTTGTCATAATTAGTTTCTCCCCAAGCTTTTTATAAATTATTCCGGTTCTACCCTATATTCGCATCCTTATAATAGAATGCTCCTGCATAGCAATGTCCGGCGGGTTTTATTCCGTTGTAATCCCTGTCGGCGCATTGCTCATAATGCCTGCCGTGCCTTAATACCGGTGAATTCCAGCACGGAACATACGATTTTGTTTCAAGTCTTGAAGCGGGAATATCCCAATCTCCCTGCAAAACCGGGTTTATTTTATAAAGATTGCGGTCTGTAATATTTTCCTTTTCCGGCAGAGCCGGCATATTACAACATATATTTTCCTCAAAGGTGAACTGTCCGTTGTATTCAAAGAAATTCCAATGGTCGCTGTTTTTTGAATAGAAAATATTATTCGCTACCGTTACATCCTGCGCTATGCCCTTATTTCCGTAATCCGATACCTGAAACAGCTTAAAGCGATTTTCGCGTTCGGTATAAACGGTATTGTTAAGCAAATACACATCATACATCACACCGGTAAAATTAAAAATCGCCGCGTCTTTCTCGGTTGCGTCATTAACGCTCAGATTGTTGCGCACTATATTATGGCAATGCGACTCCTTATTGTTGCAGGTGATATTGCATATCAGCATAAAGCCTCCGGCATTATCGTGACTGTAATTATACTGTACGACCGTATTGCGGCTGCAATTATCTATATCAAATCCCTCGCCGTCGCCGCCGAATTCGAGTCCGGTGTAAGCAACCTCATTATACTGAATAAGCGCTCCGTCGCAGCACATCGACCAAAGACCTGCATTGCAGCTGCCTATCCTTGAGAGGCAGTTTGCATAGTATACCTTATTATGCTCCATAAGAAGATTAACGCAGCCTATGCCGATTATACCGTCGCCGTATGCGTGATCCACAATATTATGACCTATATACACATCCCTGTGAGGATACCAGGGCTCATCCATTCCTTCCGCCTTGTTGACAACCCAGGGAAAGGAATTTTTAAAGCGGTTGAACCATTGACCTCCGAGCCAGATGCCGGTTCTGTTTACAGTACAGACAACATTGTTTTCTATACGCAGATTTTCATACCATGCCGGCGCCTCCTTATTGGTATCGACCGATATCCCCGCCGCCGCGTGTTCCCAGCTTGCCGCTGGGCGGTAGCGATGACCGCGCGGTGTATTGATGTCGTTTTTTTCAACCTCGTTCAGAGTCCATACATCGTGTATGTAACAGTTGCTGACGGTCACGCCGCGTGCAGCTCCGCGAAGCATATTTATAATATATATCCCGTATCTTCCGCGCTGATTTGTCAGCTCAATGCCGTTTACGGTTACATATTCTCCCTCAATTTTAATTGAGTATTCAGAGCCGTCGCTTGTTCTGATAACAGGTTTTTCAAATCCCCTGCCGAACGATGAAATTATAATCGGGGAAAGCTCGCAGCCGCTGTTTTTAATTTTGAGATGTCCCTCAAAAACACAGCCTCTTTTTAAAAGCACTCTATCTCCGCAGGTAAGCTGATAGATAAAATCAACTATGAATATAAATATCTGAATACAAAATCGGATATGTATTTCAAAAATCTTATCAACCGTATTCTAATCGACTGCATACATAAAATAAAACCCGATATAAAAGACGAGCAATATGCAAAGCTGTCCGCACCGATAGGAAAAGCAATTCAGATAATACACCGCCGTTTCAGCGAAAATATCAGCTTGGACAGCATCGCAGAAGCGGTAGAGCTTTCGCCCAATTATTTCAGCACAAAATTTCATAACGAGGTAAAGGTCTCATTTCAGAGCTACCTGCTGAATATGCGCCTTGAGGCTGCGAGAAAATACCTTATTGCCACCGACTATTCGGTTACGGATCTTTGTTTCTTCGTCGGCTTTAACAATTACGTTAATTTTTCAAAGGCATTTAAAAAGAAATACGGCACTACACCCACAAAATATCGGTCAGAAAAGTAACGAAAGCGTCCTGGAACGGCATTTTGCATTACCGTTTCAAGGTGCATTGTCCGCCTCCCTAATTCATTATTTTTTGGAATATACTTTCCGCAAAAAGCTCGTGCATCTCGCTTATCGGGTGATTTATCCGGTTCGCCAGCAGCTTTGTTGTATCCTCTTTTTCAGACAGCCTTTTCCATTCGCCGTAACAGTCGCACACCGTTATTTTCGCTTCCGCCGCCGTTTCAACGGCAGCGGACATAAATTTATCCATTCTCCCGCCGTTTTGCATTTCAGCGGTTTTTAACGCATATTCCTTTAATTCCTCCGCCGTGTCCTCAGCGACATAGGTGTTAAGCATATTAGGCGTCATAAATACCGTTTCACAGCCATAGCTGCCGCAGCGTTCAAAAATTGCTTTAAGCGACGTTACATACTCATTGAGAGTGCCGTTCACGTCATTAAGCCCGAAGCATACAATCACCAAATCGGGGTTATGCGCAAAGACCCGGCTTTCCATGCGCGGCAGAGATTCCCTTGCGGTTATGCCGCCTATTCCGGCGTTTATAACGTTCACGGGAACATAATTTCTTACCGCGTTGATTTTACGGCGCAGACGGTTCCAATAAACCGTTTCATAATTAAACTCGCCCGGCGATACTGCCCCGTGAGTAATGCTGTCGCCAAACGCCGCAACGGTTATAGGACCGTTTTGTTCAAGTCCCGCACGGTCCATAAGTATTTTTTCCCGAATTTTCAAATCAATCACCCTGTTCAGTCTTAATGTCTGTCAGGAAACAGAACGGCAAAATCACCCGTAAGATTTTCGGCCTTATAATAAATGCCGTTTTTATCGTCCTCAATTCTTTTCAGAACGTCAATATATTCCGGGGTACTGTCATAAATACAGTCGGTATTCGTAAGAAAAACCTCCCTGTTTCCCTCAGGCAATATATAAACGTCTGCATTAACAAGTCCGCCGAGCTTCAGCTTTCGGTGATAAACGGTACTTACGGGCGCGCACTCCTTGAGTGTAACCGCGCCGCTTTGCTGCTTAACAAATACTCTGCACTCCCTATGCTCGCACATACCAAAGCGATAAACCGCCCTGCCGTCTCTTATTTCCGTATCGGTGCCTGTCAGTATCGGAGCGCCGAGCGGAAATTTCAAAAGCGTATCGGTTGTCAGATTAGGGGAATACACGGAAATTATCATAGCATTCCCGGCTCTTGCAACGGTCAGCGCATTAGGCTTAACATCCTCGGATATACGCTTAAATTCTATTGAATATCCGAAATCGGAAAGTCTTTCCCTTAAAGCGGAGGGATGGGACGAAAAATCAACAAAGCTATGCTTAAAGCAGCGGCTTTCAGCATATTTTTCACTTCCGTAATAAATAACATTTCCGCCTGCGCTTTCAAAGTCCTCCAATTTTCTCAAAGCTTCGGGGCTTTGAGAAATCGGCGATACAAGAATACTCCGTTTATATAAATCCAAATCGGTTTTCAGAAAAATATCCGAGGACACAACACAGTTCAGCGGAAATCCGTTGTTTATCGCCTCGGAAATGTAATTGTCGCCGTAATACATTTCAAAAAGCATTTCTTCGGAATATGAGGTTGTATATTCCCTCATAGGATAAACCCATACAAGCGGCGCAGGGCTGTCGGATATATCCTTTTCCGATTTCAAAATATGCGGCAGCGGCTCATATACGCAGTTGTCCGGCATATCCCCGTAGGAATTGTCAATCGACAGGATGTTAAATGTCTCCGCCGAGCGCACTTTGCCGTCGGAATCTATTCTTGACACAGCCATAGGCAAATATATATCATGAGGCTGACCGTTATAACGGTCATACCACGGAGAATTTATCCACCACGGGTCGTGTATATAATACCTGAACATAAAGCTGTCGCCGGGCAATTCACATATGCGCGTCATATGTCCCATTATTTCAAGCCCGAAATTACCGTTAAGCGCCGCCCACGGGGAATTAGGCGGAGGAGTTATATTAAATCCGGCGTTATATATGTCGTAAAGCGGAACGCCGTCTGTTGCATAATCAATTCCGACCGAATTATTCGTACCCCTGGTTTCGACAGGAAAATCCGGACATTCCTCTCTGAAAAGCTTCCAAAACTCAAAAACATTTTTTCTGGTCTCCGCCAGCTTTTCCGGATGAAAGCTTTTGCCGTCAAACACCTTTCCGGTAATATCCCACGGCTCTGAGCTGAAGCCCAATCCGTTTGAAAGCCACAAATAGTCAAACCCCATATCCTTTAAAAAGATATTCGCCTGTTTGCCGAAAAAAGTACCGAACGGAGTGTCCTGAGGAATACCGTCGGGGTATGCGGCATATCTGCAATTATCCTTATCAAGCAAAACGGCAGCGTCAATAAACCCGAATGAACCGAGCTTTGAGCCTGAAGAAATCTCAGGGTGACGCTTGTATTTAAAATCCGATACCGCAAATTCAGGTCCAATATCAAATGTCTCGCCGACTCTTATAACCGAATCGGGAAACGCCTTTGCTCCCTCCTCCTTTAATATCGCAACGATTTTTCTTAAAACAGCATATGTCATTACAGGCGGATTCTCGGTATAAAAGCGCTTTCTCTCATGCAGCGAGATATCGGGACTCTCGTTCCCGCCGAGCAGCCTATTATTTGCCGTACCTACATAACAGCACCATTCAAATTTTTCATTCATATCGCCCGAATAGTCGAGAATTTCACTTCCGTCCGCTGTCCAGAGCATTACGGAAACCGTTTCTCTGTTTTTTAAAAGCGGACGCCATTGCTCAAAAATTCCCTTACATACTTCGCGGATGCAGCTATCATCCGTGCATTTAAATGGCTTTAAGCTGATTTCGAGGTTGACTGTTTTAAACATTTTGCTCTCTCCTATTTCACTATTACCGATTCAATTCCTAATATATCCGCAATTTTCTTTATTGTTTCAGCGTGATGTCCCACGCCGAGCGCATAGTGGTGAGTCGGTCCCGCCATCACCCATTTTTTAATATATTCACAGGTGTCCGGTTTAAACACCGCCCGCGTATTTGTGTTTCCGGTCGGCGGTATGGCACCCGCCTGCGACTCGCCCTCGCCTATTACAAAACGAAACCTGCCGTTGGCGTCCTGCGTAATACTGAGCATTGTTATAGGTCCTTCTTTAATCTTAAATTCAACCGACGCGCCGCTTCCCTCCTTGCCGTGATATTTTAACAGACTGCGAATAACCGGTTTTCCCTCGGCAATCGCAATATGATGCGGTCCGTCGTGACCTATTAAAATGCAGTTATTATCGAAATCAAACGGATGCAGCTCCGCAAAGCTGCCTCCTATTCCCAGTCTGTCCATTATAAGCATTGCAATGCAGGTTTTTATATCAAACTCGCCGCACATAGGAAATCCCCTGCCTATAAGCAGCGAATTGCCGACTATGAGCGAAGACACAGCCTTACGGACGTCGGACCCCGGCAGTCCCTCATAATAATAAGCAAGACCGTCAAGCCTATTGTCGCTTATAAAATGCTCCAGGGTTGCGGTGCTCCGCGCAGAATTGCGCAAATCCTCATCCGTAAGCTTCTTTGTTATAGGGTCGCTCACAGGGTCGGGACGGTCAAACCTTTCGCATATCTCGGCGGATTTTGCAGCTATCTCCTCTTCGGTAACCGCGTTTTCGTACGTTAGCAATGAATCGGGCTCCAAAAGCGGTACATGAAGTCCGAAGGCTGCGGAAACGGCAGTCGGGTCGGTATGCATATCGTACATTGCCTCCAGCACATGCCCCATAAGACCTATACGTGCTCCGTTCACGGCGCGCAGAACGGCGGCTATTCTGCACCATTCCTCAAGCGCGCTATCGGCTTTTTCATCACCGTTCAGACAGCCTATAATAACATCGCTAATTTTTTTACCGAGTCTGTTTGCAACCCCGACATATTCCGGAACCGCGCATATGCAGTCATTTTCAAGCTGCATAAGTGTGCTTGCCTTTGTGTAATCCAGCGCGCGCAGAGGCTGAAGCGCCGTAAGAACCACGGGGCGGTCGGAATCGCGCATTATAGGCGCAAATACAGATGAGGTTGCATATGTAATCATATTGCAGAACCATACGTCGCAATTAGCCGCCTTCAGCCTCGGAAGCAGCTCGTATGCCTGCATATTGCTGTCAATAATTCCGAAATCCGTCACTTCTGCTCCATAGGACGAAAGCTTTTCACAAAGGCGGGCGTGGTAACCCTCAAGCTTTTCGCGCAAGGTCGGGAACTGCTGCCAGTATTTAGCGTGAGCAACCGCGAAAACGGCAATTCTACCGGGCTTTCTGAACTTTTTTAATGACATTTACTATCACCCTTTAAAAATAAAGATTTATGTCTTGATTATATCACGGAAATATACTATAATCAAAACACAAATTAAAGATATAATAGCACAAAATAAAGGAGAATTATGATGTTACTGAGTCAAATCAGTCCATTTGTAAGATTTCCGAGAGAACTGGTTATTTCCGAAAGCTCTGTTTTCGGTTATGTTTTTCCCGTTGACGCGAGATTATTTTACGTTTCTGAGGGTGAAGGCAGGATAACTGTTTCCGGAAATACGGTTATTTTGCCGCGCGGAAGTGCGCTTTTGATAAATTCCGGCGTTAAATACCGCATTATTCCCTCAAATGTCGTTTATTCGGCGATAAATTTTGACTGGACGCAAAAATTCAGTAATTTCAGTACGCCTATTTCACCTATTCCGTTTGACGGCGGCATCCATAGCGCCCTTGAAAGCATAAGCTTTGAGGATTGCCCGTCATTCAACAGCTGTGCATTTTGCAAAAACGTATATTTTGCCGAAAAGGTCATCAAACAAATAATTGACCGCTACGAAAAAAAGCAGGCATATTATCAGCTGGAGGCTAATGCCGAGCTTGTAATTATTTTGACCGAGATTGCCCGCCGTCTTGGCAGTCAAAAGGACAAACGCTTCAATGCCGCCGAAATTGCCGACTATTTGCAAAAGCATTACAAAGAGGATATTTCAAACGCAACCGTGGCAAACGCCTTTCACTTTCACCCGAATTATATCAGCTCCGAATTCAAAGCCGAATTCGGTATTCCGCTGCACCGCTATTTATCCGAGCTGCGCATTACAAAGGCTATCGGACTTCTCGAAACCGGTCAGTACAGCATTGAGCGGGTTTCCGAGGAAGTAGGCTTTAACGACCCGAACTATTTTTCAAGATACTTTAAAAGGATTACCGGCAAAACTCCTAATTCATTTTACAGATAAAATACTGCGGCGGTATAATCAAGCTGTTACTGAAAATAAAAAGCCGTCGGTTTAACCGACGGTTTTTTTATTTTAGCTCTGATATTATATAACTCCGCTGACGAATACCGTTGATAAAATGCCGACGGCTATTCCCGCCCAGCGCTTGGCGGAAAGTCTTTCCCGGAAGCCGAAAACAGCATACAGCATTGTTAGAATCATGGGGCAAAGGTTTATCGTCGGGAAAAACACAACCGATGACAGCTTGCCCGAAAGGAATAGATTTATTGTGTGCGGAAAGGCAAAGCAAAAACCGGAAATTGCAGGAAAAAGAAAAACGGCAGCGGTTAATTTATCAAGGCTGCCGCCCGTTTTTTCAAGTCTGCGGCGCTCTGCAAACAGCTTTATTCCCGAAAGCACAAAGGAAACCGAAAAGCAAGTCAGCAGCAAAGCCGGCATTTCGGTTTTATGCACTACGCTGTTCTGATGTATCTTCTGAACAACGCCGACCGTACCGGAAAACACAAACGCAACCGCGCAAAACGCAAGCCATTTCATGCTCACCCCCTGCTTTTCCTCGTCTTTTTCGGGCGACAGAATAATACATATTATCATAAGCCCTATTCCTATGTATTGAGAAAGCGTTGCTTTTTCTCCGAAAAATATCGGTCCGCTCATACTCGGAATTATCGCCGAAAGCGCCGTTATTACCGACGTATAGGCAAACGAGCCGTATGCCTGAGCCTTCAGGGTTCCCTCAAGGCTTAAAACATTTGAAAGAGCGAGCATAACGCCCAGCAAAACGGAAAAAGTGCTGAATTTAAACTCGGTTTTTGAAAAAATATAAATTAACAGGATAGCGGAAAAGCAAAAGATATTCTGAATAAAAATAAAACGCCATAAATAAACGCCGGACATTGGGTATTTCTTGGAATATATCCCTCGGAGAATACTCATAAACGCACACGTTACGACAGATAAAATAATCAGCAGCGATACAGGCAGGGAAAACATAGGCACACCTCATAATAAAATATTGCTTTACTTTTCAAACAAATGTGTTATACTACAACCAAAGGCAAAATACTATGAGTTTTTATCCTTAAAATATGATATTTGTTTCAAGGTGAAGCTGTGGAAAAACATTACCTCAAAAAAATATTGCCGGACGGCGGCTTATACGCGGTTACGGAGTACAGCCAATATATAGCGCTCCGCCCTGCCGACGACGCGCACATTCACGATTACTGCGAAATATACTTTAATATAAGCGGAGATGTTTCGTTTGCGGTTGAAAACAGAGTTTATCCTGTTGAAACCGGAGATATTATAATTTCAAAGCCCAATGAAATACATTACTGCATTTATCATTCGGACCGGGTTCACAGCTGCTATTGCTTTTGGATTAAAGCGGCTCCGGAATATTCCTATCTGCTCTCTCCGTTTTTTGACCGCACGCCGGGAGAAAAGAACCGGATAACCCTGAACCGCAGCGATAAAGAAAAACTGCTGACGCTTTTTGACAATATGCTCGCAGTTCAGAACAAAAACTCATTATCGGCAGAAAATTTAGCGGCGGTTGCGGGCGTACTTGACATTATAGAAAAAAACAAGGACAGAACAGAGCCGTCTCTCGGAATTTCATCCCGGTTAGAGGAAATTCTCAAATACATCGATAAGAGCTTTGACGGCGCCTGTTCGGTTAATTTGCTCTGCGAAAAATTCTTTATCAGCCGCAGCTCGCTTTACCGCACATTCCGCAGCGAGCTTGACATATCGCCCTCAAAATACATAGAAAACCGCCGGCTTTCCAATGCCAAAAAGCTGCTTGAACAGGGAGAAAGCGTTCAGGCAGCCAGCGAAAAAAGCGGCTTTCCGGATTATTCGCATTTCATTTCGCTGTTCAAGAGGCGATTCGGAATAACTCCGAAAAAATACCGTAATACACAGCGCGGAATAAAACCATAAAAATCTGCTAAAATTATTACTTTTAAAATTGACAAAATTATGCTATAATGTCTATATAGGGATATATAATTTAAAATTGAGGGGAGATTTATTATGAAACACTTAAAAAACGTTTCCGCAATTATTCTGTCGGCATTTTTATTTCTGAGCTTTGCGGCGTGTAAAAAAGACGATGTTGCCGGTGATGACTGGCGCGTTTCCGGCATGGTCGTCGGTTCGGGACTTATTAGCCACGGCGACGAGGAAGCGTATGTTCTCGCTACAGTAAATTCCAAACGCGCGGAATTTTATTGGGACAGGGAGGAGCAGGTTCTTTATGATACCGTCGATTTCCCGTTTGAAATTTCTGATATTGATTCTGCGTCCGCAGAGGTTACGTTCAGCGACTTAAACGGCGACGGTCAAACCGATGTAACCGTTGATTTATCCCTCGGCGGCGGAGATGATATATATTTTGTCTGGCTGTGGGACTCCGAAAAACGGTATGTCTTTTGCGAAGAGCTTTCCTCATATTCCGACGGGCAGGGCAATTTAAACGAAACGGCGAGCTTTGAAGCAAATAATTTGGAAATGAACGGAGATATGGACAACGGAACATATCTTTTGGAAAACGGTCTTGCCTGTTATACCGAAAACGGCGGAGGATACATACGCTCCGACTGCTACTGGGAGGTTACAAAGCTGCGCGATGAAACGCACAACGGCATAAGGGAGATTGAATTTAATGCGATATGCTATCTTCCCCGGAAATCCGTTCCCGGCTATACCGAGCGTTTTTTCACATCGGTTGACAGCGCGCTGTATGATTACTATACCGGCACCTGGCTTACGGCATCAAGCTCTAACCCGAACAGTCAGCACGCCGATAACCGTTATCATCATACCGTTGAATTCCGAGACAAAAAATACGATATTGAGTTTTCATATTCAGCAAATTGGGCAGAGGATGTCGGAGATTGGTTCAAGGTTCTTACAAAGAATTATATTGCATATATTCCGGAGGAGTATGACGGGCTTATTTTCGCCGCTCAGGCGCAGCCGTCAAGCTATAAGGAATGTATGAAACGCGAAAATCTTGACAGCATATCTCCGGAAGCCAACATTATGGACTGTCCTACGGTCGAACCAAAAACCGGTCTTTATTTTGCCGTTTGCTATTAAGGGGGATTAAAACTTGAAATACTTAGCTAAGTTTGCAGCCGCCGTTCTTGCGCTGCTGATGGTAATAAGCCTTGCCGCCTGCGGAGGAAATAAAGACTCCGGCGGCGCAAAAGTACCCGACGGTGTTATGTCATCCGACGAGCTTAACGACGGGACGGCAAGCTGGAAAAGCGATGACGGCAGTCAGCTGTCGCTTGACATAGACGATTATACTTATACATACCGCACCTGGTACGGAAGAATAGGACAGGGCGAATTATACGAAAGCGAGCAGGGCAAAAACGGACTTCAGCTTGATTATTATGACGGTACGTATTATTTCATAAAGTCCGACGGCGGTTTTACTCTTGAAAACGCCAACGGTTACGGCGACGGAGAGCTAAACGGTATGCTTTTCACAGCAAGCGACGAGGAAATACCCGATATTCCGCTGAACCGGCTTGACGGCATATGGCAGAATGCCTTGGGAGAAACTCTGGCTATCAATACGGAGAAAATGCAATACATCGCCTGCTCGCCCGATAATACCGGCAGCGGCACAATCGACGACAAAAACGACGGACGCGGACCGTATCTGTTTCTCAACGGTTACGCCTTTCCGCGCATAACCTATGACGGAAACAGCTTTGAGCTTTTCTTTGAGAAAAGCGACACTCAAAGCCCGGACGGAACATATTCCGGAGTTTTTTATAGAGACGGCAATGCCGCCGAATATGCCAATCTTGACAAAGCGGAATTTGTTGAGCAAAACGGCAGACTGTGGTACTATGACGGCGCGGTATATTTTGCCGTTCCGGAGGGTTATACAGTCGGCGACGACGGATTGGCTTATGATGAAGCCGGTAATGCTTTCGGAGCAGGCTGGGAAGCTCCGATTTACGACCCCGCCGCCAATTACGGTGACGGCTGGGCGGATAATTGGGACGAATAAACCGGCAAACGCCGGAATGCTTTAATTAAGAAAGGAGCTGTCATATGGAGCTGTGGGCTGCTGTCGTACTGCTGTTTTTTTCGGTTTGCGGAATTGTTCTCTCCGCAATCTTCCTGAAAGCGAAAAAGACGCTGCGGATTTTACTTATAATATGCTTTTCTCTTATAGCTATTGTTCTTGCGGGCTATATCGGACTTACCGCCGTTTTTCTTGACGCCGCAAGCAACAAGCCGCCGGATTTATAAAAAAGAGCGGAGCCGCCGATGGCGGTTCCGCTCTTTTTAAGTATCTTCAGACAAAACGCTCAGTTCTTTCAGCCAGGCTATTATACAGCCGGTAAAACCGTGGTTACAGCTGTTTTCCGTCGTTGCTTTTTCCCATAATGTACCGGTGGTTTCCGCCATATGGAGAAAATATCCTCTGATATCCCGTAAAACCTCATCCTTATATCCGTATCCGGTCAGAACCTCAAGTCTCAGGCAATTCCCTATAAACGGAGCGGCAGGGTATACCTCCCGCCATACTTTTGAGGTATCGCGCTGAGGACCGAATTCATTTTTCATTCTCTCAAAGAAATCCGGCTGAGACTGCGGGTCGGAAATTCCGCAAAACAGGGCGTAATACTGACAGACTTCGGTTATTTCATTAACAGGAACGAGTCTGCCGTCTTTTCTTTCGGCGTGGTCGACATAAAACGTACCGTCAAATGACTGCTCAATGATTGTTTTCTTTATTTTTTCCGCCTTTTCGGCAAGCTCCGAATCGCCGTAAAGTCCGGAGGCGGCGCGCAGCATTGCATAATACATCATATTGCTCGGATAGTTCACTCCGCAAATCATATCCTCATCATTGGCTCTTGACCATTCGACAAATATCCAGCCCTCTAAGCTTTCAAGCAAACCGTCCTCATTTTCAAAGCGGCTGAAATACCGAATAAGAGCATAAACCTTTTCACGGAAACGGTCGGTAAATTCTCTGTTGCCTGTACGTTTTAAATAATCAGCAAGCTCAACCACAAACCACATTGCCCAATTCGGTATAAACGAGCCGCTTAAAACATCCGCCGGGTAGCACATAGGGAGCATACCCTCGGGCAGGCCTGCAAACCTATCCTCATGCAGAAAGTTTTCCAAAAAGCTTTCTTCAATGACATTACCGCCTGTTATTGCTTTTTCCGCTTTGCCTATAAAATAGCTGTCGCAAAGCCAGCCTGCTCGTTCTCTTGACGGGCAGTCGGTAAAAACATCAACGGCATTTTGGCGGAATGTTTCAACGGCGGCGTCGGCAATCAGCTGCATATCAGCATCTTCAAGCCGTATTTCCCTGACCGGAGGATGCTTATATTCAACCATTGATAGGTTTGAGATTCGGCAGCTGCCGCTGATACATGAAATCTGAATATACTGCATAGTATAAACTTCAAAGCTCTGAAAACTGCGGCAGCCCTCAGGAAGCTCAAGTCGGATAATATTGCAAACGCGTTCCCTTACAGGATTTATTCTGCCGTCGGTTATAATTTCATCACCCGAAATATACAAAGTTACGGGACCGTCGCAGCTTATATCAAAGCACAGCATTCCCGTAGCGTTATACGGAAGCTTATAAACTGAATATTGCATATTTCCGAGAGCCGACCGATAATCGCCGCCGGGGAAAAACTCAAATTCCTGATATTCCTTTTCCGGCATACACTCCAGTTCCTCTTGCTTAAAGCCGGTTATCAGACCTTTTTCAATATTGCTGTCCTCACAATAGCGGTCAAAAACATACTTTTTCGGAATTCGATGCTCTATTCTCCCGGAGAACAGCGGTTCGGCTGATATTTTTTCATAAATCGGATAAGGCGCGCGCCGTTCAATAATCTTCTTTTCCGAAACGGTTTCTGTTTCTGCATTCCCGAGACTGCCGTCGGTAAGAAATGAGTCCGTCGGTTTTTGATAGTTATACCCTTCGGCAAATGTCCGCTGATATGAATAACGCTGGATCTTCCTGTAATAATACGGATTGAGTCTTGCAGAAAAATCCTTTCCGGTTGCCGCCAGACAATTATTTTCCGAAACAATTTCTGCCTGTAAAAACGAGGGCTGCTGCAAAATATAAAAGCTCTTACAATAATATCCGGCGACCTCTATAACAACGGTATTTTCCTTTTCGGTTAGGTATTTACCGATATTAAAGCTGTCCATTCTGAAGCATCCTTTGCCCGCGCGCGCAGGTCCGTATGAAACAAATATTCCGTTAATCCAAAGCTGATATATTCCGGAGGTTGCAATATGGATTTCGGCAGACGATGCCGCTTTGCAAATTGCTTTGAACCGGACTCTGCAATTCATTTCGGTTTCTTTTTCCTTGAGCCATACAGGCTCGGCAAATAAAAACATAAAATCTCCGTTCTGCCGCAGCTAAAATAGCTGCGGCGCTTTTATTATAATGCCTCAAGCAGATATACGTTTCCGGAAAAATCCGGCATTACTCCTACCGAAAAACAGCCGTCCGCAATTTCGGCAGTTTTGTTATATAATGACTGCTTAATTCTATATTTACCCTTTAGCCTGAATTTCAGTTCCCCGGCATTTTGCATTGCATGAACCACAACAAGCGCAGAATTTAAATTCTCGCTGTATCTTATAACCGCCTGTATTCCCTCAGGCTCGCGGAAGCTGCACGGAGCGTTTCTGTAAATATAGCTGCTGCCTCGCTTTATTATCGGCGAAACCGTTTCATAAAAGCGTTCCGCAGCAAACATTTCGGAAAGCTGTGTATCGGAAAGTCCGTCTATCAGACCCGACCAGCACAGCCTGCCCAAAAAGCCCTGGGAAATCACATATGAAAACCTTTCGGCGGAATATTCCGGCTTTAAGGTACACCATATCTGATTTTGGCGCGGCGGTGTAAGATAATGCAGATTTGCCGCAACAACCGCCCCCTCATAGCCCTCATGCGTATCGCTCGCGGAGCTCATTGCCGTTATGTCCATCATACTCGGCTCCAGCCGACATCCGCCCGACGCGCAGTTTTCTATAATTATATCCGGAATTTCCCTCTTGATTTTTATAAAAAATTCCCTGACCGCATTCATATGAGTGCGGAGATTTTCTCCGGGACTTTCGTCCCCGTCTACCCCTGCGCCGGGGCTTGCATTATAATCAACCTTCAGATAGCCGAATCCGTTTTTCTTTAAAAATCCGATAACCTTATCGTTGAGATATTCAATGGTTCCCGGATTCCTGAAATCCCAAAAGCTCTCTTTTCTGCCGTTAATAACGCTGCCTATGACAACTCTGCCGTTCTTTTTAAGCTTTAGAGAGTCAAACCGGGTTCCGAACGACTCGCAGGGCGATTCCGTACACTCGAATTCCATCCATATACCAGGAATCATCCCCTTTCCACGTATTTTTGCGGTATAAGACTTCATACCGCCCGGAAACAGTTCACGGTTGACATTCCAATCTCCCGCGGCTCTCGGCTTATACCAGCCGGCGTCCATAACAAAGTATTTTGTTTTTCCTCTTGAAAGAATATCGGCTGTATGAAGTAATTTTTCCTCCGACGGATGACCCCAAGTTGTAACAAAGTCATTATACACAATACCCATACCGTCCTCGCCGAAAGAGTCTATCGCACGGTGACGCATGGAGAGGAGCCGGTTTGAAAGCTCAGCTATTCCGCCAGCAGCGACAGAAATCATAGCCGCAGGAGTAAAAAAGCTGTCGCCGTCCGCAACCTTTTTGCTCCAAAGTCCGGTTACCGAATCGGCGAGTCCTATCGAAAGAGAAACGCCGTCAACTACTCTCGTCAGCTCCATCTGCCATGACGAATTATGGGCGAGATATGCTCCCCATATTATTCCGTTTTCTCTGTCCTCAACCGCACCGTAAGGGTGGTATTCCCTGACTGCCCTTGTTCCTGACGCGCCTAACTTAATACTTTCTGCGGAGGTTGTCCATGCCCTTTCAAGACCGAGCTGCGAAAGGCTGTTCACCTGATGCAGTCCCTCCATTGACCACCCAGCCTTAAAGCGGTGAAAATACAGCTGTTTGCCGCCGGAACCGTTAAGAAAAGGACTTAATGCGTCCAGAGAAACGCTTGTTATATATTCCAGCTCGAGCTCTGCCCCGCTGTCGTTGAAGAACTCGGTATAAGCTTCAAATCCCGACTCGTTGTTATAATGACATAGGTAATGCCTTATTCCGTAGCCGTCTGCCGAACGTTCCTCGGTTATAACGGTCACTCCGTTTCGGTTATGCCGAACGGTCTGTTTAGTGAATTTAAGTCTGCTCAGGCTCTCGCTGAGCTTAAAGCTGTTGGAAAGCATTCCTGAATTATGGCAGGAAAGCTGAAGATGAACCAATGATGAATTATTATATACCGCACAGTTTTTTTCGGAAAACAGGTCAGGCTCGCGGCATTCCTCCGGAATAAGCAGCAATACCGCCCTTTTATTATCGTTAAGAACATAAACCGCCTTTATATCTCCGAAAAGGAAAGAATCTATTATTTCCGACATTACAATCCTCTCAATTAAAGCTCACAGTCCGCGAGAAGAATTTCGCTGAGCGCCGACCTGAACGCCTCGTCATAAAAATCCTTTGATATCTCGGCAAGAACCGCCTGAATTCCCTTATTATGCAGCAGACTGCTGATATACATTTTTTTGGTGTTTGACATCTGCATACTCATTAACAGCTTATCGGCTTCCTCTGCAACGTTATTTTTAAGAACCGTCACTTCGCTTTCAAAGCTAACCTCCAGCCTGCCGGTCACTTTTTTTACCGAAACAGTAAGCGTCTCTCCGTTATATGCCTTTTCAAATTGAACAGGTACGTTATTAACCGTAACCCTGAGGCTGTCACAGTTGCTGACCTTTCTGAAATGCAGCTCATAATCCCGTTTTGCAGGAATAAGTGACAGCTTGCCCTTCGGCTTATCAACGGTAAATACCGGTTTTTCGGACCATAACAGCTCCATAGCGGTTATAACGCTCTCGCCCTTTTCATAAGCAAGCGATACGCCGTCATCCTCATAAAGCTCAAATCGGTTGTCCGCTCCGGGGAAAATATCGATAATAAGCTTTTGGGGATTTTCGATTGAGTTTCCATTTTGAAAATCGGTTTTCGGGATTATTCCTCCCGCCTTAACGAAAACCGGAATATTAAATATATCGCGGTGGACTCTGTATTCCCGGTCGCCGGTATAGCGCCTCGCGGAGAAAAAGTCGAACCACAGCCCCGGCGGCAGCAGTACCTGCGTATCGCCCATTTGCGTCACCCTATTTGCCTTTGAGGTTATAGGCGAAACAAGCATTTCATCTCCGAAAAAGTACTCATTTTTCTTGCCGTGGTTGGGATAATAATACCACAGCGGACGGATAAGGGTTATATTATCACGGTAACAATGATAATTCATTGTATAAATATACGGTATAAGCGTATGTCGCAGACAAAGACTGTCGGTTATCGCCTTTTCCGCCATCATATTATAATTCCATGGTTCCTTGCTCATAAAGGGATTATTGGTGCTGTGAAGCCGGGTTATGGGAGAAAAAACACCGAATTGCGTCCAGCGGACCATCATTTCATCATCACGTTCACCATTCATAAATCCGCCGATATCATGGCTCCACCAACCGAAACCTACATTCGAGGCATTAGAAGTGAAATACGGCAGAAAGTCGAGCATTTCCCAGGTTGCATAGGTATCTCCCGAAAATCCGACGCCGTAACGGTGACCTCCCATTCCGCAGTTTCGGGACAATAACATTCCCCTTTTTCCGTTCCTTGTTGTATCAATATAATTATAGTGATTCATCATCCATGGAATATCCGCCTTTAACAGCTTTCCGGTATTCTCAGGGAAACCGTCGGTCCACCAAAATGAAACGCCCTCGTCCTCACGGTCATGGCGCATACAGTCAAAATATGCCTCGACATACTTTGGATTGGTAAAATCGAAGTTGATTTTCTCTCCATCCTCGGCGCCGAGCCGTTTTACCATTTCGGAATAACCATCCTCATGAGGTCCTATTCCCTCGCGGTCATGCAAATTAAGCATAACTTCAAGACCGTCGTCGTGGAGCTGTTTCAGGAATGCCCGATGGTCGGGAAAAAGCTCCTTATTCCAGGTGTAACCCGTCCAGCCGGTTCCGTATTTCTTATCGATTTCGGTTATGTGCCAATCCATATCCATACAGGCGACAGTAAGCGGAATTCCCTTTTCCCTGAATTTATGTATAACAGACAAATATTCCTTATCGTCATATTTATGGTATCTGCTCCACCAGTTGCCCAGAGCATATCTCGGAAGCATAGGGATTTTCCCTGAAAGCTCAAGAAAATCGTGAAGACATTCGAGGTGATGACGGTTGTTATACGCGAATAAGTACATATCCTCTATGCCGTCGGGGCGCTCGTCTACCCAGCCGTCATCCGCCAAAATCATAGAACGGCTGTCATCCCAGACGGCGAAGTCCGGCGCCATAACTCCCTTTTCGAGAGGCACCTCTCCGCCGAATTCATCAAGATTTGCTCTTGTTCCCCAATAATTCCGAACCGTCACTCCCCCCGAATATACCGTTGTGTTTTTAAAACGCCATTGATTGGTTATATCTCCCCACTCGCCGTAAAACCGCGCAGTAAGGCTTGATTTATCAAACGGGAATTTCTTATGATATTGAAGTTCGATACATTCGGTACGGATAAGGAGGGTTTCCTCTGTTTCCCTGACGGTGAATTTCGGCACCTTAAACCGCCGATTTGTTACAACCTGCGTTGCACGATCCTCAAAAACGCCCTTTTCGCTGTATTCCATACGAATCAAAGCCGGAGTCAAAACCGTAAATCGGTACTTCTCTCCCGTTACAGCAGCACCCTCGCTGCATACCGGAGAAGTCTTATATTTAAAGCGTTTATCTATTCTTCCCATAATATCGCCGTCCTTATAATGATGATAAATCAGCCCATATCCTCTAATCTGAAAATTTCGCGAGATTCCTTTCTCGGCCAGAAGTCATGCTTTCTGCACTGCATATATTCTATTGCCTTAGGAGCTGACGCGCTGTTATAAAGCGCCATTGTCGTAGCAGGGGGACAAACATAATCTCCGAGTCCCGCGCGCATTTCAACCGGACACCTGACCTTCATAACCGCCGCTGCCGTATCGAAATATTCCAATCCTTTTGCGGGCTTAGGCCGCCAACCCGGCTGATAGCCGTATTCCTCGGCATGAAGATCGCAGAACCAGGGTATTTCGATAAACAGTTCAGTTATATCCCTGTCGTTTGCCGCAACGTGAACAGCCTGAAATGCACCCTGACTTCCGCCTTCTGCCTTAATATCCCTGCCGTTCCAAAACGGAAGCGATTTCAGGTATTTAACGCCTGCAAGATCCCGGATTATCATACCCTGCCAATAAGATGTTTCAGGGGCAGAGTTTTCCTTTTCATCAAATCCGTAGCCGGCAAGATGAGAATACTTTCCGGCTGTCGCCTCCGGGGGAAAACCGTTTTCTATGCCGTGAGCATTTATTATGGCACAAACAGTATTTTTCTCAAAAAACGGCTCAATACAGCCGGAAACACCATATCCCTTGAAACGAACCGCAAGCGGATATTTTCCGCCTGTTTTCGGATATGTAAGATACCCCGAAACCGTTCCGGTTCCCTGCGGCGCCGAGGCTCTGAAATCGAGACATTCAAATTCCTCCGGAACGCCTTTCCTATAAGGCTCGGCAATCAGCAGCCGAGGGCTGAAATCCGAAATCAATTTTCTGATGCCTGCCCAATATTCATCATAATCAGCCGGTATATTCCCGTGGTATCGTATATCCGAAACATTCGCCCCGGCGCCCGCCTCGCAGGGGTCGAAGCCGTCATCGGGAGTGCAGTCGCTGCGCAGCGGCTTAATTATCAGTCTTACAAAGCCCGGAACGCGGCAGGACGCTTTTATGATGATATTGCCGTCCGAGTCAGAATCGGCAAGCCCCTCTTTTCTTTCCCTGTCGTCGCCGGATAATATGTATAAAATTTTCTGATGCTTTATTATTCCGGCATCGGAAAACGCCTGAATTTTAAATTTCATTTCCTCGCCGCACTTATATTCCAGCGGCGGCTTATCTGTAAAAACCTTGAAATAATTCACTTTCTATCCCTCTCGGAATTACCTTTGAACTCTGCCTGAGCCGTCTCCGCCGGCGAGCGCTAATATGTCCGACGGTTTAGAAAGATTGACATCCAGCTCTATCGTTTGCTTTAAGCAGGAGGCAGCCGCAGCGTACTCTATTGTCTGCTGAGCGTCAAAGCCGTTCAGGAGAGCATAAATAAGTCCTGCGCCGAATGAATCGCCCCCGCCTACACGGTCAACGATATGAATTGCGTATTTCTTTGAAAAATACGCGTTTTTGTCCCTGTAAAGCAGAGCCGACCAGTTATTGTCCGATGCGCTTATGCTTTCCCTGAGGGTTATCGCTACTGTTTTTATGTTATACTTTTCGGCAATTTTCGAGGCAACTTCAATATATCCGTCCCTGTCAAGCTTTCCGGAAATAATATCTGTATTGCTTGCGCGAATATCCAGAACATCCGCCGAATCCTCCTCATTGGCGATAAGAACATCAACATATTCGAGCAGCTTTTCCATAGTTTCCTTTGCCTCGGCGCGCGACCACAGGTTTTTACGGTAATTCAGGTCACAGCTTACGGTAATGCCCATTTCCTTTGCCGTTTTGCAAGCCTCAAGGCATATTCCGGCAAGGTTTTTTCCGAGTGCCGGGGTTATGCCGGTGAAATGAAATATTTCCGCTCCGGATAATATTTCTTTCCAATTATAATCGGACGGAGCGGACTGCGAAAACGAGGAGCCCTTGCGGTCATAGACAATTTTTGAAGGTCGCTGAGAAGCTCCCTTTTCCGCATAGAAAATGCCTATGCGCTCGCCGCCTGAAACAATATAATCAGTGCCTACGTTATACTTTCTGAGAGTTGATAAGGCACATTCGGCAATCGCGTTTTCGGGCAGGCGGGTGACAAACTGAGTAGGAACACCCATATATGCAAGAGATGTGCAGACATTCGCCTCGGCGCCTGTATAAAACGTTACAAATTTATCCGCCTGAATGAATTTCAGATAACCCTCGGGGCTTAATCTCAGAATATAATCTCCGAAACCTACAACCTTTTTCATAAATTATTCTCTCCTATTCCTTAACAATATGCAGTGCAAATCCGGCAATTTGCTTCCTCAAATAAATACAGGTAATATTCCCGGCAGCATCACGCTTTATGCTGCTTTCATCAAAGGCAATCCCCTTATTTTCAAGGTATTTCATTGCACGGAATACCGATTTGGTTGAAATTCCGATATGACCCTTTTCCCCAAATCTTTCGCTGTTCATACATTCCGCAATCTCTCCGGCGAAGCAGGACGCGCTGCATTTTCTCACGGACAGTCCGAAAATACCGGAAATCAGCTGCGCCGTTTTTTCCGCCTCATCGCCGTTCTTATGATTTATTCCTATATGCGCAAGCCTAAAGCCCAAAGAAATTCCCATAGCTTTGCGGCATTGCTCCGTTATTTTATCGAACTCTCGGTTTTTGAGCTGAGCTGAGGTTGCCATATAGCTGCCTCCGCAGGCGGCTATTTTTCCGCATGACAAATATTCCCCGATGTTATCGAAATTCATACCGCCGGTAGGAATAAATTTAACATTAGGAAATGCTCCCGAAACAAGCTTTATCGCAGACAGTCCGCCGTTCAGCTCGGACGGAAAGAATTTAACCGTTGAAAGTCCTGCCTTAACCGCCGCTTGAATTTCGGTCGGAGTTGAGCAGCCGGGAACCGTCGGTATACCGTTTAAAACGCAGTATTCCACAATTTCCCGGTCAAACCCCGGAGACACTATATAATCCGCTCCGGCGCTTAAAGCGTCCTTCAGAGCTTCAAGCGATAAAACCGTTCCCGCGCCGACGCTCATTCCGGGAAATTCATTTTTAATTCTGCTGATTGCACTAAGCGAGCAATCGGAGCGCAGAGTAACTTCAACAGCGGGTATCCCGCCGTCTGTCAAGGCGTTTGCAAGAGGAACGGCAAGCTCCTCTTCGGGAATATTTATAACCGGCAATATGCCGAGCGACTGAATTTTTTCCAAAGCATTTTCCATTTAAAAGCTCTCCTTTACACTATATACTGCCGGGAACAAGTAAAAAGCGGAAAACCTCTCCGAACTCGGCTCTCCTATCGGCAGACAGCCGGAGAGCTATTTCCGTTCTTTCGGAAATATCATTGAAAAGCAGCGTCCTTTCAGTTTCCGTATCTTCCTCAAATCCGGCGTCGGCGGCAATAGGAATTTTAATTTCAAGCTCCGACGACGGATGAGAGACGACATAAACTGCACCGAATGTATCTTCGCGCTTTAACGGCGAAAGCCATTTTGCTTCGCCCAGGTTTCCGAGACCTGCTTTTATAAATACCGGACCGGGACTCACCGGCACAGTATCTCCGTTTTGAACCTGAATTTCCCTGCCGTCTGCGGAAAAAACAGTTATATAATTAAACTCGCCGTTTAAATATTTAGGCGGATTTTTGCCGTTGTACGGCACATTGCCTAACGCAGTCAGCGCTACGTCGGCAGAGGTTTTTCCGGTAGCCTCGGTAAACAGCGACATAACGCAGCCGAGCTTTTCGGCTTTTTTATCCTCCTCGGCAAGATAATAATGGCATAAACCGGTATCTCCGAGGCAAGTGCTGTCCAAATCAATTTTAACCGGATATTCGGGCGGATGCACCTTTTTCGCCGATTTATAATACTCACTTATAAATTTCGCATAGTCTCTGCCGAATTGGCGCAAAATTCCGTCCGGACCGCAATATCCGCAATCGCTCATCTCAACCATCCGCAGACCTCCGGGCCACCACCACGGCGCTGTTCCCTTTGCACCCGTGCGCCTCAGAATATCCTGAATCATATTGTTGTAATCCTCGGTAAGCTTAACGCGGTAGGCAGCCGGACGCTCGGTTTCGTGATCCCACATAAAGTCATGCGTCCGGTTCATTCCGGTAAGAGTGTATCCGAACTCAGACCAGATAAGCGGTTTGTTTCCGCTTATAAATTTAAAATATGCCGCGTTGGCGCACGCCTCGTGGTATCCGATGTCATCAAGCCCGATATGATACGCCTCGTGGCTGTTATAATCAAGATATTTTGACGCTATTTTAACTCCCTTGCAATGCAGCCCCATAGGACCTCTGCGATACGTAATCAGGTGGTTCGGATCTGCCATCCTCATATCGTAAACCGCCGTTTTCCAGAGACTGCCGAAATAATCCTGCATAAACCGGCGGTAGGCACAGATTTTCACACGCCATTTGCCCTCGTTTGCAAATTCCGTTTCCTCAGGAACGGTTATATTTCCGTCCTCGCGGCGGTCTATTTCAACGCCGAAATTTTCCTGTGCATTTTCTACCGAACCGTAACGGTCAACCAGCCATTTCTCCCACTCGTCATCGTACCGCCGTTTATATTCGGTAGCCAACAGGCTGCCGTCGGACTCCCAGCTTATATCATAGCTGAAAATAATCGGATTGTCCTTCAGTTCAAATTCCTCAAGCAGCGTTCTGAATGCTCTGCCGCTATAATGAACCGGAGCCGTTATATTACAGAACGAAAAGCTGAGCTTCATATTATGCCGCTCGCATTTGAGCAGAAAATCCTCGAATGTATCGCGCTGTCTGCCGAAAAAGTCACCGTCTATTCGGATAAACAGGCAGTTAATTCCCATTTTTTCCATCAGCGCAAGATCTTTTTCTATTTCTTCCGGAATATAATTTGATTTATCCAGCCAGCTCAGCCAATAATGAGTACGTTCAAAGCCCGGCATATAAAGAGGCCAGTAATTCATTCCGGCAGGATACCATGTCTTGCCGTTCAGTATAAAATTATCGCACTCAACGCGCACAAATTCATCCCCTGAAGCGGCGCGGAAGCTTTTTTTCTTATGTATTTCCTGAGATGTTTTATCTATCATCTCACCGTTATAAATAAGCTCTGTTTCAACGGTATATTCTCCGGCTTTAAAATCGGGACAGTCAAATTTCACCTCGGAATATACCGTAGGTACACAGATAATCTCCTTTTCAAAGCAATAAACCGTTTTCTTTCCGTCCAAAACAGAAATTCTGACTGTTACATACTCATAATCGATAGACGAGCTGTGTATCTTAGCTGCAAACACGGCATTTTCGCCATCGGAATAAACATACCTTTCCGCTCCGGCATTGAAAATATGCAATCCCGTATGTATATTGCCGACAATCGACAAAATAAGCTCCGGAACGCCCTTGATATCCATAAGGTTCTGCTCCGTAATTCCGATACCTGCCGCAACCGAACCGCGCGCCGTATAGCCGACGGTTCCGGGATAGGAAAGTCCCACCATTGCAGGGTCGTGACCGGAGGTATCGCTCAGCATAATAAATGCCATAATTCCCTCGGAGCCGTCGCCGCGGTCGCTGCTTCCCCTTATTGAAGAAAAGGGAATAAGCCGGTTTCTGAAATCCATATTCGCTCCGCCGCCGTATGGCCTGGCAACCGGACATACAACTCTCAGCGGCTTATCCGTATAAACATTTTCGCTGCAATAAAACCCGTTATTTTCAAACTCCCTCGCATCGTTGCAGCGATAGGTCTTATATGTCGGCACTATACCTTCTATTACTATCGGTTCTGCCTTTGGCTTTGAGCCGTCGCCAGTATGAACAGAGTCAAAAATGTTTTGAGGCAGAGGAATCTCAGTCCATTTCCCGTCAACCCTATCAACATATTTCCCGAACAGAACCCCGCCGAAGGTAAGAATAGAGCCTCCGCTTTCAATATAAGCTTTCAGCGCCGGCGAGCATATTCCGGGGAGCGAACAGGCATGCGGAATTATAACCAGAAATCCCAGCCGCACCTTTGACAGAGAGCAAAATTCATCAACCGTAAGCTCACGCACATAGTAGCCGTTTTCTCTGAGCAAAGCTATAACCCGTCTTGCCTGCTCTATTTCAAAGCCAGGGCGTTCATCGCAGATAACGCATACGGTATCTTTGAAATAAAAAACTTCCTCGGCAATTATCTTGTTTCGGAGTATTTCCTTATCATTCATAATACCTTCCTCATTACCCGATTAAAATTATTTTTCCGGAGCTGTCCGCAAATACCTTTTCGGCGGAAACTCCCTCTGCCGCATAAACATACGGGATTTTTGAAGCATTATCGGCAAGGTTCAGTCCGACATACGCCAGCTGATTTCCTTTTTCGATAATATATGTGTTATTCCTGAACATCGGCAGCCATTCCGCACTTCCGGCAGACGCAAGAATAAGCGAGGTATTCTGTTTTGCGGGACGCTCCGGGTCAGATTTCAAGACGCGGTCAAAAATATTGTTTTCAATAACAAAATTTCCGTTTGTAAGATTAAAGCTTCTTTGCCAGCCGTTGATATGATTTCCCATATTCCAGCCGTTTTTGAGCATTGTTCTCTGACTGCCAAAGCCGTAGCCGGCATTTCGCATAATATTATCGGCGATATATATGTTTTCCATTAAAACCGTCGCACCGTTTCTGCGCGATTTCCTGGCGAAATATTCAATCGAATAAATGCAGTTTTCTATCAGGTTTCCGACATAGGAAACATCCTTGAATAAAAGACCGACTGAATGGTTTTCACCCTGCTGGTGGGTCAGCCCCGCGTCATAAATATCGTGAACCCAGCAATTTCTAACCGTATAACCGCTGCAATAGGAATGGAGCTCAACGCCGTTACCGTATCTCACAACGGAATATGTGTTGTTTTCAGCGTTGAATATATACGACTGAATACCGCCGCCTATAAAACCTACTTCGCAGTTCTGAACCGTCAGATTATCCGTAAATCCGCCGCCGATACCGTGAGCCCCGCCAAATCTTACGGCTAAGTTATCAATAAGAATGTTTTCGCTGTAATACGGTATCGTAATAATATAAAAACGCTCCGAAAATTCTATTGAGCTGTAAACCTCTCCCGGATTTCCCGCGTCGCAGCGCAAATAAAGCTTTCCTTTAAGCTCCGCCGCAGTATTGTTGTTAAGTCTTACGGCATCCGCCGCCGGAATAGAAGATAAAAACTGATTGTTTTCCAGCTTTTCTATACCGTATTCATATTTTCCGTCCGAAATATCCGGGCAAAGCTTAACGGCATAGCTTTCTCCTCCGTTGAAAAACACCGAGCCGACATCTGTAAGCTCCTTTTCGTATTCCCAAACGTTTTTGCCGCCGGAGCAGAGCCGCCACTTATCCGGATATGCGCCGTTTTCGCCTGAGCCGCATATAACCGGTTTTTCTCCAACGCCGTAAGCTGTATATGCAACATTACTGCAGGCTTGCAGCTGTCCTCTGAAAATTTCGCCGCGCTTAAAGCAAACGCAGGCTCTCTTTTTATTGTCTTTATTAAAAGCCGAATTGACCCTTGAAAGTGTTTTCCATGGAAATTCGGGCGATTTTCCGTCATTCAGGTCACTGCCGCTTGCAGAGACGTAATACGCCTGAACGCTGTTCGGCAGCGGAATATTATCCGATGATAATATTTGATTTTTTAAGGCTTCCGCCTTTTTATCAACTGTCTTTATCGGTTCCATAAGTCACCTCAGTATAATAACCGTTTTTTGAAAAGACAGCCCCGAATTTTTATCAAATCAGGGCTGCCGCTTTTTGTGCCTGATTTTTTAAGTTATCCGCCCGGCTGTTCCAGAACGCAGATTTTACCGTTCAAATCTCCGAGCAGCTCTCCGACATCGGTATCAAAACCGAATTTTGTGAAACAGGAAGCATTGAAATCGGCTAATGCATATTCGCCGTAATACGAAAACTGGCTGCCGGAATAATGAACATATGTATTTCCTTTAAATTCAGGCAGATATTCCGTTTTTTCAGCTGATACTAAAATAAATGAGCTGTTAATTTTTACAGCTGACGACGGGTTTGAATAAACGCATCTGTCCATAACGTTGCTTTCAACAATAAACCCGTTTGAGACATTCCGGCTGTTGTTCCAGCCCATAATATGAGCCGCCATATTCCAATCGGTGAGCGTTCTCTGCTCTCCGAAACCGAATCCGGCAAAACGCATAATGTTATCCTTTATAAGAATATTGTTCATTTCCGCCGTTCCTGCATTTGAACTGCCGTTTTCATAAGCAACGGACGGTCTTGCGAAATACTCAACCGAATATGTGCAGTTTTCGATAAGATTTCCCGAATACTCGACATTGTTGAATTCAACATCAGCTGTATGATTATTTCCGACCTGATGGGTTATCCCGGCGTCGTAAATATCGTGAATAAAGCAGGAGCGCACGGTATATCCGTCGCAGGAGGTATTAACCTCAATCCCGTTGCCGTAGCGTGCGGGAATATAAGCGTTTTTCGCGGAATCATAATTATACTTCTGAATACCGCCGCCGATAAAACTCAATTCGCAGTTCTGAACAAGCAAATTCTTAATATTGCTTCCGGCAATGCCGTGAGCTCCGCCGAATGTGATGCAGAGATTGTCGATAGTGATATTTTCAGAGCCATCGGCAAGGCTTATAGCATAAACCCTTTCTGAAAATTCAACAGACTGATATATTTCTCCCGGATTTCCCTCATCGCAGCGCAGATAGAGGTAGCCTGTCTTTTCCGCCGCGTTGGAGTTATTAAGGCTTATTGCATCTCCGGCGGGAACAGCCGAAATAAATTGCAGATTTTCCAAAGCCTCATAGCCATATTCGTAGCTGCCGCCGATAATGGAGGGACATCTCTTTGCGGCATATGAACCGCCGTTAAAGAAAACCGTTCCGACATCGCGCAGGGGCGTTTTATACTTCCAGATATTTTCTGTTCCCGGCACTTTCTCCCACCTGCCGGGCTCGGCACCGTTCTCCGGAGAGCCGCATATAACGGGCTTCCCGCCGATTCCGTATGCCGTTAATGTTACATTGCTCCGAGCCGCAAGGTTTCCGCGGAAGATATCGCCCCTTCTGAAGCATACGGCTACGCTGCCGCTGCTTTCATTAAGAGCCCTATTCACCCTGGAGATTGATTTCCAGGGTGAATCCTCCGTGCCGCTGTTTGTATCGTTTCCCTCTTCCGATACATAATAAACGGCAGTTCCGCTTGCGGGAGTAAACGATTTTGCCGAAATTATTTTTTCTCTCCTGTTTTTAGAGAGGAGATTTATTCCGGCTAACTCTTCAACCTCCGGCTCGGTTATTTTTTTGAGTCTGACAGTAAAAGCTGACGCAGCGCCGCCAAATCGTCCGCCTCTAAGACATTGCTGTTATCCATATCTCCGAAAATCGCATATTCTCCGGACGCCTGTTTCTTTTTAAGAGCTACTAAATCCCTGATATCGAAATAAGTATCCTCGTTGACATCGCCCATATATTCGGTATTTATAAAATTCCGCTGATAGTCGGCATATGATGTATCGCAGACATATAAGAACCGGTCATACAGGAATTCTGTGCTGTCCGCTTTTCCCGCCGACGCCACAGACATTGAGCTTCCGGGATAGATATTCTGCGTTGACGCTGTCCATCCGCAGGTTCCCATACGAAAATCACCGTTGAACAGAAGATTTCCTCCGACAGCACCGTCAGATACCTTTCTGAACTCAAATTCACTGAATTTCAGATGGCTTGCGGGAGCACCGGTTTCCTGCATCTTAACTCCGACATAGATAAAATCGGAGGTAAGTCCAAGTGCGCTCATATCAATATTAAAGGTATATCTGTTATAATGCGGGTCGATATCCGCTGCGGCGGTAGGGGTAAGCTCCGAAAAGGCCACCTTTCCGTCCGCTCCCTGATAGGCTATACAAAGCGGATTTTCGGTAAAATCTCCGCTTACCATTGCGGAAAGACGGTATACTGAGGAGGTGTCAACCGAAACCGACTGTGCCATAAGAGTGTTGGTGCGGGCACCGTTCACCTCGGCATAGGCAAAAATCGGAGCTGCATCGTCCTCTGAAACAACCTTAAATGCGGTAAACTCACCGCTTGCGCTATTAGCGCCCAAGCCTGCCGCTCCCGCGCCGAACAGCTTTGAATCGCCGTCAGACACGCTAAAGGTTTTCATAAGGGTTGTTCCCTTATATATTTTAACAATGATATCGTTCGCCTGAGTTTCGGGATTGAATGTAACAGAGGCGTCATAGGTTATGTCAAGGTAATAATTTCCGCCGCCGGATTTAACATCAAGATTATACGGATTATCCGCTAAGCAAACCGCATTTTGCAATACTAACGCGTCGTTATATGTCTGCTTATAAAGTCTTATTTGAGCAGTATTTGATGTGGCGCTGTAAACAGTACTGATAAAGTATCCCACCGGCGTCGGAGTGGTGCCGTTTCTCAAATATGAAACAGCCTTCAGCCATACAACCGGCATTTGCCATTCTCTGACCGGCTCATCGCCGTTGTAATAATGAGGAGTTTTAACGGTGGCAGAAACCTTGAGGTTTTCGCCTGTTCTCTTTAAAAACTGAGCGGAATCGCGGGCTGTATTGTTTGAATTTCCGGCTATTATAAGCCTGCCGTCCTCAACGGAGGCATATGTGTTATTCTGCCAGGGGGTAAAGCTGCTGTCAAAATCATCAAAGCTGTTTGAGTCGTAAAGAGTTTTGCAGGATATCCCGTCAGAAGTATGGTAAGCAAATGAAGTTATACTGATTGCCTCTCCGGAGCCTTGAGCCGAAAGTCCCGCCCAGCCAGGCTGCAAAAGCTCGGATTCGCTGTCCTCGACGCAAAGAGAACCGCTCGGATGAACCGTTCCGTCGGCTCCGATACGGATAATATTAACCCGCAGGGTATTAGACTGCGCGGCTGCGTCATATGAAACTGTTGCCTCCAGTCGCAGCGATGCAAGCTCGGTTCCGCCGTTTATCTTCATAGCGATATCTCTTTTTTCGGTAATAAGCCTATCTCCGACAAATGTACCGCTGTCATTCAGTATACTCTTAAACAGCTGAACATGAACTTTATTGTTGCTGAAATTAGCTTTAACAATATAGCCCAGAGGAACAATCCGGTCTGCCGGCGGCGTTGTTCTGTCGTATTCGTACGCTCTAAGCCATATCATAGGCGTTACTGCCTGACCGTCCTGAGGAGCAGTCTCCATTGAAACATACTGATTGTAGCTTTCGGTTTGAACCATATAAGCCGCATTGCGGGAATTGTCTTTCGGAGTAAGCTTCAAAGCTCCGTTCTCAAAGGCAACCGTAGGTTTTTTGCCGTTCCATACTTTAAAGCTCGAATTAAATTTATATTCGCTGAAGCTATCCATTGAGCAAATCTGCGTATCCGGGGTCGCCGAAGCTGCGGTTTCCGATACTGCCGATACGGAAAAGACCAACGATGACGCAAATACCGCCGCCGCAAGAGACAGCGAAGAAACAGCCCTTCCGAAGTTCTTAAAAATTTTCACTTTTTCTTACCTCTCATTCATTTAATTTTATTAGGATAAACGGATGCGAAATTGCCGAGGTATAATTTATATCTAATCAACATCTCCCCTTTATAAAGCAATTTTTATGAGCATTACGCTGATTGGAAGCCGTTCGATATAGAAAGATATTTCATATAAGTCATTTTTTAACATTTAAAATGCTTTTAACCGCCAAAGCGGTCCCAGAAAACCCGAAAATTACCGCTTCAATACTGACAAGTAAAATAATGCTGTATATGAAATTTTTCTATTTTGAAAATACGCCGGAGAATACATTTCAATATGCTGTATATTATTCCCCGGCTTTTCAGCAGCCAGAAATATCAATAAGCCTGCGGCTTATGAAATCCACCGGATTTCCCTTGGGTTTTTATCAAAGGCTCTTGCAGCTGCCTCAAGGCTTGACTGGTCGGTGGCGGATAACTGTTTTTTATTGTTATAATAAATCGCATTTGCGCTTTCGTTTGCCCTTTGATAGAATGAATTTCCCGAAACATTCAGTCTGCCGTCCCAATTTCCTCCCATATACACGAGGTTATTGGTTGAGCAATCGAATATATTATTGCAGATGTTGAAACCGTAGCAGCCTTCATAGGTTCTGTACCAGCCGTTAATACAGGATACAGCGGAGGAGTCGGCGCGCTGGCTGCCCCAGCCGTAGCCGGACAGGCGGAGGATGTTGTTGTTCATATTTATGTTTATCATCTTGCCCTCCGCCGCAGAAATATATTCTCCGGTTTGGTCAACGGGGCGCAGGAAGAACTCTATATTATAGCTTGCATATTCTATCAGATTGTTATTGAAATCAATATTCTCATAAACCTGACCGTCGTTTGATTGGAAGGTTATAGCCGCATCGTATATCTGATAAACCCAGTTATTTTCAATAGAGCAGTTGGATGCCGAATCCCAGAACTGAAGACCGTTTCCGTACCTTATCGGTATGGCGTCCTCCGGATTCTGAGTTGAACCGCCTATCCAGCCGACCTCGCAGTTGGTAATATGAATATTATTATGATATCCTATACATTGAACCGCAAGGCTGCCGCTGTACTTCATACACAGGTTATCGATACGGACATCGTTGGTTTTTACCTGCAATGTAAAAATTGCGCGGCGTGTCCCTATTTCAATGCTGTTATAAACCTGATTCGGACGTCCCTTATCCATATAGAGATAAAAGGTATTATCGGTGCTGTTATGGTAGAAATCACCGTTTTGCTTAACGCTCATAAGCCCGTATTTTTTAACGCCTACGGCTTTGCCGTTATCAAAAACAACTATTCCGGCGTCGGTCAGCGGCAGGTCCAGCTTCCAGACGTTTTTAATCTTACTCGGAGTCCAGAGCTGCGGTCTTGAATAGTTCTGAACCGATCCGTATATTGCCGGCTTGCTGCCCTTACCGTATGCCGCATAGGTTATTCCGCTTTTGCAGACAATCGAGCTGTTCGTCCGGTAGATATATCCGCGCTCAAAAAGAACGGCATCGCCGCTTTTTAATTCCGCCGTTGCAGCAGCTAAAGCGTCGGTTGTCCTCCAAGCTTTTTCGGGAGTGGTACCGTCATTGCTGTCGTTTCCCCTGCCGGAAATATAATACTTTTTGCCTGTTATATTAAGATTATCGCCGGTTTCAAGTATCTCGCGGCGTTTCCGCTCTGCCGCCTCCTCGGCTCCGCCGGCAGCTCCGTTAAGCAAAACAGCGGTGTTTCCGGATACAGCCTTGTCAGGAACTGCCAATGTTTCATCTGAAAAATCATATCCGCCGTATGACCGCCATTCTCTCGATGTTGTTGTTTCATAATGTCCCTCGGTTAAAGAGGAATCATCCTGAGAAACAAAGCTTTCCGAATTTCCGGAGCTTTGCGGCGGGTTTTTGGAGGTGTTGTCAGATTTATCGACATTTCCTTTGTTTCCGGAGCATCCGACAGCCATAAGCAGGCAGAGCATCAGTGCCAGAACGGATAATGCGCTCTTGTGCATTTATTTCACCTCTCAAGAAATTCAGTTGACCTTTTCCATAATTTTATTTGATGCTGCAACCGCATTATTGGCAACAGCGGAATATTCGTCCAGAACTGTTTTCATCTGCGCAGCCGGAGTATTATGGATTTTGGATACGAATTTTCCGGACTCCACGCCGGTATCCTCCGTAAAAACAGCCGATACTGCATCGCTGTAAATTTTGGTATTAGCTCTCATAGCCTTATGAACCTCAAGCATATGCGGGCTGGCAAAAAAGGTTTTTTCATTATAATTCGCAGCGTCAAGATAATAATAGAGGAAATACGGAACCGCTTTGACATTTTTTGCGTTTTTCGGAACTGCGTATGCCTCATATTCACCGTAAAGCTGATAGTTTTCCTGACCCTCAACAGTCGGATAAGGAACAGCCTCCAATGAGTTTGTATTTTTCATATCCTTGAAATAATAATGGGTTGTGCGGGCGCCTATAAGCGATTCGCAGAAGAACAGCACCTTACCCTGCTCAAAGCCGTTGCGGTCAAACCAAATGCCGGTCGTTATTCCCTTTTCCTTCATATCCGCGTCAACAAGGCAGGCCTGCAGGAACTGCTTTTCTCCCATATGGCTTACAAACTGTTTGCCGTTCCAATCAACCGCCGCCATTCCGGTTATCGCCGCATAGTCATAGGCGTGATACTGGGAATAGGGATAGCTGCCGTCCGGACAGACCTTCAGGAAATCCTCGCAGAGCTTAATGAAATTAGACCAGGTCCACTCTCCCTTTTTCCACATGGTGTAGGGATCCTGCAAGTCATATTTCGAGATAAGCTTGGTGTTATAAAGCATACATGAAGGCTGCTGTAAAAGTGTGTCCTTAAGGTTTACGGCATACTGTTTTCCGTTTACGCTATACCATTTCAGAACCGACTGATCCCATTCTGCAGAGCTGAAATCGTATCCGGTTTTTGAAAGCGGCTGCAAGGATACCATAACCGCCGGGTCAAAATATTTCATACGGACAACATCCGGCGCCTTATTTGCCGACACCATAGCCGCAAGCTCGGAGCCGTAGGTTGAAAGCGCAAACTTATGCCAATTAACCTTTATTCCGGTTTCCTTGGTAAATTCAGCCAACACACCTTTAAGTCCCGGAACATCCGAAATATCATTCCAGTTTCCTATCGTAATCGTTGTTCCGCGCAGTCCGTCCGGCATAGAAGCAAGCATTGCTTTCCAGCCGCTTGAGCCGGTTGATGTTCCGCCGGAGTTCCCCCCGGAAACCGTCACCTTGGTTTCGCCCTTGGATTCCTGTCCGCCGGAAGTATCCTTGCTTGCATAGCCGGTAAGGTCGTCCTCATAATACGAGGAATACTCCGTGCGTGACTTTTTGCAGCCGATGACGCTTATAGCCATAATCAGCGAAAGCGCGAGCAGCAGCATTCTTTTGAACTGAGTTTTCATAAATATACCTCCGTTTTATTAACGCAAGCGGAAGTCTACCGCGTTGCATTTTTTCAATTTTTAACCGACAATTCCGCTGTTTGCAATACTTGAAACAAATTTTCGCTGCAAAACCAGATAAAAGGCTATCATAGGCAGAACAAACATCACACAGCCTGCCATTATCGCGGGTCCGGTTAGAATGGTGTTTGAAGCCGCGCCGTTATAGTAAGCATTGATATTGTCCGCAAATGTATAGAGCGAAACGCTGAGAGTTGGCTTATTTGACAGATACAGCGAGGACAAATAATATTCATTCCAATGCCATACCACCGAAAACAGCGATACCGTTACCATAGGAACGGCGGAAGCCTTCAGAATTATACTGAAGTATGTTCTGACCGGTCCCGCGCCGTCGATATAAGCGGCCTCCTCAAATTCCTTGGGCAAACCTTTATAGAACTGCGAATAAATATAGATGAACAGACCGCCCTTAAGCCCTACGGCAAAAACAGAAGGAATCCAAAACACAAACGGCGTATCCAGCAAATTGAGTCTGAGCTCTTTTCCCGTAAGCTTTCCGATAAAGCCTAAAATTCCGAAAAGGTCGGTATATCTGAAATTGAGATAGCTCGGCAGCATAATCATTGCGGACGGCACCAAAATTGTTATAATCATAACAACCGACAGCACTCTTTTCCCCCTGAAATTAAATCGCGCCAGACCGTATGCCGCAAACGCGCAGGAAAAAATTTCTATCACTGACGAAACAATCATTATAACTAAAGTGTTTTTTAACGATTTTCCGAATTTCATAACCCCTGCCGCAATGGAATAGTTACTGAACGAAACAAGCTTCGGCACCCATTCAACAGTGGGGTCGAAATAATCCGCCGGTCCTTTCAGGCTGTTTGCAATAATAAACAAAAGCGGGTAAAGCAGAATGTAGGCAAAGGCGGTTAAAAATATATACCGCGCTATGCAGGATAATATTTTGCCGACCTCTGTTTTTGAAGGACCGCTTGGTTTATTCATTTTTTTCCTCCCTTTCAAAGCCGTCTTGAACGGCTTCAGCGCAAATCGGCTTTTTTCTTTTTCTTTTTATAAACGATAATAAACGTAACTGCTCCGGCTATCAAAACCGTTCCTGTACAGGATAGAATAATAACAAGCGTATAATCGTCGTATACCGTAACGGCTTTTCTTTTCAGGCGGCGTTTGATTATGGGTTCTGCCTCGCCTCCGCCGCTATTGCCCTCGATCCATTTTTCGGTAGTCGTTGTTATCCATTCGCCGTCCTCGCCGGAATGCTCGGTTTTTTCATAATATGCGCCTACGCGTTTCATCCACGTTTCAAAGTTCTCGTCCTCTCCGAACTGCGAATACCAGTCGCCGTCATCGATAAAGTGGTCGTTTGAGTCGTTAATGAACAGCGATGGAGTATACGGGAGCAATTCCGAGGAGTTATTCGCGAATGTCAGTATACCGTATTCATTCACAGGAGCCACCCTCGGTGCGCAGCGCCAATGCAGAAGTCCGAATTTAAAGTCGGCATTTGCGAACATATTGGTTTTTGTTTCATCCGCTGTGTTGTATAAAACAAAATCTGCAAAATAAGCGTCCGCTCCGACAGCGCCGGTCGTATATCCTACAAATAATTCGACCTTTCCGTTAGCTAAAACATTTGCATCATCCGGTACAGTGAACTTCCCCGCAAAGGAACTATGGTCCTTATCATCGATTGCCTCTTTCCAGTTTATTACGTAATGCGTATTCGGATCGGATTTTCTGAAATAAAGCGCAATAGGAGCGCAGGAGGAGGGTTTCATATACTTAACAAGACAGGTAAGCTCATATGATGAACCGGGTTCAACCTCAAACAGCTGTCCGAATTTCATATAATTGGTTTTTCCTGTGTTATGAACCATATATTTCCCGGACAAAGTTTTTTTCTTGAAAATATTCTCGTCAGCCGGCTTGATTTTTGCATCGCCGCCGCCAAAGGTAAACTCACCCTCGGCGTCAACAGGAGTATATCCGAGAGAGTCGCCGGTCCAGCCCTTAAAGCCCTGTTTAAACAGCGGATTGACAAAAAGGTTTGTTTTTGAGCCGTCAGACAGGTCATACAGCTCAAAATTATAGAAATATCCGCTCGAATTTTTCCTTCCGTAGGTATAGCCAACCATAATCTCGGCTTTCCCTCCGTCTGTATCGTAAGCATCATCAGGAATTGTAAATTCATATGTATTGCGGTAATATTCTTCATTTTCTGAGACCGTAAACGATGTCAGCTGCCTGAAAGCCGGACCGGCAGAGGTCTTATACATAATTATCGGCATGCTTTCGTTCTGATTCAGATATTTATAAGAAACCGAATACGAATATCTTCCGTTTTTATCCAGCTTAAACACCTGACCGAATTTTCCGTAATCCCGCAGTCCCATATTCTGAACCATATAATTTTTGCCCGGATCGACCGTTGGGGTGGTGTTAAGCAGAAAAGCGCCGATTGTGAAAGCCGTTCCGCCGCTTTCGGCATTTTTTTCGCTGAGCAGCCTTACCTTAACGCTGTGCTGCTTTTCCAAACGATTCCAGCCGCAAATTGCAATGCCGTGATTTGAGTTTGCCCGATAACTGTCAATTATAACCGGAGTCCCATTATCAACCGTTACCGAAATCTTTCCGCAATCGCTGCCCCTGCCGATAAACAGCCCTATATCCGTTCCGAAGAAATTAAATGAAAACTCGCTACCCGGTTGTGAAGCGGTCAAAACAGAAGAATAACCTCTATTGCCGAGTGATGAAAAGGATTCGTTTTTAACCCGCCAGCCGCTATTGCCTTCAAGCTGTATCACGTCAGGTCGTACGCTGTCGCCGTTCATCATAAGAGGCTCAGAGGATATATTGGAGGCAGGGAGCTTTTTAGGCTTCATTTCAACCGTTTTCGGAGACTCCAATATAATATCTCTTTCGAGCTTTTCCCTGATAAGCTCAAAGTATTTTGCATACCCCGCGTCGTTAGGATGAACTCCGTCCGATGAATTGCACATATAATTCGCATATTCTGCGTCGCTCAGTCCTGCCAGAAAGTCCTTCCGTATATCAATGCACATAAGGTCGTATGCTTCGGCAATATTCTTTAAAGCACGATAACAATCGTATTCCTCTGTTCTGCACCATTTATCCGCCGTTAAAATAACGACTATTTCGACAAACGGATTATATTCATAAGCGGCTCTTACGACCGATTCGGCAGCTCTTAACGACTGCGCGTAGGTAAGCTTATCATAATAATCGTTTACCGCAAACTCGATAAACAAAACATCCGGAGATTTGGGAGCCACCTCTCTCTGATAGCGGAAAGCCGCCGAATAGGAACCTGTTGAACCGACAGCGGCGTTGAACGCTGAAATTTCAGCATCCGGGAATTTGGTTCTAAACCAGCTTGTCGTAAGCCCTCGCCATGAAGCGGTTTCCTGATCGGAAGCACCATAGCCGCTCGTTACCGAACCGCCAAGATAACCGATATTAAGTTTCCTGTCATTTGTAAGCCTGCTGTAAGCGTTTGGCAAAAACGTCATAGGTTCTCTTACTTTCGGAACCCCGAAAATTTCCTCATATTTCTCATTGTCGGCAGAAACGACCTCAACTCTTTCGTTTGCGGACAGTGCCTCACCCTCAGCGCACGGATACCATGCCGCATAAGAGGAGGTTCCGAAATTATCATCCCAGCCGTACAGACCCATTTTAAAGTCCGGATTAACTATAAGGTTGGTTTTTTGTTCATCATCGGCGGCATAAATCTCAAAGTGCGTAAATGTTCCGGTTTTTTCCTCTCCGTCAATTCTGAATCCGACGATAACCCGCGCTCTGCCGGACTTCTGGCTGTTTTTGACCCAGCAGTATGTATTGTTATTTTCAATTCCGGCTGACGGCAGTCTGAATTTACAGGTAAGCTTATTGTATCCGCCTATTGTGTCGGTCTCACAGCTGCCGATATCGGTCAGCAGCCGCGTATCGTTTGTTATTTTTCCGTTTTCATCCTTGGAATACTCAATCCAGAGTGTTGCCTGTTTTTCGGCGGTTTTCCGTCTCGCCGAAAAAACATATTCCTTTCCCGGCTCTAATGTAACTACCTGACCGAATGTGCTGTATACGCCGTTCCTGCAATTTGAGGTTTTCTGAACATAGTAATTGCCCTCAACATTATCGGTTGAAGAATATTCAGCTGCGTCTATAGCGACATTCGGCGAGCCGTCGCCGGAAATTGCGCAGGTCCCTTTCTGCTGAAGCTCCGGTGTATTATCTATATAGCTGTTGGAAAATACCGTTTTCCAAGCCTGCTTTGCCTCGTCAAAGGTATATATTTTAGCAGTCAGCAGAGTAGGCGATGAGCCTGTTGCCACCAATTCCATACGGCATTTTACGCCGTTTGAAATTACCCTGTTCCAGCCGAACGAACCGATTACATCATGCATAACGTTCTGATTGTTGACGTTTACCCAGCGGCGGATAAATATTTCCTGTCCTCCGCTGGCATACTGAATGTAATATCCGCGGCAAAGGGAGCCCCTTGATTTTGACTGGTCGCCGTATGAGCCGAAACGCAGCCACAGCACCTGTTTTTTACCGTTCTCCGAAACAAAATCAATCGCTGCGCGCTGATTTAGCTTATGATATTCGGCGCCGTCAAGATAAACTGCGGAGCGGACATAATTTTGCTTTGCGAATTTAATGCTTCCGGATGAAACGGAGCAATCGTATCCGTCTGCGGTTTGCTGCCTTTTCCATGCCTCGTTCAGCCCGGTTCCGTTAAAATCATCGCTGAAAACGGAGTTATCGCTCAAAGCCGTCTGATTGTCTGCCGAAACGGCAAGCTTAAACGAGCAAAAGCAGGAAAGCGCCAAAACCGTTCCTGCCAGAACGCAGCATAAAAGCTTTTTAAACGGCAGAGAAAAACCATTTGACAAAATCATAACGAATAACCACCCTCTGTATTAAATCTTATTATTCCCACTTTCTTAAGCAAAAGCGGTTGTAAATTCCCAAAACTATAATCATCAAAAGGCCTACAACGCCGAAGTAGGTCCAAAGCATTGCGGAGGAGGTATCATAAACCTGCTTATTCTGCATAAGCGAATACGCCTGCGTCATAACGGGATTATTGAGCGCTGTAAACAGGTCTATCATCGTGTAAATAATTACAAGCGTTATAACATTCCGCAGCATAGGAATGGTTATATACCAAAATTCCTCCCACTTATTAGCTCCCTCAATTTTCGATACCTCATAAAGCGACGGGGAGATGCTTTGCAGTCCGGCAAGGAACAGAACAGTCGGAACACCTGTATTCCAGATAAGACCGAAAATATTTCCCAAAAGGCTTGAAAGCAGGTCGCTTATCTGCGTCGGTAGGCTCAGATCCTCTATTATGGCTTTAAAGTCTATCAGGCTTCCGTATGAAAACTCATCGCCGCTTGTAAATGTAAACAGAGGAGCCTGAACGTATGCGCCGGTCATATGATACATAACAACCGAACCGGAAATTATTATAGGCAGAAAATAGATCGCCCGGTAAAGCGTTCTGCCGGCAAACTGCTGATTCAAAAGCACGGCGACTATAAGGCTGAGCGCTATTATAACAGGTATTGAATAAATAATTGAGCCTATGGAATCGCGGAGATTGTTCAGATAGTTTGCGTCGACCCCAAAAATTTCAGCAAAGTTTTTGAAGCCTGCAAGCTTGATTTCAAGTCCTGTATCTCCGATACTGACATTGCTGAAGGCGTATCTTACCGAGCTGATAAGAGGAAACGCGAAGAATACTATCAAGCCGAATATCCAGTGCGCAACAAAAATATAACCGTAGCGGGCTTTAACAGCGTCAAGACCTTTGGATTTTTTCTTTTTCTTCACCGTTTAACCCCCTTACCGTTCAATTATTATCCGCAGGCCGTAGCCCTCTATTTCTCCGACATCCGAGTCTGCGGCAGCAGCGGAATGATTAGCATAAACTTCGGTACCGTTTTCAAAAACCGTTTTTGTGATACAGCTTCCGAGCAGCTGATAATCTGAAATACCGCAGCCGGATATATTAAGGTAAAAATCTGAATAGGTTTTTATATCCTCATAAATATCAAGGCATATATCAGACCATTTTGTGCCGTAAATCCTGTAATTGCTTGACGACGAAGTAAGTATATCGCAGTCAAACGCTACGGAATATGACGGTCTTACTCCGGTCGAAACAGCCTGCATAACCGCTTTGCGGTAATTTTCCGCAGTATTCACCGCTCCCGAATAAATAGACTTGCTTCCTAAAAATACTGCTTGATAAAACGGAACGGAGCAGTCAAAAGCAAAATAATCGCCGTTATCGAGAGGAACGGAATAAATCTTATCTGCTCCCGCTGCGGCATAATCGTTAGCGCCGCATACCGAAACGCCGTATCCGCTCTTTTGGAGCGAGGAAATAATTTCTAAAACATCCTTATCAATATTGCCTTTTACGGCGTATTTAACATTGCTGAAATCGGAATACGCTATATAGCCGAGGGAATCAAGACTGATATTTTTAATATTCTGCTTTTCTGCGGCGGCTGCAAGCTTTTCCGCAGCAGTTCTCAGCTTTTCGCGACTTAAAAAACGGTATGCCGTGCTTTTATCGTAGTCCCGCAGCGGGGTATTTATATTATAAAGCTCCGCGATATGCAGTGACGCGCTTCGCGCGCTGTCTCCGAGGTAGGAAAATCCGCTGCCGGACTTGCTGAACCTCATCAGGTCATAATTCATGTATACCGGAATTTTCTCCGAATTGCAGAAATCGAAAAGCTCAGATGATTTTCCGAATTTTGAGCCGAATTTAAAGCCATCGGCAATTTCTCCGAAATTCAGCCCGTTTTTCCCGAATCCCCTGAGCTCAACCGAGGGATTTAAGCCCGTTGCGTCAGCCGCATCCTTTATAATCTCAGCTGCCTCGGAAAACGAGGTCATAACCGACAGCCTTTTATGCGGAACACCTCCGGCGGCGGTATCAACAAGCGAACCTCCTATAATTTCAAGGCGGTAAAGCTCTTCCGACGAATCAGCGGCTTTCAGCTTTTTATTTTCGGTCAAATACCGGCGGTAGCGCTCAGCCATTCCTATAAAATCTGAGTCCCCGCCGCTTAAAGGATAATAATTAACAACTGCCGCAGACGATGCCTTAACCGAGGATGCCTGCTTAATATCCTGACGGTTGAACACCCAAAGCTTAGTCGGGTAAGCGTCATACCCGCGGAATGAAAAGGTCGGATAAACGGTCGAATATCCGGTTCTTTCGTTACCTGCTTCAGCGGAAATTGAAGCAAGAGGAGCGCCTGAGGAAATAATTCCCAATATTGCGGACTCTCCCGCCTTTGCTCCGAACACCGGCATATATATCTGCTCATCATCAAGAATATTCTCCGGCATTATCCTTGCCGCCTCATCGCCGTATACCTCACCGCTGTATTCGCGGGTTCCGTCGACTCTTTCATCAGGATACATAAGCGCCCCGGAACCGGTAGGAACAAACAGATATGAGTCCGGCTGACCGTTGCTTACTGAGCACATAAACGGCGCAAGCGACACCGAAACAAGCTGAAAATCCCCTCCCTCAACAATCCTCCGTGGGTCAACGGTTGCTTTTAAATGGTCTGACTCAAGCGTATAGTCAACAGTTACCGAAATTTTATACGCATCAAAGCAATACACAACCCTTACGCCGTTGTCAATCTTCTTTGAGAAAACCCGTCCGCCCTCGTTGGCCTCCGAGTAGCCGCGGAGCGTTTCGGTCATCATCGTGTTTGCATTGTTTACGGTTATATTTACCGAGGAATTAACGTTTGCGCTCGTCCCTCCCGACGAATAATAGTCATACGGAACTGCGGACCATATTTTTCCGTCCCTCAGATTTTCCAGAACGACAAATTTCAGCTCGTCGTTCCAGGAAAGCCGCAGCTCGGAGTTTTCCGCTAAAATACAGGAATCAATACTCGCTTCCGGAGTTTTAAGATTATATTTCTTTCCGGCGGAGGGGGTTTTTGCGCAGCCTGCCGACAGCATAAGCAGCACGGCGGCTAAAAACACCGATAAGGACTTTAATCTCACGTCATTTTCCCCCTTTCCTATCTGTAAACAGCCTCAACGATAACGGAATAAATGAAATTCCAGAATTGCTGGAGCAGAATAATAATCATAAATATAATGAATACGGTCAATATCATACACAGAACCGTAACAACAGTACTGAGCAGGAATTTTGAAAACGTGAACTCGTGAACGGTTATCATAGCAACACTCAGCAGATAAAACGTATACAGCAGCACAACCGCATATATACCGTCAAGCAATCCCTTTCCGGAAAGCGGAAGAATATATGACAGTATTACTCTTATGAATGTGTATACCGTAAGCGGAGTCAGAGCATAGCAGGAGCTTACAAACACATCCTTAAAGCTGCCCTTGCCCTGAAACAGAGTACACATAAGCCAGTTTACCACAGACCAGAGAAAAATCAGTCCCGCCGTCTGAGCCAATGTTACAAATACGTTATAATTACGTACCGAAATATCTGTATATAAAAATCCGGAACCGACCTTTTTGATAAGAGATGCAATAAAGAACATTGCCAAAATAGCTCCGGCAATGACATAAGAGCCCTGACCGTTATATTTAACTGCCGAATAAGCCCTGAAAGGATGGGCGACAGCTGATAATGCGACCTGCGCTTTCGGCTGCTTTATCCATACAATCTGCTTTTTCGCCTTATAAATAATCAGTCCGATTACAGCTCCGACGGATAAAACGAGCAGCGGAAACAGCCAAATGAAATTATCGGTTATAAAGCCCTTGAAAACCTTTTGATACGCCATATCGTATACGCTGTAATCAAGTCCCGCACGCGCATATGACATAGCGCCCGACGTATCGCCGCGGTTATAGCAAATCATAGCCATTCCCTTGAAAGCGAGCTGATTATTCTTATCCAAAGCCATAACCCTCTGCCAAAACGGCTCAGCCTCATCATAATCTCCCGAAAGGTAAAGATTCTGTGCCTGCAAAAGAGCCTTGCCGTAAGGCGTAGCTGAAAAAACGGTAATGGATTTCCCGTCAGCATCACCTACGACGATGTTGCCGTTAAAAAAGGTCAGACAGGATGCCTTAACAAAGTTTCCGAGCCTTTCCCCGCCGCCTACTCCGCCGCCGAACGCAGAAATCAGATTACATTCACGGTCGTATACATATATAAGTCCGTATGTGCTGTCCAAAGCAAACATATAGCCGTTTTCATCGACATCTACCGCAATTATATTCTGAACTCTGGCTGAGCCCTTTCTCGAAACGACCTTTCTTTCGAGGAAGTTTACGTTTGATGATCCCGAAAAGCTGCCGTCTATATCACGTTTAAAAAGAATATTTGCTCCGTTGGGGCTTATTTTGTTGATTTGTCCCTTTTTATTGCTGTTGACGTGTGATGTGCCGGTGCAGGTAATCATATAGCCGTCGCTGTCAAAGCAAAGGTCAACAAATGAATACGGCAGAGTTTTCATAGATGACGCCTTTTTGGTTTCATTGCTTGTTGCAAGCTCCCAAAGATACGAAAGTGTATCAAGTACGGATGATTCAACCCGGTTTGAACCGAAAAATCCGGTAAATTCCCCGTTCGGGGCAAACACCATAGCTCCGTAGTAGCAGCCCTGACCGAGAATATAAAAATACCCGTCCTTATCCTTGGCTATACGCGTAGGCTGCCACAAAAAGCCCTCCGGTATTGCGTCCGAGTCCGGTATTCCCCACTCGCCCTTTACAGCGCCGTTCATATCGGCAAGAAGGACGCGTCCGTTGGAGGTATCGCATAGATAGAGAATATCGCTGTCAACAAAAATGCCCTTTGCGCCCTCCAGCGGAATCTTTTCTCCGTTTTCATCCTTTAAAACAATTTCACGGCTGAATGAATAATCCGCATTCAGAACAACTATCTCGGATTCGGCGCTGCAAAGCGCATAAAGCTGATTATTATAGCAAAACAGGTCGGAAATATCCTCAAATGTTCCGCTGAGCCCGAAATCGGAGGCGCGTATGAGCTTTGCCGGCTCATAGGTTTCTCTGCTTACCGCATTTCTTACGGAGCCGTCCGCCTCGTTTATATTGGTATATGTATTCGTAACCGCTGCAAACGCGGTAAGCGGCGTAAGGAATACGCCAAGCAGTACTGTCAGAGCAATAATAATTTTAAAAAACTTTTTCAACATTTTTATCTCCGTTCGGTAAAGCTCTTATTCCTTGATACCGGAACTGCTCATAGTTTCAATAACACTGCTTTGGGACAGCATAAACACGATGATGGGCGGAATCATCAGTATAACCGTTGCCGCCATCGCGCTTCCCTGCCGCGCAAGACCGGATGAGGTTATCGACGACATTACCTGCGGGAGAGTTTTCAGCTCCTCGCTGAAAATAGTTCCTGCAGGAACTATCGACCACATATCCTTAAACGAAAACAACAGCAATGTCATCCAGGCGGGCTTAACCATCGGCATAACAATCTGCCAATAGGTTCTGATAACTCCGGAGCCGTCAATTCTCGCCGCCTCAAGCAGCGCGTCCGGGATGCCGACATCTATAAACTGCTTCATCAAAAAGCAACCCATAGCCGACGGAATAGCGGGGAGAATATAAACCCAGTATGAATCGATTATTCTCAGCCAGCTGAATATCAGATATCTCGGAACGCTGAGAGTATATGCATTATATAAAAGCATTACCTGAACAACAAGGAACAGCACTTTGCGGTATTTAAGAGTTGATTTTGAAAAGGCAAATGCCGCAAGCGACGCCGCTATGATATGCAGAAAGGTTGAAAAGGCGGCGACAAAAAAGCTGTTAAAAATATACCTTGCCATAGGAACCTGCAATTTATTCAGCAGCGAAGGCAGCGCCTTATAGTTTTCAAACGTCGGTCTGCTGACAAAGAATTTCGGCGGAAACAAAAGCAATTCATCCAGCGGCTTAAAAGAGGTTATCAGGCAATATATAAGCGGCAGAACGGAAAAAAGTCCCGCTAAAATCAAAAGGGCAAAATAAAAAGCATTGCCCGCCTTTGAGCGCGTATATCTGCGGTATCTCGGTCTTTGATTTGCCAACGTTTTTCCACCTCTCCTCAGCGGTCCTGCTTGCCGATAAGCTTTAACAGCCCTCCGACAACAAACCGCACGAATAAAACCATAAGAAACAGCACAACTGACAGCGCGGAGGCATAGCCCATTTCATAGCGCTCCGTTCCGACGTCGGTTATAAGCGAAACAATAGTATCGACAGAGTTATTTGAGCTCGGATAACCTGCAAGCTGAGTTATAACCGGACCTACCGCGAAAACAGTCTGAATTTGCATAACAGCGCTGAAAAGCAGTATATCCTTCATTGACGGCAGGGTTATATACCAAAGCTCTGCCCATCTTCCCTTTATGCCGTCGATAGCTCCCGCCTCATACAGCTCGGAATTAACATTCTGAAGTCCGGCAATATTTGAAAGAAAGGAAACACCCATACTCATCCAAAGCAATATGACCATAATGATTATCATATTGTAGCGTGTATCCTTAAACCATTGGATAGGAGTAGTTATAAATCCGAAGCTTGTCAGAAAATTGTTGATATAGCCGAGGCTGTCGCCGGAAAAAGCAATCTGCCATATATAATATGCGTTTCCGACAAGTGCCGGCGCATAAAACAGAAAGGACAGTATACTTCTGACAACCGGAGAAAATTCGTTAATCATCCAAGCCAATATAAAAGCGAGGAAAAAGCTGATAGGACCGGTTATAACCGCTATTTCCAAGGTGTTTCCGATAACGGCTGGAAAGGTTTGATCGCTGACGAACATTCTGAGATAATTGTCAAATCCTGAGAAAATAGGCGCAGATACTGTGTCATAATCAAACAAGCTCAGAAAAACCGACGCTAAAACCGGCAAAATAGTGAAGATAAAGAACAGCAGCATAAAGGGAAGTAAAATGATAGCATAAGTCCTGTTCTCCTTTGTCATTCTGCCGCTGCGTGCATTTCTGCTTTTCGTCGTCATTTTTCTCCGCCTTTCATTAACGGTTTTCGTATTGTTTCCATTTCCGCTCGATTTCCGTATCGACCTCTGCGCTCCTTCTCAGAAGAACGTCCTTCGGAACGCTGTTTTCGTTTACAACGCTCCAAAAGCTCAGGTCAATGGCTCGCGAAGCATAATAGCTGCCCGGAACCTCCGGCACTTCCTGAACATTATTCCAAGCCTCAATGATATCAGACTTCATATTTCTGTCCCAGGATATTTTTTCGAGAGCCTGCGCGTTTGAAACCGCAACTCTGCCGGTAGGACCTAAAACGGATTCGAGATTATTTGTATATTTGAACTGAATATCCGCTGAAGTCCACCATTTAAGGAAATTCCAAGCTGCCGATTTATAATTTGTTGATTTCAGAATACAGCAGCCCGTCCCCCCTCCGGACGATGAGGAATTGACTGTTCCATCCTTCCGCTCTGTCCCCGGTATAGAGGATACGCTCCAGAGTCCGTCGATTTCGGGAGCTGCGGCTTTAAGGGTTGTATATGTAGTATACTGACTTATTCCCAGCGGACAGGTTCCCGTTCTGAAACGGTTATAGAAATTCATTGTTATCGGCAGCTTCATTTTGGTATAAAAATCCGTCCAGTATTCAAACACCTTGATAACATCCGCATTTGAAAGCGTTGAGGCTCTGCCGTCCTCCGAATACAGTCCGAGTCCGTTCTGCAAAAGCAGGCAGGGGAACAGCGTCAGACTGCCGACGCCTGTATTGACCTGTGTAGTATTGGTTATCTGCGTATACGGCAGCCATACCTGCAAATTATTTCTTGAAAGCAGTCTGCAAACAGTTGCAAATTCGTCCCAGGTTTTCGGAACAGAAAGTCCGAGTCTTTCAAACACATCCGTGCGGTAAAACATCAAATTGAAGGTCTGAGTATCGGGAAGACCATACAGACCGTCCTTATACTTGTATGGTATCTCCGCGCCGCTGTGAAATCTTGCAAGAACCTCGCCGATATCGTCAAATTCGTTAAGGTCTAAAAGAACTCCGCGTATTGCAAGATTTACCGGCTCGCTCCGCGGCTGCTGAAGAATTATATCCGGCTGATTTCCCGACAGAACCGACTGCACTATTGTTGCGTTTGTTACTCTGACATTCACCGGCATAGAATACTCAGGAGTAAAATCCGACTGTATCAGCGCGTTTAATATCTGCGCCTGGTCCCTGCCCCAGTTCACCCAGATTGTCAGATGCTCCTCGGCATCGGATACACCGGAAATATTATTATAATTTCCGATGAAGGATTTCAGGAATTTTACAGCGGAAAATCCGAATTGCCTTAACGCCCCGGCGCTGTTGAATTTTATCTGCTTTTCCGGAGAGGCTAAAATAATTCTGTCAAGGTCAAGCGGCATATCCCGCATTTCGTTAAGGGTTGAGGCGAGGGAGCAATAGGTTGAATAATAATCGCTTACATAGCGATGAGCGGTATACTTATTATCCAGCATCTTACCGAGAATCTGCATCATTGCCTTGATTGTTGAGTCGTATGAGCCGCTGCCCTGCTTTCCGAGAGAGGATAAATCCTCCGAAGCCTTTGAAAGATTATCGAAACACCTCTTAACCCGGCTCTCCATATTCTGAACCGAGCTGAACAGCTCATAATCGCGGTAGCTGTCAACTGTTTCTCCGGTTATCATAGTTATATCCATATATAACGAACCGAGATCGGAAACGGTGTCTTTTAAATTCCTGCTTATTTCCGCTATCGGTCCCGGCGTTGCAGTAAGACTGAGAATATGCTCTCCGGCGGACAGGTAAATCAGATAAGGCTCATTTTCATCGGAGGAAAAGACAGTATTCTGCCATTTTGTTGAATACCTGAACGGAATTTGCCGCGCCTGTTCAAACGGACAAACGCCGTCGATTTTCAGGTTGCGGTAAACGCTGCCGTTCATAACAGCCGACTGCCTGTATGTAAAACCTATCTGATAGTAGCCGTCATTTTCTGCGGAAAATCTCCAATAAATAGTTTCGCCGGCAGTTTTCCAGTTTCCGCCGCCTATATAATTCACCTTATTTGCCGAATTGCTCGGCGGAGTTACCGACGCGCTGGTGTTATCCGACTTAGGGATAAGCCAATAGCTGCTTAAAAGATACGGATTTTCACCCTCAATCACTATCTGATTGCCGGAATAATTGCTTTTTCCGTCTGTTTTACCGCCGTATGGTGTACAAGCTGCCGAAACAAGCCGCAGCTGTTCAAGCTGCATAACGCCGTCTGCGGCAGAAAGGCTGACAGAATGAGTTCCCGCGTCAAGCCAAAGCTTGTATTCGTCCGCCGACCAGCCGCTTGAGTCTGACGCGGCGCTCTCCATAAGCATATCGGCGGCTGACGCCTCTGGGGAAAACTCGTTTCCGAGACCGTCAACGCGGATATCGCCGGTTTTCCAAAAGCGCGGAAAGCTGAGCTGCCTCGCTTCTTCAAACGGATAAGCGCCGTCTATCTTCATCGAAATCAGAAACTCGGAGGTTCCCTCATCCAACGCCTTATATTTTAATATCGGGCTGTATAGACCCGAATTAAGAACTTCAATTTCAAACGTTATTTCTTCCGACGAAATTTCAGAATTAACCGTCTTTAAGACCTCGGTCTGCGAATGCTCCGTTTGATTATTGTATTTTGAAATATATTCCGCATAGTCCCCGGACCCGGACGATAATAATACCGTTTCTGAGCTTATGTCTCCCGGCGCCGTCTCGGCAAAGACTGACGGGTTTGCCAAAGCCGATATTAAAACGCACGAAGCTGCTGCAGCGGCTATCAGTCTGCGGCTCATTAAAATCCCCCATTCCGTCAAAAACATTTTGCACAAATATTTATCTAATCATTATAAAAATTGTAGCACAATACAGATAAATAATCAATGCAATATACTCTTGTTTTATATAAGAATATCATCCTTTATAAAACAGATTTTTAAAGTTAATTTTTTCCAAAAGTCCGTCAAAACGCCTGATTTATCAACATTCTTTAGCAGCAGCTATCAATTTTTGTTTATACAATAATTTGATTTTATCCGTAAAAAATTATTCTTGCAATTAAGGATACTTGTATGTATAATGGAAATATATCCATACCGCGAACGGAGAATTGACGATGAAAGAACAAAATCAGCTGATAAATGCAAATGTATTGGAAATAAATAAGTTTATTTTTGATACCGTCGGAACAGACGGCATTGACAGGCGGCTTGTTACCGATTATGAGCTTGATTTTCATATTAAAGGCTCCCGTACACTGAGCATAAACGATGAGTTTTTTTCAATAAACGGCGGTGATATTATTTTTCGCAAGCCGGGAGATTACTGCACAAACAGCGGACAGTACAACACATATGTTCTTACGCTGGATTTTTCTCATATTCCGGGCAGAGAAATAAACTATGACCGCAACATTTCAAAGCCCTTGCAGCCTCTCTCGGATAATCCTGTTTTACAGCAGATACCGTCGCATTTCATACCGCATCATACCTCAGACTATATAAGAATTTTTGACAAGCTGCTCTTTGTAAAGTCCAAAAACGCCGATCCGCTTATGACCGACCTGCTTATCAACGAGCTGTTCTGTATGGTGCTTACAGATGTTTTTCACGCCCGCATTTCCCCGTTTGTCGAAAAGAATCAGCTTATAGAAAACTCCTGTAAATATATGCGCGATAACTATGAAAAGCCGATAACCCTGAGCCAGCTTGCCGCTCAAAGCAATCTGAGCGAAAGCTATTTTCTGAAAATGTTCAAAGCCGAGACAAATTCATCTCCGATAAGCTTTCTACTATCAATCCGCCTTCAGAATGCCAAAATAATGCTTTCCGAAACCGATTATAAAATAAGCTATATCTCGGCAAAATGCGGATTCAGCAATACATCGTATTTTTCATATATGTTTAAGAGGCAGGCGGGAATATCGCCGGCTGAGTTCAGAAAGATAACTCAGCACGCTTAAATCCCGCTGCCCCGAGCCTGCCTACTCAAAGGACTCCAGCATCCTGTCCATTCCCTTTAAATATCCGTAGGTATATGCTCGAGCCTTATATCCCCAATTTGAATCATCGGTAAGGAACGGAACATGGTCGTCAAGAACAAGACCCTTGTATCCGTTCTTTTTTAACGCACGCATAATTACGGCGGGATCGTATCTTCCCTCGCCTATAAAGCATTCGTTGAACTTTTCAACGGTTCCCTGAACGTCACGGAAATGAATCAGATGAATTTTTCCTTTGGGTACAAATTCATTTATCATATTGAGCAGACATTTCTCTCCTCCGAGCTGAGAAAATGTTCCCATACAGAAGTTAATTCCCCATGCGTCGCTGCCGGTTATTTTCTCAGCCCTGCGATAATCGTCCTGACTGATGAAAATTCTGTCTACTCCGGCGACATGGGCAATCGGCGGATCAGACGGATGAGTTATGAGCTTAACTCCGGCTTTTTCCGCCTCAGGAAGAACAGCCTTTATAAAATATGTAAAATTATTCCATAAATCCTCAGCAGCCGGCGGAGCAATATCCGGATTTTGACGTACCATATGGTCCTTGCTTTGGGTGTATGCGTTAGGCAATGCCTCGTGAACCGAATGGTCGTATGCAGAAACAAATGCTCCGAGCCGGTAAGGGAATTCAACCGACGTCCGCCACGCCCATGTAGGACAAAAATGGTGTCCCAAAATCGGTATACCCGCTTTTCCCATATTACGGACGGTTTTTATATAATTTTCTATCTGCTCATCCCGTCCGGGGAGACCCAATAATATTTTATCGAAAAAACGTATCGGAACATTTTCTATCATTTCCAGTTTCATTTCAAAGCTCTCGGTATACTCTCTGAGCCATTTAAGCGCCGTTAAGCTCCAGAATTTCTCATCCGCCGAAGCTATCGGCGGTGTGTTGAAATGAAAGCCCTGTGAGCCGAGCTGGCGCGCCATTCTCAGCGCGCTGTCATCAAATCTTTTTATAGCTCCGAAAATGAATTTCATATTTTTCCTCCGTTCAGAAAAAACAATCTCTGCATACTTGGCTTATAACCGTTCTATATTTTGTTGATATCCGGAGACAGGCAATCTACGCCGCCGTCAATCGTAAGCACAGAGCCGGTCATATTCTGCGAGCTTTCGGAAGAAAGAAACCATACGGCATTGCCCATTTGTTCCTTTGTTGTTATGGTTCCGAGAGGAACATTCGCCCTGCGGCGCTTTGCCTCCTCAGGCGTCCATTCGTCATACCGCGTTGTCCATATGGGACCGGGAGCGATACAGTTTATTCTCACGCCGTATTGAGCATAATCAAGAGCCAGTCCTTTTGTCATTGAACGGATAGCGCCCTTTGTCGCTATGTAAGCGCTTCTTTCGGTCAGCGCGTCTTTATAATTTATCGAACCTATAAAAACTATCGTTCCGGTTTTCGGGTCGCCGTTTGCAAGCATTTCCCTTACCGCAACACGGGACGGCAAAAAGTATCCCATAATATTCGTAAGAATAACGTCCTCCCACTTATCCGCGTCAACCGTAAGAGGATTCATCCATCTTCCGAGATCCGCCGCGTTGCATACAAGCGAATCGACATAATATCCCTCTTCGGAAATTCTTCGGAACATAGGCTCGGTTTCCGCTTTGGCGTTTCTCGGAGAATATCCGATACCGAAGCACGGAACCGAAAATTCCTCGGACAGCTCCTTTGCAGCTCTTACCGCGTCATCCTCAATGCGGCTTGTTATAAAGGTTGGCACTCCCTCCGCCAAAAACTTTCGGGCTATGCCGAGTCCGGAATTTCTGACCGCTCCTGTCACCAATGCGCATTTCTTTTTCATTTCTTTTCTCTCCCAAATCAATATTTATATCTAAAAGTTTTTTTACCCTTAGTACCTGTTTTTACTCTGAAAAGATATCCGGAAAGCGGAAAATCATTTTCATCGCGTATTGAAGCCGTCGTTATAATCAAATCGTCAAGCTGTCTCCCTGCAAAGCAGCAGCAGGACGCCTTTCTCGCCGGAACCTCTATTTTTTTTGATATTTTTCCGGTTGAGGAATCAATCTTCAAAACGGCGCCACCGTCCCAAAGGGCGAGCCATATGTTATCATCGGCATCCATTGCAAAGCCGTCCGGATTGCCCATACTTTCGGGAATATCGACAAGCGTCCGCCTGTTTTTCAAAGAGTGATTTTCACAATCGAAATCGAATACCTCTATTCTCTGCTGCCTTGTATCGCAGTAAAACATTCTTTTTCGGTCAACGCTCCAGTCAAGACCGTTCGAGCAGCCGCAGCCGTCAAACAGCTCCTCAAGAACACCGTCCCGCAGACGGTAAAAAGCGCCATTGTTATTATCGTCGGTTGTTCCGAGATAAAAGCAGCCGTCCGGACCCGCTTTACCGTCGTTAAAACGTCTGCCCTTTATTTTAAGCGGCTGATGCGCCGGAGTCATATTGCGGTTTTTATCCATTCGGCATATGCCGTCCTCCATAGCACACAGCAAATCGCCGTTTTCGCAAAGCGCCATACAGCCTATCTGCTGACCGACGTCTATTCTCTCGTTCAGCCGCCCCGAATAATCGTATATAAAAACGCATTTGCCTAAAATATCGAGATAAATCAGCCTTTCGTTAATATCATCCCAGATAGGTCCTTCTGCGACCATACATCGCAAGCAATTCTGAAGAATTTTCGGCATTTTCCCACATCCGCACATTTTATTACTCTAACATTTTAATAAAATTGTTCAATTTTTTCAATTAAATATATTATCCGATAGTATTATTAAATCCTCCTTTAACAAAAATCCGCGAATGAAATTAAATTCATTCGCGGATTTTTAATATTACTTTACATAAAGCGTCGGTTTACCGGTCATATCAACAGTTTTTCTGTTGTAATCCACACGCACCTTAATTCCGTTTGAGTAAGTTGTTTCATAAACGCCGTCGCTCAGCCTTTCATGCTTTTCCATATAGGCGTATCTTACCGGCTTGAGCATTTCATAATCGTCGGACATCATTTTTAGCGCCCTTACGCTCTCTTTCAGCTGTTCGTCAGTCTCATTGAATAAGTCCTCCTCGCCCATCCAATGCTGACCGTCGGCAAAGTTGGCGTTGAAAACTGCCAAAGGTCTGCCGCCCCATTCAAAGAACTTCAACCGCTGCTGAGCGCCCTTAACCGGGTAATTCAAAGTGTAAGTACATGGATTATACATTATTATGCCGTGATAAACCAGCTGGAAAAGCGGGATATATTCATCGCAAAGAAGGTCTCTTTCCTTTTCGATTTTAAAGTTGGTGTATAAAACATAATCAGTAAAAGCAGCCGCATAATCAAATCCCGCCTCGGAAGAAAATCCGCCGAAAACCTCGCGGGAGAGCTTCATTATTTTGCGGTACCACTCGGCGGTCTGCGTGCGGTTCGACGGATGATGCGGGTCATAGCACTTGGGCAGCTGAACGATAGTCAGAACATCAACATAATGTATCCCTTCAAAGCCGAGAGCTCTTATCGCTTTCATATTTTCAATTTCAAAGCGTTCATATTCCCTCTGCGGACAGATTTTAAACGGTTGTCCCCCAGACCATATCTGCGGCTGAGCCAAAACGGTTGCGCCCTTTGTTTTAACCAGATATTCCTCGTCGAAGCAATCGGCGCAGGGATAAGCCTGGGTTGCGTCGTCATGGCAGACAATTCCATACCCTAAGTCCTGAACCTTTGTTATAAGCTTTTTAAGCTCAGTCTCTCCGCCGAGGGTCGGTTCAACAGGGAAAAGCTGCGGAAACCTGCCGTCATGCCCCTTATAGTTCCAGCCGACCAGACAAAATTCGAGATTTTCTATATTCTCGCGTTTGCAGGCGTCCGCTATTTGTCCGGCGCGTTCAAACGAGCATCCTACCTTTACATCCGGTTCATTCTCTTCATTTTGGAACAACACCGGACTCGGAGCCGGCTTCCAAGCCGTGCGGATTCTTACGGAAATCCCATCGGATGCCTTTTTAAGCCGCGGGTCCTCAGCAGCTCTTTGAGAAAGCGAAGTGCAGCCGCCTGCGGTTAATTGATATTCCCGATAAATTCCCGCCAATGCCGAATAATCCGTATTCTGGGTTTTATGGAACTCAACGCGTATATCCTCTTCGGCAGCATCGCCGTCCAGATAGAAACGCGGGAAAAGCTCATATTTTCCGTTATATACCCTCTCAATCAGTCCGAGACTGCATCTCATTCCGCTTACTATTCCTATAACCGATTCTTTTCCGCTGCAAAAGCCGTAGCACCCCAAATGAACAAAGGTTGATTCCCTCTCGCAGTTTTTGCGTTCTTTAAAATAGGTTAAAACCGTTCCGTCCTCAGGTCCGCGGGGAACAAGAAAATATCCGTCGTCTCCGGCGTTTGCGCAGAAATAATCATAGAGAAAATCGACGTGCTTTATTCCCGATGGCAAATTTTCGGAGGATATTCCTGCCCAAAAGCCATACTCTGCTTTTACAGGTTCTATCTCCCTTTCAGCAATCCGTCCGTCCTCATAAACATACCTTACCTTCATTTTACTGCCTTCCTCTCATCATATTTTTAATTTTTTTGCCGTATGGTTATATCTTATAAATGCAACAAAAATTGACGCAACGGTTATAGTCTCGTTTATAATTGCGGAAACCGAAAGGCTTGCTATACCGTATACCAGCATAAGCGCGGAAACCACAAGCGAGAGCTTCCGAACGGAGGCAGCCTCCTTTTTCCAAAACGCAGCCGTTGCAATGCAGGACGCCGTAACCGGAAACAGCGAAAAAATATTTTTCCAGGTAAAAATCAGCGCCGAGCAGAACAGGATACAAAACAACACAAGCCATATTTTTTTATCAAGCACTGGGTGTTTTTTCCGATTTATCAAAACAATCTCGCGGAACACGGCGATGCCGGTTGTATACATTCCGGTGTAAGCTCCTATAAGCAGAAAATGCGCTATCCAGAGAATATCCGCCGCAAATTTATAGGCTGACATTCTTTTAGGCGTCGGCTGCTGAAAAACAAGCAGCGATACAACAACTGCAAAAATTCCTATGCCCTGTCCTATTAAGCTCAAATTCATATAACCGCGACCTTTTATATTGCCTTTTGATAATTCAATTATAAAATCAAAGCGGAAATTTTCAAGGCAAACATATGAACTTAATATATAAAAACAAATTTTTTAAGCTCTTGACTTTCTAAAAGCAGCGCGTATAATTTAATATATATTTAAAGGACGGAGAATGACAATGCTGCTGTCGGATATCAACCCCTACATACGGTATGCCGCGAAAGCAACCCTCAACAAAAAGCCGGGACTTTACAAGGCAATCGACCACCATATGTTCTTTATCAACGATGGAGAAGAAAAAATAGTTATAAATGGCGTTTGCCGGCAATTAAAAAAAAATAATTTTTTCATTATTCCCGCAAATACGCCGTACGAATTTATTCTGAGAAAGCCGATTTTATTTACATCGATAAATTATGACTACACTCAGCAGCGGCGGCACAAAACCGAGCCGGTTTTCCCGGTTACTGCCGATACCGTTTTAGACGACGATATTTTGAACGAAAAATTCAGCGATAACGATATTCTCAATAATCCGATTTTTATTACCGACGGTCAGTTTGCCGCGGCGGATATGGAAAAAATCATATTCAGGCACCGTTTTTCCGAGCAGTTCAGCAGTATAAAAAACTCGATACTGCTCAAGGATTTACTTATAGACATAGTTAAAAACGCGCTCACTCCGAAAAATCAGAATGAGCGCGTAAACAAGATTATCGAATACATACAGAAGAACTTTAACCGGGACATCTCAAACGACGATATTGCCGCCAAATTCAACCTGCATCCCTATTATCTGAATAAGATTTTCAGTCTGCAAACAGGAAAAACACTGCATCAATATCTGCTGAATTACCGTATAAAAACAGCCGAGCAGCTTTTGATTTCAACGTCTTACCCGGTTAAGAAAATAGCCGAGGAGGTAGGGTTTAACTCCACCGTTATTTTCATCAAGAACTTCAAGGCGGAAAACCGTCAGACACCTTCCGAATACAGAGAATATTTCAGGTATTTTACATGAGTGGAATACCGTATCCGCCGAGATATTCTTTGGTGTTTTCAAGCATTTCATTAAACAGTTTTTTAGCGTCGTTAAGGCTGAGACGCACCAGCGGGTCACAGGTAAACGCCTGAAAAGCAATATCAAGATCTTTTTCAAGCGCCGCCTTAACAATCAGCTGCTGTTCTCCGCAAATTCTTGAAATCAGAGGATATATGCTCAGAGGAACATTTCCCGCAGACACCGGAACAACGGTATCGCTTGTGAAATATGCGTTTGTCTCAACAACCGCTCCGAGCGGAAGATTAGGAATCTGACCGATATTGGGCATATTCACATTGGTTACGATATCTCCGAGACCGAGTATCGCTTTTATCTGCTTAACGCCGTCCTCTCCGGTTGGGTTCAAATCAAACGATTCTTCCCCGTTTATAAGCCGCGTGCTGCGGACAAGCCTTTCCCTGAGGTCGTTTTTACGCCACTCAACGCTTGTCAGCCCGAACATCCACTCTCTGACGGTTTCGGGATTTTTGAGATACCAATCGCCCGGACAAAATTCAGCAAGATGGCGGTCGCCCGCCGCGGCTATATATCCGAACCTTTTAAAAAGGTCAAATTTAACCCTGTGAGCGCAGGCAAAGGAATTGTTCATCCAGTTATCGTCCTTACCCGATAAATAGCCCTGATAATAATATTTATCGGCAAATTCCTTATATAACGGGAATAGGTCGGTGTTTCTGTATTTTGCCCCGGTAAGCCATGTGAAATGATTAACACCCAAAACATTGACCTTGATTTCGCTGCGCTTAGGCTCCTCAATCTCCAGCATATCCCGAACCGCCGAAACAAGCAGTTTCTGAGTTCCGAAAACCTCGTGGCAGCAGCCGAAGGCTTTTATCTGAGGAAAAACAGAATACAGCGTTTTTATACAAACGGTCATCGGATTTGTGTAACTGATAACCCAAGCCTGCGGACAGTATTCCTTTATTGCAAGCGCAATTTCCTCATACATAGGTATGGTTCTGAGCGCCCTGACAATTCCTCCCGGACCGGAGGTATCTCCGACCGACTGATATATGCCGTACTTTTCAGGAGTATGAACGTCGCTGTGCATTTCTTCAAAGGTTGCGGGCAATATTGAAATAACAACAAAATCCGCTCCCCGCAGCGTCTCACCCAGCGTTTCCGCCGCCTTATACCGCCATACGGATTTGCAGTTATCCATATCAGCTACTCTGTTGCCGATTATTTCGTTATGCTTTGCGGCTTCATAATCGATATCATAGAGATACACCTCTCCGCTCATATCCCCTGCCTGCGCGAGATCCGACATCAATCCCCAAGCCCAGCCTCTTGAGCCGCCGCCGATATAGGCTATTTTCAGGTCAGACACACTTTTTTCGCTGTAAACCATTTTTTATCACTCCGTTTTAAAATTTTTATTGCAAAATATATTTAAAAATAGTACTATTTTAAACAGAATAAATATATACCTCAAACAGGAGTCCGATATGAATTATATTGATATAAACAAAAGGCAAACCGAACACTCAAACGCTATGTCAGACCTACATTCCCATTCCCACTACGAAATATACTATCTGACAAAGGGAAAACGGCTTTTCTTTCTTGAAAACAGAATGTACGAGATAACCGAACCTACCCTGATTATAATTCCTCCGCATATTATGCACAAAACAGAGGGCGGAGCGTTTACGAGGTATAACATTAACGTTTCACCGAAGCACCTGAACAGTATTCAGACGGAAATTCTGAACGGACTGCGGCTGAAAATCATAAAGCCTTCGTCAAGAGAGGATATGGAAATTCAAAAAATCCTGAGTATGGCGGCAGACCTGAAAAGCAATAAGCAATATTTCAGCGAGGTTCTGTTTTCGTATTTCATTTTCTTATTAAGCAGAATAGACTTCAAAACCGACGACCGTTCCTCCGACTCAAGCAAGCCTATGCCGCCGATAATGCTGAAGATAACCGCCTATATGTACAGGCATTTCGCGGAAAATATAACCCTTAACGGCATATCGGAGGAATTTTTCGTTTCTAAATCCACTTTGAACCACAGCTTTAAAAAATATACCGGTCTGTCGCCCATGGAATTCTTTCTGGAAATCAGGCTTGCAAAGGCAAAGGAAATGCTTTTAAGCAGCGAAAAGAGTATTCAGGAGATTTCAGCCGAATGCGGGTTTTCCTCTCCGAACTATTTCGGTCTTATTTTTAAAAGGCACGAAACGGTATCGCCGTCAATATATCGCCAAAAGGACAGATAAGATTAACTGTGCCGCGCTTAAAGAATAGCATAGGACATTAGAAAAAACAATATAATAAATTGCATAATACGCCAAAATTACATATATCTTTCAATATTCAAACGATACGCCGGAGATTGATTTGTAAAAATTCGGGTTTTACAAGCTGTCAAAAAAAGCTCCAATCAGGAAATTTACCGATTGGCGCTTTTAAAACTGTAGCTTATTTAAATTAAGTCCGGCTGCCCGACATATTACTCGCCGAACGGGAAATTAAATGTTCCGCCCGACTGGGACGAGTCGCTGTTATCGCTGCTTTTGCTTTCGAGGTTGGGATTATAGCTTGATTCTCCGACGTTCGCTCCGAGCTTTGCTGTATATTCCGCCGTTGAATTATCCGAGCTTACAACGGTAACGGTTATCGTGTCTCCGGCTGCGCTGTTGTCGATAACATCAAGCACGATATCATCATTGGTTATATCTGCTCCGTTTATTTTTGTTATAACATCGCCCTCCTTGACCTTACCGTAAAGGTCGCTGTCGCTGCTTACGGAGGCAACATATATTCCTACGGCTTTAGAGCCGGACAGCTCCGCACTCACGGAATTAAGCTCCTTATAGGTTATTCCGAGCTTTGCGCGGTCGGTCACCTTTCCGTCCGATATAAGCTGAGTTACAACCCGTTTGACAGTAACCGTCGGTATCGCAAAGCCGACAGCCTCATAATTGCTCCCGCTCTGCTTGGATGAGGTTATTCCTACCACCTGACCGTACATATTTACCAGCGCTCCGCCGGACGAACCGGGATTTATGGCACTGTCGGTCTGAATCATACGGGAAGAATAATTTGTGGTTATGCTTACCCGGCGCGCCGTCATAGAAACCGTACCCTTGGTTATAGATGTGGAGTCGGATGCGCCGCCGGGGCGGCCTAACGCGACAACCGTTTCGCCGCAGTATAATTCATCTGAATTTCCGAGCTGAGCCGGCTTAAAGCTGATATTATCCTTGATTTTGAGAACCGCCAAATCACTTACAGTATCACCGGCGACATATTCCGCCGTATGCTCACTTCCGTCCGACATATAAACACGAAATTTCGGAGCTGATATCTTTGAGTAAATATGGTCGTTGGTTATAACATAACCGTCCTCGGAATAGATAACGCCGGTTGCGCTTGAGGCTTCGCCGTTTGCGTTATAAACGCATATTCCGACTATCGATTCATTGAGCTTTTCATATACCTCGCCAGCCGTATATTCATCGGTATTCTTAGGCTTTTCTGCGAGATTTACTTCAACTCTTTTATTTGAACCTCCGACGACAGAGCCGTAGCTGCCGTTTTTGCCGTATAAATATCCGGCAAACGCCGTTCCGGTAAGAAGAATGAGCGCGGCAAGCGCCAGGCAGAAAATCCGCAGCCCTTTTGAGCAGGATTTCCGGGCGGCGGGAACGACCGGCGCATAATTCACGGGCGGCATCTGAGAATTGCCGCAGCCGTTATTTTCAAACGGCGGTCTTACAGGGATACCCTGAGACTGGTAAAACGGCTGTCCGTACTGATTATTTCCGGCGGTGTTCTGTCCGGCGGAAAAGTCGGCGGCGGGTTCAGAGCTTGCCGGCGGCACCGGTTCGCTCTGCTGTTCCTCGGACCAGGTCTGCTCCTGACCGGCGTCCTGCGGCTGAGAAGACTCCGCCGGCTCAGGTATATCAGCCGCATTATTCTGCGGCTGCGCGTAATTCGGCTGTTCTGCCGCGTCAGACCTTACGTCCCCGGTATCCGGCGATATCGGTTCATTTACACCGTTGTTTAAGTTATTGTTTTGATTTTCAAACTCGTTCATAAAAGTATTCCTCCTATTTTGTAAGCGGCAGCGTTACTTTAAATGTAGTGCTTTCGTTCTGAACGCTTGAAACATAGACATTTCCGCCGTGATTTTTTATAATGGTTTTAACAATATAAAGTCCGAGTCCGGTACCGTTCTTATTTGCGGAGCGGGATTTATCAACCTTATAAAATCTTTCAAACACAAGCGGCAGCGATTCCTGAGGTATACCGCTCCCGGTATTCGTTACCGAAAATACCGCATTTTTCTGTTCGGCGGTCAGCGAAAAGCTTATTGTTCCGCCGTCGTTTGTAAACTTAACGGCATTATCGACCAGATTGTATATAGCCTGATGTATAAGGTCCTTATCTGCTGTTATCTCTATATTCTGCGTTTCCTCAAGTCCGCATATACTGATATTTTTCTTTTCTATACGCTGCTCCTGGCTCAGAACTATATTGAGCAGTAATTCGCGGAAATTAAATTCCTCAGGCTTTAAGGCAAACTCGCCCGATTCTAACTTTGAAAGGTCAAGCATCGTCTGAACAAGTCTTGAAAGCCTTTTAACCTCTCCCGAAACTATTCCGAGATAATGCTCCTGCTTTTCAGGTGGGATTGTTCCGTCGATTATTCCGTCGATAAAGCCGCCTATCGTAGTCATAGGCGTTTTCAGCTCATGGGAAACATTCGCAACAAAGCTGCGTCTCATTCCCTCAAGCTGTACAAGCGCGTCGGTCATCTGATTGAACGAGGCGGCAAGCTGTCCTATTTCATCATCGCTTGTAACCGGTATTCTCCTCGAAAAATCTCCCATTGCCATTGCCCTCGCAGCCTCAGACATCTGCTTCATAGGCTTCGTAAGCCTATATGTCATCGCATATAGCGCGAAGAACATAATAATTATCGGAACTATCGCAGAAAGCAGATAGAGCTTAACGACGGTTCTGATAAGATTTTTAAGCGCAGACGTCGGCGCGGACGCTATAACATAGCCGACCGTTTTGCTGCCGCTTTTTATCGATGTCGCTCCGACATAGTGGGGATTATCATATATATCGAGAGTATTAAGTCCGGTTACGTCCTTTTCGGCAACCTGAGCTATAAAGCTTTCGGATATGGTTCTTCCGGAATGCTCGCAGCTGCCGTCTCTCGCCCATTGCTGACAGGTGCAGACTCTGACAATCCCGTTTTCATCGGTTATAAAAAGGTCAAAATCCGAAACGTCCGCAAGGCTTTCGGCAGTAAAATAAATACTTTTCCCTGAGTCTATTCCGTTCTGCGGACTTCCGTACTTAATAACCGTTTCCGAATAGTCCGCAACAGTCCGGCAGGTTTTTATAAGCGTTTTATAATTGCTCGCCGCAAGATGACCGTTATAAACAAAGGTCATAATAACCATCATAGCGGTAAGGCTGAAAAGTATTATAACGGAGGTCGTTAAAAAATACCGTTTAAACAGTCTCGGACGCATAACTCAGCGCACCTCAAACTTATATCCGACTCCCCAGACCGTTTTCAGGGACCATTGATCCGAAACGTTTTCAAGCTTTTCGCGCAGGCGCTTGACATGAACGTCAACGGTTCTGGAATCGCCGTAATAATCGAAGCCCCAAACCTCATCAAGCAGCTGGTCGCGCGTATATACCCTGTTCGGATTGCTGGCAAGATGATAAATCAGCTCCAGCTCCTTTGGCGGCGTATCTATCCGCACTCCCTTTACGACAAGCTCGTAATTCGTGAGATTTATCCTGAGATTATCGTATCTTACTTCCTTTATCTGATCCTCTTTATCGTTTTCGGCGCTGCGCCTTAAAACCGCCTTTACCCGCGCAATGACCTCTTTAGCGTCAAACGGCTTGCTGACATAATCGTCCGCTCCCAGCTCAAGACCCAGTATTTTATCAAAGGTTTCTCCCTTTGCCGTAAGCATTATAATCGGCGTGTTTGAGGTTTTGCGTATTTCCCGGCACACCTGCCAGCCGTCAAGCTTAGGCAGCATTATATCAAGCAATATAAGGCTCGGAGAATATTTGGAAGCATATTCAACCGCCTGTTCGCCGTCCGAAGCAACAAATGTTTCAAAGCCGTCCTTTTCGAGATACAGTCTGAGCAGCTCGCATATATTCTCATCGTCGTCCACAATCAATATTCTGTTTTTACTCATTGCCGTTTCCTCCCGTAACTCCTTTGTTTTATTTATAATAACACAAACCCGATAGAATTGCATCTCCTATCGGGTTTAATACTACTCTTATTTTATGACCTGAATATGAATTTTTCGCTAAAAACCTTTAAATTTTTAAAATTTTCCTTATAGGCAAAGCAATCCGGGTTTCAACGGCTTTTCGGGTAATATAAAAGACTGAGAGGTATGCGATATAATAATACCGCATACCTCCCAGTCCGATTTGGGCAGAGTGAGCTTCAGGCGATTTTCAGCTTTAAGCGAAGTTTATCGCTGATCATTGCGATAAATTCGCTGTTCGTCGGCTTTCCGCGTTCGTTTTGAATCGTGTAACCGAAGTAGGAATTAAGAACATCTACATCTCCACGATCCCATGCAACCTCAATGGCATGGCGGATAGCTCTTTCAACACGTGATGAAGTTGTTGAAAATTTCTTTGCGACGGTAGGATACAGCAACTTGGTAACTGAATTTATCATTTCGCTGTCCTTAACCGAAAGAACGATTGATTCCCTTAAGTAATGATATCCCTTAATATGAGCGGGTATACCTATCTGAAGCAGAATATCGGTTACCATCATTATAAGGTCAACATCGGAAAACGAACCGCTTTTCTCCGCCGCCTCAGCTGTTTCGTCACTTTTCCATCCGGAAAGCTGAATGATCCTTTCAGCCATCATATTAGCGTCAAACGGTTTGATAAAGTAATAATTCGCTCCCGCCTGAAGAGTTTCTCTTTCGAGCCTTTGATTATCGCAGCTTGACATTGCCATAACAATAGGCTTTTTCTTCAGATCGGAATTCTTTATCGCTCCAAGCACACCTAATATATCAAGATTAGGCATAAAGACATCCGCCAATATTACGTCCGGATTTTTAGCTCTTATCTCCTCCATAATCTTTCTCCCGTCCTTCTCGCACAAAATGACCTCCATACCATAGCTTCTCAGCATTTTTTCACAATTCCTGCCAAGCTCTGTTGAGTCATCCGCAATCACAACCTTCAGTTTATTCTCCATGATGTCAACTCCTTAAACCTTCATCTTCTTAATTTTAACACATATTCTTCCAAAACGCAAGTATTATTCGAGAAAAAAGTGCAATTTTTTAACGACATTTTTCAACTTTTTACGATAACATACCCCAAAATCCCTCTAAAACGCCGTATTTATGCGCATTTTTGCAAAAAATTGTAATTTAGAAATTTGTTATATTATTAAGAATAAAAGTGACAAAAAATAGAAAAACACGGATTTGAAACGAATTCAAACCCGTGTTTTTCTTAAAATACCAATTATTTCGCCACTATATTTATAAGTCTGCCGGGAACATAAAGCTCCTTAATAATATTCTTACCCTCTATTTCGCGGCTGACAGTCTCCTGCTGTTTTGCAAGAGCGATAGCGTCGGCAGAAGAAATATCTGCCGGAACATTTATGCGGGCGCGGATTTTTCCGCAGACCTGTACCGCCAGCTCAACCGTTGCGTCAACACACTTCTTCTCGTCATATGCCGGCCAGCTTGCCTCATTCAGCATACCCTCAAAGCCGCATTGCTGCCAAAGCTCCTCGGTTATATGCGGAGCAAACGGATTTAAAAGGAGCAGATAGGTTTTCATTTCGGCGCGGTTGATACTGCCCTTTGCGTAAATTTCATTGAGAAGGGACATAAGCGCGGCAATAGCCGTGTTCATTTTAAGCCCCTCAATATCCTCTGTCACCTTTTTAACGGTTTTATGAAATTCCGTTTCAAGCTCATTGCTGTATTCATCGCCGTCAGTCAGCATATCGGAAAAAGCAAAAACCTTTTCGAGGAAACGCTTGCTGCCCTTTATTGACGACATACTCCAGGGCGCTGCCTTTTCAAAATCGCCCATAAACATTTCGTAAACACGCATGGCGTCGGCGCCGTAATCCCTGACTATATCATCCGGATTTACAACGTTTCCGCGGGATTTTGACATCTTTTCGCCGTTCTCGCCGAGTATCATTCCGTGACTCGTGCGCTTAGCGTAAGGCTCCTCGGTGGGAACAACGCCTATATCGCTGAGGAAACGGTGCCAGAAACGGCTGTAAAGCAGGTGAAGCGTCGTATGCTCCATACCGCCGTTATACCAATCGACTGGCAGCCAATATTTAAGCGCCTCGGCAGACGCCAGCTGAGTATCGTTATGCGGGTCGCAGTATCTCAGGAAATACCATGACGAACCCGCCCACTGCGGCATAGTATCGGTTTCGCGGTGCGCCTTTCCTCCGCACTTCGGACAGGTCGTATTAACCCAATCGGTCATTTTTGCGAGAGGAGATTCGCCGTTATCCGTCGGTTCGTAGGACTCGACATCCGGCAGAACCAGCGGCAGCTCGCTTTCGGGCAGCGGAACGCAGCCGCACTTTTCGCAGAACACAACCGGTATCGGCTCTCCCCAATAGCGCTGGCGCGAGAAAACCCAGTCGCGAAGCTTATAATTGGTTTTCTTTTCGCCTATTCCGCGCTCGGCAAGCCATTCCTGAATTTTAACCTTGGCATCCTCAACCGAAAGACCGGTCAAAAATCCGGAATTGACCATAGTTCCGGTTGCGCAATCGGTAAACGCTTCCTTTTCAACGTCTCCCCCGGAAACAACCTCGACAATCGGCAGACCGAATTTCTTGGCAAACTCCCAGTCGCGGGTATCGTGACCCGGAACCGCCATAATTGCGCCGGTGCCGTAGGAAATAAGAACATAGTCGGAAATAAAAATCGGTATATTATTTCCGTTTACCGGATTTACCGCCGTTATCCCGTCAAGTCTAACTCCGGTTTTATCCTTTGCAAGCTCCGTTCTCTCGAAATCCGACTTTTTGGCAGCCTCCTGCTGATAGGCGCGGACCTCGTCTATATTTGAAATTTTATCCGCCCATTTTTCGAGCAGCGGATGCTCCGGAGACATAACCATATAGGTAACTCCGAACAGCGTGTCCGCACGGGTGGTATATATTTCAAAGGTATCCCCTATGTTGGTTGAAAACCGGACCTGCGTACCGTAGGATCTGCCTATCCAGTTGCGCTGCTGAGTTTTAACGCGCTCAATAAAGTTGACGTTATCAAGCCCGTCGAGCAGCTTTTCCGCATAATCGGTTATTTTCAGCATCCATTGGCTTTTATTCTTATGGATTACCTCGCTTCCGCAGCGCTCGCATACCCCGTTCACGACCTCCTCGTTAGCCAAAACGCATTTGCAGGAGGTGCACCAGTTGACCGACATTTCCTTTTTATAGGCAAGCCCGTGCTTTAAAAGCTGCAAAAAAATCCATTGGGTCCATTTATAGTACGCCGGATCGGTTGTATTTATTTCGCGGCTCCAATCGAAAGAAAATCCGAGAGATTTCAGCTGACGCTTGAAGTTAGCAACGTTTTCGGCGGTTACCTCGGCAGGGTGAATATGATTTTTAATAGCATAGTTCTCAGTCGGCAGACCGAACGCATCCCATCCCATCGGATAAAGAACGTTATATCCCTCTAAACGCTTTTTGCGGCATACAATGTCAAGCGCTGTATATGAACGCGGATGTCCGACGTGAAGCCCGTGACCCGACGGATACGGGAACTCTACAAGTCCGTAGAATTTAGGCAGGCTGTAATCGTCCTTCGCCTGAAAGGTACCCTTTTCATCCCATATTTTTTGCCATTTTTCCTCTATTGCTGTATAATCGTACTTCATATTTTTTCTTCCTTACTGAGTGTCAGAATTTTTTCAAGGTCAACCGGCTCGCCGTCCGCCCACATACGGTCAAGGTCATAGAAAGCCCTCTGCTCGCGGTTGAATATATGAACGATAACGGAGCCGAAATCAATAACAATCCAGCCTGTTGAACGCCCCTCGATATGGTCGGGCTTTACCCCCTGCTCGGCAAGCTTTTCCTCAACCTCGTCCGCAAGGGCGCGCACATGGGTTGCGGAGGTTGCCGTTGCCAGAACGAAATACTCCGTAAGCACAGTAAGCTCGGATATTTTCAGAACATTCAGCTCCAGCGCCTTTTTTCCGTTCAGCGCGTTCGCCGCGATTGACATTATTTTATCGGAAGTCATCCGTTTTCCTCCTTTTTAAGCATAATTTCATTATATGCCGAAACAGTATCGGAATGTATGGCGCAGCTTTTCCCCGCAAGCTCCAGAACGGTATATCTGAGCGCGTAGGCGTAAGCCGCGTCAAGCGATTTATCGACCAGCTCACGCATAACGTCAACATCCTCGTAATCTCTGTCGCTTGAAGTAAAATCCGCAAGATAGAGAATTTTTGCAAGCAGCGGAAGTCCCGCGCGCGCCGTTGTATGATACCGTATAGCCTCGATTATCTGTTCATCCTGAACATTCAGCACATATCTGACATACGCCGCACCGGAAATAGCGTGCCAAAGCTTTTCGGAGCTGCGTTCAATATTGTCTATCATTATACCAAAGGTATTGAAGATATTCAAGTGTTCTTCTTCGGAAGAATTTTTTGTTATATCGTGCAGCAAACCGGCAAGATAAGCCTTTTCCTCGCTTGCCCCGTATTTCCCCGCCAACCGCCGCGCCTCATCGGCGACGCAGAGCGAATGTTGATACCGTTTCGGAGTCAGTCTGCGTTCAAGCAGAGCTTTAAATTCCTTATATTCAGGCACTTTATACTCAGACATATAATCCCCTGTTTCTTATATATTTTTCTATTTTATCCGGAATAAGGCCTCCGGCGCCTCCGTTTTTCAGCATCCTCCGAAGCTTTGTTGACGATACTTCGGTTATATTTCCGGCAACGATCGTTATATCAGCGCCGTGCGACCGGAGCTTGGCAACCGCCTCCCCGAAACCCGACTCTCCCGCGCGGCTGAAAGCGTAAAACGGAACTTCCCGGATAAGCTCAGGACCGTGGTACCAGCTTTCAAGCGTTGCAGTCATATCTCCCCCGCAGCATAGTGCAAAATGCTTTTCGGGGTAACGTTCCTTTAAAAGACGGATAGTATCAAAGGTATAGCTGCGTCCGTCTCGCTGAAGCTCAAAATCGCTGACCCTCGCCTTTTCAAAATCCGCCGCCGCCAATTCGCACATATGCAGCCTGTCCGTTTCGGGAGCGAGATAATCGCAGGTCTTATGCGGCGGAATACGATCCGGCATAATCCACACTTCATCAATTTCAGCACGTCGGCATAGCAGCGAGAGCATTTCATAATGCCCTATATGAAACGGATTAAACGTGCCTCCGAAAAGCACCGTAACTCCCATTTATTTCACCAAAACTATTTTTCTGTTATCCTTATCGCTGCTCTGACGGTAAAGAATAAATTTTGAGCCTATAACCTGAACAACGTCCGCACCGACCGCCTCGGCGACAGCATCGGCAGCCTCTCTCGCGCTTTCGGGAGCGCTTTCCAAAACCCTCAGCTTTATAAGCTCCCTCGCCTCAAGAGCATCGGACACCTGCTTTATCAGCTGATCGCCTATTCCGCCCTTCCCTATTTGAAAAATCGTTTCAAAGCCGTTTGCCATTCCGCGCAGCTGAGCGCGCTGTCTGCTGTTTAACATAAATTACATTTACTCCCCGATATAATTTTTAAGCTGTTCTGAAAACAATGCGAGTGCTTTTCCCCTATGGCTTACGCTGTCCTTTTCCTCCGGAGAAAGCTCTCCGAACCAACCGATTTCGGAATGAAACAGCGGGTCATAGCCGAAACCGGAATTTCCGTGGCGTTCAGTTCCGATATAGCCATAGCATTCTCCGCGAACCGTAAACTCTCTGCCGTCCGGGAAAACGCAGGCTATCGCCGCAACATAATGCGCGCCCCGCTTTTCCGGTTCAACTCCCGCAAGAGCGTTCAGCAGCTTATTGTTATTTTTTTCATCGTTTGCGTTTTCTCCCGAATAGCGGGCGGAATAAACGCCCGGTGCGCCGTTCAGAAAATCAACGCAGAGTCCCGAATCGTCCGCAACGGATATAAAGCCGGTAAAATCAAGTCCGGCGCGGGCTTTCAGCAAAGCATTCTCCTCGAATGTCGTTCCGGTTTCCTCAACCTCCGGCATCGGCTTTTCAAGCTCGTTTCCCGATATAACCTCAAAGCCCATAGGTTCAAGTATACGTCTGAGCTCGGAAAGCTTTTTCCGGTTATGAGTTGCAATAAAAATTTTCATTGTTTTTCCTCTAAATCAAGAATACCGTCGGCAAAAGATGACGCGTCAAATGCGAGCAAATCCTCTATTCCCTCGCCTACTCCGACATATTTAACCGGAATACCGAGCTCGTTTCGTATAGCGACTACTATTCCGCCCTTTGCCGTTCCGTCAAGCTTTGTCAGAACTATGCCGGTTATATCGGCGGCGTTTTTAAATTCGCGCGCCTGATTCACGGCGTTTTGTCCGGTTGCCGCGTCAAGCACAAGCAGGGTTTCTATTGAAGCGTCGGGCAGCTCTCTGCCGATAACGCGGTATATTTTTGCAAGCTCGTCCATAAGGTTTTTCTTATTGTGAAGTCTGCCGGCGGTGTCGCATATAATAACGTCGGCACCGTGAGCCTTTGCGGATGCAATCGTATCGAAAACGACCGACGCCGGATCGGTTCCCTCAACGCTTTTAACCATAGGAACTCCCGCGCGCTCAGCCCATATTCCGAGCTGGTCTATCGCTGCGGCGCGGAACGTATCCGCTGCTCCCAGAACAACCTTTTTGCCCTGAGCCTTTAATTGAAGGGCAAGCTTTCCGATAGTTGTTGTTTTTCCGACGCCGTTGACTCCGATAACAAGTATGACCGACGGCTTTGTTTCAAGGTGCAGCGGCTCGTCCTCGCCGAGCATATCGGCAATCGCATCCCGCAGCATAAGCTTCAGGGCAGCAGGGTCGGTCTCGCCTGTCTCCTTGACTTTTTTTCTCAGTATATCGCATAGGTCAACCGCCGTCTGCACTCCCATATCGGACATAACAAGGGCTTCCTCAAGCTCTTCAAAAAAATCCTCGTCGATTTTAGTAAATCTGTTGACAACCGAATTAAAACCGTCGGTTATCGAGTCCCTTGTTTTCAGCAAGCCCTCTTTAATCTTATTAAAGAACCCCATTATTATCTCCTAACTCTGCTCTGCAAGCAGCTTTTTCTCCAGCTGGGCAACGTCAAGCTCCAAAAGCTTTGTAACGCCCTTTTCCTGCATTGTTACGCCGTAAAGCATATCGGCAGCCTCCATTGTTCCGCGGCGGTGTGTAACGCAGATAAACTGAGTTGAAAGACCCGATTTTTTCATATAATCGGCAAAGCGTTCAACATTGATATCGTCAAGCGCCGTATCAACCTCATCGAGGAAGCAGAACGGCGGAGCGTTGACCTGCATTATCGCGAAGTATATTGAAAGCGCAACAAGAGCCTTTTCTCCGCCGGAAAGTCCCTCAAGGCTCGGAACATTCTTTCCGGGCAGCTTTGCCTCAATATCAATTCCGCTTTCGAGAACATTTTCCGGCTCGCTCAGCGTCAGCCTCGCCTGACCGCCGCCGAAAAGCTCCTTAAAGGTTGCCGAAAAGTTCTCGTTTATCTTGGAAAACGCGGCATTGAACAGCTCCTGCATCTGAGCGGTCAGCTGGTTTATCAGCTTATGCAGCTCAGCTCTTGAGGTTTCAACATCATCTATCTGCGAACGCATAAATTCATACCGCCCACTGACCTCCTTATACTCCTCTATCGCCGCAACGTTGACATTTCCGAGAGAACGGATTTTCCCTTTTATCTCCGCAAGCTCCTTTTTCGCCTCCGACGGCTTTTCAATATCGCTTGCGGTTTCCTCCGCCTCGCTGCGGGTAAGACCGTATTCATCGTAAAGCTGACGGATAACATCGTCGTACTCCTTCGTCATAACGTCCCGCCGCTCGGTCAGTCTTGCAAGCTCGCCGCCTATGCGCTCGCGCTCGCCGGTGCGTTCGCGTTCGCTTGTTCTCAGTTCAACTCCGGATTTTTCGGTTTCGTTTCTGCGGGATATCATATCCTCGATTTTCTTTTCGCTCTCCGCGATTTTTTCCCGCAGATTTTCGGTTTCCTCGTTGGCATTTTCAATATCGCCGGAAAGCTGCTCGTTCTGATAAGCCAACGCCGCTGTTTCCTTCGCTATTTCTTCAATGCGGACCGCTCTTGTTTTAACCGATGCCTCCAGCGCTTCGGCAGACTCCAGAAGCGCCTGAGCGTCTCTGCGGCATTCAAGAACAGCAAGCTTTGCCGCCGTTATATCTGCGGCTATGCCCTCCCGCTTTTCCGAAATGCTTTCGCGCCCGCCGGACATCTCATCTATTTCTGCTTGCAGCGCGGTTTTTTTCGCCTCAAGTCCGTTAATAGACTCTGCGGCGGCGTCAGCCGTTTTCCGGAGCGTTTCAAGCTTTTCGGCGGCGTTATCACGTTCGGCGGCAAGCTCCTTCAGCGATTTTTCTGCCGCAGCTTTAAGCTCCTCAAGGCGTTTCAGCTCGGCAAGCGTTCTTATTTTATCCTCGTTTGCGGTTATAAGCTCCGCATTTTCGGCGGCAATATCTGCATTGACCTTAGCCAGCGCCTCGGATGCCTCGGTTTTTTGCTGCAAAAGCTGCTTTTCCTTTTCGGAAAGCTTTTCGATTTCCTCGCCGAGACGCTTTATATCCGCTCCTCTGCTCAAAAGTCCCGCCTGTTTAACGAGCGAACCGCCTGTGAAAGAACCGCCGGGACTTATAACCTGTCCGTCCAGCGACACAACCTTAACTCGGTAGCCGTATTTCTTAGCGAGAACCGCAGCGCTGTCTATATCCTCTGTAACAACAGCTCCGCCGAGCAGGTATTTTATAATTTCGCGGTACTTTTCATCGGTTTTTACAAGGCTGTCCGCCATTCCGACAAAGCCGTAAACATCCTCAAAGCCCTTTTCCTTCAGTTCTCTTGCGGTTATCGTTGATACAGGCAAAAAGGTTGCTCTGCCGGCGTGATTGGTTTTTAAATACTGAATTGCGCGCTTGGCGTCCGCCTCGGTTTCGACGATAATGTTCTGTATTGCGCCGGAAAGGGCGGTTTCGATAGCAACGCTGTATTTTTTATCGACCGTTATCAGCTTTGAAACCGTTCCGCATACTCCGCGCAGCAAGCCCTTATCGGAATCGGCTATAATCCGTTTCACCGAATGAGAAAAGCCCTCCATACTGTTTTCCAGCTCTTTAAGAATCTGAACGCGGCGTTTTTTCTCCTCTATATCAAGATGAATTTTATCGCATTGCTCCTGAAGCTCTCCGAGAGCTTCCTCGCGGCGTGCGCGGCGAAGCTCATAGCCGCTTATGGCATTTTTACGGTCGGTTATGCGCTCGTCAAGCCCGTCAAGCAAAGTCTTGGTATCTTCAAATTCGGCAGAAACAGCGCTGCATTCTCCGGAAACCTTGGAAATTTGCTGTTCAACCGTTCCGCTGCGCAGGGAAATCTCGCTTATCGCCGTATTTGCCGTCATCATTTCAACTCGGCGATCCGCCGAGGCGGCGGTAACGGCGTTAAGCTCGCGCACCTGCTCCTCTATTTTTCTTGAGATGTTCTCGCTGTCCGAAAGCAGGCCTGCCAGCTGCTCCTCAAGCTCGGAAAGTTTTTTATCCAGCTGTGCAGCATCCTGCCCGCGTTTTTCCGCCTGTGCGCGTTTTGCCGCAGCCTCCGCATTTGCCTGAGCGTCACCGGAGCTTAAAGCTTCGCTTTCGCTTCTTAGCCTTTCCGCCGATTCATTATTATGGCGGATATCGTTTTCGGTAATGCTTATGTTACCGTCAATTTTAACTATCTCTTCGTTAAAAGCAGCTATTGCCGCACGTTCGTTTTCTATTTCCTGAGTAAGCCTTGCAAACTCAGCGGAATTTTGCTCCGCAAGCGAGTCAAATTCTCCGAGAGCCTCCTCAATCTCGCGATAACGGAGCTGAGCCGCGGCAATTTTGTTTTCCTGCTCGCGAAGAGCCTCCTTTGAATTATGAATGGTATATACCCAAAGCCCTATTTCAAGCTTTTTCTTTTCCTCGGAAAGCTCCAAAAACCGCTCCGCCTTGCGGCTTTGCTCCGCAAGAGGACCTACGCGCGATTCAAGCTCGTCCATTATATCCTTCAGTCTGAGCAGGTTTTCCTCCGCCGCTTTAAGCCGCCTTTCGGCATCCTCCTTGCGGTAGCGGTATTTCGATATTCCCGCCGCCTCCTCGAATATATCCCGCCTTTCATCTGAGCGGGAGCGGATAATATTATCTATCCGCCCCTGTCCTATCATTGAATAGCCGTCTCTGCCGAGACCGGTATCCATAAAAAGCTCGTGGACATCCTTCAGGCGAACGGTAACATTATTTATCAGGTATTCGCTCTCATGAGAGCGGTAATACCGCCGCGTAACCGACACAGTATCGTTATCGAATTGCAGCGAACGGTCGGAATTGTCAATATTAAGGGTTACCTCGCAATAGCCGTGAGGACGACGGGTTTCTGTTCCGGAAAAAATAACGTCCTCCATAGACTGCCCGCGCAGACTTTTGGTTGACTGTTCTCCGAGAACCCAGCGAACGGCGTCGGAAATATTGCTTTTGCCGCTGCCGTTAGGACCTACAACCGCAGTTATTCCGCGCCCGAATTTTAAAGTTGTTTTATCTGCAAACGATTTAAAGCCCTGAACCTGAATTGAGCTTAAAAGCACCTTATTTTCCCCTTTCCGTTCTTATTTCTCCTTTTTTCAAGGTTAAATCCGGAACAATCCGGCAATCAAATCCCATATTTTCAAGCCGCTCTGTGTTATGCTTTTTCTGACCGACAGCCTTTGAAATTTCAGCAGGAGAAACATAAATTCTGTAACTTCCCGGTTCGGCAAGCAGGGCGCAGATACGCTTAAAATATCTTTCCGCCTCGCAAAGCTCCCTGAACGCCGGATGCCACGGTCCCGCAACATACGACTGCGGCTCAATCGAATGAAGTCCGAGCCGGATAACCGATATTCCCGCATTTTCAAATATCTCAAGCAGCCGGGATGAAAGCTCAACCGCCTCAGGCAATGTCTGCGGCTTGTACTTGCCGTCGGCATAAAGCGCGGCAAGGTCGGTGTTTTTTAACACAATCGTCGGATATATCCTGACGGTTTCCGGACGGAGAGCGACTATCCTTTTGGCGGTTGAAATTGCCTTTTCCGGGCTGTCGCCGTAAAGTCCGGTCATCATCTGCAAGCCGAGCTCAAAGCCGTAGCTGCGGATAAGCTCGCTTGACCTGCGGACATCGGTAACGCTGTGTCCCCGGTTGTTCATTTTCAGAACGCCCGCGTCAAGGCTCTGCGCGCCCAGCTCTATGGAAGTAACGCAATTTTCTTTAAGCAATGTAAGTATTTCATCGTCAATCGCGTCCGGTCTTGTTGAAATTCTTATTCCCCGGACAACGCCCTGCCTTGCAAATACAGCTGCGGTTCTCAGCAGACACATCATATAATTACGGTTTATCGCCGTAAAGCTGCCGCCGAAAAAGGCTATTTCCGTACTTTCAGGGTCATAATTCCGGGAGGTGACAGCACATCTTACCGCGCTGATAACATCCTCTGCGGACGGCGCGCGGTGGCTGCCGGTTATAGAACGCTGGTCGCAGAAGCTGCATCTGTTAGGGCAGCCTATATGCGGAACAAATATGGATATATTAGCGTGCTTTCCGCTCATAGCCGTTCGCCCATAAGCTCAAGCGCCTGCTTTGCCGCCAGCTGCTCCGCCTGTTTTTTATTTCTTCCCGTTCCGATGCCGATAACGTTTGAATTAAGGTGAACCTCAACCGTAAAACGCTTATTGTGATCCGGTCCCGATTCGCCCGTCAGAATATATGTGACAACCTCCTCAGGATTACGCTGGATAATTTCCTGCAAAGCGGTTTTGTAGTCCTTAAAAATATCATCGTCGCAGCCCGAAAGCTCTCTCAGAACAAAATTCATAACGTGCTTTCTTGCCGGCTCCATTCCGCCGTCAAGATATATAGCGGCGAGAACAGCCTCAAACGCATCCGCCAAAATTGAATTGCGTTCCCTGCCGCCGCCCTTATCCTCGCCCTTTCCGAGCTTTAAGTATTCTCCGAGCCTGAGCTCTCGCGAAAAGCCGCAAAGCGCCTGTTCGCAGACAAGCGAAGAACGGAGCCTCGTAAGCTCTCCCTCCGGCATCTTGGGGAAATGGCGGTAAAGATAATCTGAAACAATTATCGAAAGCACCGAATCTCCGAGAAATTCCAATCTTTCATTTGAGGTTATTCCTCTGCGCACCTCGTTGGCATAGGAGGAATGAGTCAGAGCGTGTTCAAGCAGGGATCTGTTTTTAAAATGATAATTCAGGCGTTCCTCAAGCTTTTTCATTCCTTTTCTCCCATTTCAGCCAATTTTTGTCCGATAACGCCGCAGACGTCGTTTTCAACGGCGGCAACAGCCTGATAAACAGCATTCTTTATAGCGAGAGCGTCGGAATTACCGTGTGCCTTTATAACCGGCTTTCTGACTCCGAGCAGTGGTGCGCCGCCGATTTCGGAGCTGTTAAGCGCCGATTTCATTCTGTTAAAATCCTTTTTAAGTATAGCTGCGGCAAGCTTATTGAGCAGACTGCTCAGCAGCACTCCCTTTACAAGTTTCAGGGTTTCAAGGGTCGTTCCCTCCATAAGCTTCAATGCGATATTTCCGGTAAAGCCGTCGGTTATAACAACATCGCACTTGCCATTAGGCATTTCGCGGGATTCAATGTTTCCTACAAAGTTTATAGGAGCGTTTTTAAGCAGCGCATATGCTTCCCGGCGCAGCTCGTCGCCCTTTGTGTCCTCAGTTCCGATATTAAGCAGTCCGATAGTCGGATTTTCAACTCCGGCTACGCTTTCCGCATAAACGCTTGCCATTATTCCGAACTGGCACAGCATTTCCGGGCGGCATTCGGAATTTGCGCCCATATCCATCAGCATATACCGCTTGCCGTTAGGGGAGGGAATCATCGAGCCGAGAGCCGGACGGCGAACGCCCTTTATTCTTTTTACGATAAGCGTTCCTCCGACGACGATAGCGCCGGTAGACCCGGCGGAAACAAATGCGTCCGCCCTGCCCTCGCTGAGCGCCCTGAAAGCGACCGCCATTGAGCTGTCCTTATGAGCCTTCAATATAGAGGTCGGGTCATCGTGCATCGAAATAACGTCAGACGCCTGTTCTGTTTCATAGCCGTTCGGAAATACGATATTATTCTGCGAAATACATTTTTTAATCTCGTTTTTATCGCCGGAAAGAAGAATATCAACGCCGTATTCCGCAGCAGCCAAAGCCGCACCCTTTATAATTTCAAGCGGCGCGTTATCCCCGCCGAAGGCATCAACAACAATTTTCATATCCGTTCTCCTGAACATTCATTTATATTTTCGTCGAACCACCTGAGCGAGCGTTCCGCCAATGCGCCGTATCTTTCCCGTTTATCGCGGATTTTTTCCTCAAGAGGCGGCAAAATTCCGAAATTCGCGCCCATGGGCTGAAATTCCTTAACCTGACCGTCGGTTATATACGAAAGAATTGCGCCTGTCATTGTAAATTCCGGGAGACAAAGCGGCGGACGCCCGGCAATAAGCCGCGCCGCGTTTATTCCGGCGACAATTCCGCAGGCTGCCGATTCCATATACCCCTCAACCCCGGTTATCTGACCGGCAAAGAATATATTCGGATTGTTTTTCAGCGAAAGCTGCTTTGAAAGCAGGCGCGGAGAGTCTATAAAGGTATTTCTGTGCATAACGCCGTAGCGCGCGAACTCGGCGTTTTCAAGTCCCGGAATCATGGAGAATACCCTTTTTTGCTCGCCGAATTTAAGATTTGTCTGAAATCCTACTATATTAAACAGCGTTGCCGCAGAGTTTTCTCTGCGCAGCTGAACCGCCGCCCAGGGACGGTGACCGGTTCTGGGGTCCCTCAATCCTACCGGCTTCATCGGACCGAACCTTATTGAATCGTTTCCCCGCTTCGCCAGAACCTCTATCGGCATACAGCCCTCATAGACCGTAAGCGGACGGTCAAATTCGTGCAGCACAGCGCCCTCTGCGTTTATAAGAGCATCATAAAAGCTCTCATATTCCGCCTTATTGAACGGGCAGTTGATATAATCGCCGGTGCCGTCGTTTTCGCCGTAGCGGGAGGCATAAAATGCCTTTGAAAAATCAATGCTTTCCGCAGTAACTATCGGCGCTGCGGCATCATAAAAGCTAAGACAGCCGTTTTCCGAAAATGCAGAAATCTTCTCTGCCAGACGTCCTGCGGTAAGCGGTCCGGTTGCGATAATGCAAACGCCGTCCTGCGGTATATCCTCAGCCTCGGTTTCCTCAACCGTTATATTCGGATTAGCCTTTACGGCATCGGTAACACCGGCGGCGAATTTTTCTCTGTCTACCGCCAGCGCGCCGCCTGCCGCAACGGAGGCGTTATCCGCAGAATTAAGGCAGACCGAGCCGAATTTCCTCATTTCCGCCTTTAAAAGCCCTGCCGCCGAATCAACGCGGGACGCCTTCAATGAATTTGAACATACAAGCTCGGCGAAAAGCGGGCTTTTATGCGCCGGAGAGAGCTTCCTCGGCTTCATTTCGACAAGCCTTACTTTAATGCCGCGCCGCGCAAGCTGCATTGCAGCCTCGCAGCCGGCAAGTCCTGCTCCTATAACGGTAACCTCGCTCATTTCTTCTTGCTTTCTGCTTTTTTAGCCGTTTTTTTGCCCTTTTCCGCGCGGCGTGCCAGCTTATTGGCGGCTTCCTCTCTGCCTCTCACACGTGACGGGCAATCATGGTTATTGCAATATTTTCTGCCGCGGGCGGCGCTTATTATATAGCCTCCGCATTCGGGGCATATTTCGCCTGTCGGAAGTCCCGACGCTGCAAAATCACATTCAGGGTAATTCGAGCAGCCGTAAAAGGCTTTTCCGCCCTGCTTGGTATGGCGCTTTATAAGCTTTCCGCCGCATTTCGGACACGGCTGAGTTATCTCGTCCTCCGGCAGCGGCTTGGTGTTTTTACATTCGGGATAACCGGGACAGGCAAGGAACTTTCCGAATCTTCCGCTCTTTATTACCATTTTTCTGCCGCACTTATCGCATACAACATCCGATTCCTCAACCGGAATTTCAACGCGCTTTCCGTCAAGCGAAGCCTCTGCCGCCTTATAAAGCTTATCAAAGTCTGCGTAAAAGTCAGAAATAGTGTCAATCCAGCCGCGCTCGCCTGCGCCTATCTGGTCAAGCTGCTTTTCCAGCCCTGCCGTAAACTTAACGTCAAAAATACGCTTGAAATATTCAACCATAAGGTCAACAACAACCATTCCGAGGTGGGTCGGTTTTAAGGATTTTTTCTCGCGCTCAATATAATCGCGGTTCAGAATATTTGAAATAATCGGAGCGTAGGTTGACGGTCTGCCTATGCCGTTTTCATCGAGCGCCTTTATCAGGGTCGGCTCGGTGTATCTTGCGGGCGGCTGAGTGAAATGCTGATTGGGTTCGAGAGAACGCAGAGAAAGCCTGTCTCCCTCTTTCATTTCGGGCAGCGCCTGCGCTTCGTCGTCCTCAACATCCCTGCCCTCCTCGTAAAGAACGGTATAACCGTCAAACTTAACCGAATATCCGCTTGCCTTGAACATATAGTCGGCTGCGGTTATATCGGCGGAAACGGTATCCTGAATACAGGGAGCCATAAGAGATGCTATAAACCGCTCCCATATAAGGCGGTAAAGCTTGAACTGCTCTGCAGTAAGCGAGGACTGAACCTCCGAGGGAGTAAGCGCCGCAGAGGTCGGGCGGATAGCCTCGTGAGCGTCCTGAGCGCCGCTCTTCGTTTTAAAATACCTCGGCTTTGCCGGAAGATAATTTTTTCCGTAGCGACCGGCAATATACTCGTTGCCCGCTCGGCGCGCCTCCTCGGAAATACGCAGCGAATCGGTTCGCATATAGGTTATAAGACCCGTCGCTCCCATGCCGGGAAGTTCAATTCCCTCATAGAGCTGCTGCGCTATGCGCATGGTCCGCTGACCGGTAAATCCGAGCTTTCGGGAAGCCTCCTGCTGGAGGGTTGAGGTTATAAACGGAGGTGCGGGCTGCTTTGTGCGAACACCTTTTTTAATCTTTGAAACACAATATTCCGCGTTTTCAAGGGCGCTTACAATCGCCGCTGCCTCGGTCTCGTTATGAATTTCAAGCTTTTCGCCGTCAGCCGAGCCGTAAAGTCTCGCGCTGAAGCTTTTTCGCGCGGCGGCAAGCTTTGCGTCAACCGTCCAGAATTCCTCGGAAACGAACTTCTCTATTTCCCTTTCCCTGTCTACAATAAGTCTCAGAGCAACCGTCTGAACACGTCCGGCTGACAGACCGCTTTTAACCTTTTTCCAAAGGAAAGGACTAAGCTTATATCCGACTATCCGGTCAAGCACGCGCCGCGCCTGCTGAGCGTCAACAAGGTCGAGATTTATCTTTCTCGGCTGCGCTATTCCCGCCTTTATTCCGGTTTCGGTTATTTCGTTAAAGGTTATTCGGTTGCAGTCGTTAAGGTCAAGAGAAAGTATCTGCGCCAGATGCCACGATATAGCTTCTCCCTCGCGGTCCGGGTCGGTTGCGAGCAAAACGCCGTCGCTGTCGGCAACCGCTTCCTTTAACGAGCTTATCAGCGCCTTTTTATCAGCCATAACATTATACTGCGGCTTGAAATTATGCTCAATATCCACTCCAAGTCTGGACTTTGGGAGATCGCGCACATGTCCCTTTGACGCCATAACCTCATATCCGCTGCCGAGATACTTTTTTATACCCTTTATCTTGGTTGGTGACTCCACTATTACCAGCTTCGCCATACTCGTTCTCCTTTTAAGCAAAGCCGACAAATTCCAATCCGATTTTAACGGTCAAATTTCCGTCTTTGCTTTGTTAAAATACTCGTTAATCCGTCAGGATTAACTGCGTTTTTGCCTCGCACAGCCAAAAATTTGTCACCTTAAAATTCTCTGACCTGAAACGGAAAGAATTTTGAGGAGTTTTTGGTGAGGAGGAAGCTGCAAGGCTGACGCCTTGCGATGACGACAAGCCAAAAAATGCCGAAATTATTCTGTTTCAGGCGGGTTTGAACTTGTCGGTTTTGCTTAAACTAATTGATAAAGCCCGCCCGGCAGCGCCCTGATACAGTCCTCCATTTCAAGCTCTGTCAGAGCGGATAACAGCTCATCGTCGGATAAACCGGTCTGAGGTATATCATCTGCCGTAAATTTAGGCTTATTTGAGTTATTATATACTATTTTCGCCTCTTTGGAAAGACCCTGAACAGATTTTTTTTGAAACTTTTTCTGCGGCTTACTGTCAGCAGGCTCGCAAACCGGCTTATTTTGGCGTTTTTCCTCGGGCGCAAAGGCTCTCGCAATATCAAGCTTATCTCCGAAACGCGGTAAATATTCCGAGAAAATATCCGTTGCGTCAATAAGCGGTCTCGCGCCGTCCCTCAAAAGGGCGTTTGAGCCTTTATACTGCGGAAGAGTCGGATTTCCGGGGATAACGAAAACATCTCTGCCCTGATCGTTTGCATGACGCGCGGTTATCAGAGTTCCGCTGCGCTGAGCGGCTTCGGTTATCGCGACGCCGCAGGATAACGCCGAAAGAAGTCTGTTCCTTATCTGAAAGCTGTATTTCTTAACCCCGTATTCCGGAGGACACTCGCTGACAAGACAGCCGCCGCTTCTGATTATTTTTTCTCTCAGCTCCCGGTTTGCCTCAAGATATTTATAGCCTATTCCGCACGGCAGCACGGCGACCGTTTTACCGCCGGCTTTCAGCGCGCCGAGGTGAGCATACGCGTCGCCGCCTACCGCACCTCCGCTGACTATCGCCATTCCTCCTCGGGCAAGCCTGTAGCTGAGCGAATAAGCCGCTTTCTTTCCGAATTCGGAAATGTTTCTCGGACCGACAATGCAGAACGCCGGAAAATTATCAAAGTCATACCAATCGCCCTTAACATAAAGTACTGCGGGCGGGTCGGGAATATTCCTCAGGCATTCCGGGTATTCCCGGCTGCCGAAGGCTATAACGCGTATATCCGCCTTTGCACATTCGGAAAGAATTCTTTTGGCAAACTGCGCGTCAAATTTCAGAACGCGCGATATCTGTGACGCCGTAAGCATTCCGCTTGCGGCAAGCTCAGACTTTCCAGCTGCAAATACATTTTCGGCGCTCCCAAAATGGGAAATAACCGCCGGAAGTCTTGCGCTGCCTATGCCGAGAGCAGCCTGCAACCTGATAAGAGATACGGTTTCGTCATCAAACTTCATCGCCTCATCATCTCCCACATACCGATTGCCGCGGCAGCCGCAGCGTTCAGCGATTCCGCCGAGCCCTTCATCGGAATTGTTGCGCATATATCGCAGCGGCCGCAGGTTTCCTGCCGAAGTCCGTTAGCCTCATTGCCTATCAGCAGCAGGTCGCCGCCGCAAAAGCTGACTTCGGTTATAGGCAAGGCGCTTTCAGAAACAACGCAGGCAACGGTTCGCAGAGAATATTTTTTTGCAAAATCGGTTAAATCGTCGGTAAAATAAAGCGGAAGTCTGAGCAGCGTTCCCATCGATGCCCTAAGGGATTTCGGCGCGTATACGTCGCACCCGCCGGAAACGACAATTCCCGAAACTCCGAGCGCCTCGGCGGTTCTCGCCGCCGCGCCGAGATTTGACGGGTCGGAGACATTCTCAAGACCGAGATATTTCCCGTCCGGCTGCGGTTCATATTTATTTTCGGGAATATAAGCTACTGCCGAAATTCCCTGCGGCGACTGGGTATCGCTTATACAGCGGAACAGCTCGTCCGAAACGAGAACACGGCTTTCTGCGCAGGACAGCAGCGGAAGAATTTCATCCTTATGCTTTTCAAATGCGCTTTCGGATACAATAAGCCGTTCAAGGCGGACGTTATTTTCATATGCGTCCCGGCAGATGCGCAGTCCCTCCAAAACAAAAAGTCCGGCTTTTTTTCTTTCCTTTGCGGAGGATTGCAGCGCACGGACCGATTTGATAACCGGATTTTCCCTGCTTGTTATCCTTTGAAATTCCAATATTCTCATTCCTTTGCTCTGCCGTTTTCGCGTTGCTTCCGGCGCCGTTTTATGCCGAAAGCAACGCATATATAAAGCAAAAATTCGTCCGAGAGATTTTCCCCCGGACGATAAAAATTACTTTTCAAGCGCCTTTGCCGCAGTCTTTGCGAGGGACGCAAAGCCCTCTGCATCGTTGACCGCAATATCCGCAAGCATCTTGCGGTTAATCTGAACGCCGGCCTTATTAAGACCGTTGATAAATGTTGAATAATTCATACCGTTGATTTTGGCAGCGGCGGAAATACGGGTTATCCATAAGCGGCGGAAATCGCGCTTTTTCTGACGGCGACCTATATAGGCATAATTGCCGGATTTCATAACCGCTTCCTTAGCGGTTTTAAAGAGCTTTGATTTTGCGCCGAAGTAGCCCTTAGCGAGCTTTAAGGTTTTATTTCTTCTCTTGCGCGTTGCTAACGCACCTTTTACACGAGCCATTTCAAGTTACCTCCAGATTCAAGTGCCTTATTATTTATAAGGAATCATTTTCTTAACCGCCGCTACGTTGGTAGAATCGGCGCATACAGTCTTGCGAAGATTTCTCTTGCGCTTTGTTGTTTTCTTGTTGAGAATGTGCGACTTGAAAGCGTGAGCACGCTTGACCTGACCGGTCTTGGTGAGCTTAAAGCGCTTTTTCGCGCCGCTGTGTGTTTTGATCTTAGGCATTATAATTCCTCCCAGAATAAAGTTATTTGGTTGATTTTTACTTACCGGTTTTCGGAGCGAGGAACATCAGCATATTGCGTCCCTCCATCTTTGCGGGGCGTTCGATACTTCCCGCCTGCGAACAGTATTCGGCAAAACGCTGCATATTGTCATAACCTATCTCCGGATGTCCCATTTCGCGGCCGCGGAAACGGATAGAAACCTTTACCTTATTGCCGGCGCCGAGAAATTTTATAGCCTGATTGCCCTTGGTTTCAAAATCATGAGTATCGATACTGAGTCCCAAACGGATTTCCTTAACCTCGACAACCTTCTGATTCTTTTTGGCTTCCTTTTCTCTCTTTGCCTGCTCAAAACGGTATTTTCCGTAATCCATTATTTTGCAGACCGGCGGGGTTGCGTTAGGCGAAATATTGACAAGGTCAAGATCCTTCGCATAAGCCGCCTCGATAGCCTTGGCTATCGGCAGTATTCCGAGCTGCGAGCCGTCCGAGTCTATAACGCGGACCTCTTTAAAACGGATATCCTCATTGATGGCTAATTCTTTGACGCTGATCGTGATGCACCTCCAAAAATTTCCGGCGGCGGCAGCGGCATTGCATCCGCACCGGCAGCCGTTGGCAAGATACCAAAAAACGGCGTGAGCAAAACCGCCCACGCCTCGTTATACCGTTAAAAATCCGCAAAAACCATTACGGACAATTTACTGATATATACCCGCCGAATTATTTTCGGACAAGGTGAGAACCGGACCGTTCTGCTTCGTTTTCAATAATATTATACACCGAAAAAAGAATTTGTCAAGCTTTTTTTATCTTACATAAAACAGAAGCATAGAACATTCCGTCCTTTGCCTCAAACCGGCAAATTCCGCCGTTTTGCTCGGCTATGCTTTTAACCGACTGCGTTCCGAGTCCGGCTCCCTTATGCTTGGTTGAGAGAAGTCTGCCGTCCGCCGCAAATTTCAGTCTGCCGGTATATGTGTTGTCAACCGTTATGCAAAGAGAGCCGCCGTCCGTACCGGCGCGGATGATTATTTTTCTTTTTCCCTCCTCGGCTTTGCACGCCTCAAGCGCATTTTCGAGCAGGTTTCCGAGCATAACCGAAATATCCGTTTCCTCAATACCGATATTCTGCGGAATTTCCGCTTTGACTACATAATCGATACCGTTGTTCTTCGCCTGCTGGGCAAAGTAAAGCAGTACCGCTCCCGCGGCGGTGTTTTCGCAAAAGCTGACAAGCGAATCGTCCGGCAGGCTTCTTCCGTACCGGTTCAGATAATCCTCAAGGGCGGAATAATCCTTATTGCCGAGATATTCCTGCATAACCGCAATATGGTGCCTGACATCGTGCTTAGCCCGGCGGGCATCGGTTATTCTTTCCTGCAAATTTTCATACTGAACGGTCTGCATGGTCAGCTGATGATTGCGTTCTTTAAGCTCAAGGGTCTTATTCTGCTCCGAAATCAGCTGAGTTACAACATAATATATAAGTATCTCTCCGACATTGATAATAAAAAGGAACAGCGCGTTTTTCGGGCGCATTGCAATTTCAAGGCTTGTTCTCGAAATATTGCCGTAAAACGCATAATACCACATTATATAAAAGGTTGCCGGAATAAGCCAAAGATATCTCCATTCAAAGCCGGACGGTTCTTTTTCCATGGCCGGAGTATAAACCTTTACGATATAAAAGAACAGCGGAACGGAAATCAGCGCCTCGACAATAAAAAGCATGAGCGAGAACGACCAGCGGTATCCCTGAAGCGCGAGCGACGGAAAAATCTGACCCTCCGCGCTTTTCGCGGCTATAACCGCAAGATTGGCTATATTTGATATCATAAGCAGAGTAAAAAGGGTTTTACCGAAATGCTTTTTAACCGCAAGAAAATAAAATGCGGCGTAAAGCAGAGTGCTGACCGCGCTGATAAGTCCCGCTCTCCCTTCGGAGAAAAACGCCGCCCAGAATCCGAGAAAAATCTGGATAACGGTCAGCATCCCGATAAGAAGCCCGGTAGCTTTAACGGAAAAACGCAGACTTCGGCGGAACGGATAAACAGCCAGCGCCAAAAACGGAAGAAAATTAAGCAGTGAATAAACCGCCGACTCGGCAATTCTGCTGAAAGAAGGCATTATTTCTTACCTCCGTTTCTCAAAAGCTCAAAGCGGAACGAGGAGTATGCTTCCAAAACCTCTTTGGCCTTTCTCCGGCTTATGGGAACAACGCTCCCGTCGCTTAAAGCGAACGTATCGTCAGACTGGGCGGATATCTCATAGAAATTAACGATTATACCCTTTGACGGGCTGAAAAAATACGGATACGCGCACAGAACCGGCTCTATTTCCGAAAACGAGGACCGAACGACGCGGTCGCCCGATTTGCAATGAAGTGTGACCTTATGAGAAGAAAAGTCGGCAAATACTATATCCCTCAGGCGAACCGCCGAGCCGTCCGGCAGACCGACCGTTCTCATTCTTTCTATTTCCGAAAGGCTCAGCCTGTCAAGCATCGCTCTGATATTATCGCGTCCGAACGGCTTATGCAAATAATAGCAGGCGTCTACCTCATAGCTCTCGCTGGCAAATTCGTTACTGGTTGTGCAGAAAGCGATTTTAACCGTTTTGTCGGTTTCTCTTATTTTCCTGGCAACCTCCATTCCAGTAAGCTTACCCATAAAAATATCCAGTATAACGAGGTCGAAAAGCTCTTTTTTCCAGACCGACAAAAAATCCTCGCCGCTTGGAAAGCTGCAAATCTCCGCGCTGTCTCCGAGCAATTCCGCAATATATCCGCGCATACGCTCATATACGGCAGCGTCATCGTCAACAACGGCAATTTTCATCGGATATTTCCTTTCGCTGTATGATTTTGTGAAATTCCGTTTTTTAGTATGGGCGACAGTCTTTTATAAACCGCAAAGCAAAGCGCGGCATCCAAAACTCCCTTTATAAAGGTGAACGGAAGATTGAAAATAACAAGCGCCTTAAAAAGCGAATCGGCAGCCGGCAGAATTGCCTTATAAAGCCCGATTATCGCGTCCAGCGGCATACCGTACAGAACAACATACGCAGGATATACGACAAAATAATTCGATGCAACGCTGAAAACAGCCATTGCCGCAGCACCCGAAAGAGAGCCGATAAGTGCGCCGATGCGGTTGTTTTTATACTTATATATAATTCCCGCCGTCCCGGTGAATACCGCTCCGAGAACAAAGTTTGACAGCTCCCCCACCCCGGCGGAAGATGTTACGGTCAGATGCAGCAGATTTTTAACAAGGCAGCTTAAAACGCCGTATTGCGGACCGAACGCAAACGCGGCGATAAGCGCCGGCAGCTCGGAAAAATCCAGCTTGACGAACGCGGGAATTATGAAAGGAAGCGGAAATTCCAGCATCATAAGCAGAAATCCCACCGCGCCCATAATTGCGCTCACCGTAAGACCGCGCAAGGTCTGCGGCCTGTTTTCTTTTTTCATTTTTAACCATTTCCTTTCCGATTTCAGAGCGGAAAAAAGCCCTCACAAAGGGTGAGGGCGTAAAATGCTTTTTAAAGGCATCTTAACTTCTTTCATCCGGACTTTACCGTCGGCTTCGGAATTACACCGAATCAACCTTAAAAAGGCTCGCGGGCTTTAACCGCCGGTGGGGAATCACACCCCGCCCTGAAGTTTTATATTAACATTATATACCTGCCGCCGCAAATGTCAATACCTTAATCGGTATCTCCGGTATTCATTTTCAGGATTTATCAAGCCATTCCCTGATTTCAGCCTCGCCGGCGGACGAAGAAAACCTTTTTCCGCTGCCCCAGCTTCCGGCGCCCGCTTTATTTTTAAGCAGCTCCGCGCTGTTTCCGAGTCCGGAGCTTGCGGAGGTGCAGAACGGGATAACGGTTTTATCCGAAAAGTCGTTAGCGCCGACAAAGCTGTCAACCGGCCACGCGGCAATTCCCCACCATATCGGATAGCCGATATAAACGGTGTCGTACCGCTCCCACTTATCGGGAACGCTGCTTTTTAGGGCAACGTTTCTCAGGCTCTCGTCATCGTGTTCCTTCGATACGCGGCTTTCTTTATCACTCCAATTCAAATCCCCGCTTGAATAAGGCGTTTCCGGAACTATTTCAAAAATATCCGCATTTAAAACTCCGGCGATGGTTTCGGCGACCTTTTTGGTGCTGCCGGTTGCCGAAAAATATACGACAAGCGTTTTCCCGTCCGCCGAGACGGTATTGCTTTCGGAAGAACCGGAGCTTTCCGGGGCAGTCCCGTTTCCGGATGAGTTTGAAGCCTTTTTATCGGACGACCCGCCGCAAGCCGACAGCGAAAAAGCAAACGCTATACTCAGGATAATACAAATAAACCTTTTCATATATCCGTTTCTCCTTAATTTCAGACGCTTTTGCCCATTTCGTATGCCTGTTTCATGGCAGGATGACCCTTGATTTCTCCCTTTTCATGAACGCCGTTTCCTATTATAACGCCCTTTTCAGCCGCTCCCTCAACGCAGTCGGCATAGCCGCGGAAGCAGGCGAGGGTTGTATCGGCGGAGGAAAGCTCCCCGTCCGCCATAGTTACGATATAATAGAAATCCTTGTCCTTTACCTCGGTCCATCTTGCAACCGTCCGGTCGATAAGGGTCTTCAGCTGAGCGCATACGGAATAGAAATACACCGGCGACGCCAGAACCAGAACATCGGCGTCAATCATTTTTTGCAGAACCTCAGCCATATCGTCGGGCTGAACGCATTTTCCGCCGTTTTTCTCGCAATAATAGCATCCGAGGCAGGGCGCTATTTTCTTAGCGGCAACCCTTATTTTTTCAACCTCATTGCCGCTCTCAAGCGCGCCGCGCATAAACTCATCGCAAAGCAGCTCTGAGTTTCCGCCATTTCGCGGACTTCCCGATAGAATCAAAACCTTTTTATTCATATCAATCACCAATTTTTCTTTTCCTTGGAGCAGTCGGTATTCTTTTTACGCTCCTCCACCATATTCACAAACCATTCAACCATATTCGGGTCATAATGCGAGAAAAATGAGCTTTCGTTTTTATCAAGCCCGGCAATGACTTTCATATCCTCCGGCGAAAGTTCAAAATCGAAAACCTCGAAATTTTCCCTCATCCGCTCAATATGGGTTGACTTCGGGATAACGACCGTTCCTCTCTGCAAATGCCAGCGAAGTATAACCTGAGCGGGAGTTTTGCCGTATTTACCGCCTATTTCCCTGAGCTGCGGCAGGTTGAACATATCTCACCTGCCCTCGCCGAACGGCGCCCACGCTTCAAGCTGAATACCGTATTTTCCATTCCATTCCTTAGCCTGATTCTGCTGATTATGCGGGTGAATTTCAATCTGATTTACCATCGGTCTTATTCTTGAAAACGATGCGATGTCAACCATTCTGTCGGGATAAAAATTAGAAATACCGACAGCGCGCAGCTTTCCTGCGTCATAAAGCTCCTCAAGCGCTCTCCAGGCGCCGTAATAATCGCCGAACGGCTGATGCAGCAGCATTAAATCGATATAATCGGTTTTAAGCTTTTTAAGCGACTCAAGCACGCTTTTTTTACATTCTTCATAGCCGTAATGCTCAACCCAGACCTTTGAGGTCAGGAAAATCTCCTCGCGCGAAATTCCCGATTTCTGAATTGCCGAGCCGACTTCCTCCTCGTTGAAATATGCCTGCGCGGTATCAATGGAGCGATAGCCGACGCGCAGCGCGTCAAGCACGCAGCGCTCGCATTCGTCCTTAGTCACCTGATAAACGCCGTAGCCGAGCTGAGGCATTTTAACTCCGTTTGATAATGTAACATACGTCATAAAAAATTCCTCCTAAATGCTTTCCTTTAAAACCTTGACGATTTCATCGCGGTTCAGAGCCTTATATCCGCCGTTCATCGGCAATACTAAGTCAGCTATTTTTTCCGCGTCGGAATCCGTAACCCCGAACTCGCCGATGTGCATTACAAGTCCCAGCTTCTTCATCCAGTTTTCCATCGCCGAAAGCCCCTCAGAGGCAATCTGCTCGTCGGTTTTGTTTTCCGGGCTGACATTCCATACGTTTTCGGCAAACCGTTTGAATTTTGAAAGACCGTAAGGCATAATAAAACGGTAATAAGGCAGGGAAACGGCGGCGAGGGTCATACCGTGGGTTGCGTTGGTGTAGCCGCCGACCGCCTGACCTAACATATGCACCATCCAGTCGGTGCTTTTTCCCTTTGAAACAAGAGTATTGAGCGCCCAGGTTGCAGACCACATTATATTGCTGCGCGCCTCATAGTCCTGCGGATTTTCATTGGCAATAAGGCTTGAATGAATAACCGAACGCATAAGTCCCTCGCTTATATAGTCGCTTGTGTTGTCGTCCTCTCCGGAAAAATACTGCTCGCAGATATGGTTGAAAATATCGTATATTCCCGCGACCATCTGATATTTCGGCAGACTGAGCGTATATTCGGGGTTAAGAATAGAAAATCTCGGAAACGCTTCCTCGCTTTTATAAACGTGACCTATCTTCTGCTTTGTTTCGCCGTTTGTTATAACGCTTCCGGCGTTCATTTCCGACCCCGTTCCGACCATTGTTAAAACGCAGCCTATCGGAACTATTTTACAGTCGGGCTCTTCAAAGCGAACATAATACTTTTCCCAGGGGTCGCCGCCGCAGTTGACCGAAACGGCAAGCGCCTTTGAATAATCGCAGACCGAGCCGCCGCCGACCGCTAAAATCAGGTCAACGTTATGCCGGCGGGCAATTTCAATGCCCTCGCGGAGCTTTTCAAGGGTCGGATTAGGCATAACGCCGCTTATCTCGGCAACGTTTTTGCCGCAGCTGTTCAGAATTTCCGTTACAGCGCCGTAAACTCCGTTTTTCTTTATTGAGCCGCCGCCGTACACCAGCACGACATTATCGCCGTATTTTTTAAGCTCATCGTTTAAAAATTTCAGAGACTCATTTCCGAAATAAAGCTTTGTCGGATTGCAATAGGAAAAATTACCTAACATTTTTTACTCCCCCAGTTTAAAATATTCTTCGTCACAAACCGGCTCGCACCACTCGGTGCCGCCGTTTTCCCCCGGAACCTCAACCGCAAGATGCGAGAACCAGCTGTTTTTCGCGGCGCCGTGCCAATGCTTAACGCCGGGCGCTATATTAACCGTATCTCCGGGCAGAAGAACGCGCGCTTCCTTTCCCCATTCCTGATACCAGCCCTTGCCGGCAATGCAGACAAGAATTTGTCCGCCGCCCTTTTCAGCCTTATGAATATGCCAGTTATTGCGGCAGCCCGGCTCAAAGGTGACATTAAAAATTCCGACCTGCTCCTTTGAAACCGGATACAGATAGCTTTGACCTATAAAATACTTTGCAAACGCGGTATTCGGCTCACCTATCGGGAAAAGCATTGATTTTTCGTGCGCCGACTTAGCGTTTTCGGTTTCATCCTGCTCATTCCATACGTTTTTCGCAAGCCTGAAAGCCGCCCAGGCTTTTGACCAGCCGGCGTAAAATGCCGCGTGGGTTATAATTTCCGCGATTTCCGATTTTGTAATACCGTTCTGCTTTGCCGTTTCGAGATGATACTCAAACGAGCTGTCGCAAAGCCCCTGAGAAAGCAGCGCGGTAACCGTAATGAGAGAACGGTCGCGCAGGGAAAGCTCATCCTCCCTGCTCCAGACCTGACCGAAAAGTACGTCGTCGTTAAGCTCGGCGAATTTAGGCGCAAACCCGCCTAAAGAATCCCTGCCGGCAGTAATTTTTTTCATATGCTTATTTCACCCAGCTTTCAATATTTTTACGCGATTTTTCAACGCTGCCGCCGCGGATTGCAAGCCCCTCTTCGACTGTCGCTCCGGGACAGAGCTTTTTGATATCCGAAACGCTGCTTCCCATACCGCTGCCCTCATGGGTGCAAAACGGTTTTATTATTTTCCCTTTCCAGTCGAAATGCTCCAAAAAGGTGAAAACAGCCATCGGCATTGTGCTCCAATAATTAGGATATCCGAGGTAAATAACGTCATATCCGTCTATCGACTCCGGAAAGGCTTTAAGCTCCGGACGCGCGTTCCGCTGCTGGTCGGCTCTCGCCTCCTCGATACAGTCGTTATACCCCTTTGAATAGGGCTTTGTCTGCTCAATTTTAAACATATCCGCGCCGGTAAGCTCCTTTATTATGCCCGCAGCCGTCTCGGTGTTTCCGACCGTCAGCATTTTAAGGGTTCCGTTAAAATAATTTTCATCCGCTCTCGAATAGAAAGCAATCAGCTTTTTTGACATTTTTATAACCGCCTTTCTTTGATTTCGTAATAATTATACCTCAAAACGCATTGACGCGGAATATCCGATATGTTATTATAGCATAAACCAAAAGTTTACGGAGGTGCGCTTATGTATAATCCATTGCTTGATACGTTTCTCACCGCGGCGGACTGCGGCAGCTTTACAAAGGCGGCGGAAAAGCTTTTTATCTCGCCTACCGCCGTTATGAAGCAGATGAACACGCTTGAAAATCATCTTAACCTGAAATTGACGGAAAGAACGGCTTCGGGTATCCGTCTTACCCCTGCCGGACGGGTTATATACCGCGACGCGAAATTCATTATTGATTATTCCAAAAAATCCGTTGCCGCCGCCAACGCCGCAACGCTTGATTATAATACAACCTTTTGCGTCGGAACCTCGCTGCTCAACCCGGCAAAGCCGTTTATGGACCTATGGTATAAAATAAATCGGAATTTCCCGAATTATAAGCTTCATCTTGTTCCGTTCGAGGATAACCACGAGGGAATTTTATCCGAAATCAGGAAATTAGGCGAAAAGTTTGATTTTTTAATCGGAGTCTGCGACTCAAAAGCGTGGCTTTCGCTCTGCAATTTTACGCCGCTCGGAAGATACAAAAAGATGGTTGCCGTTTCCCGCGACCACCGCTTAGCCGGAAAGAAACGTCTTGACATCGCCGATTTATACGGCGAAACGCTTATGATGGTCGGCAGAGGAGATTCGGGAGTAAACGATTTTATACGCAACGACATCGAAAAAAACCATCCGCAGATTCATATTGAGGATACTCCGCAGTTTTACGATTTATCGGTTTTTAACCGCTGTGCCGAAAGTGGAAACGTTCTTCTGACGATAGAATGCTGGACAGAGGTTCATCCGGGACTTGTTTCAATACCCGTAAACTGGGATTACAGTATTCCCTACGGTCTGCTTTACAGCCTCAGCGCCGAAAGCGATGTTTTACAGCTCGTTGAGGAAGCAAAAAAATTACTGAATTAACAATAAATTAAGCCGATCTTTTTAAAGGTCGGCTATTGCTTTTATATGGGAACTGTGTTATAATGAACTTAAATGAACGATTATTCAAATTCATAGGGATGTGAACATATAAATGAACACCAAACAGCAGCATCGGGAGAAGAAAAATGCAATAATGGAAAAATGCTTTGAATGCTACGCGGAACGCGGTCTTAACGGTACGGGTATAAAGGCTCTCGCCGAGGCCTGCGGCTGCACTCAGGGCAATCTTTACGCCTATTTCAAAAACCTTGACGAGCTTATTATAGAGTCAACCGCCTACTGTATGTCCAAGGTTGAGGATGATTTTATGGCAAAAGCGCCGCGTGACCCCAAGGACGTTATGCGCTTTATCGAGGAGATACCCTACTGGACGGCTAAAAAGCACGGCAAGAAGTACAGACTGATGTATCAGGTTTACACTCACCCGAAATATATTGAACACGGAAAAGCTTTTTTTGACGGCGTTAATAAGCGCTATACGGAATATGCCAAGCTGCTTGAGCCTAAAATCGGCATACCGTATACCACTATAACGCCGCTTATTTTCATATTTGTCCGCGCTTGTGTTCACTTTGCGATCTTTGAGGACGAATATTACCTTAAAACTCAAATGGATGTCTTAAAGCAGGGAGTCAACCTGTTTATAGATAAATACCGCTCTCAATATCAAAACGGAGGTATCGGAAAATGAAGAAAATCAAAATCCAACTCACCTGCGCAACTCTGCTGCTCTGTACCCTGCTTTCGGCAGGCTGCGGAAAACAGGCGGCGCCGGCTGCTGCGGCTGCTGCGGCCGCTCCGGAGTTCAGGAGCAACGGAGAATATTTACAGTACAGAAACAGCGAAAACGGCGAATGGTATGATTTAATCAGGCTCGACGATATTAAGGGTTCATCCGGAAGCAGCGGCGAAAACGGAAAAAACGGTGCCGACGGAAGGAACGGTAACGACGGAATCAACGGAAAAAGCATTGAAATAAGGAAAAGCGATACCTGCATACAATGGAGATATGAGAACGGCGAATGGAAAGACCTCGTTGAGCTTTCCGCGCTTACCGGCGCAAGGGGTGAAAACGGAGCCGACGGCAAGAACGGAAAAGACGGAATTAACGGTAAAGACGGTAAAAACGGCTTGAACGGAGCTGACGGAAAAGATGCGGAAATAAGAAAAACCGCAACTCATATTCAATGGCGTTTATCGGGCGGAGAATGGCAGAATTTAATAGCTCTTTCGGATATTGAGGGTCCCGCGGGACAGAACGGCAAAAACGGAAAGGACGGATTGAACGGTACAAACGGAGCTGACGGAAAAAACGGTAAAGACGGCAAAACACCGGAATTCCGCGTTGATGAGAATACGCTGCAATGGCGTTATACCGACGGCAAAATATGGTTTAATCTTTACAATCTTTCGCTTCTCAAGGGCTCGGACGGCATAAACGGAAATAACGGAGCCGACGGAAAGACCCCGTTTATCGGCGAAAACGGAAACTGGTGGCTCGGAGATACCGATACGGGCATTAAGGCTGTGGGGCAGAACGGCGAAAAAGGAGATAAAGGCGATAAGGGAGATAAGGGAGACGCCGGTCAGAACGGCATCTGTTCCGGATATTTTTATGGTATAGGATATACACAGTCAGTCCACCTTAAAGACGGCGCAATCACGCCTCAATTTCAGGAAAAGCTGAACCGCGGCGGACTTGTATCGTGCAACGGAACAACCTTTAAGCTGAAAAAAGGACATACCTACAACGTGTGTGTAAGCGGCTCGGTTTATACGCAGACAAATGATAACAGCGGAAAGAATGCCGTTCAAATGACGGACGGTTACGATGACAGAAATTGCAGAGAGCTTACACTTATAGAGCAAGCAAACAGAGGAGCGAATAACCTCAGCTTTAACAGAATATATGACCTTAGCGGCGCTAAAGACGATGTTGAACTTAAATTTTCGCTTGAGCAGGGCGATTACAATACCTTTCTGATTTCATTTAGATGTACTGTTACAATAACTGCTCTTGACTGAGCCTATTTATACAAAACGGAGGTATCGGAAAATGAAAAAACGAGTACTCAGTATCCTGCTCGCCTTATGTATGGCGGTCTGCCTTGTGCCAACAGGTATGCTCGCCCAGAGTGAGACAGCCAAAAAGGTTGAAACGGAAGAGGAATTGGTTGACGCGCTGGCAGACAGCAATGTGAGCCTTATCACATTGAAAAGTGACATTGCGGTCAGAGCCACCCTGACAGTTGACCGCGCTGTCACACTGGATATTTACGGCTATATGCTTGAAATTTCCGGCAGCGGCAGCGTTATCAAGGTTGAAAACGGCGGTCATCTGACGCTGAAAGACAGCGACCTTACATCTACATATTACTTCAATCCTGAAGACGATGGCCTTTGGAAGTGGGGAACCAGCGGCACAAAGACCGTAAACGGCGGCGTTATCTACGGCGGCACGGGCAGCATTAACGGGGACATAATCTCCGGCGGCGGTGTGTATGTAGATAACGGCGGCACATTCACCATGACCGGCGGCAATATCGTGGGCTGTACTGCCACGATAGAAAGAGTGCAGGCGCGGGGCGGCGGCGTGTACGTGGCTGAAAACGGCACGTTCACCATGACCGGCGGCAGCATCGCCGGCTGCACGGCGATAGCGGCTCAGTTGAGCGCTTATGCTATGGGCGGCGGTATCTGCAATAAGGGAACTACCACCCTGTCCGGCACGGCAGAGATCAGGGAATGCCGTATAACACATGCGGGTAATCTGATTGGCGGCGGCATCTATGACAGCGGAGTTCTCAATATCAACGGCGATGTGAAGATCACCGGCTGCAGAGCTGAAGGATTCGAAACGGATGCCATGTATACTAATATCGGCGGCACCATTGACGGCGGCTTTTTTGACGGTTCGGTGTGGAGCCATAGCACGATTACCGACGGCACCTTTAACGGTGAGGTAATCAACAGCGATACGATCACCGGCGGCATCTTTAAAGGCAAGGTGACCAACGGCGGTCCGATCAGCGGCGGTATGTTCTATGGCGGTATCACCGAGGGCGGTGTGATCCGCGGCTGCACCGTGACTTACCGGGTCGATGGCAAGGATTACGCTATGCAGGTTTTGCCTAACGGCACAACGGCGACCAAGCCCAACGACCCCGCCAAAGACGGTTATGCTTTTATCGACTGGTACGACGGCGATACGGTATATGACTTCACCCGTCCCGTCACGGAAAATATCACACTTGCGGCAAAGCGGATAAAAATTGCCGACAAAACGGCTGATTTTACCGCCTCAGACGGCGGCGCGGAGGCAATAGCCCTGCTGAACATCGCCAAAATCGGCTCGGCAGACTCCACATGGGATAACGCCGCAAAAACCCTCACGCTCAAAGGCGTTTCTTTCGCCACAACGGCAACGACCGCGGTAAAGCTGCCCGACGGCGCAACCGTTATTCTGGCGGACAGCACGGAAAACCATATTATCGGCGGCGGTGCAACCGCAGCGCAAGACGGTGATTATAATAATAAAATTTATGTTTACGGAATTTACGCCGCAGGTGCGCTGACGGTACATGGCGAAACAAACGGAACGGGTACGCTTTATGTAAATTCCGGTGAACATATCAACAGCGGCGATGCATGGACATATTCGGCTGCCGTTTATGCAGACGGTGACCTTGCGGTCAAGGGCGGTGCGTTGACCGCGCAGGGAGGAAAAACATCTTCTGCCGATTGCGCATTTTCTTTCGGCGTTCAGCTTTCGGAAGGGCACAGCCTGTCGGTTTCGGGCGGCACACTCACCGGTATTGGCGGCGAATCGTTTGATACTGAGTATCCGAGCAAGGTAAGAGAATCTTTCTCAGAAGGGTTTGATATTTACCGCGGAAATGTCACCGCTTCAGGCAGCGGCAAGATCATGGGTAAAACTATTCCGGAAATGATAAATAAAGATTTGTCCTATGGTTTTAACATCTTATTTGGAAATATTAGTGTATCCGACAGCGCAGCCCTTACGGCAACTTCAAACCAGGCGATCTGCATTTCCAACGGCGATATAAAGCTTTCAGGCGGAAAGATAAGCGCTTTTAATTCAATAGATTATATCTCCGCCATAACGATCACAAACGGCAACCCCATGTTTAATTACGGTAACGAAAACATCGAAATAACGGGCGGCGAACTTGAGTGCGTTGGCGGTATATATATGTCCGTGTATCCGAAAACCGAGGGGAAAGGCATTTTTTCGGTTACAAACGGTAAAGTAACTACCGATAAAATTTATGGTCCCGATAAGTTGAAAATATCAGGCGGCACGGTAAAAAGCGGCAAAATCAACGCAAACACCGTTGAACTGCAAGGCGGCACTCTTACGGTGCGCGAACCTGTGCGTAAGTATCCAAACAGAAGTGATGTAATGTACGCTTCTCATGCCATATACTGCAAAAACCTTACAGTAAGCGGCGGAGTGCTTGACGCGGCATGGGATTGGGGCGAATATACACCCATCGCGTTTCCGGCGAGCTGGTATAGCGACGATTATGTTCAGCCTTTGATAAGAATACCCGGCGGTACTGCCTCGTTTGGCGGCGGAATAGTGACACTCAACACCGGCTGCTCCGGAAATACGGCGATTAAAACAGAAAAGCTCAACCTTTCGGGTGGTATCAGGGGAAGCGGTTATACAAATGAGGACGGCAGCGACACCTATATTCAGAAAGACGGCGACACACCGGTGAAATTCGTTGTATATTCGGCGGATTACACCAAGGTTGACGAAGCAATCAAAAAGGCAAACGCTTTGAACAAGGACGAATACAAGGATTTTTCAGCGGTTGAGGCGGCGATAAACGCAGTTGTCCGCGAAAAAAACATCGACGAGCAGACGGCGGTCAACGCTATGGCAAAGGCAATCGAGGACGCAATCAACGCGCTCGAATACAAGGACGCGGATTACACTAAGGTCAATGCGGCTATCGCCAAGGCAAACGCGCTGAACAAGGACGAATACAAGGACTTTTCGGCGGTTGAGACAGCGGTAAACGCAGTTGTCCGCGGAAAAAACTTCACCGAGCAGTCGGAAGTCAACGCTATGGCAAAGGCAATCGAGGACGCAATCAACGCGCTCGAATACAAGGACGCAGATTATACCAAGGTCAATGCGGCTATCGACAAAGCAAAAGCCTTAAATAAGGGCGAATACAAGGACTTTTCAGCGGTTGAGACAGCGGTAAACTCCGTTATCCGCGGAAAGAACATCACCGAACAAGCGGCAGTTGACGCTATGGCAAAGGCAATCGAGAACGCAATCAACGCGCTCGAATACAAGGACGCGGATTACACCAAGGTCGATGCGGCTATCGACAAGGTAAACGCGCTGAATAAAGGCGATTACAAAGACTTTTCAGCGGTTGAAACGGCGGTAAACTCCGTTATCCGCGGAAAGAACATCACCGAACAAACGGCGGTTGACGCCATGGCAAAGGCTATCGAGGAGGCAATCAATGCCCTTGAGAAAAAACCTGCCGATATCAAGCCGGAGCCGGGCGATAAATCGCCGCAGACCGGCAACAGCAGTAATATTATGCTGTGGGCAGCGGTACTGTTTATCATAGGCGGCGTTTGTACGGCGCTTATCATAAAACGAAGAAAGACCATATTGACACGGAGGTAACAAAAATGAGAAAACGAATACTCAGCATTCTGTTGACACTATGTATGGCGATGTGTGCCGTCTCATCTCTGATGATCTACGCCGATCCCGGAACATCGGACCCCGGCGCATACGGCGCACTGCTCAAGCCCGACACAAATCCCCCTGCCGGATGGGAAGAAGATGCAAGCAACCCATACGGCACAAAGAAAGGTCAGCCCTTTGCCATTACACCGTGGTATGAGCCGATAATATACAGCTACCGCAACGCGGAAAATGAAGCCGCAAAGGATCACAGCAAGGTATATGACAAGCTGACCCTCGGAAAGAATATTATAGAGTCGCCGAGCGGCACATACAACATTTCCTCAGTCGATAATGTCGCCTTTGCTGTCGGAACGGCTTACGATCCGCTCGGCACGGGCAGGAACGATCACGCCATCTTTGTCGGTCTTTGCGATATGGATAATAAAAATCTCACGGCGAAGGTCTGCTATTGGGTGCAGAACCTTGTAACCAACAAGCGCTCCGATCTTCAAAAAATTGCCGACGCGCCGAAGTGGGCGTGCAAGGATACCAAGTACGGCGAGCTGGAGTATCAGGAATTCCGCCATTATTTCAATGTGACCGCCGGCGACTATGACGGAGACGGCAAGATGACTGCTGTTATCACCTATGTTGGCAATGACGATTTATGGGGCATTGCCGGAACGGGAATTGCCGGAGAGCAGGGTCTTTCAAGAAAATCCTTTGTTAAGTCAAAGGGAGACGACAACGCCTACTTTGACGGCTGGAACACGACCTTGTATGAGCGCGACCAGATCACAAAATCCCTCGCTTCCGCCGATATAGACCGTGACGGTTGTGATGAGCTTTTTGTTTATGCCGGCGTTGCCGAGCCGGATAAAATTGACGGCAAGGACAAGGAACTTTCAAGCGATTCCTTCCGAAAGGCTGTTTCAAAGCTCTCGGTATACAAAGCCGAAAGCGTAATTCTCAAGAGAATTGATCAAAAGTCTCTGATGACCCTAAATCGCGAGGACGAAAAGGCGGACGGCAGCCGTTACTACGATCATATCCGCTACGGCAATATCGCTGCGGGCGATATCGATGGCGACGGCTGGCAGGAAATTGTTGTTGCCGGATATTACCGTGAGGTAAGGGAAGAAAAGCAGAAGGGCTTTATTTGGGATAAGAAAACCGACGGCGACAATATGGGCTTTGCCGTTTATTACGGGCATAGCAAGTCAATAACGAGCGTTCAGAAAACCTCCATGAGCAGTTATACCGCAAACGGAACAAATGATCTCGGCGTAAAGCCGAAGCCTGCAATGACAAGTGTTGCAATCAACGGAAGAGGTACGCCCGAGCAGGTATGGATCGCGGGCGGACTTTATGAGGTTCAGCAGAACGGCGCGCTCAATCTTCTGTGCGATACCACGCGCGAGAAGAACTCGAGTGCGAAATGGTGGTGGTATCAGGATGTCATCGCCGGCAACTTTGACCACAATACAGAAGGGCGCGAGCAGGTAATCGCGCTTGCCGCCGAAAGGCAGAATAACCCCATCACCCGTCCCAACGCAAGAAAGTTCGACCTGTTCACTGATGTTTTCTACGGTGAGAATTTCGGCAGCGGCGCGCTGTCGACCGCCGGCAAGTATACGGCGACTGCCGAAAAGGACGAATACTCAAAGCTGTGTCACGATGCCGACCTCGCATGGGATATGCCGCATAACTGCATCCTGCTTGCGGGAGACGTGAACAAGGACGGTCTGTTTGCCCGCTATGAGGGTAAGGGCTATGGATATTCCGATGCACAGGTGCAGGCAGTGCTCCAGGCGGCGCCCTATTTTGCGGAGCTCGGCGACTATGACCTTGATTTCTCCGACGGCTCAACCACCTACACCTTCTCATCAGGCTATTCTGACACTAAATCCTCGTCGCATAATACTTCCTTTGGCGCCTCCATTGTCGTGCAGGGGGATCTGAAAGTGTGGAGATACGAGGCTACGCTCGGATATACCATGGACTTTACCAAGAGCACGGAGGACACCCTTTCAAAGGAATACAGCGCCTCTTTTAATGCCGGCGGCAACGATTCCGTGGTGCTGTACCGCGTGCCGGCAACGACCTATTATTACTCACTTTATGACCCGCAAAAGGGAGATTTTGACCTCAGCGAGAAAAACACCATCGCTCTGATGATCCCCGGACAGCCGGTTTACACAATGCTTGACCGTGAATATTACGACGAGTTTGCGGTGCTTTATAACGAAACCTACAAGGCGGATATTGCGGCAGGAAAGGCAAAGGCACTGCCGATACTGAACGGTAATGTTTTGCCGGAGGATGCCGAGGGCGACCCGTTCGCATATTGGTCGAATACCGATTCTGCCGCTGACTATGTTTCGCAATTTGAATCGCTGAGCAAGCAAAAATACGAGCTCGGCTTCGGCGCGAGCAGTATCACAAACGACTGGACCGTCTCCAGCGAACACGCCGAGGGCGTTGAAATGGCGCACGGGTTCTCCGCCTCAATGAAAAGCACTTGGGGTGCGGATTACTTCAATATGGGCTTTGCGATTGATTTCAGCTACAGCAATGCCACGGGAACAGTCTACACCACAACAGAAAGCAGCGGCGCCAGCGGCACGGTTAATAATATCGACCGCCGTTCGCTTCTGTCCTCATACGGAATCGGCTATGATGTTTCGAGCCAATACGGCTTTACATGGGATTTCGGTATGCGCACCTGGACGGCAGGCGATCAAAAAATCCCCGTATTCGGCTATGTGCTGACAAATCTCCGTGCCGCGCCGCCCATACCTACGCTGACCGGTGTGTCGGTAACAAATCAAACCGCAAAAATCACCTGGGATGCGCCGAAGAAAGACATCAGGCGTCCATTTGCAGGGTATCATATCTGGATGCGTATGGATGACGGAGAGTTTGAGCGCGTGACCGAAACGCCGCTTTCTTCGGAAACCCTTTCATACACCTACCCCTCGCTTAAAGCGGATACCACATATACCTTTGCGGTCGCTTCCGTCGGAAGCAACGGATTGGTATCGGCACTGTCCAACACCAAAACCTTCTCAACCTTTGCGGGAGCGGACGGCAGAGAGATCGAATTCCGCAGTAACGGCAGCAGTATCCAGTGGCGATATGCGGGTGAAAGTGACGACGCTTACCGCGATCTTGTCTCACTTGCCGAGCTGACGGGAAATGACGGCGCAGACGGAAAACAAATTGAACTGCGGGTATATAACGGATTTGTACAGTGGAAGTACAGCGATGATTCCGTCTGGAATAATTTGATTGCCTTGTCGGAGCTGAAGGGCGAAAAAGGCGACAAGGGCGACACGGGAGATAAGGGAGATAAAGGCGACCCCGGACAGGACGGAAAAGACGGCATAACACCTCGGCTTAAAATCGGGGAAGATAACCTCTGGTATGTCTCCTATGACGGCGGACAGACATGGGTATCCCTCGGTGTGAAAGCCACCGGAGAGAAGGGCGATACCGGTAAAGACGGACAACAAGGCGAAAAGGGCGATAAAGGCGATAAGGGTGACCCCGGAGATGCCGGCACACCGGGACAGAACGGCAAGAACGGAACAAACGGTGTTAACGGCGCAAGCGGCGCTGACGGTAAAAACGGGAAAGACGGTAAGGACGGAATCGGAATCGCCAAGGCGGAGATCAATGCGGACGGCGAGCTTGTTATCACCTATACCGACGGAAAGACGGTCAATCTCGGCAAGGTCGTCGGCGCGGACGGTAAGGACGGTCTGACCCCCTTTATCGGCGAAAACGGCAACTGGTGGATCGGCGAGAAGGACACCGGTGTGAAAGCGGCGGCGGAGGCAGCCGTCCCCGCAGGCTCCGGAAACATATCCGCATCCGCGGCTTCCCCTGCCTTGATTGCCATAGGTATCATTGCCGGATTGGCGCTGCTTGGCAACCTCGGCCTGATCTTATACATCGTACTGAAAAAGAAAAAGAATATTGTATAAGGTTATGAAATGGAGAATTTGATATGAAAAAACGATTACTCAGCATACTGCTAACCTTATGTATGCTACTCTGCATTGTGCCGGTGTCAGCGCTGGCGGATGATACGGCGCTGCGATCCGTCGCCGTCCAAAACATCGGTCCTAACGAAGCCGCAATAGATACCGACCTGTATGAAAAAATGTCTGCTGGAATCAACCCCATCAAACTGATAGCCGACATCAATCTCTACAGCACACTGTCGATCAGCCAAGAAGTCATCATTGACCTCAACGGTCATGTGCTGAAAATGACCGGTAGCGGCAGCGTCTTTAAGGTCGAGAAGGGCGGCCACCTGACCATTATCGACAGCAACCCCGAAGCGGTCCATAAGTTTACTCCCAACGCAGACGACCTGTGGGTGCTGGATGAGACCAACGGCACAAAGACCGTTAATGGCGGCGTCATCACCGGTGGCACGGGCAGCAGCATCGGGATATCTGTTTATGGCGGCGGCGTGTACGTGGATGGCGGCGGCACGTTCACCATGAACGGCGGCAATATCGTGGGCTGTACGGCTTCCACCACCTTTCAAGCGCGGGGCGGCGGTGTGTACGTGGATGGCGGCGGCACGTTCACCAAGAACGGCGGCACGTTCACCATGAACGGCGGCAGTATCACGGGCTGCACGACGGTGGCAGGTTATTCTTATGGCGGCGGCATCTACAATGAAGGGACCGTCACCTTGTCCGGCACGGCGGAGATCCGGGACTGCCATGCAAAAGACAGTGATGACGAGGCTGCATATGGCGGCGGCATTTCTGACAACGGCGAAACTTTTGAGATCAGCGGCAATGTGAGGGTCACCGGCTGTACGGATGACGGAGGTAAAACGGACGCCGTGAGTATGGGCACCGGAAGTGTCATCAGCGGCGGCACATTCGACGGATCGGTGCTGAACTACGGCACGATCAGCGGCGGTACCTTTAACGGCAGGGTGTACAACAGCAACATGATCACCAACGGCACCTTTAACGGCGAGGTGGTCAACGACGGCACGATCAGCGGCGGCACATTTAACGGCACGGTGACGAATTACGGCACGATCACCAAAGGTGCGATCAGCGGTGTCACCTTGACCTATCAGCTCAACGGCGAGGACTACGCTACGCAAATCGTGCAGAGCGGCAACGCGGCAACGCCCATTTACCCCGCCATAGACGCAGGTCAGGTCTTCGAAGGCTGGCTCAAGGCCGACGGCACGAGGTGGGACTTCACCACGGCTGTGACGGAGAACACCACCCTGACAGGCTGGGTGTACGTCCCCGTGACGAATGAAACGGAACTGAAAGCGGCTCTGGCGGACGATACTGTGGACGTCATCCGGCTGACGGACGATGTCGACATCGGCAGTTCCCTGACCATCCTCCGCAAGCTCACCCTCGACCTGAACGGTCATGTGCTGAAAATGACCGGCAGCGGCAGCGTCATCATTCTGGATGACAACAACGGGATGACCACCGGCAACCTGACCCTCATTGACAGCAACCCCACAGCGGAGCACAAATTCAAGGTTAACGGTGTAGAACCTTGGGTGCCGGACGACAGCGGCACAGAGACCGTCTATGGTGGTATCATCACCGGCGGCAATGCCGAAAACGGCGGCGGCGTGTATGTGAAGAACGGCGGAGAGTTTACGATGACCGCCGGCAATATCGTCGGCTGCACAGCAATGTACGGCGGCGGGCTGTACCTCAAGCAAAGCTCGTTCACCATGACCGGCGGCAGCATCGTCGGCTGCTCGTCAACATCGAGAGTTGCCGGCGAACCCCTCAGCAGCGGCATACACTGCGTGGGAAGTAATGTATATATACAAAAGCCCAACGTGGTCACTTTGACCGGCGGTTTGATCAAAAACAACGGCAGATACGATATCAACGCCATGTATAATACCATCATATACGCCAACGGCGGCGAGATATACGGTAAGGTTAGCGTATATCAGGCCTGTAAGATTACCGGACTTGCCGGCAAAACCGGCGTCACCGCCTTCAGAGGCTGGACGGAGGTCAAGGGCGCTTCCAATATACCTGAAAATATAAGCCATGTTGACTGGGGCCTCTTCTACGGCGGTCTGGGCATTTCCGGTGATACGACCACCGGCATCATCGTAACCTACAAGGATGGTGACAATGAGTACGCCAAGCAGGCGTTACCGAGCGCAGGACTCGCTACTTGCCCCGACGCCCTTGGTGATAAAACGGGATACACTTTCGGCGGTTGGGAAAGGGCCGGCGGCACGGCGTGGGATTTCACCAAAGATACCGTCACCGAGAATATCACATTGTACGCAAAATGGATACCGCACACCTACGCGGTGACCTTTGACAGCACCGGCGGCAGCGAGGTAATAGAAAAAACTATGGATGTCACCTACGGCGAGCCGCTCGGCGACATGCCCGTGCCGCGGCGCGAGGGCTATGTCTTCCTCGGCTGGTATGACGCCATAGTGGGCGGCAAATGCTACGGGGGCAGCGACGGCAACGGCACAAGCGCGTACGATAAGGACGAAAACATCACTTTGTACGCACAGTGGATGGAGGCTCCTGATTGCACCGTTCGTTTCGAAACAGACGGCGGCACGATGACAGGGCCTACCGAAGTGCTGCACAAGACTAACACACCCATTGCCAAGCCCGATAATCCCACCAAACCGGGGTACACCTTTACCGGCTGGTATACGGACCTCACATACACACAGCTGTGGAACTTTGACGACTGGGTAACAGGTGAGATGATGCTGTACGCCGGGTGGAAGGTTAACAGGTACACGATTACCTTTGACACCGCCGGCGGAAGCAAAATTGATTCCATCACGCAGGATTACGGCACGGCGATTACTACCCCTGCCAACCCGACAAGAGAAGGCTATACCTTCATCGGTTGGAACAGGGAAGTTCCCGAAACAATGCCTGCGGAGAATGTGACGATTACAGCGCAGTGGAAAATCAACCGGTACACGATTACCTTTGATACCGCAGGCGGAAGTGAAATTGCTTCCATCACGCAGGACTACGGCACGGCAATTACTGTTCCTGCTAATCCGACACGAGAGGGTTACACCTTTATCGGTTGGGATAAGGCAATCCCTGCGACAATGCCTGCGGAAAACATCACGGTCACCGCGCAGTGGAAAGACAGCGAAAAACCGACAGGCGAAATTAAAATCAGCGAGAACAGTTGGAAATCATTCCTCAACAATATCACCTTTGGACTGTTCTTTAAGGACACGCAAACGGTGACGATCACCGCAGCCGACAACAGCGGAGAAACCGTTAAGATTGAATATTTGTTGTCGGTTAAAGAGTTGACCAAAGCAGAGCTTGATGGCATGACCTTCACAGCGTACACAGCACCGTTCGGTATTGACCCGGATAACGAATACATTATCTATGTCAGACTGACTGATAATGCAGGCAATACAGATTATATCTGTTCGGACGGCATTGTATTTGACGGAACAAACCCTGTAATCAAGGGCATTGAAAACGGCAAGATCTACTGTGGGGCGCAGACCGTTACCATTGACGAAAAGTATATTGATACCGTTACCGTAAACGGTACGGAGGTCACGCTTGACGAAAACAACAGCTTTACCCTTGCTTCGGCAGAGGGTGAGCAGGAGATCGTTGTCACCGATAAGGCAGGCAACAGTGTCAAAATGACCGTGACTGTCAACGACGGGCATACATTCGGCGAATGGAAATCGAACGGTGACGGCACGCACATCCGCAAATGCACGGTGGACGGCTGCAATGGCTCCGAAACCAAAGATTGCTCCGGTGGCAAGGCAACCTGCGCCGAAAAGGCGGTATGCGAAGTCTGCGGTAAAGCCTACGGCGAACTCGATGCGAACAATCACTCCGACCTCAAGCATATCGACGCAAAGGCGGCAACTAAAGAAGCTGAGGGCAATATTGAGTATTGGTACTGCGAGGGCTGCGGCAAATATTACAGCGACGCGGCGGCAGCCAAGGAAGTCACCAAGGCGGACACCGTTACCGAAAAGCTGCCGAGCAGCGAAAAATCCCCGAAAACCGGAAATACCGGCAATTTGGCATTATGGTTAGCGACAGCATTTATATGCGGTACAGTCTGCTCGGCGTTTGCCGTAAAACGCAGAAGGTCCGCATCGACACGGAGGTAAAACCTAAATGAAAAAACGATTACTCAGCATCCTGCTCGCCATTTGTACAGCGCTGTGCCTTGTGCCGACAAGCGCGGCTCACGGCTTCACTGCTTTCGGCGGGAGCATTGACGGAACGGCGCTTGACACCGCCTACAACACGGCGGCGCAGGAGCTTGACAACAGCTACGGCTACACCGAGTACGACCTCGGCGCTACCCATATCGTCAGAGGCAACCGTGAGTCAATGAGATTCAGGCTTTGGTCGCCGACGGCTAAGGATGTCAAAATCAACTTTTTCACCATGGGAAACGACCACGAAATGGGCGCGGCGAGGATCGGCACTTACACTCTTGAAAAGCTGATCGAAAACGGCAAGTGGATCGGCGTTTGGGAGACAGAGCTTATCGGCAACTGGCAGGAGCTTTATTACACCTACAGCGTTACGGACGCAGACACGGACAGGACGGCAGAGATCGCCGACCCGTATTCACGCCAGCTGAGCGCAGACGGAAAGCGTTCGTATACCGTCAACTTCGACCACTATTCATTCAAGCCCGACGGTTGGGACAGCGACAGCCACATTTATTTTAACAGCGTAAGCGCGCGCTCGGTCTATCGGCTCGACATTGAAAGCTATACAAGCGCGGAAGTTGATAACAGAGGAAAATTCCTCGGTCTTACCGAGACGGGTACGCATTATTTGGAGTCGGACCAAAATCCGTCGACGGGACTTGACCACATCAAGCAGCTCGGCGTGACCGCAGTAGAGCTTAGCGGTGTGTGTGACGCGGCAAACGCGTTCGCGGTTAATCTGCGATGCACGACAAATCAGGAAAACGCTGTCAGCGAGCTGCGGCAGCTGATAAATAAGCTCCATTCGGAGGGACTGACGGTCATAATAAAGCTGCCTGCCGGCTTTGTTAAGCTGAATAGCGGCGCATTTGACGGCGCCGTGTCAAATTACTATTTCCGACTGAACGAGGCGGGCGAAAAGCTCGACGGCTCAGGCTTCGGCAATGAGCTTGCAAGCGAGCGGCTGATGTACAGAAACTGGCTCATCACTACCCTGCTCGGCTGGGTAAACGAGTACCACATCGACGGCTTCTCCATTGAACAGAGCGCGCTTATCGACGCCGACACGCTAAGCGCCGCAATCGCTGCGGTAAAAGCCGACGACGACCGCATAGCCATCTTTGCCGACGGTGAATGCAAGACGGTAAACAGCCACCCGAGCACCGTATGCACGGGCGAGACATTCAGGCGCGCGACCCGCGCAAACTCAGCGTATCTGCCGGGCACGCTGATTTATGAGGAGCGCAGCGAAAAGTCGCTCTATACCGAAATATGCGAAGGTCTCGGCGTTTCGAGCGATTTGAGAAACGAGACGGCTGTTAAAAAAGCAAAGCTCGCGGCAGGTCTGCTCGCGCTTTCAAAGGGCGTATTCTACATTGATGCCGGCGACGAAATGTGCGCGACAAAGCTTTATGACAGCTTTTTTGAATGGAAAAACATCGGCATATATTTCGACGTATTTTCGTATTACAGGGGGCTTTTACAGCTGAGAGCGGCTTTCCCCTATTTTGCGGACAGCGGGCTTTCGTTCAAGCGCGAAAATGTCCTCTCGGCGTCAGACAGCGAAAACAGGCTTGTTGAAGGCTCTGACACAAACGGCTGGAAAACGGTTTCAATTTCCTATAATGCTACAGATGAGCGGATAAAGGAATTTGCCGACTGCGGTCTCAGAGACTGGGACATTGTGGTTTCCTCAGGCTTTGCAGGAATTGACAGCCGCGGGAATGTGCCTAAGTCCGAGAGCAATTACTTTACTGTCGACGCATATTCGCTGAATGTGGCGGTAGACTCGGCGAGCTTTACCGCGGCGGGCTTCAATTCGGGTATGAAAGCGCTGACGCTTGAGTTTATCGATGAAGAAACAAAAGAAAAGCTCGCTCCCGATATGGTGCTTACAGGCAAAAGCGGCGAGGGCTTTATTCTGCCGAACCGCGGCAATCCGAGGCTCGGTAACGGCTATGAGTTTCACAAAATGAACCGTCATTCCGAAAGCGGTATATTCGGCGAAGTCACGCAGATAACGTGTGAATACGGGTATATTTTCGAAGGAATAAAGGACGGCGGTGAATACTGCTCGCCTGCCGAATTCAAGCTCAAGGGTATCAAGAATGTCACAAAGGTTCTGGCGGACGGCGAGGCGCTTACGCCTGACGGCGAGACCTATGCCTTAACAGGTTCGGGCGAGCGCACCGTGACAGTTGAAACGAACGACGGCAGCCATACTATAAAGGTCAGGCTGCGCGGCGACCATAATTATCAGTTTGTAACCGAGAACGGAACGTATTACAAGAAGTGCTCGGCTTGCGGACACACGACTTCGCCGCAGGTGATACCGAATGTAGAGATAACCGCGCCCGACCGCGTTTGCGCGGGTCAGGACTGCGTTGTGACCGTAGGCGCGCTGCCGAACGGCGTGACGGTCGACGGCGGCTTCTATGAGTTCGGGCTTATGGGAAGCAGCTTTGAGATGAACGGGGAAAACGGCGTTTGGAGCGGTACGGTCAGCCACGAATGGTATAAGTCCGACGCCGACACGTTTAATGTCGGCGTCAGATTCAAGACCTCCGACGGCTACTTCTTTACCGTAAAAAAGACGATCAGGGTGCTTGCGCAGCACATGGGCGGCACGGCGACCTGCAAGGATAAGGCAAAGTGCGAAGTCTGCGGCGAAAGCTACGGAAATACTGACCCTGCAAACCACGCCCCCGGCGGCAGGCAGGAATGGACAAAGAGCGCAGCCGCTCACGAGAAAAAATGGAGCTGCTGCGGCGCAGTGACCGTGGCGAGTGAGTCCCATGAGTGGGCAGACGGCGTTTGCCGAGAGTGCGAATATACCTGTCTGCATACCGACACGGACAAAGACCATATTTGCGATTACTGCAAAGAGACAATCTCGGACCACACCGGCGGCAAAGCAACCTGCAAGGATAAGGCGGTATGCGAAGTCTGCGGTAAAGCCTATGGCAAGACCGACCTTAAAAATCATTCAAATCTTGTCCATTTCCCCGCAAATGCAGCGACAACTGCCGCTGAGGGCAATACCGAATACTGGTACTGCGACGGCTGCGGCAAGTATTTTGCCGACGCGGCGGCAGCCAGGGAAATCACCAAGGCGGACACCGTTACCGAAAAGCTGCCGAGCGGCGAAAAATCCCCGAAAACCGGAAATACCGGCAATTTGGCATTATGGTTAGCGGCAGCGTTTATATGCGGCTTATCGGCAATCGGCGTAACAGTATTCTTCAAAAGGAAAGTAAACAGATAAAATTACCGGGAGCGTGTCGGCTTTTGGCATGTTCCCGGCTTTTTAATGTCGCATAAAGCCGTTTTTAATTTCTTATCCCGAAATTTTACCTATGTTTTACACAGCTTTAATTTGGTTTTGACAACAAGGCGGTAGAATAGATAAAGTATGCCACTTTGTTATATGTTTGCCGAAAGCGGAGAAGTGATAATTTTGAAAGATAAAATCAATGCGTTCTCAAAAGGACATCCGGAGCTATGGAAGTTTGTTAAATTCAACATATCGGTTTTTATAACTTCCGCTTTGGATATTATATCCTATTTGTTTCTTTTGTATTTCGTTTTCAAAGGCGGAAAGGATATTCCACTCCCAGATAATGCGCTTTTGTCGCTATTGGGAATAAAATATAAGGGATATCTTATCTCTTATCTGATATCTACATCAATAGGATATATTTCGGCATATCTGATAAACCGGAAAATAACCTTTCGTTCGGATATAAACCCCGTTTACAGCTCTGTAATGTACCTGATTCTGGCAGTATTCAATATACTTGTCAGTTCATATATCGGGAGCGTTTTCGGCGCGTTTATGCAATCAAATAATTTATCTACCCCGATTGCGGAGGCGGTTGCCAAGTTCATTATCATAAATATTCCGACTCTTTGGACATATCCCGTTGAACGGTATGTTATACAGCTGCGCAGAAAGGCAAAGCCGATAAAATTTATCGCCTCGGACCTTGACGGAACACTGCTTTCGAGCGACACCTGCGTATCAAAGGATAACCTTGCCGCTATGGACAGGCTTTCGGAAAGCGGCATAAAAACAATTCTTCTGACAGGCAGGACGTTTTATGAAATACCGGCTGAGCTGAGAGAGAGCCGCGGAGTTGAATACATAATTTATTCGGACGGCGCAGCAATTTATAACAATGAAAAAGGACTTATACAGTATTTATATATTCCGGATGAAACGGCAAAACGGATATTTGCGGTTTTATCGGAATATCAGACCTTTATTGAAGTGTATTCAAATGGCGTTCCGTTTGTTGAAAGCTCAAAATTCAGTCTGGAACAATTTGATTACTACGGTATCGACAGCAGCTTTGTTCCCGAAATGTACAAAAGCAGGCAAAAAACAGAGTCTCTTGCCGCGCTTTTGGATAACGGAGCATACAAGACCGAGCTGTTTGATGTTTTCTTCAGAGAGCCGAAAGAAAAAGAGGAGTGCCGGGAAAAGCTTCATAATTTATTCGGCGATATATCAATTACATCATCGCTGACAAATAATTTGGAAATCTGCGCACCGTTGGTCAGCAAGGGCGCTGCTCTTGAATCACTCTGCGGCAGGCTCGGTATTGATATCAGAAGCGTTGCGGTTGTCGGAGACAGCGAAAACGATATAACCTCATTTAAAACACAAGCCAAAAAGTATGCCGTATCAAATGCCTGCGAAGAAATTAAAAGTTCAGCTGATAAAATAATTTGCTCCAACGATGAGAATATTATGTGTTACTTTGAAAGAGAGCTTGCACAGTAAATAATTACCGGGATTTGCCTTATAAGCAAATCCCGGTAATTCGGTTTTATACTTAGCTTTTATTCCTCGGTTATCGGAGGAATGAAGCTCTCAATAGCCGCGCGCAGCTTGGGATGGCGGATAACAAAATGAATAGCGGGCGCCTTTCCCTTTGAAATCATAACCCATTGATCCTCGCGAATAAAAATCTGTAAATTCCTGAAAGCGTGAACCGGGGATTTTTTCAAAATATAGCTTGAGTGAGCCGCGGCAAATTCCTCGGTCTGCTTTAAATGCTCCCGGTATTCCGAGGGGCTGTATTTTATATCCCTTTCGCAGAACGCCCCAGAAATTTCAAGCGTCGGCGGACGTAGGGCAAACTCGGCGTCGTCAATCTCGGAAATATCGTCCTCAACAATGCCGTTTGTCAGAGCGTTTTCAATTCTTCCCCGCTTTGCTGCGGCATATTTCAGTATATCCGCCTGCTCGCTCTCCGGAACGCCGTTATTATCCATTATCTGCTTTAAAAGCGCGTCGCTTGCGGTATAAAGCGGCAGAGTTGACAAAATACTCCTGCGTTTACCGGGCTTTGCGGAGTCGGCAAGCAAAAATGCGTTAAGCTCGTTTTCTCTTTCGCTGCGGTAGATATCCATAAGCGGATATGCGTTTGAAAGCAGGTCGTTCGCCCTCGCGGTATAATAGGCAAGCTCTTTTTTTGAATTGGTCATATAATACTTTCCGCCGGAATGATGCCCGGCAACCGCCTCTCCCGAAAGCGCCGCCGCTCCGGAAACCTTCAGAAAATGCAGAAAAACGTTATTCTGAATATTTTTGAAATAATACGGCGATATCTGCCCTGTCATATACATCGGAATCCAGCTTTCAAGACCGAGCATCATATCCTCAAAGGAACGGTCAAGGTTATGAATCTGATTGAGCCGAAGTCCCTTTTTTAAGAGCATTGCCATTCCGAACATCCATTTTTTCGGAAATTCCGCGTCCTTTGCCATTTCCTCCATAGGCATATCGCTGTACATCGTAATCGGCTCGGTTGACTTTGAAAGAACGGTTGCTTTAAGGAAATCAAGCTCGCTTTCCATCATTTCCTTTAATCCGAAATATGTTTTTGAGGCTGGCATCTGAAAAGGAACGCTCGGAACCTTTAATTCGTTGAATTTTATTGCCTTTATATACTCGTTAAGGTCAAATTCATCCAGCTTATTAAGAAAATTTTCGATATTATCCGGCTTATCTTTGGACGGCTTCCCGGCAAGCAGCCAATCGCGCAGTCTTTCACTTCTCGCGCCTGTTTCGGCTATTTCCTCCGTTTTGCAGCCGATAAGCTCTGCCAGAGCCATAAGCTCGGCAGGGCTCTGCTTTTCTTTTGCGGTAAATGCTGCAACAGACTCCGCAAAACGCTTGATATCGGCAGGCTTTCTCGTTCCGTTGCGTATGCGGAAAACGGTTGAGGAGTCATAATTCGCAAACCGGCAAAGCCTGTTTATATTTATATCCATAGCCGTTATCAGAGCATTGAAATTTTGCCGCAGCAGCTCCTTATCGCCGAAAACAACATCCTCGCAGGCTAAAAACGCGCTTTTAACACTTTCATAGGTTATATCTGGGCTTTCCTGTTTTTCGGCGATACCGGCAACCGCCCGGCATAACGCCGCGAAAGCCTCAGAATCGGATTCGGGGACGCGCTCCCCGCTTTTATATCGGCTGATGGTTGCCGGAGATATTCCCGATATATCCGAAATATCCTTAGCCGTACAATCCAGCAGCGCAAGGTATTCATTGAGCTTTTCACAGAATTTCATAGCGAGTCTCCTAAGAAATAAGTATTATAATGGACATTTTACCGCTGTTTTACTGTTATCTGATATTATACACCATACCGCATTATATGAAAAGCATTTTTTCAAAAAATATTTTCAGATTTGGCAGTTGACATTTCGGAAATACCAAAGAGAAATATATGTATATATGATATAATTTCTATGTCTGTTCAAGGGCTGCGGAAAAACAGCCGTTATCCGATAAAATCAACCTTTGCAAAGGGGAAATTCTATGAAAAAGGGCTACTTAAGGAAATTTCTCGCAGCAGCAGGCTGCGCCGCCGTAATAGCGGGAACAGCGGCTGCCGCTCTCCCCTTTTCCGTATCGGCGAGAGAGAGCGGATCTACCGTGCTGCTTGAGGACTATTACGGTCTGACTGACGGCAATGCCGCTCAGATACCGGGGCTTAATTATCGCTGCTCCGGTCACGGCGACAAAATGATTGAATACTATGCGGAGGTTGAGGACGACGGAAGATACACCGTCCCCGGCATTATCGAAAAGGTCGGGAATAAGCTCCGCTATGTGTATACTTACTATTGCCCTACCTGCTACTCCACATGGAAGGAAGGCGCAAAATGGGACGGCGAGGGCGAAGTATATGACGATGGTTCGTCTGTGGGTAGTGGGCTTGAAGATTATCTTGAGTTTGTAGCGAACAACACGGTTGCCGGTATGGCATCCTACGGCTACTACTATCCGCCCAAGGACGATTCGGATAATGCGCCGCAAAGGAATTATACCGTTGGTACTTCAACAATTACAGAACAGCCGGATTTGTTTCAGGTTGACGAAAACGGGTGTTTAATCGGAACTTCCGGAAAGGCGCTGACGACCGTTTCCGGAAAGAAACCTGATGAAAATGATCCTCTTGCTCATTGGGATATGCCGGGCGCTTTTGCGTTTTATCAATTTTTCTATACCGGTATATCTGAGATGATAAACAAGCCTGCAAGCGCTAATGACCCGGCGTGGGATACTGTCCGGGATATGACCCGTATCTATTATATGAAACGGCAGCAGGAGGGTCAGCTTGCAGGTCCACGTATCAACTATTCGTCTCACTGGTACAGCTATGACTATTCCATGCTCGGCGAATGGGTCGTGACCGATCTGATGGCTGAATATAAGACCGGAGAGATATGCGGTTATGTTTCCTATGTGGGTCAAAAAGCCGAAATTGCCGTTCCGGAAACGGTGACGATTCCGCTTTACGGAAAAGTAAAGGTCATCGGTATTGATATTGAGGATCATAACCTTAAAAAGGTATATATCAACGACAACGTTTCCTGTATACGCCGTTTAAGCTCGGTAAACCTTGAGGAAATTTCAGGCTGCAAAAATCTTGAATATATCGAAAAATACGCGTTTCAGAATGATGTTTCCCTCAAAAGTCTGCCCGAGATGCCCAAACTCGATTGGATTGCCATGGGCGCATTTGAGGGGTGTGTTTCTCTACGCGATATTAGGCTGCCGGATAATATGACCTTCATTGACTTCACGGCGTTCGGCTGGTACGACACCGTTCTCGGAAATTACGATATCGGTATGACGGATCAAAGCTGGGAGGATTTTCAGTATCTCAGCGACCTTTCCGACAACGATAAAATTCTCGGTCTTACCCTCTATGCCAAAAAGGGCAGCACAACATACAAGCTGCTTGATACTCTAATAAACAAAAACGATGCTCTGACTCCTGCGCTTGACGACGACGGCAAGCCTTACTTCAAGTCATACGGCGACTCGGTAGCCATGATGAGCGGAGAAGTAAAAACCTATACCTCGCATTGGAATCTCAAGAGCAGCGGCGACTATAAGGGCGGCTTTTCCTCAACTGACAAGGATGTTGACGACTCGACCGGCGGACGACTCGGCGAATATGACGGCAGGCTGAAATTTGAGGATATTATAAAGAACCCCCTCGGTTGGCTTAAAAGACTTATCGATATGGGCGGCTCGGCATTCCTGCTGCTTTTGTTCCTTTTATCGTTCCTCGGCTTTTCGGGCGGTAAATATGATGCGATGTCCGATTCCGAATCAATAAAGTTCAAAATTTGCTGGGGACTTATCACCGTTGATTACAACAAAATGATGAAAGCATCGGATAGGAACAGAAATATACTTGAAAATCTTGACAAATTATCGAGCCTGCAATTTTTTGACAGATTCGGCAAATACGGCGAGATGTTTGATGCCGGTGTAGGCGTTTCAAAGGCTTTGCAGAAAGCCGCGGATGTATACGGCGAGACCGGAAACTGGAGAGAGGCGCTTGTCAGAGGAGCCGGCTCCTTTGGCGCAGGGCAGCTTGTAGGTCTTGGAACAAAGGCGGATCCGAACCTTGCGATATGGGATATCGCGACTGCGGAGATATTCAAGGGGAGCGCGGCGGCAGATACCGTAAGCGCAGGCAGCAATGCCGAAAATCTTTTCGATTATTTCCTCGACCTTGCGCACACCGCGTCATCCGGCACACGCGCCGAGGGCGCTTTGGATACCGTATTCGGCAGCAAGGCAATGAGCTACGGCGAGCTTACCGACAAAATGATGAACGGCGGTTACGGCGATAATATCAAGAACCTTGTAGACGCAGAGGATATCCTGCTTGCCGAAAACAACGGCGACCTTTACAACGCCGTATTCGGCGAAGAAGGCATGGGGCTCGGCGAGTTCCTTATGGGCTTCGGCGATACGGCTGAGGACGTTCTGATAAAGGGCAACGCTGGCGCCGAAAAAGGGCTTAAGGCTTATAGAGATATGATTGAGCGGTTTTATACCGGTAAGGGGGGAGCACAATGAAATTCACGCTTAATTATCTTATGATTAAAAGGCTCGGCGAGATGGCAGGTCTTGAATACAACGACATTTCGCCGATGAACGAGCTTGCTCCCGATACCGAAGCGCTTATAAACGGTCTGCCTGCCGACGCCATAAGTGAAACCGACAAAATCCTTAAAGAATTAAGGCTGGCGGACGACGAATCCGGCGAGTTAAAGCCTGCCAAGCAGATAAACGCTTTTATAAAAGCGCTGTTTGCGCCGGAAAAGTGTCTGCGCGCCGAGCTGAAAGAAGAAAACGGCAGCTCGGATGTATATTTTATTCCGTTTGACGGCGCATGGGTTATGATGAACGCCAAGCACGGCGAGCTGACCGCTGCCGCTCCCATTTCTTACAAAATTGCAAATCAGTATCTTATCGCAGCGATGAATTCAGCGCTGGAAAACGGTGTTTTAAGCGCGCAGTACCGCGACGGAAATTGCAAGCGCAGCGTTACGGTCACAAACGCCGAGGAGGGTTATGCGTTTTTCGGCAGTCTGTTTGACAAAGCCGCGGCGCAGGAGCGTGTATACATTCATTCGTTTGCAAAGACCGATGACAACAAAAAGCACATCGCAGGAATGCTGACCGGTGAAATCGGCTTTGAGCTGCCTGAGAGCGAAAAGGAGCAGCAGGAAAAGCCGTCGGCAAAAAGGGTTCTTCGCGGAATAGGCATAGCTCTGCTCGTAAATATCTGTGCGGCGGTCATTGTCGCCGTTCTGAAAGCAGTACTGTGAGGTGAGCCGTATGAAAAAGATAAAAGATATCCTCACAAATGCGCTTTACGGAATGCTTCGCTCCTATGAGGGCAAAAGGTTCATTCCGTCTTTGATTGCGAAATTGGCGATGTCGCTTGCCTCGGCGATTATAACCGCCTTTTTTGCCGGTACCCTGTTTTCAAAGAATAACACGGTAAATCAGATATTTGCCGCCCTGTTTTTCTATTTCCTCATTACTGCGGTAAGCGGTCTGATTACCGAAATCAAGCGCGGCGGAATCGGAGGACGGCTGAAAAACGCCCTCGGCAATATGGTGCGCTTAAAACCGCCGGCGCTATGGTTGTTTATTGCCGCAATCATTATATCGCTGTTTTTGCCGTATGCCTTTGTGCTGTCGCTGGCAGCAATGCTGTTTATGTCGGCAGTATCAGGTGAAAATTCAATGCTGCTCGCAATTAAAAACGCCGTAACAAAGGGCAAAAATCCTGAGCGGAACGGCAAGGGGCTTGCCGGATTTACAAGCGGACTTATTGCCTGCGGGCTTGCCGTCTGCATACTTTCAAATCTCGGCGTACCGACCCTTTACGGCGTAATCGACGGCAGCAGTCCTAAAAGCGCCGTCTCGCAGACCGGGCAGGCTGACGACAGAAATACTTCAACGCCCGGTGTGTCTTCCGGCGCCGGTGATGCGTCCGACGGCAAAACAGCAAAGCCGGACAGCGGCGATGTTATAGTAAGCAGAGATACCGACATCAAAGAGGCTGCGCAGACCTTGACCGACAAGCTTATTGAGTACGCCGGAAAGGACAAAAAGAGCTTTGAAAAGCTGTTCCGCAACACCGACAGCCCGGCAATCGACCAATACTATAACACCTCATACGATAAATTCAGGGAATACGGAAAAAGCCTTATTGCCATAGCGGCGCAGGACGGCAATTACGTATGGTTTACGGCACTTTATTATCAGATTCCCGGAAATTATCCGAACGAAAAGGAAAAGTCGGTATATCTCTCAACAATAATGTCACGCGGAAACGACGGCTGGAAGATAGAATGGAACGACGACGCGCGTTTCCGGCTGCAATCGGATTACGATAACGCCGGATTTTCCTATCAGGGTCTTGAAGCAAAGGAGCAGGGCTACGCCTGGGCGAAGTTCTTCATTCCGTTTGACCTCAACAATACTGTGATTTTCTATGAAAATGCCGTAATGTGCAAGGTAACGGAAATGTATATGGATATAAACAATAATGTTCAGATTACACTTTATATATCCAACGATACAGACAAGGATATCGGAATGACCGGAGTCAGCATTACTGCTGCCGACGGCGACAGCAGGCTGTTTGACAAAAGCTTTGAAATTGACTTGCTGGTTCAGAAAACCAATGTTTCTATTTACACGCTGACAATCCCCTCCGAGGAGCTTGACTTTAACAGCTGGAGCAGTCCGAAGATAACCGATTTTAAATTCAGTTACGATAATTTGGATTACTAAAATCGAACATCTTCATTTTTTCATGCGGCTATGGCCGCAGAAAGGAGCAAATCATGCAAAAAATAACCATAAAAACAAAATTGTTGATGGTACTGCTTACTCTGTGTATGGTACTGTCGCTCGTGCCGATTACGGCATTGGCAACAGCTCCGGCAACAGAAACAGCGGATTTTACCGTTCAAAGCGGTACGGCGGCCATTGACCTGCTTAATCAATATAAGACCGGCACAGCCCTTTCTTCGTGGGACAACAGTTCCAAGACCCTGACTCTGCGTGGCATTGAGTTCACCACAACCGCCCAAACGGCTGTGAAACTGCCGGTTGGATCCACCATCGTCCTGACCGACGGCAGCCATAACTTCATCCAGAGCGGCGATGTCACCATCAATGTGTCCGGTCAGCACAATAACCAGACCTTCATCAACGCGCTGGACGCGGCGGGCAGCCTCACCGTTCAGGGCGGCACGGCGGGCACCGGCACATTGTCGGTCTGCGCCGGTAAAGTCACAAATGAGAGCGACGGCTGGACCTTTAGCTCCGGCATCTCTGTGTACGGCGACTTTACCGTTAAGGGCGGTCATGTGACGGCACGGGGCGGCTATATAGAGGGCAAGGACAGCGTATTCTCCATCGGCGTTAATATGGATAACAATATAAAGAATAAGGCGCTGCTGGTCACCGGCGGTACCCTCACGGCCATCGCCGGAGAGTCCTACGAGATCGAGGACGACGGTTCCAAGAGAGCGGTGTTCTCTCGGGGCGTGTATATGTATCGGGGTAATGTTACCGTGTCCGGCAACGGCGGACTCCGAGCTGAAAGCGTGGAGAAGATGTCAGACGGCGGCGTCCTGTCCGACGGTTTGTATATCTCCTCCGGCAGCCTGACCGTGACGGATTCCGCTGAGGTGGCGGTGGCCGGAGCCTATGGCGCGTATATTTCCGGCGGCAGCCTTGCCCTCAGCGGCGGCAAGCTCACCGCCGTCAGCACCCAGACGGAAACCAGCTACGGCAACGCCCTGGATGTGGAAGTGGATAAAAATATCGCCGATTCCGGCAACATCACCGTCACCGGAGGCACTTTGGAGACCAGCAACGGCACAATCTATGTATCCGCCTACGGTGCCAAAGAAAACCAGGGCCTGTTCACCGTTACCAGCGGCAGCATTGTGAACCGGGGCTGGCTCCAGGGAAGCGGACTTAAGGTCAATATTTCCGGCGGCACCGTCCAGACCCGGGGCATTGATGTCGGCGCGCTGAACCTTTCCGGAGGCACGTTGACCGTCCGGGAACCCGTGCGCAAGAGCGACTTTAACGGCCGGCTGTATGTCAACCCCGCCGTGGATGTGAGCGAACTTACCGTCAGCGGCGGCACTCTGGACGCGGCATGGGATTGGGACGATTTTGACCCCATCGTGTTCCCCGCCAGCGAGGATGTCGACTATGCCACCGCCCTGGTGAAGATGCCCTACGAATTTCAAAAAGCCACCTTCACCGGCGGCACCACCATTCTGGACACCGGCAAGACCGGCAACACAGCCTTGCTGGTTAAGGGCACACTTACCGTCGGTAACGGTATGGCAGTAACCGGTGCAGATGCCGACTACCATCAGACAGGCACTATTCCCGTGAAGATTGCAGCGGCTGATCCTTCTGCACCCAAGGAAATCGCAGCGGTGGAGATCAACGGCGTCACCCTGACCTTTAAGGACGGTGACAAGCCTGTATTCACCGGTAAGATTCCTGACGGTGCGCCCTATAAGTTGATTTACGAGGCTTGGCAGACCGATGGCGAGGGTATCAGCTCCGAGGAGTGGTTCAATAATGCGGATCATCTGCCCATGTGGGGCGGCAAGCTCATTTCTGCTTTTGATAAAAACAAAACCTATACCTATAAGCTCTATCTGACTACTACTGCCGCAGGCAGCGAAGCAGGCTACTACTTCGGGTCTAATACCAAACTGGTTATCAACGGTCAGGAAGTTGCCTTCGACCGTAACAGTTCCGATAATGAGCAGCAATTTTCAGGGGCGACTGCCCTTACCATGACGCCGCAGGCATCCGGTACGACATTTGAATACAAAATAACCGACGGTGCAAACGGCACTTGGACACAGGGCAGCGACAGTACACTGAAATTTGTTGCAAACGGAGATTTTTTAAAGTTTACCGGAGTCAAGGTAGACAGCAGTCTCATTTCCCCGGATAAATATACCGCCGTTTCCGGCTCAACGGTCATAACGCTGAAATCCGACTTTCTCAGTTCGCTTTCCGCCGGCAAGCACACCCTTACCGCAGTCTATACCGACGGAGAATGCTCGGCGAGCTTTGAGATTAAATCCGCAGGCAGCGCGTCCTCCTCGGTTAAATCACCTCAAACCGGAAACCGCGGCAATGCTCTGCCGATTTCTCTGATGCTTATAAGCGGAGCTTTTATCTGCACATTGATATTATATAAAAGCAGAAAATTTTCTGTCAAATAAAACCTTTTATCAAGGAGAAAATAAATGGTACGTCATACTATTCTCGGTTTTCACCGAGCCGTCCGCACGGCTATACCGGTTTTGCTCGCAGCTGTTTTAATAACCGGCTGCGGTAAAAAAGCGGAAAATTCGGCATCGGACGCACAGTCCGGCAGCTCTAAAGCGGATAACTCCTCGTCCGAAACGCAGACAGAGCCTAAAACCCTGGAGCAGGAGCTTTTGAGCAAGCGTGGTATTTCCTTTCAAAGCTCAGATTACAAGCAGTTTTCGGGCGGCGAAGGACTTCTAAGCTTTGGTACCGTTTTCCCCGATAATGACCCGATTGCCGCAGGCGGCGACCTTTCAAGCGTTTTTCTTTCCGGTGGAAAGCTATATAAATTCAGTACCGATTCCGCATTGCAGGGCGGGAAGAATTGCATAGAAATATACAGCCTGCCGGATACGGCAAAGCCGATATACCTGCATGCCCGCGATTTCAACGGCGCCGATTTGGACGTGATTTTTTCCGACAGCAGACGTTTTTCCCTTGAAGCGCCGTCGAACAACGGTCCGTATACCCCAAAGGAGTCGCAGGTCGGTATGATATACTTTGAGCATACCTATCAGTATTTCTCAGACGGAAAAACGCTTTCCGAGATACCTGATTTCAGGAGCAGAATAACACGGTTTGACAGTCATACGGTTATTGCCGACGGCAAGCTTTATATCTACGCTGCAAAGCAGGATAAAAGCAATATGGCAGGCAGCACCCTTTATTTTGACGACAAAAACCGCGGTGTTATCATATGGGAGGCTAACTGCTCGGCTTTAGCGGAGGGCGAAAAAATAATAACCCTTTTCAACGGCAATATTTTAGTAACCGACAAAGCCTTTTACAAGCTGGTTTACGACGCTGTTCCCGACAATCTCGCAAAGCACACCGATAAAATCACCAACAGCGACGGCACTCAGGCTGATTACCTGCCGAAATTCGGCGGCGGAGACAGATACCGGCTTGAAAAAATCGAGCTGCTGACGAAATATTATAATGAAATTGCGACGGTAACCCAATCGGCGGTTATAACAAAGGATAATAAAATTCTGCCGCTTACCGAAATAATTCAAACTGAAAACAAATACAGTCAGTACAGTTTCGGCGATATCGAAATACCGGCAGACATCAGCAGTCAGATAGGCTGAACGGAGGAAGATTATGAAAAAATTTTTAAAAGCAGCCGCTCTTATGGCTCTTACGGCGTTTGCGGCATCGGCTGTTTCGGCGTGCGGCGCTAAAACAACAGTAAACGACGACGGAACAAAGACCAAAACAGAGCACGGAGTTAAAATCACAGAAACGGCGGCAAAAGCCGTGCAGACCGAAAAATATGAGACCGCCGATTTCAATCTTAACATTCCAAAGGGCTGGAAGGTCACCGAGGGCGGTATCAACATTTATCATTCTATCCGCGTTTACGACCCGAATGAGCCGTTAAATCAGATGTTTTTACTGCTCAAGGCGGATGTTCTGCTGCACAGTCAGGCAGGAAAAGCGGCGTATCAGCAGAATTACAGTATGGGCAACACCTCATTAAAGCTTTTTACAAACGCCGTAGTGCTTTCAAACCCATCGACAGAAGGATTTTTCAAAATTTTCTCGCAATACGCCGACTTTGCGGAGCAGGAGGAGCCGAGCTATGCGGGCTATAAGTTCCCGCGTCTGGACGGCTTTGCCGTTACCGACCGTTTTGCCTCGACAAGCGCTATGAAAGCGTATGCTTTGGGCGATGAGCTGCTGCGCGGAACCTTTACCGACGGCGGCAAAGAGGGCGAGGGAATGTTTTCGGCAAGCGTTGTCGATTTCGGTAGTGCGCCCATATCAAGCGGACAGCTTATAGGCTATCAGCTCCAAACGGCTGACGGCGGCTATTATATGGCGTATAATGTTGTCGCCATAACTGCGGCAAAGGATACGTTTATCGAATGGGAGCCGGTGCTTACCAAATGTATGAACAGCCTTAATTATTCAGACAGCTTTGTAAGCGCAACAAATCAGGCAAGCGATGAAAAGGTTGCTCTTTCAAAGCAGATAAGCCAGAACTTCAACGAAACCCTGAACGGAATAATGTCCTCCTGGGAGAGCAGGAACAAGAGTCAGGACATTATGAGCCAGAAGCAGAGCGACGCCACTCTCGGCTACGAGCGCGTTTACGACACCGAAACAAACGAGGTTTATAAAGCAACCAACGGATTTACCGATGTGTATGACGGCAAGCGTTATAAAGCAGTTACCGACGATAATATGTATACCGAGCCTGTAAGCGGTTATATTGAGCGGGTAGACTGATTTTCCGTCGGGAAAGCATAATAAAAACTAAAAAAGCATCAGATATCAGACTGCGGCAGCCGCGCTTTTGTATGTCCGATATCTGATGCCTTTTTATCAGCTTTAACATTTGCGCACAGAACAAGGATTAAATTTCAAAAGGGAGTCATAGGACCTCTCCATTACTTTTTTATCCTACCGTAACATTACTGAATTCCGCCGAAAAGCTGCCGTCCTCCAGAGAAACGCTGAGCGGCAGACCGGCAGGCGAAAATATCATAGTATATTTTGAATCGGGCAGCCGCCCGGTAAAGGCGCAGTTGCCGCCGTTTTCCGAAAGACCTCCGGGCGCGCAGCCGCTGAATATACCGTAAAGGCGGAGCGAAACCGCGCCGAAAGGCATTTTTCCGGTATCGGGAGTATATTCAAGCCCCATCATCTCAGCCGTAACTCGTTCCCCGTCAATAGTAAATTTAAGTCCGCGCAGCGATTCCGGCTCACTAACCTCAAGCCGCATAACAGCGTCCTTATCAATAGACGTATCGCATACAAACCTCTCGCCGCCGTAATCGACAGCGGCTGTAAAAGAAATCTGCCTTGTAACCGGAACAACGTTACCGCCGCCGCAGCTGCAAAGCAGAAATATGATTAAGCATACGCATATATACCTTTTTGAATGAAGAAGCTTTCTCATCATCGAACCCCCGTCTGCGGAGGTTTTCAGGGCAATGCCGCGCAAGGCAGTCAGCTGCTTTTGCGGCGTTGCTTTAATTTTCCTCCGGTGTTTTGAGTTCTCCGATAACATCGCTCGGCAGCATAAATCGCTCGCCGTATTTCCTGCGGCAGATGTCCGCAGCAGCGCCGTGCATCCAGACGGCGGCGGACGCCGCCTCATAAGGAGACATACCCTGAGCAAGCAGCGAAACGAGTATTCCCGAAAGAACGTCGCCGCTGCCTCCGGTTGCAAGTCCGGGGTTGCCGGTAGTGTTAAAATAAACATTCCCGTTCGGAAGCGCGATAACCGTATTTGCGCCTTTAAGTATAACTATACAGCCGGTTCCGGCGGCAAAGCGCGCAGCGCAGCCCGGTCTGTCGTTCTCTATATGCGCGGTATCGGTTCCGCAAAGGCGCGCCATTTCGCCCGGATGCGGAGTAAGAATCAGAGGAACTCTTGTTTTCCTTAATAATTCTATGTCCGACACTACCGCATTTATGCCATCTGCATCAAGAACAGTCGGAATTTCGGTTGACAAAAGCGCTGTTCTGACTATATTCCGCGCCTCGGCAGAGGCTCCGAGACCGCAGCCTATAAGCAGAGCCGAGCCGGTTGCAATCCAGGCGGGCAAAACTCCGGGAGCCGGAGCCGCCGCACCGGACGCGGCTGTCGGAACAGGCAGAGTAACTGCCTCCGGAACGCTGCTGCAAAACGCAGAATAATTTTTATCGCATACCATAGCTCCGACTATCCCTGCGCCGGTTCTGAGAGCCGCGCGGGCGGCAAGAATTTCCGCGCCGCACATACCGTAGCTTCCGCAAAGCAGCAGAGCCTTTCCGAAGGTTCCCTTATGCGAATTTTTCTTTCTGGCGGGGAAAACCGGGGGTTCAACCGTTCTGTATTTAAATTCATTTACGGGCGCGCCTATATCAAACGCCTTTATTTCGCCGCAGTATTCCGACGCGGGCGGCAGGAAAAAGCATGGCTTTGCCGCAATAAAGGTCAAAGTAAGGTCGGCAGCAAATACCTCGCCCTCAACCTTGCCGTTATCGCAGAAAACTCCGCTCGGAACGTCTATCGCAACCCGAACCGCGTCCGCCGAGTTTGCAAAACGGATAATTTCCGCCGCAGCTCCCGAAACGCCCCTTGAAAGTCCTATTCCGAACAGAGCGTCAACTATAAGCCGTTTTTTAAACGGCGAGCCGGTTATTTCCTCAGGCTCCTCAGTTTTAACGGCTGCCGGCAGAGGATAGTAATGACGGGCGGTTTCGGTTTTAGGCTCACCGAGAGGGAAAACAACGCTGACTGCCGCTCCGGCAGCGGCAAGGCGCGACGCGATAACCAATCCGTCTCCCCCGTTATTTCCGCTGCCGCAGATTACGAGAACCGAGCGGCTCTCCTCAGGATAGCGGGAGCATATTTCCTCAGCCGCCGCGCAGCCGGCGCTGTACATAAGCTCCGCAGCCGTAATTCCGTTATCAAACGCCGCGTTCTCTGCAGCGCGCAGCTGTTCACAGGAAAGTATCTTCATAAAAAATCAGTTTTTAAAGGCGCTGTTCGCGATAAATCTCGGCAGAGATTTTGCAATAGCGTCCTTCAGTCTGTCGTCCGGAGCGAAAACGAGCAGTCTCGTTCCCTTTGCCTCTGAGGATACGACCATATAATAAGCGTCCTCCGCGTTTTGAGAGCAGGCAATAACGGTTTTTGAATAATTTCCGACCGGAGGAGCGGCAGGGTTATATTTCTCAACCTGCTCAACCGCTGAAAGCTCAAATGAAAGCACGCGCTTTCTTGAACGCTGGGCTACTATGCGGTCAACGTCCATAGAACCGTTGGTTACGATATACTCATATTCGACCGACTGACGGATTATAACCTGCCATGCGCCGTAGAACACGCCGAAAATCAGCAGCAGTATTATCATAAAAAAGCCTCTTAAAAAGCTCATACCGAGCAGAAGAAGCGCAAACGAAACGATTATCGCGGCAAAAATAATACCGAAGATAATCAGCCATGATTTAGCGGTTTTTTTAACCGAAACTATCTGTTCAAAAAAAGTATCCATTCTTTTTCTCCTTATTTTTGCATATAATATAAAACTTGCAATATGTTATATTTTAGTATATAATAATTAAAATTGCAAGTATTATATAAAAATTCAGATAAATTTGAGGTGCTTATATGAAAATAAACCCCGGATACACTTTAAAAACAATTTCCGGTCAGGCTACCGTTACGGCAGAAAGCCCGGCTACACCTCTGCGCAACACCATCGTTCTGAACGAAACCTCGGCTTTCCTCTGGGAGCAGATAGCATCGGGAATTACCTCCAAGGAGCAGCTGCTCCATTCCCTGCTTGCCCATTTTGACATTTCAACGGTTCTTGCTCTTAACGACATTAACGTGTTTCTAAAAACGATGAGGGAAAACGGAATTATAGAATTATGAAAAAAACAAACCCCTCCGCCGCACGCTGGACCGCCGCACGGCTTAAAAAGTTTATTCCGGCAATTATTGCGATAAGCGCGATAAACGCGATTACCGCTCTTATCGGCATTTATATGGCGTTCCTTTCAAAAAGAGTTCTCGATATGAACGCAACCGGAACCCTCAACCGGGCGGTGCTGTTCGGAGGAATGCTGTTTGCCGCCGTTGTTGTTTCCATTCTTCTTTCGGGAATAAGCTCGGCGATAAACGTCCGCGTCGGCGGTAAAATAACAATATCGCTCAGAAGATACCTTTTTTCGGTGCTTGTAAGGCGGCATTACTCCGAAACCTCCAAATATCATTCGGGAGAGCTGCTCAACCGCTTCACATCGGATATAGACGTTATATCAAGTCTTGCAACCTCAACGCTGCCGAGCGTTGTTTCAATGATAACCAAGGTTATCGCGGGAGTTATCGCGCTGACGGTGCTGAACCCTGTTCTCTCGCTTATTGTTGTGCTTACGGGAACGCTTTTCCCCTTTTTCGGAAGATTTATAAGCCGGAAATATAAATATCTCCACAAGCAGGTTCAGCAGACCGAAGGACTTTCGCGCTCATTTTTGCAGGAGAGCTTTGCCAATCTCGTTGTTATAAAATCCTTCCGCAGCGAGCAGCCGATATTAAACAAGCTTGACGAATATATGCAGCAAAATCTCAAAATTAAAATCAAGCGCAACTTTATTTCGGTTATAATCTCGGTTCTTATGCAGTCATTTTTCAGTCTCGGTTATTACGGCGTTTTAATCTGGGGAGCATTACAGTTTTCAAACGGTCTGACCTACGGTACTCTTAACGCCTATCTCCAGCTTATATCCCAGCTGAGAACGCCGCTCCAGAACCTTTCGGGAATACTCCCTCAATACTATTCGGCAATGGCTTCCGCCGAGCGGCTTATGGAGCTTGAGCAAATGGATACAGAGCCGGAACCGCTCAGCAAAAATGAGTTGGACAAGCTCAGGGACTCATTTGAGAGCTTAGTTATCGACAATGTTGCCTTTGCATACGACGACGAGCTGATTTTGCAGAATTGCAGTTTTACCGTTCCGAAAAACAAAATAACCGCCATAACCGGAGAATCGGGCTGCGGAAAATCGACACTTTTCAAGCTGATTTTAGGTCTTTATGAGCCGTCGGGCGGAAAAATAACCGTAAACGGAGATATTCCGGTAGGCCCGGCAACAAGAGGTCTTTTCGCCTATGTTCCGCAGGGAAATATGATTCTTTCGGGAACCGTTCGGGAAAATATAACGATGTGCAACCCGGATATTGACGGCAGCGCCGTTGAAAACGCTGCCCGCGCCGCCGATATATACGATTATATCTCCTCTCTGCCGGAGGGCTTTGAAACCCGTCTTTCCGAGCGCGGCGGAGGACTTTCGGAGGGACAGGTTCAGCGAATAAGCATTGCGCGCGCGCTTTTATCGGACGCGCCCATACTGCTGCTTGACGAGGCAACCTCTGCGCTTGACGAGGCGACAGAAACCGCAGTTCTTTCAAACATCAGCAAAATGACCGATAAAACGGTGCTTTTCATAACTCACAGAAACACCTCAATTTCGGTATGCGACCATATAGTTCACGCAAACGGCAAAAAATTCACGGTTGTGAAATAAACCGCCGTAAAAGGATACATAATATAAAGGAATATTAAGGGAGGGCAATAATATGTCTGTTATAAAAATTACCGATGAAAACTTCAAAAACGAGGTTCTTGAGAGCGACCGTCCGGTTCTGCTTGATTTTTGGGCTGACTGGTGCCAGCCGTGCCGCAGGCTTTCGCCTTTGGTGGACGAGCTTGCAGGAGAGCATCCCGAATACAAATTCGGAAAGGTTAATGTTGACGAGGAATCCGCTCTTGCCGCAAAATTCTCGGTTATGAGCATTCCGTCGCTGTTCGTTTTCAAAAACGGCGAAATCAGCAACCAGTCGGTCGGAGTTATTCCGAAAGCCGCAATCCTTGACCTTTTTAAATGAGCAAGAAAATATACGATACCGTTATAATCGGCGGAGGACCTGCCGGGCTTACCGCCGCGCTTTATGCCGCGCGCGGAGGGCTTTCGGTTCTGCTGCTTGAAAGGCTATCGGCAGGAGGGCAGATGGCTGAGGCGGTTCAGATAGACAATTACCCCGGCTTTGAAAACGGAATAAACGGATTTGACCTCGCCGAAAAAATGAAAGCCGGCGCTGTGCGTTTCGGCTGCGAGTTCCGCGAGGGCGAGGTATCCGGCGCGGAGCTTTCGGGGGAAATTAAGAAAATTTACGCTGACGGCTGCGAAATTTCCGCGCGCACCGTTATAATCGCCGCCGGAGCAGAGCATAAAAAATTAGGTCTGCCGGATGAGGAAAGACTTATCGGCAAGGGTGTCAGCTACTGCGCGTCCTGCGACGGTGCGTTCTACCGCGGCAAGGATGTTGCGGTAGTAGGCGGAGGAAACAGCGCAGTATCGGACGCACTTCTGCTTTCAAAATTCTGCCGCAGGGTTCACCTTATTCACCGCCGAGACACCCTCAGAGCCGAAAAAATTTACGAAAGCGCACTTGAAAAAGCCGGAAATATTGAGCTGCATTTTAACCGCAGTCTTACGGCGATTTCGGGAGCCGACAGGGTTTCGGGCGCTGTTATTTCCCCTACCGACGGCGGAAAAAGCGAAGAAATACCCTGCTGCGGCATTTTTATAAGCATAGGCAGAGCACCGCTGACAGAGCCTTTTAAAAATATGACAGCCACAGACGGCAGCGGTTATATTATTGCGCCGGAAACAACCGAGACAGGCATTCCCGGAGTTTTCGCCGCCGGCGACGTCCGAACAAAGCCGCTGAGACAGATAGTTACTGCGGCAGCGGACGGAGCAACAGCCGCATACCTCGCTCAGAAATACTGTTCGGAGCAGACAAAAAAAGACGGCGATTGATTCAACGGCATTTTAACACCCTGCGGAATAAAAACCGCAGGGCTTTTTATTTTGATTTAAAACCGGATTTTCTCGGATTATTGCCTTTTTCGGCTGAAAACACTTGAAAAAAATGCCGTTATGTATTATATTAAATAGGTTAGGAGGCTGTAAGCTTTATGTCTGAATATTCAAAAATGACGATTGAAGAATTAAACTGTGAATTTCACAAGGTAAGAACCGAATACGAACGCCTGCGCGGACTCCACCTCTCCTTGGATATGTCCCGCGGAAAGCCGGGCTTTGATAATATGGATCTGAGCGAAAAGATGTTTGACCTGGTCGGAAACGACACCGGGTTCAAAAACATCAGCGGTATCGATTGCCGCAATTACGGCGGACTTGACGGCTTGCTTGAGCTCAAGGAGCTTTTCGGGAATGTTCTCGGACTTTCCCCCGATCAGATAATTGTCGGCGGAAATTCCTCGCTGAATATGATGTTTGATACGATAGCCCAGGGTATGACTCACGGTCTCGGCGGCGCCCCCTGGTCGGCGCAGGGCAGGCTCAAATTCTTATGTCCCGTCCCCGGCTATGACCGCCATTTTGCCATAACCGAATACTTCGGATTTGAGCTTATCCCCATTCAGATGAATTCCGACGGTCCGGATATGGACGCGGTTGAGCGCGAAATCAGAGATCCGGCTGTTAAGGGAATATGGTGCGTTCCGAAATATTCAAATCCTGAGGGTATTACATACAGCGACGAGGTTGTAAAGCGTTTCGCCGCTCTCAGACCCGCCGCCGGCGATTTCCATATATTCTGGGACAATGCCTATGCAATACACGACCTCTACGATGAGGGCGATAAGCTGCTGAATATTTACACCGAGTGTGTCAAAGCGGGAAATCCCGATTTGCCGATTATATTCACATCTACCTCGAAAATCACGTTTCCTGGCGCCGGAGTTGCGGCGGAGGCAGGCAGTCCGAACAATGTTGCGATGCTTAAAGGACGTATGAAATATCAGACGATAGGACCGGATAAGCTGAATCAGCTGCGGCACGCAAGAATGTTCCATACCGTAAACGAGCTTTATTCTCATATGAAAAAGCACGCCGCTATTCTCAGACCGAAATTTGAAACAGTTTTAAACGAGCTTGACAGCCAGCTTTCCGAGCTCGGTATTGCGCGGTGGACCAAACCGCGCGGCGGCTATTTCATCAGTCTCCATGTGCCGGAGGGCTGCGCAAAACGCACGGTTGAGCTTTGCGCAAACGCCGGAATGATTCTGACTCCTGCCGGCGCGACTTATCCTTACGGCAGCGACCCGCTTGACTCAAACATCCGCATAGCCCCGTCCTATCCATCAGTTGAGGAAATCGAAAAGGCGTCCGAGGTACTCTGCACGGCTGTCAGATACGCGGCTCTCGAAAGCCTTATTGATAATTATAAAGAGACCGCTACCGCATAAACATTATCCAAACAACACATTTTTATTGACTTTACATCTGCTTTTATATATAATAAGTTAGTATTGAGTCTTATTATAGGCAAATTTCGGCAACAGCTGCTCTTGTCTGACCCGCCGTTCAAGCTGCCTTTCAATACTAACAGTACAAAATGGAGGATTTGCCAATGAAGTCCAAAAGAACAGGCAAGCCGGTATTTTTTGTGGTTTTAATTCTGATTTTAGCGCTTACATATACCGCTTTTTTCGGCATTGACAACTACTACGGCGACAAACGTAATCTTTACATCAAGGGAGCTTCCGACATCCGCTGGGGAATTGATATCCGCGGCGGCGTTGAAGCGGTTTTCTCTCCGGATATAAAGGGTAAAATCAGCGATGCGGATATGGATTCCGCAAAGGCTATTATTGAAACGCGTTTGGTTAATCAGAATGTTACCGATTACGAGGTATACTGCGACAATCAGAACCATCAGATAATCGTAAGGTTCCCCTGGGCTGCCGACGAAAGTGATTTTGACGCCGTTTCAACAGTTAAGAAGTTAGGAACGACCGCAATGCTCTCCTTCTGCCGCGGAACCGACAAGGATGACGTTATTCTTCAGGGCTCGCAGGATGTCAAGAGCGCAAGCGCCGGAGTTAATACCCAGACAAACGAATACATAGTCAATCTTGAGCTTACCGATTCGGGGAAAACCAAATTTGCCGAAGCTACCGCCTCGATGATAGGTCAGCAAATTTCGATTTATATGGACGATCAGCAGCTTTCCGCGCCTAAGGTCAACGAGGCTATTCCGGACGGTAAATGTATGATTTCCGGAAACTTCACGGCTGAATCCGCAAAGGAGCTTGCAAATCAGATAAACGCCGGCAACCTGCCCTTCCAGCTTACCGTTGACGACAGCAAGCTTCAGGTTATTTCTCCGACACTCGGTTCAAACGCTCTGCGCGTTATGGTTATAGCCGGAGCTATCGCATTCGGAGTCGTATGCCTGCTTATGATAATCCGCTACCGTATGAACGGAGTTATCGCGTCTCTTGCGCTGCTCGGTCAGCTCGGCGGCTCTATCGCCTGTATTTCCGGATATTTTGCAAATACCGACAGCTTTACTCTCACAATCCCCGGTATCGCCGGTATCATTCTTTCGATAGGCGTCGGCGTTGACTGTAACGTTATCTCGGCGGAACGCATACGCGATGAATTTGCAAAGGGAAAAACCATTGACGGCGCTATCGACAGCGGCTTTAAGAACAGTCTCAGCGCAATAATTGACGGTAACGTTACGATTGTTATTGTTTCGCTCGTTCTTATGGGAGCGTTCGGCACTCCGGACAGCTTTATCGCAAAGATTTTCTCGCCGATTATGTCCCTTTTCGGAACGGCGATAACCGGTTCTATCTATTCATTCGGATTTACGCTCCTTATCGGCGTTATTTTCAACCTTATTATGGGGGTTTACGCTTCCAAGCTTATGCTCAAGAGCATTTCTCAATTCAAATTTCTGAGAAAGCCCCAGCTTTACGGAGGTAAGAAAAATGGCTGATAAGAAGATACTTGACACCAGAAAAATTTTCAAAACCACAGCTATTGTTTATGCCGCTATATTTGCGGTCGGAATAATATTCACAGTTATTTTCGGCGTTAAGCTTGACATTAACTTCAGCGGCGGCACGAGACTTTCCTATACCTACGACGGAGATATGGACTCCGACAGCGCAACCGCCGCCGTGAAATCAGCGGTAGACCGGGATTTCACCGTAAGTCAGAACACGTCTATTGCAGGAAATACCAAAACCCTGACAGTCAGCTTTGCGGGAAACAAATCCCTTGACACCGAATCTCAGGATAAGGTTCTCAAAAATCTTCAGGAAAAATTTCCGGACAACAATGTGGAGCTGAGCGCAACAACCTCGGTCAACCCGACCGTTGCCGGAACGTTTATGCAGAAATGTATCGTTGCAATGCTGATAACGGCTATACTCGTTGTCATTTACGTCGGAATACGTTTCCGAAAGATAGGCGGTATTTCCGCTGCGATTACCGCTCTGGCGGCGCTCGTTCTGGACGTGCTCGTTTCTTTCTTCATCTGCACAATATTCCGCCTGCAAATAGATTCAAACTATATTGCCGTTGTTCTTACAATCCTCGGATATTCGCTTAACGACACGATAGTTATTTACGACCGCGTTCGCGAAAACCGCAGAATTTATCCGGGCGAGGAGCTGCAATCGCTGGTTGACCGCAGCATAAGCAGCGTTTTGGTACGTAATATAGTGACAACGGTAACAACCCTTGCCGCCGTATTTACCATTATTCTTGTTTCCGAGCTTTTCGGACTTACCTCTCTGCGCACATTTGCGATACCGATGGCGTTCGGTCTTGCTTCAGGCTGCTTCTCCTCCCTGTTCATTTCCGGTCCGCTTTGGGTATACTGGCAGAATAAAAAAGCTGCAAAGGAAGCAGAAAAGAAAGCTAAATAATAACGCTGCCTTTCGGCAGCTTATATTTGAGAATAAAATTAGGGGGCTGTAAAAAACGCAAGTTTTTACAGCCCCCTGTTTTATTTATTAAAAGTATTTCGCCGTATTATTCTTCCCCGAATATCTTTTCAACGCCGAGTCCGCGCGGCGGCTGAGGATTTGAAAAGGCTATCTGCGTTTCGGTATGACCGAAAGCGTTAAGCTCGCCTATAAACGTATCAAGAGCCTCGGTGCTTTCAAACGCAACCTTTATAAGCTGGGAATAACGCCCCGTAACGCAATTACATTCCAAAACATGCGGATGAGACTGTATAAACGGGTAAAAAGACGGCTTCTGCTTAGGGTCGAGGTCAAGACTTATAAAAGCGACTATCGGCATCCCGACCTTTTTAAGGTCTATGCGCGCGCCATAACCCGATATTATTCCGTCCTTTTCAAGCTTTGCAATACGCGCCGCCGTTGCCGGAGATGAAAGATATACCTTTTCGGCAAGGTTTTTAAGCGGAATACGCGCGTTTTCCTGAAGAGCGGTTATAAGCTTTAAATCTATACTGTCCATAATTTTTTTCTCATCCTTTCATTTATAATTTTAAAATATAAGCCCGTAAAAGTCAAGTATAAGCCTTGAACGGCGGAACGATTCAAAGGGCGGATAAATAAATTATGCTGTGAGGTGTACTATGATAAATCAACCTAAATCCTGCTGCTTCACGGGTTACAGACCTCAAAAATTTCCATTTCCCCTGTCCCGCTCGGATAATGATTATCTGGAATTTGAAAATCGGCTTACAGACGCAATCTTCTCCCTGCCTGAGCTCGGCTGTCTGACATTTTATACCGGTATGGCAATGGGCTTTGACCTTATTGCGGCAGAAACCGTTCTGCTGTACCGGCAGGCTAAAAAGAACAGCGGAGTTAAGCTCATAGGGGTCATTCCCTTTAAAAAACAGTCGCTGAGCTATACTGCCGACTGGCGCAGACGCTACAATCGCGTTGCCGCATTTGCAGACGAGCTAATCGTCCTTTCCGACAATTACACCCAAGGCTGTTATCAAAAAAGGAACAAATATATGGTTGACCGCAGCGATATCGTTATAACCTGGTACAGCGGAGAGCCGGGCGGCACGCGCAGCACTCTGCGGTACGCCGCCTCAAAGGACAAACGCACGGTAAACCTTTTTGAAGATTTTTCCCATTCCTACCTCTGAATTCAAAAGACAGGCAAAGCTTTTCCTAAAGGAAAGTATAACCTGTCTTTTAATATTATCTTGACGAAATGCGATGTACGTGGTATAATTTGAAAATGAATTTCATTTTCATTTTCGGAGGATAATATGAGCCTTAGCAGTCATAACGGAGCAGAAGAAGCGCGAAATCAGGGCTATAAAACCCGTCAGCGCGCCCTGATAGAACAGACCTTGGAGGAAAACGGCGACCGGCATATAACCGCTGAGGAGCTGTCGGAACGTCTCGCGCAAAAGGGATTTGCAGTAGGGCGGACAACGGTTTACCGCACCCTTGAACGCTTGGCGGAGGAGGGCAAGGTTCAGAAATATACGGCTATCGGAGAAAGCGCCTGTTACCAATATATAGCAAGCAACGAATGCTGCGAGCATTTTCATCTGAAATGTGTTTCCTGCGGAAAGCTGATACACATTGAATGTAACCATCTTGCCGCCCTTTCGGAACATATAGCCGAGGAACACGGCTTTCAGGTCGATATGCTGAAAACCGTGCTTTACGGATTATGCGGAGACTGCGCGGAAAAATGAAAAAGATACTGATTTTTTTGATTTGCGCGGTTCTGCTCTGCGGATGCGGCGCTCCAAAGGCGGATAACGGAAAGCTGCGGGTTGTTGCGACAATCTTTCCGCTTTATGATTTTGCCCGCGCGATAGGCGGAGAAAAAATAAATCTCAAACTGCTTATAGACCCCGGAACGGAGGTTCATTCCTACGACCCTGCACCGTCGGATATACGCGCGATATACGGCGCGGACCTGTTCTGCTATATAGGCGGCGAGTCGGATGAATGGGTAAGCTCACTGCTCGGCGATATAAATGTTGATACATTCAAGGGACTTGATAAGGTACAAACGCTTGAGGAACAGCACATAGGCGAAAGCGAGCGCGGACATTCTCACAGTCATACGGGCGAAAGCCAAAACCACGAAGCCGATGAGCATATCTGGACATCTCCGGAAAACGCTATGATACTGATAAATTCTCTTGCAGATGATTTTTGCGCCCTGGATGAAGAAAATGCCGCTTATTACCGCGAAAACGCCGCAAGCTACTGCCGGGAAATCAGAGAACTGCAGGGCGAAATGCGGCAGCTTGTTGCCGAAACTCCCGAGCCGTTCATTCTTGTTGCCGATAGGTTCCCGTTTCTGTATTTCGCAGAGGAATTCGGAATTTCGTATGAGGCGGCGTTCGGCGGCTGCGCAATAAGCGCCGATATAAGTATGAAAACAATGAAACGTCTTATCGATACTGTAAACGAGAAAGAATTATCCGCCGCCTATTACACAGAAATGAGCGGAAAAACCGTTGCGAACGCGCTTTCTGAGGAAACCGGAACAGCCCTGCTTGAGCTTCAGTCGGGACATAACGTTACTCTTAAAGAATTTAACGCCGGTATAACCTACGCCGACATTCTACGGCAAAACATCATGGCCTTACAGAAGGGGTGGCAGAAATGAACATTATAAACGCCGAAAATCTGACAGTCTCTTTTAACGGAAGAGCCGTTTTTAAAAATCTGAGCTTTAAGGTCGAGGACGGCGATTTCTTCTGCATTTTAGGCGAAAATGGGAGCGGTAAAACAACCCTTATGCGCTGTATTCTCGGACTTGAAAAAAAATACGGCGGCAAAATTGAATATTCCGGGTTTGATAAAAGGAAAATCGGCTGGCTGCCTCAGAGAACAGACGCTGAACGCGATTTTCCTGCCGGGGTTTACGAAGTAATAGCCTCGGGCTTTGCCGGTAAAAAGAGTCTTTTCGGTACAGGCAGACGGAGAAATGCAAAGCAGGCAGAGGAAAATATGCGTCTGCTGGAGCTTTCTCAGCTTTCGGCACGCGCTTTTTCCGAGCTTTCCGGCGGTCAGCAGCAAAGGGTACTGCTCTGCCGCGCGCTTTGCGCGGCGGACAGGGTTCTGCTTTTGGACGAACCTGTTACCGGGCTTGACTCGCTTTCTCAGAATGAGCTTTACGGCGCGGTTGAAAAGCTGAACCGGGCGGGAATGACCGTTATTATGATTTCGCACGACGTTGAATACGCCGTGTCTCACGCCAGGCACATTCTTCATATTTCAAACGATGAAAGCTTTTTCGGAGCGCCGGCGGAATATGTTTCAACAAAATATTACAGGCATATCGGAGGCGGTCGGATATGAATTTAATCTCAGAAATGTTTTCATATAATTTTGCCGTCCGGGCTTTAATTGCAGGTCTGCTTATTTCTCTTTGCGCGTCGGTTCTCGGAGTCAATATGGTATTAAAGCGCTTTTCTATGCTCGGAGACGGTCTTTCCCATGTTGCCTTCGGAACTGCGGCGGTTGCCCTTGCGATAGGCGCGGCTCCGCTTAAAATTGCGATACCGGTAGTTATTATAGCGGCATTTCTATTGCTGAGAATTTCCTCAAGCACAAAAATCCGCGGAGACGCCGCTATTGCGATGGTCTCCTCCGGCGCTCTTGCAATAGGCGTTATTGTCGCTACGCTTACAACCGGTATGAACACCGATATAAACAACTATATGTTCGGCAGTATTCTCGCGATAAGCAAAAACGATGTTTGGACTGCTGCGATAGTCGCCGCCTGCGTTCTTGCGGTGTATATTCTTTTTTATAACAAAATATTCGCCTGCGCATTCGACGAGCGGTTCGCCGAGGCGGTAGGGGTAAACGTCCGGCTGTATAACAGTATTCTTGCGGTCTTAACGGCTGTTACCGTAGTTATCGGAATGAGAATTATGGGCGCGCTGCTCATATCAAGCATTATGACCTTCCCCGCCCTCTCGGCTATGCGCGTATGCAAGCGCTACCGCACCACGGTTGCAGTCTCGGCGGCAATTTCCGAGCTTTCGTTTGTTACAGGGCTTCTGCTCTCCTTCGCATTCGATATGCCGGGAGGAGCAAGCGTTGTTGTTGTTGAGCTTACCGCTTTTCTGCTGTTCTCCGTTATAGGAAAGCTCACGCATAAATGAATCAGCGGTTAATATCCGGGTTATTTGTTCTGCACAGTAAATAGTCTACCGAAATACCGAAATAATCGCATATTCTCACTAATTCGTTAATTCCCGGCTCCCTCTCCCCCGTCTCATAGCGGCTTACCGTATTCTGATTCATATTCAAATCCATAGCAAGCTTTAACTGAGAAATACCACGTGACTTACGAATTTCCTTTAATCGCATTATAATTCCTCCCTTGACAATATTATCCCATAATGGTATAATTAAAACATCCCGATACGGTATATTAAAAGGAGAGATTTAATGAACAGAATATTTTCAGTATTTGCCATCCTATGCATTTTATTCTCGTTAGCCGGATGCAGTTTAAGCGATGAACCCATAAAGGAGAAAAATGATGCCGGAGTTTCTTCTTCGGAGCCTGAACAGGCAAAAACAAACGACTTCGGGCTGAATGAAACGGCAGCGTTTAAAAATTTGAAATTTACCGCCACAGATATCCTGGAATCCAACGGCAAGGACTTTTTTGAACCTGAGGACGGAAAAGTGTTCGTAGGAATAAAGTTTACGATTGAAAACATTTCAAATGAAACGCAGTCGGTAAGCAGCATTTTATTATTCGACGCTTACGCCGATGACGCAAAATGCGAATATTCGCTGTCGGCAAACTGCGTATTCGGCGACGGAACGCTCGACGGCGATATAGCTGCCGGCAAAAAGCTTGTCGGATGGTATGCGCTTGAGGTTCCGCAGGACTGGCATTCGATAGATTTGGACGTAAAATCCTCGTGGCTGTCAGACTCTTCCGCACGTTTTGTATTTAAAAAATAAATAATTGAAGCTATTTCGGGATTAAAGCTGCTGTTATGGACTTGCAATGTCTGTAACAGCAGCTTTATCTATGATATAACGGATTATCTGCAAACGGAAAATTCGGGATTGATTTTAGCGGGGCAATGTACTATAATATTTTTATTGATTAAACGTCTTATCGGACGCGTTTTAAGGTGATAATATGGCAGAAAACAGCTCCTGTTCAGGAAATTGCGGCAGCTGCTCGGAGAACTGTTCTTCCCGCGAGACCGGCTCTATGCTTGAGCCTGCCGGAGAGTATAACAGCATTTCCCGCGTTTACGCGGTTGTAAGCGGAAAGGGTGGAGTCGGAAAATCGACCGTTACCTCGATGCTCGCGGTAACTCTTGCCCGGCGCGGATATAAGGTAGGAATACTCGACGCCGATATTACCGGTCCGTCCATCCCTAAAGCATTCGGAATAAATTCCCGCGCCATGCAGAATGAGCTTGGTATTCTCCCTGCTCAGACAAAGGGCGGAATAAAGATAATCTCGGTAAATATGATGCTTGAGGACGAAACCTCCCCTGTTATATGGCGCGGTCCGGTTATTGCCGGAGCCGTCCGTCAGTTCTGGCACGATGTCGTTTGGGGAGAGCTTGACTATCTTCTTGTTGACTGTCCGCCCGGAACGGGAGATGTTCCGCTGACCGTTTTCCAGTCGCTGCCGCTTGACGGCGCGTTTGTCGTAACCTCACCGCAGGACCTTGTATCGCTTATAGTCAAAAAAGCGCTTAATATGGCGGAAATGATGAAAATTCCGGTATGCGGAATTATAGAAAATATGAGCTATGTCCGCTGTCCCGACTGCGGACACGAATTCCCGGTTTTCGGAAACGGCGCAAAATCGCTGGCGGATGAAACCGGCGTGCCGCTCCTCGCAAAGCTCCCGATAGACACCGAGCTTACCCGGCTTGCCGATTGCGGGCTTATGGAAAATTACAGCGGCGATTATTTGGAGCGCGCCGCCGACGCAATAGCAATAGAAAAATAACCGAAAGGGGCTGTCGGCTTGATAGCTGAAATAAGCGGTAAAGAGATAGAAAATATTGCCCGCCAGTTTGCGCTGCCGGGTGAAATTCTCTCCTGCGAGACCTACGGCAACGGGCATATAAACGATACCTTTCTTATAATCTGTTCCCAAATGCAGAAAACTCAGCGTTACATTTTGCAGGAAGTAAACGGGAATGTGTTTAAGCGTCCCGAACAGGTTATGGTAAATATAGAACGGGTTATAGAGTATATGCGAGGACATTGTTCAGACCCAAGAAATGTTATGGAGCTTATTCCGACCAAGGCGGGAGCGTCATATTATATTGACCGCAGCGGCAGATGCTGGAGAATTTTCTCATTTATTGAAAATTCAATCTGCCTTGAGCAGCCGGAAAGTCCTGAAGATTTCCGGCAATGCGCGTTTGCGTTCGGTCGGTTTCAGCATGACCTCAATGAATTCCCGGCGGACTGTCTTTATGAAACGATATCCGATTTTCACAATACACCAAAGCGTTACCGCGATTTTTTAAATGCCGTTGAGCAGGACTGCTGCGGCAGAGTAAAAAATGCAAAGGATGAAATCGAATTTATAAAAGCAAGGGCGGACTTTTATCCGGTTCTCTGCGACGCCCATTCTTCCGGAAAGCTGCCGCTGCGGGTTGCCCACAATGACACCAAGCTCAATAATGTTATGCTGGACAGGAATACCCGGCGCGCGCTTTGCGTTATAGACCTTGACACCATAATGCCCGGATTTTCGGTTACCGATTTCGGGGACGCTATACGCTTCGGCGCAAGTACTGCCGCGGAGGACGAAACCGATCTTGAAAAGGTAAGCCTTGACCTTGATATGTTCGACGCGTTTGCCGAGGGCTTTATCGACGGCTGCGGAGGTCTTTTGGGAAATGACGAAATAGCGCTTTGCCCGGAGGGAGCAAAAATGATGACCCTTGAATGCGGAATGCGCTTTTTAACAGATTATCTTAGCGGAGATACATATTTCAAAACCGCCTATCCCGAGCATAATCTCATCCGCTGCCGCACCCAGCTCAAATTAGCCGGGGATATGGAAAACAAATGGGACAAAATGAAAAAAATAATTTTTAAATATATATAAACGGAGGAACAAAAAATGAAATTCATTAAGGTAGATTCATACCAGAAAATGAGCCGTCAAGCGGCAAATATCATTTCGGCTCAGGTTATTATCAAGCCGGATTGCGTTTTAGGTCTTGCAACAGGCTCCTCTCCTATCGGTACATATCAGCAGCTTATAGAATGGTACCGCAAGGGCGATATTGATTTTTCACAGGTTACAAGCGTCAATCTTGACGAATATGTAGGGCTGGACGGAACCAACGACCAGAGCTACCGTTACTTTATGAACACTCATCTTTTTGACTCGGTAAATATAAATCCGGAGCAGACCTTTGTCCCGAACGGCAAGGCTTTTGATTTGGACGAGGAATGTTCTGAATACGACGAGCGAATAAAACGGCTCGGCGGCATAGATCTACAGCTGCTCGGCATCGGTCTGGACGGTCACATTGGCTTCAACGAGCCTGACACCTGTTTCGTTAAGGGAACGCACGTTGTTGACCTGCACGAATCTACTATCCGCGCAAACTCAAGATTTTTCGAGAAGGAGTCCGACGTTCCGCGTCAGGCGGTAACTATGGGTATGCTCTCTATTATGCAGGCAAAAAAGGTTCTGCTTATAGCGAACGGCGCCGGCAAAAAGGACATTCTCGAGCGCTCCTTCAACGGACCTATAACGCCCGAAATCCCGGCGTCAATTTTGCAGCTCCATCCGGATCTTACGGTCATATACAGCGAAAACTGATGAGAGTACTTGTCGGTATGAGCGGCGGCGTGGATTCATCTGTCGCCGCCGCTTTATTGCTTGAGCAGGGATACGAGGTTGCCGGATGTACCCTGCGGCTTTATGACGGCGAGGAATATGAGGCGGGACAAACGCGCACCTGCTGTTCGCTGAGCGATGTTGAGGACGCGCGTTCGGTTTGCGCAAAGCTCGGTATTCCCCACTATGTTTTTAATTTCAAGCAGCAATTCCGCAGCTGCGTTATAGATAATTTCATTTCGGAATATATAAACGGCAGAACTCCGAATCCCTGCATTGAATGCAATAAATCAATAAAATTTTCCGAAATGCTGCTCAGAGCCGAAACCCTCGGATACGATAAAATTGCAACGGGGCATTATGCGTTTACAAAGCAGGCGGGAAACGGCGACTGGCTGCTTTTCCGCGGAAGCGACCGGACAAAGGATCAGTCGTATGTGCTTTACGGTATGACTCAGCATCAGCTTTCCAAAACCCTCTTTCCTCTTGCGGACGTAAGCAAGGAAACCGTCCGCCGGATAGCCTCGCGCTACGGCTTTTTCAATGCCGAAAAGCCGGACAGTCAGGATATATGCTTTGTTCCGGACGGAGATTATGCCGCTTTTATCGAAAGAGACACCGGAAAGAACGCGCCTCCCGGAGATTTTTCCGATGAACAGGGAAATGTTTTGGGACGTCATTCCGGACTTATACGGTATACCGTCGGTCAGAGAAAGGGGCTCGGAATAGCCCTCGGCGCTCCCGCGTTTGTTGTTTCAAAGGATGCCGGGAATAACCGCGTTATACTTTCAACCGATGAACGCAGGCTTTTTCATAAGCGTGTTCTGATAAGCAATGTTAATTTTATTCCGGGTCCCGCCCCAGACGAGCCACAGCGCGTTACCGCAAAGCTGCGCTATCGGCATAACGACAGTCCGGCGACCTTATATTCTGCCGGAAACGGCAGCGCTGTGCTTGAATTTGACGAGCCGCAGCGCGCCCCCTCTCCCGGACAGGCAGCTGTTTTTTACAGCGGCGACCGCGTTCTCGGAGGAGGAACAATAGAAAGGGGATTAAATGACGATGAATGAGACAGTAAAAAACACTATCGATGCTCTCAAACGCAATCGGATGAACGCCGTATACGCCGAGGACAAGGCGGCGGTTGTTCAGACGGTACGGGAAATGCTTTTCCCCGGCTGCACGATTTCCTCCGGCGGCTCGGTATCGCTTGAGGAAAGCGGCGTCAAAGCCCTGATAACCGCGTCGGAATACAATTATCTTGACCGTCTGCGCCCCGGTATAACCAAGGAGGAACAGCTTGAGGTCTACAAGAATGTAACCGGTTGCGACTTTTATTTTTGCTCCGCAAATGCCGTTACGGAGAACGGCGAGCTTGTCAATGTTGACGGCAACTGCAACAGAATAGCGGCTCTTGCTTTCGGTCCGAAAAAGGTAATTGTTATTGCCGGAATAAACAAGCTTGTCAGCGATGTCAGCGAGGGACTTCTGCGTGTTAAACAGATAGCCGCTCCGAAAAATGCAGTTCGGCTCAAAATTGATACGCCCTGTTCCCGTCTCGGACACTGCGTTTCCCTTGAAACCGATTCATCGCCGGATTTTACCGCCGGCTGCTGCAGCGACAACAGAATTTGCGCCTCCTATCTTATAACTGCAAGACAGCGTTTGCCGGGAAGAATAACAGTTATTTTATGCGGAGAACCGCTCGGATATTAAAAATAAATGTCATTTTGAAACAGAGGTCTTTTAAATGCAGTCTTACAGCTTTTTGCTTGCCCTTGCTCTGATATTGCTTTTTACCAAGATATTCGGTCTTGCAACGGCGCATGTTCATCTTCCGCAGGTTGTTGGCGCGCTTATAGCAGGTATCCTTTTAGGACCGAGCGGAGCAGGTATTCTTCATGAAAGCGATTTTCTTCTGAAAACTGCGGAAATCGGAGTTATAATGCTTATGTTCCTCGCCGGAATAGATACGGATATAAACGAATTGAAACATACCGGTCCCGCAGCCTGCCTTATAGCTCTTATAGGCGTTATCGTCCCAATTCTGGGCTGCGGAGGAATATATTATGCTTTTTTTGCCGATAAGCTTGATTTTAATAACGTTATGCACTCGGTGTTCGTAGGCATTGTTTTCGCCGCAACCTCGGTAAGTATAACCGTTGAAACCCTTAACGAGATGGGAAAGCTTAAAACGCGGGTCGGCGCAACCCTGCTTTCAGCCGCAATTATCGACGATATTATAGGAATAATAGTTTTAAGCATTGCAACCGGAATAGGAGACTCCTCCGTAAATCCGCTGCTTGTAACCCTTAAAATCCTGCTTTTCTTCGTTTTCGCGGTGGTTGTCGGATTTATTATCTATAAAATTTTCAAAAGCATTTCCGTTCATCACGGAAACAGCCGCAGAGTTGCGGTATGGGCGCTTGCGTTCTGCTTTCTTATGGCTTACAGCGCCGAGAAGCTTTTCGGGGTTGCCGATATAACCGGAGCATATTTTGCCGGAGTTATTCTCTGTAATCTTACCGATTTGAGAAAATATGTCGCCAAAAAGGTTACGGCGGCATCCTATCTCGTATTCTCTCCGGTTTTTTTCGCCGGTATCGGACTTCGCACCGACCTCTCGCAGCTCAATTCAAAAATAATAGTATTTGCGCTGGTTCTGGCGGCAGGAGCCGTTCTGACTAAAATAATAGGCTGCGGAGCGGCGGCGCGCATATGCCGGATGAGTACCCACGAATCGCTGACGGTAGGCGTCGGGATGGTGGCTCGCGGAGAGGTCGCGCTGATGGTAGCGCAAAAGGGAATTTCAGCCGGATATATAAACGACAGCGTTTTCCCGGCTATCGTTCTCTGCGTTGTTGTTGCGGCGCTTGTAACGCCGGTGCTGCTGAAGCTTTGTTATATTAAAGAAAAGCCCGAAAAAGCGGCGGCAAGCTTAAATACATAACTGCTGCGCCCTGCGGCAAGCTATCAAAACGGCTTGCCGCAGGGCGCAATTTGAATATCAGCAGTTTGCAGTTCCCGTTTTATATTGCAAACGCGTTTTAAATCGGGTATAATATCTAAAAAAGTCTTTGGAGCCTGTTATATGAAATTTCTTTACCGTATAGCGGCGGTTTTGCTGTGCGCCGCTCTGGTTTTTACCGCCGCAGCCTGCGACAGCAGCGGCGACCGGCGTATATATTTCGAGCTTTCCGAAATTCCCTCAACGCTTGACCCTCAGACTGCGTCTACGGTCTCGGAGCTTATGATAGTAAGAAATCTTTTCGAAGGACTTGTCCGATGCAGCCCAAGCGGAGAAATTATCCCCGGAGTTGCGGAAAGATATGAGCAAAACGGACTTGAATACACATTTTATCTGCGCAAAAACGCCTGCTGGTATACCGGAGACAAGCTGACGGCGGACGATTTCGTTTTCGGTCTCAGGAGAGCTGTCAGTCCCGACACCCGTTCTCCGTTTGCAAGCCGTCTTTCAGCCGTTTCGGGGGCTGAGGCAATTCTTTCCGGAAAGGCTCCGGCGGACAGTCTCGGAGTAACGGCGGTTGACGACCACACCCTGCGCATAACCCTCATACGCGAGGACGCGGATTTCCTCAAAACCCTTTCCGGCGCTTTATGTATGCCCTGCAACGAAAAGTTTTTTAATGAATGTGTCGGAAAATACGGACTTGAGAAAAAATATGTTATGGCAAACGGCTCATATTATCTTGCCAAATGGAATCAAACCGATTTCGGAATAAGAATATATAAAAACGCCGTTTATCACGGTAATTTTACCGCAAAAAACGGCGGGGTTTTCTTTTCAAAAAATGAAAAATCTAGTCCGAAAAGTATTCTGACATCAGAAACGGCGGACGCCGCGTTCGTAAAGGGAGACGATGTTCCGGCGCTGGAAAAGTCGGGCTTTAACGTTGCATCGGTTGAAAATATATGCTGGATTCTGACCATAAGCCGCGATTACAGCAGCGAAATGTGTTCTGCGCTTGCGCAGCTTATAAACCGGGAAAAGCTGACATCCTCCCGACAAAACAGCTTCCGCGCCGCGGATTCCCTCTTTCCTGAGGTTATGAATATTAACAACGCCTCCGGTGCTGGAATTTTACAGTATAACCCCGACGCGGGCAAGGAGCAATTCTCCTCAGCGGTTAAAAAAACCGCAGATAAAAAATTCCCCCGAACGGTTCTGTATTACGCAGACGATACCGCCGCGGCAGGAATTATTACCGATATGATAGGTCATTGGCAGCAAACCCTGAGCGCTTTTATAAATATGGAGGCTGCGAAAAATCCGGCGGCGCTTTCCGGGCAGATAAAGGAACGTACTCTGCAAATGGCGGTATTCCCGATAACCGCTCAAAGCGATTCGGTTAAGGAATATATGAGCGTTTTCTCTGAAAATACGTCCGTTTCTCCTGCCGATATGCAGCGTCAGCTGCTCAGCGACAGCCATATAATTCCGCTGTTCTTTGAAAAAACCTGCATTGCGGCGTCTCCTGCTCTTTCAGGTCTTTCAATCGATAATCTCGGAGGCTACGTTGATTTCTCGGTAATTGAAAAAGCAAAGTAAAATTTCTATAACAGAATTATGCTTTAGGCTTGATATGAGCGCCGGAAACCGATACAAAGGCAACCGGCGTTCCGAGGTTATCGCTTATGGATATCTCATAAAAGCAGGCGCTTCGTCCGTCCTTTAAAAGCCGGCTTTCGGCATAAAGAGTATCGCCCTTGGGACTGTTCAAAAAGCTTATCTGACTTACGGTTGTCACCGTTATCGGATTTGTCGCATTGGTTGCAACCGCAAACGTAAAGTCGGCAAGAGTAAACATAACTCCGCCCATAATGTTACCGGCGGCATTCATATGCTTTCTTTCAAGCTTCAGGCTGCATTTTGCATAATTTTCCGAAACATCGTCGATTTCAATTCCGGTTGCCTGGGTTGCATAAAGGTCATCGGAAAATATTTTTCTTATTTCTTCTAAGCTTTTCATTTTTTATCACTCTTTCCGGCGGCAGCTCCGTTTCAAGCGGAGACAGCGCCTTAATAATCATACCACACCGTGTCGGAAAGTCAACTTTAATATTAGGGGGCAGTTAAATGAAGAATTCAAAAATACTTATAGTGGACGATGAGGAGCGAATTGTACGCCTTGTTTCAGATTTTCTTAAAGCCTCCGGTTATACTGCGGTTTCAGCCGCCACCGGCTCGGAAGCGCTCAAAATCTGCGAGAGCGAAAGTCCGCCACAGCTTGCGGTTATCGATATAATGATACCCGAACCGAACGGCTGGGAGCTGACCCGCCGCATACGTACCTTTTCCGATATGCCGATAATAATACTTTCGGCAAGGTCGGAGGAATTTGACATGCTTTCGGCGTTTGAGGCAGGCGCCGACGAATACGTAGTCAAGCCGTTTTCCCCCGCAGTGCTTGTGAAACGGATAGAGGCTCTGCTCCGGCGCAGGCTGAACTCGGAAAGCTCCGGACGAATCAGTCTCGGCGACCTCATTATAGATAAATCGGCTCATACCGCCGCAATAAATAACGTTCCCTTAAATCTGACTCTCAAGGAATTTGAATTGCTTTGCTATTTTGCCGATCATCCGGATCAGGTAATCTCGCGTGATGAGCTGCTTCACAGCGTTTGGGGCTACGAATATATCGGAGACGCAAGAACGGTTGATTCGCATATGGCGCGGCTCAGGCTGAAATTGGGCGATTACGGGAACAGGCACATCCGCACCGTTTACAGAATGGGGTATCGTTTTGAAAGCTGAGCGTAAATTTCATTTTCCTTCATCACGTCGCCTTTGGCTGAATATTTTTTTACAGGTGGGCGTTATATTTCTATGCTTTACAATTATTATGATACTATGCGGTCTTTTTCTGATAAAGCCTTATTACATAACACGTCAGAAGGAGCTTATGCACGCACAGCTCATAAAAATCACTCAGACGGATCTTTCCGACCCGGAACAGGTTGTCGCAGTGCTCTCGGAAATCAACGATCATCACCACTATGAAGCTGAGGTTTACGACAGATACAACCGGATTCTTTACACCACATACGGAACGCAGATAATAAAGCAGACCGGAAATACCTCCGGCGGCAACACAGTTACTCTGCACACGGCTCTGATAACTGAAAAGCAAACAACACTGCCCGACGGCTCTGTTTACGAAAGGGGCTATAATAAGAACGGCGACAAATTCCTTGTCTGCACCAAGCAGGCGGAAAACGGTCTGTTTATTTCTATCCGGGTTCAGCTTGCGCTTATCAACATTATAGCGGAAATGACCGCTGTTTTTATACTTATTCCGACTATAATTGTTTTTCCGCTAAGCTTAATTTGGGTATTATTCTTTTCAAAGAAATTTTCCGATAAAATAAGCAGTATGTGCAGTGCAGCGCAGAACATATCACGCCTCGATTTCAGCGACCGCCTGCCCGTTGAGCGAAAGGATGAAATCGGTCAGCTGGCGGAGGCGATAAACGGAATGTCGGACTCGCTTGAAAAAACGCTCAGCTATCTCAACGACGCCAACCGCAGGCTTACAAGCTCAAATACCGCGCTCAGGGACAAAATGCAGCTTGAGCGTCAGCAAAGCGAAACCCGGCTTATATTTGCGGCGAATGTATCCCACGAGCTGAAAACTCCGCTTGCGATAATAAGCGGCTATGCCGAGGGGCTTAAATTAAACATAAATTCCGGCTCGCGGGATGAATACTGCAACGTTATCATAGACGAATGTTCAAAAATGAACGCGCTTGTTGCCGAGCTTTTAACCCTCTCGCGGTATCTTTCCGGGGAGGCTGCCATAAACCCCGTTCCCTTTTCTCTCAGGGAGGCTTCAGCCGCGGCGGTTGAACGGATTTTTATAAACGACGACATAACGGTTTCAAACCTTATTCCGACAAACCTTTTTGTCTTAGCCGACCGTTCGAGGATAGACGAGGTTTTTAAGGCATACCTTGAAAATGCGCATTTTCACACTCCGCCCGGCGGCACGGTTACCCTGAGCGCCGAATCAAACGGAGAGCTCGTCAGATTTTCGGTTAAAAACACGGGCAGTTCAATCTCAGAGGAGCTTCTGCCCCATATCTGGGACAGCTTTTTCCGCGGCGACACGGCTCACAGCCGCAGCGAGAACCGATTCGGCCTCGGTCTTTCGATAGTCCGGGCGATTGCAAACAGTCATAAAACCTCCTGCGGAGTTAAAAATCTGCCGGACGGCGTTGAATTCTGGTTTGAATGCGCCAAAGCGCCTGAGCCGGATTAACAGGCAAAGTGAAAATTTAAAAATGCAAATAGAATTTACGGATTTATCAAAGGCTCAAGCCGCCCTTTCTCAGGGCGGCTTGATTATTTATTCTTTTTCTTATGAATATTTCTTATGGTTTTCTTTTTTCCGTTTTTGCCGGGAACGGAGCGCTTCGAGGGTCCTGAGGAGACTCTTGCCGCCGAGGTCGGTTCGGGAGCAACAAGACAGTTTTTACCCGTTCCGATAAGGTCGGAGCGTCCCGCCCGCCTGAGAGCCTCAAGAACGGTTTTTCTGTTTTCCGGCTTATAATATTGCAGCAGAGCGCGCTGCTCCGCCTTTTCCTTAGGCGAGCGCGGAACATAGACCTCCTCGAGCGTACACGGGTCAAGCCCGGTATAGAACATACAGGTTGATACCGTTCCGGGGGTCGGATAAAAATCCTGAACCTGTTCGGGGTGAAGTCCCTCCTTTTTCAGGAAAAGGGATAGCTCTATTGCGTCGTTTATTGTACTTCCGGGGTGAGATGACATAAGATAAGGCACAAGATACTGCTTTTTCCCTGCTGCGGACGTAAGCTCATAAAAGCGCTTTTTAAATTTTTCATAAACCTCTACCGGCGGCTTGCCCATTCTTTTCAGAACGCGGGACGAGCAATGCTCCGGGGCGACCTTCAGCTGACCGCTGATATGATTTTCGACAAGCTCCTTAAAAAATTCCTCGTTTTTATCCGCTATAAGATAGTCGAAACGTATTCCCGAACGGATAAATACCTTTTTTACTCCAGGCAGGCGGCGCACCTCGCGCAGCAGCGATAAATAATCGCTGTGGTCAACCTGAACCGCCGGACACATCGTCGGCGCGAGACACTTTTTATCGGCGCACATTCCGCGTTTTTCCTGACCCTTGCAGGAGGGCTGGCGGAAGTTTGCCGTAGGACCTCCGATATCGTGAATATACCCCTTAAAATCAGGCATCTCGGTTATATGCTTAACCTCGTTTATAACCGAATTATGACTTCTGCAGGATATAACGCGTCCCTGATGGTATGCGAGCGAGCAGAAATTGCAGGCGCCGAAGCAGCCGCGGTTATGAATTACGGAGAATTTTACCTCTTTTATTCCCGGAACGCCGCCGAGCGGCTCATACGACGGATGATAGTCTCGCATAAACGGCAGAGAATAAACCTCGTCCATCTCCTCGGTTGTAAGAGGGGGCATCGGCGGATTCTGTACCAATATCATATCGCCGTGACGCTGAATAACGGTTATTCCCCTTACGGCGTCATGCTGTTGCTGCTGAATTCGGCAGGAAATCGCATACTGCCTTTTCCCCTGAGGGCTGTTTTCCCTTACTGCCTCAAAGGACGGACACTCCTTGACATGCTGCGGCTTATATTCGGAGGTTTTAACCGCATAGCAGGTTCCGAGAATATCGGTCATTCCGGATATTTTTTCTCCTGCCGCGAGACGGTCGGCAATTTCGACTATATGCTTTTCGCCCATACCGTACATAAGCAAATCGGCTCCGCTTTCAATAAGAATTGACGGATGCACCGAATCATCCCAATAATCATAATGCGCAAAACGTCTCAGCGACGCCTCAAGACCGCCTATTGCAACAGGCATTTCCTTTCCGAATATACGTCTGAGCTCCCGGCAGTAAACCGTAACGGCTCTGTCGGGCCGCTTTCCCGCTTTTCCGCCGGCTGTATATGCGTCGTCGCTGCGCGGCTTTTTGGCGGCAGTATAATGAGCCACCATTGAGTCAATATTTCCGCTGTTTACGAAAAACGCAAGCTTCGGCGTTCCGAAACGTTTATAATCCGCGTCGTTCTGCGGCTGAGGGAGAATACAGACCTTATATCCGTTATGCTCCAGAACACGGGAGACTATGGCTGTGCCGAAAGAGGGGTGGTCAACATAGGAATCCCCCGTTACAATCACTATATCCGGACATTCCCAGCCGCGTTCGGTCATTTCTTCATATGTTATAGGCAAAAACGGCATAAAACAAAACCTTTTCCTCATAAAATATTATAGCATTATAATATTATCATATTCTGACCGAGAATACAAGCGGAGGAAAAGATGGAAAACGAAAATATAAATACAACCGAAAACGATGCCGCCCCGGCGGAAAAGGGAAATTATTTTTTAAAAATAACAGTTACCGAAGCAATTATTGTTCTGACAGTACTTATATTTATTCTCTCGGCGAAATTTTTCTGGCGCGGAGGATATTCGGCGATTGCCGAATGGTACGGCAAAAATATGACCGGAGACACAAGCGCCGAAGAAATTCTGGACGCGTTTGCGGACGGTGGAACCGATGAAGTTTAAGCTGTTCGGTACGGAAATATACGTATCCTTTCTTTTTGCGGCGGTTATTGCCGTTCTGCTCGTTACCGACAGAACCGGACTTATTCTCCCGACCCTTATTGCCTCCGCGGTTCACGAATCGGGGCATCTTTTAGCAATGTGGGCAGCGGGATGTCAGCCGAGAAATGTACGGCTGATACCGGCAAGCGTTCAGATAGTCAGAAATCTCCCGAACCGAAAGGACGGCGAGCTTGCGATAGCGCTCTGCGGTCCTGCGGCAAACCTTGCTTTTTATCTGACCTTCCGGCTCTGGTATGCCGGCTGCGGAGGAGAATGGGCGCTGCGGTTTGCCCTTATAAATCTCCTTCTCGGCGGCTTCAATCTGATTCCGGTTTCCGGTCTTGACGGAGGAACGGTTTTACGGCTGCTGCTTGAAAAGAAAACCGACCCACAGCGCGCCGCAAGAACAGTTCAAATACTGAGCTTTGCTTTGGGACTTGCAGTTTTAGCGGCGGGAATTATTTTTACGTTTTGCGGCAGCTTTAATCTTACAGTATACATAACCGCGGTTTATCTGCTGCTCACCGCGCTTTTCAGGGCATAGCGGCAGCAGCAATTTTTACGGAATTATTAAGATTTGCTGCCGGATATTGTTTTTGGAAACAGAATATGCTATAATAGTTACTGTTTATGACAGATTCCGAACCTGTCGCACTTATAATTTCGCGCTATATTAAACAAACTATATATAATTTGAAATGCTTTAATGCCGAATATAAATCCAACGGCAGTATAAAAACCGAAAGGAAGTTTCATTAACCGATGAACAAAGCAACGGTATCCGGCTTTTTAGATAAGATATCCGGTTTCTTTAAAAATAATTTTGAAGCGTCCTCTTCCCGCCGCTCCCGCGTCACGGCTATTATTGTTACGGCTGTTCTGCTTTTGGCGGCAGTTGCGGACAACGGCGCTTTTCTCAGTCTGGAAACACAGTTCAAATGGCTTCTCCTCGCCACAGCCCTTATGCTCCCGTTTGCGGTAGGGGCAACGGTGATGTTTTCCCTGCGCATAACCAACGAGCGGCTCAACAGGATATGGCATCTTATTTTCCTTTTCGTTATGCCGTTTCCGACGATAACGATGACCGAATGTCTAAATAAGGTCTTTATCTACGATATGACCTATCTCGGATTTTTCGCGAATTATATGCTCGTTCTGCTGCTCTATCTTTTCTTTTTTGCGGTAACGGGCAGCGTTAAGGTTCCTATACTCGCAGTTAATCCCCTGCTTTATCTGCTTGCGCTTACGAACAGCTATGTTCTGGAATTCCGCGGAACTCCGTTCATACCGATGGATATTCTCGGAATAAAAACCGCAACCGGGGTTGTCAGCACCTATAAATTCAGCGTTTCGGCGACTGTTCTGCTCGCAACCTTTATTTTCGTATGGATAATGATAATCGGAATAAAAATGAAAACTCCGAAGTACAAAAGCGCCGTCCGCATAATAACGCGGGTGTTTTCGGGTGTTTTCTTCGTTACCCTGATGTCGCTTTTCTATTTTACGTCGGTCTTGGCTCAGCTCGGCGTTGTTCCGGATTTCTGGAATCAGGCGCGCGGCTACCATAACTACGGCTTTGCCTTTATGTTTTTCTGCAACACGAAATATATGTATATGTCAGAGCCGAACGGCTATAATCCGGACAAGGTTCCGGAGTATATTGACGAGTTTATCGACTCATCCGACAATAAAACGCAGAACAAAAATCTGCCGAATGTTATCTGCATAATGAACGAGTCGCTCTCTGACCTGCAAACGCTCGGAGACTTTACGGTCAATGAGGATTATATGCCCTTTATGCGCTCGCTTACGGAAAACACGATTAAGGGCAATCTTTATGTTCCGGTTATCGGAGCGGGGACCTCGAATACCGAATTTGAGTTTATAACAGGGCATACAACCGCGTTTCTGCCGGCAGGAAGCAACGCCTATATGCTTTATGTTAAAAATCATATTGCGTCGCTTGTTTCAACCCTTAAAAGTCAGGGGTATTCGGCGTTCGCGCTGCATCCTTATTTTGCTATGGGCTGGAACCGAACAAACGTATACAACAACTTAGGCTTTGAACGGTTCTTCAGCATCGAGAGTATTCTAAACTCGGAAATGATGAATTTATACCGCACCAATTCCGGAAATTCCGAATACCTGCAAAGTATGGCGGAGCAATACTATCCGGGAGAAAATCTGCTTATAAGGCAGTATATCAGCGACTCTTACGACTATAAAACCCTTATTAAGGACTATGAAAACCGCGACACCTCAAAGCCCTACTTTGCGTTTAACGTTACAATGCAGAACCACGGCGGATACACAACCAGCTGTTCCAACTTTAACGAGGATATTTATATAACCTCCTCGCAGAACGTATACCCGAAAACGAATAAGTATCTTTCGCTCGTAAAATACAGCGACCAGGCGTTTGAGGAGCTTATCAATTATTTCAGGCAGGTCAAGGAGCCTACGATAATCTGTATGTTCGGAGACCATCAGCCGTCTGTTGAAAACGACTTTATAGCCGAGGCTCTCGGAGTTGAAAATCTGCTCAGTCTCAGCATTAAGCAGGAGCAGGCGCGCCATGTGACGCCGTTTATAATCTGGGCAAACTTTGATATCGAGGAACAGCAGATTGAGCGTCTCTCTGCTAATTACCTCTCCTCGCTGCTTCTCAAAACCGCCGGACTTGAGCTTACGGAATACAATAAATATCTGCTGAAGCTTTCCGACCTGCTGCCGGTTATCGACACAACCGGGTATATTGACCGCAACGGCACATATTACCGCTGGAGCGACCATACGGAATACGACCAGATACTCAGCGAATACGAACAAATTCAATACAACAACATTTTCGAGACAAACAAAAAATCCATTAAGACCTTTTATCTTGACGGCTACACCGAAAGCGCTGCCGCCGAAACATCCTCTGACCCACAGGAGGAGCAGCAATGAGAAATACAACGCTATGCCATATCGAACGCGGCGGAAAATACCTTATGCTGCACAGGGTAAAAAAGGAAAACGACCTGAACCGCGATAAATGGGTCGCCGTAGGCGGAAAGTTTGAGGACGGAGAAAGCCCGGAGGAATGCAATGCAAGAGAGGTTCTTGAGGAAACCGGGCTTACGCTCAATTCTGCGGAATACAGAGGAATAGTAACCTTTGTTTCAGATAAATGGGAAACAGAGTATATCCATATTTTTACATCCCGCGATTTTTCCGGGACAATCCGCGAATGTGACGAAGGAAATCTCGAATGGATAGACAAAAAAGCACTTCTCTCGCTGCCGATATGGGAGGGTGACCGAATTTTTCTGCGCCTTATCGACGACCCTGCGCAGCCGTTTTTCTCGCTCAAGCTCGTATATGAGGGAGACAGGCTGACCTATGCGGCGCTTGACGGAAAAGAATTAAAGCTATAGGAGAATATTATGAATATATGTATATACGGAGCGGCGTCCGACCTTATCGACAAAAGCTACATAGCCGCCGGAGAGGCGCTCGGAGAGGTTATCGCCGCAAAAGGGCATAAAATTGTTTTCGGCGGAGGAGCCGAGGGAATGATGGGCGCTGTTGCAAGGGGCTGCAAACGGCGTTCCGGCTATCTGATAGGAATATCGCCGTCGTTTTTTAAGGTTGACGGAGTTCTCTATGATAAATGCGATGAATTTTATTATACCGAGACTATGCGCGAGAGAAAGCAGCTTTTAGAGGAAAAATCGGACGGATTTCTCGTAACTCCCGGCGGAATAGGTACGTTCGACGAGCTTTTTGAAATTCTGTCCCTCAGGCAGCTCGGACGCCACAGCAAGCCGATATTGCTTTTCAATGTAAACGGATATTTTGACCCTCTGCTCAAAATGCTTCAGAATGCCGTAAATCAGAATTTTGTTAAAAAGGACAATCTTTCCCTGCTTGCCGCCGAAAGCGAGCCGGAAAAGGCGGTCGAATACCTTGAGCATTACCGTGCCGACGATAAAAGTGTAACTCAGTACAGATGATAAAACAGGGATGTAAAAGCTTTCGTTTTTACATCCCTGTTTCTATATAAACATATTTTCAAAATTCCCTAAAAAGAATTTTATATTGAAAAATACCGCGCGGCGTTTCCGTAGCATATATCCGAGATAATTTTACTCAGCGCCTTGCTGTCGTCCGGATATTCGCCGTTTTCAACCCATTTGCCTATCATATTGCAAAGTATGCGCCGGAAATATTCGTGGCGGGTATAGGATAAAAAGCTGCGGGAATCGGTCAGCATACCTATGAAATTCCCAAGCAGCGAGAGGTTCGCGAGCGATTCCAGCTGCCGTTCCATTCCGGATTTTGTGTCTGAGAACCACCAAGCCGCGCCGTGCTGAAGCTTGCCTGCCGTTTCCGTTCCCTGAAAGCATCCGATAATGCTGTCGAGCAGCTCGTTATCATTAGGATTAAGGGAATAAAGTACTGTTTTGGGCAGTCTGTCATCGCGTTCAAGCTCATTGAGAAATGCCGTTATCTTCTCCCCGCAGTCGCGGACGGAAATACAGTCAAAGCCGGTATCGGGTCCGAGCTTTTTAAACATTTTCTCATTTGTGTTGCGCTGAGCGCCGTAATGCAGCTGCATAACTACTCCGCGCTCGGAATATTCGCCTGCGAGGAACAAAAGCAATGCGGTTTTATATTGCTCAGCCTCTGCCTCGCTGACTCGTTCGCCCGACATTGCCTTTGCAAAAATCGATTCAAGCTCCGTATCATTCGCCTTTTTAAACGGAACAAAGTCAAGCCCGTGGTCAGACGCGCGGCAGCCGAGGGAGCAGAAATATTCAAGTCTTGCGGACAAAGCCTTTTTTAAGCCGCTGAAATTATTTATAGGCATTTCCGCAGCAGCCGAGAGCTGTTTTATATAATCGGCAAAGCCGTCCTTATCAATATTAACGGCTTTATCCGGTCTGAACGACGGAACAACCTCCGCATTGCAGCAGCCGAGCCGGGAAATTTCCTTATGCCAGACAAGCGAATCGGTCGGGTCGTCGGTCGTTCCTATAAGTCTGACATTCGACCCGTTTATAATTCCGCAAACCGACAGTTCCTTTTCCCTCAGCTTTGCATTGCAGAGCTGCCAAACCACCTCGGCAGTATCGGGATTAAGAATACCGTCATACCCGAAATACCGTTTCAGCTCAAGATGAGTCCAATGGTAAAGCGGATTTCCAATCGCCCTTGGCAGCATTTCGGCAAAACGCTGAAATTTAACCCTATCATCGGCAGCGCCGGTTATTTCATCCTCCGCAGTACCGTTGCTTCTTATCTGCCGCCACTTATAATGGTCCCCTCCGAGCCATACCTGCGTTATGTTTTCAAATTGCCTGTTTTCCGCTATTTCCTGCGGATTTATATGGCAATGAAAATCTGCTATCGGCTGATTTTCGGCATAGCTGTGGTACAAACGCCGCGCCGTTTCATTCTGCAATAAAAAATCCTCATTCATAAATTCCATAATAATACCTCCGATTTTACCATTTATCAATTATAAAGCTTTTCCGCTTAACAAGCCTTGCCGAAAGAACCGTTTTTTGCGGTGCGGCTTTCCCTGCCGCAATATCGGAAATCAGCCTTACCGCAGTTTCGCACATACTTTCGCAAAGATTATCAACACTTGTAAGCTGAGGAGATGTACATTCTGCAATAACCGAATTATTAAAGCCTACTACCGGAATTGCCTTTCCCATCTCCTCAAGCGCCCTCAGAGCGCCTGCCGCCAGCAAATCCTCGGCGGCTATAACCGCGTCCGGCTCTCCGACGGAAAACAGCTGTTTTACCGTTTTATAAGCTCCATCTGTGCTTCTTTCGGAAAGCAGACAGCATTCGTTTATTCCGTTTTCACGGCAGCCCTCGGCATATCCGCTCCGCTTTTCCCGTCCGCTGTATGTATCGGCATCGTAAATATAGGCTATATTCCGGCAGCCCTGCCTGTAAAGAGCGCTGACCGTCCGCCTTATCGCTCGCCGCTCGTCGCATAAAACGCAGTATACTCCGGGCGCGGAGATATAACCGTTTATAATAATAACCGGAAGCCTTTCAGCCGCAGCGCAGATATGCGAATTATCATTTTTTTCGCGAAACGCCGAGCCGATGAGAATAACGGCGTCAACCTTACGGTCAACCAAAGCTTTAAGTGACCTTTTCTTATCCGACAGCTCATTTCCGGTACAGCAAAGCACCGTATCCATTCCGTTTGAGCGCAGCAGGCTCTCAATCGCCCCGACAGCGCGCGCATAAAACGGGTCGGTAATATCAGTACACATAACGCCGACCATTTTCATCGAGTTAAGCCCCAGACCGCGGGCGAAGGCGTTCGGAACATATTTTTCCTCGCGCATAATCTCTTTAACGCGCCGCCGCGTTTTTTCGCTGACCTTTCCGCTGTTATTTATAACTCTTGATACCGTTGCTATGGAAACCTGCGCCTTTTCGGCGATATCATATATATTCAAGCTCTCACCGCCTAATGTAAATACTTTCAAATATATTATACATTTTTTCATTTTAAAAATCAAGATTTAATTGACTTTAAGCAATTTTTTATTATAATAGAAAATGTAAGCATTTACATTTTGGAGGGATTTATTTGAAAACCATCAATGATATCAAGCTGAATTACAGGGAACGCCCGATAAAGGTTCTGCAATTCGGAGAAGGAAATTTCCTGCGCGCCTTTGTTGATTATATGATTGATATTGCCAATGAAAAGGGAGCTTTTGACGGCAATGTTGCAATCGTCAAGCCAATACCCTTTGGGAATATTGAAAGCTTTAAGGCTCAGAACTGCAAATATACCGTTGTTCTGCGGGGACAGCAGGACGGCAGGACGGTTGATGAAAGCCGGATTATAACCTCGGTCTCCGCTGTTTACGACGCCGCCGAAAGCTATAACGAATGGATGGCTCTCGCCTCAAGCGTCTCGCTCCGCTTTGTTGTTTCAAACACTACCGAGGCAGGAATAGCCTTTGACCCGGATGACCGTTATGACGGTCTGCCCGAAAGCTATCCCGGAAAGCTGACTAAATTCCTTTATGAACGCTATAAGGCTTTTAACGGAGCCTCCGACAGCGGACTTATAATTCTTCCGGTTGAGCTGATTGAAAACAACGGCGGAAGGCTGAGGGAATGTGTTTTAAAGCTATGCGAATGCTGGTCCCTGCCGAGCGGATTTTGCGATTGGATTAAAGTCTCCTGCGTTTTTTGCAGCACGCTTGTTGACCGCATTGTAACCGGCTTTCCGAGGGAAAGTGCTGATGCTATCTGCGCACGGCTCGGTTACACAGACAAGCTGCTGGACGTCGGAGAGCCGTTTGCACTTTGGGTTATTGAAAGCGAAAAGGACATAAGCCGAGAGCTGCCCCTCGATAAAGCCGGACTTCCGGTTATATTCACGGATAATCAAAAGCCCTACCGCGAAAGAAAGGTGCGTATTCTTAACGGCGCTCATACCTCATCGGTTTTAGCCGGATATCTCTGCGGTCTTGATATCGTTCGGGACTGTATGCACGACCCGGACATAGGAAGGCTTATCCGCAGAACGGTTAATAACGAAATTGCGCCGTTCGTTCCGCTGCCGCGCGAGGAAACGCTCAGCTTTGCGTCCTCGGTTTTTGAAAGATTTGAGAACCCGTTTATAGACCATAAATTGCTTTCAATTTCGCTGAACTCGGTTTCAAAATGGAAAGCGCGCGTTCTGCCCTCGTTTAAGGACTGCTTTGCGGAAAACGGGGAGCTTCCTCCCCTGCTGACCTTTTCATTTGCGGCTCTCCTCGCGTTTTACCGTTCCGACAGGCTGACAAACGGCGGTCTTACGGCGCAGCGCCCCGGCGGAGAGGAATATACCGTACACGACAGCGAGGAGGTATTGGAGTGTTTCGCCCGTGCCGCCTCAAAAAGCGACCTTGAATACACAAAGGCAATCGCCTCAAACACAGATCTTTGGGGAGAGGATTTAACAGCCTATCCGAGGTTTGCGGAAACAGCCGCAAATTGGCTTAATGCCCTCCGCTCCGCTCCGCGCGAGGCTGTAAAGAAAATACTGGAGGAAACGGAATGAGAGCTTTAAAAATCAACTGCCGGGACAATGTTGCCGTTGCTCTTGAGGAACTGAAAGCAGGCGACTGCATTGATATCGACGGAGCCGCAGTTATACTGAAAAACGACATTCCTGCCGGACATAAGATAGCTCTTAAAAGCATTGAGGCAAACGAAAGCGTTATCAAATACGGATATCCGATAGGAACAGCGGCGCGGAGGATAATCGCCGGAGAGCATATACATTCAGCCGAGCTTCACTCATCGCTCAGCGGAATTTCGCAGTATGCCTACACGCCGGCGCTCAGTCCGTCCGCCCCTCTTCCTGCCGGCACATTCAGCGGTTACATTCGGGAAAACGGCGCGGTCGGCATAAGGAACGAGGTTTGGATAATTCCGACAGTCGGCTGCGTAAATGCGATTGCCTGTTCGGTTGAGCGGCTCTCGCAGAAATTCAAAACCGCTGAAATAGACGGAATTTACGCCTACAATCACCCCTACGGCTGTTCTCAGTTAGGAGACGACCAAACGGCTACTCTTGACTTTCTCTGCGGTCTTATACGTCACCCGAACGCCGGAGCGGTTCTGGTTCTCGGACTGGGCTGCGAAAACGGCAATATAAAGGAATTAAAAAAGCGGCTCGGAGACTATTGCTCCGACCGCGTAAAATTCCTTGTTTGTCAGGATGAGGAAAATGAAATCGATGCCGCCCTTGAAAAAATGGAGGAGCTTTGCCGATATGCCGGACGCGCCGAAAGAGTTCCCTGCCCTACATCAAAGCTCGTTATCGGGCTTAAATGCGGCGGCTCGGACGGTTTTTCCGGTATAACCGCAAATCCGCTCCTCGGTATGCTTACAGATAGGGTTGTCTCGGAGGGCGGCAGCGCAATTTTGACCGAGGTTCCGGAAATGTTCGGAGCGGAAACCGTTTTAATGAACCGCTGCCGGAACGCCGGAGTATTTGAAAAAACGGTAAGACTTATAAACGATTTTAAGCGCTACTTTATGAGCTACGGCGAGCCGATAGACGAAAATCCGTCTCCCGGAAACAAGGAGGGCGGAATAACAACACTTGCCGAAAAATCATTAGGCTGTATTCAAAAAGGAGGAACGGCAGCGGTTGAGGATGTTCTGCATTACTCAGAGCCAATAAAAAAGCGCGGTCTCTCGCTTTTGCAGTCGCCCGGAAACGACCTTGTAGCATCCTGTGCGCTTGTCGCTTCGGGAGCGCAAATCGTTCTTTTTACGACCGGCAGAGGAACGCCGTTCGGCTGCCCTGTGCCGACGGTTAAAATATCAACCAATAATTTCCTTTCTGAAAGAAAGAAAAACTGGATTGATTTCAACGCCGGCGCACTTCTTAACGGCGTCAGCGGCACAGAGCTGTGCGACAGCCTATACCGTTTCGTAATTTCCCTCGCATCGGGAGAGATTAAAGCAAAATCGGAGCTTCTCGACAAGCACAGTCTTGCCATTTTCAAAAACGGCGTAACGCTTTAAAAATAAGAAATATTTTACTCGTTCCGCAGGAACAGATTTCATTAAAAAAAGCACTTGCAGAAAGCAAGTGCTTTTTTATGGTGGAGACAATAGGGCTCGAACCTATGACCCCCTGCACGTCAAGCAGGTACTCTAGCCAACTGAGCTATGCCTCCGAATATTAAATTCACAGCTTTATGATTATATCATAAAACTTTATGAATTGCAAGCATTTTTTAAAATAAAGTTTGTAAAATTGTTAAATTGCTTTCAGAACCGCCGCAACCTCCCGGTAAAATGCCGCCGGGTTCTTATTTGCAATAAGTGGTCAAGTGAATATTGCCCCTGATGGTAAATGTTTATATCGCCGTAATACAAAAGGAGCAAGGTGTAACCTTGCATTTACATTCAGCGGCAAAGCCGCACCGCTTATATTTTGAGGTAATAGGTAATAGTGAAGAGGTAATAAGTAAAAATCCTCATTCGTAAGAATGAGGATTTTTTGGGGTGGAAGATGGGATTCGAACCCACGGTCTCCAGTGCCACAAACTGGCGCTTTAACCAGCTAAGCTACATCCACCGAATGCAAAATCTATTATACCATAACTTTCGGATTTGTCAACAACAAAATTTTGCATTATTCGGTTTAACTGCGGTCACACGTTAAATCCAGCCTTTATCGAGCAGTATTTTCTCAAGCGCGTCTCCTATTCTTGACGCCATACGGTAAAAGCCCAAATCGTTCGGATGGCAGCCGTCAACGGTACACTCAAACGAATCGGCTCCCGCAAACAGCTCTGCACCGTCGATAAAATAAATATTTTTATCTCCGCGTGCCCTTGCTTTGTTACAGCTTTCCTCTATAACGCGTTTTCTTTCATTGCTGTCTTTCCATGCGCCGAAAACATTAGGTCTTGAAATCATAATATACGGAATTTCGGGATTTTTCTCGCGGATTATTTCATAAAACTTAAAATGAGTATTTTCAAGGTCGGTCTTATTTGCGGCGTTATGGTCATAATCGCAGACAAACACGCTCATAGGCAGTCCCGCGATATACTCCGCCATTTGCGGCTCGCCCTTTGCGTTGCCCGAAAAGCCGAGATTGATATAATCAACCTCAAATCTACGCGAAATCAAGCTTTCATAGCTCATACCGGGACGAATCGCACATGCTCCCTGAGTTATCGAGGAGCCGTAATAGACAATGGGGTCAAGCGGACGGTATTTTCTTCCGTGCTCAATCCGGCTTCCTTCCTTTATGCCTATTGCAAGGCTTTTAACGCTGTTATACAGCGGAAAGTTTATAGTATACTCGCGCATACCGCTGCCCAGTTCGGTACTTACGTTAATATATGACGAATAGCCGTCGGTAATATCGATATCCGGAAAGAACGAGGAAACAAAAACATCCTTGCCGTTATAGTTCACATACAGGTCAAAGCCGTGAACACCGGTAGCCGCCATGTGCGGCAGGCGGCTTATTCCCTCCATTACTGAGGAAATCGCAATATATGGGGAGTCGGTTGCAAAACGGACCCTGCCGCCGGCAGTATTCCGGCATAGACCGTATACGCCGCTGTTGACCGTCTGAGCGACGTCGCGCGGCATTCTGAGAAATCCGTCCTTTTCGGTCGGTTTTAAAAGACCGTATATCTCGAACGGCTCGCCGCAGGAATCGAACCATTGCGTGTCCGGCTTATCGTTAGGCCGCTTTACTACAAAATTCTTGTCAATTTCATCCAGTCTCATACCTATTCCTCCGAAATAACCGCCATAAATTTTACGGGCGGCGCCGCAAAAGCCGTCAGATATGCCTTATACGGTGCCGCCCTCATTATACTTTATTGTTATTCCGATGTCAACCGTCTTATTGCGTATACAACCGCAGGTTTTAAGAGGAAAGCCGGAGCTTTAGCTTCTGAAGCGTTTTCTTTTCGGAGCGGGAAACCTGAACCTGGGTCATAGAAAGCAGCTGAGCCGTTTTACTCTGTGTCATTCCGTGGAAATAGCGGCATTGTATTATTCTTTTTTCCGTTTCGTCGAGCGAATCCATCGCCTTAGATATAAGAATTTTATCGCAAAGCTCATCGCCGGGGTCCGGCGTAGGAAGGTCGAATTCCGAAACTCCGCCCTCTCCGTCGCAGGTCAGGGACACAACCGGTTGAGCCGCACATATTGCCTCGCTTACCTCCTCGGCGCTGCATCCTATTTCCGCGGCAATCTCTGAAACCAGCGGTTCTCTCCCCAATTCACCGCTGAGCCTTGAGCTGACTTTTGAAACCTTCATAGAAAGCTCCTTTAACGAGCGCGATACTTTAACGGCACCGCCGTCCCTGAACAGTCGCCTCAGCTCTCCGAGAACAACCGGAACGGCATATGTTGAAAAGCAAAGTCCGCGCGAGCGGTCAAAGCCGTCCGCCGCCTTTATAAGTCCTACGCAGCCTGCCTGATAAAGGTCGTCATACTCTATTCCGCGCCCGATAAACCTCCGGCAGAGCGAATGAACAAGTCCTAAATTTTCTTCTATAAACTTCTCGCGTTCAGCCCTTTGGTCAACCATTAACGGTATATCTGAGACGAATTTTTTTAGTCATTATGACCGTCGTCCCTTTTCCCGGAGCGGAGCGGACCTTAACGCTGTCCATAAAGCTCTGCATAACAGCAAAGCCGAGTCCCGCGCGCTCTCCGCCGACCGTTGTAAACATAGGCTCCATCGCCATATCGATATTTTCAATTCCGCAGCCGGAATCGCGGATTTTTATACGCAGCTCGTTTCCCTCGCAGAGCGTACAGCATATGTATATCTTGCCCGGCGTTTCGCGGTAGGCGTGAACAATACAGTTTGTAACCGCCTCGGAAACTGCGGTTTTTATATCGCTTATTTCCTCAAGAGTCGGGTCAAGCTGAGAGGCGAATGCCGCAACCGCCGCCCTTGCAAAGCTCTCGTTTGCGGAACGCGCCGGAATATTCATTGTGAACTGATTTAAAATTTTCATTTCTTTGTTCTCTCCTTGCATTTTAAGCTGTCGTCAAGACGGGCAAGCCGCTCTATACCGGCAAGCCGGAACACTTTTCCTATCTGCGGCGAAGTGCCGGTTATATGCAGCTGGGCGCCGGTTTTTGCAATTTTTTTATATCTGCCCATAACAAGTCCTATGCCGGAGCTGTCCATAAAGCTTATTCTGCTGAAATCAAGTATCAGCAGCGCGGGCATATTAAGCTCGACCGCATTATCGATGGTTTCCCTCATTTCCCGCGCGGTATGATGATCAAGCTCCCCCGAAAGGTAAGCCGTTACAACCTCTCCGGTAACGTTTATTTCTGTTGCCATTCGCTTCCCACCCCAAAAAGTATTAAAAGGACAAGCCTTAACTGCTATTATAAAACTCTTTTAACGCAAAAAATGTCGTATTTTATATGCTGAAAAAATTTTTTTGAAAATTCCTGATTTTAACAAACATATATAACTTTTAACGGCACAAAATACTTGTGGGGTGAAAAAGATGAAGCAAAAGAGAAACGAAAAGCACGATACAGTGCCTGAAATTTACATGAACGGTGCTGATGAGACTGCGTTTCCGGCTGATATCCGCCCCGGTTACGGTTGGAATCCATTTCCCGTGATTCCGGGGGAGCCTATAACGGACGATACTGAGCCGTTAGGCGATATTCGGAACGGACGGCCGGAATACCGACTGTAATCAGCACAACCGGGCTGCCGACGGTTTTGTCGGCAGCCCGGTTTTTTGCTGAACAACCGTTACGGCTCGCATTTTCCGCAGGGAGTATATCCTTCGGCAATAAGCTGTTCGCGGCTGCTGCAAATATAAAGGTTATCTTCGCTCAGCCTTTTGGCATAAATGCAGGTTTCCTTATGAAATTTTTTCGAGCTTTTATTCGCATAGTACTGTGTACCGGAGCTTTCAGGGGCTGAAGCCTGACTTTCGCTTTCCGAGTTATCATTCCCTTCAAATGTCACCGTTACGCCGCTGCCGGTATAGCCTTTATCTCCTGAGGTGCAGGACGAACAGAATATTATTGCCAATACCGTTAAAATATATTTTATATTACGCATTTTTGCCTCGATCTTCCTTTTTGCGCATAGACAATACAATTAGGGCACAATACTTCCCATAGCGGAAAATTTGTCCGATTATATTGTCTCGTCATTTGAAATACGGCAGTATTCCTGCATCCCTCGACTTCATAAGCGAAAAAATTTTCTTGCTATGGGTCGCAGATTTTGTAAGAAAACGGCGCTGTTTAGCGGCGCGGCGCCCAACTTAAAGATACTGACGTATTGTGAGCGGAGGGCAACAATGCCGATAACGGCACCGTTTCTTCAAAAAAGCATTGTATCCTGATTGTATTGTCTAGACAAAGCGTGAAAATATTCGTTTTGCTTTGTCCGATTTATGTTTCAGAAATATTTTACCACTTTTAACGTATTTTTCAAGACCTTACAAAAAAATAAATGCTGCTGAGACCGCGGTTATTTAACCTGAGCTTCAGCAGCATTTTATTAAAAGAGAAAATCAAAGCTTATTTTATTGTTTCGGAAAATATACCGTTACAGCCGTTCCCTCATTCATCCGGCTTTTGATATCAATTCTTGCTCCCAAAACACCTGCGGAATGCTTAACAATCGAAAGTCCGAGACCGGTTCCTCCGGCATTTTTCGAGCGGCTTTTATCAACCCGGTAAAAGCGTTCAAACACCCGCTCAATATCGCTCGCCGGAATACCTATTCCGGTATCCCTTACGCAAAGCACAGCATCGTTTTCTTCGTTTTTAACCGTTATTTCAACGCTGCCGCCCGGCTTGTTATATTTTATCGCGTTATCGCAGAGATTATATATAATTCCGTTGACAAGCTGACCCGCTCCGGCAATTTCGGCGGTATCGCCTGTCAGCGAAAGGCTTACGCCGGCTTTTTCAGCCTGACTGCGCAGCTGCTCGGTTACAGCCTCAGCCGCGCCGAAAAGCTCAACAGTTTCGCGGTTTGCCTCCGGCATTCCCTCATCGAGCCGGGAAAGGCGGATAATATCCTCAACCAGCGCAATCAGTCTTTTTGCTTCGGTATATATTTTCTGCGCAAATTCCGGAATATCCTCCGGCTTTGCCATACCGTTTACAATCAGCTCAGCATATCCGGATATTGAATGGAGCGGAGTTTTAAGCTCGTGGGAAACATTAGCCGTAAATTCACGGCGCTGCTGCTCCGCCTGCTCTCTCGCGGTAACGTCGCAAAGCAGAACCGCCGCGCCGGAAAGCTCTCCGTTTGTTTCTATCGGATTAACCTCAAGCCTGAATTTGTTTTCGCCGATAGAGATAATATGCTCCGAATGTTCTCCGTTCTGCACCTTGCGCACGGCGTCAATCATTTCCATCGAACGGTTTACCGTCAGGATTTCCTTGCCGGCGCTGTCGCCGTCCGCCTGAAGAATTTTTGCTGCCGCAGGATTCATCGTAAGAATAATACCGTCGCGGTTCAGCAGCATCAGTCCCTCGTTCATATTGCCCGTAACGGCGGAAAATTCGTCCTTGCGGCGTTCAAGAGCCTGCTTTTGCCGCCTGAGCTGCCGCTGCTGGGCGTCTATTCTGCGCAAAAGCGGAGAAAGCTCGTCATAGCCCTCGTTTGCAAGCGGGTTGTCAAGGTCGATATCGTTGAGCGGCTTTACAATTCTTTTTGAAAGGCTTGACGCCAAAATCAGGGAAAGAACTACAGCGATAACAAAAACTATGCATATCGGTCTGAGCATTCCTATAACTATTGCAACTACGGAATTCTGAGTTACCGCAAGCCTGACTATACTGCCGTCCGGCAAACGCTGAGCGGAATAATAAAGCCGCTCGGTCAGGGTATCGGAATAGCGTTCGCTTTCACCGTAGCCGTTTTTAACAGCTTCCTTTATTTCCTTTCGCTCAAGGTGATTTTCCATTTTTTCGGAATCGGACTGAGTATCGTAAAGCACGGTGCCGTCCGGCGATACCCAGGTCACCCTCAAATCTCCGGGGTCGAAATTATAAAAGAAAGAAACGCCCTCGTTCGCTATACCGTGAGCCGCAATGGCAGTCTGAGAACGCAGCTGTTTTTTCTGAACCCCTGAAAAATAATCATAAAGCATTCCCATTATCAGGACTGCCGAGGCTGCAAGCACCGCAAGCGCCGCAATACAAATAGACCGAAAAATACGCTTTGTCATATATTTTCCTCCAGCTTATAGCCTACTCCCCGCACGGTTTGAATATAGCCGCCGCATTCTCCGAGCTTTGTTCTGAGAGTTCCTATATGAACGTCAACCGTTCTGGTTTCTCCGAAATAATCGGAATCCCAGACCGACATAAGCAGCTGATCCCTGGTATACGCCCTGCCATGGTTTTCCATAAGCAGACGCAGCAGCTCATACTCCTTTAATGTCAGCTGAACCTGTGCGCCGGCGGCAATAACCTTATGCTCGGCATCCCTCATTTCAAGCCTGCCGATTTTAATTGTTTCGGGCGCGTTATCCGCATTACTCCGCCGGAGAACGGCCCTGACGCGGGACACCATTTCCATCATTCCGAACGGCTTTGCGAGATAATCGTCCGCTCCTAAGTCAAGGCCTATAACCTTATCGTACTCCGTTCCCTTCGCGCTCGCCATTATAACCGGGATTCCGGCGGTTTTGGCGTTTGCGCGCAGCTTTTTAAGAATGGAAATTCCATCCTCTCCCGGCAGCATTATATCAAGCATTATAAGCTGCGGCGTCTCCCTTGAAAGAGCGCCGTAAAGCCCGTCGGCATTTTCAAAGCCCTCGGCGTCATATCCCGACGCCTTGAGAGTATAAACCATAAGCTCGCGTATGCTGCTGTCGTCCTCAACACAATAGATCATAGCTTCTCAACTTCCTTTTCAGCCTGTTGTTTTCAGCTTAACGTTCCGCGGTCTCCCGTTATCGAAAACAGTACCCATCCGGCAATATTGACCGCGTGGTCTCCTATACGTTCAAAATATTTTGCTATCATAAGAAGGTCGATAGCGTATTCACCGTCGGTCTCAGGCTTGCTGAACATTTCGATAAGCGCGTTTTTAACCCGGTCAAAGCCCGCGTCAACAACATCGTCGTAGCTGATAACCTCGCGCGCGGCGGCAACATCCTTTTTAACGAATGCGTCAACGCTGCCAGTCACCATTTTAATAGCCGCCTGCGCCATATCGTGAATAGGGAGCGAGTCATCTGGCGGAGAAATATGCGCCGAGGTCAGTATGTCGGCAATATCGGCTGACTGATGACCTATTCTCTCCATATCCGTTACCATTTTAAGCGCCGAGGATATTACCCGCAAATCTCCGGCAACCGGCTGCTGCTGTAAAAGCAGTCTTAGGCACATCTCCTCGATATCGCGCTCCTTGCGCTCTATTTTGCCCGAAAGCTCGGTTACCTCGGCAGCCAGGGACTCGTCTCCCTCTAAAAGCGCTTTTGCCGACATAGCAATAATATTTTCGCAAAGCGCCCCCAATTTTATGATTTCGGTATTGAGCTGCAAAAGCTGTTCGTCGAATTTGGAACGCATTATCCGAACCTCCCTGTTATATAATCCTCGGTGCGCTTATCGCGCGGCATTGAAAACAGCTGCTCGGTCTGACCGAATTCAACAACCTCTCCGAGAAGAAAGAAGGCTGTTTTATCCGAAATTCTTACCGCCTGCTGCATATTGTGGGTTACTATGATTATAGTATACTGCTTTTTAAGCTCAGTTGCAAGATCCTCTATTTTTGCAGTTGAAATCGGATCAAGAGCGCTTGTCGGCTCATCCATCAGCAGAACCTCGGGATTTACCGCCAGCGCGCGGGCTATGCAAAGCCTCTGCTGCTGACCTCCCGACATTCCGAGCGCGGATTTTTTCAGTCTGTCTTTAACCTCGTCCCATATAGCCGCGCCTCTCAGCGAGCGTTCAACGATATCGTCAAGCTTTGCCTTTGACCTTACGCCGTGAGTTCTCGGACCGAAAGCAATGTTATCATAAATACTCATCGGAAACGGATTGGGCTTCTGAAAAACCATTCCGACCCTTTTTCTGAGCAGGTTGATATCCATATCGCCGTATATATCCTTATCCTCAAGCAGAACCTTTCCGGTTATCCGGCAGCCCTCAACGAGATCGTTCATTCGGTTAAGGGTTTTGAGCAGGGTTGATTTTCCGCAGCCTGACGGACCGATAAATGCGGTTATCTCATTTTCCGGTATTTTCAGATTCACCGATTTAAGCGCGTGAAAATTCGTGTAATATAAATCGAGATTTTCAACGGTTATCTTATCCATTTTCTTTATTCCTCCCTATCCTTGCCGCGGCAAATGACGACAGCGCGTTTATAATCACCACAAACACAAGCAGCACCACCGCCGTCGCATAGGTCTGGTCGATATAAAGCCCCTCGCCGGATATTACATACATATGCACCGAAAGGGTCCGGGCGGATTTCATAGGCGTTGAGGCAATTTCCGCAACGGTTCCGGCTGTAAAAATCAAAGCTGCCGACTCTCCGACTATTCTTCCTATTCCCAAAATAACTCCGGAAAGGATACCCGGAACCGCGCTCGGAAGCACTATTTTAAAAACGGTTCGCAGTCTGCCCGCGCCGAGACCGAAGCTGCCCTCGCGGTAGCTGTCCGGAACGGCGGTCAGAGCCTCCTCGGTCGTCCGCATAATCAGTGGAAGTATCATAATACCGAGGGTCAGAGCGCCGGAAAGGAGCGAAAGTCCCAGATGCAGCGCCTTAACAAAGAAAAGCGAGCCGAAAAGACCGTATACTATCGACGGAATACCCGAAAGCGTTTCGGCGGTTACCCTTACTGCTCCGACAAGCTTATTTCCGCGGCGCGCATATTCGGTTAAGTATACCGCCGCCCCTATTCCTACGGGAACCGCAATCAGCAGCGAAAGCACGGTCATAAACAGCGTGTTTATAAGCGCGGGGGTCAGCGAAACATTTTCCGAATTATATTTCCAGTCAAACAGCTCCGGCTTTAAATGAGGAATACCTTTTATAAGAATATATACGATAACGAACACCAGCGCGGTAACGGTTACCGCCGCCGCAAGCCATACCGCAAGCTTCAGTATGAGCGACAGCGGATCGCGCCGGTATTCCTTCATTCTGACAGAAAAGCTTCTTTTCATTTTGCTCCCTTTCTTTTCACCAGGGAAAACGACAGATTTATTATAAGGATAAACACGAACAGTACAACCGCCGTTGCAATCAGAACCTCGCGGTGCAGGTCGGTAGCGTATCCCATTTCAAGCACTATATTGGTGGTGAGAGTACGCACGCCGGCTGTAAGGCTGTCGGGGATAACCGCCTGATTTCCGGCAACCATCATAACCGCCATCGTTTCGCCTATTGCTCTGCCTACCCCTAAGATTATTCCGGCGAATATACCGCTTTTCGCCGCCGGAACGGCAGCCCTGAAAACGCTGCGCTCATGAGAAGCGCCGAGAGCAAGTCCGCCCTCGTAATAGCTTCTCGGAACCGCTCTTATCGCCGCCTCGGAAACGCTGATAATAGTGGGCAGTATCATAAGTCCGAGCAGAACCGACGCCGTGAGGACGCTGAGCCCTCTGCCGCCTATATAGTTTCGGACGAACGGCACCAGAACAACCAGACCGAAAAAGCCATAAACAACCGAGGGAATACCCGCCATAAGGTTAAATGCCGGCTTTAATACCGAATAAAGTCTTTTCGGGCAGAACTCAGCCATAAACACCGCCGTAAGAACTCCTATCGGAACTCCTATCACAAGCGCGCCGGCGGTAACATAGAGACTGCCGACAATCATCGGAAAAATTCCGTAGATATCGTTTTCCGGTCTCCATCTCATACCGAATAAAAACTTAAAAACGCCGACCTTGGCGATTGCCGGTACGCCGTTTCCGAGTAAAAACACACATATAAGCACCACCGCCGCAATGGATATGCAGGCGGTGAGCATGAATACTATGTGCATCAATGTTTCTCTGATTTTTTTCATAAGCCTCTCCACATTTAAGGATGGTCGCAGTATTGTTTCACAGAAATATCTGCGTTTAGGCTCAGCCTAAAACGTCGCTCCACTTTTTTGTTTCTCCGGTGAATATTGATTTTACCTGCGCGCTTGTCAGTCCCTCTGCCGGACAATCGTTATTTACTATAACCGCGATACCGTCCATTGCGATGACTGTTGACTTGACACCCTTTGCGGTTTCAGAGTCTTTAAGCTCGCGGGACGCCATACCTATATCGCATGAGCCCTCGGCAGCAGCGGTTATTCCGGTTGAGGAGTCATCCTGCTGAACCTCAATGGTAACGCCCGAATTTTTCGCGAGGTAGGCTTCCTTTAGCTTTTCCATAACCGGAGTAACGGAGCTTGAACCCTCAACAACAATTTTTCCGCCGTCGGCTTTTCCTGAGTAGGCTGGAGCATCCGATACCGGAATATAGCCGTTGTCCTCGATAACCTTCTGACCGTCAGCGCTCATAATGAAATCTATGAAATCCTGAGCCGCTGCGCTTAAACCGTCCTTAGTTACGATATTGAACGGACGCGAAATCTTATAGCTGCCTGCCTTGATGTTTTCGACCGAAGCCTCTGCGCCGTCGATTTTAAGTGCCTTAACCGTTTTATTAAGCGAGCCGAGCGAAATATAACCTATTGAATAAGGGTCGCCCGCAACGGTTGTCATCATAACCGAGGTTTTGTCGGTCGTAACCGCGGAATCGGTGGTTTTATCAACCTTTTTGCCGCCGGAATCCTTTTCCTCGATTCCGAACAGCTCTATAAACGCGCCGCGCGTTCCCGAACCGCTTTCTCTCGATATGACTCCTATTTCTTTTGCGCTGTCAAAGGCGTCTCCCGATTTCGCTCCGCCGGAACAGCCCGCAAAAGCTGTCGCTGCAAGCAGTACCGATGTTAAAACCGCTGTTAATTTTCCGATTTTCATTTTTGATTTCTCCTAACATTCTTTTTTTCAGCCACTTCTTCCGGCTGAATTTATTGCCCGAAAGGCTTTCCTGCGCCTTTCAATCATTATCATACCCCGCTGCGGTAAAATGCTATACCGCAGTTTTGTAAAATTTGCGTAAAATCGAAATTTCCTTATTATGATAACTTAATTGAGCATTTTTGCGTAATTATTATCATAAGAAGCTGAAAATGCTTGTAAAAACGGCATTTATTTGTTATAATAACGGAATAGGTAATTCGGGATTGCTGTTTCCGAATATTTTTCTGATTTATCGGGAGGCTTATTCAATGCTTGAAGAATTATCACCCAAGCGGGTATTTCATTATTTTGAAAAAATCTGCTCTGTTCCTCACGGTTCCGGGAACACCGGGAAAATAAGCGAATTTTGCGCGGCGTTTGCAGAGGAACACGGTCTTTGGTATAAAAAGGATTCTTTAAATAACATAATAATAAAGAAAAAGGCGTCCGCCGGTTACGAGGAGCATCCGCCGGTTATATTGCAGGGGCATATGGATATGGTCTGCGAAAAAACTCCGGACTGCGACATAGATTTCAAAAAGGACGGGCTGCGGCTGCGGCTGGAAGGAGATATGCTTTCTGCCGACGGTACAACCCTCGGAGCGGACGACGGTATAGCCGTTGCCATGATATTGGCGGTTTTGGAGGACGACAGGCTGCCGCATCCGCCGGTTACCGCCGTTTTTACGGTTGACGAGGAGGTAGGGATGGACGGCGCCCAGGCGCTTGACGTTTCCTCGCTCGGCGCTTCAACTCTGATAAATCTTGATTCCGGCGTGGAAGGCGTTATAACCGCAGGCTGTGCGGGCGGAGCAAAATCCGATATCAGTATTCCCGTTAATTTTGAAAAAAACAATATTCCCTGTCTTAAAATCTCGCTCGGAGGACTTTTGGGCGGTCATTCCGGTGTTGATATAAATAAAGGACGGCAGAACGCCTGCAAGCTGCTTGCGCAGCTGCTTTGCTCAATTCCGGAGGAATTCCGCCTGATTTCATTCGGCGGCGGATTTAAGGATAACGTTATTCCGAACGCCTGCGAATGTGTTATTGCCTGCGGCAACGCCGCAGCCGTCAGGGAATGCGCGGAGAAATTTGCGAAAGAATCGGTCTTACCGACCGATTCGGGACTGAAAATCGAAGTCAATTCTTTACCTGCGGTCGAAACCCGGCTTGACGTCTCCTCTCATAACGCCGTTCTCGGTTTTCTCTCCGAGGTTAAAAGCGGAGTTATCGCAATGGAGCCTGAAAATCCGCAGTTTGTCAAAAGCTCGCAGAACCTCGGAATAACCAATATTGAAAACGGCTGCTTTAACGCCGTTATATCGGTCAGGAGCAGCGCAGGTGCGGAAAAGGAGGAAATGCTTTCCGCTCTGAGGACTCTTGCCGGAAAGTTCGGTGCAGACTTTTCTACCCACGGCTGCTATCCTGCCTGGGAATACCGCAGAAATTCCCGTCTGCGCGACGTATGCGTAAAGGCATATAAGGAGCAAAGCGGCGCCGAGCCTGCCGTCAAAACCATACACGCCGGTCTTGAATGCGGTCTTTTCTGCGAGAAAATGCCTGATTTTGACGCCGTTTCGATAGGTCCGGATATGTGGGACATCCATACCGTAAACGAACGCCTTTCGGTGTTGTCCACCGAACGCACATATAATTATCTTTGCAAAATATTAAAGGAGCTGTAAGAAAAATGCAGATTAAATCGGTAAGGGCTATACAGTCGGAGCTTGAAAGCGGCAGCGCGCTGCTCGTTGCGAGTATTCCGAACAGATTTTATTTAACAGGCTATGAAACCAGCGATGGTTTTATTTTCATAACTGGCGAAAAGGCAGTTTTTTTGATAGACTTCCGCTATGTTGAAAAGGCGAGAGCTGCGGTTAAAAGCTGCGAGGTCAGGTTATCCTCGGCGCCGCTTAAAGAAATCGCGGAGCTTTGCCGCGAAAACGAAATCAAAACCCTTTATTGCGAAAGCGAATATGTTTCCCTTTCCTTTAACCGCTCGCTTTCCGAGGCGATTTCTCCGGCCGCAGTATCTGACAGTGACCGCTTTGACAAGCAGCTCAGGGAAATGCGCAGCATTAAAAGCGCAGAGGAGCTTTCACTTATAAAGCAGGCGCAAAAGCTCACCGACGATACATTTTCGTATATTCTCGGCAAAATTGTCGCCGGACGCACCGAGCGCGATGTTATGCTCGATATGGAATTTTATATGCGCCGACTGGGTTCGGAGGGTGTATCATTTGATTTTATAGTGGTATCAGGTAAAAATTCATCCCTGCCGCACGGCGTTCCGACCGATAAGAAAATCGAAAACGGTGACTTTTTGACTATGGATTTCGGAGCAATTATCGGGGGGTATCATTCTGATATGACGCGCACCGTAGCCGTCGGCAGCGTCAGCGACGAACAGCGCCGCGTTTATGATACTGTTCTTAAAGCTCAGGAGGCCGGAATAGCCGCCGTAAGCAGCGGAAAGGTCTGCAAGGATATCGATAAGGTTTCCCGCGACATTATATATAACGCCGGCTTTGAGGGCTGTTTCGGTCACGGTCTGGGACACAGCGTCGGCGTTCAGATTCACGAAATGCCCGCATTCAACACCCGCTGCGAAACAGTTCTGAAGCCCGGTATGATAATGACGGTTGAGCCGGGAATTTACCTTGAAAACAAGTTCGGAGTACGGATTGAAGATATGGTTTATGTAACCGAAAACGGCTGTATAGACATAACCGAAAGCCCTAAAGAGCTTATCTGTGTTTGATATTTATGTAATTTTCCTATTGCTTTTTATCGCATTTTATGGTAATATGTCCTTTACAATATGTATTTAATCTGCATTTTTTGCAGGAAAATTGGAAGTTGAACTGAGGAGTTGACACCGTTGGCAAAATATATAATCAAGCGGGTGGCAATGGGGATTCTGAGCATTTTTATTGTTGCTACTCTGACATTTTTTCTGATGAATTTGGTCCCCGGCGGTCCGTTTGTTGCCGAAAAGTCTATAAGCAAGGAGGCTCAGGCGGCATTAGAGGCGAAATACGGTCTTGACAAGCCGCTTTTAGAGCGTTATGTAACATATATGACCGATTTTGTCAAGGGTGATATGGGAGTAAGCCTCAGACAGCGCGGAAGAACCGTTTCCGATATTATATTTTCAAAATTCCCGACCTCAGCAAGGCTTGCCGGAATAGCCGTTGCAGTCGCTATTCTTATAGGTATACCGCTCGGCTGTATTTCAGCGTTCAACCGCGGAAAATTCGCGGATAATTTTATTATAGTTTTAGCAACCTGCGGAATAGCCATTCCGAGCTTTATCAGCTCCGTTCTGCTGCTGTATACATTCGGCAGCAAGCTGAATTTGCTGCCTACCGTCGGTCTTAACACGCTTTCATCCTATATAATGCCGGTAACGGCTCTCGCAATTTATCCAACGGCATACATAACCCGTCTTATGCGCTCAAGCCTTTTGGACGTTATGGGACAGGACTATATCAGAACCGCCAAGGCAAAGGGTCTTGCTAATTTCAAAATTCTCTTTAAGCACGCTTTAAGAAATGCCGTTCTGCCGGTTATTACCTATGTAGGACCTATGCTCGCAAGTCTTATGACCGGTTCGTTCGTCGTTGAAAAGATTTTCACCGTTCCGGGACTCGGCAGAGACTTCGTAAGCGCGATAAACCAGCGCGACTATACCCTGATAATGGGAACAACTATTGTGCTTGCGACGCTTATAATAACCGCGAACGTTATTGTTGATATTCTTTATAAAATAATAGATCCCAGAATCAAGCTTAAATAAAGGAGCTGCGAGAGAGTAAATGAAAAAGATATTTCCGAGTCTTCAGCTTAACCCTGACGATTTTGCCCCCGCAACCCTTGACGAAAAGCAAAGTCTTGTTATAATGCGCGAAAGCGTTAATTTCTGGAAGGACGGGTTTCGCCGTCTGCGCAAAAACAAAATCGCAATGGTAAGCCTTGTTTTCGTTATTATTATAATGATTTTCGCTTATGTTATGCCCTCGTTCTGGCCTTACAGCTATGAGCAGCAGATAAAAACAAGCGAAAACCTTGCCCCGTTTGAATACGGCTCTGCCGAACAGGCTAAAATCGACGCCGGAGAAAAGGTTTTCCCCCATATTTGCGGAACCGATAAATTAGGCAGAGACTTTGCTGTTCGTCTGATGATGGGAACCCGTATAAGTCTTACAGTCGGTCTTATCTGCGCCGCGCTTGTTCTTCTTGTAGGAGCTACCTACGGCGCGATAGCAGGCTTTGTCGGCGGCTGGGTCGATAATATTATGATGCGAATAACCGATATTCTTTATACGGTTCCGGATATTCTGCTTATAATTATTCTGTCAATGTCCTTAAAGCCCCGGCTTAACGACCTTGCGCAGCATAGGGGCTTTGAATGGATGCAGATTATAGGCCCGAACCTCATTGCAATGTTTTTGGTTTTCGTTCTTCTCTACTGGGTCGGAATGGCACGTATAACCCGTTCCCAGGTTCTTGTTCTCAAAGAATCGGAATATGTTACTGCCGCCCGTGCTCTCGGAGCGGGAAGCTCTCGCATTATCCGCAAGCACCTGCTGACCAACTGTATCGGTACGCTTATAGTAACGACAACCCTGCAAATTCCGTCCGCTATATTCACCGAGAGTTATCTCAGCTTTCTCGGTCTCGGCGTCGCGGCGCCTATGCCCTCGCTCGGTTCCTTGGCTACCGATGCGGTAAAAGGTATGAACACCTATCCGCATTTGCTGCTGCTGCCCGCAATAATAATCAGTATTACGATACTCGCCTTTAACCTGCTGGGAGACGGTCTGCGCGACGCGTTCGATCCCAAGCTCAAGAATTAAAAAGGGGGTTGCGAATTTTGAAAGAACCGCTATTGGAAATAAAAGACGAACGGCTTTCGTTCTTCACCCCCGCCGGAGAGGTTAAGGCGCTGAACGGCGTTTCCTTTTCAATGGAGGAGGGAGAAGTTCTCGGAATAGTCGGAGAATCCGGCTCCGGAAAATCCGTTACAGCCTATTCGATAATGGGACTTACCGCTTATCCGGGAAAGCTTATAGGCGGCACTATCCGCTTTAACGGTCATCAGATAGACAAAATGACCGAAAAAGAATTCCACCATCTGCGCGGAAACGAGGTTTCCATTATATTTCAGGACCCGATGACCAGTCTTAACCCGGTTTATACCATAGGCAATCAGATTGTTGAGGTAATTCTGCTCCACACCGATAAAACCCGCGCTGAGGCTAAGGCGCGCGCAAAGGAGCTTTTGGAACTTGTAGGAATAAACGAACCGGAAAAGCGTCTTAAACAATATCCTCATGAGCTTTCCGGCGGTATGCGCCAGCGCGTTATGATAGCAATAGCGCTTGCCTGCGAGCCTAAGCTGCTTATAGCCGATGAGCCGACGACCGCGCTCGACGTTACTATTCAGGCTCAGATTCTTGAGCTTATGCAGGAGCTGCGCCATAAGCTCGGTATGAGCATAATAATGATAACCCACGATCTCGGCGTCGTTGCAAGTATGTGCGAACGGATAGCCGTTATGTATGCCGGTCATATCGTTGAATACGGCACTGCCGACGAAATTTTCTATAATCCGAGCCACGAATATACCAAGGGACTTATTAAGTCCATACCAAAGCTTAATGTTGAGCAAACCGAACGTCTCGTTCCGATTGAGGGACAGCCGGTTGACCTGCTCAATCCCCCGGCGGGCTGTCCGTTTGCGCCGCGCTGCGCTTCCTGTATGAAGATTTGCCTGCGCGAAATGCCGCCGAAAACAGACCTGGGCGATACGCATTACAGCTATTGCTGGCTGCTGCAAAAGCAGGAATTTGACAAGGAGGGAAAGAGCTGTGAGTGAAGAAAAAGAAAGGCTTGTTGAAGTGCAGCACTTACAGCAGTATTTCCCCGCAGGAAGTCAGGGCGGAAAAAAACGCTATGTTCAGGCGGTTGACGATGTTTCTTTCTTCATCCGCCGCGGAGAAACCCTCGGACTTGTCGGAGAATCCGGCTGCGGAAAAACGACCGTCGGAAGAACCCTGCTGAGACTTTACGAGCCTACGGACGGAACAATTATTTATGACGGCAAGGTTGTTTTCGATAAGAAAAAGAATATCGCGGTTAATATGCTCCCATATCGCCGCAAAATGCAAATGGTTTTTCAGGACCCCTATGCCAGCCTTGACCCGCGTATGACGATAGGCGATATAGTCGGAGAGTCTATTGACATTCATAAGCTTGCAAAAAGCAAACAGGACAGGCGCGACCGCATAATTTCCCTTTTGGAGCGCGTCGGTCTGAACAGCGAACACGCTAACCGTTACCCTCACGAATTTTCGGGCGGTCAGAGGCAGCGCGTCGGAATAGCGCGTGCGCTTGCCGTTGACCCGGAGTTTATCGTCTGCGACGAGCCGGTTTCCGCGCTTGACGTTTCAATTCAGGCACAGGTTGTCAATATGTTTGAGGATCTCCAGAGGGACCTCGGACTGACCTATCTGTTCATAGCTCACGATTTAAGCGTTGTCCGTCATATATCAAACCGTATCGGCGTTATGTATCTCGGAAAGCTTGTTGAGCTTGCTGACAGCTATGAGCTGATTTCAAACAGCGTTCACCCCTATACCCGCAGCCTTATTTCGGCAATACCGGAGGCAGACCCCAAGCTGGCGCGCGCCTCAAAGCGTATTCCGCTTGAGGGTGATGTTCCGAGTCCTCTCAATCCTCCGAGCGGCTGCCGGTTCAGAACGCGCTGCCCTTATGCGGACGAGCGCTGCGCGGCGGAATGTCCCGAATTCAAAGAGGTTGCCGCCGGTCATTGGGCAGCCTGCCATCACCTTGACCAGGTGAAATAAAACGGTATTTATTGTGGCGTCACACAATGGATATAAAATTTTAAAAATTTTTCAGAAAGAGGAGATTAAAATGAAATTCAAGAAACTGCTTGCAATGTTCTTGGCTTCTGCGCTTTGCGTAACCGCTTTTGCCGGCTGCGGAAAGAAAAAAGCAGACGGCGTAACCGTTCAGATCGGTCCGAACCCCGAAACTCTCGACCCGGCTCTGAACAGTGCTGTTGACGGCGGCAATATGCTTATCACTTTGTTCGAGACGCTTCTTATCATTGACGAGGATAATAAGGTTCAGCCCGGACAGGCGGAGAAGTATGAAATAAGCGACGATGGTCTGACCTGGACCTTCACTATGCGTGACGGCCTTAAATGGTCCGACGGTACAGAGCTTAACGCAAAGGACTTTGAGTACACCTTTAAGCGTATAGCCGATACCAATGTTGCGGCTCCGTATGCCGAAACCGTTATCGGTATGATCGAGGGCTACAAAGACGCTATTGACAGCAAGAACCCCGAAAAGCTCAATGTTAAGGCGAGCGATGATGGTAAGACCCTTACAGTTAAGCTTGCTTACCCCTGCTCTTACTTTGATAAGATCGTTGCTTTCGGTACAATGAGTCCTGTTCAGAAGGCTACCGTTGAAAAGAACGGTGACTCCTGGGCTACAAAACCCGAAACCTATGTCTGCAACGGTCCGTACACCATTACCGAGTGGACTCCCAGCGAGAAAATCGTCTGCAAGAAAAACGAGAACTACAAGGGCGGCTGGGATTCCAAGAAAATCGTAACCGATAAGCTCACATTCTTACTCCTTGAGGACTCCAGCGCTTCCTATGCCGCTTATACCGGCGGAACCGCACAGCTTATAAAGGATGTTCCGACCGAAGAAATCCCGACCCTCAAGAAGGATAAGAAGGACGAGTTCAAGGTTGATACCATTCTCGGAACCTACTATCTGAGCATGAACCTCAACAAGGCTCCCTTCAATAACAAAAATGTACGTAAGGCTCTGAGTCTTGCTATCGACCGCGATTATGTTGCCAATACGGTTATGCAGGGAACCTATACTCCGGCATACAACTATGTAGGCCCCAGCATTATTGACAGCGAAGGTATGTTCTTCGATAATGCTAAGAAGGCTAACGACGGAAAGACCTATATCAGCGAGGATTACAAGGCTAACCTTGAGGAGGCCAAAAAGGCTCTCGCAGAGGCAGGCTTCCCGAACGGAGAGGGCTTCCCGACTATCACCTATTCAACCAATGACGCCGGATATCATAAGGCACTTGCCGAATATCTGCAGCAGGCTTACAAGGAGCTCGGCATCACTATGAATATTGACATTGTTGACTGGTCCTCCTTCACCCCGCAGCGTCGTGCCGGCGAATATGAAATGGCACGTAACGGCTGGGTTATGGACTACAACGACGCCTCCAATATGATCGAGCTGTTCTACTCAACCAACGGTAACAACGACGGTAAGTATAACAACCCCGCATTTGACGCAGCCATTGATAAGTCAAAGGTTGCCGACAGCGCAACTCACTTTGCAGCTCTCCACGAGGCTGAGAAAATTGTTATGGACGACTACGGTTTCATCCCGGTTGCTTACTATAACGATTTCTGGCTCCAGAGCACAAGCCTTAAGGGTACATGGCACAGCCCGTACGGCTACTGGTATCTCCAGTATGCCTATATCGCGGACTAATCCTGCCTTATAAGCTAAGCTTAACTGCGGTCCTCCTGCCGGTAACTCCGGCGGGAGGATTTTTTATAAGGCTACTTCCTCAATTCGACGAACTTTTCTTGACCGCGCCGCGAAAGTGTGCTATACTACTGATGAAAGGCAGGGAAAACCGGTGGAAAACACAAAAACTATCGCAACCAATAAAAAAGCTTACCATGAGTATTTTGTGCTTGAAAGCATTGAAGCCGGTATAGAACTCGCCGGAACCGAGGTCAAGTCAATACGGCAGGGCGGCGTCAATTTAAAGGACGCCTGGTGCAGTGTTGATAACGGAGAAATGATATTAAAGCAAATGCACATCAGCCCTTATGACCACGGTAATATTTTCAACCGCCAGCCGATGCGTGACCGCCGTTTGCTGCTCCATAAGCGTGAGATTATGCGGCTGTTCGGCGTTGTCAAGCAGCAGGGACTTACTCTTGTTCCTCTTTCGCTTTATTTCAAGGGCTCGCTTGTTAAGGTTCAGTTAGGACTTTGTAAGGGCAAGCAGCTGCATGATAAGCGCGCCGCCGCTGCTAAGCGGGACGCTGACCGCGCGATAGACAGAGCGATAAAGGAGCAAAATCGGTAATTTTATATGGGGGCGTAAAGGCTTCGACAGGGAGTATGAATTTTCGGCAGCGAGCAGCGGTGCGGAACCGCTCTAAAATCCGCAATTTAAAATTAACTGACAATAGAACAGTTGCACTTGCAGCCTAATTAGGCTGCCGTCCGACCGGAGAGTACCACGGCTCCGCGAGGGCGTCATTTAGTGGTGAACGTGAACGCGGGTGCGCTCCTGCCTGCGTCACGGCTCTGGAGCTACCAAACGCGGAAGCCTGACGTTTAGCGTCCGCGCAAGGGAATGCAAAGAAATGTCTGCGCTCGGAGATACCGGAAAGGATCGCTTTTTGGACAGGGGTTCAATTCCCCTCGCCTCCACCACAGAACTCTCAATTCTATATGGATTGGGAGTTCTTTTTGTTACGCTCTCGTCACCAATGCTCCCGAAAGGTGTTAAATTTTCTATGTTCCAATGTTTTTTGGGAGTTGTGAGACATTCGTTTACATTTTGCATAATTGAACAACGAGACTCTTTTTTGCTATGGTTATATGATATAATGTATTTGTTATCATCAATTAAAAAAGTGAAGGCAACCTTAAAGGTTACCTCCACAGATTGATTTGTAACGCATACGCGCTCTATATACTCTCTTAATATCATTTTTGTTTGCTCTGCATTTTTAGGATTGCACATTATTTCCTTTAACTCGGATATTTTATTTTTAACATCATCCTTTGTAACTATAATTGATGATTTTTGCTCTTGCTCTGTCGCGATTATTCTTTCGTACTCCGAAATTTGCATTTCAAGCGAATTAAGCTTATCCGTTAGAGTCTTATTGTATCCGATTTCTGCTAATGTGTCGGTAAGATTAGCTCTTGCCATACGCAATCCTGCAAGTGAAGCCTTTGCCTGTTTTAGGGATTCGCTGTCATTTTTAAGAAAATCAGCTATTTTAGCATTAACTTGATTTATTATTGTGTTTGTCACGCTATCATTAAAAAAATGTTCGATTAAAGATTTTATTACAAAATCCTCTAAAATATCTGCCCGAATTTCTTTTTGGTCACATAGAGATTGATTGGATTTCTTGTTACACCTATAGGTTGAATAAGCTTTTTTATTGCCGTTGTTGCGATAATTACCGTGCATTTTACTTCCGCAAATTCCGCAAGTTACTAAGCCTGTAAGTAAATAAGTGTGTTTGGAATTTGTAGAAGTAATTGCCGTAATCTTTCTTGAATAATTGGCTCTGTTCCAAAGGTCTGATGAAACGATTGCAGGACAGCCGTCCTCTATACGAATAATTTCGCTCTTATCTTTATTTTCATGGTTGTTCCGCTTTCCGTTTGATTTTTTGCCGGAGCTTCGATTGTAGACATAAGTTCCCTTGTATTTCTCGTTTCTAAGTAAATCGTAAAGACTGCTCTTGCCAAACGGTTGTCCGCGCTTCGTTTTATAGCCTTTAGCATTTAACGCTTTGGTGATACTGGAATATCCCATTCCCGAAGCTGCCATTTCAAAAATTTCTCGGACAATTACCGCTTCCGCCTCATTTATTGCAAGCCGTTGTTCTTTTACATCATAGCCCAACGGTGGCTTACCGCCATTAAAAAGCCCTTTGTAGGCTCTCTCCTTTAATCCCTTCATCACCTCTTTTGAGAGATTTTTTACATAGCGTTGGTTAAGTAAAGCGCTGATTCCGAACATAAACTCATCTCCCGAAAAATTTTCTTCCGTTGAAATAAGTTCAATACCCCTGTCACAAAAAAACTGCTGATACTGAAGGCTGTCAACAACGCTCCGAGAGAATCTATCCAGCTTATGAACAATTACAGCCTTAAAATCGCCGTTCCCTTCTTCAATGTCTTTAATCAAACGCTGAAAATCGGGTCTGTTATCGGTCTGTCCGCTAAAGGCTCTGTCTATGTACCATTCCTTTATGCTGTAACCGTTTTTGTCTGCGTATGTTTCTATTGCCCGCTGTTGTGCTTCAATACTTAGTTCCTTTTGGTGGTCTGAGCTATATCTGCAATAGCCGACCGCTGATTTTAATATATCCATTCAAATCAATTCCTTTCTTTTTATTCATTGTTATAATATATATTTGAATGAGGGTTTGGCGTTTAAAAGCCAAACCCGTATTTTTAAAGTTGATTTAGTATCATTTCCGCCAAATATTCAGCCATAGCCTCAAAGAATTTAAGACTATCATTATCCGCAATTTTGCTTTGCTGAAGGCAAGTTATCGAACAGTTTTTTTGTTCGTTTGATTTATTGTTGCGCTCTGTAGCGCAACAAAGTTTTACTAACTCCAAAGGTATCACACCTTTTGTGGTGTTCTTCCGAGAGGCTCGGAATTGTAGAATACTACTGCACCTATTTTCTACAGTAACCATAAGGCAAATATATGCCTTACTACATAATAACCTGCAAGTTATATAATTTAAACTGCTATTGTATTTTCCTTAATTGTAGGTTTACTTAAACCGCTTTCTATTATTATTCCTTCCAATTCATCTTTTTTAATTATCGTATTCACTCTCCTCTTCTTCAAAAACAGGCTCTAATGAGCTGAATTTAGAGTAAATTTTACCGTTTATTTCACGGTCTATCAATGTGAAAGATATTTTCACATTGAGAAAATCTTCGGTATCTAAATCACCGTTTTCGTCAGCAAAGTTCATAGCAAAATTGTTTAACAAATTACTTGCTAAAGCTATGCTGATGTTAAGCTCGGTTTTTTCACCATCTATTGCTACGTTGAGCCAAAGATATTTATCATCCTTGCTCACACTTTGGTAAACGATTGTACCCGTGTAACTCCCTTCTGGTAAATTATTAGTGGTTTTGAAAACCTGAATACGCATTTAAAGCGCTCCTTTCTTAATTTAAAATTTTATGTCAACATCATCCAATTTGTCGGACGATACCGATTCAAAATCAGGTTTGACTGTTATGTGTTCGCTGCTGTCCGTAGAGAGCCTGAACACATAGCAAGGCTGCGGGGGCAAGTTTTTACTTAGCTTGACCCTCTTGTAAGCTCTGTCTTTTTCGCAGAGCAAAAGTTTGTTATCTTGCCATTTGTCAGTTAATGTTTTAATACTTTCGTAACCGTTTTTAGTCAATACGGATTCAACTATTGATTTTAAAACGGATATTTCAACAAATTGATTGTTTTTGATGAATTTCCCCTCAATACAAGCTTCGTATTCACCAATATTAGCTCTGATAAACTTGGAAGAATTTCGGCTGATATAATCCAAAATACAATCCAATGCTTTATCTGCTATATTTGTTTCGGTATCTATACGACTTTCAAGCGTATAAATATGATTCTTGATAGCTTTCTCATTATAATCCAATGCGAAACATTCTTTTACATATATAGCCGTAAGATAGACTACCGATAATTTTTCGAGTACACGGTCGGTTAAGCTGCCTTTTTTGTTTGTATTATCTTTTTTCAGCTCATTAACACAACTGTTATAATCTTCAATTATGTTATCAATATTATCAAAAACAAAACTGATAAAATCTTCATACAACAATCCGTAGTTATTCAATACTGTTGTCTTGATAATATTGCTTTGCTCGGCACTTACTGTCAAGTCATCGGTTATTTCAAATATCCTTGCTCTGATTCCGTTCGGAGCCGCGCTGTCAATAATACTGTACTCGCCTGTTACGATTATTGCCGAATTATATTCTGCTGTTTCTTTCAGTTCGCCCGAAGTATTAAGCCTTTTACGGTCTCTCCCGCTGCACACTTGATACAGCAATTTACGAGATTGTAAAGTTTCGGCTGTTCCTGCTTCATCCAAAACAACCGTATGGGCATTGCTTTGTGAAACAAAGTTTAATATTGCATTTGCTGTGCCGCTGAAATTTGTTATCAACCCTTTATCAAATACAGGATTTGATGTTATTGAGGTCGAAAGCATTGCGGCTGTGGTCTTGCCCTTACTTGAAAGATTATTTAGGGCAAATATCAGACATCCAAAATCAAAGTATTTATTAAGATAAGCTAATATTATCGAGCAAAAGCCTACAATCCAAATAAACAGTAGTGGGATATATTTTACTACTTGTGATTTTATCATATCAAGATAAGTTTCTTTAGACCCTTTAGGGCAAAAATCTATACACCCGATATACTTACTTGGATGTTTTGTGTCAGGATATGATTTTGATGATAGGAATAACTGCCCGTTCCAACCAAGTGTGGTATGTACTGCTTGTTTTTCCGCTTTATATGCCGATATCATAACATATCTTTGTAATTCTTTAGCCATTCTTTCATCATACAGAATACCCCTTTTCAGCAGTTCTTTTAGACCCAACACAGTTAATGTTTCTGCATTAACTTCAAATTCTATCTCATCCCCGTTTACTTTCGCACAAATCGTATAGCTTCGTATGTTTGTCACTATATTATAATTACATTTTGATACAGTAAACTCAGACGATATTGAAGTGATAAAGTAGTATTTTTCCTTGCCTTTGGTTTCGCTTGTAATTATACACAGCCAATCATCTGTCAGCACAAATGGAAACGTATCGCCCGATTCATTGACAAAATTATCGTATTCTTCCTTTGTTATACCACTGCGGCAAAACGGTTTTACTTTAGTTTTTTGAAGGGCATTGAGATTTATTTTCATATAATCACCCCCTTTCGTTGGTTGGGAGCATATCATAACACCCTTTTTCGATATTGTCAACAGCCTTAAAACCGCTTGGTTAAGCGATTTTTAAGGTCAGAGGGCAAGGGTAGGCGTTTATCGTTTGGCACGATTGAGGTTGCACATTGTCAAAAAAATATAAATGTAAATTTTTTGTGAACAAGATTTTAAGAGACTATTGTATCATACAAAAAAATTACAAGTCCATTTTGACCTGTAATTTTTTGCCCTCAAAGCATTACAGCTTTGAGAGCTTCCACTCACGCGCTTTTGGACTGAGTGGATGACTGAATGGCTGACCGCTTGAATCAATGATAGTAGATAGTTTTTCGGAATAAGTTTTCCTTAGAGCGTCAAGTAACTTTTCTTTTTCCTCTGTGTGCGCAGTTCCCCTGCCGTATGCCACGATAACTGTATCCGCTGCCGAACATTCCTCAAGAATAACCGAACTGTTTATTCGGTCTGTTTCAGGTTTTTGTTGGTCGAGGGTACAGAATACATTGACGATAGAAATTGCTCCGAAATTTTGTGTAACCGCATTGTTTTTTACAAGCATTGTTGTCTGGTCGGTTATAAGCTCGTCAGCGGTAGACGGTTGACTCATTATAATGCAGGCTTTAGGTAGGTTTTTGTTCCATTCGTACCTTAAAGTATAGCGGCGTTTTTTATCTTTTGAAAATACGGCTGTACTTCTGACGGTGGTGCTTTGCTCCAGTAAATTATTATTCATTTTTAGTCCTCCAAGTATTTTTCAAATATTAAACGGGCTTGATTAAATGCTTTTAAATGCGAGTCGGATAAAATATTTTTATCGGCAATAAGATAAATCGAATAATCAGCCGATATTAGAAAACAGGCAAGAATCATTGAAAATTCTTGCCTGTTTTCAGATAAAAATATTTTATCGACGAACTCTATATTATCAGAAGAAATCGGCTCGTACATACCAAAGGATTTAAAATCCGATAATTCTTCTTCGCGCTCTAAACAGTAAATTGCGCCTATGCTCTCAATGGATGTAATGTTATAAAGTGCCGTCAGCTTGTTTAGATATGTACCGATTATTCGTTTTTTTACCGTAGGAAGCCCGCTTTCTTCCAACGTTTTATAATCTACAATTTTCTTCATAGCTTACCTCTTTTTACGCTTGCTTGTGTTTAGCGGTGTTTTTCCGACATACAGACTTAACCCGCAGCATACACCCTGTATAAACGCTTTGACCGCTACTTGATTTACCAATGCTAAAAACATATTTTTTAGCTCCTTTCATCTTTTTTTGATAAAATTATATCGGCAGCTATCAGCATACCGAAGCTAATGGCAAAGCCTGCTAAAAACCAATAATTCACAATAAATCCCCCTTTCGTAAAAAAATCCCCCTATATCTGCATTGTAAGCAAATATAGGGGAATTAGAATTGAAAATAAACTATTTATTTTCCGCTTATTTCATTTTTTGCAGTATCAATAAATTCTTTTCGGCTCTGATTGTCAGAGTAGGGATAGGATTCTTCAACATTAGTTCTTTCCTTATAGGAGTATACTATATAAATATCTGAACCCTCAATCTTATCTCCCGCACCGTCTTTGCAGGTATATTCGCCGTCAACAATATAAAAATGCTGCTTTTTATTTTTGCCTACGACCTTTGTTTTTATATTAAAATCTTTATATCCTACCATACTGTTATAGGTGACGATTTCATCCTTTACGGCTTTAACTGCCTTTTTTGAATATTTATCGCCGCCGAATAATGCATTGAAAATACCTACTACAAGCAAAACAGCAACAACAATAGCGCCAAGCCTTATGTATTTATAGTTTTTATTGCTTTTTACTTTCTTGACATACTCGTTTTCATTCAACTTATCGACAGCATTTGAAACGGTATCGTTATTTGAAACCTTGTCAACACCATCCTTTACCGTATCGGAAATTTTACTTACAGTATCTTTTATTTTATCATTCATAATTAAATCCCCCTATATTTTATCTAACAAAACAGCTTTTTTGCTTTCAAATTCTTCATCGGTGATAACTCCCGCGCTATGAAGTTTTTTTAATTTTTCGAGCTGCTCCAATGGGTCAATCTGCTGCTCTGCCTGTTGCACAACAATCGGTTTTTTCGCTTCATCCCTTGCCGCTTTTTTAAAGTTATTATAAATTTCAACAACCCTTTCGGCTTCGGTAGTGCTTAATGTTTGTATTTTAAGATTTGTTCCTGCCGTAAAAATCGTCAGGTCGCAAAGCTTCATAGCGGCATTAAGCAATGTAACCGTTAAACTGTCCTTACATTCCTGCTCGGTTGACATTGAAATAATATCCTCATAGAAAAAGCGTTTTACATTTTGCGCCACTCCGAGTAATTCGCGGTCAAGCATTACAAACTGTCTTGTAGTACACATTAAAAAGTCTTTGGCGCTAAGGCTGTCAAGTCCCCAAGCAAAATATATAATCAGCTCATCCTCGTCCATATATTTTCGGGATTCGTTATAAGTCTCATCGCCTATTTTTTCGTGTATAAAATCGTTTATTTCTTGGTCTGTTATTTCAAAATCCGATTTTTCGAGACATTCAAAATAGCGTTTAAGGTTTATAAAATCGGTGTCACGCAAACGGTTCGGCAGACTAAACAGCAATTCCCCGTTACATAAAATATTATTTTTCTCACCGTCGCTTTCAAATGTTATTGACGTTATATCACTTAACTGAATTTTTATATTATAGAAAGCCTGCATATTTTCCGACATAGCAAGTCTGGCATATAAAAATTCGGTTGTGACGGTAAGATATTCTTTTGTTGTACTGTTATCTAATAAGAAAATAATCTGTTCATTTTCCGATACATCCGCAAACCTTTTTAAAACGTCCCTACGGACAATTTTATCGTCTGTATAAGGCAGCATTTTTAATTTACTGACCTTTAGGCTTGAAGCGGGCAAAACTAATTTTTTCATATATTCCTTTGTGAAAGACAATGTATCTGACATAGTATTTATTTGAAAAATACCTGTTTTTGTATTGTCCTTTTTTGAAAGAATACTATCTGTTTTAGCCTTGCCGTATTCCTTAGCCTGTTCTTCTTCAAGCCTTCTTGCGGCTTCACGTTCGGCGTTTTGTGCAGCTCTGTTTTCCTTTGCGGAATCGTACTTGGCTTTTGCTTGCTCCGAAACGCTTTTAGCTGTATCTACGGCAGATTTCGCAACATCCTTTAATGAATCTAAAAAACCCATTTATACCACCTTAAAACAACGAGTCTGCCAGCTCGTTTATTGAAGCATATTCGTAAACGATTATAGCAACAACAATGCCGAGAACAGTTATTACGCTTAAAGTGTTCTCTTTAATTGCAACCTGTAAAAATTCTTTCGGTGTCAGCTTTTCTGATTTGAATTTTTTAATTAAGTCAACTATTGCAATAATAAAGCTTGCTATGTATATAATCAAACCAAATGTTGAATTGATTAAAAACATAACAACCAATGAAATGACAGCGCCTATAAGCGCAATAAAGCCTAAATTTTTCTTATCCATATTTTTTTCTCCTCTTAACTTAAATTGTTTTATTAGTTCGGCGGGAAGCGCACAACCCTCCTTGTTTTATATTGCCGAATTATGCAGTATTAAATTGAATTTATGTATTGCTGTCAATATTATCTTTTAAGATTTTGCGTATCCATTTTTCCGTGTATCCGTATTTTGTAGCTAATTCGCGGACATTATATCCATTGTATTCTTCAACTATCTGTTTAACAATGAACTCTCTGCTGAACAGCTCAACTGGGAAAAACATTTGTGTTCCCCTGTATTTTGAATGAATTTTAAGAACTGCGTCAATACCGAGCAATGCTGCAAGCTCGCTGTAAGCACCGTTCAGATATTCGTCCTTGATTTTAACATTGTCTATTGTTGGCAATATGCTGACACCTCGCATTTTCAGAACTCCTTTCCATATTATAATTTATCATTTCGGAAGTTTGTAGTGGCGCTGTTCAAGTGATTTGTTTCTTGAAAAATTCTCTACAATTAACCGCTTTGATATGGCTTACATTCAAAGTACGGCACATTATCGCTGATATAGGTATCCAACGCAAATTTTGCACCCATTCTGAAACCTACAATGAATGAATCAAGGTTTGAATCGGCGGTTATTTCGCCGTCCAATCTTTGATATTCTTTGAAAAGCTCTTTTTCCTTATCGTTAAGTACCTCATTTAATGAGTCCTCAACATCTGCAATAGCTAATATATTTTTTCCTGTTTCGCTTTTGCGGTTGAAATACCTTTCTTGCGGGTTTATATTGCCGTAATACTATTCTTCAATAAAATTTTTCATTGCTTTTAATCTCCTTAAAATAAAAAAGACCTATGCTTCGATTATAAAGCATAGGTCTGTAATGAATGTTGGATTTTCCAAAGAAAATCCAGTATGTTTTTTAATTATGAAATGTTTTCAGGCTTGTGTGATAAGCTCAAAAGCAAGAAACTCCAAAAATCCGAAAATCCAAGAGAAAAGAGATAAACAACAAAGGTTATTTATGAAAAATACAACGTATATAAATTTTAATGCAAATCAGCCATTAAGGAGATTATCAAGAAAATAATACCGCTTGGGGAGTTCTAAAGGGTACGCTTCGCCTCCACCATTGCAATCAAATCCGAACCCGTGCGGTTCGGATTCGGAGAGTAAATCTCCACCAAAAATCCTCATTCGTAAGAATGGGGATTTTTACTTTTTACTTCTTACCTCTTCACTCTTACCTCAAAATAAAATCGGTAACGGGATTTTTGGGAAGAAATATGTAATATGTAAGAGGTAATAGGTGCGGTGCGGCTTTGCCGCCGATTGTAAATGCAAGGTTACACCTTGCTTCTTTTGTATTACGGCGATATAAACATTTACCATCCGCACAATATTACTTTACGCTGAATTTATGTAAGGGTTTAAATTCGTGCAAAAAAAATGCTAAAAATCTTTTTCTATGCAATAAATTTCATGCCCTTTCGGGATGTCCTTACATACTGCAAAGCAACTGCCGCAGGCTTTGTTTCCCTGCGGCAGCTGTTCTAAAAACTTTATTTAACTTTTATTGAATCGGTACGGTAAATAAACTTAACCTGACCGTCTGCTCCGTCAGCAATTCCGGCAAATGACTTATAATCCTTGGAAACCTCAACCGTTGCCTTTAAGCGCGTCAGTGTTCCCGCCAAATCGTCCTCAACAACATCTGTCAGCTTCTTTATGCCCTCCTCGTTGAATTGAGCAAGACCGTCCTTCAACGACTTAGAACCGTTTTTGAGCTCTGTTATACCGTTTTTGAGAGCCGGAGCTCCGTCCTTCATCGTGAATATTCCGGCGTTAAGCGCGTCAATACCGGCTTTAAGCTGGGTACTTCCGGCATTAAGCTTTCCGGCTCCTGCGGCAGCATCAGCAGCGCCGCTCGTATAATCGTTTACACCGTCATAAAATTCCTGATAATCCAAAAGCTGATCCCTTGCCGCCTCAACCTGTTTAGCGGCTGCCGACAGCTTTTCCGTAACAGCGGCGGAAAGAGCTGCGTTTATTGTCGGCTCAAGAGCCGCAAGCAGCTGCGGGTTCTGAGCGCCGGCGGCTACGGCAGCGGAAAGCTGCTCGCCGGAAAGCCCCTGTTTTTCAAAGTAGCCCTTTAATACCGCAAGCGTTGCCTGCTGTTTCTGTTCCTCGGTCAGAGCCGCCATCATAGCGGTATGAACCTCATCGGAACCGAGTTTTGCAATCAGAGCATTAAGCTCGGTTTTATAATTTTTGATAGTCAGGTCATCTACACTCATTCCGTAACCCGAAAGCTGCGCATTAACCTGGCTGGTAACGGTTGCAAGCAGAGTGTTGAAGACGGTTTCGGCGCCTCCTGTAAGCTTTGCGTTATTCTCCGTCAGCTTATTAAGTCCGGACGAAAGCTCGCTCGCTCCGCTTTGCAGGTCAGCCGCTCCGGAGGATAGCTTTGCAGCTCCGGCAGCCAGTTCATCAATTCCGTTTATGAGGACGGCAGATTTATCAAGCAGTGTGCAAAGTCCGCCGTAAAGTGCATTCGAACCGTCAAGCAGCTGCTTCATTCCGCCGGTCAGCTGGTCGAGGGATGCCGAAAGAGCGTCTGCCTCATCAAAAACTGCGGTATCAACTTTGCTGAAAAGCTCGTTTGTTGCGATGGTAACGGTTGAGCTCAGCTCAAAATTCCTGCAGTCCGCAGTTATCTCAACATATTCCGGAATTTCGTATTTGGATTTATCTATCTCCAGATTGCTCTGTAAGCCCGGCAAAGCTATACCTGAGGCAATTATGCGGTCGCCGTCGTTGAGTATTCTGCCGTTTTTGATTTCAACGTTTGTGAAAACATCGTTATCAAGCATAAGACCGGTAAGCATTGCGAAAGGAACATATATCTTCTTTTGCACACCGTCTATCTCAACGGTTTCGTACTGAGTGTTTTCATAGTCATAGCGGATTGTTACCTTTCCGCTCTTTCCCGCAAGCTCGGACGGAGAAATACTCTTACCGTCCAGCTTATAGCTGACATTCAGCTTAACAGGCAGCTCCTTGGAAATATTGCCCTGATAATAAATATCCTTGCCGGCAGCGTCCCAGACGCGCGCGTTATCGGAATTTACCGTATAGGTTTCATCGCCCTTCAGATTCACCGTATCCGAAAGCTCTGTTTTATCGGCAATCGCGCTGAGTCCCGCCGAGTTTTTAATCCAGTCGCTCACGATTATTTTCTTGACTGCGCCGTCCGCTCCGGCGATAACATATACCGTTTCGTCCTTTGCGGTATTTTCAGCCTTTACATTTTCCGTTGTTTCGCTTTTCTGAGAGGAAACAGCGGAGGAATCCTTTTTGTTCCCCGCAGCATAAACCGCTGCTGTGCAGGCTGTTGCGGCAAGAGCCGCGCAGAGCGCAACAGAAAGTCCCTTAACAACTGATTTTTTCATCTTGCAGCTACCTCCGTTTTATTTGCTTCTCCGGCGCTTTCGCTTACCGGAGCGTTATTTTTGATTTTGCCCATACCGAGCGTTGTATGGCGGATAACGCCGTCAAACAGCATCAGCAGCGCGGGCAGAATGAATATTACGCACAGCATACTTACGACAGCGCCGCGCGCCATAAGCATACACATAGAGCTGATTATATCTATATCCGAGAATACCGCGACTCCGAATGTTGCCGCAAACAATCCCATACCGCTGACTATGATTGACGGAATTGAGGCTGCAAGGGCTGTTACTACGGAATCCCTCTTTGACCTGCCGGATATTCTCTCGGATTTATAGCGGGTTGTCATCAGTATGGCGTAGTCAACCGTTGCGCCGAGCTGAATCGTGCTTATACATATAGGCGCGATAAACGGCAGCGACTGACCGAGATAATGAGGCAATCCGAGGTTTATAAAGACTGCAAGCTCAATAACCGTTATCAGAATAAACGGCAGAGAGATGCTCTTTTCAACAACAAGAATAATAAGGAATACAGCGGCTATCGAAACTGCGTTTACGACCTTGAAGTCGTGGTCCGTTGTTTCAATCATATCCTTCATACAGGGCGCCTCGCCTATCAGCATTCCGCCCTTATCATATTTCTTGAGTATCTTGTTCAGGTCGTCTATCTGAGCGTTTACCTTATCGCTTGCGACCTTATATTCGGAGTTTATCAGCATAAGCTCCCATTTATCACTCTTTAAAATAGAGGTTATGCTCTCCGGCAATATCTCCTCCGGAACGAGCGAGCCGACAACGGTTTCAAGACCGAGAACATATTTAACTCCGTCTACCTTTTCCATTTCCGCGGTCATCTGACGTACCGATTTCGTAGGCAGGTCGGCATTTACGAGCAGCATATGGGTTGAGGCGATGTTAAATTCCTCGGAAAGCTTGCTGTTGGCTATAACATACTCCATATCCTCCGGCAGGCACTCGCCCATATCGTAATAAACCTCGCTGTTTGTTTTGCTGTAACCGTAATACGCAGGTATTGCTACGGCGACAAGCACGCAGAGGAAAACCGGGAATATCTTTATAACTCCGCCGGAAAATTTCTGCATATCCGGAATTATTGAACGGTGACGGGTTTTCTGAAGCGGCTTATCAAACAGCAGTATCAGCGACGGCAGAACAGTTACGCAGCCTATAACTCCGAGCAGAACGCCCTTTGCCATAACAATACCGAGGTCACGGCCTAAGGTAAAGCTCATAAAGCAAAGCGCGGCAAAGCCGGCTATCGTTGTAAGAGAGCTGCCGAATACCGAGGTCAGCGTTTCATGTATGGCAGCCACCATAGCCTCCTTGGGGTCTGAGATATGCGTTCTCTGCTCATTGTAGCTATGCCAGAGGAATATTGAATAGTCCATCGTAACGGCGAGCTGCAAAACGGCTGACAGCGCTTTTGTTATATAGGAAATTTCTCCCATAAAATAGTTGCTGCCGAGATTGAGCAAAATCATCATTCCGATACTTGCAAGGAAGATAAACGGAACAAGAAAGCTGTCGAGAAACAGTATCATCGCAACGCAGGCAAGCGCTACGGCTATCGCAACATAAACCGGTTCTTCCTTTTCGCACAGGTCCTTCAAATCTGTAACCAGCGCCGACATTCCCGAAACAAAGCATTGCTTTCCGCAAACCGAGCGGATTTCGCGGATTGCGTCCATAGTTACGTCCGCCGAGGTTGCGCTGTCGAAAAACACGGCTATCATAGTTGCATTCTCGGTGTTGAACTCATTGTATACCTCATCCGGCAGCATTTCGATAGGAAATGTTATATCCGCAAGAGAGTCATACCACAGAGCCGTTTCAACATGGTCAATTTTTTCTATTTTCTGCCTGAGCGCCGAAACATCCTTGGCAGGCATATCCTCAACGACTATAAATGAGAACGCGCCTTTCCCGAAATCCTCCATAAGCTCGTTCTGACCGATAACCGTATCCATATCCTCCGGCAGATAATCGAGCATATCGTAGTTGATTCGCGTTCCTATCATTCCGAGGGTTGCCGGAACAAGCAGAACAAGCGCTATAACAAGAATAAGTATGCGGTGCTTAACGACCGCCTTTGAAAATCGCATTCCAGCCTCAATCCTTTCTTTCCTCGCGATAATCAATAACAATTTCATCCGGCTTGGAAGCCTTTAAAATCTTTACGGCTGTAAGAACCGTTATAAGATTTAAAATTCCTTCTGAAAGCAGGGTTATTCCAAGCAGAACGACAAGCAGCTCGCTGCTTTCTCCCGGACGGCATACAAGCACCAGACCGACGGCGGCGGAAATTGCCGCAAAAACAAGTATCAGCCACCATCTTCTGATACCGAACTGTTTTGAGTCGGCGGCTATCTGAATTTTGAACAGCGCGTCGGCAAGGGTTGAAATACCGATTGCTATGCAGATAAAGGTCATAACGCTTTCCGGTCTCAGCAGTACTATAATTCCGAGCGTTATAAGCAGAATACCGAACGCCAGGTCATACTGAAACGCAAGCCTGAACAGGTCTCTTGAGAAATATCCGACCAGCTTTACGGTTCCGAATACTATCATAAGTATTCCGACGGCAGTTCCTATAATTCCGACCGAAAGACCGGGGTCGCATATCAGCAGTATTCCGAGCAGCGCAAGGCTTACAGAAAGCACGATATAACCCGCTTTCGCCGTTTTAACAGGTCCCGCAGATTTCATATTTATTCCTCCTTTTTCTTTTCACGTTATGTATTATAATCAGCCGTACCGCGTTTGAAAACAGACAAAAAAATCCCCGTGCCGTAAATTCAGGCACGGGGACACAATATGTATAAATTTCAGACAAAACCTATAATATGTCTAAATCAGGGCTGTTTTCTTCCGAGGAAAAACTCTTTTGCCTCGCCGCGGCGAAGCTCGCAAAGCCGGTTGAACGAAGAAATAATATCGTCCTTCATTCCTCCCTCAAGCCATTCTATTATCTGACCGAAGCAGGTGCATTTAAAAAATCTGATGATAATTTCTTTATCCTCATCGGAAAGCGCCGATTCTGCCAGAACGCTGTCAAAATATTTCTTAACAACATGCTCGCAGATGCGCAGCAGATAGCGCTCATAAAGCTGACGGTTGGCGGAATTATAAATATGATACACCGCCCGCTTGTTTTCAATCGCGAACCTGACGACCGCCTCAAAGCACTGCTCAATAGAGTCAAACTCGGTATACTTTTCAATTATAGCGTCTGCTTCCTCGGTTACGATAACCTCCAGCAACGACGGGATATCGTCAAAATGGTAATAAAACGAATTCCGGTTTATCCCGCAGGTTTCAACTATATCCTTAACCGTAATCTGCGCGAGCGGACGTTCGTTAAGCAGCTTTAAAAACGCCGCCTTAATCGCCTGACGCGTAAAACTCGCCATAATTTACTCCTTTCATTTTTTACACTTATATTACTGACAGCAATCATGCTTCAATTTTGAAAACTGAACCTGATAATCAGTATCTAAAGAAAAGTTGGGATTATAATAAGGGTCTCCTTTTTCCAAAACCTGTTTCCATTTTTCTCTGAAACGCTCAGCCTCTGCATCAAGACGTATCTTTTTATCCTTTGTATCCTCAAGTCCTTTGTTTTTGGATTCATAGCAATACAGCTCTGCATACGGATTCCAGACTATAAGTAAATCCTTTTCGCGCAGCTTTAAGCACAAATCAATACCGCTGAAAGCCATTCCGAACGAGCTGTCAAAGCCTCCGGCGCTCTCAAAGCTTGATTTTTTAATCATTATACACTCACTTGTAACAGCGCTGAAATTCTGCGCATAAAAGAGCTTACCCATATATCCGAGGTTTTCTTTAGGCAGCCTGTAATGGCAGCGTCCGGCAATTCCTTTCTCGCCCAGACCTAAAATTATTCCGGCATGCTGTATGGTTTTATCCTGACAGTACAGCTTTGCTCCGACCGCGCCCACGTCGTTTCTCTGAGCATACATCAGCATTTCCTCAATCCACGAGGGGGTAATAACAGCTGTATGGTTATTAAGGAAAATAATATAGTCTCCGCTTGAATTTTCAGCTCCGAAGTTATTTGCCTCAGAATAATTAAACGGCTTGCAATACTCCACAACCTTTATATTCTCATAATTCTTCAGCTCATCATAATACTCGAATATTTCGGTTGAGGAGCTTCCGTTTTCAACAATAATTATTTCATAATTGCGATATGTTGAAAGAAACAAAACAGACTCAACGCACTTTTTCAAATCGCTCATATGATTACGGTTTGCAATAACTATTGAGACCAACGGAAATTCATTAAGGGCATACTTTATGCGATATATTGTAGGAAACACCTTAGAGCTTTCTACCTTACAGCCCTTAAAGCCATCTCTTTCAAGGCTTTCGCGTACTGCCCTTACGCCTGCCTCGGCAACATAGGGCTTAGAGCCGATATCTCCGGCAACCGAATTGGGATGCGAGCGCCAAAAATAAAGCAATTTACGTATATGCCATACTTTTTTTGCCCTTGAAGTAAGTCTGAGAATGATATCGTGGTCCTGACTTCCGTCACACTCAGGACGGAATCCGCCCACCTTGTCAAGCAATTCCCTGGAAAATACCGAGAAATGACAAATATAATTATTTGCCCGAAGATTATCTATCGCAAAATCAGGCTTGAAATGCGTACTGATAATTTTAGAAATATCGTCTCCCTCAAAAACGACCTCATCAGTATACAGGAAGTCCGCGCCGGTTTCGCAGATAGCCTTCATATTTTCAAATAAAACAGACGGGTGGAGATAATCGTCATGATCAAAAAGAGCAATATAATCCCCGGTTGCCATTTCTATACAGGCATTGGTATTTTCCGATATTCCACCGTTTTTCTCAAGCTTCTTATAAACAATACGCGAATCGTTTTTTACATATTCTCTGACAGTATCTCCGACATCGCTGTGTCGGTCGTCGCTTCCGTCAGCAAGGCAAAGCTCCCAATTCTTATAGGTCTGATTCTGAACGGACTGAATCATTTCCTTTAAATAAACAATCGGGGTATTATAAAGCGGAACGAGAATACTGAACTTAATATCCCGCTCAAATTTTGTATTTTCTTCGCGCAATCTTCGCTCATGCGAAATCTTAGAATAATCATACGGCTTAATGAGATTGAGCTTTTGTTTAATAACGCGGAACGTGTTTTTGAATCCGTACTTAAATATAAGCTTTAAAACCTTACAAGGATATCTTGTGATATTGCTTTTTCTGAGCAGGGCTTCAACAGCTCCGGTAAATTTTCTGAACGGAGCCGTAATGCGCCAATACTGGGAATTCAGTATTTCAATATATTGAGCGGATATGTCCATAAGCTCATGGTGAACCTCATCGCGTTCATTTTTCAAAACATCCGCAATATAATTCATTTTTTTAATCTCGTTGGACTGCTCCGAAATTATTTTAGCTTTTTGCTTATTATTTTCGTCAAGCGTTTTGCTCTCGGCAGAATACCTTGTCAGCAGCCTTTCATAGTTTGCGACAGCCTTTGCGGGACTGTCCGAATATTCAAAGCAGTACGCATCAGCCGATATATATTCCGGACGGTTCTCAATGTTATTATAAAATCCGTTTTCGGCGAACTTCTCCGCCCAATAATCGATTTTGTTGACATTTATATGCGTTGGGTCTTCAAAATCCGTTGAGGTTGAAGAAAATATTATTCTCTTAGTATGGCTGCATAAATTTTTAACGGCAGCCGCACATTCGCTTTCATCGAGGTGCTCCATAACCTCAATGTTGGTTATCAAGTCAAACTGTTTCGGGAAATCCTGCGGAAGCTCATCCTGTATCCTGCAAACCGCGCAGTATTGTCTTATACCCTCAACGGCATTGGATACGGCATACTCCGAGCCGTCTATTCCGTATGCCTCTACTCCGAGCTTTCTCAGCTCGTCAACTAAAATTCCGAGAGCGCATCCGGCGTCCAAAACGGTTTCCGGACGGTACTTTTCCACCAGCTGCTGCGCAAAGCTATGAAAAAAACTCCGCAACTGTTCGTTTTCGATATAATTTGTCTTTTCAGGCTTTCCGATATCGTATTTCTGATAATATTCCTGATTATAAATCTCGTCCAAGACAGCTTCCCCTTTAACTTTCTTTTAAGCCGGCGCCCCGGTATGCTTATACGCTTCGCATACGGCTGCGGTATCGCCTATCATTTTAACCTTTCCCTTTTCGAGCCACATACAATGCTTGCAGAGACGTTCGATTTGGTCGATTGAATGGGATACGATAATAACCGTTGTATCATCATTCATCATCCGGTTGATGCGTTCCTCGCACTTTTGCTGAAACAGAAAATCGCCTACGGCAAGTATTTCATCAACTATAAGTATATCCGGCGTTGTAACGGTAGCTATGGCAAAGCCTATTCTTGCAACCATACCGGACGAATAATTCTTCATAGGAACATCCAAAAACTCCTGCATTTCGGAAAATTCAACTATTTCGTCAAACTTAGAGTCCATAAACTTCTTGGAATATCCGAGAACCGAGCCGTTAAGATAAATGTTTTCCCTTGCGGTAAGATCCATATCAAAGCCGGCGCCAAGCTCTATAAGCGGAGCAATAACGCCGTTTACCTCAACTGTTCCCTTAGTCGGCTGCAATATCCCGGAAATTATTTTAAGCGTTGTGCTTTTTCCGCTCCCGTTAAGACCGACGATTCCGAAAACGTCTCCCTTTTTTATATCGCAGGAAACATGATCCAAAGCAACAAAATCCTCAAACATAAGCTGGCGCTTTGCAAGCTTTAGGAAATATTCCTTAAGGCTTTCAAGCTTTTCCTTGCTCATATTAAAGTGCATTTCAACATCGCGCAGCTCAACCGCGTTTTCGCTGTTCATACGTTTTCCTCCGATTAAATATGAAGAATAAATTTTCTTTCAAGCCTTTTAAATACAAATGCGCCGAAAGCCAAAGTGAAAACCGAAATTCCCGCGCAGATAAGATTTTCGCGCAGTCCCGGCACTATGCCGTACATAACGACATCGCGGAAATATGTTATATAATAATACATAGGATTAAGATGAACTACGGTTTCGATAAGCTTATGACCTTCAAGCAGCTCATCCGAATACAAAATAGGAGTAAGATACATCCAGAGCGTCAGCAAAACGCTGTATAAATGCGCTATATCCCTGAAATAAACGGTTACGGAGCTGAGAATAAGACACATTCCGCAACAGAAAACAAAGCAATAAATAACCGGAACCGGGAAAAGAAGCAGCGTAAACGTCGGATAAACGCCCTGTATAAGCATAACGGCAAACGCCGCAATCATACTGAACAAAAAGTTTATGAGTGCAAAGATACATTTCTCAAGCGGAAACATATATTTTGGAATATAGACCTTTTTAATGAGCGGCGCCGCCCCCAGAATAGCCATCAGAGAAATTGACGTTGATTCAGCGAAGAAATTCCAAAGCGAGGAGCCCATAATATAATATGTCGCAAAATTCGGAACCCGCAGCTTGAGCAGCATACTAAAGACGTTAGTCAGAACCACCATTGTAAGCAAGGGGTTAAGAACGCTCCAGGCAACGCCGAGAACCGACCGGCGGTATTTTATTTTAAAATCCTTTGAAACAAGATTTTTCAGCAGCGGCAAATATCTTTTAAAATCATTTATAAATTTCGATTTAGCCAAATAATAAAACCATCCTTTTTTACAACCCGGAAATTCTGACTTCCTATGATTGCCCGAAACTCCAGTCCTATACATTTTAGTATTATACACTTCACAGCGCTAAAAGTCAAATTATTCTTGGCTCGCTGTTATTTGCCGCTCCTCCGGCTGACCGTTTTCCAGCGCCGTAATTCCGTCAGCAATGGCGGCGAAAACCGGCGCGGCGTTGTAGCCGTTTGCGTTTTCCTCCATAACCACAACGGCATATTTCGGGTTTTCCGCCGGAAAGTATCCGCAGAACCAGCCGATATTTATTTCTTTGCCGGTTTCATCAAATCTTCCGGTCTGAGCCGTCGCGGTTTTTCCGGCGGCTGTGCAAAGCTCGGTTTTTGCCGCCGTTCCTGTTCCGGAGGCTACGGTCTGTTTGAGATATTCCCTGAGCATTGCGGCAGTTTCAGGCTTCATAACAACCGTTTTTCTGCCATAATCATACCGCTCGGTTTTTCCTGCGTTTACGGTTTTTTCAACGATATGCGGCAGATAATAGCCGCCGTCGGAGGCTATGGCGCAATAGAGCGTCAGCATAGAAACGGGCGAAAGCAGCAGCGAGCCTTGACCTATACTGAGGTTTGCGAGAGCCGCGTCGGCATAAAGCGAGCTTTTCTCCGGTATTTTCCCGGCGGCATTTTTAAAATTCGGCGCTATTTCAAACGCCGAGCCAAAGCTACAGGCAGTCATTTTTTCATATACCGCGTCTGCGCCTGCGGCGGCGGCAAACTGATAAAAAAACGTGTTGCAGGATTCGGAAATCGCGCCGCCGAGCGTGAGAAGTCCGTGTCCGCTTCGCTTATGACAATGATAATCCCGTCCGTCAAGCTTAATGCTGCCGGTGCAGTTAAAGCTCAGCCCGGCACACCCCTGTTCTATTCCTGCGGCTGCAACACACGGCTTGAATACGGAGCCGACGCTGTAAGCCGAAACAAGCCTGTTTAAAAGCGGCGCGTCCTCTCTGTTAAGATAATCGGAAAGCGATGTGCAGTCGAATCCCGGCTTTGAAACTGCGGCGCATATCCTCCCGGTTCCTATTTCGCAAACCGCCGCCGCGCCGCTTGCTATCCCCGAGCAGCTCTCCTCGGCTACGCGCTGAATGGCACTGTCGAGCGTTGTATAAACAGCCGCCGTCTGAATATCCGCTCCTCTTATTTCCGGGGCTTTACCGCCCAAGACCGAACCGTTGCCCGAAAGCTCAAAAACCGCGTCTACGGTCTGCTCGGAATACAGCAGGCTGTCAAAGGCTGCTTCAAGTCCCGTCGCGCCGTGTCCGGAGGAGTCGGTATAGCCTATCATATGAACTGCCGGCTTGTCCGAGGTATCCGCGTCCTTTACAACGGTACAGACTATTCCCTCGCACTCAACCATCCGCGGCAGCTCGCACAGCACCGGATACCCCTTTCCGAGCCTTTCAAGCAGCCCTGTCAGCACAGGTGAATTTCCCAGAACGCTCCTGAGCGCAGCCACCGCCTGCATAGACGGAGACACAGCCGCGATTATCCTTTCTCTGCGGTTATTAAGCGGTATTCCGTTTCTGTCGTATAGGGTGCCGCGCGGTCTGGTGACGGTAAGAGTATAATAAGCGGAGGTATTGCCGGCGGAGGTTGTTTTTCCGGTTGCAATAATGCCGACTCTCAGCGCGCACAGCGCAAACATAACGCATATAACAAAATAGCAGCCTGCGCATCTGCGCGACATCATTTTCCCGAAAGCATCTCCCTGCATAATACCGTTCCTCCGATACAGACATTATACTATTCATTATTCCCCCAAAAACCGATTTTTATAAAGACGCAAAAAAATCCGGGACTGCTAAAAAGCAATCCCGGATTTGCAGATACTGAATTATTCTTCCGTTTCCTCAGACGGCTCGGTCTGAGCAGCGTCCTCCTCAGGCTCACAGCCGCAGTCAAACGTTACCGAACAGCAATCCTGCTTTGAAAATTTATCAACAACAGCGTCCTTTATCTGACCGGCGGTATTTTTGACCGCATTGACAGCCTGACCGGCGGTATCCTTCATCTTCGCCACGGTATCCTCTCGGATAACGATAACCTTATCGCATTCAAGCAGCTTGACCGCCGCCACTCCGAGGGCAACGCCCGCGGCAAGAAATCCTAATTTAACCCATGCAGAATTCATATGTATAAGCTCCTTTCCGAATTTCAAACAAATTATAGCACTAAGCAAAGTGCAAGTCAACCGTCATTTGCGGCATTTTGTCTGAATTTACTGATATTTATTCCTTTGCGGCGTCTATTATTTTCTGCGCTATCTGAGCCGGAACCTCCTCATAGCGGGCAAATTCCAGCGTAAAGCTCGCGCTTCCCTGGGTTATAGAGCGCATAGCGGTTGAGAAATCGGTCATTTCCGCAATCGGGACCTCGCCGACTATCTCCTGCATCTTCCCTGCCGCCGGATTCATTCCTATAACCCTGCCGCGGCGTTTGTTTATATCGCCTATAACGTCGCCGAGCATTTCATCAGGAACTAAAACGTGCAAGGTGCCTATCGGCTCAAGCAGCACCGGATTTGCGTTCGCTATTCCCTCCTTAAAGGCAAGGGAAGCCGCCGTTTTAAACGCCATTTCCGAGGAATCGACCGGATGATACGATCCGTCAACAAGGGTTGCCTTTATTCCGACCATCGGATATCCTGCAAGAATTCCGCGCGCCGTGCTTTCCCTCAGTCCCTTTTCAACCGCCGGGAAGAAATTCTTAGGCACAGAGCCGCCGAAAACCTTTTCCTCAAAAACAAGGTCGGTGCTGTCGCAGGGCTCAAATTCTATCCATACGTCGCCGAACTGACCGTGACCTCCGGACTGCTTTTTATGTCTGCCCTGCGCCTTGACTGCGCGGCGGATAGTCTCTCGGTAGGCTATTTTCGGCTTTTTAAGCTCGACCTGCGCACCGAATTTAGATTTAAGGCGCGATACTATAACATCGATATGCTGTTCTCCGAGAGCGGAAAGTATCTGCTCGTGGGTTTCGGGATCAAGTGTCACCGAAACAGTCGGGTCCTCCTCGCAAAGGCGGTTGAGTCCGGATGAAATTTTCTCCTCCTCGCCCTTTTTCTGCGGATATACCGCCACCGAAAGCGAGGGCGCCGGAAATTCTATCGGAGCGGCGGTAACTGTTCCGCTTTCCGAGAGGGTATCGCCCGTAAGGCTGTCGCCCAGCTTTGAAACTGAGCCGATATCTCCTGCGCCGATAACGTCCGCGTCCTCCTGACGTCCGCCCTTGAGCAGCATAACCTTTGAAAGCCGCTCCTCGCCGCCGGTCCGGGAATTTTTAAGTCTGATATCGCTCTTAACGCTTCCCGAAAGCACCTTGAAATATGAAAGCTTTCCGACAAACGGGTCGGCTATGGTTTTGAAAATCTGAAGAACCGTTTCATCCGCTTCTATGCAGCCTGCATCCGCTCCGGGCATAAGCTCGGTAATGCTGTCGGTAAACACGCATACTCCGTCGCCGGACTGCTGTATTCCGGAATAAACCGGGCATATATCGCCCGAACGTATTCCGCTGCGCAATCCGGAAATTATTTCCTCGCGGGTGAATTCCTCGCCGCCGAAATACTTTTCCATAAGCGCGTCGTCGGTTGAGGCTACCGCTTCAAGCATCAGAGAGCGCATCTGCTCAAGCTCCGCGCTCTCCGGCAGCGGCGCCGGAAGCTTTTTCAGTCCGTCAAAGGTATACGCCTTATTTTCTATAAGGTCAACAAAGCAGCGGACATTCTCGCCCTCCATAACCGGCACGAACAGAGGACAGACGACAGCGCCGTAATGACCGGTTATCAGGGAAAGCACCTGATAAAAATGCGCATGTGATGAGTCCAGCTTACCGATAAAAAATCCTACGCTCTTTCCTGCGGCGCGCGCTTTTTCAAACGCCTGCCGGGCGCCGACTGTAAGACCCGATTTTCCCGATACGACTATAACAGCCGAATCCGCCGCGGCAAGAGCCTCGCAAACTCCGCCGGCAAAATCAAACTGACCTGGCGCGTCTATCAAATTCAATTTATATTCTCCGAGCTCCAGCGCATAAACTGCGGTTGAAACCGAAATTTTTCTTTTTTTCTCCTCAGCGTCAAAATCCATAAGGGATGTTCCGTCCGCTGTTTTTCCTATACGCTCGCTCGCCTGCGCATAACAAAGTATAGCGTCGGCAAGAGCGGTCTTTCCCGAACCGCCGTGACCGAGCAGCGCTATGTTTTTAATTTTTTCAGCCGGGTATTGTTTCAATTCCATACACTCCTTTGTTGATGATGCCTGTGAAAAGCGGTGGTTCCCCGCTTATTATTTTTAATTATACCATAAATGTTTATAAGTTACAACTAATTTTTTGAAAAATATTTAAAACAATTTATGAATAAAGTATATTAACGACTTTTATCGAAAAAACAGATAATCGGTTATATTAGTAACATTTTTGAAACATTTTTGTAACCGTTTTGTTCCTGCAAAAATACCGGGATATGTGTATAATAAATATATAGAAAAGAGGTGCGGAAAATGAAAAAAAGAACATTAACTGTAATGCTGATACTTGCGATAACGCTTTTATGCTCCGTTCTTTTTTCTCCTTTTTCCGCGGCTTCGGCAGAAAAAACGGAAAAAATTCCCGAAGAAAGCCCCGCTCTTGCCGCAAGATTTATGAATATGCTTAATCATAACGCCTCGTATAACGGTGATTTTGACAGCGTGGATATGCTTGTGAACAACGCCGCCTGTATGCTTTCCGCAAAGCTCGGACTTGAGGATGAATTCATTTCCGAACGGACCGTTGCGGATTATATGATGGATATGTACGGCATTGAGGTGACCGACACTTCGGCTCTCAACCCCGAATTTCCTAAAAAGGACGGATATATTTTCGTTATACCGCGCGGCTTAACCGTTTATTCGCACAGCTTTATCTCGGCGGTTAAGAACGAGGACGGCAGCTATACCGTAAAATCGCTTGTTAAAATCAAGCCGCACGACGGCGAGGCGGAGACGGTTGAGGCAGTTTCTCTCTTTGTCCCGAGCAAAACGTCGCCGTTCGGGTTCAATCTTATTTCAAGCGAAATTCCCGAATCCCAAAACGCAATATAATTTTAATAAAATAAAAATACCGGGTGTTGACTTTAAAATATCAGCATCCGGTATTTTTTGTTAAATAAATCAATCTTCTATCTCAACCGAGATTTTCTGATCGTTTTTGCTTGCGGCAGCGCGCATAACGGTGCGTATAGCCTTAGCGATACGTCCCTGCTTTCCGATAACGCGACCCATATCGCTTTCCGCAACGCGAAGATGGAAAACGATAACGCCCTCCTCGTTGGGAGCGTCCTCGGTTATCTCAATCGCGGACGGGTCGGTAACGAGACCTGCAACAAGCGCTCTTAAAAGCTCTTTCATTGCGATATCCTCCATTAAAGAACGCCGTTCTTCTTGAGCAATGCTCTTACGGTATCTGTCGGCTGAGCGCCGTTAGCTATCCACTTCTTTGCCTTCTCAGCGTCCAAACGGACATCCGCCGGCTCCTTGGTGGGATCATAGTAGCCCAATTCTTCAATGAAACGACCGTCGCGCGGATAACGCGAATCGGCAACAACAACACGGTAGAAGGGAGCCTTCTTTGCGCCCATACGGCGCAGTCTGATCTTAACTGCCATTAAAAACACCTCCCCGATAAAATAATCAAAGCTTTCTATTTTTTCACGCCGCGCATTTATTAAAAACGCGGTGCGTTATAGACCGAATCCTCCGCCCGGCAAGCCGGTTATTCCGCGTGTCAGCTTTCTCCGGCCGCCCTTTGAGGACATTTGCTTAAACATTTTTTTCATTTGCTCATACTGCTTGAGCAGGCGGTTGACTTCCTCGACCGACTGTCCGCAGCCGGCGGCGATACGCCTTTTCCGCGAGGCTCCGATAATATCGGGATGCTCGCGTTCCTTTTTGGTCATTGATTTGATAATCGCCTCAATGCGGAGCATCTGCCTGTCGTCTATATCAACGTCCCTGAGCTTTTTTTCCATTCCCGGCAGCATCGAAAGAATACTTTTCAGGCTGCCCATCTTTTTTATCTGCTGGAACTGCTGCAAAAGGTCGTTCATATCGAACTTATTCTGCTGCAATCTGCGGGCGGTTTCCTCCGCCTGCTTTTCGTCCAGCTCGGTTTCAACACGCTCGATAAGAGACATAACATCTCCCATACCGAGAATACGCGTTGCCATACGGTCGGGGTGGAATTCCTCAAGGTCGTCCATCTTTTCTCCGACGCCGGCAAACATTATCGGCTTTCCGGTAACAGCTCTCACAGACAGCGCCGCGCCGCCGCGGGTATCACCGTCCAGCTTTGTTAAAATAACGCCGTCAATACTCAGAATATCGTCGAACGACTTAGCAATATTCACCGCATCCTGTCCGACCATTGAATCGACAACAAGCAGTATGTCGTTTACCTCAACCGTTTCGGTAATGCGGCGAAGCTCCTCCATAAGCTCGGAGTCGATATGCAGACGGCCGGCGGTATCGAGAATAACATAATCAAAACCGTAATCTCGGGCATGTCTTACTGCCGCCGCCGCGATTTTTTCCGGCTTTTCGGTTCCCTGCTCGAAAACCGGTGTATCGACCGACGCGCCGACAACCTTTAACTGCTCTATGGCGGCAGGGCGGTAGATATCGCAGGCGACAAGCAGCGGCCGGTGACCCTGCTTTTTAAGCAGCTTTGCAAGCTTTCCGGAATGGGTTGTCTTACCGGAGCCCTGCAAGCCGCACATCATAATAACGGTAGGAATTTTAGCGGCTGTTTTAAGTCTTGCCGTTTCTCCGCCCATAAGAGCCGTCAGCTCATCACGGACTATTTTAATAACCGTCTGCGGAGCGGTAAGGCTTTCGGTAACCTTTTCTCCGATACATTTTTCGGCGATATTATTGGTGAAATCCTTTGCTACGCGATAGTTTACATCAGCCTCAAGAAGCGCCAGGCGCACCTCTCTCGTAGCCTCCTTAACATCGCTTTCGGTTATTTTTCCCTTTGAACGCAGGCGTTTAAAAACGCCTGTCAGCTTATCGGAAAGATTATCAAACGCCACGGGCGTTCACCTCCGTAATTCTTCAAAATCAAATGCCGCTCAGAGCGCGTCAATCAGGCGGAAAAGCTCGTCAAGCGCAGCCCGGTCACCCGATTCCGCGGTATTCCGCAGCGCCTTGATACGGGTCAGCGTTTCAAGACAGCGGCATTTACTTTCCCATAAATTCATCTGATTTTCCGCTCTGCGGAGCAGCTCGCATACCGCCTGACGGCTTGTACCCTCGTTTTCGGCAATCTCCGTCAGCGATAAATCATCATTATAATAATACTCTGCAAGCGTTCGCTGCTTTTCGCTGAGAAAGCAGCCGTAAACATCCAGCAGTCTGCCTACCGAAAGATCCTTAGCCATAAAAAACACCCCTTAAAGAAAAGCGCCCGGCTCTCCGGTACCGCATAAGTATACCACAAAGCTGAGCGCCTGTCAAGTTTTTTTCTTTACACCCCGGAATATAATCCAAAAAGCTGATTGCAGCCGTTTTTTCGGCAGCGGAGCGCCTTTCCGCAGATTGTGCGCAGATTTTATATTCCCGTCAAACTATTTGCTCATCTGCTCAACGAATGTTGAAAGTGATTCCAGCTGTTTTGCATTCAGTTTTTTGAGCTTTTCGACCAGCTCGTTCAGCTGCGCAGGATTGCGCGACCCGGTTTCAAAAAATTCCGCCGGAGTTATCTTTAAATAATCGCAGATATAGAAAAAGCAGGAAAAGGACGGAAACGTCCTCCCACATTCAATATTGTTTATATAGCTTGGATTTTGCCCTATTGCAAGTGACATCTCACGAGCGGAAACCCCTGCATTTTGGCGAAGCTCAACTAATCTTTCTGCAAATTCCTTTAATTCCAATTCAAACACCGTCCTATCAGCTTACTTCTAATGTACAACGTTCTTGACATCCCCGTCAAATTATTTACTTATCTGCTCTACAAATGCCAAAAGAGTTTCCAGCTGTTTTACATTCAGTTTTTTGAGCTTTTCGACCAGCTCGTTCAGCTGCGCAGGATTGCGCGACCCGGTTTCAAAAAATTCCGCCGGAGTTATCTTTAAATAATCGCAGATATTCAGAAAGGACGATAACGACGGATTACCCCTGCCGTTTTCGATATTGTTAATATAACAGGCATTTTGACCTAATGACAATGACATTTCGCGCGCTGAAACACCGCAAAATTCTCTTAATTCGGTAAGTCTTTTTCTGAAGTCGGCTTCGTTCAAAATTATCACCCGCTTATTTTTTGTTATATTATAAGCGATAATTCCGATAATTTCAATATACACTATATAACAAAAATGCTGAAATATTTATATCAGACAGACAAAACAAGAAAAAATACTTAATAAAAACCGCCGCACGTAAATAAAATCACGGGCAGCGGTTCACATACTTTTTATTAAATTAACCGTTTCTTCGCTTTTCTCCGCTTACAATGGCGTAATAAGAATTTGAAGTAACCTTATATATCAGCGCATAGAACAGTCCGAAAACCGCAACCGCACCTAAAAGCACAGTTATCATAAGAGCGACATTTTGCAGATTAAACAGCAGCAGCAGCCGTCTTATCATCGGAAACGCAAAGCAGAGGTGCAGCGCGGCGGTAAACAGCGGCAGCAGGAAAACCGTCAGCATCTGCGAATTTATGCTTTTCCGGATATCGTTTTCGGTCATTCCGACCTTCTGCATAATCTCAAATCTTCGTTCGTCCTCATAGCCCTCGGTTATCTGCTTATAGTAAATTATGAGAACGGTTGCAAGCAGAAATACGAGCGAAAGAATTATTCCGAGATAGAATATTCCGCCGTAGGCGCCGTAAAAATCGGCGCGCTCGGTTTCGCGGCATTCGACCGAATCGCTGTAAAACCCAATCCTTCCGGCGCTGTCAAGCTCGCGCAGACGTTCATATATGCTTTTTGCAAGCTCCTTTTCCTTTTCTGCCGCCAAATCAACGTCAAAGCTATAAGTAAAGCTCGGACGGCAGAAATAATCGTCGCTGTCAAACTGAGCTTTTACCGCGTCGCACGCCTTTTCCGGCTCGTTCATTACAATAAACACGGTTGGCAGAATATCGGCGGCGGCGCTTCCGCTGTTTATCATATCCGCTACTTTCTTCTTAACCTTATAAACATTATCGCCGACAGCAACGGTTTTGTCATCATATTCCCGCCTTATGCAGTATATCATAACCTCGTCGGGCAAAAGCTTCTCGCTTATATTCATACAGCGGTTATATTCCTCAACGGATACAAACGATATATTGCAGACATTCTTCATCGTCGCCGCGCTTGCAGCATTGACAAGCTCCGGATTTGCGACAAGCTTTCCGTCGGAAAGCATTGCAATAACGGCAGCCTCAGTATACTTTTCGGCATTTTCCGGAGAAACGCCGTATTGCGATAAAACGGAATTTACCTCGTTTACTATCATATCGCGCTTTGCGGCGGAATACGCAGTCTTATCGTCATAAGGATTATAGTCCGCAGAAACGGATATATCCTTGGGGTAGCGCGTGCGCAGGCTGTCCTCCGCTCCGAAATAAAGGCTTCCCGCTCCGAGCATTATAACAAGAACCATTGTGCTTAAAATACATATCGACGCAAGTCCGGCGCCGTTGCGTTTCATTCGGTATGCCATAGAGGAAACCGAGACAAAATGGTTTTTCCGATAATAGTAATGTTTGTTTTTCTGCAAAATACGGCAGAGCATAACCGACGCGGAAATAAAAATAAGGTATGTTGCTATTATAACCGCTATTACGGCGATAAAAAACCAGCTTATTGCAAGCAGGGGGCTTTCTATCGAAACGGATACATAGTAGGCAAACGCCAATATAATTATACCGACGATGCCGAAAAGGTAATTTGCCTTAGGCGGCTTTTCGCCCGTATTTTCGCTTTTGAGCAGCGACACGGCGTTGAGCCGCCAGATACCGGCAAAGGATTTCAGATAAAGCAGGCAGAATATCGCGCCGAAAATGAGAACGGTATCTTTTACGGCTTCAACGCTGACGGTAAATTTATATGAAACCTCACCGTTTATCATATAAACCAGACCCGCCTCGGCTAATTTTGACAGGGCAATGCCTATTGCAAGACCGGAAATCACCGAGATAAGGAAAACCGCCGCAGTTTCAAAGAAAAGCACCGCTCCGAGGTTTTTCTTTCCCATTCCGAGAATATTATAAAGCCCGAATTCCTTTTTTCGGCGGCGCATAAGAAATGAGTTGGTATAAACCAAAAAAATCAGCGCAAATACCGCGACGACCCACACGCCGAGCCCGAGTATCATAGCAGTACTTCCTCCGCCGGACATTTTTTCAAGCGCGGACATAGCCGCCAGATGATGAATTATATAATACATCATAACCATACCGGTGCAGGTAAGAATATAAGGAAGATAAAAACGCTTGTTTTTTCTTATTCCGTCAACTGCAAGCTTAGGATAAATAGCGGTTTTCATTCTCTCTCACCGCCTGTCGCAAGCAGGGTCAGGGTATCGGCAATTTTCTGATAAAACTGCTCGCGGGTATTCTGACCGCGGAAAATCTGATGAAACACCTCGCCGTCGCGGATAAACAGCACGCGCTTTGCGTGGCTTGCGGCGTGAACCGAGTGAGTTACCATAAGTATCGTCTGACCGGAACGGTTTATGGCTCCGAAAAGCTGCAAAAGCTCGTTCGTCGCTCGGGAATCGAGCGCGCCTGTCGGCTCATCGGCAAGAATAAGGCGCGGATTGGTTATAATCGCTCTCGCCACCGCCGCGCGCTGCTTCTGACCTCCGGAAATCTCATAAGGATATTTTTTCAGCAGTCCCGCAATTCCGAGCCTTTCGGCGATAGGAGCAAGGCTCTGTCTCATCTGCCGGTAGTCCTTGCCTGAAAGAACAAGCGGCAAATAGATATTATCCTCAACCGTCAGAGTATCGAGAAGATTGAACTCCTGGAAAACAAAGCCGAGATAATCCCTGCGGAAAGCGGCAAGCTCGGATTCCTTTATCGTGCCGAGAGAGCGGCCGTCCAGCAGAACCTCTCCGCCGGTCGGGCGGTCAAGAGCGGCAAGAATATTAAGAAGCGTTGTCTTTCCCGAACCGGATTCGCCCATAATCGCGACATATTCGCCCTCATCAACCGTGAAATTAACATTTTTGAGCGCTTCAACCTTTTCAGCGCCCAAACGGGAGGAATAAACCTTTCTCAGTGCGTTTACCTCCAGCATACTCATACAAAAGTCCCCTTTCGGAATTTCTGGTATGATTATAGCATAAAGGGAGAAACGCAGCCAATCGATAGGTCTTACATTTCTCCCCTTGCGGCTTACATTTTTGTAAGCTGTTCGTCTGCAAAGCATACGGAAATCTCGGTTCCCTCTCCCAAAACGGACTCCGCACGCAGGCTATGGTTCAAGTTACGGCATATTTTCCGGCTGAGGTAAAGTCCTATTCCGCTGGCACGCAGGTCGCCTCTGCCGTTAAGTCCCGTGTATCCCTTTTCAAATATTCTCGGAAGATCCTCAGCCGCTATTCCGATACCGGTATCCTTTACGCACAGCGCGCGCCTGTCCGGCTCAAAGTATACCGAAATCTCGCCCTCGTTTGTATATTTCAAAGCGTTTGACAATAGCTGCTCAATAACAAAGCCCAGCCATTTTTCATCTGTCAGTACTCTCATACCGGCAGGCTCGCAGCGCATTTTAATGCCGCACGAAATAAATTCGCCGGAAAATTTTTTAACCGCCGACCGGATAATTTTATCCATATCGCATTCCCTGAAAACATAATCGGTCGTCTCGGAGCTGAGTCTCAGATAGCAAAGCACCATTTCAACATACCGCTCTACCCTCGTAAGCTCTCTCAGCAGAGCTCTTGAGTCCGCGTTATCCTGAGATTGCAGCCGCAGCCGCATAGCGGCTATCGGAGTTTTTATCTGATGAACCCAAAGAGTATAATAATCTATCATATCGCCGAGCTGCCGTTTTGAATCGGCGGCAGCAGCCGCTTTTTCTTCGCAAAGCTTAACGATAATTCCTCTTAAAGCCTCCTGCTCGCTGTCCGCGCTCGGCGGCAGGCTGCGGACGGTTTCGGCAACAGTTTCCTTTGCCGCTGTAACCGCGCAAAGTCTGCTAAGTCTCTTTCTTTTGCGGAAAAAGCCGAAAATCAGAGCAGCCGCTCCGAACAGGGCGCAAAGCGCAAACGGATAAAGAACCGCTTCGACCGGGAGCCGGTAAAATACAAACGAAACCGAAAAGACCGCGCCGGACAAAAGAAAGAAAATCAGTACCGCGCGGTACTGCCTGAGATAATTCAAAAACAGCTTCATATTCCTCACCCGCCCCGGATTATTCTTCATTCGGAATGATATACCCCTCGCCGACCTTTGTCAGAATAAATTCCGGGAGTCCGGCAAGGTCGAGCTTTTTCCTGAGTCTTGCAACATTTACGGTCAGGGTGTTTTCGTCAACAAAGCTGTCGCTTTCCCAAAGCCTTTCCATAAGCCGCTCCCGGCTGACGGTTTTACCCTTGCTTTCGAGCAGCGTTGCAAGTATACGGCTTTCGTTGCGGGTAAGCTCTATTTTCGCGCCGCCGAAGCTCAGGGTTCCGTCCCCAACGGAAAAAAGCGCTCCCCTATGCGCCAACACCGGCGCGGAGCCTGCAAAATCATACGCCCTGCGCAGCACCGCCTGAACCTTGGCTGTCAGAACGCTGAGGTCAAAGGGCTTGGCGATAAAATCGTCCGCCCCCATATTCATCGCCATAACTATATTAAGGTTGTCAGCCGCGCTCGACATAAATATTATCGGCACCTTTGATACCCGTCTCAGCGTTTCGCACCAATAATAGCCGCTGAAAAAGGGCAGCGAGATATCGAGCAGTACAAGGTGGGGCTGACAGGCGGAAAATTCCTCCGCTATCTTTCGGAAATTTTTAATGCGTACCGTTTCCATTCCCCATGCCTCTATTTGCTCGCATATAGCTCCGGCAAGCGCCTCGTCGTCCTCGACAATAAGTATTCTGTACATATCGCATTCCCGCCTTACTTAAACAAATCCGAACCCGGTTTCAGAGGGCGGATTTTTGTCTAAACCGTTATATCGGCAAAATCCGCTCCGGAAAGCTCAGCTATGGACAGCGGAGAGGTCTCTATCTGCCTGCCAACTCTCCCGGCGGATACAAATATTTTCTCAAATTTTTTTGCCGACGAGTCAATAAGCGTCTTAAACGGCTTTTTCATTCCTATCGGCGAGCAGCCGCCGTGAATATACCCGGTAAGCGGCAAAAGCTCCTTTTGCTTTAACATTGCGACCGACTTTTCCCCGACGCACCTTGCCGCCGCCTTTAAATCAAGGGTTTCGGCAACCGGTATTACAAAAACATAGTGCAGTCCTGAGGCTGCGACGGTTACAAGCGTTTTGAACACTCTCGGCGGCTCCTCTCCGAGAGCCTCGGCTATCAGCGTTCCCTCGGTAAGCTCAGGAGAATACGAATACGGCGTATATTCAATTTTATTAAGGTCAAGTATACGCATAACGTTGGTTTTATCCTCTCGTTTGCCCATGCTTCTTTCCTCCCTAAGCAAAGCCGACAAATCCGAACCCGATTTTAAAGGACGGATTTTCGCCTTTGCATTGTTAAAATACTCGTAAATCCGTTAGCCTGCGGGTGACGACAAGCCGAAAAGCGCCGGAATTAAGCCGTTTTAGGCAGGTTTGGATTTATCGACTTTGCTTATATCAATACCCGACAGGGAATTCCCCACCGGGTATAGCTTTTTAATCTATCATTTCGACCTTTATAAGGTTGGTGTTTCCGGACTGACCGTTGGTAACTCCGCCGGTTATTATTATTCTGTCGCCGGATTTCAGATCTAAAATAGGCTGCGTGAGCTTTTTGGCGGTATAGAAAAGAACGTCTATCGACGGCAGCTCCTCGCACATAACCGGAACAACGCCCCAGGAAAGAGCCAGCTTTCTCCAGGTTTTTTCATTGGTCGTTATTCCGACAACCTCAACCGGCGGGCGGAAACGCGATACCATACGCACGGTTTTTCCCGAAAGCGAGCATACTGCTATCGCCTTGGCGTCAATATCTATCGCCATTCCGCAGGTAGCGTGAGATATTGCGTCAACGGTGTCCTTAATAATAAACTCGGCGCGGTTAAAGCGCTTTTTATAATGAATGTTCTGCTCGGTGTTCTCGGCTATCTTCGCCATAGCCTTAACCGCCTCAACGGGATGCTTTCCCGCGGCGGTTTCGCCCGAAAGCATAATTGCGCTCGTTCCGTCGTAAACAGCATTTGCAACATCGGATATCTCCGCTCTTGTCGGTCTCGGATTATTTATCATAGACTCCAGCATCTCGGTTGCCGTTATAACCCGCGCTCCGAGCAGGCGGCATTTTGTTATAAGCTTTTTCTGAATTGCAGGCAGCTCCTCATAAGGGATTTCAACCCCCATATCGCCGCGGCCTATCATAATACCGTCGCACTCGCGGCATATTTCGTCTATATTATCTATTCCGGAACGGTTTTCTATCTTTGCAACAAGGTCAATACCCTCAATTCCGTTTTCGGCAAGGAATTTCTTAACGTCTATAAGGTCCTGCGCGCAGGAAACGAACGAGCAGGCTATAAAATCAACGTCCTGCTTTGCACCGAAAAGCAAATCAAGCTTATCCTGCTCACTGAGGTAAACCTGCTTTAAAACCTTTCCGGGAAAGCTCATACTTTTACGGTCGGAAAGATGACCGCCGTCGATAACTCTGCAAACGGCGTTCTTTTCGTCAAGGCTTTTAACCTCAAACTTCATCAGTCCGTTATTGAGCAGAATTATATCTCCCTTTTCGAGCTCCTTTATCATTCCCTTATAGCTTACGGAAACCTTCTTTTCGTCGCCCTCGATATCCTCGGTCGTAAACGCGAAGGTATCTCCGGGGCTTAAATCAACGCCGCCGTTGCGGAAGGTGCCTATCCTGTATTCCGGGCCCTTTGTATCGAGCATAAGCGCTATGGGCAGCCCCAGCTCATCACGCACCTTTTTAACGAGATTTATTTTTTGCAGCTGCTCCGGATGAGTTCCGTGAGAGAAATTGAAACGGGCAACGTTCATACCCGCAAGACACATTTCCCTGAGTGTTTTTTCATCGGCGCACGCCGGACCGATTGTGCAAACAATTTTTGTTTTTCTCATAAAGCAACTACCTCTTTGCAAAAATTAACCTATTTTACATTATACTGCAAGATAAACGGACTGTCAAGCGCGGTATCGTCCGAACCGCAGCGCTTTTTTAAAAAGTGTTAAAAAAAGTGTTGACAAATGAGCTGCAAAATCATATTATTTTGATAGTAATAAGGTTGGCTTATCCCCGGCTGTATATTCAGCTGAGGTAAGCCGGCAAAATATATTCTGGAGGATAAATTTATGATTTTTGACAATGTTGTAAGAATACTTGCGGAGCAGCTGGACGCCGACGCGGATAAAATAACCCCCGAAACCCGCATAGCCGAAGACCTCAATGCCGACAGTCTCGATGTTGTTGAGCTTCTTATGGCGGTTGAGGAGGAATTTGACGTTCAGATTCCGGATGAGGAAATAGAAAATCTCAAAACCGTCGGAGCTGTTGTAGACTACATTCAGGCTCACGCCGAATAATTCCGGAGGTATTCAGATGACGCGTTTACTTATATATAATGAATTTCTTCACGAAAAGCAGGACTGTCCCGCCAAGGATAATTACCCGGACGGGATACATATGTGCTTAAAGGCGGCGCTTGAGAGCGACGAAATTTCGGTTACAACCGCGACGGTTGAAAACTGCGCCGATGTTATAACCGATGAGGCTCTCGAAAATACCGATGTCATTATCTGGTGGGGACATATGGGGCACGAGCGCGTTCCGGACGAGGTTGCAAAAAGAGTCGCAGCCGCAGTAAATAACGGTATGGGCGCGATTTTCCTCCATTCGGCTCACCATTCAAAGCCGTTCAAGCTTCTTATGGGAACCCCCTGCTCCCTTACCTGGCGCGAGGAGGGCGACCGCGAGCTCGTTTGGGTCTGCGACCCGTCTCACCCGATAGCCGCAGGCTTGGGCAGATTTATCAAGCTCGACCATGAGGAAGCCTACGGCGAGCCGTTTTCCATTCCTGAGCCTGACAAAACCGTATTTATAGGCAGCTATGAGCACGGGGAGGTTTTCCGTTCGGGCTGCTGCTGGCAGCGCGGCTACGGAAAGGTGTTTTATTTCCAGCCGGGACACGAGATGTATCCGACCTTCCATAATCCCGACGTTATCAGGGTTATAAAGAACGCCGTTGAATGGTGCCGTCCGGTTTACCGCAGCGTTATCGGCTGCCCGAATGTTAAAAAGCCGCTGGAGGGCTGACCTAAACTCTCAGGACTGTCCGATAAGGGCAGTCCCGTTTTAATTTACGATATTTAAAGGAGACTTTGTATGATACGCTTTGCAACGGTAGGCACAAGCAAAATAACCGAGCATTTTCTTGAAGCGGCGGCGCTTGTTCCGGAGCTTGAATATGACGCCTCCTTTTCGCGGGACGCCGCAAAAGCCGCCGGATTTGCGGAAATTCACGGTGCAAAAAGGCATTTTTCTGATATGCTCCGGCTCGCTCAGGACAGCAGTATTGACGCGGTATATATTGCAACACCGAATGTTTTTCACGCGCGGCAGAGCCGGCTTTTCCTCGAAAACGGAAAGCACGTTTTATGCGAAAAGCCCATAACCTGCACTCCCGAAGAATACGCCGGACTGCACGCCCTCGCCGCGAAAAACGGTTTGGTTTATATGGAGGGTATGATGTCGGTAAACGTTCCCTGGCACAGCGAGGTTTCAGCCGCTCTCGGAGAAATCGGCAGACCGGCGCTCGCCCGCTTTGATTTTTGCCAGCGTTCAAGCCGTTACGACGCTTTTTGCGCCGGAATACCTCAGAATATCTTTGATATGTCGCTGCACGCCGGAACGCTTATGGATCTCGGAGTATACTGTGTTTATGCAGCAGCCGATATGTTCGGCGCGCCGAGAAGCGTTACCGCCCGCGCCTCGCTGTTTGAAAACGGAGCCGACTGCGCCGGAGCGGCAATTTTCGATTACGCCTCTTTTCCTGCGGTTTTATCTTACAGCAAGGCAGGTCAATCGGCGGCCGGCAGCGAAATAATAGGAGACAGCGGCGTTTTAAAAATCTCCTCGGTTTCGCAGTATACCGGAGTTACGCTCGTAAAAAACGGCGAAAGCCGAGTTATTGTTCCCGAAATGCCGCGCAGCGAGGTTATGCGCGGCGAGGCTCAGCGTTTCTGCGATATGATACTGAGGAAAGAGCAAAACGCCGAATATTCGGCAAGGCTGCACAGTCTCGCCGGAACGGTTCAATGCTGTATGGCTGAAATAAAGCGCAGCGCCGGACTTATATATCCCGAAAAAAGGAACTGATAATTTTGGAAATCAAGAGATACAGCGCCGGAAGCTACGACATTGCGGTTATAGGAGGGGGTCACGCCGGAATTGAGGCGGCTCTCGCCCCTGCGCGGCTCGGCTGCAAAACAATACTTTTTACGGTCAGCCTTGACTGGATAGGAAATATGCCCTGCAATCCCTCGATAGGCGGCACAGCCAAAGGGCATCTTGTCCGCGAGCTGGACGCGCTCGGCGGCGAAATGGGCAAGGCGGCGGATAAAACCACTCTGCAAAGCCGAATGCTAAACCGCGGAAAGGGTCCTGCCGTTCATTCGCTCAGGGCGCAGATTGACCGCAGGGCTTACAGTACATATATGAAGCATACCGTTGAACTGCAGAAAAATCTTGACGTTAAGCAGGCGGAAATAGTCTCGCTTGAGCGCTCTGAAAGCGGCTGGCGCTGCGTTACCCGTCTGGGCGCGGAATTTGACTGCCGCTGCGTTATACTCGCAACCGGAACCTTTCTCGGCGGCAGAGTTTATATCGGAGAGGTCAATTATCCGAGCGGACCGGACGGAAACTTCCCTGCCAACGCCCTTTCCGCCTCATTAAAGGCGCTCGGTCTGCCCCTGCGCCGTTTCAAAACCGGAACTCCGGCGCGGGTTTCAAGGGACAGCATAGATTTTTCCGCGCTTGAGGTTCAGCCGGGAGACGAAAAAACGGTTCCTTTCAGCTATTCGAGCCGGAAATCCCCGGAAAATTCGGTTGTCTGCCATATAGCCTATACAAATGACGAAACGAAAAGAATAATACTTGATAATCTTGACCGTTCGCCGCTGTATTCGGGAGTTATTCATGGCGTAGGTCCGAGGTACTGTCCGAGCATCGAGGATAAAATAGTAAGATTTTCGGACAAGCCTCGCCACCAGCTTTTTATCGAACCCTGCGGCGCAGATACCGAAGAAATGTATTTGCAGGGAATGTCCTCCTCTCTTCCCGAAGAGGTTCAGATAGAATTTTACAGGACTATCCGTGGACTCGAAAACGTTAAGGTTATGAGAAACGCCTACGCGATAGAATATGACTGCACAGACCCGCTTTATCTGAAGGCTTCGCTTGAATTCAAGGATTATCCCGGACTTTTCGGAGCAGGACAGTTCAACGGCTCCTCCGGCTATGAGGAGGCTGCCGCGCAGGGTCTTATTGCCGGAATAAACGCGGCGCGCGCGGTTTTGGGCAAGGAGCCGCTGGTGCTTTCAAGAGCCTCGTCATATATAGGAACTCTGATAGACGATCTCGTTACAAAGGGCTGCTCCGACCCCTATCGTATGATGACCTCGCGCAGCGAATACCGGCTTCTGCTGAGACAGGATAACGCTGACGAGCGGTTAATGCCTATCGGACACGAAATAGGACTTATAAGCGATGATGAGTATTCCGAATTTCTTGAGCGGAAAGCGCTCAAAGAGGCGGAAATAAAGAGGGCAAACGAAACGTTTCTGCCGCCCTCACCCGCCCTTAATAAATATCTTGAGGAATGCGGAACCGCGCCGATTTCGGGCGGAGCAAGGCTTTCGGAGCTTATCCGCCGCCCTCAGCTTTCATATGCGGGTCTGGCTCCGTTCGACAAGGCGCGCCCCGACCTTTCGGATGATATCTGCGAAAAGGTTGAAACCGAGATAAAATATGAAGGCTATATTTCTCGGCAGAGCGCGCAGGTTGCCGAGATGCTCAGGCTCGAAAGTAAAAAAATACCTGAGGATACCGACTATTCCTCGGTTTACGGTCTGCGTCTTGAGGCTGTTGAAAAGCTTAAAAAGGTGCGCCCGGCAAATATCGGGCAGGCTTCAAGAATATCCGGCGTAAGCCCGGCGGATATATCCGTTTTGCTCATATTTCTTAACCGCCGCAGCAAGGAGGAAAATATTTGATAAGCTTTGATTTTGAAAAAATAGCGCCGCTCTGCGAGAAATTCGGCGTTACTCTTTCCGAACGGATATGCAGCAGACTCAGCCTATACGGCAATATGCTGGTTGAATGGAACGAAAAAATAAATCTTACCGCCATAACCGCTCCGGAAGAAATTCTTTATAAGCATTTTTACGACTGTATACTCTTTTTCAGCGCAGCCGAAATTCCTCAGAATGCGCGGATTATAGATGTCGGAACGGGAGCAGGCTTTCCGGGAATGGTTCTTAAAATTCTGCGTCCGGACATTGAGCTTACCCTTCTTGACGGTCTTAATAAGCGGCTTATATTCCTGAACGAGGTTTTAAACGCACTCGGACTTCAGGCTGAAACAGTTCATTTGCGAGCCGAGGAGGGCGGAAGAAAACCGGAATACCGCGAAAAATTCGACATTGCCTGCGCGCGCGCCGTTGCGGCGATGCCCATGCTTTGCGAATACTGCCTGCCGTTCGTTAAGCCGGGAGGAAAATTCGTTGCCATGAAGGGCTCGTCGGGAGCAGAGGAAGCGGCGGCTGCGGAAAACGCCGCCGGGCTTCTCGGAGGCGGCAAACCTGATATTATATGCAGAAATCTGCGGGAAAATGAGCCGAGAACCTTTATTATTATAAAAAAAATATCGCAAACTCCGACAAAATACCCCAGAAACGGAGGAAAAATAACAAAAAGCGCCCTTTAAAAGGGCGTTTTTTGCTGCTTCTGCGCGAATTTTCCCGACCGAAAAAGCTTTACAAAAGCCGCGCATACTGCCATAATTAAAGCAGAGAAAGGGAGGAAACAAAATGCACACCATAGCCGATAGACGGCTGCTTATGCTGCGGCCCGGAGATATAGTTATATCCCCTGCACGCCAGAGCCGCCGCTATGACGAATATGAGCTTAAACGGCTTGCAGACTGCATTGCCTCAAACGGCTTGGTAGAACCCATTCCGGTTCGCAGAGTAAACGGCGCATACGAGCTGATAGCCGGCGAACGGCGGCTGCTTGCCGCAAGAGCCGCCGGACTCAGGAGAATCCCCTGCGTTCTGCATAAGGCGGACGACATAACCGCTGACTTTTATTCGGTTATAGAAAATCTTCAGCGCTGCACTCCGGATATTTTTGAGGAGGCTCAGCAGATTAAGCAGCTGCTTGAAAGATACAGCATAACTCAGACCGAAGCGGCAATAAGGCTCGGAATAACCCAATATGCGCTTGCCTCCCGGCTCAGCCTGCTTAATCTCGACCCGGCTCTCCGACACAGAATGACCGATTCGGGGCTTACGGTAAAGCATGCGCGGGCGCTCCTGCGGCTGCCGCAGGACAAGCGTTCCGAAGCGCTCGACGCAATTATAGCGGACGGTCTTACCGTTCGGCAGACCGAGGAGCTTACGGAGCGTATTCTCCACCCGGCAGACGAGCCTCCCCCGCCGCCCGAACCGATAAGAAAAATGGCGGTCGGAGATGTGCGATTTTTCTCTAACAGTCTTTCAAAGCTGGTTGACAAGGCGCGTTCCGCAGGAATTCCGGCTCAAACGCGGAAAAATGAAACGGATAAATACATAGAATATAAGGTAAGGATAAAAAAAGAAGCGGCTGTCTCAGAATGCCAGTTACACATTTGTTAAAAATCCACCGGTTTAGAAATAACCGATATTTCAGCGCCGCAAAGCTCTGAGCCGCTTTAAAAAAAGCGGTCAGGCGTATCAGGCGGTTAAACCGAGGGTTTTTATATATGCCCGCCCCAAACGGTCAAGGCGCCCCTTCCTTGCCGTATGAGGCGGGCAGTACTTTTTAAAATAAATAAAACATATAATAAAACAAAGGCAGCTGCTATATGGAAGTAGTATCGCGTCGGATATACATATATCGGACCCGATACCGGACAAAGCAATGCAAAACGTTAAAAGAAAGGGCGAAAAATAATGAAAGAATACTATCCGGAGGGCTGGCTCACAACAAGCCGCCAAAGCTTCACACCTGCCGTTCTTGCTGCGGCGCAGGCAAACGAAACGGTTCTTGAGGCAACCGTGAGAATGTGCGACGCTCAGCATAATCTGACGGTTGACCTCGGCTGTATGACCGGAATAATACCGCGCGAGGAGGGCGCTATCGGAATCACAGAGGGAACAACGCGAGATATTGCGCTGATTTCACGTGTCGGCAGACCGGTTTGCTTTGTTGTTACATCGCTTCAGACCGACGCCTCCGGCAAGCTTTACGCTCTGCTCTCCCGCCGCCGCGCGCAGGAGCTTTGCCGAAGAAAAATGCTCAACCGTGGATGTATAGGAAACATACTTGAAGCGAGGGTAACTCATCTTGAATCCTTCGGAGCATTCTGCGACATAGGGTGCGGCATAATTGCGCTGCTCCCCATAGACGCAATTTCGGTTTCCCGCATATCGCATCCGCGCGACCGTTTTTCCCCGGGCGACGACATCCGCGTTATTCTCCGGGATATCGCAGAGGACGGAAAAATAACGCTTTCGCATAAGGAGCTGCTCGGCACCTGGGAGGAAAATGCCTCCGCATTTTCTCCGGGGCAGACCGTTACCGGCGTTATACGCAGCATTGAGGAATACGGTGTTTTTGTTGAGCTTACCCCGAACCTTGCAGGTCTTGCCGAGCCGCGGAGCGATGTTTTCATAGGTCAGCAGGCAAGCGTTTACATTAAAAGCATACTTCCTGAGAAGATGAAAATAAAGCTTATCATTATAGACAGCTTTGATACCTCATATACAACCCCGATACATTATTTTTACACCGACGACAGAATATGCGAATGGGACTATTCGCCCCAGCTTTGCAGAAAAAAGATATGCAGTAATTTCTGAACGGGCGGAGCTGTAATGGGTATTGACTTTTACCGCCGGGAATACCGATAAAATTTTCAAACGGGACCGATATATGTATCGGTCCCGTTTATGATTAGTATGCACTGCAAATAAGGCGGCTTTTATTCGCAAAGTCCGTATTTGGTTTTTATCCTGTCAAGCTTTTCGAGCAGCGGCTCGGCTCCGAACCACAGAAACAGCGCGGTTGCGGCGGCGTGAACCGCGTCCATCGGAAAGCCGGTTGCGTAATAGCTGAGTATCAGGCGGAAGTTCAGCGATTCTCCGCCCCATATAAGCGCGGAGGCAGGATTCATAATTCCGCCGTATATCAGAATTGCGCATACCGCGCCGAACACGGCGAGCGACGCTCTCGAACGCATAAGCAGCCCCTTGCGGTAAAGCACTCCGGCAAGAAAGCCGATAATTCCCATAGCAAACATCTGCCAGGGGGTCCAGGGACCCTGCGAAAACAGAATGTTTGAAACAAGCATAGAAACTGCGCCGACAAGAAATCCGGTTTCGCCGCCTAAGGCTACTCCCGATATAATCGTAAGCGCCATAACCGGCTTAAACTGCGGCAGCATAAAAAATGCGGCTCTGCCGGCAACCGTAAGCGCGCAGAGGGTTGCAACCGTTACCAGCTCACGCGCCTTTGGCTTTCTGCCCTCGAAAACCAGGAAAAACGGCAGCATACATTCAATAAGCACCGCAAACGAGGTCAGATAATACTGCTTTTTACCGAGATAGAATATTCCTATAAACAGCGTAAGCGGAACAAAAAGCAAAATCATAACGCAGGCGGCAATAGTTCTTTTGGGTATTCTGCGTTCTCCTGCCGGGGTCTGGATCGGCAGGCGCATTTCCTGTCTCCTGCCGATAAACACGGCAAACAGGGCTAACAGAAGAATAAATGCGCCGTAAAATGCAAGCTGTTTCATACCGGCGGCGGTAAGTCCGCCTTTATCGACCATCGCCCGCAAATCTTCGTTTTTCGCCGCATAAATAAACAATGCAAGCGCCGAAAGTCCCGAAACGGCAGCTCCCGCCTTTCTCCAAAGCGGAAATTTCCGCGCTGCGGACGCGCTGTCGGTGCGGCTGGTTTCAATAACAGGTGCGGTCTCGCTTGTTACGGATATTTTTTCACCCTTTCCGCCGATAACGGCTATAACATCCTCGGTTGTTACCGCCATAGGCTCGATTTCGCGCGCTATACGGTTTGCCGAGGTCGTATAAAAGCTGTTTCCGGAGAAAAATTCTCTCGGAGGGGCTGCCGCTGCAAGCCGCCCGTCGAAGAACAGACCGCAGCGGTCGGCGTATTTTGCACAGAATTCTACATCGTGACTTACAACAACGATGCAGACTCCGCTGTTTTTAAGCCTTTGCAGAATTTCTGCGAAAGCTTCTTTAAAAGGAGCGTCAAGTCCCTTTGTAGGTTCGTCGAGCAGCAGGATTTCGGGAGAAAGCAAAAGAATTTTAGCCAGCGCCGCACGCTGCTGCTCTCCGCCGGAAAGGTCGTAAGGATGGCGGTCAAGGAGTCCGCCGAGCCGGCAAAGGTCAGCGATTTTTTCCATTTCTCCGTCTCTGCGCTCCCGCGGTACTCCGGCAAGCTTTAAAACCTCAGCTAAATCCTCTCTTACGGTTTTCTTAACAAAAACGCTTTGCGGATTCTGCGGCAGAAATCCTGTTTTTCCGCCGCGTTTTATCTCTCCGCGATAGGGATTTTTTATTCCGGCGAGAAGCCGGAGCGAGGTTGTTTTTCCGCTTCCGTTTCCGCCTAAAATGCAGAGCATTTCGCCCGAACGCGCCGAAAACTCCAGCCCTTTAACAACGTCCGGTGTTGTTTTTTCATATCTGAACCAAACCTCCGATGCGGAAAGCATTACCCGTCCGCCGCGGCTCTCCCCTCTTTCGGGCAGGGCGGCAGGAGCTTTGGTTTTCATATATTCTTCGACAAACGCCCTTCCCTCGTTTACGGTTACGGGACAGGGCAATCCGCTTTGAACCGAGCCCCATATACGCATAGCAGCAGGCATTGCGGAGAACATATTACTGCGGTTTTGCCTTAAAAGCTCTCCAACCTCCCTCGGAGAGCCGCAGCAAATCATTTTCCCGTTTTCCATAACGGCGGCTTTATCGGCAAAAACGAGAGCCTCCTCCAAACGGTGTTCGCTTAAAATAACGGTTGTTCCGAATTCTCGGTTAATTCTGCCGAGAGTCGAAAGAAATTCCGAGGCGGCTATGGGGTCGAGCTGCGCGGTAGGCTCATCAAGAATAAGAATCTCCGGCTGCATCGCCATAACGGAGGCTAAGCTCAGCAGCTGCTTCTGACCTCCGGAAAGCTCGGAAACATTTTTATAATACCATTCCTCAATCCCGAAAAACGCCGCCATTTCCGCGCAGCGGCGGCGGATTATTCCGTCATCAAGCCCCAGACTTTCAAGTCCGAAGGCAAGCTCGTGCCATACCTTATCCGTAACTATCTGAGAATCGGGCGACTGCAAAACAAAGCCGATTTTCGCAGCGGCGTCTCTTTCGGAAAGCATTCCGAGCGGCTCGCCGCAGAAATAAATTTCTCCGCTTTGCGTGCCGCGGGGTGAAACAGAGGGCTTTAAGCGGCGCAGGAGAGTGGATTTCCCGCAGCCTGAATGACCGCAGATAACGAAAAAGCTGCCCCGTTCAACCGTAAGGGAGATATCGGAAATCGCCGGAACGGCTTGCTCCGGATATGAAAAGCTTAAATTTTCCGTCTTGAACGTTTCCATTCGGCGTCCTCCCTCAAATCAATAATAACCGGCATAATGCAAAGGCAGAAAAATACAATTTGGAGCGTTACGGTAACCGGGTCGGCAAGCACGCCGCGAACGCTCGGATAAAATCTCCAGAAAAGCTTGCCGGCAGCCCCTCCGGCGAGCAAAAAAGAGCCGCAGAAAATCAAAAACGCAAGCGCGGTTTTATCCCGTTCGGAAAAAATATATATTGAATAGGCGGTTCGTTTTCCGGTTCCGTAGCCACGGCTTTTCATACTGTCCGCCGTTTCAACGGCATTTTCAAGGCTCCAGGTAACAACCGCCGAAAAGCAGGCAAGCGCGTTTTTCAGTCTTTTTATAACGCCGCCGTTTTCCGTATCCCTGCCGAGAGAGGACTGCACCTCGCGAACGGCGGCAAGCTGCGCCTTAAAACGGGGAACAAACCGCAGAGTCATCGAAAGCAGCAGCGAAAGAGCGGGAGCAAAGCGCCCGAAAAGATAAACGAATTTATCCGAGGTAACCGTAAGCGAAAAGCAGGCAAACCAAATAAGAACCGCCGAAAGCTCAAAAGCGGCGGCGGCGCCGTAAAGAATACTTTCAAGCGTCAGCGGATTGCCGGTCGGCAGATAGCAGAGAACGGTTACCCCGGCATGGGAAAACGCCGGATTGATAATAACCGTAAGCAGCAAAAGCGGCAGAGCCCCCTTTAAAAGAAGCCCTGTCGCCTTTGCTCCTTGCAGCTTGATATAATAGCAGACTGCGCAGACAAATGAAATAAGGAGGCAGACCGGATGGCTGAAAGCGCAGGAGCAGAATATTATTATTCCGAAATAAAGAAAATTAACGAGAGGGTGATACTCCGAAAACGCGTCCCTGCCCGGCATAAGTCCGCCTCCTTAAAGCTTAACTGTTTTAATCGCCGATATATCCGCCGCCGATATCGTCGCCAAGCTCGCAGGTATAGCGGAACTCTATAACGTCGCCGTCCCTTAAAGCATAGCGGCTCACGCCGTAATTCGGATACCAGCCGTTGACGCGGTACATCCAGCCGGAGCCGTCGCCGCAGTCAAATTCATAAAGATTGTTTATTCCCTTGATATAATAGCTGTTATACATCGGCGTAAACGACGCCTCCATATGAATACCGAACTGATTGCATATACGGGATAAAACATCATAAACCGACTCTCCCTCATAAAAGGAAACCCTTGTAGGCTCTAAAATAATTCCGTCGCTCGGAAGAACGTCAAGCTTTTCCTCTTTTAAATTCTGAATATGATTGAAAATTGAGGAGCATTCTATCGAAATGGTGCAATGCAGCTCTTTTTTAGGTGTGCTGTCGTCCTTTTTGCCGGGCGAGGCAGAAGAATTATCCTTATCAACCGGGAGCGGCTTTCCGGCAGGAACGGGGTCGGTTTCATATTTATCCTTGCCGCTCTGCGTACCGTCGGAATAGCCGGAGGGAACGGAGGATGCTCCGGTCTGCCCTGAGCCGCCCGCCGTTCCCGGCGGTGAGGTCTGCGAAACGCCGCCGGAGGTTTCTCCCGATTGAGCCTGTCCGTCCTCTGTTTTTACGGCTGCCGCGGTAAATTTTCCGGATGAGGTTACCTTTATGTTTATAACCGTGTTTTTATCCTCGGTAACCGAGGCGGTTGTTTTTTCGCCGCTTTCCGCCGTTATTTCGGCGCTTTCGCAGCCCCAGCTGCGGTTAAGATACAGCGATAGCTGGGGCTGATAATCCGCGCAGCTGTCCTTTGGTATCTCAAAGGTTACCGAGCTTTCGGTCTCCCCGCTGATATCAACCTTTAAATTGCAGTCTGCGGCGGTTTTGATATTGCTTCCGAAAACGGTCCATTTATATTTAACCGAACCGCTTTCTCCGGAGAAAACGCCTATTGAGTTGTTTTCTTTCAGCAACTCAAAAACATCCGCGCTTATAATTCCGTTTTCCGGAATTTCTCTGTTCTTCTCAAGGGTTGCCGTTTTAGCGCCTATATTAGCGCAGGAGCACAAAAACAGGCAGAGCGATACAACAAGACAGCTGAGCTTTTTCATTTTATTTTATCTCCGTAGCTTTCAGTTTTTTGAACGCCGAGCAGGATGCCGCCAGCGCTGCCAGCATCAGTATGAGGTAAATCCGAACGTATCCGTCATTTCCGGTTTTGGGTGATTTCTCTGTTTGGGAGCCTGATGCCGGGTTTGCGTTCTGCTCTCCCGAGCCGCTGCCCTGAGCCGCCGCCAGCTCCTCATAAGCTGCCTTTGCGCTGTCAAGCTCCGCTTTTTTGGTAACAAGAGCCTTCTGCTTTTCGGTAAGAGCGTTATAAAGGCTGAAGATTTCCTCAATGGCGCTCTTGCTGCTCAGAGTTATTGTTCCGAGAGCCTTAATTTTTTCATCGACAGCCTTTGCTATTGCAGAGTCGGACTCAACCGCTCTTGAAAGCTTCTGAGCGTCAACTCCCAGCGGGTCGTCATTGCGGTTAAGATCTCTTTTTGTAAATACCTTCGGGTCCCAGCGTCCTGTTCCAAACTTGATATCAGGCAGGGGCGTATCGCGGTCACCGGAATTGAGATAATTCGCACCGCTTGAGGTTTCGTGGTCAGCATAGTCTGTATCGACCCAGGCGACAAAGCCTATACCCTTCTGAGCGCCGCAGTCCTCGGCATAGGTATTATCATTTATAATTGTGTATTTATCAAGACCGCCGTAAAACCCGATTACACCACCGATATAGGCGTTCTCGCCTGTTGCGGTTACCTTTCCGCGGAAGCAGTTACCGGAGATTTCTCCGATGCCGTTTTCCCAGCACTGATAAACAGCGCCCTCGCCGCCTAAAATTCCGCCGACATAGTTATCTCCCTTAACGTTTCCGTCGGCAAAGCAGTTCTTTATCGTAACGGCGGGGCTGTTCGGAGCAGATGCCATACCGAAGTTTGTTCCGCCGTAGCCTGCGCCGCAGATGCCTCCGGCATAATCTCCGGTTGCCTCAACATTGCCGTAGAACTTACAGTTTTCTATCTCAAAGCTGCCCATGGTCTGACCCTTATCTGCGATTATTCCGCCGACAAAATCAGTACCGTAAACATCGGCATAGCTTACGCAGTTTTTAATAAAGCCGTTATATTCTCCGCCGAACGAGCCGACCCATTTCTGCGACTTATCATAGCCTATTATAACGCCCTTTTCAACCGTGCAGTCGGAAATATAAACCGGCGTACTACCACTTGAATAGCCGCCTATGTAGCCCGCTTTAAGGGTTTTTGTTCCCGATTTAAGGTTTACGTTTTCTATTATTACATATGTCTTATTACTGGCGCCGGTGGTATAAATATCAACAACCGCCGAGCCGTTTATTTCCTCGCCGTAGATATCAAAATCATGGAGATACGCCTCAACCGTAACTCCGAACGGCGCTTTTTCGCCCTTGGGAATTGTTATCAGGTGTCCCGCTCCGTTAAATTCTCCCGCGAAGAAGAATTTCGCCGTTTTTGTTCCTATCGGAGCCCAGCCGGCAGGCAGAGTTATGTCGTTTTCGAGCCTGAAGCAGAAGCCCTTAAAGGTAGTACCGGCGGCAACGGCGTCGCTGAGAACCTTCATATCCTCGCCGGATTTAATAAGAAACGGATCTTCCGATGTTCCCGAACCCTGAAATTCCGAAATTTCGGGTGCGGTAAAGGTTATTTTATATACCGTTTTGGTTATGCTTTCATTATCCTGCTTATAAACGGTTATTTCCAGAACCGCTTCCCTTTTGCTTTCGTCCCAGGAAAGCTCCTGAACGCTGCCGCTTTCCTTTCCTCCTACCGAGACAACAGTACCGTCGGCAGTAGTCGGGGCGGCGCTGACCGTCGGCTTTGCGCCGTAAGGCACAGACGCGGTATATTCCGTAACCGAAGCCGAAAAGCTTTTGTTCAGGTTGATATTCATTTTGCCTATGTTTACGGAAATTGAAGAAAGGGACGAGGTTCTTACTATATTGATATTGTATTTTTGTTCCCCTACCTCAACAGTCAGCTTATTGCCGTCATAGTTCTTTCCGAGAACCATAGCGAGCGAAGCCCCGGCTGCCTTTGCGGAGGTTATTTTAACCTCGCTGTCCTTTCCGTTGGTTCTTGTGTATTTACAGACTATTTCCTTTCCGTTTCCGGCGGTGCTGAGGGTTGCCCAGACCGAAAGAGACGTCTGACCGTCTTTGACGTAAAGAGTATAATCGTAAACGTCGCCGTTGAATGCCTTATCAAAGCTCAGGTTGCCCTTATTCGCCGCCGAAGTTGCCGTTCCGAATGCAAGCTCGGACAAATATCCGTCGCCGGATGCAAAAACGTATGTCGGGAAAAGCGACAGCGCAAGCAGAACCGAAAGCAGCAATGCAACAATTTTGGTCTTTTTCATTTTTCTTTGCTCTCCTTTATTTCTTTTTAACTCCCGCGCTGCCTTTCGCGGCGCGGACGGTTGAGCTGCGGAGTCTCGGCGGTTTCAGCCCCGCGCTTTCCAGCGCTCTCGGCCAGGGACCGAGAAACGCTTTTATGCGCGACCGCGTTACCTCGTCAAAATCGTCCTTTTTAGGAAGTCTGCCAAGCTCCCGCTGCTTTGAAACAAGCTGCTTCACGCCCCAAGCAGTTTTTTCCTCATCAGTCACCGGCTCACCCCCAAAATCAAAAATACTCTTTCCCAAATCAAGAGAAAGAGTACAACAGATTAACCGCGCGGCAGGCAAAGCGGTTTTTAAGGCTGAAAAGTGCAGCGAAAAAACCGTTTTGTTCCGGCAGATAAATCGGTTGCACTCTTCACGCCCAATTATGGTAAACCTCAGAAAACGCGGCAGGTATCCTGACTTATGAGACCGCGGCGGCTGCCGCGCCGGGACAAGCCTTCTCAGAGCGCCCGCGTTTCCGCAGAAAGCCCCAATGGCAGAACAGTCCCTTTTCGTCAAATACAGTAATGGCGGTTGTTCCGGATTCGAACCGGATTCCCTTTTAATCTACTCGGTCAACAACTTTTCAAACCGCATTTTCTCTTATCGAGTATTCATTTTTTCTTATTATAACATATAAATTCTTAAAAGCAATACAACTTTTCAAAGAAAAAATATAAAATTACAAACTTTTTTATTCAAAGCGGATTTATTGAGCGGGAGATTTTTCGGGACACTGCATTCCCGCATGGTCTATCGTATAATTTTCCTTATAAATCAGGTCGCTTATAAACACAAACTCATAGCCCTGCTCTTTAAGGTCCTTTAGTATTCTCGGCAGCGCTTCGGGAGTATGCTTGGCGTCGTTATGGAAAAGTACTATGCTGCCGTTTGTAACCTTGCTTGTAACGCGGCGGTATATGCTGTCGGGCGTGGCGTTATCCTTCCAGTCGAGAGAATCGACGGACCATTGAATTGTATACATCTTCATACTTTCAACCGTTTCGACAACGCAGTTGTTATAATCGCCGTAGGGCGGGCGCAGCAGGCTGGGGCAAACCCCCGTAATTTTTTGTATTTTCTCATTGCAGCAGGAAATTTCGCTGCTTATCTGACCTGCCGAAAGCTTTGTCATATAAGGATGAGTATTTGAATGGTTCTGCACCTGATGCCCGGCGTCGTGCAGCGCTTTTACCGATTCAGGGTATTTATCGACCCAAGCCCCGACGACGAAGAAGGTTGCCGGAACATCATATTCCTTTAATATATCAATCAGAGTCTGAGTGTCGTCATTGCCCCAGGCAGCATCAAAGCTTATGGCAATCTGTTTTTTCTGAGTTTCAACGCAGTAGATAGGCAGCTTGCGGTCGGAGCCTGCAAAAATGGTCAGCGAGCCGACAACCGCCGACGCCGCCGCGAGAAGCACCGCGCAGGCGGCCAAAATATGTTTTTTCGTTATTATGATAAATCGCATAGAAATTCCCCCCGTCTAATAATATGACGGGGGATTGTTTTATATGCGGCTCGGATATCAAATTTCAGATAATGAATCTGCGCAGCGACAGCTTTTATCCGCTCTAATCGTCCTCCAATAATTTTGACGGCGGTATATCCAGCACCTGCGCAATTTTGAATAAGGTTTCAAGCGATATTCCCCGAACGATGCCCGGACCCTCGACCTGACCTAAAAAATTCACGCTTTTATCAATCAATTCCGCAAAGACTTCCTGAGTATAGCCTGCTTTCTTTCTGTAATATGCAATTTTCAAGCCTAATGTAATATATCGTTCGGAAAATTCGGTTTTCATTTTATCGCCTCTCTGTCTATAAATTATTTTACCAATAAATTCTTTCAATTATAACTTGCTAAAAGTCAGTTTTTATTTACTTTCAGTAAGTAATAATGTATAATGAGTGAAAGATAACTTATATTTGGAGAGACGAATAATGATAGATAAAACCTGCTGTTTTTTCGGTCACAGGAAAACAGATGAAACCGAAGAATTGAAAAGGCGGCTGTATGAGACAATCGAAAGGCTGATTACGGAAGAAAAGGTTGATACCTTTCTTTTCGGCAGCAAAAGCCGGTTCAACTCGCTTTGTCATACGGCAGTAACCGAAATAAAACAAAAATACCCGCACATAAAGCGGATTTATGTGCGGGCGGAATACCCCGATATCGACGAAAATTACAGGGACTATTTACTGGAAAGCTATGAGGACACCTATTATCCCGAAAAAATCAGGGGTTCGGGCAGAGCCGCTTATGTTGAGCGCAACTGCGAGATGATAAACAAAAGCCGTTTCTGCGTAATTTATTATTGCGGACAAAATTCCCCGAAATCCGGCAGAAGCGGAACGAAAATCGCCCTTGATTATGCGGAAAAGCATTCAAAAATAATTATCAACACAGCGATTTAAGCAGCTGACGGCGGAAAACAAAAAATGCGGCGTTACCGCCGCAAAGGATTTTTTATTTTACAGACAGACTGACGGGCGGACACAAATGTGTCCGCCCGTCTTAAATCGAATTATTTGCTTACCGAATGTCTTTTCCTTTTTCTCACAGCCGAAACGCCGGTTGCAAGTCCGCCGCTGATAAACAGCAGGGCAAGCCAGGGCGCCGGGCTTTGAGTGTTTCCGGTTTTCGGAGAATTTCCGCCGGAGGTTCTGACAACGGTAAATACGGTGTCGGCGCGTCCGTTCTGAGACACAATACTGAGAGTATGCTCGCCGGCTGAAAGGGTTTTGAGATATTCCGCTTTCAGCTCAACCGCCGTGCTGCCGGCATAAACCGTGTAATTTGCCGCGTCAAGCTCCTTGCCGTCAACAAGAACCCTGCGGAACTCATCGAATTCGGCGTTGCTGCGGAAAAGCGCGTTCTTGCCGGAGCTTTCGTTCCAGCTCTGCCCTGCTCCCTCAATTATGGACGGAGCAAAGGAAATTCTTTCAAGCTCTGCGACTTTGCGGACAAGCTCGTTCAGCTTTTCGAGCGCCTTTTCGCCGAGAATGGTTTTTTCGTTCTCGGTCAGCTTTCCGGTCTCGCCGTTTACGCGCTCAACCTCGTCTTTATCCTTTAATCTGACATTTTCGGGGTCGGGCAGCTTTTCTATTTCTTCAGCCGCCTTTTCGGCGTTTTCTATCGCCGTAATCGCGTCATTCACGGTTTCAAGCTGCTTTTCAAGGTCATCGCGTTCATCATCGGTGTAGTTACCGTCGAAATCGCGCAGAGCGTCCTCCAAAGCCTTTTTCGCGTCCTCAAGACTGTCCTTATCGTCGGACTTAACGTTTTCTGCGGTTATATCCTTAACGTCGGTAATTTCCTTGGTTTCGGCGTTCGATTTAGCGTCGGCAATGCGGTCAAGCAGAGCTTTTGCGGTTTCGCGCAGAGCCTCAAGGGCGGCTCTTTCGTCAGCGGTAAGGTTATCGCCGCCGAGCAGAGCATCGATATCCGAAATCAGCTTTTCGATATCCGCCTTATCGCCGCTCGTCACCTTATTTTTATCGTAGGAATTAACTTCCCTTGCAATACGCTCGCTTTCAGCAGCCGTATCGCCGATACGCTTTATAAGTCCGTCGCATTTTTCAAGAACTGTTTGCAGCTCATTTTTCTCGGCGGCCGAGGCGTCGGAGCTGTCGATACCGGCGATTTTCGCGCGAACGTCCTCAACAGTCTCCCTGTCGCTCGACTTAACGTTATCCGCGGTCACTTCCGAAATGGGCTGTGTTACCGAGGAAATCGGTTTCATAGTTACCGTATATTCGGTTTCGTTGCCTGCCTCGTCAACAGCGCGTATTGTGTAAATCGCATTTGTGTTTCCGGGGAGGGTTGTTTCGGCGGAAATCGGGGATTTGTTAAGCGTTGCCGATTTTAATTTGGTATCGCTTATTATTACCTTTTGGGAAACATAGTAAACCGCGCCGTTTTCTATGCCCTCGATTTTCGGAGCAGCGGTATCGAATATTGCGCCGTCAGAGCCGATATAGGCGACATTTCCGGCTTTATCGGTTATCTTAACATAAACGATAAATTTATCCTTATCCTTAGCGGAAATATTAAGCTCTTTCTTTTCGGTCCAATCAGTAATTTCCCTGACATCGGCATCGGAAAGCGCTTTATCGGATTTATAATACATCACGGATTTTACTCCGGAAGCATCATCGTCAGCGGTAAGCTTAACATTTACGTTGTCTTTGAAAAACAAGCCGAAGGTTATCTGGCTGAGTATTTTCTTAAACGCCGAGCTGCCGTTCAGCTCAACCGTACCCTCCGGCGCGGTTTTATCTATTTTATAGCTTTCGCTGACTTCCGAGGTGATAGCGCCGTTTGACGTATTTCTGATATAGAATTTCAGCTTGCCGTTCTTTGTTTCGCCCGACTCTCTCAGCTCTCCCGACCAGCTGCCGGAATCCGGGTCGCCGTTTCGGCTGAGCTCAAAGCCGTTCGCCGCGGTAACGACAAAATCGGAGTTAATCCAGTCGTTTGAGTTTACCGTATATGCGTCTTTCCCGGCAACATACTCCAGAATGCTTGCCTTAATGCCGGAGGGCTGGGTAAGCTTATAATTTCCGAGCATTTTGCTGTCGCCGAAAAGCGAGAATTCCGGTTTAAAGCTTACGGAAATATCCTTGCCGACCTTTACGCTGTCAAAATACGGCGTACCGGGAATAAGCTGCAAATTATCGCCGTCAACCAAGCCGGAAAGGGTCGGCTGACCGTCAATTTCGGCGGTATTTCTGCCGTCGTAAAGCTTATCCTTAACCTTAAGGTCTTTGATTGTCAGCTCTTTTGCGGTAATTTCCGCGGTAACGCTTTCGGGCTGGGAAACAAGCTCATAGTTTTCCGCAGCGTCTCCGCTCAGCGCAAATCCGGTAAAGCTTACGGTTTTTATACCGGCGTTTTTATCGCTGAAAGCCGCCTTGCCGGATGTTATTTTAAGATTGCTTCCGTCATAATTCGCGGAAGGCGTTCCGGCGTTTGTGATTTCAGCGGCAGCTGAGCCGTCGTAAACCTTAGACGCCTTAACGGATGTACCGATAATTGAAACCTGCTTTTTAAGGATTTCGTAAGCTCCCTCGGCTGACGCCGCCTTGTAGGTATCGGTTTCGGCAGTCGATATGCGGAATTCATATTTCCCTGCGTTCTTAGGAGCAGCCGTGCCGTAAGCGGAATCGTCCGCGCCGGCAGGCTTATACTCTACCGTTACGGCGCCGTCCGAGCTTGTAACATAATCCGGAGCCGCAATCGGCTGTCCGTTGTAATCCTTTTTATGACTTCCGCCGGAAATGCTCAATACAGGCTTCGCCTTTTCAACCGTCAGATAAACCGAGGTCATTTCGGGTTCGTCGCCCTCAGCATAGGCTTTACCCATCGGGTCATACGCCGCGCGGATGGTGTGTCCTCCGGCGGAAAGGGTTTTAAGATATTCATTTTTCAGCGTAACCGTTCCGCCGGACACGGTATAATTATCGCTGTCGATAAGCGAAGTGCCGTTGTAAAGCGCCGATACGGTATTGCCGTTCAGCTTAACCTCAAAGCTTACATCGTTATTGTTAAGCATTGTGAAGTCTATAACCTCGGTAACTGCCTCGGAGTCGGTATAAACTGTTACTCCCTCGGAGTTTACAATCTGAATGTTTCCGCTGTTATCCGTAACGCGGATATAAATGCTGCCCGACTCATTTGCTTTCAGCGAGAAGCTCGCCGCGCCGTTTTCAAAGGCGATGCTTTTCCATTCCCCGTCAACCGCTTTTTCGTTTGTGAACGTATTTTCGGAAACAAAGTATTCAACCGACTTTACGCCGCTGCCCGCATCGCTCGCCGTTACGGTTACATCCAGCGTATTCTTAAAGAACAGACCGAAGGTAATCTTATTTAAGAATGATTTGAAACTGTTTGTGCCTACCGATATCTCGACAGCGGGCGGAGTATTGTCAACTACTCCGACAACGGTAATATTAAGATTGCCGCTTACATTGGAGACGAGGAATTTATCTCCTCTTTCGTCGCCCAAAGCGCCGTCGGGCTCCTTACCGTTTACAAGTACAGTATAGTTTTCAGCCTTTGAGTAGCCCTCGGCTATCATTACTTCAAACTCATAGTCTGTGCCGTGTCCTGCGGTTCCTGCTCCGATAACGGTGTAGCCTGTGCCTGTCGGCAGGGTGACTGTATAGAGCTTATAAACGTTTACCTGAACGGTCACGGTGTTGCCTGCGACATCCGTTGCTGTGACGGTATGCGCTCCGTTGTCCGGCTCTATGGTATATTTCCCGTTTTTGAGCGTAATCTGTTTGCCGTCCACCAACACGGTAAAGTCGTTGCCGTCGGTCACGGAGAATTCTACCGCGCCATAGTAAGTCCTGCCGTCCGCGATGCCGGAAATAACCGGAGCCTCGGTATCGACAGCCTCCACATAGCCGCAGCCGCAGAGCTTTTCGTGAGTGGAGGTTTTCCATACGCAGGTATGGGTGTGGTCTACGACCTGAACACCACCTGCGATGCCCACACGGCCGTCGATGATAAAGCCGCCAGCCATATCCTCAAAAGCCTTACCATCTGCAAGGCAATCGATAAGATGCTGACCGTTAACGGTAATATGGGTGAATTTGCCGCCCGAAACGGTCAGCTTGGCACCGCTTTTGGCTGCAATTTCGGTATAAACACCGCCCGAAAGGGTCAGCTTACTGCCTGACTCTGCCGTGAGCTTGCCGCTGACTGTATTGTTCGAGTATACCTCAAGCCCGCCGCCGGATTTTACAAGTGTCTCGCCGTATTTTCCGCCGTTGCCCATAAATCTGAGCAAACCGCCGTTGTTTACGGTGGTCTTGCCGTATACCGTGCTTGCGGTCAGCGTAACCTTGTTGCCGGAAACATTAAGCGCGCCGTTTATTGTACAGTTGTTGAGGTTGGTATTGCTTCCTTTGGCATTGAGCGACTTTACAAATACGCAATTTATAAATGAGCTCATATTGCCGAGATCGTTGACCGTTCCCATGAAGTTGAGAACCGATGCGGTCAGACTTGCGGTCTTTGCAACAGTAACGTTTCCGTTTACCGTGCCGCTGAAAACGTTCAGCTTGGCAGTTTTTGTAACATTAAGTACGCCGACGGTATAGCCGTTGATACCGAGCTTGAAGTCGCCGCCGCTGACGGCAATCTTCTCCGTTACATCGGTCAGAAGCCAAAGCACACAGCCCTTATTTTCATCGGCCTGCGCCGCCGTGAGAGCGTCCGCAAAGGTTACATATCCCGTCGTCCTGCTACCGTTTGTGATAGCTGCCGCAAGGTCGCATCTGCACTGCGTGCACTTGTTATCCCTGTCATAGCCCGGATGTTCGCATTCCGCAACGGTGACGGTAAATGTGTTGGAATAAAGCACATAACCGCTGAACTCCGCCCGAATACGGTACTGACCGGAATGCTCCACGCCAAACGCCGCCATGTCGAACGATGCCGCAATCTCATCGACTGCCGGAACCTCGACAGTCGAGATCTTGCTGCCGTCCGCCTTTTCCGGCGTCAGCGTGACCTTTTTATCGGTATCATCACCCACATACGACACCAGATAGTCTACACATTTTTTGGCTTCGGGCGACGTCAGATAGAAGATCACATCCGTGGGCTGCCCGCGGAAGACCAGCGGCGCAGGCACGACGGTGACATTTCGGATCATTTGGCTACCGTCATGATCGACTTCTACATTTCCTTCGTTTGCATAATTATTGCCGCTGGCGGAATCCATTAACTCAAACGTATACCCGTCCGACAGATATACAAACGGCGAACAACTTGCCCGATTAGCGCTGTTCACGTATTTTTTAAAGCTGCCGCCCTTGAGCACCAGAGCAGATTGATTGTACGATGTGACATTGACATTAAATTCGCCGCCGGTCACGGTCAGCTTTGCGTTATTGTTCGTATAATATCCGACCTGAACGTCCCCACCGCCGCTGCTGCTTATCACCTTGCCGCCGCCGTCACTGTCTCCGATCGTCAAGTCGCAATCCTCGCGCACAACAACTTGGTTGCCATTGATAATATCCAAAGTTTTTCCGTTAAGATCAATGGTATATTTGCCCTTTTCAAGATAAATACGATATCCGCTCTTCAGCGAGCCTACTGTTGCATCATCAAGAGTGAGGTCCTGCAAAAGCTTGACGGTGCAGCCGGTGTTTGCCTCGGCGTAGCGGATAGCGTCCTCAAAGGTGCCGAACAGCTTGGTTTCTCCGTTTGCTTCAACAGAGAGGAAGATTTCCATGCCGCAGCCATTGCAGATATTGTTGCTTACATTTGCGTGATCGCAGGGGATAACGGTAACATTATTTAGAATTTTATCACCGGCATCCGCATAAAGCAGATCGCGGAAACGATAGCCCTTTGCCAAAACATCCCTTGCGCCAAGCACGGTCAATTCAAGCTTTCCGTAAGTGCCGCCGTACAGGGTGATATCATCCGATTTTGTCTTCGGGATTATGGTGTAAACGTGATCGTAGCTGCCGGAATATACCGTAAGCTTCCCCATCACAACGATCGTTTCAACCTTGCCGATGCCCTCACCCATCACAAGATGAGCATTCGAGTTTACCCCGAACATTGCGCCGATGTCGGCAGTACCGACCGATGAGCGAATGGTTACCTCGCCGGAACTGATGCCAAAGCCGCTCCGTCCGGAAGTTCGCAGCGACTTGCCGTTCATTTCGATTGTCAGGTCGTGTTTCAAAGAGACCCGCTCCGTATACTCCGCATCTTTCAGCAGCGTCACGGTCGCGCCGTCATACTTTTCGTCCTCCAGCGCCGAGAACAGCTCGTCACCGGTTGCAAAGAGGTCGGATATTTCTCCCTTTTCCACCTTTGCCGCCGCGAGAGTGCCACAGTTTAAGCATGTATCGGTCGTCTTGTCAAAATCGTGGGACGGGTAAACCGTAATATAAACGGTCGTTTCATTTTCTGCTTTATCCGTCACAATTATCTCGTGCTTTTCGGAATCCGCAGGAATGGTAAACTGCCCGTTTTCATCGAGAGAAATTTCATTACCGTCCATGGTGACCTTGTCTATGTTTTTCTCGGTAACCGTTATGGTTTTTCCGCCGCAGAAGTAATAAACACCGCCGTTTTTCATACCGTCAATCGTCGGCGCGGTTTTGTCAATCTCAAAGCCGTCTGTGGAGGCATAAGCCACATTTTCGGCATGATCGGTCAGTTTTGCATAGATCACATACTGCTCCTCATCGGAAAGATCAATCGCTCCGCTGTATTCCGTAAAGGTTGAAGCCTTGACAGCTTCTTCGCTCATCGCGGTATTGCTGATAAGGTATTCAATCTTTACCGCATGCTTTGTTTTATCAAAGCCGGGCTGACTGTAACTGTCGTCGTTTGCGGTGATAGTCATGCTGACGTTTTCCTTAAAGAATAAGCCAAAGGAAATTTTGTTCAACAGCGACCGCCACCAGGTGCGCTCTTTTACCTTGATCTCGCCCGAGGGCGCGGTGGTATCCTTTGCACAATCGCCGTACTCGGCGTGACAGACAGAGCAGATTGCTTTTTGGAAATAGCTTGCTTCGCGCTCGTTTTTGCCGCTGTTATGCGGGCAGGCATAGCCGCACTCAGAGCAAACGCCGTCCGAATATGTATGGGTATGCGGCTTAACAGAACAGCTTTCGCTGAAACTAAATGTGAACGCCTTGTAGGCTCCAACGTCGTCCCATTCCCAAAGGCTGCCGTCCGAAGTATCAATGTACTTTCCGTCCGCGTCAAAGAGCATATTGCCGTCCGCAAAGAAGCTGCTGACAGACTCATATTCACATTTCGTTCCGGTATAGCCGTAAGCAATACCGGAAAGGAGCTCGGACGAGGCAAGCTTGACGGAAACATCCGAGGTTCTCTTAAGCAGCATAACTAAGCCGTAGAATTTGCTGTCGGTTACCGTAAGCTTTCCGTCAATTACATAAACGGCTGAGCCTCTCGTATTTTCGTTGCTGCCCGCTGTAAATTCCACACCGTCAAGGGTGACTTCCGCGCCGCTCTCTGCTCTTACGGCATTTGCGTCGGTCGGGCTGAGCGAGCTGCCGCTGCCGTCAAATTTATTTCCGATTTTTCCGTTTATTATCTTTATATCGGCCGTGCCGCTGACCTGAATAACCGTATTCTGTGCCGTTCCTTCAAGAGTACGATTGCCAAGGTCAAGCGTGAATTTTCCGTTGGATACCTTAAGCACAGAGCTTCCGTCGCCGCTTCCGAGGTCAAGGTCGCACAAAAGCTTTAAGGTCGAGCCTTCGTTTTCTGCTGCCGCAGTCCACGCGTCGGCAAAGGCTTCGTAATTTGTTACGGTGCCGTCCGCCTTAGTAAGCGTGGCAGTATATATTTGACGTTTGCAGTAGTCCCTGCACTTACCGTCTGCCCCAATTTCAGTATGATGGCAGATAAGTCCGCACTTGCACTCGATATGTCCTTCAATCTCATTTAGTTCAAACCAGTGGTCGTGATTATATATAAAATATGGCTTATCAAGACTTGTCTTGCCGGAAATATAGATCGGGTCTTCCCAACTTGCGTCAAAGAAGGAGTAACCGTCGGCGAGCAGCTCCTCAACAAAACGACCGTCTTTACGCTCAATTTTGTCAAACTGTCCGCCTGTCAGCTTGGTTTTCGTGGTCTTGTTGACGGACAGCGTACCGATCTTGACGCGGTTCCGGTAGTCTGTATCTTCGATTACCAGCGTGCTGTCGGTATCGTTGTAGCCGATGATGACCACGCCGATCTTACCATAGCCTTTCAGCGTCAGCGTTTCGCCCTGCGCGATAAAGCTGACCATTTTCACCGATCTGCCGCCTACCTCGATCGTGCAGCTGTTTTTCGGAACAATATTATCAATGTCCTGCAACAGCATAACCGTGTTTCCGTCGGCAAAGTCATCGTTGAGCAATTCTTCAACATAGCGTACCGTGCCGTTTTTGTCGGTTATCTTGCCTGCATACAGCTTTCCGCAGTAGTTGCAGTAGCCCTTAACCTCATTTACGGCGCTATGCTCGCATTTTACTACCTCCAGCTCGGCAAAGTATGTCTTGGCAGACACCGTAAGACCGTAGGGCACCAAGCCGCCCGGGGTTGTTTTCAGTATGCCCTTGTTATCCTTAAAGGCATAGCCTGCCTCCAGCATATCGGCAATAGCCACCGTGTCGCCGCCCGAAAAGCTTACAGAGTTGAAATAACCGCCGGAAAGCTTTATGTTTTTAAGGCTCTCGGTATCGGTATAAGGCAAGCTCAGTTTGCCAATATCGCCGCCGAAAACCGTCACGGTCGATTCGGCATCAGTCACCTTAATGGTGCCAACGCCTTCGCAGTCTTTTTCTACTGTGACATCTCCGCCTGCCGCCTCTATTGTAAGCTTAGAATCAAGCTTGCCGTTCGCCACAGTAAGAGCGGAGTTTCCCTCAACAACAATACTGTCGCTGCCGGACATGGTGTGACCGTTCAGATCCAGTTTAATATTGTTGTTATTTTCCAGATAAAGCGGATTCATTCCCAAATCGTATTTGGGATAGAGCAAAGTAACCGTGACCTGCGCCTTTTGGTTGTGGAAAACAGAATCAACAGCCTCGCGGAATGAGGTAAAGAACACCGGTGCTTTACCCGTATAGGTCACCTTTGCTTCAAGCTGGGTGCCGCAATCCTTGCACTCCCCCGTGGCGTCAACCACATTGCCGTGCGGGCACGGCGCACCGCACCCGGTGCATTTGCCTCCGCTGCCATAGCTATGCTTATGGTCTGCAATTATCTTGACGTTTTCCAGCGTCAGCACATCGGCATTTACGATACCGCTGCCGTCGGTGCCGTAAAACGCGCAGCCGTCCCCAAGCAGGCTGGCGAGAGTTGGCTCTCTATATTCACTGGAGCCCACTTTGAGTTCGGTGGAGATCTTCGTAAATGTGCCGCCGGTCAGACGAATCTCACCATGACTGATCTTCAGTCCCAAGTCTGCAAAGGTGCCGCCTACAATGTTCGTCGTGCCGCCGCCTAAGTCCATATTTATCTTTTCCGGGTATTCGCCGCCGTTCACAGTCAGCGTGCCGCCGTTCATATAGAGCCAGCGGACCACACCGCCCGAAACGGTGGCGGAAACCTCCTCGTCCTTACCGTCGGAAAGAGAAAAGTTTTCCACCGTACCGCCGGTGACGTTCACCGCAGCGGCATAATTTTCCGCATACATATAGTTGACCGCACCGCCCGCGACTGTCAACGCGCCGGCGTTCACTGCCAAATACTCGATATTGCCGTTACCGACGCTATCGGTAACGGTCAGCGTACCGGGCGTTCCCTTAATCTCCTCATCCGCTTCCTCGTCATAATCATACGAGCCGACATTGACATAGTTGATGCTCTTTCCGTTCAGATCCAGCGTAAATTCGCCGGTGACGAATGGAATATCGTCGAGATTTTCAAACTCCGGTACTGTAATGTCGTCAAGCAGCTTCAGCGTACTCCCGTCGTTTGCGTTTGCGTATGCAACGGCTTGACTGTAGACATTAAAATTGACCGGCGAACCGTTTGCCAATGTCACCTCTGCCTCGCCGCCGTTTGCCGCAAATACCGACAGCGGTACCATGGAAAATACCATGATTACCGTCAGTATTACGGAAACAATTCTCTTTTTGAGTGAAATTTTCGCGTTCATCAGTTTTCTCCTTTATTTTTGAGTGTTCAGACAAAACTATCAGCCGGCAGCTCCCGAAACGGAAAATTGCCCTGCCTTGTTTTGTCTATACGCATTTTGCCATTGCCGATAACAGTATTTCCGGCGAAACCGGCTTTTTATGAAAATACGAGCAGCCCAGCCGATATGACTGCGCGCCGAAGCCGCCGTCATCCGAAAGCCATATAACAGGAACTCCCGCAAGGGTATTTCTGGCGGCTATAACCCCCTCCATCCCTGCGGCACCGTCCGCCGCTATTACGATAAGCTCCGGGGGCTCTCCGCCAAGACCGGTTATAAAGCTGTCGTAGTCAGGAAAGGCGGAAAGCCGAATATCCCGGTAGCTGTAACCCGGCAGGCACGCAAATGCCTTTAAAAGCTCGCATTTATCCGATTCTGTTCCGTAAACAACTATTTTCACAAGCCGCCTCCCCTAAAAGCATAATTATTTAATTATATTTTACTTTATAACAGAAAAAATAGCAACCCAATCTGCACAAGCGGTCAAAAAACTGCACAAGCGGTAATTTTACATATTCTTTCGGACTGTCAGCGGCAAATAAATAATTGACATTTGTATTATTTTGAGTTATAATAAGTCGCGTTGAAATTTGCCGAAAGCATTAGCTGTTTAACAGAATGCCGGGGTGTAGCGCAGTTGGTAGCGCGCCAGTTTTGGGAACTGGATGTCGTCGGTTCGAACCCGGTCACCCCGACCATACAGAGTGTTGTTATAGTAGCCGAGAGGTTAGTTTTAACAACACTCTGTTTTTATATTTTGTTCTGTTAAGTCGCTTACGCAGGAAGATATGTAAGATTTACGCCCTTACGGGTGTTCAAAGTTATATCCGGCTCCGGTATGGGTAACTCTGTCGGAATATCAATAGCGCCCACACAGTTATAATATATAACCAATCGCTGCGTTCTTACTCCGTCAACCTTTTCTGCCGGATATACCACTATCTTCTCAATCAATTCGGTAAGCATATACGGGGTCAGTTTTTTGACCCTGGTATACTTTTTTATTGCCTTAACAAATTTTTCGGCAGTAATTTCTTTGCCGGATAATTCATCAATAAGATTTCCCAAATGCTTCAGCTTTTCGCGTATATCCTTTTGCTCATTATTATAATTGACAGACATCTTAGCAAATCTGTCGTCGTGAATTTTGCCGGAAATATTATCCTCATATAACCGTTCAAAAATTCGGTCAAGCTCCCTGTCTCTGGAGGTTAGTGAGCGAACCTCCGACTGATATGCGGAAATTTTGGATTGCAAAGTATCTCTTGAAAACTCACTTACTGTTTTTATAAATAAATCCTCATACTTTCCTGCAAATCTGGTAAGCCTGCGTATTTCCGCAAGGACAACCTCTTCTAAAAAATCCATTCTAACATAATGAGCGGATGTACAATCTTTTCTTCTTCCCTGGTTAGAACCTGGACAGCAAAACGAAGATATTCCGCGGCTGCTTAAATGGTAATTAAGATTACTGCCGCAATCGGAGCATACAAGCAAGCCCGAAAACATATTTTTTTCGCCGTTTGCCATAAGGCGTTTTCTTGTTTTGCCCCTTTTAAGCTGGATTTGTTCAAAAAGCTCGCGGTCAATTATAGGCTCGTGAACATTCTTAAAAACCATCATATTGTCATTGACATACCTTTTCTTATTCTTATACGATTTGGAATAGGTTTTGAAGTTTATAACATCACCGCAGTATTCCTGTTTGGTTAAGATTTTAATAACGGTAGACTGTCCCCAGCGATATGGATCGGAATGAGTTTTCCCGGATGTCCCTCCGGCTTTTTTGATTCCCTTTTTAATGGCATACTCTGAGGGCGTTAAAATCTTTTCGTCCATAAGAGCCAATGCTATTTGAAATGTTCCGAGACCGCTGTGGTACATATCGAATATCATTTTCACAACATTTGCCGCTTCCTCATCTACTATCCATCGTTGCGGATTTTCGGGGTCCTTGATATAACCGTAAGGCGGAGGGCTTAGCGGTATTCCCGCTCCCCCTTTAATCTTATTGCTGATACGGCGCTTTTTGCTTATATCACGCGAGTACCATTCATTAAAAAGATTTTTTATTGGAGTAAGCTCACTTTCACCCTCGTCGGTATCAAGATTATCCGAGACCGAAACAAGCCTTATATTATGTTCGGGGAAGAACTCTTCAGTAAGTCTTCCGACCTCGATATAATTTCTGCCAAGCCGGGATAAGTCCTTAACGAATACCGCCGACGCTTTTCCGAGCTCTAACTGCTCTATCATTTTGTTGAACTCCGGTCTGTTCATTGTAACACCCGAAATTCCGTCATCACAGAATACAGAAATATCCGTATATCCCTTATCCCTTGCAACCCTTGTAAGCAGCTTTTTCTGATTGCTTATACTGTAGCTTTCACCCTCCAATTCATCATCGCGCGACAAGCGCACATACAAAAATGCTCTCCTGCAATTATTATTCCTGACATTTGACTGTTTCATTTTTTCCTCCTTCCCGCAGTCAAACAAACAGTACCGAAAGTTGTACCGTGGCTGCCGAAAGGAATTTAGGATTGCTTAAAATCTTTGAAAATCATACGACCGAGTGAAGAAAACAGCGTTTTGCCTGTTTCCTTAAATTTAGGCTCAACCTTTATAACCGTGCCGTTTATATTGTAAATCTGCGTCTGCGCAGGGTTAAGATCCTTCGGTCTTTTTCCTTTGCCTTCGATCTGCATACAGCACCTCCGTTATTTTCGCATACCGAAGAATGCCGGTGATACAGCCACCGCTCTTCAGTATACACATCTGATTCATTTTGTCAAATTTGACTTTCTGTTTTTCGGGTACACAACAACAGTTTGAGAAAATAATGCTAAATAAAAAACAATCCACGGAGTATTTAGCCCCTCCGCAGGGGCATACTGCAACGGGCTGACTTCTGCCCGCTTACCGTCCAAGCCCACGGCAAGTGTCTTCACAGGGTCATCGCAAGCATATATTGTTGCTCTCCATCTGTTTTACAGTATGCTTTCAATAATGCCCATAGGCATATTTTTCAAGGTTCATATATAACACGGCAAAAGTCGCTGTTACATCAATATATTTTTTAAATGTTTAATTGCGGTACATCTCTGAACATAAATACTGTTCAAATCCGTTTCTAAAAGATAAGCTATTTCAGACAGTTTCATTCCGCACAAAAAATGTAATACAATTATAATACGTTCCACTCGCGCCAATTCTAAAAGCGCCTGCATTAGCATTTCGTTTTCAAGGTTGTTTTCAATTATATTTATCGCTAACTTATCTAATATTTTTCTAAACTCAAGTTTTATCTGCTTTTGACTGATTGTATGTAAATCCTTTTCAATACAATCGTTGTTTACCTTGCTACATGATAATAATTCCTCCAATAATATATCTAAATAATTACGCGTTTCACACCTCCAAACTCAAAAGTTAAGAGGTTATGCGTATTTACATTTATATTAAAACAAATTTCCGAGGCAAATCTTAAGTTTTTAAATAAAAAATTTATTATTTAAATTTTGCTCAAATATTAAAGGTACATAAAGAAAGCTTTTTCTTCCTTTATGTGCCAAAATTATTTTGAATAATTATAGTTTAATATAGAAAAGCGATTTTACATGGAAAGTGTTTTGTTAAATTTCAGGGATTTCAATAGCAACCTCATGACCGCACTCACTTGAGCGCTCAATACCATCAAGTATTGCCTGATTGTATATAATTTCATCAGTGGGAACAGGCGCTTTACCACCGGTTATAACCGCGTCAAGAAAAGAACGAATTTTTTTATTCCACAAATCCTTTGTTGCGGGCAGTAAAGGAATAACAGTTTCTACGGGTTCGCCGGCAACATCATGGTAGATTATTAACGGTTTGTCAAAGGTTCCGTTCCAGCAATCGGTAGACGGAACACGCAAAGATCCTTTGGTACCCATAATGATGGTGTCTCCGGGAGTATCAAGATGCATATACCATGCAATACGGAAGTCAAGGATTATGCCGCCTTCAAGACGAATATAGGCCGATGCAAAATCGTCAACGCTGAATTTCTTAGCGCACTCCGGCTTACCTACCTGCGAATAAGCCTCGGGGGTGGTGCCGAAATAATCTGTAGCGGTACCTGTAACGGTTAAAGGTTTCGGATTGCCGAGCGCATTCATAACGAGGTCGATAGAGTAGCAGCCGATATCACCGAGAGCGCCGAGACCCGCCTTATCGTTCTCAATAAATGTTTCAGACCAGCTTACCGGAATACCGTGTCTGCGGCCACCGCCTGTCTGAACATAGTAAATTCTTCCGAGTTCGCCCGATTGAACGATTTTCTTTATCATTTTCATATTTGCATCAAGACGCGGTTGAAAGCCTACCGATACTATTTTTCCGCTTTTCTTTTCGGCCTTACGAATAGCCACAGCTTCTTCAAGAGTAACGCTCATCGGCTTTTCAAGTAAAACATTCAGACCGTGCTCAAGTGCATAAATTGTGCACTCGGCATGCGTGCGGTTATAAGTGCAAACGGATACCGCGTCCATCGGAACAGTATCAATCATTTCCTTATAATCTGTGAAAAATTTTGCATTTTCAACTTTGTATTCAGCAAATTTTTTTTCTGCTTTACCGGGTATTAAATCGCAGCCTGCCACTATTTCAACATCAGGCTGAGCCATATAGGTTTTAATATGTGCGCCTGAAATTCCGCCCGTACCGATTATACCAACGCGAAGTGTTTTATCGCCGATTACACTGCTTACCTCGGTTTGATTATTTGAAAAATTGTTTAAATCTAATGCCATATTGATTTCCTCCATGTGCTCACAATAAATTTTTTGAAAAATAACGTCTTGTTTTAATACCTGTTAATCTTCCAAAGGTTTTTTCACCATTGGTACTCCGATAGTCCTTCTGCAGGTTGGCTTTGCCCAATATATCGCATTTCTGATAACCCTGATAATATCTTTATTATAAAACGTTTTATATTCTTCGTGACCGGGTTGAAAATAGAATATATTCCCGCCTCTATGATAGCAGCATCCCGAACGAAAAACCTCGCCCTCTTTAAATGATCCGATGAAAACTAACTCATCGGGCTCCGGAACAGCAAAAGGCTCACCGTATGCTTCTTCTTCATCCAACTTAATAAACCGACCCAAACCTTGTGAAATGGGGTGATGCGGATTTATAACCCATACCAACTCTCTGTCGGGCTCTTCCCGCCATGTTAAATTGCAGGTTGTGCCGAGAATTTTCTTAAAGGGCTTTGAATGGTGAGCAGAGTGTAATGCAATAAAGCCCATACCCGAATTTACAGCAGCTTTAACCCTTTCGGCTACCTCTTCAGGCACTTTATCATGCGCCAAATGACCCCACCAAATCAAAACATCAGTATCTGCAAGCCGTTCCTCTGTTATGGTATTAACATCATTTAAGGTAACCGTATCAACAACTATGTTTTCATCCTCTATTTGCGACTTAAGAAGATTATGTATTCCGTTTGGGTAAATTTCCCTTACCCTGCTGTCGTTTTGTTCATGAATAAACTCGTTATATATCAATACTTTTATCATTATTTTTTCTCCTTTTGTTTTGATAATCTTAATATTTTCACTGCTTTATTCCGGCAATATAGAGGTAATCACAGCCATATCCCGTATATCTTCCGATTTTTTCTTTAAGCGAATCATACAATTCCTGTGTTTCGATATAGAGTGAAGAAACTTCTTCCGCACGATTGCCGATTCTGCTTCCGGCACAAATCGTATTTTCTCCCCAACCCACATAATTTCCCGTGTAGTTAACAGACCCGCCCAAACGCACGGTCGTTGTTCCTGTTACAAAATTTGCAGAATTGCTGTCATAGCAGCCTCCGTAAATACGCCGCACGACTGTGCCGCCTGTCAGGTTAATTTCGGTTTTACCGATTATAGGAGAATGCTCGCTTCCGCCGAAAATTTGTTCACACCAACCCGAAGTCATTACAATATCGGTTGCACTGACTTCTCCTCCGCTGCGTGAGCCGCCGTAAACACTCATAAGCCGCATACCGCACAATTCGGTAAAACAGGTTCCTCTGACAGATGATGATGAATTTGCTCCGCCGCCGTAGGAATAATTAGCTTTTTCTCCGGCAAGCGTTAAATGAGTGCTGCCCATTACAGTACCGCTGTTAGAACCGCCGAAAATAATATAATCCGTATTATGAGATGTTTCAATTGCATTACTGTTCGCACTGCCGCCTATATATAAGTTTGTATCTCCGGTAATAATTCCGCCGCCGGATCCGCCGTAGATTACTTTATAGTTTCCGGCCAGTACCCGTAGGTTTGTTTCTTCTATTGTGCCGCCTGCAGCTCCGCCGTACAGTGCAGCCGGTACACCGGTTATGTTCACCGACTCTGCAATTGTGACAGCATTACCACACGCAAAAACTTCACAACCGTCCTGCCATCGGATATTGATATCACGAAATGTAAAGGCACCGCCGAGTTTCACACTGTCGATTTTCGTAAAATCCAGCGCCCCGCCGGTGACCGTAACCCGTTTGCCGCCCGCTATTACATCGGCCTCTGATACTGAATATACGCCTTCAATATGAATGGTTCCCCCGTCGTTTACCATACCAAGCGCCTTCCACAAAGAACGGACGGGGGACTTTGAGTCCCCCGTGCCTTCGCTAATTCCCGTTTGGGAATTAACCGTGATTTCGTCAGAAATACCTAAAAGAAGCTTTCTCAAAATTGAAATATCCGTTGCGTTAATAGCCGGATCATCATCCATATTTGCATTTGCGGTTTCCGGCGCTTCTCCTACAGAAATCTTCTTGAGCCTAACGAGATCACGAATATCAACTTTCTCATCCATATTAACGTCTCCGTAAGGATACGTTACCTTTGTAATCTCTATATCGTCTATCCACAGCTTTACATTTACCGTAGCATTGTTTAAAGTAGCAAAGAAAAGACCTAATCCTTCGTAATCCGTATCTCCGGTAGTGAATGTAGCGGTTGCTTCAAGCCACTGCCCCGTAGCAATCTCAGAATCACGCCATATCTGAACCACCTTTGCAAGCTCATCGCCTCTGCCGAAGGCGCCGCTTTGTACCGCCATACCATTTACACTCAAATACAGATTTGCCCAATCCAAATGCTCGGGAAGATTATATTTAAGCTTAATTCTGTAAGTGGTGTTTTTTTGGGGAATAAATAACTGCTTCCCTGCGGAACCCGAATCATAAACACGCACAGCCACCGGGTAATCATTTTTGGATTGTGAAGCGCTTGTAAAGCCAAATGCACGGCTGCCGTTAACACCGCCGTTTTCCGTAAATGTACCGTTTGCAAAGTGCGGGAATGTCAAAGCTGCGTCAATATTATTCTTTCCTGCCTTGTCATATGTACGGTTAAAATAACCGTAATTATCAAATTGCTGATAGTATACGCCGTCATCATCATAATTGTTTACCGTTCCGTCCACCTTTACAGGTTCTACGGTAACGCTGTCAATATAAAGACCCGGATCGCTTATATCACTGTCATCCGTGTGCAATGTAATTGCCAACGCAATATAATCGCCAAGTACCGTAACGTGGTCGGCAGTTATTGTCTGCCAGCCGTCTGTTGCCGCTGTATCGGCAGGCAAAGTATAGAACTGTGAAAGCACGGTGCTGTTGCTGTCAGTTACAAAACCCATATCTCCGGCTGCACTGACCCCGCGCAATCCGAAATGAATATCCTGACTGATTTCACTATCCAGCTTATAACGCAGAGTTATACGGTATGCTGTCCGGTTTTCCGGCAAGAACCAACCGGCAGGACCCTCAATAACAGTTGAGGGATCATAAATTTTTAACGCTGTCGGTTCATCTGCATTTGCTTTGTAGATAGTTTTCACTTTAAGACCTGCAGTACCGTTTTCTCCTACACCCTTTAGGTATTCCACGGCTTTACTCAAACGCTTAAAGTTCCCGTTTCCCGGACTTGCCGATACCTTGTCTTTTGAATTGAAAATAATACTGTTGCCTGTACTCGAAAGCCCCATAAACAATGTGGTTTCTTCATCGTAGCTGTTGGTTACGCTTGTTACCTTTACAGGCTCTACGGTAATGCTGTCAATATAAAGACCCGGATCGCTTATTGCACTGCCATCCGTGTGCAATGTGATTGCCAACGCAATATAATCGCCAAGTACCGTAATGTGGTCGGCAGTTATAGTCTGCCAGCCGTCTGTTGCCGCTGTATCGGCGGACAAAGTATAGAACTGTGAAAGCACGGTGCTGTTGCTGCCGTCTACATTGCCCATATCCCCGGCTGCACTGACCCCGCGCAATCCGAAATGAATATCCTGACTGATTTTACTATCCAGCTTATAACGCAGAGTTATACGATATGCCGTTCGGTTTTCCGGCAAGAACCAACCGGCAGGACCCTCAATAACAGTTGAGGGATCATAAATCTTTAATGCCGTCGGTTCGCTTGCATTTGCAGTGTCAATAGTTTTCACTTTAAGACCTGCAGTACCATTTTCGCCTACGCCCTTTATGTATTCAACGGTTTTACCCAAACGCTTAAAGGTTCCGTTTTGCGGGCTTGCAGATACCTTGTCTTTTGAATTGAAAATAATACTGTTGCCCGTGCCCGAAAGCCCCATAAACAATGTAGTTTCTTCATCGTAGCTATTGGTTACGCTTGTTACCTTTACAGGCTCTACGGTAATGCTGTCAATATAAAGACCCGGATCTCTTATTGCACTGCCATCCGTGTGCAATGTGATTGCCAACGCAATATAATCGCCAAGTACCGTAATGTGGTCGGCAGT